>CAVTBE010000008.1:0-58735 GCA_963732845.1 uncultured Alphaproteobacteria bacterium | reverse complement strand
CAAAAGTCTTCCACGGGTAGCGGCGGGATGATCCCGCTGCGGGCGGCGTAAAAGTCGTCCACTTTGGCCCTTTCTGGCGACAGGGAGGGCGGGGATATTTTCACCGTGGATTTGTATCGGAAGGTCCGGCTCGCCTGTCGGGACGGCATGAGCGAGCGCGCGGCATCGCGCTATTTTGGGATTTCGCGCGACAGCGTGAAGAAGATCCTGAGCTTTTCGGTTCCGCCGGGGTATCGGCGAACGGCACCGATCAGGCGTCCGAAGCTGGACGGGTTCACCGAGATCATCGACCAGTGGCTGCGCGAGGATCAGGGTCGGAACCGCAAACAGCGTCACACGGCCAAACGGGTGCTCGAGCGGCTGCGGGAGGAGCACGGATTTACCGGCGGCTATACGATCATCAAGGATTACGTTCGCGAGCATGAGCGGCGTGGCCGGGAGATGTTCGTGCCGCTGGCCCATCAGCCCGGGCATGCCCAGGCTGACTTTGGCGAAGCGCTGGTGGTCATCGGTGGGGTCGAACAGAAGGCGCACTTCTTTGCGTTCGATCTGCCGCACAGCGATGCCTGTTACATCCGGGCCTATCCGGCAGCGACATCGGAAGCCTGGGTCGACGGCCACGTTCACGCCTTTGCCTTCTTCGGGCGGGTGCCGGTGTCTGTTCTCTACGACAACGACAAATGCCTGGTGGCCCGCATCCTGCCGGACGGGACACGCAAACGGGCCCGGCTGTTCAACGGGTTCCTGTCGCATTACCTGATCCGCGACCGCTATGGCCGTCCCGGCAAGGGCAATGACAAGGGAGGCGTCGAAGGGCTGGTCGGTTATGCGCGGCGCAACTTCATGGTGCCTATCCCGAGCTTCCCGACGTGGGATGCGTTCAATCTCTGGCTTGAAGAGCAATGCCGCAAGCGCCAGGCCGACATCCTGCGTGGTCATGCGGAGACGATCGGACAGCGCCTCGTGCGCGATCTCGAAGCCATGGCCGAACTTCCGGCCGCCCCCTTCGATGCCTGCGACCAGGCAACCGGGCGGGTCAGTTCCCAGGCGCTGGTGCGCTACAAGACCAACGACTACTCCGTGCCCGTTGCCTATGGTCACCGCGATGTCTGGGTGCGCGGTTATGTCGATCGGGTCGTCATCGGCTGTGGTGGAGAGATCATTGCCCGCCATCCGCGCTGCTATGAGCGCGAGGACATGGTCTTCGACCCGGTGCATTACCTGTCTCTGCTGGAGAAGAAGATCAACGCGCTCGATCAAGCAGCACCGCTGGCGGAATGGGACCTGCCGCCCGAGTTCCAGACGCTGCGCCGGCTGATGGAGGCCCGGATGATCAAGGCGGGCCGCCGGGAGTATGTGCAGGTCCTTCGGCTGCTGGAGAACTTCGATCTCGACGACCTGCATGTCGCGATCAAGAATGCGCTGCGCATGGGTGCGATCGGCTTCGATGCGGTGAAGCATCTGGTCCTGTGTCAGGTTGAGAAGCGGCCACCCAGGCTTGACCTTGACGTTTATCCCTATCTGCCCCGGGCCACTGTCGCCGCCACCTCGGCGGCCAGCTACATGTGCCTGATGGCAGGTGGCGCGTCATGAGCAAGGCGCCGCAACTTCTTCTCGACCATCACCTCAAGACGCTGAAGCTGCCGACCTTCCTGAGGGAATACAGCAAACTCGCCCGGCAATGCGCGGCCGAGGGGCTGGATCACGTGCAGTTCCTTGCCCGGCTGGTCGAGCTGGAGCTGATCGATCGCGAACGGCGGATGATCGAGCGGCGGATCAAGGCGGCCCGGTTCCCGGCGGTCAAAAGCATCGACAGCTTTGACTTCAAGGCGATCCCGTCGCTGAACAAGATGCGGGTGCTCGAGATGGCGCGGTGTGAGTGGATCGAGCGGCGCGAGAACGTCATCGCCCTTGGTCCCTCAGGGACCGGCAAGACCCACATCGCCCTCGGGCTCGGCCTGGCCGCTTGCCAGAAAGGGCTCGCTGTCGGCTTCACCACCGCCGCAGCCCTCGTCCACGAATTGATGGAAGCCCGTGACGAGCGGCGGCTTCTGCGGCTCCAGAAGCAACTCGTCAGGCACAAGCTGCTGATCATCGATGAACTCGGCTTCGTGCCGCTCTCAAAGACCGGCGCTGAATTGCTCTTCGAGACGATCTCGCAGCGCTATGAGCAAGGAGCGATGCTGATCACCAGCAACCTGCCCTTCGACGAATGGACCGAGATCTTCGGATCCGAGCGCCTCACCGGCGCGCTCCTCGACAGGCTGACCCACCACGTCAACATCCTCGAGATGAACGGCGAAAGCTACCGTCTCAGCCAAAGCCGTTCCCGCAAAAACGCTGCCGAATAATCCAGTCATCTGTGGAATGACCCCGACGGGGAACCGCTACTCACATCGCCAAAGTGGCCGACTTTTGCGCCGCCCAATGGCCGGATTTTGCTCTGGCGTTGACACTCGGTGCGCCTTTGCGACAAGGAGAAGCCGCGGCGTCACTGCACTGTGGTCTCCGGCGCCTGCAGCGTGGTCCAGGTCGATCCCCGTGCCGGTTTCAACTGGGTGAAAGACGTGTACAAGCGCACGGACCTGGTCGCACGGCAGGTGCCTTTTGCCTTCCGCCAGCACGGACTTGCCAGTGGATTCCGTGTGGCCTCGCGTGGCTGCGAGATCTACAACCTCGACCCAGGTGCGCGGCGGGGCAGCGACCCCGCTCCGAATGTGCCTGAGCCGAGGCCAGCCACAAATCCGACGCTGCCGCCGGCGCCGCCAGGGGTGTCTGCTCCCACGGTGCCACCACCACTGTCGTTACCGGACGTGCCCGCGCCCGGTGCCGGCCCACCGCCACCCACTCCGCCAGCGTCAAGCGGCGACAACGCCTGCGGCGGCAATTGCGGGGTCGGCGTCGGGGATGGCGGAGGCAACGGAACCGCTAACGAGGGCGGCGGCATCAACTAGGGCGGCGATTTCGACGTCGCGGTGGCAAAGTCGTCATAGAACTCGAAGTGGTTGCACCCAACGAGCGACCCTTGGTCCTGAACAGGGCGATCATGCTCTAGAGGCGCTCAAGAAGGCGCGCCCCCTATGGGGGCGAGCCCCGACGCTCACCCACGAACGTCGCCGTCACGACCTCAGCGATGGGCCGTGCTCTCGATCGCGGCCAGAAGGCTGAGACCGGTGTGATAGCCGGGGTCGAGGTCGGGCGTGGCCGGCACATAGTCGACGGGCCCGGACCGGGTCAGCGTCTGGTAGGCGATGGGCGGCGACCCGCGCCAATAGAGCCGGAAGAAGGCCTCGTGCGCGGTCCGCCAGATCGCCAGCGTGTCATCCGTGCCGGTGAGGGCGCGGCAGAGCGCGGCGCTGCGGATGGTCTCGGGCAGCGACCACCACGGGCAATAGGGGCTGAGGGCCTCGCCCGACGCTATGGAGACCGACACCGTGATGCCGGGGCGGACGAAGCCGTGCCGGAACGAGGCGAGCAGGATGCGTTCAAGCCGGGCGATGCGGTCCGCATCCGCATCCTGTCCGAGATGGTCCAGCGCGAAGCCGACGAACTCGATGGCATGGCCGACATTGCAGGCGTCCTCGCCGGGCACATTGGCCAGCAGGTCGGTTTGCGGATCGTGGTGGCGGTCGAGAACGTGATCGATGAAGTCCTCGGCGAAGCCGGCCTTCTGCTTCTGCCCGATGCGGGCCAGCAATCCGGCGGCGCCGAGCAGGATCATGCGCGGGCCGAAGTCGGCCGGTTGCGCGGCACTTGTCGCGCCGGACAGGGGCCGCTTCTCGTCCATCTGGAAGCGCCCGTCTTCGATGGCGCCGATCACCCGCGCGAGGTAATCGAGATGCGACGGCAGGCGCTCGGGAGCGTAGCGCGCCGATGCCGCCACCAGCCCCTTGGCGAAGAAGGCGTCGGAATAGGTGTAGATATCGGGCGCCGGCGTCTGCCGGTGCGCCTGCTCGTGCTCGTCGAACCAGACCGGCTCAAGGTCGGCGTCGTAGCAGAAATAGGCGTGGCCGGACTGCCGCTGCATGGCCTCCAGCCGCGCGAACAGGGTCCTGCCGCGCGCGTCGAGGACGCCGGCGAGCTGGTCGTCGCGCCCCGCGAAGAACTGCGCGTGGGTTACCAGGGCCTCGAGGCCGCGCCCCTGGATCCAGCCATAGGTGAAATCCGGGCCGCGGCGCCCGTCCGCCGGTCCGTAATCGGCGAGCGTCAGGCTGTTGACCTTGGTGTCGAGGAAGGCGCCCCTGAGCGCCGGGCGCGCCAGCATCCAGCGCAACGTGGCGGCGTTGGCGGCGATATAGGTGGCGCGCGCCTCGGCGACGAAACGGCCGGCGTCATCCGTTGCCGTCATTCCTTCAACCCGGTGCTGGCGATGCCCTTGACGAAGTTGCGTCGCAGGAAAACGAACAGGGTGATGCTCGGGATCAGCACCACCGAAGAGGCGGCACTGAGCCGTCCGAGATCGATCGTGTAGCCGGTCTGGAACAGCGCCAGCCCGACCTCCGCCGTATAGCTCTCCTGCGTGGTGGCCACGATCAGCGGCCAGGCGAACGCGGTCCACGCCTGGAAGAAGGCGAGAACGCCGAGCGCGCTGATCGCCCCCTTGAGCAGCGGCACCACGATCCGCACGAAGATCAGGACTTCGCCGGCGCCATCGATGCGGGCGGCATCGAGCAACTCGTCCGGAATGGACTGAATGACGTTCTGCCGGATGAGGAAGATGCCGAAGCTCATCACCAGATAGCCGAGCAGCAGCCCGCCGGTCGAGTTCAGCAGGCCAAGCTTCTGCGCCTGGAAATAGAGCGGGATCATGTAGACTTCGAACGGCACGATCGCCGTGGCGAGCACGACGATGAAGATCACGTGCAGCGACTTGAACTGGAACTTGGCGAGGATGTAGCCCGCCATCGTCGACGTGGTGAGGATCGCCACGGTCGACAGGCCGGCGAACATCACGCTGTTGCCGATCCAGCGCAGCAGCGGGGTGCTGGTCAGCACCGAGACGAAGTTGTCGATGATCGGCTGCTGCGGAACGATCGTCGGAGGCCAGGCGAGGATTTCCTGCGGTGTCTTGAAGGCGTTCGACACGAGGAAGACGAGCGGCAGCAGCATCAGGATGCAGAAGGCGAACAGGAACACATCGATGGCGATGTTGAGGGCGCGCGTCTGCGGCCTGGCGCGCGGGTCGACGATGGCGTCCGACTGGCCGGCGGGGGGCGAAATCACCGTCATTTCTGTCCCTTATCGCGCAGCACCGAGAACTGAATGAGCGTCAGCACCAGCACGATGACCAAAAGCACCATCGCTTCGGAAGCGGCGTAGCCGACGCGGTAGTTGCGGAAGGCGTTCTCGAGCATGTCGAGCACCAGCACGCGCACCTGGCGGCCGGGAGCCCCTTGCGCGTCGGAAGCGAGCACATAGGCCTGCGCATAGACATTGAAGCCGGAAACCAGCGTCACCACCGAGACGTAAAGGGTGATCGGCTTCAGCATGGGAACGGCGATGTACCAGAAGGCTTGCGGGCCGGAGGCGCCATCCAGCTTGGCCGCCTCGAACACGATGACGGGCAGGCTGCGAAAGCCGACGATGTAGATGAGGATGGCGTAGCCGAGCGCCTGCCAGGAACACAGGATGATGACGCAGACGACCGAGAGGACCGGGTCGAACAGCCAGGCCTGCGGCGAGATGCCGAACACGCTGAGCAGGGCGTTGAGCGGCCCGAGCCGGGCGTCGAAGATCCACTTCCACGCCATGGCCGCCGGCACCAGCGAGACGACGTAGGGAATGAAGCTCGCCGTTTCGAAGAAGGCGGCAAAGCGGGTGCCGGCGCGGTAATGAATGAGCCCGGCGATGATCATGCCGAGCGGGATCACGATGACGAGGATGCCGAAGGCGATGACCGTGGTGTTGAACAGGGCTTCGCGGAACAGATGGTCACCCATCAGCTCCTTGAAATTGGCGAGGCCAATGAACGGCTTGTTCTTGGAGATCAGATCCCATTTGTAGAGGCTCAGCCTGAGCGTCTCGCCGATGGGATAGATCCGCACCCACGCGAATATCGACAGCGTGGGCAGGAGGGCGGCTATGGCGAACAGCCACTTCTTGCGTTCGAGCATCTTGGCCTCCTGGACAGATGCCAGGCGGCCCCGGCGCGGGGCCGCCTGACAGGATCTTAATCCAGGCGCGCTATTCGGCGAGCAGGCCTTCGCGCTTGAGGATGCCGTCGGCCTCGTCGGCCGCCGTCTGCAGAGTCTCGTCGATGGCCTTGTCGTTGCCCTGCAGGGAGCTGTTGCCGAAGGCGTTGGTCAGCTGGGCCGCGATGCGGGTCAGCAGTTCGTCCGCCGGGCCGATCGTGGGCAGCGTGAAGAACTTGTAGTCGGCCGGGTAGTTCACGAAAGCGCCGAATTGCGGCGTCTTGGCCAGGATCGCCGAATAGTCGAGACCGGCGCGATTGGGCAGCCAGCCGACATTGGCGAGCAGCCAGAGCTGGTTCTCGGCGCTGGTCGCAGCCTTGGCGAAGGCCCAGGCTTCCTTGGCCTTGGAGGAACTGGCGGGCACGAACATGTCGACCGGCGCGACGATCGAGCCCATGGGCAGCGTCGTCGTGGCGTAGTGGAGGTCCGGCGCCTTGGCGGCGATGTCGCTGATCACCCAGCTCTCGCGGATGAACATGGCGGTCTGACCACGTTCGAAGGCGTCGGCATCGGCCGGAAACGCGACGCTGTCGGCCTTGTCGCCGTAGACGACGTCGAGATACTGCGCCAGCGTCTTGTGGCCGGCCTCGTTGGCGAAGGCGGCCTTCCACTTGCCGCCGCCGGTCTCCTCGAGCAGGTTGCCGCCGTACTGGAACATGTTGATCCAGAACTTCTCGGCGATGCCCTGTCCGCCACCCGACAGGCGCAGGCTCCAGCCCGACACCTTCAGATTGCCGTTGGCGTCGCGCTCTGCCAGCTTGGCGGCGTAGCCGGTCATTTCGTCCATGGTCTTGGGCGGCTCGCTGAGCCCGGCCGCCTTGAACATGTCGGTGTTGTAGAAGAGCGCGCTCTGTCCGCGGAACAGCGGGACGCCGTAGAGCGTGCCGTCGAGCTTGCCGGCATCGGCGAAGAACTTGTTGAAGTTGGCGGGATCGTCGACATAGGCAACGGTGTCGTCGGGCGCCTTGGCGAGCAGATCGTTCTGCATGTAGCGGGTCGCCGTGGAGACGGCGAGCTCGATGACGTCGCCGGCGCTGCCCGAAGTCACGCCCAGCGCCACGCGCTTTTCGTGATCGCGCAGCGGGATGGCCTGCACATTGACGGTCAGGTCCGGATAGTCCGCCTTCATGCTCTCGGCGACGTGCTTGTAGAAGGGCACCATTTCCGGATAGCCGCTCCACACGGTGAGCTCGTCGGCGCTTGCGGCGAGCGGCATCGAGACGAGGATCGCGCCGAGCGCAGCGCCCATGATGCCGGCACGCCGGTGCCAAGCGGCATTTCGTTCTGCCTTCGTCATTTCATTCCCCCTGTCTTGCGTGGTTTGACGCTTCGGTACCCACTATCAATCAAAGCTTCCATGCAACCGGTTGCGATGTCAAGCGCACGTAGCGCCGCCACCGGCACGTGCGGGCGTCATGCCCGTCGGTTCTTCAGGCGCCCGGCAAGAGCGATCGCAGCGTCGGCCAGAGCCTCCGCCGAACCCGGTGCGAAACTTGCCGGCAGGCCGTAATAGCGGTGCGCCTCATCGACCTCGTAGCCGCCGTAGCGGAACTCGCCGGCGGAGGGAATGTAGGCAGGAACGGCGTCCGCATAGGAGAAGACGAAAGCCGGGATATTGCCCAGCGCTGCGCGGATAGACAGGCCGGTTTCCGCGAAGATTTCGCCGGGCAGGGCGACGATCGGCACCCCGCCCCAGTCGAGCACGGAGACCCGCCCCGTCCAGTGGTCGGGCAGCGGCGTGTCGGCCCATGTCTCGGCCCATCTGACCCAGTGTTCACGCAGTACCGTGAGCTGCGGGTCGGCGGCGGCCTCGCGGCGCCACAGACCTGCCAGTTCGCGCAGGGGCTGGGTCTCGCGGCGTTCGAATTTCAGGTCAACCGTGCAATCGGTAGCAGCGCTGAGCTCGCCGCATGGCGCTTCCGGCGCGGCCAGCGCGGCCTCGCCGATGCGCCGGCCGAGCCTTTCGGCCCTGGCAAATCTGCGTTCGTCCGAGGGGGCGAGAGTCTGCGAGGCATAGGCGCTGTGGCCGGTATTGGCATCGCCGGCGCAGCCGGTGATGAAGATGGCGACGGCCCCGGGATTGGCGGCCTCGATGGTCGTGCGCACGAAATGCGGGTAGTCGGCCGTCCACAGCCGGTTGTCGGCGCTGAGCACCACGGGATGACAGGCATAGGCGGTCATCACCGCCATCAGCCTGCCGTCGCCGTCGCGCACGCGCAGCACCGGCACGGCGGGGTCGACGATGCCGTTGGCGTGGCGGCGGTTGCGGGCGACGTCGGGATCGGGGCCCATGCCCATGGTAAGGCTGGCCGGCTTCTGCGCCGCAACCGCCCGATCGATCGCTTCCACGCAGGCGTCTTCCAGCCGCCTGACATAGGCCGGATCGTTGTTGCCACCGGCGCGCTCGCCCATGACGCAGGGGCCGCCGTGATTATGCAGCGCCGTGACGATCACCCGGTCCGCCGGTAGGCAGCAGCGGGTGCGGATGCGCTCGCTCGTCGCCTCGTGCAGGCCGAGTACGTCGACCACCACCAGGGCGGTGTCGTCGACGGCCAAGGCGCGCACCGTCAGCCGGTCGTGCGCTCCGGTCGCCGGTTCGGTGCGGGCGCCGAAGCCCGCCATGTAAAGTCCGGCCGGCGGCGTGATGTCGATGACGGCGATCCCGGCCTGCATCATGGTAGCGATACCTCTTCGCCGGCGACGATCACCAACTCGATCTTCAGTTCGGTCGAGCCGGTTTGCCGGAATGCAATGAGATCGGCGCGCGCACCCACAGCGAGCGTGCCGCGGCCGCCGACGAAGCGGCCCGGATTGCGCGTGGCGAGCGCCAGGGCATCCGCCAGCGACAGTCCGGCCATGGTCATGGCGATACCGACTTCGGCGGCAAGCGGCCGGCCGGCGCCGGCCAGATAGGGCGTGCCGGCGACGCAGATGCGGCCGTTGTCCATCACCTCGACCTGCCCGCCGATCGGCTGGTCGTAAAGGCCGGGCGGCATGCCGGCGAGCGCCACGCTGTCGGACACCAGCACCGCGCGGTCGAGCCCCTTGGCCCTGAGCATCGCCGTGAAGGTGTCTGCCGGCAGGTGATGGCCATCGGCAATGAAGGAGGCGGTCAGCCGGTCGTCGGCCAGTTGCGCCCAGATGAAATTGGGGTGGCGGGGCAGGGTGGCGGCCGCTCCATTGCCAAGATGGGTCGACAGACGCGCGCCGGCTTCAACGGCCGCGCGCACCTGGTCGGCCGTCGCTGCCATGTGGCCGAGCGACAGCAAAATTCTTTGCCGCGCGAGCGCGGCGATATAGGCGGGCGCCTCGGCATATTCGGGCGATAGCGTCACCATGCCCACGAGCCCGTCGCAGGCTTGCTGCCAGCGGGCGAATTCGTCCGCATCGGGCGGGCGGACCTGGTCGAGCGGATGGGCGCCGCGGGCACCGTCGACAGGGGAAATATGGGGGCCTTCGACATGGACCGCGGGGATTGCCGCCGCGACGCGGGGCAGCTTGCGCCGCGCCTCCGCGATGATGGCGAGGGCCCTGGTGATGGCCGCTTCGGAGGCGGTGATGACGGTCGGCAGGAAAGTGGTCGTTCCCAGTGCGGCGAGCCTGGCGGTGAGCTCGGCAATCAGCTCGATCGACAGGTCGGGACCGTTGAGGTCGAGACCGCCATAGCCATTGACCTGCAGGTCGACCAGTCCGGGCGCCACGAACGGCGCGTCCGGTGCCGCCGCCGGGCGGACATCCGCGATGTGGCCGTCGGCAATGGTGAGGGCAATGCCGGCGCCGCTCGCCGGGTCGCGTCCGATGATGGTCCGCTTCGTGGTCACAGGGCCCGCACGCGATCGCGGAAGCGGGCGATGAAGCGGGCATTGGCTTCGTCGCCGCCCGGTGCATTGCCGCTGCGCCAGACCGGCGGCTCGATATCGCGCTCGACCAGCCTGGCCACCGTCCTGATGACCAGCGAATTGAGCGCGAAGGCGTTGGCGAAGGTGGAGACCGCGGCGATGGGATCGCCCATGCCGGGCACCTGCACCAGAGCGTCGCCGATCGGCACCTTGGTGTCGACGGCGATGTCGACGATGTCGTGCAGGTTCTGTTTGGTGGGGTGGCGGGCCGGGTGGTCCGCTGCGGTGTTACTGGCGTGCTCGCGCGAGCTGAAGCCGATCACGAACACGCCGCGCCGCTTTGCCTCGAGCGCCGCATCGATGAGCGCGGCATTGATGCCGTAGGCGTTGGCAAGGATCAGCAGGTCGGTCTCGCCAAGGCGCCGATCGGAAATCACGATCCTGCCATAGCCCGGCAGGCGTTCGATCGCCATAGAGCGGAGGGCGCCGTTGGACAGAAGCGTGCCTTCATCGAGGATGGCGCTCATGTGCATCAGCCCGCCGGCGCGGAAGAACACTTCCTGGGTGGCCAGATTGGAGTGGCCACCGGGCCCGAAGATATGGATCAGCCTGTCGGCGGCGATCTGGTCGGCGAGCTTGTCGGCGGCGCGATCGAGCGGCCGGCTCTCCTCTTCCAGGATGCGGCGCATCAAGGCGGTGACGGTCTCGAAATAGCCCGTGCACAGGGACTGGGCGTCGATCGGAGTTTCAGGCATCGGGATCGGACTCGTTGTCGAGGAAGAGGGTGCAGTCGGCCTGGCGCAGGATGCTGGCCGGGCAGGCGGTGCTCAGCGGGCCGTAAAGCGCCTGGCGCACGGCCTCGCGCTTGGAGCGGCCGGGCACGACGGCGATCAGCTTGTCGGCGCGCAGCAGGCGCGGGATCGTCAGGGTAATGGCCGTCTGCGGCACGTCGGCGAGCGTCGCAAAGCAGTCGTCGTCCACCTGCTGGCGACGGCAGGCTTCTTCCAGCTGCACCACCTTGGCGTCGACGGGGTCGTTGAAATCGGCGATGGGCGGATCGTTGAAGGCGATGTGGCCGTTGACCCCGATGCCGAGGCAGACGATGTCGATCGGGGCTTCGGCGAGGACGGCGGCATAGGCTTCGGCCGCGGCGGTCGGATCCGGCCCGGGCACGATGCGGTGCACGGCCTTGAACGGTACGCGCTCGAACAGATGCCGGTCGAGCCAGCGTGCGAAGCGTGCCGGATCGGCGGGGGGCAGCCCGATATATTCGTCCATGTGGAAAGCGGTGACCCGGGTCCAGTCGATGCCGCTGCTGGCGCACAGCGCCGCAAGCATATCGGCCTGGCTCGGCGCGGCGGCGAAGATCATGCGGATTTCGGGCTTCGCCGCCAGCCGGGCGCGCATCTCGTTTGCCACGGCGGTCGCGCTGGCGGTGGCCATTTCGGCGCGGCCGGGATGACCTTCGACCTGGAGCCGGCCGATCCGCCGGTTGGATCGAGAGCCAGGCAGTTCGCTCACTGAAGTCGTCACCCGCAACCTCCAATTGGGCGGCTCCCAGGGGCGGGGCTGCCACATTGTTCTTGTCACTATGCAACGGACTATTCGGTGCAACCGGTTGCATGTCAAGCCGTTGCCCGGCCTTGTGCAAAGTGCTTTGATCGCGCGCAACAGATCGGTATCAGCTTCGGGGCTCCCGCGTGATTACGGGAGCCGCAATTCTGTCGGGCAGGTGAGGGCATGAAGTCGCAACAGCCGAAGGCGCTGACGATCAGCCAGGTGGCCGCCGCCGCCGGGGTGAACCGGTCGAGCGTATCGCGCGCCTTCAGCCGACCGGAACTGCTCAAGCCGGAAACCGTCCAGCGGATCAAGGCGGTCGCCAAGCAGCTCGGCTATGTGCCGAACCGCAGCGCGCGTGCGCTCAGCACCGGGCGGTACGGCAACCTTGCGCTTATCGTCCCCGACGTTGCCAATCCGTTTTTCCCGCCGCTCATCAGGGCGGCGCAGAACGAGGCGGACCGGGCGGATTTCTGCGTGTTCCTCGGCAACTCGGACGAGGACCCGAAGCAGGAGGAAAAGCTCGTCAGCCGGCTGCTGGGGCAGGTGGAGGGCGTCGTCCTGGCTTCGCCCCGCCTCTCCGACGAGCGTATCCGCGCCCATGCCGCGGCCAAGCCGCTGGTCCTCATCAATCGCGATGTTCGCGGCATCCCGCGCGTGCTGATCGACAGCGGTTCGGGCGTGTCGCAGGCGGTGGACCATCTCGCCGAGGCGGGACACCGTCACATCGTCTATGTCAGCGGACCGAGCACGTCGTGGTCGAACAAGCAGCGGCGCGCCGCCGTCAAGAAGGCGTGCGCCCGGCTGGGGCTCGACATGGCGATCGTCGCCGCCCAGGTGCCGAGCTACGAGGCCGGACGGCGGAGCGTGTCGGCCATTCTCGCGTCCGGGGCAAGCGGCGTGGTGGCCTTCGACGATCTCATCGCCCAGGGCATCCTTGCCGGCTTGAGCGAGCGCGGCATCGACGTGCCCGGCGCGATTGCGGTGGTCGGCTGCGACGATGTGCTGGGCGCGGCCACCTATCCGCCGCTGACCACCGTTTCCAACCGGTCGAGCGAAGCGGGCAAGGTCGCCATCTCCCTGCTGCTCGAGGTGCTCGGCACCCGGGCGGTGGGCGACGTGCGCTACGTTCTCGAGACCCATCTGGTGGTGCGCAAGACCACGCGCCTGCCGGCAGCGATCGCCCTGGAGTCCCGCCCGGAGCCGCGTGCGCTGCGTCTGAGTTCGGGCCCGACGCCGGCCTGAAGCCAACGATCGGTTGCACCGTCTCGCCGAGACCTTCAGGGGAGGGGCCACGCCCGTCGGGACTCACGCGGAAGGCGCGGGGTCACGTCATGCGTGGGCGCCGGTCGCAGGCTCGGCGAGAGTCCCAGGCAGCGGACATGTGCTGCTGCCCAGGACCAGGGACGAGGCGAAGGTGACCGACTGGTTTCGGGTCTGCGCCGTCTCGAACGACGCATCGGCCGGAGACGGCTGGATCCGCCGCAACAGAAACGCGCCGCAGGCCAGCGCAATTTCCCGCGTGGGCAGCGAGACGGTGGTCAGGCTCGGCCGCCACCAGGGGGCGTCGCCGTAGCCGACGAACGACAGATCCTCCGGAATGCGCACGCCGCGCTCCGTCGCCATCTGTAGAAAGCCGACCGTCAGGCGCGCCCCCGCGGCGATGATGGCGGTCGGACGTTCGGGCGCATTCCACAGCGTTTCGAAGGCCGAAGCAGCGAAATCCGCAAGGGGCGGGCCAAGACGCACGAACTGCTGGGAGGGCACGAGCCCCGCCTCGTGCAAGGCGCGCTCGTATCCGTTCAGGCGGCGCCGCCCAGTCGAAAACGCCGTGCCGACGCCGACATAGCCGATCTTCCGATGGCCCAGCGACAGCAGATGGGCGGTCGCGGAAAACAGAGCGGCCTCTTCGTCGATGCCGAACCATGGCGCCGTCAGATGATCGGTCCGGCGAATGAGCTGAACGCAAGGGGCCCGCGACAGCAGCGAGAGCGCCTGGGCGGTGGGGTGCGCCGAAGCGGTGATGACCAGTCCGGCGACTCTTGCCTCCATCAAGGAACGGATCTGCTTCTCTTCCGAAGCCGGATCGTCCTCGGTGACGGCCAGCACCAGCTGGAGCCCGGCCTTCGAGAAGACCTCGGTCAGCGCCTTGGCGAGTGTCCCGTAGAACTCGTTCTGGATGTCCGGAATGATCAGCCCGATCAGCGTGCTCTTGCCGCGGCGCATGGCGCGGGCGGCGGAGTGGGCGACATAGCCGAGCTCGGCCGCCGCGGCACGGACGCGCTTCTTGGTCGGCCCGCTGATCTGCGGATCGTCGGACAGAGCCCGTCCAACCGTCGAAACCGACAGGCTCAGCTTCTTCGCGACATCCTTGAGCGTGACCGGTTCATTCATTCTGCCTCCGCCACCACGGGATTGCGCAAAACGCCAACCTCCGGAATCTCGATTTCCACGACATCGCCGGCCACGATCGGGCCGACGCCCTCGGGCGTTCCGCTCATGATCAGATCGCCGGGATGCAATGTCATCGCCTGACTGAGATAGGAAACCAGCGCGGCGATCGAATAGACCAGATCGCTGGTGTTGCTGGACTGACGCGTCTGGCCGTTCACCCGGCCGATGATGGCGATGTCGGTCGGATCGAGGTCGGTGTGGATCGCCGGGCCGAGCGGGTTGAAGCTGTCATATCCCTTGCCGACGAGAAGACAGCCCTGCGCCATTTCCTTCTTCTGAAGGACGCGTTCGCTGACATCGTTGCCGCAGGTGTAGCCGAGCACATAGTCGAGTGCTGCATCTTCCGAGACCCGGCGAGCGGCGCGGCCGATGACGACGCCGACCTCGGCCTCGAAATGGACGATGCCGCCTTCTCTGGGAAGCACGATCGGCGACCCCGGGCCAACCACCGCGCCGGTGGGCTTCATGAACAGCATGGGCACCTGCGGCAGGGGCGCGTTCGCCTCCTGCGCGTGCTTTGCGTAGTTCAGGCCAACGCCGTAGATCGCGCGGGGCACGATCGGCGAAAGCAGTTGCACGCGGTCGACATGCGTCGCCGGCCCAAACGTGTCGAGCGTCTCGAAGGGCGAACCGAGGAGGGGCTGGATCGTCCCGTCATCCTCGAGCAGACCATGGCGTACCACGCCATCGGAAAAGCGAACGATCCGCATTGGCTTCAGTCCTCCATCGCCCCCATCCGGCGCGCCGGCCGGCACAGCGTCAATCTTTAGTCGCCTGCCGACTTTTGCGCAATCGTTCGCGTCGAATTTGCGCGGCACCGGTTGGTGTAAATACGCCAAACTGGCACGTCTCGGCCGCAGGATTCCGCCGCAAGGAGACTGGCCGCCTGTCGTTGACGCAAACGTTCGCGCCAGCTAACCTGCGAATCCGTCGGGGGAATTTTCATCGCCCGGCGCGCTTGGTCGCGCCGATCGCACGGCAGATCTGGGAGGTGGGCTGATGCCTGAGCGTCGCTTGGGAATCATCATGAACGGCGTGACCGGCCGAATGGGAGGCAATCAGCATCTCAAGATGTCGATCGCCGCCATCCGCAAGGAGGGCGGGCTGCTGCTGCGGGACGGTACCCGCCTGGTCCCCGATCCGATCCTGGTCGGGCGTGACGAGGAGCGCCTCGGCAGGGTCGCCGCGGCCCACGGGATCGAAAAGTGGACGACCGATCTCGATGCGGCGCTCTCCGACCCCGACTACTCGGTCTATTTCGACAGCGTCACCACCAAGGCGCGCGTGGCCAATCTCAAGAAGGCCATCGCTGCCGGCAAGGACGTCTATACCGAAAAGCCGACGGCCGAGCGTTTCGAGGATGCGCTGGAGCTCTATCGCCTGGCCAAGGCCAAGGGCGTCAGGCATGGGGTCGTCGCCGACAAGCTGTGGGCACCGGGCATGGCCAAGCTGCGCATGCTGGTGGACACCGGCTTCTTCGGCAGGGTCATCATGGTGCGGATCGAAGGCTGCTATTGGGTCTTCGAAGGGGATCAGCAGGCGTCGCAACGCCCCTCATGGAACTACAAGAAAGCGGAAGGCGGCAGCATGATCCTCGATATGCAGCCGCACTATTCGTACATGCTGAAGGCCGTCGGCGGCCGCCCGCTCGACGTCGTCTGTCATGCCGATACGCTGGTCCGCGAACGCTGGGATGAACGGGGCGAGCCCTATCGCGCCGATGCCGACGATTCGGTCATGTCGATCTCGCGCCTTGCCGGTGGCGCGATGGCGCAGATCATGAGTTCCTGGTGCGTCAGGGTTCGCGCCGAGGACATCATCGTCATGCAGGTCGACGGAGTGAACGGTTCGGCCATCGCCGGCCTGCAGCATTGCTGGACGCAACGTCGCGAAGTCACGCCGCGCGGCGCCTGGAGCCTGGATGTTGCCGCTCCGGTCGATTTTTACCGGGACTGGCAGATGGTTCCGGAAACGGCGCCCTACAAGAACGCCTTTCGTATCCAGTGGGAGCTGTTCCTGAAGCATCTCGCCGGCGAGGGAGAATTCCCGTGGAATCTCCGTGCCGGCGCTGAAGGCGTCCAGTTTGCGGAAGCCTCCGGGCAGAGCTGGAAGGAACGCCGCTGGGTGGATCTTGCCGAGATCGCGGACTGACTCCATGCGCGACTTCTCGAAAGATCACAGATGGCTGTCGATCAACACCATGACCGTGCGCGAGCAGGGCGACCTGCTGGCGATCATCGAAGCCTGTCAACGGCGGGGCATTCGCGGGTTGTCGCCGTGGCGGGACCAGGTCGAGCGTGTCGGCCTGAAGCAGGCGGCGAAGGCGATCCGCGATGCCGGCATGGAGCTTTCCGGCTACTGCCGGGGCGGCATGCTGACGAGCGATCCCCCGCGCCGGCAGGAGGCGCTGGACGACAACCGCCGCGCCATCGACGAAGCCGCCACCCTGGGGGCGGCCTGTCTGGTGCTGGTCGTCGGGGCGCTGCCGCAGTATTCCCGGCCGGGCAGCACGCCCAGCAAGGACATCATTGCGGCGCGGCAGATGGTCGAGGACCGCCTGGCCGAAATGCTGGACTACGCCCGGCAGGCGAATGTGCCGCTCGCCATCGAGCCGCTGCATCCGATGTATGCCGCCGACCGGGCCTGCGTGAATACGATGCACCAGGCGCTTGATATCTGCGATCGCCTGGACCCACAGGGCGACGGCGGCATCGGCGTCGCGGTCGATGTCTACCACACCTGGTGGGATCCGGAACTCAAGGCCCAGATCGAGCGCGCCGGCGCCAAGCGCCTGCTGGCTTTCCATGTCTGCGACTGGCTGGTGCCGACCAAGGATCTGCTCAACGACCGCGGCATGATGGGCGACGGCGTCATCGACATCCCGCTGGTGCGAAGCTGGGTCGAGGCCAGCGGCTTCGCCGGTTTTGCCGAAGTGGAGATATTCTCACGCCATTGGTGGACGCAGCCGATGGACGACGTGCTGGCGACCTGCATCGCGCGGCACAAGACCTGTGTCTGAGCGGCGAGGCCGATCATGAAGGCAATCCTGCACCATGATCCGGGGCCGCGGATTCGCTGCCTGGCGGATGTCGCGCTGGCGCCGGGCTTCTCGGTCGTCCGCGTCGGCGTGCCCGCCACGGCCAGGGCCTGAGCGATGGCCGACAGCGCACAGAGCGGCATGGACGGCGATCGCCGCTGGGTCGCCGAGGTGGCCGATACGCTGCTGCAGCGCAAGGTTCTGGCGGGCGATGAACCGGTGCGCTTCGAGCCGCTGGCCGGCGGTGTTTCCTCCGATATCTGGGCGATCCGGTGCGGTGCGCAATGCGTTGTCGTCAAGCGCGCACTTGCCAAGCTGCGCGTCGCGCAGGACTGGCGGGCTCCGGTCGAACGCAATTCCGCCGAAGCGCAGTGGCTGAGGACGGTCGGCGGCATCCTGCCCGGGGCCGTGCCAAGCGTTCTCTTCGAAGACGACAGCGCCGGCCTGTTCGTGATGAACTGGTTCGATCCGGCATTGGCGCCGGTGTGGAAGGGGCAGCTGCTGGCCGGCACCGTCGATGTGGCGTTCGCGGCGGCCGTCGGACGAGCGATCGGGCGGAATTCATCAGGCGACCGCCGGACGAGCCGATATCGCGGCGCAGTTCGACAATGCGCCCGCCTTCCACGCGCTCCGCATCGCTCCCTATCTGGAAGCCGCGGCGACGCGCCATGCGGAGCTGGCGGACCGGATCCTGGCCATCGCCGAACGCACGTCGGGCAGTCGCCAATGCCTGATCCACGGTGACGTCAGCCCCAAGAACATTCTGGTCGGGGCAGACGGGCCAATCATTCTGGATGCGGAATGCGCGACTTATGGCGACGCGGCTTTCGACCTGGCGTTCTGTCTCAACCATCTGCTGCTGAAAAGCCTGCCCGCCCGCGACCCGGCACCGCTGCTCAGGGCCTTTGCGGCGCTGGCGGCGGGCTATCGCGAGACGGCGACTTTCGCGCGGGCGGCCGAGGTCGAAACCCGGGCGGCGGCGCTGCTGCCGGCGCTGTTTCTGGCCCGGGTCGATGGCAAGTCGCCGGTCGAGTACCTGACCGAAGCGGCAGACCGGGCGCTGGTTCGCGCAGCCGCCTGCCGCTGGATCGCGGCGACGCCATCCGGCCTTGACGAGATTTCTGACGATTGGGAGCGGGTTCTGTTGCAGGAGAGATCGAAATGAGCGCCGCCATCAAAGAGATCAAGGCGCGCGCCGTATGGGACTCGCGGGGACGTCCGACCGTCGAGGTGGAAGTCCATCTGGAAGATCGCTCGATCGGTCGGGCGATCGCTCCGGCCGGCGCATCGGTCGGCTCCGGCGAGGCGCTGGATCTCAGGGACGGCGGTTCCAGGTTGGGCGGCTTCGGCGTTGAACGGGCGGTTCACAACGTCCGGACGGAAATCGCCGAACGGCTGCGCGGCCTCGACGCCACCGATCAGCGCGCCGTCGACCGCGCCATGATCGAGCTTGACGGCACCGCTCAGAAATCGCGCATCGGCGGCAACGCGATCGTCGCCACGTCCATGGCCATGCTTCACGCCGCCGCGGCCTCCGCCGGTCAGCCGCTCTATGCCTATCTTGCCGGCGATCGGCCGGTCTCGGTGCCGCTTCCGCAGATCCAGATCTTCGGCGGCGGAGCGCATGCGTCGCGCCGCGTGGACATTCAGGACTTCATGGTGCTCTGCCCCAATGCCGGCAGCTTTGCCGAGGCGGTCTGCCGCACCGCGGAGGTTCACCAGGCCGCCGGCCGGCTGCTCGCCGAGCGGGGCCAGCTCTCGGGCGTCGCCGACGAAGGCGGCTGGTGGCCGGCTTTCGCGAGCAACGAGGACGTGCTCGATGCGCTGCTGTGGTCGATCGAAGCGGCAGGTCTTGCGCCGGGCGACGATGTCTTCATTGCCCTCGACATCGCCGCATCGGAATTTCGCGATGCCGACGGCCTCTACAGGCTGGCGCTGGACAAGCGCGAACTCGATTCCGATGGTCTTGGCGAACTGCTTCTGTCGTGGGTCGCGCGATACCCGATCCTGTCCATCGAAGATCCCTTTGCCGAAGAGGACAGCGCGGGATTCGCCAAATTCACCGCCGCGGCCGGCGATCGAATCCAGATCGTCGGCGACGACCTCCTGGTGACAGATGCCGCGCGTGTCGAGGCCGCGGCGCAAGGCAGGCTGGCGAACTGCGTTCTGATCAAGCCGAACCAGGCCGGCACGGTGTCGGAGAGCCTGGACGCGGTTGAGATGGCCAGGAGGAGAGGGCTGTCGGCGATCATTTCCGCGCGCTCCGGCGAAACGGAAGACGTGACGATCGCTCATCTGGCAACCGGCTGGGACGCCGGCCAGATCAAGGTCGGTTCGATGGCACGCGGGGAACGCACCGCCAAGTGGAACGAGCTGCTTCGCATTGAAGAGGCCTTGTCCGGGACGGCCGGGTTCGCCGGGTGGGACGGTCTGCCGATCGCGCGGCGACCGTAGACGGCAGCGGGCAGTTGCGATGCACAGGTCGCGGTATAGGATCGGACCATGAAAGAGGGCTTCTTTCTTGCCGAAGACATGCTGGCCTTGCCCAAGGGCGCGTGGGCGCGGACGCACAGGCAGGTCTTGCGGCATGGCGGCAGAAGCGTTCTCGGCCTGACGCAAGGGCGGTTTCGGCCCTACGTCTATCCGCTGTATACGCCGGCCGGCTTCATGACGACCTCCGAAAGCCCTGCGGACCATCCGCATCACAATTCGCTCTGGATCGCCGCCGATCACCTGCATTGCCGCATGCCGGTAGAGGACGATCGCTTCGAGGAGTACACGTACAATTTCTACGTCGACGAGGTCTTCCAGGGGCGGGCGGCCGGGCGGCAGATCGAAACGTCCTCAACCATCACAACGGACGGCGAGACGCGTTGCCGTATCGACCAGGAGATCGACTGGCGCGGGCCCGCCGAATGGGCCGCACCGGACGGACGTCTGGCCGCGGTCGAGCGCCGCAGCTTTGGCATCGAGGCACGGGCCGACAGCTATGTCATCGATGTCGAGTTCGCAACTGGAGGCGCGGGAGTTCGATTTTTCCCTCGGACCGACCCGTCACGCCTACTTCAATGTCCGCGTCGCCGAGACCATGACCGTCCTCAACGGCGGCGTGATCCGCGAAAGCGAGGGCAGGGGGAGCGGCGAGGGCGGAGCCGCGGGCGGAACCAGATGGGTCAATTGTGAAGGCCCGGTCGGAGGCGGCCACTATGCGGGGATCGCCGTATTGCCGCATCCGGAGGATCACCCGGATCTGTCCTGGTTCGTCACCGACTGGGGCGTAATCACCGTCGGGCCGTTTCGCCTGCACGGCCAGGTCGTTCGCCGGGGAGAAGTGTTTCGGGCGCGCTATCGGGTGGCCGTTTACGACGGCAACAAGTCAGCGGCCGAAGTCGAGACGCTGCTCGCCGCCCGATAATCAGGCGCTGGCGGAAATCGACCTTCGGCTGCGGCCGGGGATCACATCTGTCGCGCCGAAGCCTGCGCCGCAACGGCAAGGCGGGTCACGCGAAGCGCGTGTCCATCCGGCATGGCGGTTGCGGTGCGGGCACGCACGTCGTCGAGAAACCGGCCGAAATAGCGCAGTTCATAGTCGCTGGTATCGATATGCCGCGTACCCTCACCATTCGAGAGGAAGAGGTGATCGGTTCCCGGGCGCCCGGCGATATCGACGTATTTGCGCAATTCGATGAAGCCTTCGGTGCCCAGCAGGAACAGCCTTCCGTCGCCCCAGGTCGGCAGCCCGTCCGGCGTGAACCAGTCGACCCGGATGAATCCGGACGCTTCGGGGGAGCGCAGGAGGATTTCGCCATAATCCTCGAACTGCGGCACGTCCGGCATTGCGCGGTTGGCGACCATGCTCGAGACGATCTCGATGTCCGTTGCGCCGGTGAAGAACAGGAACTGGTCGATCTGGTGCGAGGCGATGTCGGTCAGGATGCCGCCAAAGGCCTCTTTGTCGAAGAACCAGCCGGGGCGGATCGCCCGGTTCAGCCGGTGTGGCCCAAGCCCCACCGTCTCGATCACGCGCCCGATGGCGCCTTCGGCGACAAGTTCGGTCGCGGCCTCGCAGGCGCGCACGACGAAGCGCTCGGAAAAGCAGATCGAGAAAATGCGCCCGGTCTCGCGTGCCACCGCCTCGATTTCATCGACCTGTTCGAGCGTGGTCGCGCCCGGCTTGTCGACCATGACATCCTTGCCGGCGCGCATGGCGCGGACGGCGATGCCGGCGCGGTCGCGCGGAATGGCGGCGGAGGCGATGATGTCGATCGCCGGATCCTCGAATATGCGATTGCGGTCGAGCGCCTGCAGATCGGGAAAGCGCTCGCGGAGGCCGTCAAGCACCCGCGGGTCGCTGGTCTGCGGGCAATAGCCGGCGCACTCGGCACCGGCGGCGATCAACTCGCCGACCATGTGATAGATGTGCCGGTGGTCGAGGCCGACGGCGGCGAAACGCAAAGGACGGTTGCTCATTGCGTCACCTTCACCGGGGCGCCAGTCCGTCCGGTTTCGATCAGTGCGTCGATCAGGCGGTGCACCTTGAGCGCCTCCTCGCCGGTCACCCGCGGCTCGCGGTCCGTGCGGATGGCATCGACGAAATCGGCAATGACGGAACGATGGTAGTCGTGCGGAAACGCCATCGGGTCGGCACCGGTGCCGCCGGCCGAATGATCCGGTTCGACATGGTCCGTGCGTCCGTCATGGAACTGCACCATCAGTTCGGAGCCGCGCAGCGCCGCGGTTCCCTTCTCGCAGGTGAAGACGGTCTCCTCGGGAAAGCCGGGATAGGCGGCCGTCGTGGCGTCGATCGTGCCGAAGGCGCCATTGGCGAAGCGCGCGGCGGCGCAAACCAGGTCCTCGGTCTCCATGCGATGCACCGAGGTGGTGGTGGCAAAGCCGGTGACTTCGGTGATGGGACCGGCAAGGCTCAGCATCAGGTCGAGCGTGTGGATGCCCTGGGAAATCAACACGCCGCCGCCGTCGCGGGCAAACGAGCCGCGGCCGGGTTCGTCGTAATAGGACTGCGGCCGCCACAGGCGGATGATCGTCGAACAGCCGACAATGGCGCCGAGATCTCCCGATGCGAGGATTTCCTTGAGCCGCACGCCGGCCGGGCGGAAGCGGTGCTGCAGCACAACCCCCATTTTCACGCCGGCGGCGCGGCAGCCCGCGACCATTTCGACGGCGCGCTCGGTGGAGATTTCGAGCGGCTTTTCGGTCAACACGTGTTTGCCGGCCCGGGCGCAGGCGAGCGCGATGTCGCGATGGGTGTTGGCCGGAGAGATCACGTCCACCGCCTCGACGCTGTCGTCTTCGAGAATCGTGTCGAGACTGTCGCAGACCGGAAACGGAAACCGCTTCGCGAAGGCATCGCGGTGCGCCGCGTCGGGCGAAAAAGCGTGAGCGACCTCCACGGTATCGGCCAGGTCCATCAGGCTCTTGGCGTGCGGCGGGACGACCATCCCGAGGCCGACAATGGCAATGCGCGTCTTGCTCATGCGTTTCGTACCGTCAACTCGATTGGTGGATTGGGATCAGGGACCAAGCCATGCGACAGGGACCAGCGTCAAGGCGGGCACGAAGGTCACCAGCAGCAGGACCACGATCAGCGCCGCGATGAACGGCACTATGGCCTTGAAGGTCTCCGTCGGATTGGCGCCGCCGACACGCGCCGTGGTGAAGACGAGAACACCGAGCGGCGGCGTCAGCGCCCCGATCACCAGGTTCATCACGATGATGATGCCGAACTGTACGGGGTTCATGCCAATGGCGATCACGAGCGGCACGAGGATCGGCACCAGAATGACCAGAGAAGCGATCATCTCCATGAACAGCCCGACGACGAGCAGGAAGAAATTGATGGCCAGCATCATCAGCCAGGGCTGACCCACCAGTGCCGCCAACTCTTGGGCAATCTTTTGCGGCACCTGTTCGAAGGCCAGAAGCCAGGCAAAGGGGGCAGCCGCCGCGATGATGATGACGATGACGACAGTGTCGAACGTCGATTCCCTTATCGCTTCGAACAGGTTCGCCCAGGTCAGCTTGCGGTAGAGCAGGGAGCCGCACAAAAGCGCGTAGACGAAGGCCATGGCGCCGGCCTCGGTGGCGGTGAAGACGCCGAAGCGGACGCCGCCGACGATGATGACCGGCAGGATCAGGGCCGGGATGGCCATGCCGAGCGAATTGAGACGCTGACGGGTGGTGGCTTTCGGCATGTCGCCGCC
Source organism: uncultured Alphaproteobacteria bacterium (assembly GCA_963732845.1). Classification (GTDB taxonomy): domain Bacteria; phylum Pseudomonadota; class Alphaproteobacteria; order Rhizobiales; family Kaistiaceae; genus CAVSRC01. The sequence goes on along the minus strand of CAVTBE010000008.1, from coordinate 35,436 downwards.
ATAGCCGCGCAGCCGCGACAGGATATAGACCATGATCATCAGGGCGGCGGCGGTCATCAGACCGGGCACGATGGTGGCGATGAACAGGGCGCCAACCGAGACCGAGGCCAGGGCGGCATAGATGATCAGCCCGAGGCCGGGTGGGATGAGATTGGCGATGGTCGACGAGGCCGCGGTCAGCGCCGCGCTGAAGGGGCGGTCATAGCCGCGCTTGGCCATTTCCGGCACGAGCAGTTTGGCGATGGTCGAGGCGTCGGCGGTCGAGGAACCGGAAATGCCGGCCAGCATGGTGTTGGTGACGACATTGGCCTGGCCGAGCCCACCCCGGTAATGGCCGACCAGCTGCATGGCCAGATCGACCAGACGCGGGGTGATGCCGCCGGCATTCATCACGGCGGCGGCCAGAATGAAGAAGGGGATAGCCAGAAGCGTGAAAGAGTTCACAGTGGCGGCCATGTTCTGGGAGATGGTCACCAACAGGATCTGGCTGAACGGCGCGAAGGCGGCAAACGTGCCGAAGGCCAGCGCAAAGGCCACCGGAACGCCGATGACGATGCAGGTAATGCCGACCGTCACCAGAACGATGGCGCTGCCGGCCTGCCCGTAGAAGCCGGAAATGCCGTAGCGGACAAGAAGGTAGAGCGCCAGACCGCCAAGGACGATGCCGACGCCCTGCAACCAGCCGCGCCCGGCGCGCGGCCACAACAGGAAGAACAGGTTGAGCAGGCCGCCGACCGGAACGGCGACGAAGAAGTACTTCATGGACCATTGCAGCGCCGGCGAGGCGGATATCACGCGGCTCGTATAGTCCCAGCCATGCACGACCAGCATGATGCTGGTGGCGGCCATGATGGCCTGGTTGAAGAGCTCGAGGGCGGCGCGCGGGCCCGGCTTCAGCAGCCTGAGCAGAACGTCAATGGCGATATGGGCGTTGCGCCCGGTGGCCAGGGCCATGCCAAGGAAGACGGCCCAGGCGAACATCCAGGTCGCCACCTCTTCCGGCCAAGGCAGGCCGGTGTGGAACCCGTAGCGGAGCACGACCTGCAGGCTTGCCACGAAGACCGCAATCAGCAGCAGCACCATGCATGCCGCTTCGAGCGTGCGGTCGACAATGCGGGCAAAGCCGGACAGTGACGAATTGGACGCCGCTTGCGCGGCGCCCGTCTTTTCCTCGACATCCATCGAAATGGGCTCAGGCGAGCGCGCGGATCGCCGCAATCATCTTAGCGGTCTCGGGGCTCTTGGATCCGAACTCGTCATAGAGCGGCGCCGTGAGCGCTTCCATTTTTGCCAGTTCCTCAGGCGAAAGAGCCTGCACTTCGACGCCCAGCCCCTTGAGCTCCTCAAGCGTGTCGGCGGCCTTGGCGCGGTTGATGCGGCGCTGTTCCGCAAAGGCTTCCTTGGCCGAGGTACGCACGAGATCCTGGAGATCGGGCGGCAGGCTGTCGAGCCAGGCCGCGTTGACGCGCACGGCCTTGGGCAGGAACCAGTGACCGGTCAGAGTCTAGGTACTTGGCCTGTTCGTAGAACTTGAACCCGACCACCGAGAACACATCGGAATTGATGGCATCGATAATGCCGGTCGAAAGGGCCGAATACTGCTCGCTGTAGGGCAGCGGGGTCGGAGCGGCCCCGAGAAGCGACCAGAAGTCGACCCAGATGCGCAGCTGCGGCACGCGAATCTTCAGGCCCTTGAGGTTGTCGAGCGATGCCACCGGCGATTTCGCCAGGATGTGGCGGAAGCCGGTTTCGCCATAGGCAACGAACTCGACGCCCGTCTTGGCGCGGGCGATGTCGGAGCATTCCTGCCCGAGCGCGCCCTGAAGCACGCGGTCGACGTGCGCTTCGCTCTTGTAGATGAAGCCCGGCGCGCCGCCGAACGCGGCGATCTCGGGGGCGATGGATTCTTCCGAATCCGGACCGGCGGTGGTTACCTGAATGGTGCCGATGCGGCTGCCCTCAAGCAACTCAGCCAGGCCGCCGAGCTGGGCGGCGGGGAAATGCTGCGCATCGATGCGCCCACCGCTCTTTTCGTTGAGCACCTTTGCCCAGGCTTCGAATGCGTTGGTGATCGGCGTGCCGATACCTTCGGTATGCGCGATCTTGCACACGAACTTGTCCTGCGCGTAGGCGCGGCGGAGCAAGGCGGGCATGACCAGCGTTGCCGCACCGGCGCCGACGAACAGGCGGCGACTGAGCCCCGATTTCGTCGTGTTCGCGTTATCCTTTTTCATTGCCTTCCTCCTGATTATGAGCGCTCTGCTGAACCTGAGCGCTCTTGTTGTTGTTGTCGGAAATGGCCTTGCGCGATTCCGTAAAATCAACGTGGTTTCAGCTTGTATGGTAGTCGAGTAGTTGTCAAGGCGAGATCAGAACACAGTTTGGAGGAAATCTAAACGTGCAAGGCAGCGGGTTGGCATAGCTCAAGCGTTTTGCAAGAACGATCAAGTATTTACTTGTCCATTTCCAGTATAAGTTCATATCTGAACATATCGCGCGCGCAACGTCCGGGAGAGGGTATTGGCCTGATCGCGCTAGGCGCGCAGCGCCTTCCCCGACTCGGCGAAGACCTGGAGTGCGGAGACCGGCGCGCTCATGGTTATGCGCGAGCCGGGGATCGTCGGGCTGTCGCCGGGCGTGCGGGCGATGACGACGGTGCCGTCGTCGAGGTGCATGTGGATGAGGCTCGACTTACCGAGATGCTCGACGGCGTCGACCTCGCCCGACACCTTGAAGGCCCCCGCATCGCCTTCTGCCTCGCCCTCGATCAGGTGCTCCGGGCGCACGCCAAGTGTCACCTTGTCGCCGGCGACGACCGGCGTGCCGTCGAGCGGTAGGATCACGTCGCCACCGACATCGAGGGTTACGGCGACGCGGTCGTCGTGGCTGGCTACCTTGCCGGTGACGAAGTTCATCTTCGGGCTGCCGATGAAGCCAGCGACGAACAGGTTCGCCGGCCGGTGATAGACGTCGAGCGGCGCCCCGATCTGCTCGATCCGCCCGGCATTGATGACGACGATCTTCGAGGCCAGCGTCATCGCCTCGACCTGGTCGTGGGTGACATAGATCGTCGTCGCCTTCAGCGTGCGATGCAGCTTGGCGATCTCGATGCGGGTATTGATGCGCAGCGCCGCATCGAGATTGGACAGCGGTTCGTCGAACAGGAACACCGCCGGCTCGCGCACGATGGCGCGGCCGATGGCGACGCGCTGGCGCTGGCCGCCGGAGAGGTCGCGCGGCCGGCGATTGAGATAGGGGGTGAGCTGCAGCGTCTCCGCCGCGCCGCGCACGCGGCGATCGACCTCCGCCTTGTCCGCCTTGGTGAAGCGCAGGCCGAAGGCCATGTTCTTGTAGACGCTCATATGCGGATAGAGCGCGTAGGACTGGAACACCATGGCGATCTTGCGCTCGGCCGGCGGCTTGTCGTTGACCTTGCTCCCGCCGATCGAGATCTCGCCCGAGGAGACCCTCTCCAGCCCCGCGATCAGACGCAGAAGCGTCGATTTTCCGCAGCCCGAAGGCCCGACGAAAACGACGAACTCGCCGTCCTTCACGTCCAGATTGACGTCGTAGAGAACCTGCGTCGGCCCGAAGGATTTGTTGACGCCGCTGAGGGAAACATCGGCCATTATTTCACGGCTCCCGCGGTCAGGCCCCGCACAAGGCTGCGCGAGAACAACAGGTAGAGGACAAGCACCGGCGCGATCGCCAGCGACAGCGACGCCAGCACCGCGTTCCAGTCGGTAACGTACTGGCCGATGAACTGCTGCACGCCCAGCGTCACCGTCTGGGTGTCGCGGCCGGGCGCCAGGATCAGCGGGAACCACAGGTCGTTCCAGATCGGCACCATGGTGAACACGGCGACGGTGGCCAGCGCCGGGCGGATCAGCGGCAGGATGACGGCATAGAAGATGCGGTATTCGCTGACGCCGTCGCAGCGCGCTGCGTCGCGCAGGTCGCGCGGCACCTGCTGGATGAATTCGGCCAGGATGAAGATGGCGAGCGGCAGCCCCATCGCCGTATAGACCAGGATGAGGGCGGTCAGCGTGTTCACCAGGCCGAAGGCCACCATCATCTTGAGGATGGAGACGCTGCCCAGCCGGATCGGCACCATGATGCCAATCGCCATGAACAGGCCGACCAGCGCATTGCCGCGGAAGCGGTATTCGGTGAGCGCCCAGGCGCTCATGGCGCCGAAAAAGAGCACCAGCGCCAGCGACGCGACCGTGACGGTCAGGCTGTTGACGAAGTAGAGGCCGAAATCCGCCTTGGCCAGCACGGAATCGTAGCCGACCAGCGAAAAGGACTTGCCGAAGGGCAGCGACAGCGGCGAGGCGAAGATCGCCCGGCGCGACTTGAACGAGTTGATCAGGATGAGCAGGACCGGCCCGAGCGCCAGCAGCGTATAGAGGATCAGCGCCACATGGACGGCCAGGCGGGACGCGCGTTGCCTGTTCATCGCCGGCCCCTCACGAAAGGTAGTGCTGCATGCGGCGCTGCACGCCGAAAAGATAGATCAGCACACCGACGAGGATGATGAGCAGCATCATGGTCGCAACAGCGGCGCCCATGGTCGGGCTGCCGGACTGGAGCTGGTTGCCGAAGAAGGTGCGATAGAAGAACGTGCCGAGAATGTCGGAGGCGAAGTTCGGCCCGGCGAGCGCCCCCTTGATGGTGTAGATGAGATCGAAGGCGTTGAAATTGCCGACGAAGGTGAGAATGGCAATCACGCCGAGCGTGGGCAGGATCAGCGGCAGCTTGATCGACCAGAAGACGTGCCACTGATTGGCGCCGTCGACGGTGGCCGCGTCGACCAGATCGTCCGGAATGTTCAGCAGTGCGGCATAGATCAGCATCATCGGAATGCCGACGAACTGCCAGACGGAAATGAGGGCGATGGTGACCAGTGCCGTGCCCTCGAGCCCGAGCCACGGGGCGAACAGGCCGCCCAGCCCGAAAACGTTGAGAAACCCCTTGGAGATGCCCCACAGCGGCGAGAGGATCAGCTGCCAGATGAAGCCGATGATGACGAAGGACAGCATCGTCGGCAGGAAGATGAGCGTGCGATAGACGCTGCGCCCGGCGAGCGCCGGCAGGCTCAGGAGAACGGCGAGCGCCAGGCCGATCGAGTTCTGCACGACCATATGGATCGCGAAGAAGACCAGGTTGTTGCGGAAGGCGTTCCAGAACGGCCCAGCCCAACGCGCGTCGGTCAGCAGCGTGACGAAATTGGCAAGGCCGGCGAAATGAACGTTACCATGACTGTCGGCGGTGTAGAGGCTGAGCCGGATGGTATCGATCAGCGGATAAATCGAGAAGACCGTGTAGACGATGGCCGCCGGGGCGAGGAAGGCGACGATATAGGTCGTCCAAGGCGTCGTGTCCCTGGTGTCGATCCGTGCGAGAGCGGCATCACCGCCGGTTTCCGCCATTGCCCCTTTTCCCCTGCGCTGCGCCCCGCGTCGCGCTTGAAACGGTCCTCCACCTTGCGGCCGCGCCCCACGGCGGAACTTTAGGTTCGGTAGACCGGAAGAATCAATCGGTGCCTCGGGGGAGGCACGCCGGGCCGCGGGGCTCAGGCTCCGCGACCCGGCAGGTCTTGTTCAGGCGCTACTGCGCCGGGTGATACCAGGAGTTGAGACCGTCCTGGACCTTCTTGCCGGCTTCTTCAGGCGTCATCGTGTGGTTCAGCACCTGCGCGCTGACGTTCCACAGATCGTTTTCCAGGTTCGGCGTGCCGCGCGAAAGGATCTGGTACGAGTTGCGGATCGTCGACTTGCAGGAGTCACGCCAGCTGACGAAGCTCTTGGCAACCGGGTCCTGGATGTCGACCTTGGCGGAGGACAGCGGGAAGAAGCCCGGCAGGGCGTTGGCATAGATGCCTGCGAAGGCGGGCGAAGCCACCCACGACATGAAGGTCTTGGCGGCCTCCATGTTGGGCGTCTTGGCGTTGATGCCCATGCCGATGTCGACGTGGTCGCTGATGTAGCAGTCCTGTCCGGCTTCCGGCACCGGCGGCGGGAATGCGTCGAACTTCAGCTCCGAACCGCCCTGCTTCTCGAAGGTCGTGATATCCCACGAACCGGCGGGATAGATCGCCGCGCGGCCGAGCGAGAACAGGTTCTGGCTGTCGGGATACTTCTGTGCCTGATAGCCGTCGGCGAGATAGGGCGACCACTTGGCCATCTGGCCCCAGGTGTCGATGTAGGGCTTGTCGGTGAACTTCGCCGTGCCCGCGATCAGCGCCTTGCGGCCTTCCTCGCCCTTCCAGTAGTTCGGGCCGATGTTCTGGAAGCCCATGGTGGCGGCTTCCCACTGGTCGGCGGTGCCTATGTCGAGCGGCACGTAGGTGCCATCGGCCTTGATCGCGTCGAGCACCTTGAAGAACTCGTCGACGGTCTTCGGCACGGACAGCTTCAGTTCGTCGAAGATGCCCTTGTTGTAGATGAAACCGTGAATGACCGAGGCCATCGGCACGCAGAACGAGGTCTTGCCGTCGTCGGTCGTCCATGCCACGCGCGCCACGTCCGAGAAGTTCTCCATGCCGGGCAGGTCGTTGACCGAGGTCAGAAAGCCCTTCTTGAAGAGGTCGAGAGATTTGTCGAACGGCCGGCAGGTGATGAGATCGCCGGCAGTGCCCGCCTCCAGTTTTGAGCCGAGTGCGGCGTCATATTCCTGCGGAACGTAGCCGTTAAACACCACCTTGATGTCGGGGTGGTCCTTCTCGAAGGCCGGGATGATCTGGTTATTCCACAGATCGGCGTCGTCGTTGCGCCAGCTTTCGATGGTCAGCGTGGTTTCGGCGAATGCAATGCCGCTCGAGAGCAGCAGGGTCGCCGCAGCCGCAGCGGCGATCCGCTTGAGGTTCAGTGCTCGTCCTGTCATCCGTAACACTCCCTGTTCAGACTTCGTTTCACCGGCAGCATGCCGCCGGCCTCTCCGTGACCGCAAATGGCTCAGCTGAGTCTGGCCATCGCGGCGCGCAGATTCCCTTGTGTCTCGGCCAGAATTCGGGCCGCTTCCACCGGCGCCAGGCCCTTGGCGACCAGCGCCGCCTGCTTGATATGACCGCCGCAGGCATCGAGCGCCTTCGACGCTGCGCGCTCGTCGACATGGGTTATGTCGGCGAGCATCGCCACGGCGCGCCTGTGGAGCTTAGCATTGTCGACGCGCAGGCTGACCATGTGGCCGTCATGGACCCGGCCGAGGCGGATCATGACCAGGCTGGAAAGCAGCCCGAGTGCCGCCTTCTGGGCGGTGCCGGCGCCCATGCGGGTCGAGCCGGCAATGACTTCCACACCGGACTCGAGCAGCACCGGCTGATCGACGCGGGCAAGCAGCGGTGCCTGCCGGTTGTTGGCGAGGCCGACGGTCAGCGCGCCGGCCTTGCGGGCGGCATCGACGGCGGCGAGTGTGAAGGGGGTCGAACCGCTGGCGGCGACCGCGATGATCACATCAGCGGGGATCAGCGCCAGCCGCGCAATCTCGGCTTCCGCCAAGGCGCCGTCGTCCTCGCTGCCACCGGTCATGCCGGGTTTCAGTTCGCTGCCGCTGGCCAGCACGAAAATCGTGCGCGCCTCCGGCCAGTCGAAGGTGCCGGCGAGTTCCATACCGTCGAGCGCGGCAAGCAATCCGGAGGTGCCGGCGCCCACATAGATCAGCCGGCCACGGTCACCGAGCCGGGCGACGATCGCCCGCGCCGCTGCGGCGATGGCATCGCTGGCTTCAGCGACGGCCGCGACGGCGCGCTTCTGCCCCTCGGCGAAGGCCGCAAGGATCGTGGCGTCGTCCCACGCATCCAGGCCGCGGTAGTGCTGGCTGACGGTTTCGGTAGTGGACATCGCGGCGAGCGTAACGACCCCTCTCGTTGCGACACGTATTAGATTGGTATCATACGTCGTCGGCTCCCGACAAGAGCGCGCCCTGGCCGCTCCCCCGTATTCTTCAGGATTGGCTTCAATATGCGCAAGGTGCCGAGGAAAATGGCAACCGTCCGAAGCGGGACGCTTTTCCGGTTGGCTTTGAAGTGGCATTATCCTATTCCTTTGCGAAGCAATGAAAATTGCGACCGGGAGGAAGCCGAGAGAGCCAATGGCTGAGCCTTTCTTCATCGGGGTCGAGGGCGGCACCCGCCTGGCGTCGCGGCCGGTCCGCCGCGCCGAAAGGGAAGGGGCCTAGCGGCCATGCTGGACCTGGCGGTCGACAGCAATGTCGCCGGGACGCTCGATGAATCGAGCCCGACGCCGCTTTATCTGCAGCTCCAGCGTCTGATCCAGAAGCAGGTTCATACCGGCAGGCTGCGGGCCGGCGAGGCGCTGCCCAGCGAACGCGATCTGGCACGCCAGCTTGGCATTTCGCGCGTCACCGTGCGCAAGGCGATTGCCGGTCTGGTCGACCAGGGCATCCTCGTCCAGCACTGGGGTTCGGGCACCTTCATCGCCCCCACCATGCGGGTCGAGCAGGCGTTGTCGCGCCTGTCGAGCTTCACCGACGACATGATCATCCGCGGGCTGACGCCGGGTGCGCGGCTGATCGATCGCTCCTGCGGCCCCGCCGCACCGAAGGAGGCGATGGCTCTCGGCCTGTCCCCCGGTGAAAAAGTGAGCCGGATACAACGCCTGCGTCTGGCCGGCGACGTGCCCATGGCGATCGAGAATGCCTCCGTACCAGCGCGCTTCCTGCCCGATCCCGATCTCGTCCACCATTCGCTCTATGCAGCGCTGAGCGAGCGCGGCTTTGCGCCGCGCCGCGCCCTGCAGCGGCTCCATGCGGTGCTCGTCAGCGTCGAGCAGGCGCGCCTGCTCGATGTGCAGCCGGCGAGCGCCGCGCTCTATATCGAGCGCCGCTCCTTTCTGGAGGACGGCACGGCGGTAGAGTTCACCGCATCCTACTACCGCGGCGACGCCTACGATTTCGTCGCCGAACTGTCGATTGGATCAAGCGAATGACGAATACCGGTAACGCCCGTCGCGACGCGGATAGCGCCGCGCCGAGCCTCATGTTGCGCGAGACGTCCGAGGCACCCGACGTGGTGGCGCGGCTGATCGCGGAGAACGCAACGATCTGCGCCGATCTGGCGAAGCGGCTCAAGGCCACCCCGCCGCGCTTCGCCGTCACCTGCGCCCGCGGCAGCTCGGACAGCGCCGCCATGTTCGCCAAATACCTTCTCGAAATCCGTCTGGGGCTGGTGACCGCCTCGGTCGGCCCGTCGGTGCGCTCGATCTATGGCGTCCGCCCACAGGTTGCCGATGCCTTGTTCCTGACGATCTCACAGTCGGGCCGCAGCCCGGATCTCATCGGGCTGGCGGAAGCCGCGCGGGACGGCGGGGCGCTGACCGTGGCGCTCACCAACGACCCGGCCTCGCCGCTGGCCGACGTCTGCGAGGTCGTCCTGCCGCTCCATGCCGGGCCCGAGAAGAGCGTCGCGGCGACCAAGTCCTACATCGCCTCGCTGGCGGCCCTGCTGCAGCTGCTGGCCGCCTGGAGCGAGGACAGCACGCTCCTGCGCGCGGTCGAGCGCCTGCCGGGCGACCTTGCCGATGCGCTCGCGCGCGACTGGCGGCCGGCGGTCTCCACGCTTGTCGAGACGCGAAGCCTCTATGTCGTCGGCCGTGGCGCCGGCTACGCCGTGGCGCAGGAAGCGGCGCTGAAGCTCAAGGAGACCTGCGGCCTTCACGCCGAGGCAATGAGCGCCGCCGAAATCATGCACGGACCCATGCGGCTCTCCGGCCCGGATTTTCCCGTGGTGCTGTTCAGCCAGCGCGACGAGGCGCTGGACTCGCTTTCGGCGTTCGCCGCCGGCCTGACGGCGCGCGGCGTGCCGGTGCTCGCCGCCGGTCCGGCAGAGGCGGACGGACTGATCAGGTTGCCGGCGGCGGACGGTCTGCATGCCTTCGCCCAGCCGATCGCTCTGGTGCAGAGCTTCTATCCGCTCGCCGAGGCGCTCGCCCGCGCCCGCGGGCACGATCCCGACCACCCGCCACATCTGATGAAGGTGACGGAGACGCGGTAATGAGCGTTGTCCTGACCGGCGCCCGGATCTTCGACGGCGAACGCATGATCGACGGCCACAGCCTCGTCATCGCCGACAGGACAATTTCCGCCGTGGTGCGCGACGGCGACATCCCCGCCGGTGCCAGGACGCGGCGCGTCGAGGGGCTGCTGACGCCGGGCTTCATCGACGTTCAGGTCAATGGCGGCGGCGGCGTCCTCTTCAACGACGAGCGCACGCCCGAGGGCATCGCCGCCATCGGTCGCGCCCACCGCCCATACGGCACCACCGGCTTCATGCCGACGCTGATCACCGACACGCCCGAGCACATGAGCGAGGCGATCGAGGCGGCCGGCAAGGCGCTCGAAGCCGGCGTTCCGGGCGCGCTCGGCATCCACATCGAGGGGCCGTTCCTCAGCCGCGAGCGCAAGGGCGTCCACGATCCCAGCCTGTTCCGCGAGATGACCGAAGCGGACTTCGCGCTGGTCACGTCGCTGAGAACCGGCCGCACGCTGATGACGTTGGCGCCGGAGCGCGTGTCGGCGGCGGCGATCGCCCGGCTGGTCGAGGCCGGCGTCATCGTGTCGGCCGGCCATACCGCCGCGAGCTACGAGACGGTAGCCGCCGCGCGAGCCGCGGGCCTTACCGGTTTCACCCATCTTTTCAATGCCATGCCGCCGCTCACCGGCCGCGAGCCGGGGCCGGTCGGGGCCGCGCTCGACGATCCCGATGCTTTCGTCGGCATCATCGGCGACCTGTTTCATGTGTCGGCGGCGAGCCTGCGCATCGCCATCGCCGCGCATGGCTGGCAGCGGATGGTGCTGGTCACCGACGCCATGCCCTCTGTCGGCAGCGACCTCACCGAGTTCGTCATCGACGGAAACGTCATTATCCGCAAGGACGGCACGCTGCTGCGCGGCGACGGCACCATCGCCGGCTCCGACCTCGACATGGCGACGGCGGTGCGGAACTCAGTCACGGCGCTCGGGCTGCCGCTCGAGGCGGCCTTGCGCATGGCCTCGCGGGCGCCGGCCGAATTCCTGCGGCTGGGCGATGTGCTGGGCCGCATTGCGCCGGGTTATCGCGCCGATCTGGTTCTGCTCGACGACGATCTTGGCGTGGCCGAGACGTGGATCGGTGGCGTGGCGAGCGACGAATAGGAGGAGGAGATGGCGAGCAAGAAGATATTGTGCGTCGGGCTCGGCAATATGGGCATGAGCCATGCGCTGGCCTATACGCGCATCGACGGCTTCGACATCGTCGGCGTCTGCGATCGCAACATCGCCGAGCGGACGTTGCCGCCCGAGATGGCCGGCGCGCGGCGCTTCGCCGACTATGCGGAGGCGCTTCGCACCCTCAAGCCGGACGTCGTCTCCATCTGCACCTGGGCCGACACCCATGCCGACTACGCCATCGCGGCGATGGAGGCCGGCGCCCATGTCTTCGTCGAGAAGCCGCTGGCCGAGACGGTCGAAGACGCCGAGCGCGTCGTCGCCGCGGCGCGGCGGACCGGGCGCAAGCTGGTCATCGGCTATATCCTGCGCCACCATCCGAGCTGGATAAAGTTCATCGAGCTTGCCCGCACGCTGGGCGCCCCGTACGTCTTTCGCATGAACCTCAATCAGCAGTCGAGCGGCGAGCAGTGGGCGACCCACAAGCGGCTGCTGCAGTCGCTTCCCCCCATCGTCGACTGCGGCGTCCACTATGTCGACGTGTGGTGCCAGATCACGCGCGCCAGGCCGCTCACCGTCCACGCGGTCGGCGCCCGGCTGACCGAGGACATGCCGGCGGACATGTACAATTACGGCCACTTCGAAGTGACCTTCGACGACGGCTCGGTCGGCTGGTACGAGGCCGGCTGGGGGCCGATGATGAGCGAGACGGCCTTCTTCGTGAAGGACGTCATCGGGCCCAAGGGGTCGGTGTCGATCGTCATGGCGGAAGGCGCCGGCTCGGCCGACATGAACACCCACACCAAGACCAACCAGATCCTCTATCACCCGGCGGATCTGGCGGCGGACGGATCGCTGGCCAAGCCGGACGAGCACATCACCACCGCCGACGAGCCCGGCCATGACGATCTCTGCGAGCGCGAGCAGCGATTCCTCATGAAGGCGATCGACGAGGATGTCGATCTCGGCGATCACATGGACGATGCGATCAAGAGCCTGCGCATCGTTCTGGCCGCCGACCGCTCGGTGAGGACCGGCGAGGTCGTCCGGCTGTAGGGGGCGGGCGACAGCGGCCAATTGGCCGGGTTCGCCGGCTTTCCGCACGGGTGTATGCTGCGCTTCCGCATTTCGGAAATGCGGGGGCGTGCCCGTGCGCCCACCAACAAAATCAACAAGATAAAGCAGCTCTCCAAAAAGCCATGCCCAAGGTCACCAATCCCATCCTGCCCGGATTCAATCCGGACCCGTCCATCCTGCGCGTCGGCGACACCTATTACATCGCCACCTCGACGTTCGAATGGTTCCCCGGCGTGCAGATCCACGCTTCCAGGGACCTGGCAAACTGGGACCTCGTCGTCCGTCCGCTCGACCGCAAGGCGCAGCTCGACATGCGCGGCAATGCCGACAGCGGCGGCATCTGGGCGCCGTGTCTCACCCATGACGGCGAGAAATTCTGGCTGGTCTATACCGACATGAAGCGCCGCGAGGGCGCCTACAAGGATGGCCACAACTACATCGTCACGGCGGACAGGATCGAAGGGCCGTGGTCGGACCCGGTCTACGTCAATTCTTCCGGCTTCGACCCGTCGCTGTTCCATGACGACGACGGCCGCAAGTGGTTCGTCAACCAGCTGTGGGACTATCGCGCCCGCCCGAACCGGTTCGCCGGCATCGCATTGCAGGAATTCGATCCGAAAGCCGGCAAACTGACGGGCAAACGCACCAACATCTTCCGCGGCACCGAGCTTGCCCTCACCGAGGGACCGCACCTCTACAAGCGCGCCGGCAAGGACGGGACCTGGTACTACCTGATCACCGCCGAGGGCGGCACGAGCTACAAGCACGCCGTCACCATGGCGCGGTCGCGCAAGATCGACGGACCCTACGAGGTCCATCCGCTCAAGCACATCATCACGTCCAAGGACGCGCCCGAGAACCCGCTGCAGCGCGCCGGCCATGCCGACTTCGTCGAGACGCCGGACGGGCGCGTCTACATGGTCCATCTGATGAGCCGCCCCAACGCCGACCGGCGCTCGGTGTGCGGGCGCGAGACCTCGATCGAGGAGATGGAGTGGCGCGACGACGACTGGCTGTGGCTGAAGGCCGGCGGATGCGAGCCGCAGCTTCAGGTCGAGGTGCCGGGCACCTTCGACGAGGCCGGCTTCTGGGCGGAGAAGCGCTACACCTTCGAGGCCGGCCTGCCCAAGGACTTCCAGTGGCTGCGCACGCCCGAGCCGGAGCGCATCTTCACGCTTGCCGACGGCAAGCTGCGCCTCTTCGGGCGCGAGAGCATGGGCTCCTATTTCGAGCAGGCGCTGGTCGCGCGGCGCCAGACGACGGTCGACTACTATGCCGAGACCGAGGTCGATTTCGCCCCCTATGACGAGCGCTGCCTGGCCGGGCTCACCCCCTATTACGGGCGCTTCAACAACTACTATCTGGCGGTCACCGCCGACGCCGAGGGGCAGCGCGAACTCACCATCCTCGCGGTCGAGGAGGCCTGGCCGGACGGCAACACGACGCTGCCGCTCGACCCGCCGATCAAGCTGCCGCAGGCGGGCAAGGTGCGCCTGGCGGTCGAGGTCAGAAACGGCGGCCTGCAGTTCTTCTACGCCGTCGGCGGCGGCGACCTGCAGAAGGCCGGTCCGCTGCTCGACGCGACCCAACTCTCGGACGAATGCGCCGGCCCCGGCCTGCACGGCAGCTTTACCGGCGCCTTCGTCGGCATGGCGGCGACCGACATGAACGGCACGGCGACGCCGGCGGACTTCTCCTATTTCGTCTACCGGCCGCTGAAGCGCTGATCGTCGAAAGGCGAGGGATGGCGGTGTCGGCGCATGCGCCGACGCCTCAAGCCCGTCAACGGGCGAGCCAGCCGCCGTCGACGTTGAAGATGGCGCCGTGCACGTAGCGGGCGGCGGGCGAGGCCAGGAAGACGGCCGCGCCGGCGATGTCCTCGGGCTCGCCCCAGCGCCCGGCCGGGATGCGGTCGAGGATCGCCTGGCTGCGCGCCGCGTCGGCCCGCAGCGGCGCCGTGTTGTTGGTGGCGATATAGCCGGGGGCGATGGCGTTGACGTTGATCCCCCTGGCCGCCCACTCGTTGGCCAGCAGCTTGGTGAGGCCGGCGACGCCGCTCTTCGAGGCGGTGTAGGAGGGGACGCGGATGCCGCCCTGGAAGGAAAGCATGCTGGCGATGTTGATGATGGCACCCGTGCCGCCGCGCCCGAGAAGGGCGCGGGCGAAAGCCTGAGACAGGAAGAAGACCGCCTTCAGGTTGATGTCCATGACCTGATCCCAGTCCGCCTCGCTGAAATCGAGGGAGTCGGCGCGGCGGATGATGCCGGCGCAATTGACCAGGATATCGACGTCGCCGGCCTCGGCCATGAGGCGGTCGATGGCGCCGCGTTCGGTGAGATCGATGACGACCTGGGCGGCGCGTCCGCCGTCGGTGGCGATGCGCGCGACCGTATCGTCGGAGGCGACGCGGTCGACGCAGACGACGCCGGCTCCGGCGCCGGCCATGCCGATGGAGATCGCCTGGCCGATGCCGGTCGAGGCGCCGGTGACCAGGGCGCGACGCCCGGTGAGGGTGAAATCGAGGCTCATCGCAGGTCCTCCATGGCGACCGGGTCCATATCGGTGAAGCCGACATTGTCGCCGGCCATCGCCCAGATGAAGCTGTAGGCGGCGGTGCCGGCGCCGCAATGGATCGACCACGGCGGCGAGACGACCGCGTCCTCGTTGGCCATGACCAGATGGCGGGTGTGGGCCGGCTCGCCCATCATGTGGAAGACGCGCTGCTTCTCGCTCATGCCGAAATAGAGATAGATCTCGGAGCGGCGGTCGTGCAGATGGGCGGGCATGGTGTTCCAGGTCGAGCCCGGCGCCAGCGTCGTCATCCCCATGACGATCTGGCAGGTCGGCAGGACGCCCGGATGCACGTATTGCAGAAGGATGCGCTTGTTGGCTTCCTCGGCGCTGCCGAGGTCGAGGCGCGTCGCCTCGGCCGGACGCACGACGCGGCTCGGAAAGGCATGATGGGCCGGCGCCGAGATCAGATAGTAAGCGGCCGCCTGCCCGACAGGGTGACCGGGCCCGGAGCCCATCGACAGATAGAGCATGTCGCCCTTGTCGAGGGCGTATTCGACGCCGGCGGCGGAGACCTTTCCGGCCTCGCCGATGTTGGCGACGACCATCTCGCGGCGCTCGAGCAGCGTCGGCGTGCCGGTGTTCTGCACCGCGTCGAGCACCAGGTCGCCGCCGTCGGGCACGGCGCCGCCGACGATCATGCGGTCGTAGTGGGTGTAGACGAGCTGGACGGCGCCCGGCCTGGAACAGGCCGGGCATGTGGAAGTTGGCGCGCAGGCCCTCGGTATCGAGCGCGCGCGTGCTTTGCGGATCCACGGCATGGCGGATTTCGACGGGGGTCATTGTTGAGCTCTTAGCCGGTTAAACGAGAAAATCGTCGCGCCGCGGCGTGAAGCTGTCGATCAGGCGGCCAGGCTCGAGGCACTGGCAGCCGTGCTCGGCGTTGGGCGGGACGATGAAGCAGTCGCCGGGGCCGACCTCGAAGGTCTCGCCGGCGACGGTGAAGGAAAAGCGGCCCGATTGAACCAGGGTCGCCTGGATGTGCGGATGATGGTGCGGCGCGCCTTTCGCCCCGGCCGCGAAGTCGTTCGCCACGATCATGAGTTCGGGGCTGTCGGCGAGGACCTGGCGGACGACGCCGGCCGCGGCGTAACCGGAGGAAGGGGTGTGGCGGGCAGGGTCATGATTGCACCGCTCTAGTGGTGGAACAGGGACGGCAGCCAGAGCGACGCGGCCGGGATGTAGGTGACGATCATCAGAGCGACGAAGGCGGCCAGATAGAACGGCCAGATCGAGCGCACGGCGTCCTGGATGGGAATCTTGCCGACGGCGCAGCCGACGAAGAGCACGGTGCCGACCGGTGGGGTGCACAGGCCGATACCAAGGTTGAGAATCAGGATGATGCCGAAGTGCACGGGATCGACGTGGAAGGCCTGCGCCACCGGCAGGAAGATCGGCGTGGTGATGACGATCAGCGGCGCCATGTCCATGAACGTGCCGAGAACCAGCAGCACCAGGTTGATCAGCATCAGGATGACGATCGGATTGTTCGAGATCGTCTGGAGCATGGCGATCAGCGCGGCCGGCACGTGAAGGTAAGCCAGTAGCCAGCCGAAGGCATTGGCGCTGCCGATGACCAGAAGCACCATGGCGGTCGTGCGCACCGCACCGAGGGTCGCCTCGACAAAGGCCTTGAAGGTCAGCGTGCGGTAGACGAGCGTCGTCACCAGGATGGCGTAAACGACGGCGATGTTGGAGCTCTCGGTCGCGGTGAAGATGCCGGAGCGGACGCCGCCGAAGATGATGGCCACCAGCAGCAGGCCGGGCACGGCGTTGACGAAGATGCGCCCGAGCGCGCGCAAACCGGGAAATTCCTCGGTGGGATAGCCGCGGCGCGAAGCCACGAAATAGGCGGCGACCATCAGCGAAAACGCAAGGATCAGGCCGGGAATGATGCCGGCGGTGAACAGGTCGGCGATGGAGATCTTGCCGCCGCCCGCGATCGAATAGATGATCAGGTTCTGCGACGGCGGGATCATCAGCGCGATGAGGGCGGCCGTCACCGTGATGTTGACCGAATAGTCGGCGCCGTAGCCGCGGGCGCGCATCTGCGGAATCATGATGGTGCCAACGGCTGAGGCATCGGCCGCCGCCGATCCGGAGACGCCGCCGAACATCACGCTGGTCAGGATGTTCACCTGACCGAGACCACCCTTGAAGTGACCGACCAGAGCTCCGGCCAGGTCAACCAGGCGGCGGGCGATGTCGCCGCGCACCATGAGGTCGCCCGAATAGATGAAGAACGGGATGGCCATCAGGGAGAAGATCTCGACGCCGGAATTCATGCGCTGGAAGACGATGACCGGCGGCAGGCCGAGATAGAGCACGGTGGTGAAGCTGGCGATGCCGAGGCAGAAGGCAACCGGCGTGCCGATGATGAGCAGAAAGGCGAAAGTTCCGAACAGGACCCAGAGAACCATGGCTCAGTGCTCCGGGGGTGGTGCCACTTCGGCGAAGCGCGCCGTGTGGAGGCCTGCGAAGCGCCGCAGGATGCGCTCGATCGAAAACAGCATGGCGAACAAACCGCCGGCGACGATCGGCACGTATTCGAAGGCGCCGGAGATGCCCAGCGACGGCATCGTATTCTGCGCCGTCTTCTCCGCCAGTTGCGCACCGAACCAGATCATGCCGAAACCGAATGCGGTGACGGCAATGTCGGACACGGTGTGCAGATAAGGCTTCACCCGATCGGGAGTGATCAAAAGAAAGATATCGAAAGACAGGTGGTTGCCTTCGCGGATGCCGACAGCGGCGCCGAGGAAGATGAACCAGCCCATGATCATGATCGAAATCGGCTCGGAGCCGACGAAGCCGGAATTGAACACATACCGCAAGAAAACCTGGACGGCGATTGTTGTGGTCATAGCGACGAGGCATATGCCCGATATCCAGAGCAGGGCATCCGCCAGAAGGCCGGTGAAGTCGGCCGCCCTCTTCATGAATTTCCGCAAGTCGTCCTCCCCGTCCGAGATCGGTGGCGCGCGGGGAAACGGGCGCTCCCCCGCGTGCCGATAGTGCAGGACTACTCGGTGGCCTGGATGCGGGCAACCAGGTCCTTGAGCACGTCGCTGGTCACGTATTTGTCGTAGACCGGCTTCATGGCCGCGATGAACGGGGCCTTGTCGATGTTGGTGACGATCTCGTTGCCAGCGGCGCGGATCTTGTCCTCGGAGACCTTCTCCTGGGCGAACCAGAGCTTGCGCATGACCGGCACGCTGTCCTTGGCGGCCTGGCGGATGAGCGCCTGGTCGTCAGCCGACAGCTTTTCCCAGGACTTCTTCGACATCACCAGCACTTCCGGGACGATCAGATGCTCGTCGAGGGTGTAGTACTTGGCGACCTCGTAGTGGCCCGAGGTGTCATAGGACGGCCAGTTGTTCTCGGCGCCGTCGATGACGCCGGTCTGGATGGCCGAATAGACCTCGCCATAGGGCATCGGCACGGCATTGGCGCCGAGCGCCTGGACCATGGACACGAAGATGTCGGACTGCATGACGCGGAACTTCAGGCCGGCAAGATCGGCCATGGTGTTGATCGGGCGCTTGGAATTGTAGAAGGAGCGCGCGCCGCCGTCGTAGAAGGCAAGGCCGACGAGATCATGCTCGCCGAAGGCGTCGAGGATCTGCTGGCCGATCGGGCCATCCATGACGTGATGCATGTGCTCGACCGAGCGGAAGATGTAGGGCAGCGAGGGGACCTGGGTCTCGGGAATGATGTCGTTGAACGGCCCGAGGCTGACGCGGTTCATGTCGATGACGCCGAACTGCGTCTGCTCGATGGTGTCCTTCTCTTCGCCGAGCTGCGAGCCGAAGTAGACGTCGAGGCACAGGCGGCCGCCGGTCTTGTCCTTGATGACCTGGCCGATGTACTTCACGGCCTCGACGGTCGGGTAGCCGTCCGGATGGGTGTCGGACGACCGCAAGGTCACGTCGCACGCCATGCTGGCGCCGGTCATGGCTACGCTCAAGACCAGCGCGCCAAGAGCAGTTTTGATCAGGCTCATGTTTCTTCTCCCTCCATGAGTGGCTCTCTCAGAGCCGGTAGGCTTGTTTCACAAGCCGGTAGGCGAGGTCTTGCGCGACCTCAAAGGCCTCGTCCTGAGCAAGTCGCCCGGTGGCGACCAGACCGGCGAGGAAGGCGGCATCGACCCGGCGCGACACGTCGTGGCGGGCCGGGATCGAGGTGAATGCGCGCGTGTCGTCGTTGAAGCCGACGGTGTTGTAGAAGCCGGCAGTCTCGGTGGTCAGTTCGCGATAGCGGCGCATGCCTTCGGGGCTGTCGTAGAACCACCAGGCCGGCCCCAGGCGCAGGATCGGATAGACGCCGGCCAGCGGCGCCAACTCGCGGCTGTAGACGGTCTCGTCCAAAGTGAACAGGACGACGCGCAGGTCGGGCTCCTCGCCCAGCGCCTCGAGCAGCGGGCGCAGCGCGCGCACATAGTCGGTCCGCTGGGGGATGTCGTAGCCCTTGTCGCGCCCGAAGCGGGCGAGGATCTGGCCGGAATGGTTGCGCAGCGAGCCGGCGTGGATCTGGATCACCAGATGATCGTCGAGGCTCATGCGCGCCATCTCGGTGATCATCTGGCCGCGGAAGGCATCGGCCTCCTCGGCGGTGAAGCGGCCGGTCAGCGCCTTGTCGAACAGGGCGGCCGCCTCGGAGGACGACAGGTTCTCGGTGCGGGCGGTGGGATGGCCGTGATCGGTCGAGGTGGCGCCATAGGACTTGAAGAAGGCACGCCGGATGCGGTGGGCCTCGAGATAGCCCTTCCATTTGGTGGCGTCGGTGCCGGCGATCGCGCCGAGCCGCTCGACGTTATCGGTGAAGCCCGCGAACTCCGGGTCGACGACCGAGTCGGGCCGGTAGGCGGTGACCACCCGGCCGGACCAGCCGGACTGGCGGATCATCTCGTGCCAGCGGAGATCGTCGAGCGGGCTGTCGGTGGTGGCGATGACCTCGATGCCGAAGCGTTCGAACAAGGCGCGCGGCCGGAATTCCGGCTCCGCCAGCCGCGCCGCGATGGCATCGTAGACCTCGTCGGCGGTCTCGGCCGACAGGCGCGTCTCGATGCCGAACACCTGCGAGAAGGAGTGATCGAGCCACATGCGGCTCGGTGTCGCACGGAAGAGGTGATAGTTCTCGGCAAAGCGACGCCAGATCTTGCGTGGGTCGGTCTCAACCGGCCCGCCGTCGACGCGCGGCACACCGAGGTCGGCGAGCGGGATGCCCTGGGAATGGAGCATCCGGAAGACGTAGTGGTCGGGGATGACGAAGAGCTGCGCCGGGTCGGCGAAAGGCTGGTCCTCTGCGAACCAGCGTGGGTCGGTATGCCCGTGCGGACTGACAATCGGCAGGTTGGCAACTGATTGATAGATGTCGCGCGCCAGCGCGCGAGTTGTCGGATCTGGCGGAAACAGCCGGTCCGGATTGAGCAGCCCCACAGCGACTTCTCCCTTTGCAAGCCCCCCGGAGGGTCTCCCGCCGCTCGCCAAGGGGGTTTGTCATATTAATAAAAAGTAATATGCTAGTCGGCAACGCTAGTCAAGGAAACGGCACCTCAATGCTGGAATTCCGGACGATCGAGACAAAGCGCGCACCGTCGGTCACCGAACTGGTTTTCGATGAGCTTTACGACAGGGTGATCACGCTCGATCTGCCGCCGGGCGCGAAGCTGTCCGAGGTGGACGTGGCGCGGCGCATGGGCGTGTCGCGCCAGCCGGTGCGCGACGCCTTCTACCGCATGTCGCGCATCGGTCTTCTGACGATCCGGCCACAGCGCGCCACGATCGTGGCGCCGATCTCGGAGCGCGCCGTGCTGGAGGCCCGCTTCATCCGCGCAGCCATCGAACTGGAGACGGTGCAGGAAGCGGCCAGGACACTCGCCGCGGGCGATCTCCAGCGGCTGCGCGCGCTCGTCGAGCGCCAGGAGGAAGCGGTGAGGGTCGGCGACAAGATGCGCTTCCACGCGCTCGACGACGAGTTTCATCGCATGATCTGCGAATCCACCGACCTGTCATTCGCGTGGACGGTGATCAAGGAGCACAAGGCCCACATGGACCGGGTGCGCTATCTGAGCCTCGCCTTCGGAGCGCAGAGCGCGCTCGATGACCACAAGGCGATCCTGGCGGCGCTGGAGGCGCACGATCCGCAAAAGGCGGCCGCAGCGATGCGCACGCATCTGTCGCGCATCCACGGGATCATCGCCACGATCCGCAAGGACCGCGACAACTACTTCGCCAAGGAAGACGCCTGAGACGACGGCCCGGATGCCTTGCGCCGGGACCGCGTCGGCCGACAGCGACAGCTAGAGCCTTTTTCGACCAGATAGAGCCATTCCGACGGAACGATTTTGCGACAGGATCAAGCCGGCGGGCGAAGGTCGTACCCGGGGTACGGCCGAGACCGACGACGCCGATAATGGCGCAAAAGCGCCCGTCCCTTCGGGTTTCCGACCGGCGGGTGCCCAACGCCGATCCCGGCTCGACCGATGCCCGGCATCGCTTCTCGCCGGTCTCGACGCCGGATCACTAAGCCGGTCGAGAAACGGAATTGGCTCTATCTGGTCGAAAAAGGCTCTATTCGCACGAAACGGCCGGCGGCTGCGATGAGCCGCGGGCCGGTCCTTGTCGCGTCTGCCGGTTCTACCAGCAGGTATAGCCGCCGTCGGCCAGAACGATCGCGCCGGTCATCAGGCTTGCCGCGTCGCTCGCCAGGAACAGCACGACCGAGCCGATCTCCTCGGTCGTGCCGACGCGATGCATCGGCGTCATTTCCAGCCACACCTTGGCCATCTCGGGGTTGTCCTCGATGCCGTAGGCGGTGAGCGGCGTGTCGATATAGGTCGGCGCCACGGCATTGACGCGCACCCCGCGGCTGGCCCATTCGGCGGCGAGCGACCTAGTCAGGTGGTGCACGGCCGCTTTGGAGGCATTGTAGGGGGATTGGGGCTGCGGCTTGTTGACGATGAAGCCGGACATGGAGCCGATGTTGACGATCGAGCCCTTGCCGGCCTTGAGCATCTCGCGGCCGAAGGCGCGGCAGCACCAGAACAGGCCATCGACATTGACGTCCATATGGAAGCGCCAGTGTTCGTCGGTGGTCTCCTCAGCCGGCACGTCGCTCTTCGCCACGCCGGCATTGTTGATGAGGATGTCGATCTTGCCGTGATCGGCGATCACCTTAGCGGCAGCGGCGTCCACGTCGGCCGATCTGGTCACGTCGAGGGGGAGGCCGACGGCCTTGATGTCGAGCCCGGTGAGCTCGGCGACGACGTTATCAATACGTTCGGGAAGGACGTCGGCGACGATGACGGTTGCCCCCGCTTCGCCAAGGGCGCGGGCGCAGGCTTGACCGATGCCCTGACCGCCTCCGGTGACTAGTGCGACACGACCGTCGAGGCGGAATTTCTCCAGATACATTTCTTCTACTCCTGTCGTGGGAAGGCGCCGCTCCTGACGGCGTTGCTTCAACTCATCGACTGGTGCGTGCAGCCCCGGCTGCGGGCGCGCCAAAACGGACGCGCCGATTGCGCCCCCATGGATACCACGTTCTGGGGCGATTCACCTCTACGGCGGTCTGCCTACTTCCCGGACGCGCAATAGGCGTCGATGGCGGCTTCAATGCCGTCGGCCCAGATCATGGCGAGCCACTTCGTGAAGGCCCCGGCAAAGCGCGGCTGATCGGCGAGGTCGCCATAATAGTTGCGCATCTCGAGCCAGGCTTTGGGATCGTTCGTGGCGGCCGTCGCGGCCGCCACGAGAGCGTCCCAGAAGGGGTCGTTGGGCTCGATCCTGGTGCCGTTCTCGCGGGTTCCCGCGCACATCCGTGCCCAGGCGGCTTCGGCCAGCGCCAGCCCTTCGACCGGCGCGCCCTTGACCAGACCGTCGCGCACCGAGGGCAGGACCATGCCGGGGTGGCGGCTGGATCCGTCGAAGGCCACACGGCGCACCGTGTCGACGACCGCCGGATTGGCGAAGCGGTGCTCGATCAGGTCGACATACTTCTCCGGCGTCATGCCCGGAACCGGAGCAACATGAGGAACGATCTCCTCCATCTCCGCCTTGCGGTACAAGGCGCCGATCTTGGGATGCGCCATGGTCGCAGAGATGGTTTCAATGCCCAGGATCTCCGCCGAATTGACGATGATCTGGTGACCCGCATTGAGGATGCGGATCTTCATTTTCTCGTAGTCCTTGACGCGGTCGGAGAAGGTCGCGCCGACCTTGTCCCAGTCCGGCCGTCCGGCGCAGAAATTGTCCTCGATCACCCACTGCCGGAAGTACTCATGGGTCACCGGGGCCGCATCGTCGACGCCCAGCGACTGCGCCAGCGCGATTTCCTTGGGACCGGTGGCCGGCACGATGCAGTCGACCATCGAGTTGGGGAAGGTGCAGTTGGCGTCAATCCAGTCGGCCAGCTGCGGATCGGAGAGCCGCGCCAGCGATGTCACGGTCTGATGCAGGATGTGGCCGTTCCCCTGAAGATTGTCACATGACTGGCAGGAGAGCGGACCGACGCCGCGATCGCGCCGGAGCTTCAGCGCCGCGACGATGGCGCCGAAGGCTGTCTGGGGCTGGTCGGGATTCTGGGCGTCGTGCCGGATGTCGGGATGCTTTGCATCGAACTGGTTGGTGGCCGGATCGATGTAGTAGCCGCCCTCGGTCACGGTCATCGCGACGATACGAATGTCAGGCTCGGCGATCCTGGCAATGAGCGGACCATTGCCATCTTCGACGGGCACGTAGTCGATCATGGAACCGACGACTTCGGCCGACTTGCCGGAGGGGTCCAGCTCGATCAACGTCGTCAGATAATCCTGCGCCTTCAGCTTCTCGCGCATCTGGACGTCATAGGGGCGGACGCCCGCACCGACGATTGCCCAGTCACGGTTCAGCCCCTGCTCGAAAAGCCGGTGCAGGTACCAGGACTGATGGGCGCGATGGAAGTTGCCAAGCCCGATGTGGACGATTCCTGCGGTCAGTTGTGACCGGTCGTAGGTCGGGCGTTTGATGGCTTGGGGGAGGTCTTTGAGTGTTGCGTTGCAGAGTTTCATCTTTTTCACCGCGCAGGCCACGCTCCGGCGACCTGCAAGAAGGCCTTTTTTTCTTGGCCAATGTCATCGCCGCGAGCCGCGACGTTCCATCAGCTCATCCAGTTTCCGCCGTCGACATTGAGGGTCTGGGCGACGACGTAGTCGGAATCCGCCGAAGCGAGTAAGACAGCGGCGCCGACATAGTCCTCCGGCCGTCCCATGCGGCCATAGGGAACCGCTTCGCCGACCAACCGCTTCTTCTCGCCGATGGGGCGATGCTCGTAGCGGGCAAACAGTGAATCGACGGTGTCCCACATCGGCGTGTCGACGACGCCCGGAGCGATCCCGTTCACGTTGATGCGATACTTGATCAGGTCGAGGCCAGCGGACTGAGTGAGGCTGATCACCGCCGCCTTGGTGGCGCAGTACATCGACACCAGCGCTTCGCCGCGGCGTCCGGCCTGCGAGGCCATGTTGATGATCTTGCCGCCCTTGCCGCGTGCGATCATGTGGGTGGCGACGGCCTGCAGCGTGAAGAACAGGCCCTTGACGTTGACATCGAAGAGCTTGTCGTAGCTCTGCCGCGTGACCTCGACGATGGGGGCGAGATCGAAGAGGGCGGCGTTGTTGACCAGGATGTCGATGCCGCCGCTGCGGCTGACCACGGTCTCCACCATCGCCTCTATCGAGGCGGCATCGGTGACGTCGAGCGCGACCGGATAGGCGCTGCCGCCGATCGCGGCTGCCGCGGCCTGGGCAGCGGTCAGGTCGATATCGGCGACCGCAACGGTCGCGCCTTCGGCGGCGTAGCCTTCCGCGATCGCCAGACCAATGCCCCGGGCGCCGCCTGTAACAACGGCGACCTTGTTGTCGAGCTTCATTTCCTTATTGCTTTCCCGTCCTTGTCGAAGCGATGGATCCGTGCCGGATCCGGCGTGAGGTGAACCGTCGAACCGGCCCTCGCGCCGACTTCGCCGACCACGCGCACGGTAATATCGCCGATCGCCTCGACGGTGACGTAGAGAAAAGTGTCGCTGCCGACATGCTCGGCAACCTTGACGACGCCGGTCCAGCGTCCGCTGTCCTGCGCGACCGAGACATGCTCCGGACGGACGCCGATGGTCGTGGCGTCGAATTCCGCCGCCGCGGCACCGGAAATGAGATTCATCTTGGGCGAGCCGATGAAGCCCGCCACAAACAGGTTGTCAGGCTGTCCGTAGAGCTCGATGGGGCTGCCGACCTGCTCGATGCGGCCCGCCTGAAGCACCACGATCCTGTCAGCCATGGTCATGGCTTCGACCTGGTCGTGGGTGACGTAGACCATCGTCGTGCCGAGCGTATTGTGGAGCTGGCTGATCTCCAGCCGCATGGAAACGCGCAGTGCCGCGTCGAGGTTCGACAACGGCTCGTCGAAGAGGAACGCCTTGGGCTGGCGCACGATGGCGCGGCCGATGGCGACGCGCTGGCGCTGGCCGCCGGAAAGCTGGCGCGGGCGGCGATCGAGATAGTCGGTGAGGTTCAGGATTCGCGCCGCGTCGCGCACCTTTATGTTGATCGCCTCCTTTTCCATCCCGGCCATTTTCAGCGGGAAGGCCATGTTCTTGTAGACGCTCATATGCGGATAGAGCGCGTAGGACTGGAACACCATCGACAGGCCGCGCTTGGCCGGCGGCAATTGCACCACGTCCTTGCCGTCGATGCGGATGATGCCGCCGGTGACATCCTCGAGCCCTGCAATGAGGCGGAGCAGGGTGGACTTGCCGCAGCCTGACGGGCCGACGAAGACGACGAAGGCGCCGTCAGGAATTTCCAGGTCGACGTCCTTGATGACACTGACCTCGCCGAAGGCCTTCTGCACGCCACTGAGTTCGATCTTGCCCATGGTTGCTTGTCCCCCAAGCTATTTGACGGCGCCGAAGGTGAGGCCGCGCACGAGCTGCTTCTGCGAGAACCAGCCGAGAATGAGAATCGGCGCGATGGCGAGCGTTGAGGCCGCGGACAGCTTCGCCCAGAACAGGCCTTCCGGCGCCGAGAAGGAGGCGATGAAGGCGGTCAGCGGCGCCGCCTTGGCGGCGGTCAGGTTGAGCGTCCAGAAGGCCTCGTTCCACGCCAGGATGATGTTGAGAAGCATCGTGGAAGCGATGCCCGGCACCGCCATCGGCACGAGGATATAGACGATCTCCTTCCACAGCACGGCGCCGTCCATGCGGCTCGCTTCGAGGATGTCGACCGGGATTTCCTTGAAGTAGGTGTAGAGCATCCAGATGACGATCGGCAGGTCGATCAGCATCAGGATCACGGTCAGCCCACCAAGGTTGTCCAGGAGGTTCAGGTTCTTGAAGATCAGGTAGACCGGCACCAGCACGCCCACCGCCGGCATCATCTTGGTGGACAGCATCCACATCAGGATGTCCTTCGTGCGCCGTGACGGCGAGAACGCCATCGACCAGGCGCCCGGAACGGCGAAGAGGAGGGCGAGCAGGGTCGACCCGATGGCCATGACGACCGAATTGTAGAAGTGCCCGAAATAGTTGGAACGTGCCTGGACCTCGTAGAAGTTCTCCAGCGTCCAGTGGGGCGGCAGGAAGGCGGGCGGGAACAGGATGGCGTCCCCTTCGGTCTTGAACGCGGTGAGGATTGTCCACAGGATCGGGAAGAAGATGAGCAGCGCCACGATCCAGGCGAGGATCGTGAAGGTCCACTTCTTCTGCGGGCTGACGGCGCGGGCCATGGCTTGCCTCCCTCAGGCTTCGAGGTTCTTGCCGACAATGCGCAGCAGGAAGATGGCGACGACGTTGGCGAGCACGACCGCCACGACGCCCCCGGCCGAAGCGCCGCCGACGTCGTATTCGAGCAGGGCGGCGTGGTAGACCAGATAGGTGATGTTGGTCGAGGCAAAGCCCGGACCGCCGCTGGTCGTGACGAGGATCTCGGCGAAGACCGAGAGCAGGAAGATCGTCTCGATCAGAATTACGACAGTGATGGCGCGTGAGAGGTGCGGCAGCACGATGTAGATGAAGCGGTTGACGACGTTGGCCCCGTCCATCTCGGCTGCTTCTTGCTGCTCCTCGTCGAGCGACTGCATCGCGGTCAGCAGGATGAGCGTCGCGAAGGGCAGCCACTCCCACGACACGATGATGATGATGGAAAAGAGCGGGAAGTCCTCGAGCCACGGGATCGGGGCGATGCCGAAGCGTGTCGTGAGCCAGGCGAAAATCCCGTAGTTCGGGTCGAGCATCATGTTCTTCCACACCAGCGCGGAGACGGTCGGCATGACGAAGAACGGTGAGATGATGAGGATGCGGACGATCCCCTGGCCGGCAATCTGCTGATCCAGCAACATGCCCAGCAGGATTCCGCCAATCACGGTGATCGCGAGCACCGAAACGGTGAGGATGAGGGTATTGCCGAACGCCTGGAAGAAGGACGGGTCGGTGAGGAAATAGTGGTAGTTGGTCCAGCCGGCGAAGCCGCTGATGAGCGGATTGAGCAGGTTGTAGTGCTGGAACGAGTACCAGAGGGTCAGCCCCAGCGGCACGATCATCCAGATGAACAGCGCCACAACGGATGGCGCCATCATGGTGCGCGCCAAACTGCGAGTATTCGCTGTTGCCATGCCTGCCTCCCCGATTGGCGCACGCTTTTCGGCGGCCCTGCCAGCGGCGTCTGGTTGGTTCCGGCGCCGGAATTTTCTGGTGACGCGAAATTCTCCGACGCGCGTCCACCAAGATTGCATAGGCAGAATGTCTGAGGCTGCCCGGGCGCACTATCCTTGAAGCCCGGGCAACCTCTGGCTTGGGAGGAGACTACTTGATGTAGCCTGCCTTGGTCATGACGCGCGTGGCGGCATCCTGTGCCTGCTTGAGAGCGTCATCGACACTGGACTGCCCGGCGAGCGCCGCCGAGAAGATCTGGCCGACCGTATCGCCGAGACCCTGGAACTCAGGGATGGCGACGAACTGCACACCGGTATAGGGAACCGGCTTGACGGTCGGATGCTGCGGATCGGCAGCGTTGATTGAGGCCAGCGTCATCTTCGCGAACGGCGCTGCATCGAGGTACTTCTGGTTCTCATAGAGCGAGGTGCGCGTACCCGGAGGCACGTTGGCCCAGCCCTCGGTCGAAGCAACCAGTTCCGCGTAGTGCTTGCTGGTTGCCCACGAGATGAACTTCTCGGCGGCGTCGACCTTCTGCGATCCGGCGGGGACGGCGAGCGACCACGCCCACAGCCAGTTGCCGCGCTTGCCGAGACCGTTGTCGGGAGCGAGCGCGAAGCCCACCTTGTCGGCAACGGTGGAGGCCTTCGGGTCGGTAACGAAAGAGCCGGCAACCGTGGCATCGATCCACATGCCGCACTTGCCCTGCTGGAACAAGGTCAGGTTCTCGTTGAAGCCGTTGGAGGAAGCGCCGGCCGGACCGTCAGCCTTCATCAGATCGACGTAGAACTGCAGGGTGTTCTTCCATTCCGGCTGATCGAACTGCGGCTTCCAGTTCTCATCGAACCAGCGCGCGCCGAACGAGTTCGACGTGGCCGTCAGGAAGGCCATGTTCTCGCCCCAGCCGGCCTTGCCACGCAGGCAGACGCCGTTGATGCCGCTGGCGCGGTCGGTCATCTTGTCAGCGGCCTGCCTAATGAAGGTCCAGGTCGGCGCGTCAGGCATCTGCAGCCCGGCCTTCTCCATCAGGTCCTTGCGGTACATTACGTAGCTCGACTCGCCGTAGAACGGCGCGGCGTAAAGTTTGCCGTCGGCCGACAGGCCGCCGCGGATGGCGGGCAGCAGGTCGTTGACGTCGTAGGTCGGGTCGTTTTCCAGGGCCGAAAGCTGCACCAGCCAGCCATTCTTGGCCCAGATCGGCACTTCATAGGTGCCGATGGTCAGGATGTCATACTGGCCGCCTTTGGTGGCGATATCGGTGGTCACCTTCTGGCGGAGAACGTTCTCCTCCATCGTGACCCAGTTCAGCGTGATGTCCGGATTAGCCTTGGTGAAATCGTCCGTCAGCTTCTGCATCCGGATCATGTCGCCATTGTTCACCGTGGCGATGGTGAGTTCGGTTGCCGCCATGGCCTGACTGGAGCCAAACAGCAGCGCAGCGCCTGCGAGGGCGCGAAGCATTGGTCTCATGATCTCCTCCCAATTGTGCCAAGAGCAATTGCTTTGGCACTGAGCATATGCTCACCATAAAAAAGCGAATGCGTCAAGCACCAGACGCACCCATTGGGGGGCGCCGAACAGGAAGGGAACAGAAAAAGGGGGCGGCGGTGGGGCGGGTCAGCCCAGATCGAGCAGCGATCGTGCCGTGGTTTCGTTGGTGATCAGGCCGTTGATGATGCGTCCGCGCAGCGCGGCGAGAATGGGCAGCACCTTGGCGGTGCCCTGCGCCGCGCCGACGACGAGGCCCTCGGCCGGCACCTTGCGCGGCACGCTGGTCAAGCGCGCGTTGTACCCGCCGGGGATGATTCGCCCGGCCGAATCGTAGGCCCAGCCAGTCACTTCGCCGACGGCGCCGAGCTTGTGCATCTCGGCCAGCTCTTCCTTGGAGATGAAGCCGTCGACGTAGACCTGCGCGCCTTCGTCCATGCGGCCGACGCCGATCAGGGTGATGTCGGCGGTGGCGCCGAGTTCGAGCACGCGCAGCACGGGTTCGAGTTGCATGAGCTGATCGCGCTGGTCGCGCGTTGCCACGACCACCGGCAGCGGCATCGGGAAGTGGGGCGCGTTGGTCAGATTGGAGAGGCGTGCCAGCACATTGTAAAAGCTGGCCGAGCCGCGCATCGAGATGTGGCCGACCAGCGCCACGAACTTGTGATGCGGGCAGGCGACGCGCTCCATGCGCTCGACGGCGGCGAGCAGCGTCCGCCCGGTGCCGATCGCCATCACCAGCGGTTCGGGCGCCTTCAGCTTCTGTTCGAGGAAGACAGCCGTGCGTTCGGCCGTGCCCAGAAACGCGCTGGTGGATTCCGGATCGCTCGGCGCGACCTCGCAATATTCGAGGTCGTAGCGCTCGGCGAGCGCCGCCGCCAGCTCCATGCAGGCGGCGATCGGATGCTCCAAACGAAACGAAATCAGCCGTTCCGCGAGTGCCAGCGCGACCAGGCGTTGGGCTGTCGGGCGCGACACGTCGAGCTTGCGGGCGATCTCGTCCTGGGTATTGCCGGCGACGTAATAGAGCCACCCGGCCCGTGCCGCGTCGTCCAGGCGCGACCGGTGATTGCTTTCCGGCAGCTGCGCTTCCGGCTTCGGTCGACGCTTCATTGCGGCAGCAACTCCCCGAGCGATTGGACGATGCGGTCGGCGCCGGCTGCAGTCAGCTCGGCCGCGACGTCGCGACCCCGGCAGTGGCTGCCGCCAACGAAGCCCCAGACGGTCATCGCCGCGGCCTTGCCGGCGCGCACACCGGCGATCGAGTCCTCGATGACGAGGACGCGCTCGGGCCGGTGGTTCATCTCACGCGCCGCGAGCAGAAAGAGATCGGGCGCCGGCTTGCTGTTGGCGACCATGGCGGCGTTGAAGATGCGGTCGGTGAAATAGCCGTCGAGCTGCGTCAGCGAGAGGGTCAGGCGGATGCGATCGAGTTCGCTGGACGACGCCAGGCAATAAGGTTGGGGCAGCTTCGCCAGCACTTCGCGAGCACCCGGCATGGCCTGCAACTGCGCCGCAAAGGCGGCCGCCACGCGCGTGCGATAGTCCGCGAAGAAACCGGCGGGCAGGTCGCGCTTCAGTTCGCCGCGCCAATAACCTTCGACCGCGGCCGTGCTGCGTCCGACAAATCGCTCGACCACTTCGTCGAGCGTCATCGGGACCCCGTGATCGCGAAAGATCTCGGCAAGGCAGCCACAACTGAGGACCTCGCTGTCCACCACGACGCCGTCGCAGTCGAAGATCACCAGATCGAAATCGTTCAAGGGACCCATCGCACCATCTCGGCCGTAAGTGGCCGTCTTTGAACATAAGTTCCCGCCCGGAGCAACCGCTCGGTCATTCATAGCCGGTCTTCCCTAATATCCATTTATCACATGATTGGGCTTGTTTGGGTCGATGATCGCCGAAACCGTCCGTCGGTCGGCGCGACCGTGGCTGGTTGATGCCCCCTCCGAACCCAAAACCGAAAGGCGCCATCAATGGTTTTAACGTATTCGGCAATGCCGCGAAGGTGCGATGCAATACGTTTCTGACAGAAATGCTGTGGCGCACAGTCTTGATGCTGGTCGTTCACGCCAATGGCGTGAACGATCAATTGTGGTATACTTCGCTGTCGGCGTGTAGGCGACGGGGGGCGCCGAAAAGGCAGGGCTGCGCCGTGTGGCGTTGTCGATGCCGACCAGGGAGAGTGTGGTCAGCCGCGCAATTGGACGGCACGAGGCTCCTCGTGCTGGCCGCCGGTCTGGGTCTCAGCCTCGTGCCGCCGGTTTGCGCCGCGCCCGGTCTCACCGTGCTGACCCACGAGACCAATGACACCGTCGCCGAGGACCTGGTTGTGGTGCGCCTCGAGGGGGTGATTGCGGTGCCGATGGCGCAGCAGCTCGACGACATCTGGTCGAAATGGGGGTCCGGGCACGAGCGCCTTCTGATCGATCTCCATAGCCCTGGTGGCGAGCTGTCGGAGACCGAGGCGATCATCAAGGTCATCGCCGGCATTCGTGAAACGGCCAGCATCAACACGCTGGTGCGCCACGATGCCATATGCGCCTCCGCCTGCGTTGCGATTTTCGTGCAGGGCAGGGAGCGCTATGCCGGCGGTTCGAGCACGTGGCTGTTTCATGGCGCCTATCACGAACGATCGAACGTCCCCAGTCTCGCTTTGACCGACCGCTACCTCGACATCCTGCGAGAGGCGAGCGTTGCCACCGACTTCCTCTACCTTCTGGTCGGCGAGGGCTACGTCACCACGCCGGGCAAGCTGTGGCTCAGCGGTTACGAACTGGTCCATATCTTCCGCGCCAACATCATCACCCATCTTCTTGAGCCGTGGCGCCCGGAACCCCTGCGCGCCTCGCCGCATACGCGCATGCTCGGGCCACATTGAGGGCGGCCGTTTCCGGGGCGGTCTGAAACACACCAGTTACAAAGATGCCTCATTCATGGCGCTCCGTGACCGGCAGCAGAGACCGCGGGCACGGTTGGCAGCGGGGCAATTGGGAGGTGACCCTATGAAACGCGCAGCACTTTTCGGAGTTGCACTCTGTCTGGCCCTGCCGGTGGTGATGACGACCGCCACCATGGCCGAGGACGCCGCCTCGGCGAATGCACCGCCGCCCAAGGCCGCGCCGGCCCCGAAAGCCGCACCGGCCAAGGCCCCGAAAGCGAAGCCTGCCAAACCCGCCGCCTGGACCGGCACATGGAGCGGCGCCATCGTTCAGGTCGGCCGTGCCAAGCCGTTCGCCTTCGCAGTGACCCTGGCGGGCAGGACCGGCAACACCAGCTATGCCGACGATCACTGCACCGGCAAGCTCACCCGTGCCGGCACGTCGGGCAACTACGCCTTTTTCAGCGAGACGATCACCGCCGGCAAGCTCGACCCGACGACCAAAAAGGGATGTCTCGACGGCAGCCTCACCTTTATGGCGGACGCCGGCGGCGGATTGGTGGTCAGCTGGATGGCGGCGCACGACGGCAAGGCGATTGTTGCCTACGGGACGCTCGCCCCGACCAAGTGACGGGCGGTCAGGTGCAATGCCGAACGGCTAGCAGATCGGCAGCTGAAGCGCAGGCCGTGGCATGCCGCGCTCGCCCAGGCGACACGCCGCGACACCTTCCGCCGCATGGTGGCGGCGGAGCCCGACGGCATTCGCCGCCGGGGCGAGGGCCGCGGGGTGGCTACTTTGACGGCTGTCGGTGGAGCGAGATGAGGTCGCGGAGGTTTTCGACACCGAAGTCGGAGAACGCCATTACTCCGTCGGGGTGTTCGGGGCCGTAGACCCAGATAAGCCCGTCTTCGGGCTCCATGCCGGCGGCGAGGTCAGCGAGCCAGCTCTCATCTTCGCCGAGTTCTCGGGAGACGAGAGCGATGGTGCGGACCGAATGGACCTTGTTCAGTTGCATTGTCAGGCTGCTGCATTGTCAGGCTGCCATCGCAGCCTGCCTGGTTTGCCAGTTCCAGGGCAGCAGATCGGCGAGGCGATTGGCTGGGTGCTCGGCGATGCGGGCGAGCACGTCGGCGAGCCAGGCCTGTGGATCGACGTCGTTGAGCTTGGCCGTCATGATCAGCGTCGCCATGGCGGCCGCGCGGTCGGCCCCACGTTCGGACCCTGCGAAGAGCCATGCTCGTCTTCCAAGCGCGAAGCCTCTCAGGGCGCGCTCGGCCGCATTGTTTGTAAGGCAAATGCGCCCGTCTTCGAGGAAGCGGGCGAAGCCGGCCCAGCGCCTGAGCATGTAATCGATCGGCTTGACGACCGAGGCCGCGCGCGACAATCGGGAGCGCTCCTCGCGCAGCCAGGCCTCCAGGGCGGCCACGAGCGGCGCGCTTTGCTGCTGTCGAACGCGTAGGCGCTCCGCGATGCTCGTGCCATTGATGGCGCGCTCGATGTCGAACAGCGCGTCGATGCGCCGGACGGCCTCCAAGGCGATGGGCGAGATTGCCGGCGCCTTCTTTCCGCGCCGCGCATTGGTCGCGATATCGGCGAGCTCGAAGAACAGACGCCTTGCATGGCTCCAGCACAAAGCCGGCGTGATCGCGCCTTGCGGGCGAAGCGGATCGTAAAGACCGTTATAGCCGCTATAGGCGTCGGCCTGCAGGATGCCGCTGTAATCTCGAAGGTGACGGGCGGGATGCTCCTGGCGTCGGTCGCGCGAGGCATAGTAGAGCGCCGCCGGCGGAGCGTGGCCGCCGAAGGGCCGATCGTCGCGGACGTAAGTCCAGATGTGCCCCGTGACCGTCCTTGCCTTCGCCAGGATCGGCACGGTCGTGTCGTCCCCGTGCAGGCGCTCCGCGCCCAGCACATGCGCCTCGATCAGGGCGTGGAGTGGCCGCAGAAGAGTGGTGCAGATACCTACCTGATCAGCCAGCGTCGACACGCTCAGATCGACGCCTTCCCTCGCATAGCGCTCGCTTTGGCGGTTGAGCGGCTGATGTTGTCCAAACTTCTCGAACAGCACCATCGCCAGAAGATTGGGGCCAGCGAAGCCGCGCGGGGTGACGTGGAACGGAGCCGGCGGCTGCGCGATCCTCTCGCACTCCCGGCATGAGAACTTCTCCCGCACTGTCTGGACCACCTTCCATTGGCGCGGGATTACCTCCAGCGTCTCGGTGATATCCTCACCCAGCTTCGAGAGCTTCAGCGAGCCGCAACAGGGACAACTCGTCGGCGCGGCGATGATGACGCGCTCGCGTGGCAGGTGCGCGGGGAATGGCTTGCGAGCCGGCCGCTTGCGCTGGAACGCGGCAACGCTCGTGGTCTTCGTGGCCGCTCTCGAGACAACCAATTCGTCCTCGGTCGCGGCGGCCTCGAGCTCCTCCAGTTGCAGCTCCATCTGCTCGAGCAGCCGCGCCTTGCGCTCCGAGCGTTGGCCGTAGAGCTCCCGCCGCAGCTTCTCGATCGCAAGCTTCAGATGCGCGATCAAAGCTTCCATGCTCGATAAGTCCGCACGCGCCTTCGCCGCCTCCGCACGGGCATCGGCGAGCCTCACCTCCGCGGCAACACGTGCGGCACGCTCGGCGAGGATCAGCGCATGCGCGACGGCAAGATCGGTGGGAAGCGATTCAGAGGGGTCGTTCACGACGGATGGAATCACATCCACCACCAACCGCAAGCAAAACCGTCAGCCGACCGACGTCGGACGCCAGGTTTCCTGAGGATGCCGCCAATCGATCCCTGACAAAAGATAGCCGAGTTGCGCCGAGGAGATCGATACCGCACCGTCGGCCGGCGTCGGCCACAAGAAGCGGCCCCGCTCCAGCCGCTTGGTGAACAGACATGCCCCCTGGCCGTCATGCCAGATCACCTTCAAAAGGTCGCCTCTGCGTCCCCGGAAGCAAAAGAGATGGCCGCTCAACGGATCGCGGTGCAAAACCTCCTGCACCAGAAGCGACAGGCTCGCAAAGCCTTTCCTCATATCCGTGTGGCCGGTCGCCAGCCACACCCGCACGCCACTCGGGATTGGGATCATCGGCGCGAGAGAACCTTGATGACGCGCGCCAAGGCCGACGCATCGACGTCCACTCCAACGATGACACGCTCGCCACCAGCGAGCACAACCTCCATCCGACCTGCCACGCCAGTGGTCGACGATGCCGCCAAGGCCGGTTCAGCCGTGATCCTCGCCGGCACGAACGTGACAGCCAGGGGCTCGGTGGCGCGGCCGACGCGCGCCTCCCTGGCCTCGCGACGCCAGGTAAACAGCATATTGGCATTCAGATCGTGCCGGCGGGCAACGACCGATACCGAAGCTCCAGGCTCCAAGGTCTCCGCGACGATCCGTTGCTTATCCTGCGCCGACCATAGCCGTCGCCGCCGACGGGCGCGTCCGCCTTCCGTGCGCGAAGCTTCCTCCAACTCCAACATCAGCGATCATGTCCATTAGCAGCTTGGTGGACACGATCATCGTGTCGGCACTCCCCGCCAATATCCAACAACCGTCCAGACCCCGTCCAGGCGG
>CAVTBE010000007.1:0-229891 GCA_963732845.1 uncultured Alphaproteobacteria bacterium | reverse complement strand
TGCTTGGCGGTGATCACCGGTCCGCAATCGAGGTCGAGGTCGTAGGGGCCGACCTTGAGGCGGCCGAAGCGTTCGGCGAGCAGGCCGAGGAAGCGGTCGTAGATCGAGCGCTGCACCAGCACGCGGCTGCCGGCCGAGCAGGTCTGGCCGGCGTTCTGCACGATGGCGTTGGTGATCACCTGCGCCGCCTTCTCCTGGTCGGCGTCGTCGAAGACGATCTGCGGTGACTTGCCGCCAAGTTCCAGGATGCAGGGAACGTGATGTACGGCGGCTGCCTGCTGCACCAGCGTGCCGACGTCGGGCGAGCCGGTGAAGGAGATGAGATCGACATCGGGATGGGCGGAGAGCGCCGCGCCGGCCTCCTCGCCATAGCCGGTGACGACGTTGACGGCGCCGGCGGGAATGCCCGCCTCGAGCGCCAGCTCGGCGAGCCGCAGCACCGACAGGCAGGCTTCCTCCGCCGGCTTCAGCACCGCGGCGTTGCCGGCGGCGAGCGAGGCGCCGATGGTGCGCCCGAACATCTGCGCCGGATAGTTCCACGGGATGATGTGGCCGACCACGCCGCGCGGCTCGCGCAGGATCATCACCTGATAGCCGGCGAGGAAGGGGATGGTGTCGCCGTGGATCTTGTCGGCGGCGCCGCCATAGAACTCGAAATAGCGGGCGCAGGCGTTGATGTCGTTCCGCGCCTGCTTCATCGGCTTGCCGGTGTCCTTGGCCTCGAGCTCGGCGAGCTCGTCGAAATGGCCGAGGATGAGCTGGCCGAGCCGGGTCAGCAGCCGCCCGCGGTCGACTGCCGCGGTGGCGCCCCAGACGCCCTCGAAGGCCTTGCGCGCCGCCTTGACCGCCCGGTCGATGTCGGCACTCGTCCCCCGCGCGATGCGCGCGATCTCGCAGCCGTCGGAGGGACCGAAGACGGGAATGGTGTCGCCGTTAGCTGCTTCGCTCCATTCGCCGTCGATCAATACTTGCTGGAAAGCCATGACATTCACGCTGTTGTGCGGGGCTTGCCCGCTGGGATTGGTCCACAGATCGCACAGCCGCAACGCAACCATCAACTAGCGTCTGGCGACCTTCTCTATAGTGCCGCTCTATAGCTTGAGAGCGGTGCCGGGCCGGCCATCCGGCAAGCGTCGTTATTTCCAGATCGCCGCATGCGAGCCGGCGTCGAAAAAGTGTAGCCGCTCCAGGTCGACGGCCAGCGTTACCGACTGGCCTTCGGCGACCCGGCTCTTCGGCGTCAGGCGGGCGATGCCGCGGCCGCCGCCGGTCTGCTCGACGTTGAGTTCCTGCAGGGCGTCGGAACTCCTGATGAGGACGCCTTCCGCGTCGAGGCTGAAATGCACGATGATGTCGGAGCCCAGCGCCTCGACGAGATCGACGTCGATGGTGATGGTGCTGTCGGGCGGGTTGGGGTGGAGGGTGGCGTCGGAAAGGTCCTCCGGGCGCACGCCCAGGATGATGCGGTTGCCGGCGTGGCGGGCAAGCCCCGGCCGCGTTTCCAGCGTCGCCGGCGGAATGGTCAGATGGTTCGAGCCGATCCTGAGCGGCATGCCGTCGGCGCCTGCCGTGCCGGCTTCGGCGTAGTAGAGGTTCATGGTCGGCGAGCCGATGAAGGTCGCGACGAAGGTGTTCTTCGGCCGGTTGTAAATGAGGTCGGGCGTGTCGACCTGCTGCAGCACGCCGTCGCGCAGCAGCACGACGCGGTCGCCCATGGTCATCGCCTCGGTCTGGTCGTGGGTGACGTAGACCGTGGTGACGCCGAGCCGGTGCTGGATCCGGGCGATCTCGGCGCGCATCTGCACGCGCAGCTTGGCATCGAGGTTGGACAGCGGCTCGTCCATCAGGAACACCGCCGGCTTGCGCACGATGGCGCGGCCCATGGCAACGCGCTGGCGCTGGCCGCCGGAAAGCTGGCCGGGACGCCGCTTGAGCAGGTCTTCGAGCTCGAGGATGCGCGCCGCCTCGCGCACGCGCTGGTCGATCTCGGCCTTCGGCCGCTTCTGGATCTGCAGGGCGAAGGCGATGTTGTCGTAGACCGACATGTGCGGATAGAGCGCATAGTTTTGGAAGACCATGGCGATGTCGCGGTCCTTGGCGTGTACATCGTTCATGACCTCGCCGTCGATGCGCACCTCACCGCTGGTGATCTCTTCCAGGCCTGCGATCATGCGAAGGGCCGTCGACTTGCCGCAGCCCGAGGGGCCGACCAGGACGAGGAACTCGCCGTCCTCGATATCGATGCTCAGGTTGCTGACGGCCATCAGGGCGCCGTTGCCGTAATTCTTGGTAAGTTTGTCGAGTACTACCGTGGCCATTCAATCCTCCACGCGCCTACTTGAAGCCCTGGGTTGCCACGCCCTGCACCAGGTAGCGCTGGGAGGCGATGAAGAATCCGAAAACCGGGCCGATCGCCAGCGTCGCCATGGCGAACATGGCGCCGAAGTCGGATTGCCCGCCGCCGGTATCGACGAACATGCGCAGGGCCAGCGGCACGGTCATGCGGGAAAGGCCGGACAGGTAGATGAGCTGGCCGAGAAAGTCGTTGTAGGAATTGATGAACGTGAAGATCGACGTCGTCACGATCGCCGGCACGCACAAGGGAAGGATGATGCGCGTGAAGCGCTGCCAATAGGAGGCGCCGTCGATCATCGCTGCCTGCTCGAGCTCGATCGGCAGGGTGCGCATGAACTGCACCATCAGGAAGATGAAGAAGGCGTCGGTCGCCAGGAACTTCGGCACGACCAGCGGCAGCACCGTGTTGACCCACCCGATCTTCACGAAGGCGATGTACTGCGGGATCAGCTGGGCGTGGATCGGCAGCATGATCGAACCGACCATGATTGAGAACCACAGCCACTTCAGGCGGAAGTTCAGCCGGGCGAAGGCGTAGCCGGCCAGGCTGCAGGCGAGCACGTTGCCGACCACCGACAGCGCGCAGATGATGAACGAGTTGATGTAGAAGGTGGAGAAAGTGACGCTGCCGAAGAATTTCCAGCCGGCGATGTAGTTGTGCAGCGTCCAAGTCGTCGGGATGAGGCCGCCGCCAGCGAAGATCTCCGATTGCGGGCGAAACGAGGCCATGGCCATCCAGACCACGGGATAGAGCATGATCACCGCCAGCAGGATGAGCCCGGCGTGGGCGAGAGCCGCGCGCCCCGGCGTCAGCGTCGTCCGCGCACGGGCCTTCTTGCTGCGCAGGGGGGGTGGATTCGTAGCCTGATCAGTCATTGCCATAATACACCCAGTACCGGGCCGACCAGAACAGGAGGGCCGTGAAGACGGCGATGACCACCAGCAGCAGCCAGGCCATGGCCGAGGCGTAGCCCATGTCGAGATGCACGAAGGCGCGCTGGTAGAGGTAGAGCGTGTAGAGCAGGGTGCTGTCCGCAGGTCCGCCGGTGCCGTTCGACACCACGAAGGACTGCGTGAACGCCTGGAAGGCGTGGATCATGGTGAGCACGACGTTGAAGAAGATGACAGGGGTCAGAAGAGGCAGCGTGATCCGGCGGAACTTGGTGATCGCCGAGGCGCCGTCGATCGAGGCGGCCTCGTAGAGCGAGGTCGGTATCTGCCGGAGGGCGGCGAGGAAGATCACCATGGGCGCGCCGAACGTCCACACGCCGAGGCTGACCAAAGTCCAGGGCGCCGTGGAGGGCGTCGTCACCCAGCTGGTGCCGGGAACGCCGAAGAGCGCCAGGAAGTCGTTGAAGATGCCTTCCGAGCCGAACACCTGTCGCCACAGGAGGCCGATGGCGACGCTCGAGCCGATCAGCGAGGGGATGTAGAAGATCGATCGGTAGATCGCGAGGCCCGACAGGCCGCGGTTGAGCACGGCGGCAACCGCCAGCGACATCACCAGGACGAGCGGAACGTCCCATCCGACATAGAAGAATGTCACCTTCACCGCGGGCCAGAAGTCCGGGTCCTCGGTGAACATGTAGATGTAGTTTTCCAGGCTCACCCAGCGTGGCGGCTTGAGGATGTTGTAGCGGGTGAAGGACAGGTAGAGCGACACCAGCACCGGGCCGAGCGTGATCGCGATGAGCCCGACGAACCACGGCAACAGGAACAGGTGCGCGGCCCGGTTTTCGAGTTGCCTGGGGGTCAGTCTGGAGCGTCTGCGAGCCGCCATGGCCGGCTGGCTTTTCCCATCTTTGGTCGGCGCTTCCGAGAGAGCGCCCTCGATTCTTGCCACGGATGCTCTCATGGTCCGATCAGGATGGATCATCATAGGCCTCTTCGGCCGGCACCGAAGATGGCGCCGGCCGAAAAATGCACGATCAGCGCATGAGGCTCTTGACCTGCTTGATCATGGCATCGGCTCCCTCATCGGGCGTCAACTTGCCGAAGGCCACGGACTTGTAGGTCGACATGAGCGCCTGATTGAGGGCCTGATAGCCGCCGCTCGGATAGTACGCCGCGTGGGCACGTGGTGCGACCACCTGGAAGACCTTGACGAGCTGGCGCTGTCCTTCTGTCAGGTTCGGGTCGTTCCCCTGCTTCTCCTGGAACCTGTCGACCGAAACCACGCCGTTGTCCGACAGGTAGATGTCGGCGGCCTGTTCGTTCTCCAGGAAGAAGTTCGACCACGCGGCGGCGATCTTGGTGCCGTTTTCGTCGCAGGAAGCGCCGATCGCGAAGCCGTTGGTGCCGATGTCGTCGCCCGCGCCCTGCGGCCCGACTGGATAGGTATGGATGACGAGTTCCTCGCCCGGTGCGGCCTTGGTGAGCACGCGATTGTGCGCGTCGAGCTGGTTCGCCGGGCGCCCGTCGATGGCGACCTGGCCCTTGGCCAGAAGCGTATCGTCAATGATGTTGTCCGGGATCTCGGCCATCTTGTCAGCGGGCTCGGTCACGCCGGCCTTGCGCAGATCTTCCCAGAAGTTGAAGTAGTCGACGATCGTCTGCTTGGACACCGCGAACGATCCTTCGGCGTCGAACAGGTGATCGCCGTGACCCTGCACCCAGTTGGTAAAGGCGTCGGGGAGGTTGCCCAGGTCACCGCTGGCATACGTGCCCTCGGGGAGCTTCTTGGACAGTTCGGTGACGAACTTGGCGTAGTCGTCCCACGTCCAGTCGTTCGGCGGAAGCTGCAAGCCGGCCTTTTCGATCTCCGTCTTGTTCATGAACAGGACGAAGTAGAACACGCCGCTCGGAATGAAGTACAGTTTGCCATCCGGGCCGCGAGCAGAGTTCGATCACCGACTTGGCGACGCCGGAGGTGTCCAACTCGCCAGACGCAACCAGGTCGTCGAGCGGCTTCAGAATCGCCGGATCGGCGTACTGGTTGAGCCAGCGGGACTGCATGGTCAGCGAGCACGGCTGGTTACCGCTGGCCGCCTGGATCGTCAGCTTGTCCCAGTAGCTGTTCCATTCGCCCGGCTCGGCCGTGATCTTGACGCCCGGGTTCGCCTGCTCGAACAGCTTGATGATCTGTTCCGTCTTCTGGTTCCGGGTCGTCGAGCCCCACCATGTGAAGCGGATGTTGCCGTTGAGCTCCTCTCCCTGGGCGCTCGCACCGAACGGCACCGTCGTCAGCGACATCACTCCGGCCGCGAGCAGGGCAAGCCCCGTCCTGACGATTCTGTTTTGTCCCGAATTTGGTTTCACTGTGTCTCCTCCCTTGTTTGGTAGTTCATGATTGGCCCGACGACTGCCAGTCACAGATCGGCGTCCGACTGATCGTCACACCGCGGCCGGCACGCGAACGCGCGTGGCGTGCCGTATCGCTTGAGCGCGGCAGTCCGCGATCGAGACGCCCCTGGAAGTCATTCAGTCCTCCCTTTTGGCGCCCCGGCACGACCGCCGAGGCATCAACCGCTCCGGCCATTGCCGCCGGCATCTTGCCGTGAACCCATGAGCTGGGCTTCTGCGGTGGGCGGGACCGGCCGCATCGGCGGGCCGCTCCCACCTCTTGTTTTACTACTGGGCTTTCACAGGCCTGCAATCTCGTATGCAAGAGGTGGTGCGTTGCTGGCACCTCTCCTCCGTCTAGACCTGTGACATGCGCGCTTCGCCTGCGACAACTAGCGTCTGGCGACGTGCCATATAGGAAGCGGCTATAGCGTTGCCGCAGCCCGCCGGCGTCATCGCTTTGGTAGCCGTTTGGCAAGCGATTCCGCCGTCAGGGCATAGGGATGCGGCGGCACGTCGAAGACCGGTTTCACCGACTCGTCGTGGGGAATGCCGAGATGGTCGAACAGCATCTTGCGGGCGACCTTGTCGTTCTCCGATCCCTGGATGGCGTATTTCAGCGATGGCGTATTTCAGCACGTCGTCGACCACCTCGATGGGAACCACGATCGCCCCGTCGCCATCGGCAACCACCAGGTCGCCGGGGCGCACGAGTACGCCGCCGATCTCGACCGGCATGTCGTGGCCGCCCCATTCGACCCGGCCCTGGTACATCGGCTGCACGATCCAGCGGCTCCACACCGGCAGAGCCTTCTGGTAGATCGCCTCGTCGGTGTCGCGCGTGCCGCCGTTGGTGAGGGCGCCGCGCATGCCGCGCGCCGCCCACATCATGGAGTCCATCGAGCCGGTTGCGGGCGTCTGCGTGCCGCAGGTGTCGACGACCAGGAAATCGCCATCCTCGACGGTCGAGGGAAAGTCGCCCATGTCGAAGATGCGGCCGTACCAGTACTCGTAAGCCCACTTGGTGTAGTCGTCGGGCGACATTTGCGGGATGCCCTGCTGGGTCGGGATATGCCGGCAGGTGCGGGCGAAGCCGGCTGCCTTGGTGCGCCACAGCGGGCGGATTTCGGGCGAAACCGACCCGCGGAAGTGCAGGCCGTTCCAGTCCATGCCGTCGCGGATGTCGGTCACCCGGAGCTTGGCGACTGTGTCGAGGATCTCCTTGCGTTTCTTCGCGTCCATGACGGTCATTTCCCCCCGCCGGCTTTGCCGCTGATCTGCCGGTCCATCTCGTCGAGCTTGGCGACGCGTCGGCGGAAATGCTCGTCGGTGCTGAATTCGGCGGCGAGGAACGCCCGCACCACGTCGGCGGCGACCTGCTGGCCGATGACCCAGGCGCCCATGCAGAGCACGTTGACGTTGTCATGTTCGACCGCCTGCCGCGCCACGTAGGGCTCGGTGGCAACCGCCGCGCGGATGCCCGGCGTCTTGTTGGCGGCGATGCAGGCGCCGGCTCCGGTGCCGCAGACGAGCACGGCCCGCTCGGCGGTGCCGTCGGTGATGAGCGCCATTGCCTTGCGGGTCACGTCCGGAAAATCCACCGGCTCCTCGGACTGGGCGCCGACATCGATGACCTCGTCGCAAAACTCCTCGAGCAGCTTCTTGACGAATCCCTTCAGCGGATAGCCGCAGTGATCGTTGGCAAGCACGATCGTGCTGCGTCGGGGAACCGCGATGTTTAGCGGTGACCTGGCTTCGTCCATTGCAATTACCTCCCTCGGTCGATGGGTATTGGTCTTATCAGTGGTATGACCAATGGTAGGTAGCCGGTGGCGGTCAGTCAAAGGGCAATCGGGCCGCGCGGTCCGATGACGCGCATTCTCGAGCGCCAGCGCGTCTCTGACGGTCGCGCGCCTGCAGCCGCGCCGACGCGAGGAGATTGGGGGAATTGTCCGGGGGTTCCGGGCGGCTTCTGGTGCGGGGGGGAGGCCACGAGACGCGGTTGCCGGCGTCGATTCAGACGGTCGCCGGTGCGCGACCTGAGACGCCCGCCATCAGATCAGTCGCATGGGCTGACCGGTCGCAGGCAGTGGCCCGAAGCCGGGCCGCGGCCCTGCGATGGGGACAGGCGTACGGCCACGGGTCGCGTGGCCGTACGATGCCGCTATTTAGAAATCCTCAACTCGGACAGCTCGGTGCCGATCTGCTGGAAGGTCGTCACGATCTGGTTGGCGTTGGTCAGCAAGAAGAACTTGTCGGAGTCGCTGGCGCAGCCCTGCAGCAGCGTCGAGGTCGGATCGCCGCCCGTGTTCACCTGGACCGTGTAGAGGGTGATGCCGGCCGCCTTGATGTTGTCGCACAGCTTCTTCTGGCGCGTGTCAATCTGCGATTTATTGTTGTACCAGCGATCCTTCGTGTTGAGACCGTCGGTGAGCAGGATGATGACCTGCTTGTAGACCTTGCTGGGGTCGAAGGGCGGTATCGTGAACGGCGACATGGTCAGCGACTGCCAGGCCCATTGCAGGCCGATCGCCTGGTTGGTGTAACCGTTCGGGCTCATGGCGTCGACCTTGCTGTTGAGCGCGGTCCAGTTGTAGCTCAGGCCCATGATTGGCGTTGGGCAGTTGTTGGTCTCATTCCCCCACCAATCCGTCGTATAGTTCTGGTGGGCTGGGAACAGCGTGGCGGTATTGGATGTCGTCGGCGCCGTGTTGGTCGTGTCGTAATCCTGGTCACGGTCCATGATGCAGCCGTCCCAGACGGTGTGGTCGGGCGTCCAGGTAAAGCCGTCACTCTCACAATCGTTCTGGTTGTGGTCGTC
Source organism: uncultured Alphaproteobacteria bacterium (assembly GCA_963732845.1). Classification (GTDB taxonomy): domain Bacteria; phylum Pseudomonadota; class Alphaproteobacteria; order Rhizobiales; family Kaistiaceae; genus CAVSRC01. The sequence continues at coordinate 221,433 of CAVTBE010000007.1, read as the reverse complement.
GCTCGGGTTGACGTAGGTCCAGCTCCGCCCGTGCTTGATCCATTGCGCGGTGCCGGTGCAGGTGCCGTGGGTGGTTCCGTAGGTGTTGTCCCACAGGTCGTTGTCATTGTGGGAGGTGCCGTCCCACTTCACCCAGCTGGCGCTGTAGTAGGGGCTGCCGGCGATATCCTTGACGTTGACGTCCGTCACGAAGGGGATGATCGACACATAGACGTCGCCGTTGACCGAAGCGGCGCCCTTGAGCTGGGTCAGCAGGTTGTGGGTAGCCGCCTTGAGCGCGGTCATCTTGCTGGAGGAGTTCATCGACGTCGTGTTGTCGAGGGCCAGCGCAACGCGCAGCTTCGCTTCGCCCCAGACCGTCGTCGAGGAACTCCCGATCGGCACGTTCTTGGTTCCAATGATGCCCATGAAGTCGGTCGGCAGGCTGCCGGATGCGGAGATCGTCACCGAGGGCCCGGTCACCGTGTAGGACGCGTTCAGGGTCAGGCCCTGCAGTTCGCTGTTCTGGAAATTGGCGGCGAAATAGTCCTCGGCGAACTTCTGGATCTGCGCCTGCGTCATGGTCGACAGGTCGGACCGGCGGGACAGCGCCAGCGAGGCCGCATCGAGTGCGTCCTGCATTTCGGTGCTGGTCTGGGCGGCGCGCGTATAGTCGACCGCGACGCCCATCGCGGCGATCACGGGAATCAAGGCAATGGCGAAAATCACGGCGACGTTGCCACGGCGCGACGCTGCGAACCGGGCCAAGAGGCTGTGAATCGCCGCGCGGGAAAGCAAAGGCACGGCATCCTCCATAGAGGTCTGTCAGGTGCCATGTTTAGACTGTGCGGCTGAACAAAGCCTGAAAGAGGCGATTCAAATTGTTTCGAATTTCTCAGGCTTTCCTTCACCAGAACGCACGGCCCGGCACTTAATGCGAGATCCGCAGATCGGAGAGTTCGGTGCCGATCTGCTGGAAAGTCGTCACGATCTGGTCGGCCGAGGTCAGCAGGAAGAAATTGTCCGGCGAACTGGCGCAGTTCTGCAGCAGTGTCGAGGTCGGATCGCCGGCGGTGTTCACCTGGACCGTGTAGAGGGTGATGTCGGCCGCCTTGATGTTGTTGCACAGGATCTGCTGACGCGCGTCCACCTGCGTGGATACGTTGTAGCCGTTGCCGTACCAGCGGTCCTGGGTGTTGAGTCCGTCGGAGAGCAGGATGATCACCTGCTTGTAGATCTTGCTGGGGTCCGTCGGCGGGATCGTGAACGGCGCTGCGGTCAGCGACTGCCAGGCCCATTGCAGGCCGATCGCCTGGTTGGTCGAGCCGTTCGGGCTCATGGAGTCCACCTTGTTGTTCAAGGCGGACCAGTCGTAGCTGAGGCCCATCATTGCGGCGGGGCAGGAGCTGTACTGCTCGGCCGGGAAGAGCGTTTGCGTGTCGGTGGTGGTCGGTGCCGTGTTGAGCGTGTCGTAGCTCTGGTCACGGTCCATGATGCAGCCGTTCCACGTAGTGTGGCTGGCGGGTGTCCAGATATAGCCGTATTTCTCGCAGGTCGCCTGGTTCGAGCCGTAGCCGGTGCAGGTGCCGTTCCACTTGTCCCACAGGTCGGCGTCCTTGTAGGCGCTGCCGGTCCACTTGACCCAGCTTGCACCGTAGCTGGTGCTGCCGACATTGACGTCCTTCACGAAGGGGATGATCGAGACATAGACGTCGCCGTCGAGCGACGCGGCGTTCTTGAGCTGGTCGAGCAGGTTGTGGGTGGCCGTCTTGAGCGCGGTCATCTTGTTGGACGAGGACATCGACCCGGTGTTGTCGAGGGCCAGCGCGACGCGCAGCTTGGCTTCGCCCCAGATGGTCGTCGATGTGCCGGCGATGGGCACGTCCTTGGGGCCGATGATGCCCATGAAATCGGTCGGCAGCTTGCCCGACGCGGATACCGTTATCGAGGGGCCGACCGACGTATAGGACGCGGTCAGGACGAGATCCAGCAACTCGTCGTCGCGGTAGTTGGCGCCGAAATAGTCGCTCGCCAGTTGGTGGAACTGGTCACCCGTCAGGTTCGGCAGGTCGGATCGGCGGGAGAGCGCGAGCGAGGTCGCGTCAAGCGCGTCCTGCATGGCGGAGCTGGTCTGGGCGGCGCGCGAATAATCCACGGCGACACCCATGGCAACGATCACGGGAATGCAGGCAATGGCGAAGATCGCGGCTACGTTGCCGTTGCGCGATGTTGCGAAGCGGGCTGCGAGGCTGCAAATCGCGGAGCGGGAAACCAATGACACAGCACCCTCCATCGAGGTCTGGTGGATGCCATGTCTAGGCTTGCCAGCTAAACAAAGAGCTGTGGGAGCCGGTGCAAATTTCCTCGAATTACCGTTGCATTTCTTGCGTCTTGGCGGGATCGGCGCCGGCGGCCTGATGCACCGGCTCAGGCCTTCCGGTCGCGGCCGTCGTCATTGGCCCGTCCGGCGCCCGACCCGTCTTCTTCCATGGTGCGCAAGCGGGTCAGTGCCGCGCTGATCAGGCCGGTGGGGATGGCGATCGAACCGAGGGCGATAAAAAGCACCAGGACGGTGAACATCCTCCCGCCGGGGGTGACCGGATAGATGTCGCCGTAGCCGACCGTGGTCAGCGTCACCGCCGCCCACCACATGCCGTCGAAGACGGACGCGAACGCCTTGGGTTGGGCGGTGTGCTCGAAATAGTAGATGCCGATGCCGCACAGATAGAGGGCGAAGACGGCGACGGTCGCGAAGACGATCAGCTCTTCGCGCACCATGTGGATGGCCCGCGCGAGGCGCTGGACCGCAACGTGATAGCGGGCGATCTTGAGCAGGCGGAAGAGGCGCAGCAGGCGAAAGGCGCGCAGCGCCCTGAGATCGACCCCGAGGCCGAGGTAGAAGGGCAGGATGGCGAGCAGGTCGACGATGCCGAAGAAGCTGCGGACATAGGCCAGCTTCTTCGGAGCGACCGCGATACGCAGCACATATTCGGCCGTGAACACCGCAACCGTGATCGTCTCGCCGGCCCGGAACAGCGCCGGCGCCCACGGCGGCAGGTCGGGCAGCGTCTCGATGCCGATGGAGATCGTCGAAAAGCCGATCAGTGCGTAAAGCAGCAGAATGACACTGCGCCCGAGAACGGGGTGCCTGCCGTCCAGCGCGGTCTCGACATGTGCTCGCCAATCCATCGCCTGAGCGCCTCGAACGGACAGTGAGTCGCTGCCCCTTTTGCGATCCTGTCGCCCGCTTCGGTTGCGTCAAGCGACATTTGGTCGGCTTTGCGGGCACGCCGGCGGGCTCCGCGGGCGCTTGACGCGCATTCTCGGCGTGCCGATGATCGGTTTCCCGGAAAGGGACGTGCCGCCAGGCAAGAACAAGAAGCGGACGACTCGGGAGGCGATGATTCAGGACAACGGTTCACCCACCGAGCCGGTTCTTGCTGCCAGGGCGATCGACATGTCGTTCGGGCCGGTACAGGTGCTTTTCGGCATCTCGCTCGAGTTGTTGCCCGGCGAAGTTCACGCCCTGGTCGGTGAGAACGGCGCCGGCAAGTCGACGCTGATGAAGATTCTCGCCGGCCATTTGCAACAGACCGGCGGGCAGGTGGAACTCGACGGCCGGCCGGTCAAGTTCACCGGCCCGGTCGATGCGGAACATCACGGCATCGTCCTGGTCCACCAGGAGATCCTGCTGGCGCCCCATCTCAGCGTCGCCCAGAACATCTTCATCGGCCGGGAGATCACGCACGGCTTCGTCGTCGACGACCGCGCCATGAATGCGCGCACCCGCGAAGTGCTGCAGGGGCTCGGCGCCGACATCAACCCGGCGGCCATCGTCTCGACGCTGTCGATCGCCCAGCGCCAGCTGGTGCAGATCGCCCGCGCCCTCAACGTGCCGCACCGCGTGGTGATCTTCGACGAGCCGACGGCGTCGCTCACCCCGTTCGAGACGGAGGCAGTCCTCAAGGTCATCAGCGACCTGCGCGCCAAGGGCACACCGGTGCTCTACATCTCGCATCGTCTGGCCGAGGTCAAAGCCATCTCCGACCGCGTGACGGTGCTGCGCGACGGCTATTTCATCGCCACCCGACCGACCTCGGAACTGAAGCCGGTCGATATCGCCGGCCTGATGGTCGGCCGCGATATGTCGCACCTCTATCCCAAGCGGGCGCCGGAGCCGGAAGGGGAGGCGGTGCTCGAAGTGCGCGATCTCAGCGTGCCCGGATTCGCCGCCGATGCCTCGTTCAGCGTCAGGCGCGGGGAGATCCTGGGCTTCGCCGGGCTGATCGGCGCCGGCCGCACCGAGTTACTCGAGGGCGTCGTCGGCCTGCGTCCGCATCGCGGCGAAATCCGCCTGAAGGGTGCGCCGGTCGCCTTCCACACAGTGCGCGAGAGCATGCACGAGGGCATCGTCTATCTCAGCGAGGACCGCAAGGGTAAGGGCCTGCTGCTCAACAGCTACCTGTCGATCAACCTGACCCTTGCCGCCCTGGCCCACTTCTCGCGCGGCATGGTGCTCGACCGTGCCAAGGAGAACGCCGCGCTCGACACGGCGATCGCCGAGTTCGACGTGCGCGCACCGCGCAAGGACATGCTCGCCGGCCAGTTGTCCGGCGGCAACCAGCAGAAACTGTTGCTCGCCAAGATGATGCTGCTCGAACCGGAGATCGTCGTCATCGACGAGCCGACGCGCGGCATCGATATCGGCACCAAGCAGCAGATCTATGAGTTCATCACCCAGCTCGCCGCCAGGGGCAAGGCGGTCATCGTGATCTCTTCGGAGATGCAGGAGCTGATCGGCATCTGCCATCGCATCCTGGTGATGCGCGGCGGGCGCATCGTCGGCGAGGTCTCCGGAGAGCGCATGACCGAACATGAGATCGTGGTCTATGCCACGGGCGTGACCGGCGAGCAGGCAGCGATGGGAATGGAGAGCGGGGCTGAATGACCGACACAGTGACCAAAGAACGGCTGGATTTCTCCCTGGGCGGTCGCATCAACATGGCTGCAATGGCGCCGTTTCTGGCGCTGGCCCTGCTGCTCGTCGCGGGCACCTTCACCAACGACAACTTCCTGTCGGTCGGCAATCTGGTCAATGTCATCACGCGCAGCGCCTTCATCGCCATCGTTGCGGTCGGCGGGACGTTCGTGATTTCGGCCGGCGGGCTCGACCTGTCGGTCGGCTCGATGACCGCCTTCGTCGCCAGCCTGATGATCATGTTCCTGAACAGCGGGGTGATCGGCGATTCCGCCACCATGCTCATTGCCGCCATGGTTCTGTCGCTCGCGCTGGGGGCGGCGTGCGGTCTCTTCAACGGCCTGATCGTCACCGTCGGGAAGATCGAGCCGTTCATCGCGACGCTGGGCACGATGGGCATCTTCCGCGGGCTGACGACCTGGCTGTCGCAGGGCGGCGCCATCACGCTGCGCTCGACGGAGCTCCAGGCGCTCTATCGTCCGGCCTATTTCGGGTCCCTGTTCGGCGTGCCGATCCCGATCGTCGTCATCTTCGCGACGGCGGCGGTCGGTGCCTTCATCTTCTACCGCACGCCCTACGGCCGCCATGTGGTGGCGGTCGGTTCCAACGAGGATGTCGCCCGTTATTCCGGCATTCCCGTCAACCGCGTGCGCACCGTTACCTATGTCATCCAGGGGCTGTGCGTGGCGATCGCCGTGCTGCTTTACGTGCCGCGCCTGGGGTCCACCTCGGCGACCAGCGGCACGCTGTGGGAACTGCAGGCGATCACCGCGGTGGTCGTCGGCGGAACGGCGTTGCGCGGCGGTGTCGGGCGCATCTGGGGCACCATCTGCGGGGCGTTCATCCTCGAGATCGTCGGCAACATCATGCTGCTGTCCAACTTCATCAGTGAGTACCTGATCGCCGCGATTCAGGGGGCGATCATCATCATCGCGATGCTGGTCCAGCGTTCCCTGATGCGTCGTAACTGAATTGCCGGGTCAATTGGGTCGCCCGGAATGCTTCAAATAGGCCCTCAAGGATGTGGGGAGACAATGATGCGTAAGGTAATGATTGGTATGGCGGTTGCCATGGCCGCCCTGATGAGCGTGGCCAACGCTGCCGACAAGAAGACCATCGGCGTGTCGATCCCGGCCGCCGACCATGGCTGGACGGCCGGCGTGGTGTTCCACGCCAACCGCGTCGCCAAACTGCTGATGGACGAGTATCCGGGTCTCAACGTCATCGTGAAAACCTCACCGGATGCCGCCACCCAGGCGAACGCGCTGGAGGACCTCAGCACGCAGGGCATCGACGCCCTGGTCATCCTGCCGTCGGATCCGGATCCGCTGGTCAACGCCATCAAGCAGGTCAAGGCGAAGGGCACCTTCGTCGCGCTGGTCGACCGTGCGCCCAGCAACAACGACCTGTCGGTGCGCGACCTCTATGTGGCCGGCAACAATCCGGCTCTCGGCGCGGTGGCCGGCGAATACATCAAGGCGCACACGCCTGATGCACAGGTCGTCGTCATCCGCGGTCTGCCGATCCCGATCGATCAGCAGCGCCAGGACGGTTTCGACGCGGCCATCAAGGGCTCCAACGTCAAGGTGCTCGAGAAACAGTTCGGCAACTGGAACCGCGACGATGCCTTCAAGGTCATGCAGGACTACCTGACCAAGTATCCGAAGATCGACGTCGTGTGGTGCCAGGATGACGACATGACCGTCGGCGTGCTGCAGGCGATCGAGCAGGCGAAGCGTACCGACATCCAGTATGTCGTCGGCGGCGCCGGCATGAAGGACATGGTCAAGAAGGTCATGGACGGCGACAAGATGGTCCCCGTGGACGTCGCCTATCCGCCGTCGATGGTCGGCACCGCGCTCGAGCTGACCGCGGCCAGCCTTTACGATCAGGTTCCGGTGCACGGCAGCTACATCCTCGATGCCACGCTGATCACCAAGGACAACGCCAAGGAGTGGTACTTCCCGGATTCGCCGTTCTAGGCGTTTTCCGCGATTCTTCGCGTTCGTTTCCTGAAGCCGGGCGGCCTGCCGCCCGGCTTTTTCATGGGGGGAGAGAGCACCGGGGGGCGGGAAGGCCAGTCTCACGGGGGCCTCCCGAACACGGAGACCCGCCTCTCCGAGGCGGAAAAGCGGGTCTGCGTTACTCAACTTCGACATCCCTTCTTCAGGAACGTCGGGCGGGCAGTGATTCGGCCCGTGAGCAAGTCTATCAAATTCAAAATTGCGGCGGGAAAAAGACAAATCTTTCCTGAGGCTTGGCGACGGCGGTTGCCACCAGCCGCTTCCCGCCCGAAAGACGCTCGGCCCGTTCTGGTGCCGCGAGGCCGGCCGGCGGCATCCGCCGATCGGCCTCAGGCCTCGAAGAACACCGTCTCGTCGTCGCCGTGCAACCGCACGTCGAAGACGTAGCGCGGGGCGCCCTTGGCCTCGCCGTCGCGCCTGGCGATCAGCGTGGCGCGGCGGTCCGCCGGCACCAGCGCCAGGATGGCGTCGTCGTCATTGGCTGTCTCGTCCGCAAAATAGATGCGGGTGAACATGCGGCGCAGGATGCCGCGGGCGAAGACGCCGACATTGATGTGCGGCGCCTGCATCTTGCCGGCAAGGCCGGGGACCGGGCCGGGCTTGACGGTGTGGAAGTGGTAGCGGCCGTCGGCGTCGGCGGCGCCGCGCCCGAAGCCCTTGAAGGTGGTGTTGGGCTTTTCGCCCGGCTGGCCGGGATAGCGGCCGGCACCGTCGGCCTGCCACAGCTCGAGGAAGCAGTCGGGCACCGGTGCGCCGTCGCCGTCGGTGATGCGACCCTCGACGACGATCGGATGGCCGACGGTGTCTGGGGTGACCAGATCGTCGCCGACCAGCGCCGTCAGCGAATAGGTGTCGCCCGGGGTGAGGGCGTAGGCAAAATAGGGCCCGACCGTCTGCGAGGGGGTGATGCCGTGCCGTTCAGTCATGGTGCGGATCCTCGAAAGGCGTGCTGGCGGAGCCGCGGAGCACGATGTCGAAGCGGTAGCCGAGCGCCCATTCGGGCACCGTGGTCTGCAGGTCGAAGACCGCGATCATGCGCTGCAGCGCCTTGGGGTCGGTGACCGAATTGGCGATCGGGTCGAGCGGGATCAGCGGGTCGCCGGGGAAGTACATCTGGGTGACCAGCCGGGTGAGGAAGCTCGGGCCGAACAGCGAGAAGTGGATGTGGTTCGGCCGCCAGGCGTTGTGGTGGTTCTTCCAGGGATAGGCGCCGGGCTTGACGGTGGTGAAGCTGTAGTGGCCGCGCGAGTCGGTGACGCAGCGGCCGGCGCCGGAGAAATTCGGGTCGATCGGCGCATGGTGCTGGTCGACGACGTGGATGTAGCGGCCGGCGGCGTTGGCCTGCCAGACCTCGATCAGCGTGTTGGGGATCGGCCGTCCGTCCTCGTCCATCACCGTGCCGGAGACGATGATGCGTTCGCCCTGCGGCTCGCCGCCGTGCTGCCTGGTGAGGTCGGAGTCGTGTTCCAGCACCGCCTCGTGGCCGTAGATCGGGCCGGTCAGCTCGCTCATGGTGTGCGGTAGGACGATGAGCGGGCGCTTGGGCGAGCGCAGCACCGTCGATTTGTAGCCGGGATGCAGATATTTCGGATGAGCCGCAAGGCTCTCCAGCGGGTATGCGGTCGTCATCGGTCCCTCCCTCTCGTCCGTTATTCCTCAACCGACCCTTTCCAGTGCCAGCGCAACGCCCTGGCCGACGCCGACGCACATGGTCGCCAGTCCCCAGCGTCCCCCGCGTCCGGCGAGTTCGATGGCGACGTCGGCGGCGAGCCGGGCGCCCGACATGCCGAGCGGATGGCCGAAGGCGATCGCCCCACCGTTCGGATTGACGTGCTCGGTATCGTCGGCGAGGCCGAATTCGCGCAGGCAGGCGAGCGACTGGCTGGCAAAGGCCTCGTTCAGCTCGATCAGGTCGAAATCGGCCATGCCGAGGCCGAGGCGCTGCATGAGCTTGCGCGTCGCCGGCACCGGGCCGATGCCCATGATGCGCGGCGGCACGCCGGCCGTTGCCATGCCGGCGATGCGTGCCAACGGCGTCAGCCGCAAGCGTTCCACCGCCTCGCCGGAGGCGATGAGCAGCGCCTGGGCGCCGTCGTTGATGCCGGACGCGTTGCCGGCGGTCACGGTGCCGTCGGCGCGCACGATGGGCTTCAGCCTGGCCAGCGCGTCCGCGGTGATCTCCGGGCGCGGATGCTCGTCGGTGGCGACGGTGAGAGGGCCGGTCTTGCGGCTCCCCGGCGTCTCGACGGCGACGATGCGGCCGGCCAGCGCCGCGCTTGCCATGGCGGCCCCGGCGCGCTCCTGCGAGCGCAGGGCGAAGGCGTCCTGGTCGGCGCGCGTGATCTGGTACTCGTCGGCGACGTTCTCGGCGGTTTCCGGCATGGAATCGATGCCGTACTGGGCTTGCATGAGTGGATTGACGAAGCGCCAGCCGATGGTGGTGTCCTCGATGGTGGCGCTGCGCTGGAAGGGGACTTCGGCCTTGCCCATGACCAGTGGCGCGCGGGTCATCGATTCGACCCCGCCGGCGATCACGACATCCAGTTCGCCGGCACGGATGGCGCGGGCGGCGGTGCCGACCGCGTCCATGCCGGAAGCGCACAGCCGGTTCACGGTGGTGCCGGGCACCGAATCCGGCAGGCCGGCGAGCAGGGCGGCCATGCGGGCGACGTTGCGGTTGTCCTCGCCGGCCTGGTTGGCGCAGCCGAGGATGACTTCCTCCACCGTCTCGGCGAGGCCGTCATGGCGCGCGAGAAGCGCCTTGATGGGTACGGCGGCGAGGTCGTCGGCGCGCACCTGGGCGAGCGCCCCGCCGAAGCGGCCGATGGGCGTGCGCAGCGCGTCGCAGATATAGGCCTCGCGGCTCATGCGTCGCCTCCGTGAGCGCGGGCCGTGCGCGCCTGCAGGTCGCGCAAGGTGCCGAGCTCTTGCGGACTCGGTGGCGGCGTCTCTTGCGCTTGCGTCGCGAATTTCAGCGGCCAGCCGCACTGCGCCTGCACCGCCTCGCGGGTGACGCCGGGATGCAGCGAGACGACCGTCAGCTCGCAGGTCTCGGGGTCGGGCGCCATGATGCAGAGGTCGGTGACGACGCGGGTCGGTCCGCGGGTGGTCAGGCCGAGGGCGGCGCGGCTGCCGGGGCCGGTGCCGTGGCCGAGCGAGGTGATGAAATCGAGCTTCTCGACACAGGCGCGCTGCGACATCGCCATGGTGATGAAGATCTGTCCGCAATTGGCGGCAATCTCCGGCGCCCCGCCGCCGCCGGGCAGGCGCACCTTGGGCTTGTCGTATCTGCCGACGACGGTCGTGTTGAGATTGGCGTAGCGGTCGATCTGGGCGCCGCCGAGGAAACCGACGGTGATGCGCCCGCCCTGCAGCCAGTAGCGGAACATCTCGGGCACTGAGACGGTGGTCAGCGCCGTCTCGCACAGCTGGCCGTCGCCGATCGACAGCGGCAGGACGTCGGGCTTGGTGTCGATGGTGCCGGATTCGTAGATCAGCGTGATCTTCGGCGCGTGGGTGAGGCGGGCGAGGTTGCAGGCGGCCGAAGGCGCGCCGATGCCGACGAAGCAGACATCGTCGTTGCCGAGCGCCCGGGCGGCGGCAACCGTCATGATCTCGGTGGGCGTATAGGTGCTCATGCCTCAGGCCGCCTTCGCCGAATATTGGCGGAAGGAGTCCGCGTTCCTGGCGAGCACGTTCTCGTTTATCCAGGCGAGGAAGGTGTCGCGGTCGCGGGCGATGGCGTCCCACGCCTTGTAGAAGGCGTTGGCGCGCTTGTAGTAGCCGTGGGCATAGGATGGGTAGGCGCCGCCCGGCACGGCGGCAATCGCCGTTACCGTCCAGTGCGGCAGCACCACCGAATTGGGGCTCGGGGGCGCAAGGTCGTCGACAATCTCCTCGACGGTGACGATGGCGCGCCTTGCCGCCAGCACCACCTGCTTCTGCACGCCGACGATGCCTTCGAGCAGAACGTTGCCGGCCCGGTCGGCGCGCAGCGCATGGACGACGCCGACATCGGGGCGGATGGCAGGCACGGTCGCCAGCACCTCGCCGGTATAGGGGCAGGTGACGGTGCGGATGTTGGGGTTGACCGCGGGCAGGCCGACGCCCTTGTAGCCGCGGAAGACGGCGAAGGGCAGGTTGGCGGCGCCGGCATCGTAGGCATTGGCGAGCGCCGCGTGCGAATGCTCTTCGATGGCGAGCGGCTTCGGCCAGCCGTTCTCCACCGCGTCGCGCATGCGGTGCAGCGAGCCGACGCCGGGATTGCCGCCCCACGAGAAGACGAGCCGGTCGGCGCAGCCCATGCCGATCATCTGATCGTAGATGAGGTCCGGGGTCATGCGCACGAGGGTGAGCCCCGTGCGCCCCTGGCGGATCACCTCGTGCCCGGCGGCAAAGGGGATCAGATGGGTGAAGCCCTCCATGGCGACGGTGTCGCCGTCCTTCAGGTGGGCGGCGATCGCATCATGGAGGGACAGGAATTCGGCCATTAACCGGCTCTCCGTTGGGTCATCTCAGTTCGTCTCCGAGAACCTCGCGCACCCAGCGCATGGCAGCGTTGCCGGCGGGAATGCCGGCATAGACGGCGGCATGGCGGATGAGCGAACGCAGTTCGTCCAAGGTCACGCCATTGCGCAGCGCCGGGCGCACATGCAGCTTGAACTCCTCCTCGCGGTGGAGTGCGATCATCATGGTCAGCGTCAGCAGCGAGCGGGTCTTGCGCGGCAGCGTCGGGTCGCCCCAGGCGTCGTTCCAGGCGACGCGGGTGATGAAGTCCTGCCAGGGCATGCCGAAGGCGCCGGCATTGTCGATCGAGCGGTCGACATGGGCGGGCCCCAGCACCGCGCGACGGTTGGTGAGCCCATCGACGAAGGCACGGCTGGGCGCGCCGGGCGCGTGGCGTTCGAGGAAGGTGGCGATGTGCATGGCGGCGGCGGCGGGCTGCTCGACCGAGATCAGGTGGGCACAATCGGGGATGATCACCAGTTCGGCGCCCGGGATGCGGGAGCGGATATCCTCGCCCATGGCCAGCGGCGCCACCGGATCGTCGGCGCCGACGACGACCAGCGTCGGCGCGTCGATGGCCCTGATGCGTTCGCGCAGGTCCATGTCGGCGATCGCCTCGCAGCAGCGGCCATAGCCGTGGCGCTCCGACTCGATGAAGAAATCGCGGATGCGCGTCACCGCCGCCGGGTCGCGCTCCTGGAAGCCGGGGGTGAACCAGCGCGGCACGATGGTGTCGACGACCGCCTCCGGCCCGGCTTCGAGCACGGTGGCGGCGCGCTGCATCCAGAATTCGGGCGGCGGCAGGTGGGCCGCGGTTGCCATCAGGATGAGGCCTGCCGTGCGTGCCGGATGGAGAAGGGCGAAAGCCTGGGCGACCATGCCGCCGAGCGACAGGCCGACGATGTGGGCGTTGGCGATGTCGAGCGCCTCGAGCAGCCCGGCGAGGTCGTTGGCGAGATCGTCGATGGTGGTGGGCTGGTCGCGCGAGCCGGAGCGGCCGTGGCCCTGGGTGTCGTAGCGCAACAGGCGGAACTGGCCGTCGAGCGCCGCGACGACGCCGTCCCACATCTCGATGGTGCTGCCCAGCGAATTGGAGAAGACGACGGTCGGCAGGCCCTTCGGTCCGATAAGTTCGTAGTAGAGGTCGACGCCGTTGACGGTCACGGTTGGCATGATCAGAGCTTCCTTAGTTGGCGTTTGACGGCTTGCGCCTGGCGAACCGCGCTCTGAGCGGCGGTCGCGGCGGCAGCCATTGCCGGCCTAAGGTCAAAGGCGCTGTCAAGCAATGCGGCGGGTGCGCCCGCCCGGGCCAGCACCGTGCCGAGCGACGCGCCGGTTTCACGCACGTCCGCCGCGGCCTTGCTGACCATCGCCTGGGCGGTGCTGCGGCCCATCTTGCCGGCGAGCGCGCTTGCCGCGGCGTCGGCGAAGACCAGCCCGTGGGTCAGGTCGAGATTGGCGCGCATGCGCCTGCCATCGACCTGCAGGCTCGTCGCCAGCCGGCGGGCTTCGCGGAGCGCGCCGGAAGCCAGGCCGAAGAGCGCGGGCAGGGCGTGCCACTCCGCCTGCCACAGGCCGGCGGGGCGCTGCTGGCCGGAGGCGGCGGCGTTCAGAAGCGTGACGACGAAGCCGGGGGCGGCGGCGTGGGCGGAAAGGATGACGGCGGAGGAGAGCGGATTCTGCTTGTGCGGCATGGCCGAGGAGCCGCCGCGGCCCGCGGCCGGCGCTTCGCCGACCTCGCCGATCTCGGTCGCCGAGAGAAAGACCACGTCGGTCGCCATGCGGGCGAGCGTCGCGATCAGCGTGGCGAGCCAGCTGCCCATCGCCACCATGCGGGCGCGGCTCGTGTGCCAGGTCACCGGCGCATGGCCAAGCCCCAGTTCCCTGGCGAAGGCTTCCCCGACAGCTTCGGCGGCATCGCCGAGGCCGGCCAGCGTGCCGACCGGGCCGCCGAGGGAGGCGGTGAGCGTGCGCTCGCACAGACCGGGCAGGTCGCCCGCCACATCGGCGATGCCCGAGGCCCATGTGCCGGCGACATAGCCAAAGGTGATGGGCGCGGCGTGCTGGCCATAGGTGCGCCCGACGCAGGGGGTGCGCGCGTGCTTTTTCGCCAGCCCCGACAGGCCGTCGAGGATCGCGGCGAGGTCGGCGGCGATCAGCGCGACGGCGTCGGCCATCTGCAGCATCAGCGCCGTATCGACGATGTCCTGGCTGGTGGCACCCTTGTGGACATGGGCGCGCAGCTTCTCGGGCAGCAGCGCCTCGACCGCCTTGACGAAGGGGATGGCGACGACGCCGGCATCGCGCGTGCGCGCGCCCAACGCCGCAATGTCGAGGTCGCCGGCCTTGATGCGCGCGAGCGCCGGTGCCAGACCCTTGGGCACCAGACCGGCAGCGCCTTCGGCGCGGGCCAGCGCCGTCTCGGCGGCCAGCATGGCGGCCAGCGCCGCACGGTCGGAGAAGACCGCGCGCATGGCGTCGCTGGCGAAGAGCGGGCCGGTCAGTCCGGAATCGAGGGCGGAAAACGTCATCGCGCCGCGCCTTCCCGCCGCCGCGGATAATTCACCCCTTGACCTCCCGGTAGTATCGTTCGATTATCGAACAATCGTTCGGATATCGACCATTTTCCGCGAGGGGCCGTCGAGTGTCAACGCTGTATCCAAAGCAATCGTCGGCCGCCGGAGAATCCAGTGTGGCGGAGCGTTTCGGCGGCGACAAGGAATTCATGGCGACGCTGGCCAAGGGGCTGACGGTGCTGGGCGCCTTCGGCGAGCAGCGGCCGACCATGACGCTGTCGGACGCGGCGGAGGCGAGCGGGCTGTCGCGAGCGGCGGCGCGCCGGGTGCTCAAGACCCTCACCCAGCTCGGTTATGTGGCGCAGCAGGGACGCCAGTTCTCGCTGGCGCCGCGCATTCTCGAGCTGGGCTTCGCCTATCTCTCGACGCAGACCTGGATCGACCGGGCTGAGCCGCTGATGAAGGAACTCAGCAACAAGCTGCACGAATCCTGCTCGGCGGCGATCCTGCAGGACAGCGAGATCGTCTATGTGGCACGCATGCCGGCGCCGCATCGCCTGATGTCGACGACCATCGCGGTGGGCACGCGGCTGTCCGCCTTCCACACCTCGCTCGGACGCATCCAGCTCGGCTATCTGGCCGAGGACGACCTCCGTCAGCGTGTCGCGGCGACCACCCTGAAACGCTATACGCCGCATACCATCACCGAACCGGAGCAGCTCATCCAGCGCATCCGCGCCGACCGGGCGGAGGGCTATTCCATCGTCGACGAGGAACTTGAGCTCGGCCTCAGGTCGATCGCCATGCCGATCGTGACGCGGGCCGGGGTCAATGTCGGCGCCATCAACCTGTCGGCCCATGCCGGGCGCACGACGCAGGCCGATCTCCGCGACCGGTTCATGCCCGCCCTGAGCGACGTCGCCACGACGATCTCACGTTCCCTGGTCTGAAGCGCCAGGCCCGAATCACTGGCGCTGCCGTGCTATTCTTGGCGCCGGGGAAGCGTATTCTTCGCAAGTCGGGCGGGTGACGCGGTTGTACGAGGAGATCTACGATCTCGCCATCATCGGCGGCGGACTGATCGGCTCGGCGATCGCGCGCGACGCGGCCGGGCGCGGTCTGACGACGTTCCTGTGCGAGCAGGGCGACATCGGCGGTGCGTCGACGGCGGCCACCGACCGTGTCGTGCATGGCGGGCTGCATCACCTCGGCCGGCTGGACTGGACGACGCTGCGCACGCGGCTGAAGGAGCGCGACATCCTGATGCGCGCGGCGCCCCATCTGGTGCGGCCGCTGACGTTCGTTCTCCCCCATCACGAAGGCCTGTGGTCGCCCTGGGCGCTGCGCCTCGGCTTCCTCGCCTATGACCGGCTCGCCGGGCGGGCGCTGCCGCGCGCCCGCCATCTCGACCTGGCCAACCGCGATGCCGACGCGGCCCTCCATCTGCACTTCACCGAGGGCTTCGCCTTCACGGACTGCCTCGCCGACGATTCGCGTCTGGCGATCGCCAACGCCTTCGACGCGCAGTCGCGCGGGGCGAGCGTCAACCCGCGCCTGCGCTGCGTCGTCGCCGAGCGCGAGCGCAACCGCTGGCGCCTGTCGCTGGAATCGCAGATCGACGGCGAATGGACGGTGGTGCTGGCGCGCGTGCTGATCAACGCCACCGGCGGCCAGGCGGGCGCGGTGCTCGACCACGTCATCCACACCAGCCGGCACACGCCGACGCGGCAGGTGCGCTTCAGCCAGATCGTCGTCAGGCGCGATTTCGAAGGCGAGGTTGGCTACGCCCTGCCGGTCGCCAACGGCCGCATGGTCTTTGCCGTGCCGCATGCGCCGGGATTCATGCTGATCGGCCCGGCGATCGCCCGTCACGAGAGCGATGACGGCAGCGCACAGGTGACGCCGCGCGACGTCGCCTGGCTGCTCGATGTCGCCAATCAGTACTTCGCCGAGCCGGTGATGCGGCAGGACATCGTCCAGGAACTCGCCTGCGTCATTGCCATGCCTGCCGACCGGTCGCTGGCCAGCGGCGATCATGCGGTGACCGTCGATGCGCTGCCCGGTGCGCCGCCGCTCCTGTCGGTGTTCGGCGGCGGGCTCACCACCCACCGGCGGCTCGCCGAGGAGGTGGTCGACCGGCTGGCGCGCTTCCGCACGGTGCTGCCGCCGTGGACGGGTGAGGCGTCGCTGCCCGGCGGCAATTTCCCGGCGGATCAGGGCGCCTCGCATCTCTGCCTGGCGCTGCGGGCCGCCTATCCCTTCGTCGGCGAGGACACCGCCCACCGCCTGGTGACCACCTACGGCACGCGCGCCCAGACGATGCTCACCGGCGCCCGCGCGTTTTCCGATCTCGGGCCCTGTTTCGGCGCCGATCTCACCGCGGCCGAGGTCGATTACCTGCGCCACGACGAATGGGCGATGACGGCGGAGGACGTGCTGTGGCGGCGCACCCGCCTCGGCCTCCAGTTCACGCAAGGTCAGGCCGAAGCGCTGGCCGCGTGGATGGGCGAGGGGGCAGCGGCGCAAGTCTGACCGGCAATGGCCCGCCCAATCGCCTTTTCGTCGCCGGAATCCCGTGCTACTGACCGCGCCGTCTTGGCCAAGATGCGCGGGATCATGATTTCACGGCAGATTCTTAAGGTGGCGGGCCTCGTCGCCACGGCTGCGGCCGTGCTGGCGGTACCGGCAATCGCTCAGGTTCTCCAGGTGCCGCAGTTGCTGCCGCCTGCCGACGTGCCGCAATTGCAGGCGCCCTCCGACCAGCTGGGGCCGCAACTGCTGCAGCCGCCGACATTGAACACCCCGGCGGCGGAAGCACAGGCGCCGGACGCACAGGCGCCCGATACGCAGGCGCCGGACGCCCAGCCTCCCGCCGACACCCCGGTACCGCCGCAGATGGCGGAGCCGGAGCCGACGCACATCTCCAATCCGGTCGCCGTCTTCGCCGGCCTCGACAAGATCACTGGGCGGATCATCAGTTTTGACGTCTATATCAACGAAACCGTGCAGTTCGGCGCGCTGCAGGTGACGCCGCGCGTCTGTTACACGCGCCCGCCGACCGAAGAACCGCGCACCGACGCCTTCGTCGAGGTCGACGAGATCACGCTCTCGCGCAAGATTCAGCGAATCTTTACCGGCTGGATGTTTGCCGACAGTCCCGGCCTGCACGCCGTCGACAACGCCGTCTATGATGTGTGGCTGACCAACTGCAGGATGAAGTCGGACGTGCCGCCGCCCAAGAAGAAGTAGAGCCGATCTTGGCACGGCCGTCCGCCAAGCGCCGTGTCCAGGATCGTATGATGACCTTTTCCGCCGACAGCGTCATTCGTTGGCTGCGACTTCCCCTTATGATGATGCTGATGGCGCTGCTCAGCGCCTGCGCCGTGCGTCCCGGCCTCATCGCGCTCGAGACGGTGGCGCCCGACCATGCCCCCGGGGTGCGCACGGTCGACATCTATGCCGTCACCACCCGCACGCGGGCAAAGCCCGGCACCAACTTCTTCAACAGCGGCCGGGCGGCCGGAACCAACTACGCCCGATTCACGGTTTCAATTCCACCCGACCATCGGCCGGCGAAGGTGGAGTGGCCGATGGGGAAGCCTGACCCGGCGAGGACCTTCGCCGTCGTTTCGCAGGGCGTGCTGGACGACGCCGAATTCAGGAAGGGTGTCGCCCGCGCGAACGGCCAGAGCCAGCAGATGGCAGTGTTCGTTCACGGCTACAACTACAGCTTCCAGGAGGCCCTGTTCCGCCTGGCGCAGATGACGACGGATTTGGGCATCCGCGGCGCGCCGATCCTGTTTTCGTGGCCGTCGCAGGCGACCGTCGAGGGCTACATCGCCGACAAGGAATCGGTGACCTATTCCCGCGACGCATTGGTGGCCCTGCTCATCGAACTGGCCAAGGAACGGTCCCGTGGCGATATCCTCCTCTTCGGTCACAGCATGGGCGGCTGGCTCGTCATGGAAGCCGTGCGCCAGCTCAAGCTGACCGGGCGCACGGACGTGCTTTCGCGCCTCCAGGTCGTCCTGGCGGCGCCCGATATCGATGCCGACGTGATGCTCAAGGAGGTCGATGTCATCGGCCGCCTGTCGCCGCCGTTGACGATCCTGGTGTCTAAGGACGACCGGGCGCTGAAGGTCGCGAGCCTCATCAGCGGGAGTAGCGTGCGGGTGGGAGCGCTCGACGTCAACGACCCCAAGGTACGCGAGGCCGCCGTGGAGCACGGCGTGCTGATCGTGGATATCTCCGAACTGAAGGCATCCAACGCGCTCAACCACGACAAGCTCTTCAGCCTTGCCGCGCTCTATCGTTCGGTCGCCACGCAGAAACGCGAGCCCAATCTCGGAAAGGTCGGGGCGGTCATTCTCGACACGGCCGCGGCCACCGTTTCGAGCCCGTTCAGGATGATAAGCGGCGTTCTCGATCCGGTGAATGGTGCGCCCTGAGCCGGGCGGTCAGCCCAGCCGGAAGAAATCGCCGTCCCGGTCGATCGCCTCGTCGAGCAGGTGCTGGTAGTGGGTGCGGTCGACGTCGATGGCGCCGAACTGCTTCAGGTGCGGGGTGGTGAACTGGGTGTCGAGCAGGCTGTAGCCGCCCGTCTGCAGGCGGCGGACCAGATGCACCAGGGCCACCTTCGAGGCGTCGCGTTCGCGCGAGAACATGCTCTCGCCGAAGAAGGCGGCGCCGAGGCTGACGCCGTAGAGCCCGCCGACCAGGACGCCGTCGCGCCAGGTCTCCACCGTGTGGCAGGCGCCAATGGCGTAGAGGTCGCCGTAGAGCTTGCGGATGCGCTGGTTGATCCAGGTCTTCGGCCGCTGCCGGGTGGCGCCGGCGCAACCGTCGATCACGGCATCGAAATCGGTATCGATGCGGATGTCGAAATGGCCGGCGGCGACGGTGCGGGCGAGGCGGCGGGGGACATGGAAGCGGTCGAGCGGCAGGATGCCGCGGCTCTCCGGCTCGATCCAGTAGAGGCCGGGATCGTCGGCCGATTCAGCCATGGGGAAGATCCCAAGGGCGTAGGCCTTGAGCAGCACCTGAGGCGTGATTTCCAGAAGCAGGTCGTCGCGGGCAGCCATGAGCGTCAATCTAGGCAAGTGCCTAGGTGCTTGCCAGATGCTTCTCCAGCCAATGGATGTCGTAGTTGCCCGAGATGACGTTCTCGTCGTGGACGAGGTCGCGGAACAGCGGGATCGTCGTGCGGATGCCGTCCACGACGAATTCGTCGAGCGCCCGGTTGAGCCGCATCATGCATTCCTGCCGGCTGCGGCCGTGGACGATCAGCTTGCCGATCAGGCTGTCGTAGAAGGGCGGGATGGAATAACCCTGATAGACGGCCGAATCGACGCGCACGCCGAGACCCCCCGGCGGGTGGTAGTAGGTGATCTTGCCCGGCGAGGCGACGAAGGTCTTGGGGTCCTCGGCGTTGATGCGGCATTCGATGGCGTGGCCGTCGAAGGTCACGTCTTCCTGTCTGAACGACAGGCCCATGCCGGCGGCGACGCGGATCTGCTCGTTGACCAGGTCGATGCCGGTCACCGCCTCGGTCACCGGATGCTCCACCTGCAGGCGGGTGTTCATCTCGATGAAGTGGAACTCGCCGTTCTCGTAAAGGAATTCGACCGTGCCGGCGCCGGCATAGCCAAGCTCGCCGATGGCCTTGGCGACGATGCCGCCGATGCGTGCGCGCTGCTCCGGTGTGATGACCGGGGAGGGGGATTCCTCCATCACCTTCTGGTGGCGGCGCTGCAGCGAACAGTCGCGCTCGCCGAGATGGACGCCGCTGCCCTTGCCGTCGCCCATTACCTGCACCTCGATGTGGCGCGGGGCGGCGAGATACTTCTCGATATAGACGGCGTCGTCGCCAAAGGCCGAGCGCGCCTCGGCGCGGGCGGTCGACAGCGCGTTGGCCAGCTCGTCCTCTGAGCGCGCCACCTTCATGCCGCGCCCGCCACCACCGGCGGCCGCCTTGATGAGCACCGGATAGCCGATGTCGCCGGCGATCTGGCGGGCCGTGGCATCGTCGCTGACCGCCCCCTCGGAGCCCGGCACGACGGGAATGCCGAGGCGGGCGGCGGTGCGCTTGGCCTCGATCTTGTCGCCCATGATGCGGATGTGCTCGGCGCTCGGGCCGATGAAGGCGATGCCGTGTGCCTCGAGGATCTCGGCGAAGCGGGCGTTCTCCGACAGGAAGCCGTAGCCCGGATGGACGGCCTCCGCCCCGGTGATCTCGCAGGCGGCGAGAAGCTGGGGGATGTTGAGGTAGGAGTCGCGGGCCGGCGGCGGGCCGATGCAGACGCTCTCGTCGGCCAGCCGTACATGCATGGCGTTGGCGTCGGCGGTGGAATGGACCGCCACGGTGGCGATGCCCAGCTCCTTGCAGGCGCGCAGGACGCGAAGCGCGATTTCGCCGCGGTTGGCGATGAGGATCTTGCTGAACAAACGCGGCGCCGTCGTCATTCGATGATCATCAGCGGCTCGCCGTATTCGACGGGCTGGGCGTCGTCGACCAGGATTTCCTTGACCGTGCCCGCGCGCGGCGCCGGGATCTGGTTCATGGTCTTCATGGCCTCGATGATCAACACCGTCTGGCCCTCCGTCACCCGGTCGCCGACTTCGACGAAGGCCCGGGCGCCCGGTTCGGCGGCGCGATAGGCGGTGCCGACCATCGGCGAGGTGAGCATGCCGGCCCGGTTGGCAGGCTCGGACGGCCGTTCCTCGGCCGGCGCGACGCCAGGCGCTGCAGCCGGCGCAGGCGCTGCGGCGGCGATGGTGATGTTGCGTGCGATGCGCACGCGGGTGTTGTTCTGTTCGACCTCGATCTCGGTCAGGCCGGTCTCGTTGAGCAGGTCGGCCAGCTGGCGGATCAGGTCCTGGTCGACAATCGGGTTCTTCTCGGCCATCAGCCCCCCTTCCGCTTTTTGGTTGTCTTGTCGCTGGCGGTCAGCGCCTGCATGGCTTCGAGGGCAAGTACATAGCCCTTCGGTCCCAGGCCGCAAATGGTCCCGACGGCAACCGGCGAGACGTAGGAATGATGCCGGAAGCCCTCGCGGGCGAAAATGTTGGACAGATGCACCTCGATCACCGGCAGGCCGACGGCGCGAATCGCGTCGTGGATGGCGACCGAGGTGTGGGTGTAGGCGCCGGGATTCATGACGATGCCGAAGGCCGCGGTCTGCGCCTCCTGAATCCAGTCGACCAGGACGCCCTCATGGTTGGTCTGGCGGAAATCGACCGCCAGGCCCAGACGCTTGCCCGCAGCCGCACAGTCGCGCTCGATATCCGCCAGGCCGGCGGCACCGTAGACGCCGGGCTCGCGGGTGCCGAGCAGGTTGAGGTTGGGACCGTTGAGGACGAAGACCGGGACAGCCATGCAAGGGAGCTTCCGCCAAGGGCGGCGGCCACGCGCGGCCGGTCGCCGGAAATGGCGCGGTTATAGGCGGTTGGCGGGCGGAGGGAAAGCCCCGCCGCCCGAGTCAGGCGGCGAGGCGAGAGCTTTTGCCTAGCAATCCTTGGCGGTTGTGCAGGCGCTGGCCAGCGCGTCGATCTTGGTCTTGAGCGTGCTGTAGCCGACCGCGCCGACGATGACCTCCTTATGGGTGACGTAGCTCGGCGTGCCGGTGAGGTTGAGCTTGCCGGCGAGATCGTAGGATTCGGCGATGGTCTGCCGCACCTCGTCCGAATCGAGCTTGGCCTTCAGCGTTGCGGCGTCGACGCCGAGGCTGGCGGCCACCGCCAGTGCCTTCTCGCCGTCCACCTGGCCGGGCTCTTCCAGCAGGGCGTCGTGGAATTCGGCGTATTTGTCGGGCGCGGTCATGTGCAGGGCGACCGCCACCTTGGCCGCCTCGACCGAGCCGGGGCCGAGCACCGGGAACTGCTTGAGCACCACCCTGAGATCGGAATCGCTGGCGATCAGCTTCTTCATGTCGGCTTCGGCGCGCCGGCAATAGGTGCAGTTGTAGTCGAAGAACTCGACCAGGGTGACCTTGCCGTCCGGGTTGCCGAGCACGACCTGGCGCTGGGAGGCAAAGATCTCGTCGGCGGAATCGACGATAACCTTGGTCTGGGCGAGCTGCGCGGCGGCGTCGCGCTTGCGCTGCAGCTCGTTGATGGCGTCGGCGATCACCTCCGGATTGGCGATCAGGTAGTTGCGGATGATGCCTTCCAGCTCCTTGCGCTGGTCGTCGCTGAACTCGGCCTGTTTGGCGGCGCCGTCGGTCGGCGTCGCCTCGGCGGCGAAGGCGGCGTCCACCAGGGACGCGGCGGGGTGGTTCTGGCTGGTGCCGATGACGTAGCCAATCCCGCCAACGGCGAGGACGCCGACGACAGCGAAGACGGCGGTGATACGGGGGGTCATGAATGTCTCCAACAGCGGCAGGGCGGATTCTTGGGCAATCCCCCGGCCTATTTCTTCGGTGCTTTATAGGACGCGATGTCGTCGGCGCGAAGCCAGGCGGGGCTGCCTTTCTTCAATTTCACTTGAGCCCGGATCGCCTGGATCTGGGCACCCCTGATGTCGCCCTCGATGAACAGGCCCTGGGCGGTGGCGAGCTGCGCCATGGGCACGTTGTCCTGCATGGCGTAGGCCCGCGCCAGGGCATGGTAGCCGCCGGGAAGGTCGGGGTAGTTGATGACCGCCGCCGAGAGCAGCCTGACCGCCTCGTCGGCATTGCCGCGGCTGCCGGCGGCAACCAGCGCCTGGCCGAGCAGCACCTTGATCAGGTTCGCACTGGGGGCGAGCGATACCGCCTTGCGCAACGGGCCCAGCGCCTCCTTCGGCTTGCCGGTCTCCAGCAGGATCTGCCCATTCAGCTCCCAGAAATAGGGGTCCTTGGGGCTCAACCGGGTGAGCTCTTCGACCTGCTTCAGGGCATCGACGGCGCGGCCGTTGCGGTAGACCGCGATTGCCCTGGCATAGCGCGCCGGCAGGCTGTTGTCGCTGATCGGATAGCGCCGCATGACCTGCAATGGCGACCAGGTGAAGCCGACCAGCTTGGCGCGCACGAGATCGTGGCGCTCCTGCAGAGCCGGCGGGTCCTTGCGGTCGAAATAGGGGCTGGCGCGGACAAGCTGTTCCAGGGTGGTGATGCGCTGGCGCGGCAGCGGGTGGCTCAGCAGGTAGGGGTTGGCGTGTTGCGCGTCGAGCAGGCTGTCATTGGCGAGACGCTGGAGCACGGCGAGCATGCCGGCGCCGGACTGGTGGGTCTTGTTGAGGTAGTCGACCGCGGAGCGGTCGGCGGCGGCCTCCTGATCGCGGGCGTAGTGCAGCAGGCTGCGCTCGGCGATGGTGGAGCCGCCGGTGATGATGCCGGCCCCGGCACCGCTGGCGGCACCGCCGCCGCCCGCCACGGCGGCGCCGACGCCGGCCAGGGTGGCGAGCAGCAGTGCGGCCGAGGTGTTGGCGATCGCTTCCTTCATGTTGGCCACGTCGTCATGGGCGATGTGGCTGGTCTCGTGCGCCAGGACGCCGATCAGTTCGTTCGGCGTTTGCGATTGGATGATGGTGCCGACATTGACGAACAGCCGGTGCTCGGTGGTGACGAAGGCGTTGAAGGTCTGGCTGTTGATCAGCAGGATATTCGGCATCTGCTGGCCGGCGGCCTTGACGATCGGCCTCAGATAGTCGGCAATCAGCGCCTCGGTCTCGGCATCGCGGACGGTGGCGACGCGGCCATCGGCGAAGGCCGCCGGGGGCGGCAGGACAAGCGCCAGCGCCAGGGCGCCGGCAAACGCGGCCCGCGTCGGGACTTTCCAGGGGCGATTGCGCCTGCTAGGCAGCGCTGCTTGCTGCATCGTCTCTCCAGCCTCGATGTCCGGTGGTTTCCGCTGTGGTCCGAACAGGTTAGGGAGGGCCAGCGGGCGGGTCAACGCGACCCACTGCCGGAGAAGGCACTTGGCCGGTAAATTGGGCGGGAGCAAGACATTGCAGGGCAGGGAGATGCGGTGATGAGCCGCCGGCCACAGGCTTCGCGCCGCAGCGAAATCCAGCCATTCATCGTCATGGACGTGATGCGCGCCGCCGCCGACCGCGAGCATGCCGGGGCGCGCGTCATCCACATGGAAGTCGGCCAGCCGGGGGCGCGGGCGCCGGAGACGGTGCTGGAGGCGGCGCGGGTCGCGATTGCCGACGGTCACTTCCGCTATACCGAGGCGCTTGGCCTGAGGGCGCTCCGGGCGCGCATCGCCCGCCACTATGGCGAGGCGTACGGCCTCGACGTGCCGGCCGAGCGCATCGTGGTGACCACCGGCTCGTCGGCCGCCTTCAACCTTGCCTTTCTCGGCGCCTTCGATGTCGGCGAGCGGGTGGCGATCGCCGCGCCCGGCTATCCGGCCTACAAGAATCTGCTCGGCGCGCTCGGCCTGGTGGCCGTCGAGATCGAGACCGACGCCTCCACCCGCCATGTGCTGACGCCCGAGATGCTGGCGCGCGCCCACGCGCAAGCGCCGCTCGCCGGCGTCCTGGTCGCCAGCCCGGCCAATCCCAGCGGCACCATGATGACGCCGGAGGCGCTCGCCGCGCTGATCGCGGCGGCGGACGATCTCGGCATCCAGTTCATCTCCGACGAGATCTATCACCGGCTGGTCTATGCCGGGACGGCGGCGACCGCGCTGCAGTTCTCGCGCGAGGCGATCGTCATCAACTCCTTCTCGAAATACTACTGCATGACCGGCTGGCGGGTCGGCTGGATGGTGCTACCCGAGCCGCTCATCCGCCCGGTCGAGCGCATCGCGCAGAACCTCTACATTTCCGCGCCGGACATCTCGCAGCGGGCGGCGATCGCCGCCTTCGAGGCGAGCGAGGAGCTCGACCGCATCCGCGACGGTTATGCCGCCAACCGCCGCCTGCTCATGGAGCGGCTGCCGGCAATCGGCTTCGACGAGCATCTGCCGGTCGACGGCGCCTTCTACGTCTATGCCGCGGTGCGCCGCTTCTCCAACGATTCCGTTGAATTCACCCGGCGCATGCTGGCGGAAGCCGGCGTGGCCGCGACGCCGGGCGCGGATTTCGATAAAGTCCGCGGCCACGCCTTCATGCGCTTCTCCTTCGCCGGCACCGAAGCCGACATGGCGGAGGGCATGGACCGGCTCGCCGACTGGCTGAAATAGCTACGTAATTCCAGGGTCTTATGCCGGCTTTCTGTCGGCCAGAATCAAGAGGCATATTGCCATGAACGCCGCCATGATCAGGGCCTTCGCTGTGCTGGAAGCGCATCGGGTCGCCATCGACGCCACGCCGCTGCGCCAGCGCTTCGCTGACGATCCCGGCCGATTCGCCAAGTTCTCCACCGGTTTCGGCGATTTCCTGCTCGATTATTCCAAGAACCTGATCGACGACGAGGTGATGGCCCGCCTGCTGGCGCTGGCCGAGGCGGCCGGGGTCGAGAAGCGCCGCGACGCCATGTTCGCCGGCGAGCCGATCAACGTCACCGAGAACCGTTCGGTGTTGCACGTGGCGCTGCGCGCCCGGGCCGACGAGGTCTACCGCTCCGAAGGCCAGAACGTCGTGCCGATGGTCCACGAGGTGCTCGACCGCATGGCCGCCTTCGCCGATGGCGTGCGCTCCGGTGCCATTGCCGGACAGGGGGGCAAGTTCACCGACGTGGTCAATATCGGCATTGGCGGTTCCGATCTCGGCCCGGCGATGGCCACCCTGGCGCTGGCGCCCTACCACGACGGGCCGCGCCTGCACTTCGTCTCCAATGTCGACGGCGCCGACATGCGCGATACGCTCGCCAGGCTCGATCCGGCGCGCACCCTGTTCCTGGTCGCCTCGAAGACCTTCACCACCATCGAGACCATGACCAACGCCGCCACGGCGCGGGCGTGGATCGTGGCGGCTCTCGGCGAACAGCATGTCGCGGCGCATTTCGCGGCGCTGTCGACGGCGCTGCCCAAGGTCGCCGCCTTCGGCATCGGCGCGGAGCGCACCTTCGGCTTCTGGGACTGGGTGGGCGGGCGCTATTCGGTGTGGTCGGCCATCGGCCTGTCGCTGATGATCGCCATTGGGCCGGAGGATTTCCGCGCCTTCCTGGCCGGCGCCCGGGCCATGGACGAGCATTTCCGCACCGCGCCGCTCGCCAGCAACATGCCGGTGATCCTCGGCCTGATCGGCATCTGGTACCGCAACGTCATGGGCTTCCCGGTCTATGCGGTGCTGCCCTACGACAACCGCCTGAAGCGCCTGCCGGCCTATCTCCAGCAGCTCGACATGGAATCGGACGGCAAGAGCGTCCATCTCGACGGTGCGCCGGTGCGCAGCGCCACCGGACCCATCGTCTTCGGCGAGCCGGGCACCAACGGCCAGCACGCCTTCTACCAGCTCATCCATCAGGGCACCGACGTGATTCCGGTGGATTTCCTTGTCGGCGCCCATTCCGACGCGCCCGACGATGTCCACCAGTCGCTGCTTCTCGCCAACTGCCTGGCGCAGAGCGAGGCCTTGATGCGCGGCAAGACGATTGACGAGGTGAAGGCGGAGCTGAAGGCGTCCGGCATGGCGCCGGAGGCAATCGAAAAGCTGGCGCCGCACAAGGTCTTCCCCGGCAGCCGGCCGTCCAACACCATCCTCTATCGCCGGCTCGACCCGCACACGCTGGGCATGATCATCGCGCTCTACGAGCACAAGGTCTTCGTGCAGGGCACGATCTGGGGCATCAACTCCTTCGACCAGTGGGGCGTGGAGCTGGGCAAGACGCTGGCCATGGAGCTTCTGCCCATGGTCGAGGGCAAGGCCAAGCCGGAGAACCGCGATGCCTCGACGGCGGGGCTGCTGGCGGCGATCCACAAGCTCAAGGGGTAGGCCCGGTCCTCCTGACGCAGCCGTCCGCCTACCAGGGAACGGTGCGGCCGAGATAATCGAGATACTGTAGGCCGGGCGTGCCCTGCACCGAGAGGAGCGTGTTCACGAGATTCGGCACGCTCTCTTCGATGGTGAGCCGGGCTTCCGGGCCACCCAGAGCGGTGCGAACCCAGCCCGGAGCCATGAGAACCAGCGCGCGCGCTGTCCCGGCCTGGCGGGCGGCGAAGCTGCGCATGTACATGTTCAGCGCGGCCTTGCTGCCGCGATAGACCTCGCGCTGGCCGCTCTCATTGTTGCTGATGCTGCCCTGGCCGGACGACATCACGCCGATCAGCCCCGCCGCGGAAACGTTACCGGTGAGGCTTTCGACGACACGCATCGGGCTGAGCGCGTTGGTGATCATGACGTTCACAAAATCGTCAGTCGACACCTCGCCGATCGTCTGCGTCGGGTCGCGATTGGTGGTCCCGGCATTGACGAACAGCATATCGAACCTTCTGCCGGACAGGCGGTCGTGCAGCGCCGCGATCTGATCGGGTTGGTTGATGTCGAGGCTCTCGATCTCGACCCGGTCGCCGTATTCGTCGGCGAGGTCGTGCAACTGGGTTCGGGCCTGTCCCCGAACCGTGCCGACGACGTTCCATCGCTTTTTCAGGAACTCAGCAGCCATGGCATGGCCGAGGCCGCGTGACGCGCCAATAAGGAGGAGTGTGCGGGCCGGGTCGCCCGAAGCGGCTGGGGACATGTGTGAATCTCTTTCGGTGGTGCGGTTGGCCGTAGAGATAAGCCACCACGCACCGGGCGCCAGACGCATCAATATCAAAGTATAGTTGCACGGAACGCTATGATCGGCGAAGCGGGCGGGATAGGTTCGGGTCATGAACACCGTCGATCTGAACCTGCTCGCCACGCTGGACGTCCTGCTTGCCGAGGGTAGCGTGACCGGAGCGGCGCGCCGCCTCGGGCTGAGTCCGTCGGCTATGAGCCGGGCTCTCGTGCGCCTCCGTTCGGCGACGGGCGACCCCCTGCTCGTGCGCGCCGGGCGCGGCATGGCACCGACGCCCCGTGCCGCCGAGCTGCGCGATCGGGTTCATGCGCTGGCGCGCGACGTGCACGCCGTCCTGCGGCCGGCCTCGGGTGACCTGAATATCGCGGCTCTCGATCTGACCTTTACGATTCGCGCCAACGAGGGCTTCACCGAACTCTTCGCCGCTCGCTTGGTGTCCGCAATCACTGAGGCCGCGCCGCGTGTTCGGGTCCGCTTTGCGCCAAAGCCTAGCAAGGATGCGCGCCCCCTCAGGGAGGGGCTGATCGATCTGGAAATCGGCGTACTCGGCGATTCGCCGCCGGAAGCGCGCGTGCAAATGCTCTTTCGCGACGGATTCGTCGGCGTTGCGCGAGCACACCATCCGCTGCTGGCAGGCCGAAAGATCACGCCCCGGCAGTATGCCGCCTGCCGCCATGTTGTGGCGTCGCGCCGGGGCTCCTTCACGGGCCCCGTCGACGATGCTCTGGAAAAGCTCGGCCTGAGGCGCACCGTGGTCGTCGTGGCACCGGGGTTTCCGGACGTGGTGCGCATCGTCCGTGACTCGGACCTGATCGGGCTGGTTCCGCGTTCGCTTCTCGACAGCATCATCGAGGAGGGCGAGGGGGGCGACCCGGAGGTCACGGGCTTCGCTCTTCCCGTCGCAACGCCCGAGATCACGGTGTCGGCGATGTGGCATCCGCGCATGGATGCCGATCCGGTGCATCGCTGGTTGCGGAATACAGTGATTGCGGTTTGCCGCGCTCATGAGAAGTAAGGGGGAGGCGGTCGTGGTGGTTGTGGGACTTGAAAAGGGCGTCTGGCTGAACGAGCCCAAGGTCTGGTCGCTGAAGGACGGCGTTCTCGACGTCGTGACCGACGCCGAAACCGATTTCTGGCGGGAAACCCATTACGGCTTCGTCCGCGACAGCGGCCATTTTCTCGGGGTTTCCACGGGGCCGGCGTTCACGGCCGAGCTGCGCATACTTGCCGGTTACGCGACCCTCTACGATCAGGCCGGCATCATGGTCCGCCTCGACGAGCGCCGCTGGGTCAAGGCGGGCATCGAGCTGTCGGACGGCCGTGCCATGCTCTCCAGCGTGCTCACCGACGGCCGCTCCGACTGGGCGACCAGTCCCTACGAGCACGATTCCCGCGACTTCCGCATGCGGGCAACCGTCGCCGACGGGGTCCTGCGCCTCCAGGTCTCGGCCGACGGAAAATTGTGGCCGCTTGTCCGCCTGGCGCCGTTTCCGAAGGCGAAATCCTATTCGGTCGGTCCGATGTGCTGCACGCCGGAGCGGGCGGGGCTCAAGGTGCGCTTCTCGGACTTCCGGCTCGGCCCGCCGACGACCAGGGACCTGCACGACCTCGGTTGAGGCGGACGCCCGCGGGTGGTTGCCTTTTCGTCGTCGATCTGGTCCGATCGGTGTCGATCTCCGGCCGCCGGCCGTGTTCCGTTCCTTGGCATCCAGCACGAGAGGCGGCCCGTCCGGGTCGTGCCATATGAACAACGTCGCTCCTCCCAAATACGGCATGGGCGCTCCGGTCCGGCGCAAGGAAGACCGCGCGCTGGTCACCGGCCGCGGCCGCTACATGGACGACATCGCGCCGGAGGGGACGCTCAGGGCCGCTGTGCTGCGCTCGGCCATGGCGCATGCCCGCTTCCGCCTCGGCGACCTGTCGGAGATCGCCGCCATGCCCGGCGTGCGGCTGATCCTCACCCATGAGGACATCGCGGAGTTCGGCGGCCTGCCGTGCACGATTTCGCTGCGCCAGACCGACGGCACCCATCAGAAGTCGCCGCCGCGTCCGCTCCTGTGCAAGGACATCGTCCGCCATGTCGGCGATCCGATCGCCTTCGTGGTGGCCGACGATGTGGAATCGGCCCGCGCCGCGGCGGAATCCATCGAGGTGGATTACGATCCGCTGCCGGTGGCGGTCGGCATGAAGCAGGCGCTGGCAGCGGATGCGCCGCTGCTCTGGCCGGAATTCGGCAGCAATGTCGCCTTCGAGGTGGCGCGCGGCGAGCAGCGCCATACCGAGGAGGCGTTCGCTTCGGCCGCGCGCGTGGCGCGCATCGAGATCGTCAACAACCGCGTCGTCGCCAACTACATGGAAACGCGCGGGGTCATCGCCGAATACGATGAGGCCGGCGACCGCTACACGCTCACCATGGGCACCCAGGGCGGCCACGGCATGCGCGACATCATCGCCAAGGACATCCTCAGGATTGCGCCGCGCAAGATCCGCGTCATCACCCCCGATGTCGGCGGCGGCTTCGGCACCAAGGCCTTCGTCTATCACGAGTATCCGCTGGCGGCGATCGCCGCCAAGAAGCTCGGGGCGCCGGTCAAGTGGATCGGCGAGCGCTCGGAGCACTTCCTGGTCGATACCCATGGCCGCGACAACATCGCCGTGGCCGAGATGGCGATGGACGCGGACGGCAAGTTCCTTGGCCTGCGCGTCGACCTCCTCGCCAATATGGGCGCCTATCTCTCCCACTACGCACCCGACATCCCCTATGGTGGCATGAGCATGCTGACCGGGGTCTACGACATCCCGCATCTGTGGGCGGTCGGCCGCGGCGTCTACACCAACACCGTGCCGGTCGATGCCTATCGCGGCGCCGGGCGGCCGGAGGCCGCCTATCTGATCGAGCGGCTGGTCGATGTGTGCGGGCGCGACACCGGTCTCGGGCCGGTCGAGATCCGCAAGCGCAACTTCATCCGACCGGCGCAGATGCCCTACCGCACCCATGGCGGGCGCATCTACGATTCGGGCGAGTTCGACGGCCACATGGAGCGTGCCCTCAAGCTTGCCGACTGGGAGGGGTTTCCGGTGCGCGCCACGGTGGCGGCCGAAACCGGCAAGCTGCGCGGCATCGGCCTGGCCACCTATATCGAAGCCTGCGCCTTCCCCGGCAAGGAAGGTGCCACCGTGCGGCTCAAGGAGGACGGTACGGCGGTGCTGTTCATCGGCACCCAGTCGAACGGCCAGGGCCACGCTACCGCCTATGCCCAGTTCATCGCCGGCCATCTCGGTCTCGATTACGACCAGATCGAGGTGATCCAGGGCGATACCGACCAGGTGGCGAGCGGCGAGGGGACGGGCGGCTCGCGCTCGATCCCGCTCGGCGTCGTCTCGGTGGACCGCGCCGCGGTGAAGCTTGCCGGCCAGATCAAGCGCATCGCCGCCGAGAAGCTCGAAGCAACGGTGGACGAGCTCACGATCGCAGACGGCGCCGTGCGCGTCGCCGGCACCAATCGCGGCATGACGCTGGCCGAGCTGGCGGGCTCGACCGAGGACCGCACCAAGCTCACCGCCTATGACGATAGCTTCGAACAGCGCGAGCCGACCTATCCCAACGGCAGCCACCTCACCGAGGTCGAGATCGACCCGGAGACCGGCGTCGTCGAGATCGTCGGCTACTGGATCGTCGACGATTTCGGCGTCACGGTGAACCCGTTGCTGCTCGAAGGCCAGGTGCATGGCGGCATCGTCCAGGGCATCGGCCAGGCGCTCACCGAGAACACCGTCTACGACGCCGACGGCCAGCTCCTCACCGCCACCTTCATGGACTATGCCCTGCCGCGCGCCGATGGCGTGCCGTGGTTCCAGTTCGAGACGCGCAACATCCCCTGCCTGACGAATGCGATGGGCATCAAGGGGGCGGGCGAGGCCGGGTCCATCGGCTCGTGCCCGGCGGTGATGAACGCCATCGCCGATGCGCTCTACCGCGCTTACGGCGTTGCCGACATCGACATGCCGGCGACGCCCGAGAAGCTCTGGCAGGCCATCCAGCGGGCCAAGGCGGCGAAAGCCGCCTAAAGGGGCACTGCCTGGGTGGTCGGGGTCGGGCACTCACGCATGCGGTGTGTCGATGGGGTGCCATTCCGATTCCGGGCTTGCCTGACTCACCGCCCTGTGATCGGTTGGGGTGCTCATGGCACCTTCCGAACGGGCGCAGCCGGCTGTCGGCATCGCGCTCAAGATCGCGTCAACCGTCGTCTTTACGCTCATGGCCACGCTGGTGAAGCTGGCCAGCGCGGACTATCCCATTGGCGAAATCGTCTTCTTCCGTAGCTTCTTCGCGGTGGTGCCCGTCGTGGCCTGGGTGGCAGCGCGCGGGCGCTTTCCCGAGGTCTTCTATACCGACAAGATCCATCGCCATTTCTTCCGCTCGGCGACCGGCGCCATCAGCATGTTCGCCGGCTTCACGGCGCTTTCCATGCTGCCCATCGCCGATGCCACCGCCATCGGCTATGCCGCGCCGCTGATGACGGTGGTGCTCGCCGTCATCTTCCTCGGCGAAAAGGTGCGCATCTATCGCTGGTCGGCGGTGGTGGTCGGCTTCGTCGGCGTCCTGGTCATTCTCTCCGCCTATGTCGGGCCGGAAGCAACGGGGATGAAACAGGGCAGCGCCATCGGCGCCATGATTGCGGTTGCCGGCGCCCTTCTCGGTGCATTTGCCTCGACCCAGGTGCGCGACATGGTGCGTTTCGAAGCGCCGGCGACCATCGTCATCTATTTCTCGCTGTTCTGCGCCGCTGCCGGCCTTGTCAGCATCCCCTTCACGCCATGGTCGCTGCCCGGCCCGGTCGATGCCACCGTGTTGATCGGTGCCGGCATCCTCGGCGGCATCGGCCAGGTGACCATGACCCAGAGCTTCCGCCATGCCGACGCCTCGCTGATCGCCCCCTTCGACTACACCTCGATGATCTGGGCACTGATCGTCAGCCTCCTGGTGTTCAACACATGGCCGAGCCCCATCATGCTTGTCGGCACTGCGATCGTCATCGGCGCCGGGCTCTTCGTCATCTATCGCGAACATCGGCTCGGCATCGAGCGCAGCCGCTCGAAACAGGCGCAGACGCCGACCACGCCGCTCAGCTAAAACCGAATCCGCCACTTGAACCGCTTGCGGCGCGGGCATAGCTGTGGCGTCCGATCAGCATGAGGGCCGCCAACGCATGACCGCCATCGCCGTCACCATCGCGGGGTCCGATTCCGGTGGCGGCGCCGGCATCCAGGCCGACCTCAAGACGTTTTCGGCGCTCGGCGTCTACGGCGCTTCGGTGATCACGGCGCTGACCGCGCAGAACACCCAGGGCGTCGCCGCGATCCATCCCGTCCCGGCCGATTTCATCACCGCCGAGATCGACGCCGTCTTTTCCGACCTCAAGGTCGATGCGGTGAAGATCGGCATGCTCGGCGCGCCGGACGTCATCTCCGCCGTCGCCGTGGGCCTCGAGCGCTGGCGCCAGCGGCGTATCGTGCTCGACCCGGTCATGGTGGCGACGAGCGGCGACCTGCTCGTCCCCAACGAGGCGGTTGCCGCCATCCGCGACCTGCTCCTCCCGCGTGCCATGATTGTGACGCCGAACCTGCCGGAAGCCGCGCGCCTGCTCGGCGAACCGGTCGCCGCCGACCGCGCCGCGATGGAGGCGCAGGCCGGCCGACTGCTCGATCTCGGCGCCCATGCCGTGCTCATCAAGGGCGGCCATGCCGGCGGCGAGGAGAGCGCCGACTTCATGCTCACCCCGATCAGCCGGCGCTGGCTGGTGGCGCCGCGGCTGGCCACCGAGAACACCCACGGCACCGGCTGCACGCTGTCCTCGGCGATCGCCGCCGGGCTCGCCAAGGGGCGGCATCTGGAAGCCGCCGTGATCGCCGCCAAGGAGTATCTCACCGCGGCGCTGGCCGCGGGCGACGGCCTCGACATCGGCAAGGGCAGGGGGCCGGTCCACCACTTCCATCAGTGGTGGAAGGCGTGAGGCCGGCCCTGCCGTAGCGTCACGTCGCGGACCAAAGCGAAAGCGGCGATCCGCAGATCGCCGCTTGCCTCATGTCGCGGAGCCGACGGAGCGCCGCCGCCTAGCGGACCCGAGTGCCGAAGGACGGTCCCCAGGTGCCGGCGCTGTCGACATAGGCACCGTTCACGACGCCGCCGGAGTTGGTCAGCACCCAGTCATAGAGCGTGACCGAATTGTCCTTGCGCGTGACGGCGAAGGTCAACCGGCTGTTCTTCTGGCATGTGGCAAAGGTCGTGTCGGTGATTTCGGCGTCGGAGCCGATGCTCGCCGGCTCGTCGAGCGTGCAGTTGGCAACGTCAAGTTGATAGACGTGCTCGCGCCTGCCCCCGGGAGCGTAGTCGACGATGCGGTAGATCGCCGTCTCCGCTGTCGCCTTCGGCGCGGAAGGAGCCGGTAGTGTGGGTGGTTGGGCCGGCTGCTCTGGCTGCGGCGGAGGTGTCGGCTGAACCGGTTGGGCCGGCGGTGGTAGTGGCGGGGGCTGGGCCGGCTGGACAGGCTGTGCCGGTGGTGGAGGCGGTTGCACAGGTTTCACCGGTTCGGCGGGCGGTGGCGGTTGCGCTGGCGCGGCTTTGCCGGCCGTTCCGCCAGCGAAGGTGTAGCTGCCGCCGGAATACGGACCCCAGCTTTGGCTGGTGACACCGTTGCGCGCGCTTCCGGTGTAGGTGCCGACATCGGGATGGATCTCGATCGTGACCGTCCCGCCCCCCGCGAACGTGATGATGCCCGCATGCACCGCCGCGACGCAGATGCGTGAGTCCGTCGTGTAGATGTCGGTACCCCACAGATGGTCGGCGGGCGTGCCACCGGCGGGGCAATCAAAGGTGAACTGCTTGCCAATATCACCGGCGACGGTCTCGGCGGTCGCCTCCCAGGCGGCGAGTTGGGCCGGCGTCAGCGGGACCGGCTCGGGCGGTGTCGGCTGGACCGGTTGCGTCGGCTGCGTGGGCGGCGTCGGCGGAACTGGCAACGGAGTTTGCCGTGTCCAGGTGAAGGAGCCGGACTCGCCATTGTCCATCAGGTACCCGGCTTCGGCCGTCGTTCCCGTGGGATCGACCTCGGCGGTCCACACACCCTTCGTCTGGCCACGATAGGGTGTCGTGTTGGTGAACTCGACCGTGATCGTGTTGCCGCTCACCCGGGCCGTGCCGCGAGCATTGCCGAAGCCGTTCTCAACCGCGTCGTAGAGTCCGTTGCCCTTGGGCGTGAAGGTCCAGGTCTGGCCGACATCGCCTTCGCGCCACGTTCCGCTGATGTCGACGGCAGGCGGAGCGCCGCCGCCTTGGCCGACCGCCTGATCGAACGGGACGAAGGTGATGCTCAGTTGCTGTTTCGCGCCGAACTGATCGCCGTAGTTCCAGACCTGCAGCGCCTGCGGCACCCACCATGCGGTGAGGCTCGCCTCAAGCCGCTTGGAGGGCTCCGAAACCATGATCACTTGCTTGCGGACGCAGCGCGAGGTTTCGAGGCACGGCTTCGGGGTCTCCTGGTAGGAGACCTCACGTCCGAGATAGAAGGACGAACCGTCTTTTGCCTTGATCTCTAGGCCGCCATTGGTGGCCGGTGTACGCGGATCGGTGACGTATTCGATCGTCAGGACCCCGGGGCCCTGAATACCGAATTCCTGCGAAACCGAATTGACGGGGTAATCAGGCGTGAACTGCCGCTTCGCGGCGTTGAGGTTCAGCTCGACGAGCTGGACTGCCGCAAACGTTGCAGTCGAAGACGCCATGGCAAAGAAGATGCTGAAGGTAATGAGCGCAATGAGATGCGCTTTGCGGGTTTCCCCGCCGACGCCGCTGGAAGACATCTTGCCTCTCCATTTTCACGACGCGCAACTGCGTGAATTATGGACGAGGACGGGGTTCAGCACATTGCGCTGCGTCGACGCAGTGCGGCGGCCTGCCGGCCGGATGCAGCCGGCCCGGGCCCGCTGCGGGGCCCGGGCGGTTCCGAAAAGCCAATCAGCCCTTGTACTTGATCACCTTCTGGGTCTGCTCGCCGAGCCCGGCGACGCCCAGCCGCATGGTATCGCCGGCCTTGAGGAATTTCGGCTTTGGCTTGTGGCCAGAGCCGACGCCGGGCGGCGTGCCGGTGGTGATCACATCGCCCGGGTCGAGCCGGATGAACTGGCTGACATGGCTCACCAGTTCGGCGACGCCGAAGATCATGGTCTTGGTGTTGCCGTTCTGCATGCGCTTGCCGTTGACCTCGAGGAACATGTCGAGGTTCTGCGGGTTCTTCACTTCGTCCGGCGTCACCAGCCACGGGCCGAGCGGCCCGAAGGTCGGGCAGCCCTTGCCCTTGGTCCACTGGCCGCCGCCGCGCTCGATCTGGTATTCGCGCTCCGACACGTCGTTGCACACGGCGTAGCCGGCGATGGCCTTGAGGGCATCCTTCTTGGCGATGTGACTGCCGCCCTTGCCGATGACGATCGCCAGTTCGACCTCCCAGTCGGTCTTCTTCGAGCCCTTGGGGATCATCACCTCGTCGTTCGGACCGATGATGCAGTTCGCCGCCTTGATGAAGACGATCGGCTCCTTGGGGATCGGCATGCCGCTCTCGGCGGCGTGGTCGGCATAGTTGAGGCCGATGGCGATGAAGCTGCGCGTGCCGGCGACGCAGGGGCCGATGCGGGCGCCCTTGCGCGCCTTGGGCAGGCTCTCGGGCTTCACCTTGCGGATCTTGGCAATGGCGCCGGCGGCGATCGTCTCCGCCGAGATGTCGGAGACGACGGACGAGAGGTCGCGGATGTTGCCGTCCTTGTCGAGGATGCCCGGCTTCTCGCGGCCCTTCGGACCGAATCGCAGCAGCTTCATGGATTTCTTTCCCTTCTTGGATGGTGCGCCGACGGGCAACGCGGTTGACAGGAGGGCGGTCGGTCAGAACGCGCCCGGATAAAGCCCGCCGTCGACGAGAATGTTCTGCCCGGTGATATAGCCCGCATGGGCGGAACAGAGGAAGGCGCAAACCTGACCGAACTCCTCCGGCGTGCCGAAGCGGCCGGCGGGCACTTCGCGCGCCTGTTTCGCCGCGATCGCCTCCACCGCCTCGCCGGAGGTGGTGGCGGCGTGGCGATGGCCGGCGCGCAGCCGGTCGGTATCCATGCGTCCGGGCAGCAGGTTGTTGATGGTGATGTCGTGGTCGGCGACGGTGCGGC
This sequence comes from uncultured Alphaproteobacteria bacterium, assembly GCA_963732845.1. GTDB lineage: Bacteria > Pseudomonadota > Alphaproteobacteria > Rhizobiales > Kaistiaceae > CAVSRC01. The sequence continues at coordinate 184,631 of CAVTBE010000007.1, read as the reverse complement.
ACACGCCGGCGAGGAAGGCGGTCAGTCCGGCACGCGCGCCCGACGAAAGGTCGAGCCCGGGGATCGGCATCTTCACCGAGAACGAGGTGATGTTGACGATGCGGCCGAAGCGCCGCGCCGTCATGCCGGGGAGCACGGCCTGGATCAGTTCGAGCGGCGTCACCATGTTCTGGATGACGCCGTCGATGATCTTCTGCCGGTCAAGCTCTTCGAAGGTGCGGCGGGGCGGTCCACCGTTGTTGTTGACCAGGATGTCGGTCGCCGGCGCGGCGGCGATGAGCGCCTGCTGAACCGCGGGCTGGCTGACGTCGCCGGCGACCGCGACCACGGTCACGCCGAACCGCTCGGCGATGGCCTTGGCTTCCTCTTCGAGCAGCGCCGCGTCGCGACCGTTGATGACGAGGTCACAGCCGGCTTCGGCGAGGGCCCGCGCCGCGCCGCGCCCGAGTCCGCGGCTCGATGCGCACACGATCGCCTTGCGGCCGGCTATTCCGAGATCCATCGTCGCCTCCCCAAAGCAGGGAGTAGCCGAGGCCGCGCGGCTCCGCAATCGGAACCGTTTCAATTCGCTCTGGCCAACCGGCAAATAGGTCAGTATTGTTGACCTATTGAAGCAAAAAGACCGGACCGATGGAAACGACCCTGCCGCTCATCGCCTTCGTTATCGCCTCGGTGGTGACGCCCGGCCCCAACAATCTCATGGTGCTTGCCTCCGGTGCGAACTGGGGGCTGGCGCGCACGCTGCCGCATATCCTGGGCATCGAGCTCGGCGTTCCGCTCATGGTGCTGGGCGTTGGTCTCGGCGTCAGCGCCGCGTTCGAGGCGCTGCCCTGGCTCCACACCGTGCTGAAATACGTCGCCTTCGCCTATCTCGTCTGGCTTGCCTGGCGCATCGCCACCGCGGCGCGGCCGGGCGCGGCCGGCGGCATCCGGCGGCCGCTGAACCTGTGGGAGGCGGTGGCGTTCCAGTGGGTCAATCCGAAGGCGTGGACGCTGTTCGCTCAGCGGCATGACGGTGTTCGTCGATCCCGGCGGTGACAGGCTTCCACAGATCCTTGGCATTGCAGCGCTTTTTGCGATCGTCGTCCTGCCCAACTGCCTTGCCTGGGCGGCGTTCGGCCGCGGAATCGCTGGTTTCCTGTCGAACGACAGCCGGCGGCGCTGGTTCAATATCGCCATGGCCCTGCTGCTCGTCGGCTCGGCATTGCCCGCCCTCACTTGAACGTGCGCGGCCGCCAGCCTATGCAGCTGCCCGTCTAGACAATACGATGGCCGGCCGACATTCGACGCCCAAGGCGGGAAAGTGTGATTCGTCTCCTGATCGCGACTGACGCCTGGCGTCCCCAGGTCAACGGTGTCGTGCGCAGCATCGAAAGACTGGCGGAGGAACTGCCGCGGCTCGGCGCCGAGGTGACGATCCTGTCGCCGGGCTGGTTCCGCACGGTGCCGCTGCCGACCTACGCCGAAATCCGCCTGGCCGTCGCCCGCGCGTCGACCTTCGCCCGCCATATCGAGGACATCAAGCCGGACGCCATCCACATCGCCACCGAAGGGCCGGTCGGCTTCGGCGTGCGCCACTGGTGCCTGCGCAACGCGCGCCGCTTCACCACGAGCTATCACACGCGCTTTCCCGAATACATCGCCAAGCGCGTGCCGGTGCCGCTCAAGCTCACCTACGCGGTGCTGCGCCGCTTCCACAACGCCGGCAACGGCTGCATGGTCGCCACGCCGACGCTGCACGACGACCTCGCCCGGCGCGGCTTCAACAATCTCATGGACTGGACGCGCGGCGTCGACAGCACGCTGTTTCGGCCGCGCGACGACGAACGCCTGCCGTTTCCGGGGCCGATCTTCCTCTATGTCGGCCGCATCGCGGTCGAGAAGAACCTGGAGGCCTTCCTCAGGCTCGACCTGCCGGGCAGCAAGGTGATCGTCGGCGACGGTCCCGATCTCGGCCGGCTCAAGGAGCGCCTATCCGGACGTGCATTTCCTCGGCGTGATGACCGGCGAGGCATTGGCCAAAGCCTATGCCGGCGCCGACGTCTTCGTCTTCCCCAGCCGCACCGACACCTTCGGCATGGTGATCCTCGAGGCGCTGGCGGCCGGGGCTCCCGGTCGCCGCCTATCCGGTGCCGGGGCCGCTCGACGTCATCGGTTCCGCCCCGGTCGGCGTGCTCGACGAGGACCTCAGGAAAGCTGCGCTCGCCGCCCTCGAGATCCCCCGCGAGCGCTGCCGCGCCTTTGCGCTGGAGCATAGCTGGGAGGCGAGTACCCGCCAGTTCGTCGACAATGTCGTCGTCGGCCAGGGCGATGAGATGCCGCGCCTGGTGTTCGCCTGAGGCAGCCGATGACCGCGACCCCTGCCGACGATTGCCGATGTCCGCCGCGCCGCCGAGCGCATCGCCGGGCACGCCGTGCGCACGCCGCTGCTGTCGAGCCCGTTCCTCGACGAGCGGGTCGGCGGGCGGGTTCTGCTCAAATGCGAGAACCTGCAGCGCACCGGCGCCTTCAAGTTCCGCGGCGCCTACAATGCGCTGGCCGCGCTGCCGCGCGAGACGCGCGCCCGCGGCATCGTCGCCATGTCGTCGGGCAATCATGCGCAAGGGCGTGGCCGAAGCGGCGCGCCTGTTCGGCGTGCGCGCCACCATCGTCATGCCGGGCGACGCGCCGGAATCGAAGCGGCTGCGGACCGAGCGCAGCGGCGGGCGCATCGTCGCCTATGACCGCGCCAGCGAGGACCGCGACGCGTGGCGGCGGCCACCTCGCCGAGCACGGCGGCACGCTGATCCATCCCTTCAACGACCCGCATGTGATCGCCGGGCAGGGGACCATCGGCCTGGAGATCGCCGAGGATTGCGACGCGCGCGGGCTGAAGCCCGACGCGGTGCTGATCCCGGCCAGCGGCGGCGGCCTCTCGGCCGGCATCGGGCTGGCCGTGCGCGACTGGTCGCCGGCCACCGAGATCGTGCTCGCCGAGCCGGAGGGTTTCGACGATTACCGCCGCTCGCTCGCCGCGGGCGAGATCGTCGCCAATGCAGCGCTCGGCGGGCTCGGTCTGCGACGCGCTGCTCATCTCCCAGCCGGGCGCGCTCGGCTTCGCCATCAACCGTGCCCATGCCGCCACCGGCGTCGCCGTCAGCGACGGCGAGGCGCTCGCCGCCGTCGCCTTCGCCTTCCGCGAGCTGAAGCTGGTGGTCGAGCCCGGCGGCGCGGTGGCGCTGGCCGCGGTGCTGTCCGGCCGGGTGGAGGCCCGCAGCCGTCTGCTGGTCGTGGTGCTCTCCGGCGGCAATATCGATCTGCCCGTCTTGGCGGAGGCGCTGGCGCGCGACCAATAGGGCGCAATGGGACTTTGGCGGCTTGGGGGCGACCAGGTGTGGGAGACCATCGATGGCAGAACGAAACGGACGTTCGATCGGGATTGCGGCGGGGCTGCCGGCTCTCACCGCGGGGCTCGTCGCCCTCGCCATTCTGGCGGCGCCGGTGGCAAGCCGGGCCGAGGAAGTGAAGGTCAGCGGCTGTCCCGAGGTCGGTGTCGAGGCCGGCTGCATCGTCCTGAAGGGCGATGACGGCAAGCTCTACAACGTCACCGCCGCCAAGCCCAAGCCTGAGCCCGGCGTGGCGGGAATGGTGACCGGGACGGTGAGCCAAGGCGCGTCGCTGTGCATGCAGGGGATCCTGTTGTCGCCCGCCACCTGGCAGCCGACGCCCGGTGCCGAGTGCCCGGCCACCAAGCCGCAATAGCGGCGCCATGCCACGACGGCCGAAGGCGATGACCGTCCGGGCCCTTGCCACAGGTCTGGTCTTGCTGGCGCTTTCCGGGCTGCTGCCGGCTTCGGCATCGCCGGGTTCCTGTTCATGGTCCCGGTGGCGGGCACCGGCCTGGCCCTGATGGTGGTGTTTCGCCGGGCCGCCGGGGTGTGATCGGCCCGCTGGAAAGAGAAAGGGCGCGAGCCGGAGCCCGCGCCCTTTCGATCCGGTTGTGCGTGTCCGGACTTAGTCGAAGTGGCCGCTGGCGTGGGCCAGCATGGTGTAGACCTTGCCGGTGTCCGACATCAGGTAGCGGTTGCTGACCTGGCCGTCCTTGCCATTGGCCGTGGCCTCGGCAAGCAGCTTCTCGAAGTCGGTCACATAGTGGTCGACGACGGAGCGGAACTCGGGATCGCGCTGATACTTCTTGCGGATCTCGTCGAAGGTCTGCTGGCCCTGCATGGTGTAGAGCCGGCGGGTGAACAGGTTGCGCTCGCCGCGGCGGTGACGCTCCCACAGCTCGGCGGCGGCGTCGTGGTCGATGGCACGGGCAATGTCCGCCGACAGGGCGTTGAGCGGCGTCCCCTGAGGGGCAGCCACGGGCGCCGGCGGTGCCTCGCCGCCATTGGGGGCGAAGCTCGCCTCCGGCCCGGCTTCCTCGTGCCGTTGGCCGGCGCCGTTCGCCTCGTCGTCGGACGACGCCCGCCGCAGAAGATCGGATACCCAGCCACCGCCATTGTTCTGTTCGGCATCGCGCGGCTCCGGCCGCTCGGCCCGTTCGACGGTCGGGGCAGGGGCCGGCGCGGGTGCCGGACGCGGCTGCACGGCCCGCGGTGGCGGCGCCTGGCGCGGACCGGCACCGTTGTTGCCGTTCCGCCGCATCTCGGCGGCAAAGCGCGAAGGCTGCGTGTGCCCGCCGTCGCCCGTTGCCGGGGCTTCGGCGGCCGGCGCACGCTGCTCGGCCACGGCGGCGCGGGCCATGCGCGGTTCGCCGAGGGCCGGCGTCGACAGGTCGAGCTGCTTGCCGTGGCGCGTGATGATCTCCGACAGGTCGGACAGCGCTTTGATCTGGTCGCCGACCACGCGGCGCATCGTCTCGGCGCCCTCGCGTGCCTCCTCCGGCAGTTCGAGCACGCCGCGCTTCAGTTCGTCGCGCGTCGTGTTGAGCTCGCGCTGCAGCTCCTGCATGGCGTGGCGCATCTCGCGCGTCGCCTCGCCGAAGCGACGGGTGGCCTCGCCGAGCGACTGGCCCATCTCGTTGACCAGCGCCTTGTTGGCCTCGCGCACGGCTTCCGCCGCCTTGCGGCTCTCGGAGCTGGCGGCGCGGTTCATGCTTTCGAGATTGTCCATCACGCCCTTGGTGGCCGTGGCGGTGTTCTCGGTGAGCATGCGGCTGACGGCGGTGGCGCGTTCCTCGGCGCTCTTCAGCGTCTCGGTGATGATGCGCGTGAACGACGACATCAGTCCGTCGAGTTCCTCGCTGCGCGCCTTCAGCCCGGAGGTGAGCGCCTCCAGGGCCGGCCGGCGGTCGTCGACCGCCGACTCGATCTGCTTGTTGACGTCCGACAGATCGCGCGAGGCGTTGGTCAGCGAGTGGGTCTGCTCCTCGAAGCGCTTCACGACGCCGCTGACGCTCTCCAGGATCTCGCGCGACACGTCGCGCAGGCGCGTGACCTGATCGCCGAGTTCGCCCGCCGAAAGCTGGGTCGTCTCGACCGCGTGGCCGATGGCGGTGGAGAACTCGCCGGCGCGTTCGGCAAGGCCGGTCTCGATCTTGGTGAGGTTGTCGGCGGTCGTCCCGAGCAGCCCGTTGAGGGTGTCGGTGGCGCCGGCGAGACGCTCGGCAAGATCCGCGATCTCGCTCTTCAGCCTGCCGTTGGTCTCGGCGAAGCTGGTGGCGACGCGGTCGCCGGCTTCGACGAGTGTGCGTGCGGCTTCCTCGCTGCGCCCGACGACCGTCTCGACGATATTGTGGCCGCGCTCGTCAAGCGTCCTGAGCAGCGTCTCGGAACGCCCGTCGAGTACGGCGGTGAGCTCGCTGACCTCCTGCTGCAGCTTGTCGTGGGTCGTGGCCAGGCTGGCTGCGACGCTGTTGCCGGCGTCGGTGAGCGTGCGCGATGCCTCATGGCTGCGTTCGACGAGGGTGCGTGCGGCTTCCTCGCTGCGTCCGACGAGCATCTCGACGATGTCGCTGCTGCGCTGGTCGAGCGTCTGGATGAGCGCGTTGGAGCGCCCGTCGAGCAGGGCAGCGAGCTCGCCGGAGCGGGCGCCGAGCACGTCGTTGAAGTCGCGCGTGCGCTGCTCGAGCGCATCGGTGACGGCGTTGGCACGCGCCCCGAAGATGCCCTCGATCTCGTTGATGGTGCGGCCGAGCACGGTCGCGGCCTCGGCGGCCGAGGCGCGCAGCGCCCGGGTCGCCTCGCCGGACTCGCCGACAAGGCGGTTGGTGACCTCGTCGATGGCCTCGCGCACCGTGGTGGCGACGTCCTCGCTCTTGGCGGCGAGCGAGTCGGTGGCGGCATGCGCCCGCGACGTCATCAGCTCGGCCAGGGCCTCGACCTGCTGCGTCAGCTGGCCGCCGACGTCGACCAGACGGTCGTCGATCATCGAGGCGAAGTCGTTCTGGCCGTTGGTGAAGGTTTCGGAGATCTCGCGCGTGCGCTCGATGAGCGTCTGGTTGATCTGGCGCGAGCGGTGGTCGAGCGCCTCGGCGATGCGGTGCGCGCTGGTCTCCAGCGCGTCCGACACGTCGGCGATCTTGCCGCGGATGCCCTCGCCGAACGCGTCGAGCTTGCCGGTGAGTGTGTTCTCCATGCCGAGCGCCTGCTCGGAAAGCGAAGCGACCAGTGCCGGCCCGCGCTCGCTGACCAGTTCGGCGATGGTGGTGAAGCGGCTCTCGAGCACCTCGCTGATTTCCTGCGTGCGATCGGCGATCAGGTTGCCGAAGCGCGTGCCGCTGTCGACGATGCGGTCGTGGATGGCATTGCCGCGGTTCTCGATCGAATCGGCGACCTCGGTGCCCGAGGCGATGATCTTCTCGTGGATGGTCACGCCGCGGCTTTCGATGGCGTTGGCGACATCCCGGCCGGAGGCGAGGATCTTCTGGTGGATCGAGGTGCCGCGCGATTCGATGGCGTCGCCGACGTGCTGGGTCGCCTCGACGATCGAATTGTAGATGGCGGTGCCGCGGCTCTCGATCGAATTGGCGATCTCGCGCGAAGAGGACACGATGCGTTCGTAGATCGCGTTGCCGCTGTTCTCGATGGTGTCGGCGGTATCGCGCGACGAGGCGACGATGCGCTCGTAGAGCGTGTTGCCGCGCTCCTCGATGGTGTCGATCATCTCGCGCGAGGAGGAGAGGATGCGCTCGTGCAGCGTGCCGCCGCGGGTCTCCATCTCGTTGGCGATCTGGCTGCCCGATTCGACGATGCGGTCGTGGACAGCGTTGCCCGATTCGAGGATGCGGTCGTGGACGGCGTTGCCGCGGCTCTCGATCGCGCTGGCCGCCTGGCCACCCGATTCGACGATGCGCTCGTGGATCGCGTTGCCGCGGCTCTCGATCGCGCTGGCCGCCTGGCCACCCGATTCGACGATGCGCTCGTGGATCGCGTTGCCCTGTTCGAGGATGCGATCGGCAATGCGCGTGCCGGAATCGACGATGCGCTCATGGATGGCGCCGGCGCGCGAAGCCACCGTCTCGGCGATCTCGTTGCCGGAGGCGATGATCGTCTCGTTGATCTTCATGCCGCGCACGGCGATGGCCTTGGCGACTTCGCCGCCGACCGACGCCAGGCGCTGGGTCAGTTCGGCGCTGCGCTCGTCGAAGGACTCGTTGACCTGGCTGGTGGCCAGATCGATGGCGCTGCGCAGTGCGGTGGTGCGCTCCTCGAGCAGCTTGGCCATCACCTCGCCGGTGCCGGCAAGGCGCTCGTTGAGTTCGCTGCCGTTGACCGAGATCGATTCGAAGATGCGGTCGCCGGTCCGCGACAGGCGGTCGGCAAGTTCGCCGCCGCGGCTGGTGATCGTCTCGGCGATGCGCGAGCCGGTTTCGTCGAGCTTGTCGGCGATCTCCTGACCGCGGAGCGCCAGGTCGACGAGCAGCGAATCCGAGTTGGTCTTGAGCGCCTCGTTGACCTCGTGCACATGCGTCGAGATCGTCTCGGCGGCGAGCGTCCCGGCGTCGCTGATCGAGCGGGTGATCTCGTCGGTGCGGCCCTCGAAGCCGGCGATCAGGTCGGCGCCGACGCTGGCCAGCGTGTCGTTCACTTCCTGGCCGCGTTCCGAGATGGTGTCGGCCATGGCGCGGCCGGTCGAGGACAGCGTGTCGTTGATCTCGGCCGAGCGGGCAAGCAGGGCGTCGGTAACCTCGGTGCCGGTCTGGGCGAGCGAGACGGCGACTTCGCTGACGGTGTCGGCGAGGCGGCTGACCAGATCCTCGCCGTGGGCGGTGAGCTGGTGGACCATGGTCTCGCCGGCGGTGCCGAGCGCGACGGTGATCTGCTCGCCGCGGTCGGTCAGCGTCGAGGTGATGCGGTTGCCGGCCTGGGTAACGTTCTCGGCAATCGACTCGGAGGCGATGCGCAGATCCTTGGACAGCGATTCCTGGGCGCTGACGATGGAGGTGCGGACGCGCTCGGAATTGATGACGATGGCTTCGCGCTGACCGGCGAGATCGTCGATCAGGGAGCGCATGCGGGTTTCGTTCTCGGAATAGGACCGTTCGAGGACCGCCACCTCGTTGTGGACCAGCAGCTCCAGCTCGCTGGCGCGAGCCAGCGCCCGCTCGACGCCGTCGCCGACCGAGGCAACCTCGCGGCGGATCGCCTGGCTGACATTGGTCACCGAATCGATGGCAATGTTCTCGGGCTCGGAGAGGCGCGACACCACGTCGTTGATCGAGCGGGCGACGATGCGCATCTCCTGGGTGCGCCAGATCATCGAGGCGATGCCCCAGATGAAGGCGATGGGCACGCCGATGGACAGGGCAATATTGAGGAAGCGGGGCGAGGTGAGGGCGTCGCCGGCGCCGAACAGGCCGCCGGTGGACATGGCGTAGGCAAGCACCACCACGGTCCATGCCACCGACAGCGCGGTGGCGGTCGGATAGATCAGGCGCGACGGGCGCCGCTGGTACGGCGTGGCGCTGCGGCGGTCGTCATTGGCGGCAAAACGGCTGCGGCCGCGCTCGGCGGACGGGCGCGCCGCCGACGGCTGTTCATCGAAATCGCGCAGCGGCTCCGGCTGGCGCGGCTCCGGCCGGCGTGGCTCCTCCGCGCGGCGCGCTTCGGCGCGCGGTTCGGGTCGCGGTTCGGAACGGGGCTCGGGACGGGGTTCGGCCATGCGCGGCGGCGGCTCGTCGGTGTGTTCGTTGCGTTCGGCCCGTTCAGGGCGGCGGGGCGGCGGCTCTTCGAGACGCTCGGCCCGGCGGGGCGCCTGGTCGCTGCGGCGGGGCGGTCCCGGGCGCTGTGGTGCCTCGGGACGGCGCAGGAGATCGCTGCGGCGCTGCTGATCGGCAGCTGTGGCCCGCGGCGGCTCCGGACGGCGCTCGCGCGGTGGCGGGTTGGCACGATCCGGCTCGACCGCGTCTTCCGGGCTGAAATCCAGGCGCAACGCCTCTTCCACTGCCGAAAGCGCCGCGTCGTTCGGGGTCTTCCTCGGGTTAGTTGCCATTGGTCCGCCTCGCGTCCGTACTCATAACCATGTCGGCCGCTTACCGGGCGATACGAGCCCGGCATGCATGCGGAAACGTTCCCGGGAAAGGTGGCCCCACGGCTTTCGCCGCTCTGCCGCTCCCCTCCCGCGGCGCGCCGCCGCTTCAGCAGATCAGCCACTGGCCGATCTTGGGTGGCCTCGACACCCTTGCCGCTAGAATATCCTAATGGCACATTGAAGGCAGCGGAACAACAAAACGCAGTGGCCGGAGACGTTTCCCCGGGTTGGTGAACCCCTCTGATGGATCGTCCGAGGCTTTTGAGCGAGGCGGTTAACGTGCCGGTAAAACGGGGTGACGACGCCCGCCCGTCGCTGCGGCCGACCGCGGCCCAGAAGCGATATCTCTCGCTCGGCCTCGATCAGCCCGGCGGGAAGCTCCCCCTGTTTGATCGCAACGGCGCCGGAATTGACCGGAAAACCGTCGAATCCTGCATCGCCAAGGGATGGGCCGAACCGTGGTTCGCCAATCCGATGAAACCGGACTGGCTGGTCTGCAAGCTGACGTCCGCCGGCTATGCCGTCCTCGGCAAGTCGGTTCCGGCCGGCGAGGGCGGGGCGTAGGAACCGCCTCAAAAACGTCGTTAACGATAAATTAAGATTCTTCGCCCGCCTGGTGGTCAAGCCGTCTAACTAGGGGGCGCGGGAGGCCTCGTGGCGGCAGAGTATTGGTATTTTTGCCGATGAGTACGGACGAGAAATCGCGTATTGCCGACCGCGCCGAAGAATCCGGGGCGGTGGACCTTTCCATCCTGAGGGCACAGACCGGTGGCGATCCCAACCTCGAACGCGAGGTGCTGGGTCTCTTCCTGACGCGCGCCACCGGCGAGCTGGCCCGCCTCAAGGCGGCAGAGACGGCCGACGCCCGTCGGCGGGTCGCGCACGGGCTGGTCGGTGCGGCATCGGCGGTCGGGGCGGTCAAGGTCGCGCGCCTGGCGGCATCGGTGGAGCGCGGCAATACGGTCGCCATCGTCGCGCTGGAAGCGGCGATTGCGGAGGCCGGCCGACTGATCACGCGCCATCTCGCGGAGTAGTGCGCGGCGCGCGATTGGATCGCATTGGCAGCGCCATGGGAAATCGCCTATAGAGCCGGCGGTTTTCATCCGGGGATCGGTGTCCCCGGCATCGTCCGCTCTGCATCTCCCCGAGGTCCAATGGCCAAGATCACCTATATCGCCAGCGACGGTCAGCGCTACGAAGTGGAGGCGGAGAACGGCACCACCGTGATGGAAAACGCCATCCGCAACGGCGTTCCCGGCATCGAGGCGGAATGCGGCGGGGCGTGTGCCTGCGCCACCTGTCATGTCTATGTCGACGAGGCTTTCCGCGAGATCGTCGGCGAGCCGGAGCCGATGGAGGAGGACATGCTGGACTTCGCCTTTGACGTCCGGCCGACCTCGCGGCTGTCCTGCCAGATCCGCGTGCGCGACGAGCTCGACGGCCTCGTCGTCACCGTCCCCGAACGCCAGGGCTAGGCTTTACGTCTGTCGGGGCGGGAAATTTGCTCCCGATCAAGCCGGCCTCGCAACAAAGTTGCTTTGACCCGTGGCAGCCGGCGGATATGTGTCCGCCGCAGCTTCAACAACGGTCGATAGCGGAATGGACGAGACGAGCGTGAACGCCAACGGCGCAGGGGACATCATCGAGACCGACGTGGTCATCGTCGGGGCAGGGCCGGTCGGGCTGTTCGCCGTCTTCGAACTCGGCCTGCTCGATATACGCTGCGCTCTGATCGACATCCTCGACCGGCCGGGCGGCCAGTGTGCCGAGCTCTATCCGGAGAAGCCGATCTACGACATCCCCGGCTATCCGCTGATCACCGGCCAGGAGCTGGTCGAGAAGCTGATGGAGCAGATCCATCCCTTCCATCCGACCTTCCATCTCAGCCAGATGGTCGAGACGCTGGAGCGCCAGCCGGACGGGCGCTTCCGCCTGACCACCGATGCCGGCGCCGCCTTCCTGTGCAAGGTGGTGGTGATCGCCGCCGGCGGCGGCTCGTTCCAGCCCAAACGCCCGCCGGTGCCGGGCATCGAGGCCTATGAGGGCACCTCGGTGTTCTATGCGGTGCGCCGCATGGAGGATTACCGCGACCATGATCTCATCATCGTCGGCGGCGGCGATTCGGCGCTCGACTGGACGCTGAACCTGCAGCCGCTGGCCAAGAGCGTCACGCTGATCCACCGCCGCGACGAGTTCCGCGCCGCGCCCGACAGCGTCAACAAGCTGCGCGCGCTGGTCGAGGCCGGGAAGGTCAATCTCGCCATCGGCCAGGTGAGCGGCCTGAAAGGCGAGGGCGGTCAGATCACCGCCGCCACCGTCAAGGACAAGGCGGGAGCGACAAGCGAGGTCGTCTGCTCGCGCATCCTGCCCTTCTTCGGCCTCACCATGAAGCTCGGGCCGGTCGCCAACTGGGGCCTGAACCTCGAAGAGAACCTGATCCCGGTCGATACGGAGAAGTTCGCGACCTCCGAACCCGGCATCTTCGCCATCGGCGATATCAACACCTATCCGGGCAAGCTCAAGCTGATCCTCTGCGGCTTCCACGAGGCGGCGCTGATGGCCCAGGCCGCGGTCCACATCGTCTTCCCGGAGAAGAAGGTCGTCTTCCAGTACACGACCTCGTCCTCCAGCCTGCAGAAGAAGCTCGGGGTGATCTGAGCGGGCATCTCAGCGTACCCGTGTCCCGGGCGCGGCGCGGTGCGCAGTACCGCGGCGCAGACCCGGGACCTACGCGTTGCCTTAATCCCGAATCTGCGCTGCACCGCTTTGCGCTGCACCGCGTCCGGGGAACGGCGCCATTGCGGCCGGCACCTCTTGACCGCGTTGGCGCGCGCGGACCGCGTCCTGGTGGCCCGATGCAAACAACCCAATTCACACCACGCCTTGGGTCGTTGCGGCGTGTTTACCCATTCGGTGCAGCTTGAGCATGACATAGACAGCATTGTTTGCTGGCGTCGGCACACCAACCGATCGCCCGAACTCAACCACCTTCCCGGCATGCCAGTCGAGTTCGAGCCGGTTGCCGCGTTCGAGATCGTGCAGCATGGAAGCCTTGAAGGTGGGCGGCGAGGCCTCGGCGAATGTCATTCTATCCTTGGCAAAATCTTCCGGTATCGGAACGCCTTTTGCGCGGCCGACCGCCACCACCTCGCACATCAAGCTGCAAAAGAATTCTCGCGTGTCGGGGTCGGCGAGGATGGGCCCGAGTGGTTGACGCGTCGTGGCGGTTGCCCCGGATAATCCGATCAGGAATACAAATTTCTGCCAGCGTTCTCTGTCAATCGCGTTGGACAACGTGATGTCGAGTCCAGCCTGCTTGGCGGCGTCGATAAAGGCCTTGAGGTGGGGGTCGGGCTTACCGTCGGTCCGCCTGCAGACCACACGCGCGAACGGGCTTGTGTGGGCGATGACGCCGGGCACGGACACTGCCGCCGCAATATAGGCGCAGCCAGCGACCACATTGTCGGTGCCGAGAACAGGGGCGATCCGCTCCATGCTATCGACGCCGTTTTGCAGCGTGATCAGTCGGGTGTGCGGTCCGACCAAGGGGCGAGCTTGCACCGCTGCCTTCTCGGTGTCCCAAAGTTTGACCGCGAACAGAACAATATCAACTGGGCCGACCCCGGCAGGATCGTCAGTCGCATTGGGCTTAGGCAAATGGAGGTTGCCATGCACGCTCTCGACTTTGAGACCGTTTTTCCTGATTGCCTCGAGGTTGGAACCGCGCGCGATAAAGAACACATCGTGCCCTGCCGCGGCCAAACGCGCTCCGAAATAGCCTCCGAGGGCACCGGCCGCCATCACAGCGATACGCATGATCGCTCTCCTCTAGGGTCGGGAACTATAACGGGATTGCCCCGCCGCCACCGGCAGCTATTGGCTATGCGTCTGGACCCGTAGTCGTGTCAGGAGTCCGACCGATGCTGATCGCACCATCCGCCGGTCGCCTGTGATCTACTGCGGCACGACGGACGCGTGCGAGACCAGCAACCACCGTCCATCCTGCTTCGTCAGGACGTCGGCTTCCAGGATATCGCTAGTAAAGTGGTCGCCCTTTTTCGAGGTGCCGACCGATTTGGCGATGCCCGTCGACCAAGCAACGGCACCTTGAACGTTGATATGCGGCCCTTCTGTTTGCGTAATTGCGAGTTCGGCTAACGCAGCGATGAGACCCTCGTAGTTCTTCTTCGTTCCCTCCCAGCCGACCGTGATGGTCTTGGCGTTGGGCTCCTTGTCGATAATCGTGTCGTCGTGAGCCCAGACCGCCTCGATCTTGGTAAGGTCAAGAGAAGCAATCGCCGCATGATAACCGTCCACAGCGGCTTTGACGTCATCTGCGTCCGATGCATAACCCTTTGCGCTGAAGAAAACGGCCAGGCTCAGGAACGCCGCGGCAAATTTCATCATCGTTCGCATGGTTTGTCCTATCTGAGTTTCGACGTTGGAACTTTATGGGCAAACGGCTATTGCGGCCGCCGCCCCTTGACCGCGTTGGCGCGTGCGGTCTGGACGATGCGGCCGGCTGCGTCGGTCGGAAGGCGCGACCGCACCCTGAGCTTGAGCAGGTCGATCTCGCTGTCGGGCAGCGTCTTCAGGACTGCGGCAACGGTGTTCGCCGTTGACGCGAACGCCCAGTAGGCCGCGAAGTCGGCGAAGGCCCGCTGTACCGTGAATTGCCGTGTCGCCGTCGCCACGAGTCCGCAGCCCGCCCACAACTGCTCGAGGACGTCGATCCCGGCCGCCAGGTAGTTCGGCGGCCTGAGCGGCGCGAGGCCGATCGCACCCAGCTCCATCATGACCGGCTCGACGGCAGACCCGCCGCCGGCAATGTCCCAGGCATAGGCCGCAACCGTGCCGCCGGGGCGGACCACGCGCGCCATCTCTGCGACGCATCTGGCGGGATCGGGCACGAAGAAGATCACCAGTGCCATGACGGCGGCGTCGAAGCGGGAAGCGCCGTAAGGGAGCGCCATGGCATCGCCCTTGCGGAACAGCGCGATGCGTCCCGCCGGTCGTGTGCGCGCATAGGCAAGTTGCGGCTCCGCCGGATCAATGCCGTGAATCTCGACGGGTGTGCAGCGCTCGACCAGAAGCTCGGTGAAGACGCCGGTGCCGCAGCCGACATCGAGCCAGCGCGAGCCGGGCGCTGGCTCCAGCCAGTCGAGGAAATCGGTGCCGACCAGCCGGCTCCAGATTCCAATGGATTGCTCGTAGGTGGCGCCGTCGTCGAAACGGATCGTCGCGTCACGCATGGGCGTTCTCTCTTGTAGGATAGCGATGGGGCAGGCGAGGGCGCTCAAGGCGTCCTTCGCGGCAGGTCAACCCGACCAGACGGCGTCTTCCGGTTGGCGTGCCGGACCGGGGGCACGGTAGGCGGCCGCGGCCTTGGCCGCCTTTTCGGCGACCGGTTTGAACTCCGCTGCCGTCCACGCCCTGATCGTGGTCATGCCGGTGATCGTGCCGGGCGCTGCGGCCGCCATCGTCCCGGCGATGATCGATTTCGGCGTCGGGGGCTTCCACGACGAGCATGAAGTCGTGGTCGCCGGTGGTAAAATAGAAGCCGATGAGTTTGCCGCCGGCAGCTTCGACCAGCTTCCTGACCGCGGGTTCGCGATCCTCTGGCGCTTCGAGCAGCCCCTTGATGTGACTCCCCGTGAATTTGCCCCGTGTGATCAGCCGGATCATCTTCCCCTCCTCAAGCCGCTCAATCACGCCTTGCCGGGGAGACGATAGGCGGCCGCAGCCTTGGCTGCCTTCTCGGCAACCGGCTTGAATTCGGCCGCGGTCCACGCCCTGATCGTGGTCACGTCGGTGATCGTGCCGGCTGCCCCGGCCACCATCATCGCGGCGACCGCGGACTCTGCGTCCGCCGCCTCGCTGATGAGCAGGAAGTCGTGGTCGCCGGTCGTGATGTAGTAAGCAATCATCCTGGCGCCGGCCGCCTCGACGAGCTTGCGCACGGCGGGCTCCCGGTCCTCGGGCGCTTCAAGATTCCCCTGGATCATCTTCTGGGTGAATCGACCCCGTGTAATCAACCTGATCATTCTTCCCCTCCTCGAGCCGTTGCGGCTCGTTCGCACGCCCCGCGCGAACCTAGGGCAGTTGCTCGTTTTAGAATTGGAACAGATTGCGTATATCGCGGCCACCGCGTAGTTTCCGCAGGGGGTGAAGCGTTGCGCGTGGGGAAGGGCGCATCGTGGACGATCCGGATTTCGTTCGCCTGACCGCCGGTGTGCCGCATCTGACGATCGACGAGATTGTCGGGCATCCGCGCATGGCGGAGGCGCGGAGGCTCTATCTCGATCGCTTCCTGGCGATCTACGGCGACGATCCGTTCATGGCGCGGTTGCTGATCGAGACCGGCCGCTTCCTCGTCTTCCTGGTGGCGGTCGTGCTTGCCGCGGGCCACGACCCGGAACGCCGCGAAACCTGGTTCACGGTCGGTCGCCTGAAGCGCGAGATGGCCACCTTCGGCTTGGCCAGCGACCGCCAGATCGATCATCTGGTCGGCCGGCTCGGCGCTGTCGGGTTCATGACGACCGAACCGGCCGCGGGCGACCGGCGCGTGCGCATTCTGAAACCGACCGACGCGATGTTGGCACATGACCGTGCCTGGCTGGCGGCGCACTATGCGCCGATGACGGTGATCGGCCGCTTCGACGATTACGCGCCCGTCGTCGGCCGGGATCCGGCCTATCAGATTGCGCAGCGGCGAACCTCCATCGCCTTCTTGCCGTTCTCGGGCAGGCTGCTGGCGATGGCGCCGGACCTCATGCTGTTCTTCAATCACGCGGCTGGCCATGTGGTGTCGGCCGCGCTGATCCGGACGGCAATGGACGCGGACGACCTGCACGCGGCGGTGCCCTATGGCGACGTCGGCGAGCGCTTCGGCGTCTCGCGCACCCATATCCGCAAGATCGTCGAGGAGGCCCAGTCGGCGGGCCTGGTGCGCCTGCACGGCCGCGGCGGGCACAAGGTCGAAATCCTGCCGCGCTTCTGGGCGAGCTACGACCGCGGCCTGGCCGTCGGCATGTTCATCCACGACACCGTCCATGCCGTGACTATCGGCCGCCAGGCGGGCGGCATGCGCCGTCCGGCAGCCATCGCCGCAGAATAATAGCGCCGCCACTCCGTCTGCGCCATTTGACGTATGACAAAGACGGAAATTTCTCATACGGTAATCCTTCAGGGGGAAAACAAAGAGATCTGAAGGAACCGATCCCCATGCACATACCTGACGGCTATCTGAGCCCCTCCACCTGCGCCGTTGCCTTCGCCGCGGCGGCGCCGTTCTGGTACGTCGCGGTGAAGCGCGTGAAGCGCGTCCTGCACAGCCGGGTGGTGCCGCTGCTTGCCGTGGTCTCGGCCTTCAGCTTCGTCGTCATGATGTTCAACCTGCCGATTCCGGGAGGGACGACGGCGCATGCCGTCGGCATGGCGGTGGCTGCGATCGTGCTCGGACCTGCCGCCGCCATCCTTGCCATATCGATCGCGCTGGCGATCCAGGCGCTGTTCTTCGGCGACGGCGGCATCCTCGCCTTCGGCGCCAATGCCTTCAACATGGCCATCGTCGGCACGCTCACCGCCTATTTCACTTACCGGCTGATATCCGGCGATACGCCGGTCGGCTCGCCGCGCCGCATCGTGGCGGCGGCGATTGCCGGCTATCTCGCCATCAATGCGGCGGCGTTCGTCACCGCTCTCGAATTCGGCATCCAGCCGGCACTCTTCACCGACGCCACCGGCGCGCCGCTCTACGCGCCCTATCCGCTGTCGGTGGCGATTCCGGCCATGATGTTCGCCCATCTCACCATTGCCGGCGCGGCCGAAGCCATCGTCACCGGCGGCATCGTCGCCTATCTGCAGCGCTCCAATCCGCGCCTGCTCGAAGCCACGACCCGCGAGACGGCGCGCGCGCCGCTGCCGTCGGCGGTTGGCGGCTGGCTGGGCATCCGCCGGCTGTGGACGGGACTGGGGGCACTGATGGTGGTGAGCCCGCTCGGCCTGCTTGCCGCCGGCATCGCCTGGGGCGAATGGGGCATCGACGATTTCAAGGATGCCGCCGTGCGCGACCAGATCACCCAGGCTTCCGGCAACATGGCGCCGCCCGAGCAGGTGCCGCAGGGGCTGGAGCATCTCTCCAGCTTCTGGACGGCGCCGATCCCCGATTATGCGCCGCCGTTCATGCATAGCGAGAGCTTCGGCTACATCCTCTCGGCGGTGGTCGGGGCCGGGCTGATCGTTCTCCTCTTCTCCGGACTGTCGTGGCTGATGAACCGCAGCGCGCCGTCCGGCGAAGGACACGCCTGAACAGAGCGGGGACGTCTGGACCGGCCATGGCAGAGCAATCCTTCATCCGCCATGGTCGGCACCGGGGCAGCCTTTTCGACCGGCTCGGCGACGGTATCGCCCATACACTCGCCCACGCGCTCGATGCCGACGACTTCGCCCGGCGCGACGGCTTCCTGCAGAGGCTCGATCCGCGCGTGAAGCTCGGCATCGTCGTCGGCTTCATCGTTGTGGCGGTTGCGGTGAAGTCGCTCGCCGTGCTCGCCGGGCTCTTTCTGCTTGCGGTGGTGCTGGCGCTTGCCTCCGGCATCGCAATTGCCCGGCTGGCGCGTCAGGTGTGGATCGGCGTGCTTGCCTTCACCGGGCTGATCGCGCTCCCCGCCATCTTCCTGGTGCCGGGCGAGGTGCTGGCCACGCTGCCGCTTCTCGGCTGGCCGGTCACCCTGCAGGGGGTGCGCAGCGCCGCCTTCCTCACCGGTCGCGCCGAGACGACCGCGACCTATGCGCTTCTTCTCATCCTATCAACGCCTTGGGCGCATTTGCTGAAGGCCATGCGGGCCTATCGCCTGCCGGTGGTAGTGGTCGTCATCCTGGGCATGACCTACCGCTATGTCTTCGTCCTGCTCACCACGGCGGCGCAGATGTTCGAGGCGCGCCGCAGCCGCATGGTCGGGCGCCTCAGCCCCCGCGACGGGCGGCGGCTTGCCACGGCGACGGCGGGCGCGCTGCTCGGCAAGGCGCTCGACATGAGCAGCGAGGTCCACCTCGCCATGATCTCGCGCGGCTATCGCGGCGAGCCGCGGCTGCTCGACGATTTCCGCGTGCGCGCCATCGACTGGGCGGCGGCCGGCGGCTTCCTGGTGATTTCCTCTCTGGCCTTATGGATGCAGGCGTGATGGACGGATCGCTTCCCTTGCCCCCTGCCGCGCGCCCGGTCTTCGACGTGGTCGACGTCCACTACGCCTATCACGAGACGCCGGCGCTCGACGGACTCAGCCTCGCCATCACGGCGGGCGAGCGCATCGTGCTGCTCGGCGCCAACGGATCGGGCAAGTCGACGCTTCTGAGACTCCTCGACGGGCTCTATTTCCCGCAGAAGGGGCGGATCGAGGCTTTCGGCGAGCCGCTCACCGAGGAGCGCTTCGCCGAAGATGAGGCGGCGCTCGCCTTCCGCCGCCGCGTCGGCTTCGTCTTCCAGAACCCGGACGTGCAGCTCTTCAATCCGACCGTCTTCGACGAGATCGCCTTCGGGCCTCTGCAGATGGGCTGGTCGAAGGACGACGTGCGCCGGCGCGTCGCCACGGCGCTGGAGGATTTTGCCGTCGTCCACTTGAAGGACCGGCCGCCGCATCGCCTCTCCGGCGGCGAGAAGAAGCGGGTGGCGCTTGCCTCGGTGCTGGTGCTCGAGCCGGAGGTTCTGCTGTTCGACGAGCCGACCGCCTCGCTCGACCCGAAGAGCGCCAGCCACCTCATCGACTTTCTGGTGAAGTGCCATGGCTCCGGCCGCACCGTGGTCACCGCGACCCACGACCTCGACATCGTCGAGGACATTGCCGATCGTTGCTTCGTGCTGGACTGCGGCCGCATCATCGCAGAGGGCAGCCCCCACCAGATCCTGCACGATGTGGCGCTTCTCAAGCGCGCCGGGCTCTCCCACGCCCATCTCCACCTGCATGGCAGCGAGGTCGCCCACAGCCACCACCATCTCCACCGCGCCAGTACCGAATCGGCCGACGAGCACTGAGCCGAACCTCCCCCGTGAGGGGAGGTCGAAATGCCGAAGGCATTTCGGGAGGGGGTGACCAAGAGGGATGGTGAGCGTTGTTGCCCCCTCTCCCCTTGCGGGAGAGGGCTTCGCCTCTTGGGAGCGTAGCGACCTAGAGGCGAAGGGAGAGGGGTGTTGGCAAGCACGCGTTGGAGCAATGGCGCGCAGTTGAATTCCGTGCCAGTACCCCCCTCTCTGTCTCTCCCCCGCAAGGGGGGAGAGGACCCCCAAAGCGGCGCCGCACCATGGAAAGTGGGTCGGGAATGATCTGCCTTCGCCCTGCGCCGAACAGGCCGATTCCCCTCGGGCGTCCGCTGCTTTAGCATTCGCATCAAGCCTGCGGCGCCATCGTGCCCCGGCGCATATCGAGGAGACGTGCGATGCAACGCATCACCATCACCATCGACGACGATCTGCTCGACGTGGTCGACGCGATGACGCGCGCGCGCGGCTATGACAGCCGCTCGGAAGCCTTCCGCGACATCGTCCGCGAGGTGGCGAACCGCGAACAGGCGAAGTCCTCGAACGCGTCCTGCATCGCGGTGCTCGGCTACGTCTTTGATTATGCGACGCGCGACCTGGCGCAGCGGCTGACCCGCCTGCAGCACGAACACCACGACATGTTCGGCGCCACCATGCGCGTGCCGCTCGATCACACGAGCTGCCTGGAGATCTCGGCCCTGCACGGGCCGGCGCAGGCCGTTCAGCACGTTGCCGATGAGATCAGCACGCAACGCGGCGTGCGCCATGCCAGCCTGCACGTGGTGCCGGTCAAGGTCTCGCCGAAGCCGCACAGCCACGAGGCCGGCGGCGAGCCGCACCAGCACTTCCAGGCGTAAGCCGCGATCGAAGGGAAACGCGCTGCGCGCGGTTGCCCGAAGCGGCGCCCGACCGCCGGCTGCCGCTCGCCTACTTCTTGAAGGTGATGTCGGTCGGCGTCCAGGTCTTGCCGCCTTCCCTGCGGACGGTCACCAGGTGGTAGCCGTTGCCGGTGATCGCCATGGTGGTCACCGACTTCGCCGGCTGGTGCGTCTGCCCGTCGACGAAGGACATGGTCAGCGTCAGCCGGCTGCCGCTGCCCGAGCCGCTGAGGCTGGCCGGGCCGTCGGTGGCGAGGCTGCTCAGCGTGCCCTTGTAGCGACCGCCGCCGGTGGCCGTGATCAGGCCGGCGATGGCGCCGGAACCGCTGGAGACGGAGCAGCGGCCGCTCTGCTGCAGAGCGTTGCCGTTCTGCACCAGCGTATTGGTGATCTTGCAGAAGACGCGCTCCTGCTGGGCGCTGGCGCTCTGCCGGTAGCTGCCGTGGCCGGTCCAGCTGCCGGCGAGGCGCGACAGGATCGGGTCGTCGGCGGCGAGGGCCGGCAGGGTGAAGGCGATCGTTGCCAGGAGTGCGGCGGGAAGGGCGCGCTTCATGGTTTTGCCTCGTGCGGTTTGATGGTCCGGTGGCGGTCGAACCAGCGGCGTGCCGGCCCTCCCATCAGCGCCGGCAGGACGATGAGGTCGCCGACGATGCCGGCGATCAGCGTCAGCGCGGCGATCTTGCCGAACAGGCCGATGGTCGGCATGCCGCTGGTCAGGGTGGTGGAGATGCCGGCGATGATGATCAGCGTCGCGCCGATGATCACGGGGCCGATGCGCCGCGAGGTCTCGACCAGGCGGGCGGCGAGCGAACCGTCATTGTCGGTGTGCAGGAAGCGGTTGATGAAATGCACCGAGTCGTTGACGGCGACGCCAAAGGCGACGGTGAGGGCGATGACGGCGGTGAACTGCATGCCGCGACCGGTGAGAAACAGCATCGTGCCGACCGCCAGGATGGGCAGCATGTTGGGCAGGAATGAGACGAACCCGAAGGACAGGCCGCCGAAGGCGAGCGCGATGACGCCGAGATTGGCGACCACCGAGAGCAGCAGGCTCACGTTGAGATTGCTGATGGTGCGGGTGCTCTCGCGGGCGTTGATGACGACCACGCCGGTGACCTTGACGCCGTCGACACCGGTGGCGGCGATGGCCGCCTCGACGCGGTCGACAAGCTCGGCGGAGTGGGAGCTCGACATCTCGCGCGTGGTCGCGGTGATGAGCGCATTGCCCTTGGTGCCGATGAAGTGGCTCTTCGTCGTCGGCGTCGCCAGGTCGAGCATCTTGTCGAGCGCCGGGCCGGCGTTGAGCGGGTCGTTGCCGCCCAGCCATTCGGCAAGGTTCCACAGGGACAGCGGCTGGCCGATGCCGTCGACCTTGGCGACGGCATCCTGCACGGCGCGGACGCGCTCCAGGGCTTGCGGCGACGTCGGGCCGGCGCCCTTCAGCGGCACGACGATCTCGAGCGGGAAGACGCCGCCGAAGTCACGGTCGAGCCGGCCGAGGGCGGCATTGGCGGGATTGTTGGAGGGCAGGTCCTCGCGGAAGGAGTGCTCCGGCTTGACCGAATAGTGCGCCGCGCCGAACAGCACGAACATGACCGCGGAAAGAACCGAGAGAAGCTTCGCGTGGCGCACGGCGAAGCTGCCGATGCTGGCGCAGGGGCCTTCCAGCGCGATCAGCAGGTTGTCGGTCTTCCTGGCCGGCCGCATCTTCCAGAAGCGGCCGAGCAGGCGCATCAGCAGGCCGTGGATGATGAGCACGAGAAACATGCCGCCGAGCGTGCCGGCGGCGCCCGATGCGCCGAAGCTGCGCACCATGGTCACCGAGGAGATGGTCAGCGACAGGAAGGCAATCGCGGTAGTGATGGCCGAGAGCACGCAGGCACCGGCAAGTTCGCGCAGTGCCCGGCGTTCCGCTTCGACGATGTCGCAGCCGGCCGCGCGATATTTGCGCCAGGCGAAGCACAGATGCATGCCGTCGGCATAGCCGAAGATCATCACCAGCGCCGGCACGATCGTCGTCATCACCGACACCTTGACGCCGGTGAGGCCCATGAAGCCGACCACGGCCATGGCGGCGATGATCGCCGGCGCTGCCGCCAGGATCGAGGCGACGAAGGAGCGGAAGACGATCAGGCTCATTACCGTGCCGACCAGCGCGCCGACGATGTTGAGGACGACCTGGTCGTGGCGCACGATGTCGGCGATCGAGTAGCGGATCACCGGAAAGCCGGTGACGGTCACCTTCATGTCGCTGCCGCCGAGAGCGTCCTTGGCGGTCGCCTCGATCTCGCTGGTGAGCTTGCGGGCCACCGAGACCGGCGCCTTCGGCTCGCTCGGCGTGACATTGAAGACCATCGCCGTGCCGTCGGCGGAGAGCAGCCGGTCGCCGAGAACCGGATGGGCGCGGATCTCGGCCGCCAGCTCCGGCGTCAGTCCGGTCGAGGCGTCGTTGACCAATAGCGCGGCGTCGCCGTTGGCGTCGGGCGGCTGGCGCAGAGCGAACAGCGAATAGACGTTGTCGACGCCGTCGACGAGCTGCAGCTCGAGCTGGAAGTCCTGCAGCTTCTGGAAATTTTCCGGCGTGCCGAGGTCCTTACCCTCGACCAGAACCAGAAGCTCGTTCTCCGGATCGACGAAATCGTCGGTGGCGGTCGCATAGTCGCGGTAGGTCTGGGTGTCGCCGGCGAAGATGTTGCGCAGGTCGTCGTTGAAGCGGACATGCATCATGCCGTAGCCGGCAAGGATGTAGACGACGAACAGGACGACGACGCCGAGGACCGGACGCTCATAGGCGAACAGAGCGATCCGCTCCAGGCCGAAACCGATTCCCAGTCCCTTCATGGAGCGCCCGCGTCCGGTGCCTTCACAAATCGCCCAGTCCCAGTCCCAGTTCCGACGTCCGAGCCAGTTCCGGCGCGGAGGCAACGTTTTTGACCGGTCGCGGGCAGCCTGTCAAACTCGCTGCGAGCCCGTTTTGCAAGGAATCCCGAGCCCATCATGCAGATCAGCCTCCACCATTTCGTCGACGACGGCGACATCCCCAACAACCGCCTGCCGCTGATCCACTATGCCGGCGTCATCGATCCGGCGGCGGGCGATCCGGCGGTCGCCTTCGAGGCGCTGTTCCAGGGCAACGGCTGGGGCAATGGCTGGCGCAACGGCATCTTTCCCTTCCACCACTATCATTCGACGGCGCACGAGGTGCTGGGCATCGCCGCCGGTTCGGCGCAAGTGCGCTTCGGCGGGGAGGGCGGCGCCACCGTCCATGCCAAGGCCGGCGATGCCGTCCTGATCCCGGCCGGCGTCGGCCACAAGCGCCTGTCGGGGTCGCCGGACCTGCTGGTCATCGGCGCTTATCCGCCGGGGGCGCGCGCCGACCTGATGCGCGAGGGTGCCGAGGACAGGGCCGGCATCCGCAGGCGCATCGCCGCCGTGCCGAGCCCCTGGGCCGACCCGGTCGCCGGCAGGGAAGGGCCGGCGGTGACCGAGTGGCAGAAGGTCTGAGGCGACATCGCCTGCGCTACGCCTTCTCCGTCGCCAGCGGGCGGAGCGCCGCCATCACGTCGACCAGGCGCGGCGGCGAGCCGTTGATGAAGGGCAGCGGCCGGCACACCTCGATGGCCGCAATGCCGACGCGGGCGGTCAGCAGCCCGTTGACCACGCCCTCGCCGAGCCGCGCTGAAAGCCGCGCCGCGATGCCGGTGCCGAGAACCTGCTGGACCAGCGAATCGCCGGCCGCCATGCCGCCGGTCACCGCCAGATGGGTGAGCGTTGCTTTGGCCAGACGGAAGAAGCCGATGGTGCCCGGCCGGCCGCCATAGAGCGTCGCCAGCCGCCGGATGAGGCGCAGCACCTGCGCGCCGACGAAGAGGAGATCGACGAGGGCTCTGGGCGAGATGGCGGTGACCAGCGCCACCCGCTTGGCGGCGTCGAGCACCATGCGGTGGGCATTGGCATCAAGCGGAAGCAGCAGCTCGCTCTCGGCCAGTGCGATCAGGTCGCGCCCGTCGATGATCTCCTTGCGGTGGCCGGCAAGCGCGGCGCGGCCGCGTGCCGTCTCCGGACGCCGACGGTAGAGCTGCTCGACCTCGTCGAGGACGGCGAGCGCCGCCTCGCGGTCGTCGGCTTCCGCCGCGATGACGGCGCGGGCGTGGATGGCGTTGATGCGCCTCAGGCGCAGGAGTGCGGCGATCTCGCGGGCGGCGAGGACGAAGAGCGCCACCCCGGCCAGCGCCACCAGCGCCAGCGCCAGCCAGCCCAGCCAATCGTTGCGGGCGAAGAGGTCGCGCACCAGCCGGTCGATGGCGAGCCCGAGAGCGAGCGAGGCGAGGCCACCGAGCGCGGCGAGCAGCAGCCCCAGCCAATGACCGCGCCGCTTGCGTGACGGCGGCGGCCCGTCGGCGGCGGGCGCCGGCTCGTCGGCGGGATAGAGCTCGTCGGGCTCGTAGCGCACCTCGTCGAGGGTAAAGGCGGTCGGGCGTCTCATGCCAGCCGGTCTCCGAGCAGGAATTCCAGCGCCCGGTCGAGCCGGATATGGGGCAGCGACAGGGTCAGGCCTTCGGCGGTGCGTTCCAGCTTGGGTGGCCGGAAGCGGGCGAAGCGCACGCTTGGGTGATCGTTGCCGCCTTCAAAAACCGATTCTGGATCGTCCGGCAAGTCACCGGGAAACCACGCGATTTCGGTGCGGCCGTCGAACACCTTGCCGTCCACCGTCTCGCCCGGCTGGGGGATGCCGATGATCGTCGGCAGCGAGTCGCCGCCCTTGGTCACGGTGGCCTCGCGGGTGGCGCGTACGGCGGCCAGCGCCAGCACCTCGACGCGGGCGCCGGCGAAGCGGGCGCGCTCGCTGGCGCGGCTGACCAGCCGGCCGAGGATCGCCTCCAGCCGGTCGTGGTCGCCGTGGTGAAGCTGGTCGGCCTTGGTGGCGGCGAAGAGGATGCGGTCGATGCGCCGGCTGTAGAGGCCGCTCAGCCAGTTGGTGCGGCCGAGCCGGTAGGAGCCGAGGATGGCGGCCAGCGCCGCTTCCAGGTCGGCGACGGCGACCGGGCCGGCATTGAGCGCGGTGAGCACATCGACCATCACGATCTGGCGGTCGAGGCGGGCGAAATGGTCGCGGAAAAAGGGGCGCACGACGGCGTTGCGATAGGCCAGGTAGCGCCGCGCCATCATGCGGGCGAGCGACCCGGTCGGGCCTTCGTCGTCGTTTTCGAGGCGCAGCGGCGCGAAGGTGAGGGCCGGCGAGTTGTCGAGGTCGCCGGGCATCAGGAAGCGGCCCGGCGGCTGGGTGGACAGCAGGCGGCTGTCGGCACGGCAGGCGCGCAGATAGGCAGTGAAGATGTCGGTCAGTTCGCGGGCGAGCGTTTCGTCGGCGGGCGCCCGGGCATCGACATGCTGCAGCCGTTTCAGCCAGTCTCCGGCGTGGTCGCGGTGGCCGTCGCGGGCGGCGGCGACAAGCGCCTCGCGCGACCATTCCGTGTAGCTCTTGGAGAGTAGCGGCAGGTCGAGCAGCCATTCGCCGGGATAGTCGACGATGTCGATGTGGAGCCGCCCGCTGCTCAGCGTGCGGGTCAGCAGGGAGGCGGACTCGTAGGCGACCGTCAGGCGCAGTTCGCTGATCTGGCGGGTCGAATCCGGCCACAGGCGCTCCTCGACCAAAGCGCGGACATGGCGCTCATAGTCGAAGCGGGGCACGGCGTCGTCCGGCTGCGGCTCCAGCCGGGCGCCGGCCACCCGGCCGGCGGCATAGGACTTGAACAAAGGCAGACGGCCGCCATGGACGAGATTGTGGACGAGGGCGGCGATGAACACGGTCTTGCCGGCTCGCGCCAGGCCGGTCACCCCCAGTCGCACGGACGGCGTCACCACACCGGTGGCGCGGTCGGCGAGGTTGGCGAGCGCGAGACGGGTCTCGTCGGTGATCGTCGTCAGCTGCACGTCCGGCTCCGGCTGTTCCGGAACCAGATGTAGGCGTCCGGGTGTCCCGGCGAAAGGCTTTAGACCTCGGGGACGAGGTCGTGGGGACGGATGAAGGCCACGAGCTGGCCACTGCCCTCGGCGATGGTCGACCAGGATTCGGCGTCGAATTCGATCACGGACAGGCTTCCGGTCGGGTATTTCGTCGCCAGCAGGTTGCGCACCGCCTTGCTGCCACCGTGGCCGATCAGCTCCAGCGCGGTGGCGTGGATGCGCGGATTGTGGCCGATCACCATGAGCCGGTCGACGTCGCCGCCCTCGGTCGCAATGATGTCGCGATAGTCCTGGTCGGGGCCGGAATAGAGCGCTTCGATGAAGACGATGTCGCGCCCGTCGCCGAGCCCCGGTTCGAGGGCGGCCAGCGTCTCGCGCGTGCGCCGGGCGGGCGAACACAGGATGCGATCGGGCACGAAGTCGTGGGCGACGATGGCTTCGGCCATGCTGACGGCATCGCGCTGGCCGCGCGGCGCCAGCGGGCGGTCGCGGTCGGCGGCGCCATGTTCATGCCAGGACGATTTGAAATGGCGCAGGAGGACGAGTTGTTTCATGGGGCGCAGTCTAGCCTGCCAAAAACGGAAACGCCCGCGACATAAGTCGCGGGCGTCATGCCAATGTCAGGCTGTCAGGCTGCGGTGCCTAGTTGACGCTGCACCAGTGCCAGGCGCCGTCGAAGCCCTTGAACTGGCCGGCGTACGGGCCATCCCACTGGAAGGACCGGTACTTGGAGGCGCAGGCCTGCATCCACCACTGCTGGCCATAGCCGGGAGGCGGCGCGCCGGCATCGTAGACCGGCGCCGGAGCGGGGCCGCTGTTCATGCACTGCCAGTAGGCATCGCGATAGACGCGCTGGCGCTCGCTCTGGTTGGCCGCACCGCCGAGCACGGCACCGCCGACGCCGCCGGCGATCGCGCCGGTGCCGGCATTGCCGCCAGTGGCGCCCGCAATGATCGCGCCAAGGCCGGCACCGAAGGCGCCGCCCACGATGGCGCCCTTGCCGGTCGGCGCATAGGCGTCGGCCTGGCTCTGGGCATAGGACCGGCACTCGTAGTCGGACGCGGCCAGCGCGTTCCCGGCGAAGAGGACGACACCACTGATCGCGGTTGCTGCCATCAAGAGTTTCTTCATGCTTCAGCTCCTGCTTTGCGCACGCCGCCGGCGTCCCGGACGTCCGCGCGTCGAAGTTGCCTACCGTCCAAGCCGGAAATTGCGGTCAAAACTGGGCGCTTTCCTGCCCGGAGGCTCGATCCATACATAGAGTTCTTCACATGAACGCCCTGTGAACGGCATCACATCAGAATTGCCTCGATTTTTCATGCTTCACGCCGGTTTGGCGCCGGTGCTCAGAAGCTCTGGCAGGGCGTCCGCCACGAAATCGGGCTTCATCGCCAGGCAGCGATCGGCGTCGCCGTAGCCATAGCGTGTCCAGCAGCTGGCGATGCCTGCGGCCTGTGCAAACGCGATATCGGCCGCGGTGTCGCCGACCATGACGAAATCAGACGGAACCAGGCCGTCGAAGAGCGGACGAACGCGCTGGTGGAAGGCTTGCGGGTCGGGTTTGATCGGCACGCCGGGATCGGCGGCAAGAACGGCGCTTGCCATGTCGAGAAGGCCGAATCGGGCAAGCGCGTCCTCGAGTGCGGCGCGCGCCTTGTTGCTCAGCACCACGATCTTGCGGCCGTCTTCGTGCAGGCGCGTCATGGTCTCGCGAGCGCCCGCGAAGAGCGCCGTCATCTGCCGGTCGATATCCGTATAGCGCGCGCGGTATTGGGTGACGCAGCCGGGAATCTCGTCATCCGCCAGACCAGGCAACAGCGTGGCGATGGCGAATTCCAGCGTCATGCCGCTGGCGATGACAGCCTTTATCCGGTCCTCGGGCGCGGTGGCGTTGCGCTCGTGCAGGGTGCGGGTGAGGCAGGCGATGGCAGCCGGCCGCGTGTCGGCAAGCGTACCGTCGTAGTCGAGAAGGTAGACCTGAAAGGGAGGCATGCCGTCGTCTATCGCGCCGGCCTTGCGGTGTCCAACTGCGACCGGCGGCCGGGTCACGAGCGGCGGGCCGATGCGCCCGGTCTCAGTCGTCCCGGTAGACCCGCTCGCGGCGCTCGTGGCGCTCCTGCGCCTCGATCGACAGCGTTGCGATCGGCCGGGCGTCGAGCCGCTTCAGGCTGATCGGCTCGCCGGTCTCCTCGCAATAGCCGTAGGTGCCGTCCTCGATGCGGCTGAGCGCCGAATCGATCTTGGCGATCAGCTTGCGCTGGCGGTCGCGCGCGCGCAGTTCGATGGCGCGGTCGGTTTCGGACGACGCGCGGTCGGCGAGGTCGGAGTGATTCTGGCTCTCGTCCTGCAGATGCTGAAGGGTCTCACGCGCCTCGCGCAGAATCTCGTCTTTCCATGCCAGCAGCTTCTGGCGGAAATACTCACGCTGGCGTTCGTTCATGAACTCTTCGCTGTCGGTTGGACGATACTCGTCAACGCGCGCACGCGGCATGCAGACACCCTCATTTCCCGCAGCAATGCGCGCGGAATATAGCGAGGCGATCCCCTCCGGACAATAACTGTCCGTTGACAGTCGCGTGACGGCAACGCTGGCGAGAAACGGCGGAATTCCGCCGTTTTGCGGATCAGGTCGAGCGGCGCGTGGTGATCTCGTCGAGGAGGCGGGCCATCTCGCGCTCGAGGTCGCTGACCCTGGCGGTGGACTCAGGCGTCACCGTCTCCTCCTGTCCGGCGGCCGTCGCGGGGGCTTCCGCGAAGCTCTCAACCTCGCCCTCGACGTCGCCGAGATCGAGCGCCGCCTGCCCGGCCTGCGCCGCGGCTTCCCGTTCCGCCTCGGCGAATGTCGCCGGTAGCGGCGCGGCCGGTTCCGCCGCCGGCGCCGTCGGCGGCGGCGCGGCCTCGGCGGTCATGACCTCGGGGAACAGCCCTGCGGCTGCCACTTCCTGCGGCTCCGGCTGCTGTGGCGCCTCCGGTGGCGGCGGCGCCGCGGTTTCGGCTTCAGGCCAGCTTTCGATCGGCTCAAGCTGGGTCGGGTGCTGCGGCTCGACGAATGCCGCCGAGGCTACGGGCGCCGGTTGCGGCTCGGCAACGGCCTCGGGCTCAGGCGGGGGCTCGGGTTGGGCCTCAGGCAGCGATGGCGGCACCGGTGGCGGCCGCACAGAGCGGAGCAGGGGCCGGCCGTTGCCGGCGGGCGCCTGCAGATGCGTGTTGCGGACAGCCGGGAAGGGGATCGGTGCGTTGACCGGCGGGCGTTCGATGGCCGCCCGCTCGGCCGGCGGGGCTTCCAGTTCGGTTGCCGGCGGCGGTTCGAAGGCAGGCTGCAGCGCGGCGCGCTGGGCTTGGGCGGCCTGGGCGGCTTGTTGGGCGGTCTGCTGGGGGCTGCGCTGGCGCACACGCTGGATCGTGCCCTCGACGACGACGTCGCCGGGGCCGCCGATGAGCAGGAGATGCTCGACATTGTCGCGCCGGACCAGCACCAGCCGGCGGCGGCGATCGACGGGCATGACATCGACGATGGCCAGTCGCGGCACGCGTCCACGGCCGATACCGCCGAAATGGACGCCGGAATAACGCCGCACGAACCACCAGACGACGCCGATCAGGCCGAGGACGATGATGATGGTGAGCAGGAATTGCGCCACCACCGCTCCGGCTTCACCGAAGATCGGTATCAGGAACTCCCGCATTTCGCCCCTCCTCCCGTTTTCAAGCGGTCCCGCGGCGACTCAAGGCGGATCGGTGGTCGGCGGTCTGGCGTCGAATCACCGGTGTCGACAACTTTTCCGGTGAAGCGGCCGGCAATGCAAGTATATGCCGCCGTTTCACCCTTTCCTGTGGCCCGGCGTCCCCTCTGCCGCGGCGGGGCAATGGCCACAATTGAATTCTGACACTTTCCCCACCATCCTGACATACGAGGCGTTAACATTGATTCTCCGCGCGTATCCACCGCAAAAGGCAAGGCAGGAGGCCACGGCGGCCGCCATGAGCGAACGCGCCACGCAAACCGTTCCCCCCGAACCCCTGGTCGATCGTCCCGGTCGCATCACCGGCACCGGGCGGCTGATCGTGCTCGCCTTCGGTCTGGTCGGCGTCTCGATCGGGCTGACGCTGATGCCGCCGAACCAGGCGCAGCCCTTCGTCCTCGGCCTGTTGGCCATCCTCGCCGTCATCGGGGTGATCACGTTGCTCGCCGGCGCCATCGGGCTGGTCCGCTTCGGCGGCCGCGGTACGGGCGACGACCTCGGCAAGATGTTCATGGGCGCGCTCGGCGAGGGCGTGCTGATCACCAGCCGCGACGGCGGCATCGTCTATGCCAACCACGCCTATGCCGATCTCATCGGCGCCACGGAGGCCAGCGAGGCGCGCGCGCTGGAGCGCGTCATGGTCGGCAATCCGGAGGCGGCGGAGGCGCTCTACCGCATCACCCAGGAGCTGCGCGAGGGCCGCCCGGCGACCGAGGAGGTGCGCACCCCGGCGCCGCTGTCCGGCGGCGAGGAGGACGGCGGCGCCCACTGGTACCGCATCGCGGCGCGGCCACTGCCGGCGGCCAACAAGCGCAAGGCGCTGACCGCCTGGACGCTGACCGACATCAGCACCGAGCGCGCCCGCCAGGAGGCCGTGTTCCAGGAGCTGCAGCACGCCATCGATTATCTCGACCATGCCCCGGCCGGCTTCTTCTCGGCCGAGCCCGACGGGCGCATCGTCTACATGAACGCGACGCTGGCCGAATGGCTGGGCATCGACCTGACGCGCTTCGACAGCGGCGCGCTGAGGCTCGCCGACATCGTCCAGGGCGATGGCATCGCGCTGCTGGCCGCCCCGCCGGCCGACGACGAGATGCGCAACCGCACCGCCATCATCGACCTCGACCTGATGCGCGCCAACGGCCAGAGCCTGCCGGTGCGCCTGTTGCATCGCGTGCCGGTGACCGTCGACGGGGCGCCGGGCGCGACGCGCACGGTGGTGCTCAACCGGTCGCCGGGCGAGGAGGTGTCGGAGGCGCTGCGCGCGGCCGAAGTGCGCTTTGCCCGCTTCTTCAACAATACGCCGATCGCCATCGCCGCGATCGACCGCAACGGCCGCATCGGGCGCACCAATGCGCCGTTCCTGCGCATGTTCCCCGGCGTGCGCCCCGACGCCACCCGCGCGCTCACCGATCTCGTCGCCGACCAGGACAAGCCCAATCTCGCCGTCGCGCTCGCCGCCGCCGCCGAGGGCCCCAGCGTCATCCCGGCGATCGACGCGACGCTGGCCGGCGAGGGCCAGCGCTCGGGCCGCTTCTTCATCAATCCGGTGGCGGAAGGGGCGGGCGGCAGCGAGATGGTGATCGTCAACGTCATCGACATCACCGAGCAGCGGGCGCTGGAGCATCAGGTGCGCCAGCAGCAGAAGATGGAATTGGTCGGCCAGCTCGCCGGCGGCATCGCGCACGACTTCAACAACGTGCTCACCGCCATCATCGGCTTCTCCGACCTGCTTCTCGCCAACCACCGGCCGAGCGACCCGTCCTTCCAGGACATCATGAACATCAAGCAGAACGCCAACCGGGCCGCCGGCCTGGTGCGCCAGCTGCTTGCCTTCTCGCGCCGCCAGACGCTGCGCCCGCAGGTGCTCACCCTGTCGGACACGCTCTCCGACCTGTCGATGCTGCTGCAGCGGCTGCTCGGCGAGAGCGTCAAGCTCGATCTGATCCACGG
The DNA here is from genome assembly GCA_963732845.1 of uncultured Alphaproteobacteria bacterium. GTDB lineage: Bacteria > Pseudomonadota > Alphaproteobacteria > Rhizobiales > Kaistiaceae > CAVSRC01. Next base: position 152,598 of record CAVTBE010000007.1, on the reverse strand, counting down.
CCGCGACCTGTGGCCGGTCAAGTTCGACCTCAACCAGTTCGAGCAGGTCATCGTCAATCTCGCCGTCAACGGCCGCGATGCCATGCCCGGCGGCGGCACCATGACCATCCGCACCAAGAACCTGCCGGGGAGGGAAGTGGCGGCCTTCGGCTATCAGCCGCTGCCGGAGGTCGACTACGTCATGATCGAGGTGGTGGACACCGGCACCGGCATGCCGGCGGCGGTGCAGGCCAAGATCTTCGAGCCGTTCTTCTCCACCAAGGACGTCGGCAAGGGTACGGGTCTCGGCCTCTCCACCGTCTACGGCATCGTCAAGCAGACCGGCGGCCACATCTTCTTCACCAGCTCGGAAGGCAAGGGCACGACGTTCCGCATCTTCGTGCCGCGCCACGTGCCGGCCGAGGGCGAGGTCACGGCGACCGAGGTGCAATCTGCCGCCGCCGAGATCACCGACCTCACCGGCACCGCCTCGATCCTGCTGGTCGAGGACGAGGAGGCGGTGCGCGCCTTCGCCGCCCGCGCGCTCGGCTCGCGCGGCTACAAGGTGTTCGAGGCGACGTCGGGCATCGAGGCGCTGGAGGTGATGAAGGAGTTGGGCGGCACGATCGATCTGGTCGTCTCCGACGTGGTCATGCCCGAGCTTGACGGCCCCTCGATGCTGAGGGAGCTGCGCAAGACGCGGCCGGACCTGAAGATCATCTTCATCTCCGGCTATGCCGAGGACGCCTTCCGCAAGAACCTGCCGGAGAACGAGAAGTTCCACTTCCTGCCCAAGCCCTTCTCGCTCAAGCAGCTTGCCGTGGCGGTGAAAGAGACGCTCGGGAAGTAGCGTTGTGCCGCATACGGCCGGCGACCCACCCGACGAAGCACGGAGCCCTGCGATGCCTGCCGACCAGACCTTCACCCTGGCAGTCTGCGCCGAGATGGTCTTTCGTTCCCTTGCGGTGATCGATCGCCTCAGGCGCATCACCGAACTCGGCTTCCAGGCCGAAATCTGGGACTGGACCAAGCACGACATCGCCGCGCTGGCGCGGTCCGGCGCGGTCTTCTCGTCGATGACCGGCTATGTCACGGGGACCCTGGCGGACGATGAGGGCGCCGACGAATTGTTGCGCACGGCGAAGCAGTCGATCGCCGTTGCCCGGCAGCTCGGCTGCCCGCGGCTCAACCTGCATGGCACCGGGCTCGACGGGCAGGGATTGCCGGTGGTCAAGTGCGAGGTGGTGACCGGCCCCATGTGGCTGAAGGCCTATGACACGCTGAGGCGGATCGCCGACCTTGGCGAGGCGGAAGGCGTCGTCTTCGTCCTGGAGAATCTGAACGAGGCGGTCGACCACCCGAAGACGCCGTTCGCCAAAGCGGCGGATACGCTTGCGCTGGTCTCGGCCGTCGGTCGGCCGTCGCTCAAACTCAATCTGGACCTCTATCACGCCCAGATCGGCGAGGGGAACCTGATCGCGCTGTGCCGGCGGGCTCTGCCGCACATCGGCGAAATCCAGGTGGCCGACGTGCCGGGCCGCAAGGAACCGGGCACCGGCGAGATCAACTACCCGGCCATCGCCCGGGCGCTGAAGGAGATGGGCTATCGCGGCACCATCGGCCTGGAGGCCTGGCCTTCCGGCGACGACGAACTGGCGCTCAGCCGCTTCCGCGAGGCCTTTGCCGTCTAGCGTCCGCTGTCGTCGCGGGAGAGAGCCTGCCCCGCACACCATCGGGGATCGCGCCGCAGGCGCGGGCGAGGGGGCCGTCTCCCTTCCGATTGTGCAATATGCTAGGAAAGCATAGCGCTGTTGGCGCACCAATCGAGGGTCCGTCATGCCCAAGCCGACCATCTTTACGATCTCTGCCGCATGGGATGCCGAGGCGTCGGTGTGGAGCGGCCATTGCGATGACATCCCGGCGGCAGCGGATGCCCCCACGCTCGACGAATTGCTGGCGAGGATCTCGGCGATGGCGCTCGACCTGCTGCCGGACAATCATCCCGGCGTCGATCCGGCGCAGTTGTTCCTGCAGATCACCGCATTGCGCGAAGCCGAGCCGGCCGCGGCGTAAATGGCTCCCCAGTTCGACCGGCCGCGCCGCGATCTCCTGCGTTCCGCCGGCTGTGAACTCGTCCGTCAGGGTAAGGGCAGCCACGAAATCTGGCACAGTCCGCTCACGCGGCGGAGTTTTGCGGTCCCGATCGGCATTCCCAGCCGCCACACCGCCAACGCCATCCTGCGGCAAGCGGGCCTGCCCAAGGCATTCTGAAGGGGCCAAGGAGATGCCGGGGCGGTGAGGCGCCTCTTCACCTCTCCCCTCGCGGGAGAGGTCGGCGCGAAGCGCCGGGTGAGGGGGGCTTCCCAAGCCGTTCGTTCCCGCGCAGGCGGGAACCCAGGTCTGACTCGCGGTGTGGCACGTCTCGCCTGGATGCCCGCTCGGGGGCGGGCATGAACGGAGTATTGGGTGAGGCCGCGGCTCACGCCCTGTCGTCGTTCCGACGCGTGCCGGAATCCGGGCGGCGTTGGCAACAGGTATTCGTCATGGCCGGGCATGGTCCTGGCCGTCCACGTCTTTCTTCTGTTCTTCCGACACGTTACGGTTGCCGCTCCGGAATCGGCGCAGGCGGATGAGCCAGCTTCTCATCAACGAATATCTGAACGAACTTGAGACGCTGAAGCGCGTATCGGGGACGAACACCGAGCAGGTGATCCGCGCCGCATTCCGCAACCTGCTGCGCTCCTAGGCGCGGTCGCAAAATCTCACCTTCGTCGAGGAGCTCGAATACAACACACCGCTGAAGACGAAGGTCTATCCCGACGGCACGATTCTATACGATCTCCGCGTCCCGCAGGGCTTCTGGGAAGCCAAGGACACCGACGACGACCTTGATACCGAGATCGAGAAAAAGAAGCGTAGGGGATATCCTCAGGACAACATCATTTTCGAAAATTCCGACACCGCGGTCCTGATCCAGAACCGGCTGGAGTCGACCCGCTGCTCAATGCAGGACACGGACGCGCTGGCGCGTCTCGTCTCGCTGTTCTTCCAGTGGGAACGCCCGGAGATTGCAAAGTTCCGGGCGGCGGTCGCGCAGTTCAAGACGGACCTGCCGGCCGTGCTTGGCGCGCTCCGCGACATGATCGACAAGGCCGAGAAGGAGAACTCGGCATTTCGCGAAGCAGCAATTAAGTTCCTCAAGCACGCGCAGGAGACCATCAATCCGAGCGTCACCGCCGCCGATGTGCGCGAGATGCTGATCCAGCACATCCTGACCGAGGAGATTTTCAGCCAGGTCTTCAGCGACAGCGGCTTCCACCGCGAGAACAATGTCGCCAAGGAGCTCTACGCGCTGGAGGAGACGTTCTTCACCGGCGCGGTCAAGCACAACACGCTCAATGCCCTTCGCTCCTACTATGCGGCAATCAGGAGCACCGCCGCGCTGGTCTCCAATCACCACGAGAAGCAAGCGTTCCTCAAGACGATCTATGAAGGCTTCTACAAGGTCTACAACAAGAAGGCCGCCGACCGGCTGGGCGTCGTTTACACCCCCAATGAGATCGTGCGCTTCATGGTCGAAAGCGCCGATTGGCTCTGCCAGAAGCATTTCGGCAAGGCGCTGATCGACAAGAACGTGGAAATCCTTGATCCCGCCTGCGGCACCGGCACCTTCATCGCCGAACTGATTGAGCACTTCCGTGGGCAGAAGGAGAAGCTGCGCCACAAGTATCGCGACGAGCTGCACGCCAATGAGGTAGCGATCCTGCCCTACTACGTCGCCAACCTGAATATCGAGGCGACCTATGCAGCGATCATGGGCGGCTATGAGGAGTATCCGAACCTCTGCTTCGTGGACACGCTCGATAACACCGCCGGCCTCGGCATCTATGCCGGCCATCAGCACGACTTGTTCGGTAGCCTCAGCGAGGAAAACGTCGAGCGCATCAAGCGGCAGAACAAGCGCAAGATCAGCGTTGTCATCGGCAATCCGCCCTACAACGCCTGGCAGGAGAACTATAATTCGCGAAATCCGAACCGGCCCTACCGGCGCGTGGACGAGCGCATCCGCGCGACCTATGGAGCGCAAGGCACGGCGCAGAACCAGAGTTCTCTGTACGACATGTACACGCGCTTCTTTCGCTGGTCGGCCGATCGACTGAAGGACGATGGCATTCTCGCGCTCATCACTAACCGCAACTACATCGAGAAGGCGGCCTTCGACGGGTTCCGCAAGGTCGTGACCGAAGACTTTGCCGACATCTGGATCATGGATCTCGGCGGCGACGTGCGTGCCAACCCGAAGATCTCTGGAACCAAGCACAACGTCTTCGGCATCCAGACTGGAGTCGCCATCGCCTTTTTCGTCAAGCGGAAGGGCAAGTCGGCGGCGACGATTTCACTATGCCCGGCGGCCCGAGATGGAGACTGCCGAAGACAAGCTCGCCTTCCTGGCGGCTAATAGGCTCTCAAGCGTGGCGTTCGATGCGATTCAGCCCGACGAGAAATACAACTGGATCAACCAAGCGAGCAATGATTGGGACAGCCTTGTGCCGATCGCTGACAAGGGGAAAAGGTATCGAAGTCGAAGAACTGCTGACCGCACTGTTTTTCGCATTGTGTCCAATGGGCTTCAGACCAAGCGCGACGAATGGGTCTACGACTTTGACCCCGAAATACTCCGATCAAAATTAACCGTGTTGATCAATCGATATGAGGACGCGAGACGCGATCCTCAGATGGCGACGAAGAACGAGATCAAATGGGACCGAGAGCTGAGTCGGCACCTGGAGAGGAAGACTGCGATTAAATTTGATGTCTCGAAAATCGTCGATTTGGCGTACCGACCATTCACTGGAAAGTCCGTCTATTTTGATCGAGTGCTCAACAGCCAGAGCTTCCGCCTGTACGAAATGTATGGCGACCACCTAGCCAACCAGACGATCGCATTTTTGTCTGTTTCATCAGCGAACCCATTGGCTGCTTTGGCTGTCGACGGGCTCTACGATACGTCGTTGTTGAAGAATGGGAATGGGAGCACACAGGGATTGGCGAGACGCCGAATTGCCAAGGATGGCGCTCGCATTGACAACATCACCGACTGGGCGCTCGAACTATTCCGCGTTCACTACGAAGTAGAAGACGCGGATGCCCAGCACAAGGCCGGGCACGACCGAGGAGGAATGCTCGGTCGCGGCATCACCAAGGACGCCATCTTCCACTATGTCTATGCCGTGTTGCACGATCCGCTCTACCGCGAGAAATACGCGCAGAACCTTAAGCGCGAATTTCCTCGCATTCCGTTCTACGACGACTTCTGGCGCTGGGCGGGCTGGGGCGAGAAGCTGATGGCGCTCCATCTCGGTTACGAGACAGTCGAGCCGTGGCCGCTTGAGCGTATCGACGTAGCTGACCAGAGGGTGCGCGAGGCGGGTGTCTCACCGAAAGCGATGCTGCGCGCCGACAAGACCAACGGCAACATCCGGCTCGACACCGAGACGCAGTTGATCGACGTGCCGCCGGAAGCGTGGGACTATCGCCTCGGCAACCGCTCGGCGCTCGAATGGATCCTCGACCAGTACAAGGAAAAAACCCCACGCGACCCGACGGTCCGAGAGAAGTTCAACACCTACCGCTTCGCGGACTACAAGGAGAAGGTTATCGACCTTCTCCTGCGCGTCACGCGGGTCAGCGTCGAGACCGTGGCGATCACCGAGGCGATGCGGTCGGCGCGGCACTAAGCCGCGTACATCCCCCCAACTTATCCCCCTCTCCAAAACCTGTGAGATACTTGCCTCATCCCCGCCCGCGAAGGGGCGCGCTCATGAGGCGTCTTGCAGCGTGGGGCGGGGTGCGGCGCCCGCGCGGCGAGTATATGGTCGGTCTCTCGGAAGAGGCGCCGTTTCCCGCCGCCTCCAGAGGTGTGACCTCGGTCTCTTGGCAACTCTCGGCAAGCCGGTCAGGCTCTCCTCGCGCGACCGGTCGCGGGGCGGACTTCGGGTCGCATGGAGGCGATGATGTCAACCCTGCGCATGCTTTCACTAGCCTTGTCGGCAAGCGTCTGTTTGGCGGCCGCCAGCCAGGCCGCCTCGGTCTCGCTCAACCTCAAATATGGCCTGTGGGAGGTGACCTCCACCGGCACCACCAGTGGCGCGCCGCCGATCCCGGCCGCGGATCTGGCCAACCTGACGCCGGCGCAGAAGGCCAAGATGACAGCCGCGTTGGCGGTCGCGATGGCGGCCAGCAACAAGCCGCACACCTACAAGTCATGCGTCACCGCCGAGAGCATCCAGCGCGGCTTCAAGGATCCCGAGCTGTCGAACGGCTGCACCCAGACCGTCGCGGCAAGCACGCCCACCTCGATGGAGGTGCAGATCGCCTGCACCGGCCGCCACCAGATGTCCGGCACCGTTCATTTCGATGCGCCGAGCCCGCAGGCGATGAACGGCACCATCGACATGACCGTCTCGGAAGGCGGCAACGTGATGAAGATCAACCGCCAGATCTCGGGCAAATGGCTCGCCGCCGATTGCGGCAGCGTGAAGCCCTGAGAGCCGGTGCCGCCTGAGCAGGACATGAGCGTCGTGGCGGGGCAGTCCCGGCCACGACGTTCTTCGCCCCGTCTCGCGGCCCAAACTTATCCCCCTCTCCAAAACCTGTGCGATACTTGCCTCATCCCCGCCCGCGAAGGGGCGCGCTCATGAGGCGTCTTGCAGCGTGGGGTGGGGTGCGGTGTCCGCCGTTGCCATTTCGCACATGGCAGCGGTGGGGCTCCCCCAAGCCCGCCAGCGGAGGCTCGCCTCCGCCGCGCTCATGCCTCCAAAGGGCAGCGCTAAAGGCAGGCGAGGGTCAGCCACGGTCGGACCGGTCCTGGAAACGGGTCACGGGGACCGTGGTGGTCGAGAGGTCGGTTGTCCGGCAAGGAGCCGCCTCGCCTTCGCCTCGGGTCCCAGGCGGGCCGGAGCAAAAACCATCGCGGCGGGCGCCCGGCTGAGCGCCCCTACAGAATACTGGACTGGCACTCATCGAGCGCCCGCCACCCCCTCACGTCGAGGGGGGAGTTCTTTGAAAGATTCATGGCCCGGAGCGATTGCCCGCGGGAACAGGAAGCGTTGCCCGCTCTTCCGTTCGCTCCCCGCGAATGCGGGAGCCCGGGCAAGAGTTGGCCGGCGCGGCCTTCGCTCACGCCTGCGCGAGATAGCGCGGCAGCGCGCGCTCGAATTCGGGGAAGTAGCGCGCAATCACGGTCACGTCGAAGCGGCCGAGGATCGACTCCCTGGGCTCGCGGTCGAGCAGGAAGCGGAAGGCCGCGTCGACCAGAGCCTCCGGTGTCGCTATGCCGGCCGCGAGGCGGTCGTAGGTCTCCGGCGCCATCGTCACATGGTGGCGGCTCTCGCCGTTTGCCTCGGAGATGGTGACGTCGAATGTGAGCGGATCACCGTCGCTGGTGCGTCTGACATTGATCATGCCTGCCTCCGTTGGCCGCGCCTATTCCGCCGCCAGCGCCACGGCGATCTCGGCGGCCAGGCGCGCATTGTTCTTCACCAGCGCGATGTTGGTGGAAAGGCTGCGGCCGCCGGTCCGGTGGAAGATGGCGTCGAGCAGGAAGGGGGTCACCGCCTTGCCGGTGACGCCCTTGGCCGTGGCGTCGGCAACCGCGGCCTCGATTACCGGCGCCATTTCGGCAACCGGAATCTCGTCGGCCGCCGGCACCGGATTGGCGACGAGCAGGCCGCCCGCCTGGCCGAGTTCGGCGCGGGTGCGCATGAAGCCGGCGATGGCGCCGGGCTCGTCGAAGCGGAGCGGGGTGGGGAGGCCGCTGTCGCGTGACCAGAAGGCGGGGAAGGCGTCGCTCCGGTAGCTCGCCACCGGCACGCCCAGCGTCTCCAGCACCTCCAGCGTCTTGGGCAAGTCGAGCAGCGCCTTGGCGCCGGCACAGACGACGGTGACCGGCGTCTTCGCCAGTTCGGTCAGGTCGGCGGAGATGTCGAAGCTCGTCTCGGCGCCGCGGTGGACGCCGCCGATGCCGCCGGTGGCGAAGACGCGGATGCCGGCCAGATGCGCCGCGATCATGGTGGCGGCGACGGTGGTGGCCCCGGTGCGGCCGGAGGCGAGGCCATAGGCGATATCGGCGGAGGAGAGCTTGAGCACGTCCTTCGCCTGCGCCAGTCGCTCCAGTTCGCCGCGGTCGAGGCCGACGCGGATCTTGCCGCCCATCACGGCGATGGCGGCGGGGAGGGCACCGGCCGCGCGCACCACCGCCTCGACGGCCAGCGCAGTGTCGAGATTGTCCGGCCACGGCATGCCGTGGCTGATGATGGTGGTCTCCAGCGCCACCACCGGCCTGCCGGCGGCAAGCGCCGCTGCGACCTCGGCAGAAAGCGCTAGGTGTCGGTTCATGCTGGTCATTTGTTGCCTGGCCCGGCCGCGATGCGCGCGGCGAGTACGCCGGGCTTGAACGGGGCCGCGGCGACGCTGCCGTGTTCGATGGTGAGCGCCGCGGCGGCAAGGCCGTAGCGGATGGAATCGTTGAGCGAGCGTCCTTCCGTCATCGCGGCAACGACGCCGGCGGCGAAGGAATCGCCGGCGCCGTTGACGGCGCTGATGCTTGTCTTGAGCGGCAGGAAGGAGCGCGTTTCGCCGCCGCGGGCGGCGATCATCGGCTCGCCCCCGGCGGTGACCACGATCCGGCTCTGGTGCATGCGGGACAGCTCGGCGGCCAGCGCCGTGGTGCTGCCGGTGTGGTTCGGGTCCATGCCAAGCAGCGCCGCGGCCTCGCGCCGATTGGTGAAGAGAACGGTCAACCGGTCGAGAAGGGAAGCCAGGCGCATCGCCTTCACCGGCGAGACCGAAAGGGCGGCAACCGGCGTGCCGGTGTCGGCTGCCTGCTCGACCAGAAAGGCCAGCGTCTCTTCCGGCAGATTGGCGTCGAGCACCCAGAAATCATCGGCTCCGGGCTCTGCTGCGGCCGGGCCGACCACGGCCGGGGTCAGCTCGGCGCAGACATCCATGTCGGCGATGCCGATGATCAGCTCGCCCTTGTCGTCGAAGGCGGCATGATACCCGGCGGTCGGCGCTTCCGCCGAAGTGCCGACGCCCGAGGCTTCGATACCGGCCGTAGCGCACGTGGCGATGATCGTCTCGCCGTCCGGGTCGGCCCCGACGCGGGAGACGAAGCGCACCGCGATGCCAAGGCGGGCGAGAACGACGGCGACGTTGAGCCCGACGCCGCCTGTCTGGCGGCGGGCATGACCGGGGTTGGAGGCGCCCATCACCGGTTGCCCGAAGCTCTGTGCAATGCGGTCTATGGTGGCGCCGCCGAAGACCGTCACATGGTCGAAATGGCGAAGTGGTTCATCCATTGGTCGTCGCTCCTCGGCTCCCCCCGGCCCGCGCTGACGGCCCCCGGATCATATCAGCCGCTTGCGGCGCCGGCGCAAGGGCGCTGTTCTCTCCCCGCATGGCCGGCCGAGGCTTAGGATGCTAGGGGACGACTCAAGGGAGACGATCCGGCGGGGCCGCCCGCCGGCAAGACAAGCGGACGTGCCATCCCCATGACCAATCCTCAACACCCGTCGGCCGCCCTGCAGACGCGCGTGCCGGCGCCGCCCGATCCGCGCCTGCGCCAGACGCCGCTGCCCGATTTTCAGCCAAAGCCGGCCGAGGAAGATCCCGGCGCGCCGGAGCGGGTGGCGAGGCTCCTGGAGAGCCCGACCTATCGTGCTCCCGACGACGATCCGGAGTTTCTCGCCCGCGGCGAGGTGCGCGGCGTCAGGCTGCAGCTCGACTATCTGAAGGCGGAAAAGCTGCTCGAACAGGCCGGCATCCACCACACGGTGGTCATCTTCGGCTCGACGCGCATCGCCGAGCCGGCGGCGGCGGCGAAACGGGCGGCCGAGTGCGAGGCGGCGCACGCGGCGGCGCCGGACGATGCCGACACCGCCCGCCGGCTCGCCATCGCCAGGCGCATCCTCGCCAAGAGCCGCTATTACGACGTCGCCCGCGCCTTCGGCCGGCTGGTGTCGTCCTCGCATCTGCTCTTCCGCGGCCATCCCCTGGTGGTCACCACCGGCGGCGGCCCGGGCATCATGGAGGCGGCCAATCGCGGCGCCTTCGACATCGGCGCGCCGACCGTCGGCCTCAACATCACGCTGCCGCGCGAGCAGTTCCCCAATCCCTATGTCACGCCGGAACTCTGCTTCCGCTTCCACTATTTCGCGTTGCGCAAGCTGCACTTCCTGCTCAGGGCCAAGGCGCTGGTCGCCTTTCCCGGCGGCTTCGGCACCTTCGACGAGCTGTTCGAGTTGCTTACCCTCATGCAGACGCGCACCATCAAACCGATGCCGGTGGTGCTGGTCGGCGAGGAATACTGGCGCGGCGCCGTCGATTTCGATTACCTCGCCGACGAGGGCGTCATCGACCGCGAGGATCTGGACCTGTTCTGGTTCGCCGAGACGGCCGAGCAGATCTGGGAAGGGATCCTCGCCTGGCACGCCGCCAATGGCGAACCGCTGCATCCGGCCGAATAGAAGCCCGTCACCCCGCTCACCGGAGGAAATTCCCCCTTGAAGATCTCCTTCCACGGCGCCGATCGCACCGTCACCGGCTCCTGCCACCTGATCGAATGCTCAGGCAAGCGCATCCTGGTCGATTGCGGCCTCTTCCAGGGCAGCCGCGAACTCTCCGAGGACAATGCCGACCCCTTCGGCTTCGATCCGAAGGCGATCGACGTGGTGCTGCTCACCCATGCCCATCTCGACCATTGCGGGCGGCTGCCGCTGCTGGCCAAGCGCGGCTTCACCGGCGAGATCATCGCCACTGGCGCCACGCGCGAGCTGGCGCGGCTGGTGATGCTCGATTCGGCGCGGCTGCAGGAGGAAGACGCCGAACGCGACCGGCGACGGCACGAACGCCGCCGCGGCGGCGGCGACGCGGACGAGGGGCCGCTTTACACCGTGCTCGATGCCATGAACGTGCTCGAGTTCTTCGGCCGCACGGCGCGCTACGACGTGCCGCTCGACGTGGCGCCCGGCATCCGCGCCACCTTCTTCGACGCCGGCCATATCCTCGGCTCGGCCAGCATCCTCATAGAACTGGAGGAGAAGGGCAGCCGCCGGCGGCTGGTCATGTCGGGCGACATCGGCAATGCCGGGCGGCCGCTCTTGAACCCGCCCAAGCCGCCGCCGCAATGCGACGCGGTGGTCATGGAGACCACCTATGGCGACCGCAACCACAAGCCCTTCGGCCCGTCGGTGGAGGAGTTCTACGCCGCGATCGAGGAGACCTTCGCCCGCGGCGGCAATGTGGTGATCCCGACCTTCGCGCTGGAGCGCGCCCAGGAGCTGCTCTACGCCCTGCACGACGCCATGAGCGACGGGCGGCTGGCGAAATCGATCCAGGTCTTTCTCGATTCCCCCATGGCGATCACCGCCACCGAGATCTTCCGCCGCCATCCGGGGGACCTGTCGGACGAGGTGGCGGACCTCTTCGGCGACGGGCGCGACCCGCTGTCGGTGCCCGGCCTGCACTTCACCCGCGAGACGTCCGAATCCATGGGCATCAACAAGATCAGCGGCGGCGCCGTCATCATGGCAGGCTCCGGCATGGCCACCGGCGGGCGCGTGCGCCACCACCTGAAGCACAATCTGTGGCGCGCCGATGCCGGCGTCATCTTCGTCGGCTTCGCGGCGGAGGGAACGCTCGCCCGCATCATCATCGACGGGGCGAAACAGGTGCGCATCTTCGGCGAGGAGATCCCGGTCAAGGCGAAGGTCTATACGATCAACGGCTTCTCCGCCCATGCCGGGCAGCAGGAACTCATCGCCTGGCACCGGTCCGCGCGGGCGGAGCGCACTTATCTGGTCCATGGCGACGAGCGGGTGATGAAGAGCTTCGCGCCGATGCTTGAGGACACCGAGGCGGTGATGCCGGCGATGAACGCGGAGTTCGAGCTTTGAGACCGCGCGTCTGCCGGGACGCGCGGGCTCGAAGTATCGTGTGAGTGAAACCCTCTGTCGATCAGGCCGATTCGAGGAAGTGGACCTGCGGCGCTCCAATAACGCCGGCCTTCATCATCGTATCCTTCAGGTCCTGCGACGTGGCGAAAGCCTTGGCCTTCTGCATGTCCATCTCATCGAAGATGATGGTGATGGCATTCGGGTCGTCGACGGAACGGAGCACGCGCGGATGGGTGAGACCCGCAGCCTTCTGCGCCTTGACGTGTCCGTCGAAGAAAGGACGCCATTTGCCATAGTCCTGGACGCGATGGTGAACGATCAGCATGCCCATGGGTGTGTGCTCCTCCCCTAACGTCGCCCGCGAGAAGAGCTAGGGGAGACGCACTCAATTTCAATTGCGAGCCTGCCGGAGCAAGAGGGGAGATCGCATGGACGACGATGACGACCTCGGCGACCTGACCCACGCCGCGCCCGCCTACAAACGGGCGCTGTGGATCGTCACCGTGCTCAATGTCGGCTACGGCCTGATCGAGGCCGGCGGCGGCTTCCTCGCCGGCTCGCAGGGGCTCAAGGCCGATGCACTCGATTTCCTCGGCGACGGTACGATCACGCTGCTCGGACTGATGGCCATCGGCTGGGGCGCGGCCTGGCGGGCGCGCTCGGCCCTGCTGCAGGGCATCTTTCTCGCCGTCATGGGGCTCGGCGTGCTCGCCGCCACGGCCTGGCGCGTGTTTGTCGTCCACGTGCCACAAGCCGAACTGATGGGGGCCTTCGGCATCGCCGCGCTGATCGTCAACGTCGTCTGCGCCGTCATCCTGCTCAAGCACCGCGAGGGCGACGCCAACGTTCAGGCGGTGTGGCTGTTCAGCCGCAACGATGCGCTCGGCAATGCCGCGATCGTCGTCGCGGCCCTGCTGGTGGCGGCGACGGGGACGCCCTGGCCGGACCTCGTCGTGGCGGCGGTCATCGCCGGCCTGTTCCTGCAATCGGCATGGCGCATCATCGCGGCGGCCCGCCGGGAACTGGCGGAGGACGGCTGAGCGTGGCCGAGTGGGCGCCGAAGCAGACATCCGGATCGCGCTCTTCCCTTGTGCGGCGCCTCAAGCAATGGGCCGGCGCCATCAAGATCGACGTGATGGCGCTGTGGCTGGCGGCACGGGACCGGCGGACGCCGTGGTATGCCAAGGCCGTGGCGGCGGCGGTCACCGCCTATGCCCTGTCGCCCATCGATCTGATCCCGGATTTCATCCCGGTCCTCGGCTATCTCGACGATCTCCTGATCGTGCCGCTCGGCATCCTGCTCGCCGTTCGCCTGATCCCGGCGGAACTGATGGAAGAATTCCGGCGCGCGGCCGGCGATCGCACGCGCCCGATGAGTTACGGCGGCGCCATCGCTGTTGCCGTCATCTGGATCGTGGCGGCTCTCCTGCTCGTGCGGATTGCACGGGTCTCGCAGTGAGGGAAGGGTAAGGCACCCGCTGTGAGGCCGTAACGCCGGCGCTGGCATCCCGCCGACGTGGCGCCGGCCGGCCATCCTTGGGGCGTATCGTCGCCTTGGGCGGGCAAGAGGTGGCGGCTGCCGGGCATCGGTTTTACAACTGCCAGTTGGCCGAGCAGTGCAAGGCGCCGGCACGCATTGGCGTGCCTGTTGCGCGCTTCGAACTTGGTCGCAGCATGCGTGCCGGTTTGCGATAGCGCCCAGGCTGCAGGTCAGCTTTGATATGGAGGATGCTATGAACAAGCACGCGTTAGCGGTTCTTGCGTCATTGGCGATTGTGGCTCCGTCCATTCTGTCAAGCGGGGCTGCTTTGGCCGCGGAAGAGATGACGGCCGATCAGGCAGCGATTCAGCAAATCTGGAAGACATACAGCGCGTCGCGAGTTGCCGGTGACGCCAAGCTGTGGCTGTCGCTTTACGACGAAGACGGATTCAGATGCCGCCGGGTATTCCGGCGCGGGGCAAGGATGTCCTCAACAAGGTCGTGCCCAAAGGGTTCGCTGCCGGCGGTGTCAAGTCGATGAACATCAATCCGGCGGAGATCACGGCGGCGGGCGACTGGGCCTATTCCCGCGGCACCTACGATTTGGAAAGCGTGGTCAACGGCAAGACCGTCCAGATCGACGGCAAGTTCCTGACGATCTTCAAGCACCAGGCCGACGGGTCGTGGAAGATCTATCGCGACTGCTTCAATTCGAACGGTCCGTAGAAGCTTGATCCATGGTGGCCGCCGTTCCCCGGCCGGGACGGCGGCCGCCGCGCCGCTAGCCGGTGCGTGCGCTTCGCGATCGCACGGCCGGCTTCAGGTGGCTGGGGCGTGTGACGGTTCGCGGCCGGGACAGGGCCGCAATCTCGGCATTCACGAGGCGAAGACCTTCCATGAGGTCGTCCCACGAGGCGACGGCGCCTGCCGCCCCCATGGTGCGGTCGGGCCGGCCATCGATCGCCCGCACAGCGGACGCCCAATCCAGCAGGATTTCCTTCTTTTCGCTGCAGGTCAGGTTCGGATCGAGGACCACCTCCCACGGATCGGCGCAGGCGGCGCGTCTGGTTTCGACATAGAAAGAGAATGCCGGTGCGCTGCCTCGATCGCGCGGGCGACGCACGGAAGCCATGTTGGCCACGGTCTGATCCTCCCAAGCTGGAGGTGACCTTCCAAGACGCGACCGGCCACCTCGACTGCGGCTTACAACGCGCTCAGCGGCTATGTGTTCACACAAATCTGGAGGAATTGCGTCCCGCTCTTGCGCAGGTAGAACAAAACGTGTACAGACAAACTCACGCAATCGGGGGCGCGAATCTTCCTCGGACCATTTGATCACCCCCGGTGCCTGTGAAACAAGGAGCATCTACAATGGCCGCAACGCCGCTGCGTGTGATCGAGGGTCACGTCATGGACAAGTCGAAAGCGCTCGATGCGGCGCTCAGCCAGATCGAGCGGGCCTTCGGCAAGGGCTCGATCATGCGCCTCGGCCAGAACGAAGCGACGGTCGATATTGCGACTGTGCCGACCGGCTCGCTCGGCCTCGACATCGCGCTCGGCATCGGCGGCGTGCCACGCGGCCGCGTCGTCGAGATCTACGGGCCGGAATCGTCCGGCAAGACGACACTCGCTTTGCACATCATTGCCGAGGCGCAGAAGGCCGGTGGCATCTGCGGTTTCGTCGACGCCGAACACGCGCTCGATGCCGGCTATGCCCGCAAGCTAGGCGTCAAACTCGATGACCTGCTCATTTCGCAGCCCGACACCGGCGAACAGGCGCTGGAGATCACCGATACGCTGGTGCGCTCCGGTGCGGTCGACGTGCTGGTGATCGATTCGGTGGCGGCGCTCACTCCGCGCGCCGAGATCGAGGGTGAGATGGGCGACCAGCTTCCCGGCCTGCAGGCGCGGCTGATGAGCCAGGCGCTGCGAAAGCTCACCGGTTCCATTTCGCGCTCCAACACCACCGTGATCTTCATCAACCAGATCCGCATGAAGATCGGCGTCATGTTCGGCAATCCGGAGACGACCACCGGCGGTAATGCGCTGAAATTCTACGCCTCGGTTCGTCTCGACATCCGCCGCATCGGCTCGATCAAGGAGCGCGACGAGGTGGTCGGCAACCAGACCCGCGTCAAGGTGGTCAAGAACAAGCTGGCGCCGCCGTTCAAGCAGGTCGAGTTCGACATCATGTATGGCGAGGGCATCTCCAAGACCGGCGAGCTGGTCGACCTCGGGGTCAAGGCGGGCATCGTCGAGAAGTCGGGGGCGTGGTTCTCCTATGACAGCCAGCGCCTCGGCCAGGGGCGGGAGAACGCCAAGCAGTTCCTGCGCGACAATCCCGAGATCGCCAACCAGATCGAGAAGGCGATCCGCGCCAATGCCGGGCTGATCGCCGAGAAGTTCCTCGAAAAGGGCGGTCCGGAGGACGACGGCAGCGAAGACACCGGCGAAGTCTGAGGTCGGCGGAGCGCGTCATGGACCAGCGGGTCAGTCTCATCACCCTTGGGGTTGCCGACCTCGACCGGGCGCGCCGCTTCTACGAGGCGCTCGGCTGGCGCCGCGGCAACAAGGACGAGGGCGTCGTCTTCTTCCAGATCCCCGGCGCCGTCTTCGCCCTGTGGTCGCGCGCCGCGCTGGCCGGGGATGCCCGCGTAGCCGACACCGGTGCCGCCTTCGGCGGGATGACGCTCGCCTACAATGCCCGCTCAAGGGAAGAGGTCGATGCGGTGCTGGCCGAGGCGGAGGTGGCCGGCGCCACCATCCTCAAGCCGGCCGAGGACGTGTTCTGGGGCGGCTATTCGGGCTATTTTGCCGATCCCGACGGCCACCCCTGGGAAGTGGCGTGGAATCCGGGCTGGACGCTCGATGCGGAAGGGCGGGTGAGCCTTTCGCCCTGAAAACCGTCGCAATTATGGACATGGCCGCCGCCGGGGCTGTAGAACCCGGCGGTTGCGGCGGTGCCGCCCTTTCCAGAGCCCCGGACGGTCATGAGTAGCGTCAACGATATCCGTTCCCATTTTCTTGGCTTTTTCGAGAAGAACGGCCATACGCCGGTCGCGTCGGGCCCGCTGGTGCCGCGCAACGATCCGACATTGATGTTCACCAATGCCGGCATGGTGCCGTTCAAGGACTATTTCACCGGCCGCGCCAAGGCACCCTATCCGCGGGCGACGACCTCGCAGAAATGCGTGCGTGCCGGCGGCAAGCACAACGATCTCGACAATGTCGGCTATACCGCCCGGCATCACACCTTCTTCGAGATGCTCGGCAACTTCTCCTTCGGCGACTACTTCAAGGAGCAGGCGATCGAGCTCGCCTGGGAGCTGATCACCAAGGAATTCGGGCTGCCGGCGGAGAAGCTGGTCGCGACTGTCTATATCGACGACGATCAGGCCTTCGACCTGTGGCGGAAGATTTCCGGGCTGCCCGAGGCGCGCATCGTCCGCATCGCCGGCTCGGACAATTTCTGGCAGATGGGCGACACCGGCCCGTGCGGCCCGTGCTCGGAGATCTTCTACGACCACGGCGAGGCGATTCCCGGCGGTCCGCCGGGCTCGCCGGACGAGGACGGCGATCGCTTCGTCGAGATCTGGAACCTCGTCTTCATGCAGTACGAGCAGCTTCCCGGCGGCGAGCGCATCGACCTGCCGAGCCCGTCGATCGACACCGGCATGGGGCTGGAGCGCGTCGCGGCGGTGTTGCAGGGCGTCCACGACAACTACGACATCGATCTGTTCAGGGCGCTGATCGACGCCTCGGTCGATCTCATCGGCGTGCGTGCCGAGGGCAAGGCCCGCGCCAGCCATCGGGTCATCGCCGATCATCTGCGCGCGGCGAGCTTCCTCATCGCCGATGGCGTGCTGCCCTCCAATGAGGGGCGCGGCTATGTGCTGCGCCGCATCATGCGGCGCGCCATGCGCCATGCCCATCTGCTCGGCGCCAGCGAGCCGGTCATGTACCGGCTGGTGCCGGTGCTGGTCGCCGAGATGGGCCGCGCCTATCCGGAGCTGTTGCGCGCCGAATTGCTGATTGCCGAAACGCTGCACCTGGAGGAGACGCGCTTCCGCCGCACGCTGACGCGCGGCCTGACCCTGCTCGACGAGGCGACCGAAGGGCTTGCGTCCGGCGCGACGCTTGCCGGCGATGTCGCCTTCCGCCTCTACGACACCTTCGGCTTCCCGCTCGACCTGACGCAGGACGCGCTGAAGGCGCGCGGCATCGCGGTCGATCTTCCCGGCTTCGAGACGGCGATGGAGAAGCAGAAGGCCGAGGCGCGCGCCTCCTGGGCGGGGTCCGGCGAGGCGCAGACCGAGCCGGTCTGGTTCCGCCTGCGCGAGTTTTTCGGCGCGACCGAGTTCCTCGGCTACGGCACCGAATTGGCCGAGGGCGAGATCCTCGCTCTGGTCCAGGCCGGCGAGCCGGTGGCGGAGGCCAAGGCGGGGCAGGAGGTCGCGGTCGTCCTCAACCAGACGCCGTTCTATGCCGAATCCGGCGGCCAGGTCGCCGATACCGGCGTGATCGCCAACGCGAATGACGGGCGCGTGCGCGTCGACACCGTGCAGAAGCGTGCCGATGGCCTCTTCGTCCACTACGGCAAGGTCGAGGCGGGCAAGGTTGCCGTCGGCGACGCCGTGCGGCTTGTCGTTGACCGGCCGCGGCGCACCATGATCCGCGCCAACCATTCGGCCACCCACCTTCTGCACGCGGCGCTGCGCAATGTGCTCGGCACCCACGTGGCGCAGAAGGGCTCGCTGGTGGCGCCCGACCGGCTGCGTTTCGACTTCTCCCATCCCAAGCCGATGGACGCGCACGAGATCGAGGCGGTCGAGGACCTCGCCAATACGGTGGTGCTCGAGGATGCGCCGGTCACCACCCGGCTGATGGACCGCGAAGAGGCGATGCATTCCGGCGCCATGGCGCTGTTCGGCGAGAAATACGGCGACGAGGTGCGCGTGGTGTCGATGGGCACCATGCCGGACGACCCGACCGGCAAGACCTATTCGGTGGAGCTGTGCGGCGGCACCCATGTCGGGCGCACCGGCGAGATCGGCCTGATCGCGCTGGTCGGCGAGGGTGCGGTCGCCGCCGGCGTCAGGCGCATCGAGGCGCTGACCGGCCAGGCGGCGCGCAAGCACCTGGCCGAGCAGGAGAAGCGCCTCAAGGCGGTCGCCATGGCGCTGAAGTCGCGGCCGGAGGAAGCGGCCGAGCGCGTGCAGGGGCTGGTCGAGGAACGGCGCAGGCTCGAACGCGATCTCGCCGATGCGCGCAAGAAGCTGGCGATGGGCGGCGGCGACGCCGGCGACGGTGCCGACGGCACCCACATTGCCGATGTCGGCGGGATCAAGTTCTTCCGCTTGGCGGTCAGCGATGTCGGCATGAACGACCTCAAGGCGCTGGCCGATGAAGGCAAGGCCAAGGTCGGCTCCGGCGTCGTGGCGATTGCCAATACGAGCGCCGAAGGCAAGGGCAGCCTCGTGGTCGGCGTTACGGGCGATTTGACCAGTCGCTTCAACGCCATCGATCTGGTACGCAAGGGCGCCGAGGCGCTCGGCGGCAAGGGCGGCGGCGGCCGGCCGGATCTGGCTCAGGCCGGCGGACCGGACGGCAGCAAGGCCGGCGCGGCGCTCGACGCTATCGCGGGGGTGCTTGCGGGCGGGTGAAAGCGATGGGACGGGGGAGACATAGCGGAGCGGCGCGGCGGCGCGCCGCGGGATTGCCGTGAGGCGTCCGCACCCGCGTATTCCCAAAGCCGGCCCGGCCGCCGTCGCAATCGCGCGGATTCGTCGCCGGACCTACGAAGTGCTGGAGGAGGCGCGGCGCGACGATCCGCTCAGCCGGTTCGTCGATCTCCTGCTGATTGTCCTGATCACCGTCAATCTGGTCGCGGTCGTGCTGGAATCGGTGCCGGCGCTGTCGGCCCGCTATCACATCGTCTTTTTCATCATCGAGATCGTCTCGCTGATCGTCTTCACGGTGGAATACGTGGCGCGCATCTGGGCGGCGACCGACCAGCCGCTGCGTCCACGGCGATACCTGCCGCCGTGGCTCGGCTATATGGTGAGTGCCTCGGGCCTGATCGACCTGCTGGCGGTGGTGCCGTTCTGGATCGCGCTGTTCTTCAGCGCCGACCTGCGCGTCCTGCTCGTCTTCCGCATCGTCCGCTTTCTCAAGCTGGCGCGCTATTCGCCGGCCATGCGGTCGCTGCTCGATGCGCTCTACGCGGAGCGGCGCGCGCTTTTCGGCTGCGTCATCATCCTGCTCGGCGCCACGGTGGTCGCCGCCTCGATCATGCACGTGATCGAAGGCGCGGCGCAGCCGGACAAGTTCGGCACGGTCCCCGACGCCATGTGGTGGGCGATCGTGACGCTGACCACCACCGGCTATGGCGACGTGGTGCCGATCACGCCGCTCGGCCGCGTCGTCGGCGGGCTGACGGTGCTGATGGGCATCCTCATGCTGGCCCTCCCGGTTGGCATCGTGGCGACCTCGTTTGCCAACGTGATCCACCGGCGCGATTTCGTCGTCACCTGGGGCATGGTGGCGCGCGTGCCGATCTTCGCCGGGCTCACCGCCAGCGAGATCGCCGATATCGCCGGCCTGCTCTCCGCCCAGTCGGTCGAGCCGGGTGGCATCATCGTGCGCAAGGGAAGCCCCGCCCGCGCCATGTATTTCATCGCCGCCGGCGAGGTCGAAATCGATCTGCCGCAGGAGAAGGTGCGCCTCGGTGTCGGTCATTTCTTCGGCGAGATCGCAGTGCTGCGCCGGGCCCGCCGCTCGGCCACGGTCACCGCGGTGACGCGCGCCAATCTGCTGGTGCTCGACGGCGCCGATCTGCACGCACTGATGGAGCGCGACACGCGCTTTGCCGTGCGCATCCGCGAGGTGGCGCGCAGCCGCGTCGGTCAGGAGGTGATCACGCCGCGCGGCGATATCGTCGGCGAAGAGCTCACCGAAGACGGCGCCTGAGCGGCCGGGGCTCATCGGCGGGGCGGAAGTCGGCTATACCCGTTCTGTCATGAGCGAAGGCGAGTGGATCAGGGAACTGATGATCGTGCTGGCGACGGCCGGCGTGGTCGTGCCGCTGTTCGGCCGCCTGCGCTTCGGGCCGGTGCTGGGCTTCCTGATCGCCGGCGTGGTCCTCGGGCCCGGCGGCCTTGGCCATCTCAGCGCGACCTTTCCCTGGCTGGCGGTGATCACCTTCACCGATGCCGAGCATGTGCGCCCCTTCGCCGAGATGGGCATCATCTTCCTGCTCTTCCTGATCGGGCTCGAATTCTCGCTCGACCGGTTGTGGGCGATGCGGCGCACGGTGCTCGGCATCGGCTCGACGCAGGTCTTCCTGTCGATGCTGCTCATCGGCGTCACCGCCGCCTGGATCGTCGGCGGCGTGGCGGGGCCGGTGGTCGTCGCCATGGCGCTGGCCCTGTCGTCGACGGCCATCGCCTCGCAGGTGATGATCGAGCAGCGCCGTTTTGCCGCGCCGGTCGGCCGGCTGTGCATCGGCGTGCTGCTGTTTCAGGATCTCATGGTCGTGCCGATCGTCATCATCGTCGGCCTGCTCGGGGGCGGCGAGGGGGTGGCGCTTCCCTTCGCCCTCGATGCGCGCGGTCGGCCTGGCGATCGTCGCCGTGGCGCTGATCCTGACCATCGGGCGCTTCGTGGTGACGCCGCTGATGCGGCTTGCCGCGGCCACCGGCAGCCGCGAGCTGGTGATCGCCATCGCGCTGTTCCTGGCGATCGGCACCGGGCTGATGACCGAGGCGGCCGGCCTGTCGGCGGCGCTCGGCGCATTCCTGGCCGGCATGCTGCTCGGCGATGGCGAGTACCGCCACCAGATCGAGGTGGAGATAGAGCCGTTCAAGGGGCTGCTGCTCGGCCTGTTCTTCATGACCGTCGGCATGAGCTTCAACCTGGCAAGCCTGCAGTCGAACCTGCTGCTGCTGGTCGCGGCGGTCGTGGCGCTGCATCGTCTTCAAGGGGATCACGATCTATGGCGCGACGCGGCTTTTCGGCGTCGAGCCGGCGGTGGCGGCCGAGGCCGCCTTCGTGCTCGCCGGCGCCGGCGAATTCGCCTTCGTGGTCTTCACGCTGGCGCGACGGGCGGGCGTGCTGGCGCCCGATTTCTACCAGTTCCTGCTGTCGGTGGCGGCGCTGTCGATGCTGGCGACGCCCGCCATGGCGGCCATCGGCCGGCGGATCGGCAACCGGCTTGCCGCGCGCGCGGACAGCGTCCGCCATGGCGCCGGTCCGGCCGGCGCCGCGCTTGCCGATCACATCGTCATCGGCGGCTTCGGCCGGGTCGGGCGGGCGGTCGCCCGCCTGCTCGATGCGACGGGAATTGCCTATGTGGCGCTCGACGTCAATGCCGACCGCGTCGCCAAGGCACGCGCCAGGGGCAGGCCGGTCTTCTATGGCGATGCCAGCCGCACCGAGATCCTGCGCCAGGTCGGCGGTGCGGCGGCGCGGGCCTTCGTGGTGACACCCGATGCGCCGGTCGCGGCAGAGCGCATGGTGCGGGCGATCCGCACGGCCTGGCCGGAGGCCGCCATCTATGCCCGCGCGCTGGATGCCGACCACGCCCATCGTCTGATGGATGCGGGGGCGAGCAGCGTGGTGCCGGAGGCGCTGGAGGGCAGCCTGCAATTGGGCGGTCGGGTGCTGGCGGGGCTCGGCCTGCCGGACGATGCGATCGATGCCTATCTCACGGTCCAGCGCGAGGCCGAGATCAGACGGCTTGTCGACCACCCGCCGGCCAAGCCGGGCGGCTAGCGGTCAAAACCTAACGCTTGAGTCCAGCGCAAACGGCGACCTTCGGGCGCGATGCTTCCGGCAGAGGACGACCCACAGCAGGCGTTTACATTGCTGCTACGTCAGCACGCGATCCATTCGATCAAGGCGCGATTGACGGCCTCAGGCTGTTCCAGCGTCGAGCCATGACCGCATTCCGGCACCACCACGAGGCGGGCGCCCGGAATTGTCGCCGCCATCTCTTCGGAACGGTCTGGCGGTGTAAGGGGATCGCGATCACCAACGAGGATGAGGGTTGGGACGGAGATGGCTGCAAGATCGGGACGACTATCAATCCTTGCGATTACCGCTTCCGTTTGTCGCGCCAGCCCATCTACGCCAACCGTTAAACCCATCCGGACATTGATTTCGCGAAGAGTCTTATCGTTCTGATGTGCGGGATGTAGGATCCCACCTAAAACCTGCGCCAGCAACGCCTCAAAATCACCGTTACGAGCCTGAGTTACCAGAGCCCGGCGCTGTGGAATTTGCTCGGGCGTGTCTGGACGGGCCGAGGTGTCAATCAAAGCCAGCTTAATCACGCGGTCTGGCGCCTGTCGCATGATCTCAAGACAGATATAACCGCCCATGGATATGCCGCCCAGAGCGAAACGCGGCGGCGCGGCGGCCAGGATCGCGCTCGCCATTTCGGGGATGGTTTCACCCTTCAGCGTGGATGCGATGGTGACCGGTCCATAGGGCCATAAAGCAACGGCTTGAGGCGCGAAAACCTCAGCCGAACAGAGCAGGCCGGGGACAAGAACGATTGGCGTCATGGTAGCAGATTTAAGCCGTGGAGGCACTCAAACGAGCTTTTACACAACGCCACCATACAGTCGTTTCTCGGCTTTTCAGCCCGCCTGAACGATGCGTCCGGATTCCACCCTCAGCACGCATTCCGAAGGTCTGCTTGCGGACAAGCTCGCGGCCATTATTTGCGAACCCCGGGCGCGCCGAAAGTGGGTCTCAAGCGTCAAATTTTATCCACTAGAGGCCGCCAAGCGCCGGTCCGATACGGTCGATCCGATTGGTCCAGATCAGCCCGTCGAAACGGGCCGGCACGGCGTTGAGTTCGGCGAGCGCGTCGATGCCGCTGGAGAAGCCGCTGCCGTCATAGGCGCCGAGGAGCACGACCGACGTGCCATAGGCGGCCAGCCGTGCCGTGAGCCGGTTGGGAAAGCCCCAGACGAAGGGGGCGTAGTTCGCCGGCACCATGAACAGCGTGTTGCGGCATTCGCCCGGTACGATGCCGAGCCAACCGACGAGTTCGTAGCGGATCAGGCAGCGCTTCGCCGCGTCGGTGCCGAGGACCTTCACGTCGGGTGTGGCGGCCGCGAAGGCATCCATCGCCTTGCCGCCACCATAGACCCAGATGCGCGCGCGCTGCGCCTCCGGCAGCGCCGTCATCCTGGCGGCGAGGCGGTGGCCCTCGCCGGGATCGTCGCTCTTGATGTTGATCAGGAAGCGCTCGTCCGGAAAGGCGTCGAGCACGTCGTCGAGCGTCGGCATCAGGCCGATGCCGAGCCCGCGAAATGGAAAGGTCCTGCCGCCGTCGGCGGTGTAGCCATAGCCGATGTCGAGCGCCTTCAGCTCGGCCAGCGCGTGGTCGCGGGTGGCGCCGTGCCCGTCGGTGCGGCAGTCGAGCGTCCAGTCGTGGAAGACGACGAAATGGCCGTCGGTCGTCGGGTGGACGTCGAACTCGACCATGTCCGCCCCGGCGGCGAAGGCCGCGGCGAAGCCGGCGACGGTGTTCTCCAGGTAGGGGTGCTCCGGCGGAAAGATGCGCGCCGCCGTGCAGGTGTCACCGGTGATCCCCTCGCGGTGGAAGGTCTGGCCGAGGCCGCGATGGGCAATGGTCAGCGGTCTGGTCGCGGGCGAAGGCGCCAGCAGGTTCGTGTTGAGGGCGAAGGCGACGATCACCAGCGCCAGCAGCAGCAGACCGGCGAGACGGGCGATGCGGAAGAAGTGACGCACGGGGCGACTCCGATGGAGAGCTTTCCCGTGCGCGAAAAACCCGTCGAAAGAAGGGCCGGCGTCAGCCCGGCAGGCGGCCGTCGTTCTGCCGCGCGATCATCCAGCCGGGATATTCCGGCGGCAGCGCGCTGACCGCGTCGAGGGTCGCCAGTTCCTCGGGCGTGAGGCGGATGTCGACGGCGGCGATGTTGTCGTCGAGCTGGTCGATGCCGCGGGCGCCGACGATCACCGTGGTGACGAAGGGCTGGTGCAGCAGCCAGGCGATGGCGACACGCGCCACCGAAACGCCGTGCGCTTCGGCGATCGGCCGCATGGCGTCGATGCAGGCGAAGGCGCGGTCCTTGTCGACGATCGGGAAATCGAAGGTGACGCGGCGGGCGCCGTCCGGCCCCTTGCCGTCGCGGCTGTACTTGCCGGAGAGCAGGCCGCCGGCAAGCGGGCTCCACACCATCAGCCCGACGCCTTGATCCTTGAGCAGCGGGGCGATCTCGCGCTCCAGGTCGCGGCTGGCAATGGTGTAGAAGGCCTGCAGCGAGGCGAAGCGGGCCCAGCCGTGGCTGTCGGCAAGCCCGAGCGCCTGCATGATCTTCCAGGCGGCCCAGTTGGAGCAGCCGACATAGCGCACATGGCCCTGGCGCACGAGGTCATCGAGCGCGCGCACCGTCTCCTCGACCGGGGCGAGCACGTCCTGGCCGTGGATCTGATAGAGGTCGATGTAGTCGGTGCCGAGCCGCTTCAGGCTCGCCTTGACTGCATCCATGATGTGGCCGCGCGACGAGCCGCGGTCGTTGGGGCCTTTGCCGGTGAGGCCGTGGACCTTGGTGGCGAGGACGAAATCGGTGCGCGGGCGGCCGGAATTGGCCATCGCCCGGCCGGTGATCTCCTCCGACAGGCCTTCGGAATAGACGTCCGCCGTGTCGATGAAATTGATGCCGGCATCGAGCGCACGGGCGAGCAGCGCATTGGCCGTCGGCTGGTCGACCTCGCCGATATTGGTCCAGATGCCGCCGCGACCGCCGAAGGTCATGGTGCCGAGGCAGAGTTCGGATACGAGCAGGCCCGTACGGCCGAGAGGCTGATAGCGCATGGATAATGTCCGTGGTGAGGAAAGGAACGATCGCGGAGGCAAATGGAGGCCCCTCCGCTTAAGATAGTATGCGCCGACGCCATGACAAGCGAACGGCGCGCCGATGGCGCGCCGCTCAAAGCTCAGATGATGGACGGCCGCGCTGAGGCTCAGGCCATCGCTTTCTTCAGGTTCTCGTCGACCTTGTCGAGGAAGCCTTCGGTGGTCAGCCACTTCTGGTCGGGGCCGACGAGCAGCGCCAGGTCCTT
Source organism: uncultured Alphaproteobacteria bacterium (assembly GCA_963732845.1). Lineage (GTDB taxonomy): Bacteria > Pseudomonadota > Alphaproteobacteria > Rhizobiales > Kaistiaceae > CAVSRC01. Next base: position 127,086 of record CAVTBE010000007.1, on the reverse strand, counting down.
GGTCATGAAGCCGCTCTCGACGGTGGCGACGCAGACCTTCTCCAGCGTCTCGGCGAAGCGGGCGAGCTCGGCATTGGCGTCGAGCTTGGCGCGATGGGCGAGGCCGCGGGTCCAGGCGAAGATCGAGGCGATCGAATTGGTCGAGGTCGCGTTGCCCTTCTGGTGTTCGCGGTAGTGGCGGGTGACGGTGCCGTGGGCGGCTTCCGCCTCCACCGTCTTGCCGTCGGGGGTGGCGAGCACCGAGGTCATCAGGCCGAGCGAGCCGAAGCCCTGGGCGACGGTGTCGGACTGGACGTCGCCGTCATAGTTCTTGCACGCCCAGATATAGCCGCCGGACCACTTGAGCGAGGCGGCGACCATGTCGTCGATCAGCCGGTGCTCGTAGGTGATGCCCGCCGCCTTGAACTTGTCGGCGAAGTCTGCCTCGAAGACCTCCTGGAAGAGATCCTTGAAGCGCCCGTCATAGGCCTTGAGGATGGTGTTCTTGGTCGACAGGTAGAGCGGATATTTGCGCGCTAGGGCGTAGTTCATCGAGGCGCGGGCGAAATCGCGGATCGACGCGTCGAGGTTGTACATGGCCATGGCGACGCCGGAGCCGGGGGCATCGAAGACCTCGTGCTCGATGACGGTGCCGTCATCGCCGGTGAACTTGATGGTCAGCTTGCCCTTGCCGGGAAAGCGGAAGTCGGTGGCGCGGTACTGGTCGCCGAAGGCATGACGGCCGACGACGATGGGCTGGGTCCAGCCGGGCACCAGGCGGGGCACGTTCCTGCAGATGATCGGCTCGCGGAAGATGACGCCGCCGAGAATGTTGCGGATGGTGCCGTTCGGCGATCGCCACATCTTCTTGAGGTTGAATTCCTTCACCCGCGCCTCGTCGGGGGTGATGGTGGCGCATTTGATGCCGACGCCGTGCTTCTTGGTCGCCTCGGCCGCGTCGATCGTCACCTGGTCGTCGGTCAAGTCCCGGTTCTCGATCGACAGGTCGAAATAGAGCAGGTCGACATCGAGATAGGGGCGGATCAGCTTGTCCTTGATCAGCTGCCAGATGATGCGGGTCATCTCGTCGCCGTCCATTTCGACGACGGGGTTGGCAACCTTGATTTTGGCCATGGGCGGGAAACCTTCGGTCTTGACTGGAAGAGGCGGGGGAAAGGTGGGCGTGGCTATATCAGCCGTTGCCACGCCCGCCAAGACTGCCGCTAAGGCGATTTCCGACAGTTCCTGAGGTGCTCCGCGTAGGCCGCCTGCGCCCGCGTGACCTCGGCGGCCGAAACGTCGACGATTTCCGCCCGGCAGCGCGACGTCGGCGGCGAACCGCAGGTTTTCTCCAGCCGGTCCCAGCCGACGCAGTGGCCATCGCGGTCTCGGTAGCCCGGTCCGCCCTTGCAGCCGCAGCCGCGACACGGAGGCAGGGACGGATCGCCTTTTGCGAACGCCCACAACGTCAGAAGGATGCGGCTCGGATTCTCACGTCCGCATTTCGGCGCCGCTTTGCCGCCGCAAGCCTTCTCCAGCTCGCACCAGCTGACGCATTGTCCGTCCGGGCCCCGCGGGCCGGGATCGTCGTCGTCGCCGCAGGCGGCCAGCGCCGTGCCGGCGGACAGCAGCATGATCACAACGAAAGCGGGCACGACGTTCATCGTGCCCGCGATAGTGGCAGTAGCCACCGCAGCTCGTCAACGTGAGGAAACGGCCGGAAGCCGTTAGGTCAGTACAAGAACTGCGTCGCCTGAAACCGGATCGGTGACACCCAGATCACCGCCGAGATCCTCCAGCAAGTCGCGCATGCCGTCGAGACTGGCGATCATCTTCGGGCGGGCCCTGACGATGTCGTCCATCGAGTTCCATTCGCCGATGAGGCAGTAGCTCCGCTCGCCCGTCTCGATCAGGGCTCCCTTGCGGAATCCGGTGAGTTCACTGGCATGGAACACCCGGTGATGGTCCAGGAACGCCTTCTCCTGACCGGGTTTCACACGAAACCGCACGACATTGTAGGCAGTCATGGCTGATCTTCCCCCACTGGCCGTGGGGGCCGCCGGCCGGCGACCCCGACGGACGCCATGATCCTAGCACGCGGCGACTACGCTGACGCCAGCCGCCGCCCGGCCATGGCGATCATGATGTAGCTCCAGCCGCTGAAGATGAACGAGATGCCGGCGAGCGTGCCGGGCACCCACAGGCCGGAGAAGGGCCAGGAGAAGATGATCATCAGCGCAACGACGACGGCGAGGATGCCGGCCGCCAGGATCCAGCCCCAGCCGGTGTGCGGCCGATAACGCAGGGCGAAGCCGATCTGCAGGATGCCCTTGGCCAGAAACATGGCGCCGATGAGCAGCGTCAGGGTGACGGCGGCGACGATCGGGTTGATCAGCATGGCGATGCCGCCGACCAGCACGACCAGGCCGATGATCAGCTGCCAGATGAAGCCGCCCCAGCCGCGTATGCGCCAGGCGTGGATCGTCTGGATCGCGCCGACGAAAATGAAGGCCCAGCCAAGCGCGATGGCGACGGCGAGGCTGGCGAACGCCGGCGCTGCAATGGCGAAGACGCCGCCGACGATGAAGACGATACCGAGCGCAAGAAACCAGCCCCAGTGCTCGCGCACCTGGGCGATGGCAGGCAATGTCATGGACGTGTTGGTCATGATGGGCCTCCTTTGCCGGGACTCGGACGCCCTCATTCTACAGCGAACCGGGTCGGCCGATCGTTCCGGTGTCGGGAAGGCCGCAATTCCGCTTGGCGACAGAATGCGCTAGTTAGCGCCCACCATGCCTGAACACCCCGCCAATCCACTGGAATCCGTTGGGCCGGCCGTCGTCCTGGTGGCGCCGCAGCTCGGCGAGAACATCGGCACGGCCGCCCGCGCCATGGCCAATTTCGGCCTCAAGGACCTGCGCATCGTCAATCCGCGCGAGGGTTGGCCGAACGAGAAGGCCACCGCCGCGGCGAGCCGCGCGCCGGTGATCGAAACGGCCAGAGTCTTCGCCACGGTCGAGGAGGCGGTCGCCGACCTCGGCTTTCTCCTGGCCACCACCGCCCGCTCGCGCGAGGTCGCCAAGGAGGTGCTCGGTCCGCGTGCAGCCGCGGCCGCCATGCGGGCGCACATCTCCGCGGGCACGCGGGTCGGCATCCTCTTCGGCCGCGAGCGCAGCGGCCTCACCAATGAGGAAGTGGCGCTCGCTGACGCCATCCTGACGCTGCCGGTCGATCCGACCTTCTCCTCGCTCAATATCGCCCAGGCGGTGATCGTGGTCGCCTATGAGTGGCGCCTGTCGGGCTTCGCCGACGAGGGGACAAGCGTGCCGTTTGCGAGCGAGGTGGCGGCGCCCGCCGCCAAGGAGAACCTGGTGCGCATGTTCGAGCACCTGGAAGGGGCGCTCGACCGGGCCGGCTTCTTCCGGCCGCCGGAGAAGCGCGGCCATATGGTGCTGGCGCTGCGCGCCATGCTGCAGCGGGCGGGCCTGAGCGAACAGGAGGTGCGCACGCTGCGCGGCATGATCGCGGCGCTCGACCGGCGCCCGACGCGGCCGCATGTGTTCCCCGACGGCACGGTGAGTACCGAGCGTACCGCGGACGACGAGGGCGCCAGGTGAAGCTGCTGGTTTTCGATTCGGGCATCGGCGGCCTGTCGGTTGCCCGCGAGATTCGCCGCGTGCTGCCCGGCGCGGCGATCGACTATGTCGCCGACGATGCCGGCTTTCCCTATGGCGACTGGCAGGAGGGGGCGCTGACCGACCATGTGGTGGCGCTGGTCGGCGACCTCATCGCGCGCCACGGTCCCGACGCGGTGGTGATCGCCTGCAACACCGCCTCGACGCTGGTCCTGCCGCCGCTTCGCGCCCGCTTTTCCCTGCCGATCGTCGGCACGGTGCCGGCGATCAAGCCGGCGGCCGAGCAGACGCGCTCCGGGCTGATCAGCGTGCTGGCCACCCCCGGCACCATCCAGCGCGACTATACCCGTGCCTTGATCCGCGACTTTGCCGGCCATTGCGCCGTCGCGCTGGTCGGCTCGGCGCGGCTGGCGCCGCTGGCCGAAGCCCATATGCGCGGCGATCCGGTGGACGATGCGGCGATCCTGGCCGAGATCGCCCCTGCCTTCGTCGAGAGCGGCGACGCGCGCACCGATGTCGTGGTGCTCGCCTGCACCCATTACCCGTTCCTGGCGGATGGGTTCGCGCGGTTGGCGCCGTGGCCGGTCACCTGGGTCGATCCGGCCCCGGCGATCGCGCGCCGCGCCGCCGTGGTGCTCGGCGCCGCCGCCCATGCGGGCCCCGGCGGCGGCGAGGCACGGCTGACGTCCGGCAAGGCCTGGCCGGCGGCGCTGACGCCGGTGCTGGCGGAGATCGGCCTGGCGGACGGCCACGCGCCGGTTTGACACGAAGGCAACGGCCCGTTATGACCCTGCCGCCCGCGTTCCGGCTTTGCGGCTGGACGCGGCTATTTGCATGCGACCCGTGGGGTCAAAGGGACGCTTACCCTTTGCTCCTGTCGGCGGGCCCTCGAAGGGCCGGCAGAGGAGGGCGCTTAACCCCGCTTGATGAAGGGATTATGCGATGACGAAGCGCGCACCGGCGAAATACAAGATCGATCGCCGCCACGGCCAGAACATCTGGGGGCGGGCGAAGAGCCCGGTGAACCGCCGCGAGTACGGCCCCGGCCAGCACGGCCAGCGGCGCAAGGGCAAGGTGTCCGACTTCGGCACCCAGCTCCGCGCCAAGCAGAAGCTCAAGGGCTACTACGGCAACATTTCCGAGAAGCAGTTCAAGAACATCTATTACGAGGCCAACCGGCGCACCGGCGATACCTCGGAGCATCTGGTCGGCCTGCTCGAGAGCCGGCTCGACGCGATCATCTATCGCGCCAAGTTCGTGCCGACCGTGTTCGCCGCCCGCCAGTTCGTCAACCACGGCCACATCAAGGTGAACGGCAAGCGGGTGAACATCCCCAGCTATCGCTGCCAGCCGGGCGACGTGATCGAGGTGAAGGACGCCTCCAAGCAGCTGGCGCTGGTTCTGGAAGCCTCCGAGCTGGCCGAGCGCGACGTGCCCGAATACGTCCACGTCGACCACAACAAGATGATCGCGACCTTCACGCGCGTGCCCGGCCTCGCCGACGTGCCCTATCCGGTGCACATGGAGCCGCATCTGGTGGTCGAGTTCTACTCGCGCTAAGCCGCCGACGCGCCACCCACGGAATTAGAAAGGCCGCCTCCGGGGCGGCCTTTTTCGCATGCGTCAGCCGGCGAAGGCCGGCTCAAGCAGCAGGGTGGCGGCGGCGATGACGATCGGCGCGTAGGCGAGCGCCAGGACCGGCCCGGAACGGACAGCGCGGGCGCGCATCGCCCAGGCGACAAGCGGTGCGGCGACGGCAAAGACGATGAAGCCGACCAGCAGCGCCGCGGTCGGCATCTCTGGCCCGGTATTGTTGACGCCTTCGAGAATGAAGCCGGACACGCCGACAAGCAGTGCGGCGAGCGCCAGATCGATCAGCGTGGCGATGGCGAGGGCTGCGACCATGGGCAGGCCGCGGCCGGATCAGGCGGTCTGGCCCGCAGGTGCGGCCAAGGCGATGCCCTTTCCGCTCAGCAGCGGCTGCAGCTCGCCCGCCTGGAACATCTCGCGGATGATGTCGCAGCCGCCGACGAACTCGCCCTTGACGTAGAGCTGCGGAATTGTCGGCCAGTTGGAATAGTCCTTGATGCCCTGGCGGATGTCGGCGTTCTCCAGAACGTTGATGCCTTTGTACTCGACGCCGAGGTAGTCGAGGATCTGCACCACCTGGCCTGAAAAGCCGCATTGCGGGAAGGTGGGCGTCCCCTTCATGAACAGGACGACATCGTTGGTCTTCACCGCGTTGTCGATCCAGGCGCTGACGTCGCTCATCCGAGTCTCCGATCGTGTGGCGGCCACCAGCGGCCGCGTTTGGAACAATGATAGGGAGCAGACAGGCGTTCGGCAATGCAGCACTGGAAAAGGCAATTGCCGGTCGGCGGCGAAAAGCGGAATTCCATGCTCCCGTCCAGCTCTAGATCCAGCGGCGGACGCGCGCCTTGTATTGGCGGTATTCCGCGCCGAATGCCGCCTCCAGCAGCGCTTCCTCCTTGAGGATCGCCTCCTGGCGGACGATGACGATCGCCGGGATCATGAGAAAGATGACCCACATATTGTCGAAGGCGATGGCAATCCCGATGCCGAGCACGACGAGGTCGACATAGCCGGGATTGCGCGACCAGCGGTAAAGCCCGCCGGTGACCAGCGTCTTGGGCAGGCTGATTGTCTCATAGGCGGCGCCGACGCGGCGGAAGGCGAGAAGCAGGTGCAGGAAGGCGGCGAGGGTGGCGAGCGTCACGATCAGGCCGACGACCACCCGCGGCCAGAACGGCAGACCCAAGCTGAGGGGCGACAGCCAGTGAACGCCCCAGGCAAGCAGGAACATCGCCAGGAAGACGAGCGGCGGGATGATGCGGATGCCGGTGGCGGGCGCATCCATCGTGGTCGGGACCGAGTTTAGTCGGGGGCGCTCGTCTGCAGGGCGAGCGCGTGCAACACGCCCCCCATCTTCCCCTTCAGCGCGTCATAAACAAGCTGGTGCTGCTGCACCCGGCTCTTTCCCCGGAATGCCTCGGAGACCACTTCGGCGGCGTAGTGATCGCCGTCACCGGCAAGATCGCGGATGACGATCCGCGCATCGGGCAACGCGGCCTTGATCAGGACCTCGATGTCGTTGGCGTTCATCGCCATGGTCGGCCTCCTTGCCGGCCGTCAGCGGGATCACGTGGCGCCGCCGGCCATGTAGTCCGGAAACCAAGTCTCATAGGCTTGGGCGAGCTTTGCAATAGGGATGGCGGCCGCTGCGCCGAGTTTCAGTTCGGTGCCGCCGGTCTTGCCGATCCACGGTGCGAACACCGTGCCGGGGGTGTAGACGGCCTTGCCGGTGCGCTCCCAGACGCGCTCGAGATCGTCCTCGCGGACGGTGACGACATAGCGGCCCTGATCCTCGCCGAAGAAGGTCCCCACCGGCGAGACGTCGTTCAGCCGGCTGACGGTGGCGCCGATGCCCGAGGCCATGGCCATCTCGGCCAGCGCCACGGCAAGGCCGCCGTCGGAGCAATCATGGACGGCGGTGGCGATTCCGTCGCGGATCAGGCCACGGACGAGGTCGCCGACGCGCTTCTCATGATCGAGATCGACCGGCGGCGGCGGACCGTCCTCGCGGCCGGCGATTTCCTTGAGCCAGATCGAACGGCCGAGATGGGTTCCCCAGCTGACTGGCGCGCCGATGAGCAGAATGGCGTCGCCTTCGCGGGCAAAGGCGATACGGGCGATGCGGGTGACGTCCGCGACCAGTCCGACGCCGCCGATGCAGGGCGTCGGCGGGATCGCCGCACCGTTGGTCTCGTTGTAGAGCGAGACATTGCCGGAGACGACCGGGAAGGCCAGCGCCTTGCAGGCCTCGGCGATGCCTTTGATGGCGGCGACCAGTTCGCCCATGATCTCGGGCTTCTCGGGATTGCCGAAATTGAGGTTGTCGGTGATCGCCAGCGGCTCGGCGCCGACGGCGGTCAGGTTGCGCCAGCACTCGGCGACCGCCTGCTTGCCGCCCTCGTGCGGATTGGCGGCGCAGTAGCGCGGTGTCACGTCGAGCGAGAAGGCGAGGCCCTTGCCGCTGTTGCCGACGCGCACGACGCCGGCGTCGCCGCCGGGGCGCTCGATCGTGTCGCCGCCGATGAGCGTGTCGTATTGCTCCCACACCCAGCGGCGCGAGCTCATGTCCGGCGCGCTCAGAATCCGAATCAGGTCTTCGCCGCAATCCCTTGAAGCGGGAATCGTTTTGGGGTCGAGCGGCGCCGGGGCGGGGGGCGCGACATGCGGCCGGTCGTAGCGCGGCGCCTGGTCGCCCAACTCCTTGATCGGCAGGTCGGCTTCCACCTTGCCCTTGTGGAGGATGCGGAAGCGGAGATCGTCCGTGGTCCGGCCGACGATGGCGAAGTCGAGGCCCCATTTGCGGAAGATCGCCTCGGCCTCGGGCTCCTTCTCGGGGCGGAGCACCATCAGCATGCGCTCCTGGCTCTCCGACAGCATCATCTCGTAGGCGCTCATGCCGGTCTCGCGGCAGGGCACCTTGTCGAGGTCGAGCTCGATGCCGAGATCGCCCTTGGCGCCCATCTCGACGGCCGAGGAGGTGAGGCCCGCGGCGCCCATGTCCTGGATCGCCACGACGGCGCCCGACGCCATCAGTTCGAGGCAGGCTTCGAGCAGCAGCTTCTCGGAGAAGGGATCGCCGACCTGCACGGTCGGGCGCTTCTCGTGGCTGTCGTCGTCGAAGACGGCGGAGGCCATGGAGGCGCCGTGGATGCCGTCGCGGCCGGTCTTGGAGCCGAGATAGACGACGGGCAGGCCGACGCCGGAGGCGCGCGAATAGAAGATGGCGTCGGTCCTGGCGATGCCGGCGGCGAAGGCATTGACCAGGATGTTGCCGTTGTAGCCGCTATGAAAACCGACCTCGCCGCCGACGGTGGGCACGCCGAAGGAATTGCCGTAGCCGCCGACGCCGGACACCACGCCGGCAACCAGATGGCGGGTCTTGGGATGCTCCGGCGCGCCGAAGCGCAGCGCATTCATCGAAGCGATCGGCCGGGCGCCCATGGTGAAGACGTCGCGCAGGATGCCGCCGACCCCGGTCGCCGCGCCCTGATAGGGCTCGATATAGGAGGGGTGGTTATGGCTCTCCATCTTGAAGATGACCGCCTCGCCGTCGCCGATGTCGACGACGCCGGCATTCTCGCCGGGGCCGCAGATGACCCGCGGACCGCTGGTCGGCAGGTGGCGGAGCCAGGTCTTCGACGACTTGTACGAGCAGTGCTCGTTCCACATGGCCGAGAAGATGCCGAGCTCGGTCAGGCTCGGCTCGCGGCCGATGAGGGCGAGGATGCGCTGATACTCGTCCGGCTTCAGCCCGTGGGCGGCAATCAGGTCTGGGGTGATCGGAACCGGCGCGTTCACGTGCAGCTCGTCCCGCCCTTGGCCCAGCGCGCGATGTCGCCCCGGACGCGGGCGCCGTTGGCCGAGTCGGCCAGCGGGCCGTAAACGTTGGCGCTGGCGCCACCGGTCGCCTGGATGACCAGCGCCGGCAGGCCGGTGGGCTGGTCCTTGCGGACGATCAGGATGCGCGACACACCGGCATTGCGCTCGGGCGTGTAGACGTAGCCGGCAAACGCGGTCTCGCCCGGGGCGAACCAGCAGCGGCCGATGGTGTCGGCAAGCTGCACCGACAGGGTGTAGGCCTCGTTCGAAACATCGACGCCACCGCCGCCGCCGCCACCACCGCCGGCCATCTGGCAGCCGGAGAGGGCGGTCAGGGCGGCCAGCGCGATGCCGGCAAAAAGCGTGGTGCGCGGGATCATGCTGCGGCCGCCAGTGCGCCGACGACGCTTTCGAACAGGCCGCGGCCGTCGGTGCCGCCCTGCAGGTCTTCGATCAGGTCTTCCGGATGCGGCATCATGCCGAGCACGTTGCGGCCTTCGTTGAGGATGCCGGCGATATCGTCGATGGAGCCGTTGGGATTGGAGCCCGCGCTGTGCCGGCCCCCCGCGTCGACATAGCGGAAGGCGACCCGGTCGTCGCCGTTCAGGCGCTTCAGCGTCTCGTCGTCGCAGCGGTAGTTGCCGTCGCCGTGGGCGACCGGACAGCGCAACACCTGGCCCTTGCGATACCGGTTGGTGAACAGCGAGTCGGTGGTCTCGACGCCAAGATGCACCTCGCGGCAGACGAAACGCAGGCTGGCATTGCGCATCAGCACGCCGGGGAGCAGCCCGGCCTCGCACAGGATCTGGAAGCCGTTGCAGATGCCGAGCACCGGCACGCCGGCCGCGGCGCGCTCGGCCAGCGGGCGCATCACCGGGGCGCGGGCGGCGATGGCGCCGGAGCGCAGGTAGTCGCCATAGGAGAAGCCGCCGGGGAGCACGATCAGATCGGCGTCCGGCAAGGTGTCGTCGGCGTGCCAGACGATCGTCGGGCGGCTGCCGGTGATCTTCTCCAGGGCCGCGATCATGTCGCGGTCGCGGTTGGAGCCGGGAAAGATGACCAGGGCAGATTTCACGGGCGTCGGTCCGCTGTTCCGAGGCCGCGCTGAAGGGAGCGCCGCGGAGCCCCACGCATAGCCGATTCTGCGGCGTTGGGAAGGGGCAGGGTGACGCTGGAGCGGACTATTCCGGCAAAAAGCCGGCCGCTGCCGGTCGGCCGCGGGCGGCTCATCGCGGCCGCAGGCCTTGCAGGATTTCGTCGACCCGCTCGCTCGCCTTGTATTCCGTCTGGCAGCGCTGGCCCGGCGCGTCGAACAGGTAGGCCTTGCCGCCATGGCTGGTGCAGGCGCGTACCGGCCCGCCGGAGAGGTTTGCGCAGCCGAAATCGCCCTCGGAAATCAGGAAGGTCAGGCCGGCATGGCTGAACTTGTCGATGGGCGCCGATGACGCGCCGTCGGCATCCTTGAATGTCAGTGCATCGGGCGTGCAGGCATTGACGTCGTCCGAGATGTCAATCGAGATCGCCGTGTGGGCGCAGCCGGCCGTCTTGCAAAAGACGTCATACGCGTCGTCGGCGCCGTTCACGTCCCAGCGATTGGCATCGAAACGCAGCTCGAGGCCGCCGATCCAGGCGACGCCGTTCACGCGCGGTGGTTTGGCATAGGCGGCGGGCGCCAGGAGGAGGAATGCAATGAGACAGGCAAACGGGCGCATGGTCCTTGGTATTCTTGCTGCTGCCGTGGACCGGTTTCTGGCGGGCAAATACGGCGAAAGGCGGGGCAGGCGGTCGCCCGCCGGGTCGGCTAGACCAACTCGACGCGGTAATCCTCGATCACCATGTTGGCAAGGAGCTTTTCGCCCATTTCCTTCAGCGTCGCCTCTGCCTTCGCCGGGTCGGCTTCGGCCAGGTCGATGTCGAAGACCTTGCCCTGGCGGACGCCGTTGACGCCGGCAAAGCCGAGCGCGGCCAGCGCCCCCTCGATCGCCTTGCCCTGCGGGTCGAGGACGCCGGATTTCAGCGTGACGGTGAGACGGGCCTTCATGGCAAGCGCGCCCGCTTTTACTGCACCAGCACCGGGCCACTGCCCTTGGGGCGGTCCTGCTCGATCAGGATGCCCAGGCGACGCGCGACCTCCTGATAGGCCTCGACCAGCCCGCCCATGTCGCGGCGGAAGCGGTCCTTGTCGAGCTTGTTCTTGGTCTGCACGTCCCACAGGCGACAGGAATCGGGCGAGATCTCGTCGGCAACGACGATCCGCATCATCTCGTTTTCCCACAGCCGCCCGCACTCGATCTTGAAATCGACGAGCTGGATGCCGGCGCCGAGGAAGAGGCCGGAGAGGAAATCGTTGACGCGGATGGCGAGCGCCATGATGTCGTCGATCTCCTGCGGGCTCGCCCAGCCGAAGGCGGTGATGTGTTCCTCGGAGACCATCGGGTCTTCGAGTTCGTTGCTCTTGTAATAGAACTCGATGATCGAGCGCGGCAGCACCGTGCCTTCGTCGATGCCGAGACGCTTGGACAGCGAGCCGGCGGCGATGTTGCGGACCACCACCTCGAGCGGAATGATCTCGACCTCGCGGATGAGCTGCTCGCGCATGTTCAGCCGGCGCACGAAGTGCGTCGGGATGCCCATCCGGTTGAGGTGGGTGAAGATGTGCTCGGAGATGCGGTTGTTGAGGACGCCCTTGCCGTCGACGATCTCGTGCTTTTTCTTGTTGAAGGCGGTGGCGTCGTCCTTGAAGAACTGCACCAGGGTGCCAGGCTCGGGACCCTCGAACAAAATCTTGCTCTTGCCTTCATAGATACGCCGACGCCGGTTCATGGGCACATACCGCGGTTTGTGAAAATCCATCAGACGGGGTCCCAGGCGAAAAATACGTTATACGACAACAACCTGCGCCCAACTCAAGCGGCCGAACGATGCCGCGCGGCGACCTTATGCGATCGGCCCGGAATCCACAATGAGCCATCCCGATCGACGGAATTGCTGCCCGGACGGTTGGGTCGCCGACGACGTTGATTTAGGCTATGCCTGTGGATATGCAAGTCCGCCCTTACCGGTAGCCGGAGCCGCAAGAAAATGACGACTTTCGACAGACGTGAGGATGCCTTCGAGAGCATGTTCGCTCACGATGCCGAGCTTCAGTTCAAGGCTTATGCCCGACGCAACAAGCTGCTCGGCCTGTGGGCAGCGGCGCTGCTCGGCAAGTCGGGCGATGATGCCCTGGAATATGCCAAGGTTGTGGTCGCTTCGGACCTCGAGCATGCGGGGCACGAGGACGTCTTTCGCAAGATCCGCGAGGATTTCGACGAGGCCGGCGTGAGCCAGTCCGACCACCAGATCCGCCGCACCATGGACGAGTTGCTGGCGCGGGCGAAGGAACAGGTGCGTACAGAGAAAACCTGAGACACATGTCCATGCCATCTCTCGCCGGGCGCTTGCGCAACGGCGAGACCATCTATTGCGGCTGGGTGACGATACCCGAGCCGCTGGTTGCAGAAACGATTGCCCGCTCGGGATTTGATTGTGTCGTGCTGGATTTGCAGCACGGCCTGCTCGACACCCGCTCTGTGATGGCCGGCATCGGCGCCATTGCGCTTGCCGGCAGGCCGTCGGCGGTGCGCGTCGCGCTCGGCGACGACGCCACCGCCAGCCGCGCGCTCGATATGGGGGCCGAGGCGATCATCGCGCCGATGATCAATTCGGTCGAGGAGGCGCGCCTGCTGGCGGCGGCCACCAAATATCCGCCGCTCGGCGAGAGAAGCTGGGGGCCGACGCGGGCGATGACGCTGAAAGGCATCGATCAGCCGCTGGCGTACCTGACCAGCGCCAATCAGAACTGCGTCACCCTGGCGATGATCGAGACGGTGCGGGCGCTCGATGCGCTCGACGCGATCCTGGCGGTAGACGGCATCGACGGCGTTTTCGTCGGCCCGTTCGACCTCTCGGTATCGCTGTCGGCGGGCCGCCAGGTCGGCCCGGGCGATATCTCGGTCGACGGGCCGGTCAAGCACATCGCGGAGCGCGCCGCGGCGGCCGGCAAGGTCGCCGGCATCTATGCGGCGACGGCGGAGCAGGCGCGGGCTTATCGCGATTTCGGCTATCGCTTCATTCCGCTCGGCAGCGACCAGGCCTATCTGACGGCCGGCGCCGCCGAACTGCTGCGGGCGGCCCGCAAGCCATAGGCGCGACCGGACATGCACCCGGCGGCCTGCTGCCGCCGGGGCGTGCCTGTGTGCGCAGTCTGGTTGGTATGACGGTGTAGTGGTCATGCTCCGCTCCGGCGGGGGACATTGGCAACGGGAATGGGTGATGGCGCGGTCCGTAACGACGGGCAGAATGATGGTGCCGACGGCTATCATCGTCGCAATCCTGGGGATGCTGGGCGCCTTCGCGCCGCTCGCCACCGACATGTACCTGCCGAGCTTTCATCTGATGGCCGAGCATTTCGGCGTCGCCGAAGGGAGCATCGAGGGAACGCTGTCGGTGTTCTTTCTCGGGCTGGCGGTGGGGCAGGCCTTCTACGGGCCGCTCACCGACCGTTTCGGCCGGCGCGGTCCTCTGCTTGCCGGCATCGGCCTCTACGGCGTGGCGACGGTCTTCTGCCTGCTGGCCACGAATATCGCGACCTTCACCGCATTTCGGTTCATTCAGGCGATCGGCGGGTGTGCCGGCATGGTCATCGGACGGGCGATCGTCAGCGATCTGTTCGATACACGCGAGAGCGCGCGCGCCCTGTCGCTTCTCATGATCGTCGGCACGCTCGGGCCCATCCTTGCCCCCATCCTTGGGGGCATCATCGTCACCTATGCCGACTGGCAGGCGATCTTCATCGTGATGCTGGCCTTCGGGCTTGTATGCGCCGGGCTTGTCTGGTTCTTCGTTCCGGAGACGCTCTCGCCCGACAAGCGCCGGATCGAAAGCCCCGCCGCGATCCTGCGGACATGGACGGGGTTGATGATGCATCCCGGCTTCGTCGTGCCGGCGGTCGTCGGCGGCTTCGCGCAGGCCTGCATGTTCGCCTTCATCACCGGTTCGCCCTTCGTCTTCATCAATCTGCACGGGGCGAGCGCGCAGACCTATGGCTGGCTGTTCGCGCTGATCGCCTGCGCACTGATCGTATCCGCGCAGGCCAACCGGATGGCGTTGCGGCGCAGCCGCCCCGAATTCCTGCTTGGTGTGGCGCTGGTGGTGAACGCGGCCGCCGGGATCGCGACGGTTGCGGTCGTGCCGACCAACAGCCTGGTCGCGCTGCTCGTGCCCCTGTGGATCGCCATCGGCACGCTTGGCTTCATCGGCGCCAATGCGGCGGCCGCCGCGATGGCGGAGAGCGGCCACCGTTTCGGCAGCGCATCGTCGCTGATCGGCGTTCTGCAGTTCGGCTTCGCCTTTCTGGTCAGCGGGCTGGTCGCCGCGACCCAGAACGGCACTGCCTATCCGATGACCGTTGCTATTGCCGTGTGCGGGATGTCGGCGACAGCGCTGTGGTTCACCTTGGGCAGGGCAGGCCGGCTAGCGGGAACCGGGAACGACGCCGGCTGACGATCGGCTCTAGGGTGCAAATTCGCCGAAGACACGGTGGAAGATCGTGTCGACGTGCTTGAGGTGGTAGCCGAGGTCGAACAGCGCCTCCAGCTCCGATTCCGGAATCGCCTGAGATGACTTCCGGGTCTTTCTTCAACAGCGTCAGGAAGTCGCTGCCTTCCTGCCAGGCCTGCATGGCGCTGCGCTGGACCAGCCGGTAGGCGTCCTCGCGGCTGACGTTGCTTCTGGGTCAGCGCCAGCATGACGCGCTGCGAATGGATGAGGCCGCCGAGGCTGTCGAGATTGGCCTGCATGCGCTCCGGATAGACGACCAGCTTGTCGATCATGCCGGCGAGGCGGGCGAGGGCGAAATCGAGCGCGATGGTTGCGTCGGGGCCGATCACCCGCTCGACCGAGGAGTGCGAGATGTCGCGCTCGTGCCACAGCGCCACGTTTTCCATCGCCGGCAGCGCGGCGGAGCGCACCAGGCGGGCGAGCCCGGTCAGGTTCTCCGACAGCACCGGGTTGCGCTTGTGCGGCATCGCCGAGGAGCCCTTCTGGCCCGGCGAGAAATACTCCTCCGCCTCGCGCACTTCGGTGCGCTGCAGGTGGCGGATCTCGGTCGCCAGATGCTCGACCGAGGAGGCGACGACGCCGAGGGTGGCGAAATACATGGCGTGGCGGTCGCGCGGGATCACCTGGGTGGAGACCGGCTCGGGGCGCAGGCCCATGGCGCGGGCGACGTAGTCCTCGACGCGCGGGTCGACATTGGCGAAGGTGCCGACGGCGCCGGACAGCGCCGCGGTGGCGACCTCCTCGCGGGCGGCGGAGAGGCGGCGGCGGGCGCGGGCGAACTCGGCATAGAAGGTGGCGAGCTTGACGCCGAAGGTGGTCGGCTCGGCATGGATGCCGTGGCTGCGGCCGATGGTGACGGTGTCCTTGTGCTCGAAGGCGCGGCGGCGGAGCGCCGCCAGCAGCGCGTCGATGTCGGCGATGAGCAGGTCGGCGGCGCGCATCAGCTGCACGTTGAAGCAGGTGTCGAGGATGTCGGACGAGGTCAGCCCCTGATGGACGAAGCGCGCGTCCGGCCCGACGATCTCGGCGAGATGGGTGAGGAAGGCGATGACGTCGTGCCGGGTCTCGGCCTCGATGGCGTCGATGCGGGCGACGTCGAAGGTGGCGTCGCGGCCCTTGGCCCACACGGTCTCGGCCGCCGATTTCGGCACCACGCCGATCTCGGCCATGGCGTCGAGGGCGTGCGCCTCGATCTCGAACCAGATGCGGAACTTGGTCTCGGGCGACCAGATCGCCGTCATGGCGGGGCGCGAATAGCGCGGGATCATCGGCGGAGCCTGCTGTTTTTGTCGGGGTTACGGCGCGGTCTAGCAGAGGGCGGCGCTGTTAACAATCAACGCTGATGCGGATTGTCCGCGCCTATTGCGGCAGCGGCGCGGTCACCGCCAGGAAGCGGCGGTCGGGCCCCTCGAAGCCGACGGTGTACATGGACAGGATCGCGGCGAGCACCGGCTGGCCGCCGGGCGGATAATAGGTCAGCACGTCGGAGATGGCGTAGCCGAGCGGGCAGTGGCGGCTCGACGGGATCGGCGGTGTCGTTGGCGAGCGTGTGCGCGGCGCCGGCGGCGGCGGCCAGCGTCAGGCGGAAGCCGTGGAAGGGCTGGCCCATGTCGGGGCAGTTGTCGGCCGGCAGTTCGATCTCGGTGAGCGCCAGCTCGTAGGCGGCGCCGCCCATGGGCGCGACGATGCGCGGCAGGAAGACGACGTGATGCGGGTCGGCGGAGAGCTCGGTCGGCGGATTGCTGGCGACGAGATTGCCGGGCGTGCCGACCTGCCGGGCGGCGAGGACCGGCTGCGCCTTGGCGTATGCCTCGGCGCGGGTCTTCTCCAGAGGCGCCATCTCGGTCTGAGTCAGCACGCGCACCGGCGTGCCGGCGACCCAGCCGTCGGTGGCCGTGTCGACGACGTAGATGTTGGAATAGGGGAAGCCGGAGCCGTCCTGCACGCCGTATTCCTCGAAGGCGAAGGTGTCGCCGTCGGGCGAGAAACCGACGATCTCGACGGTCGGCATAGTCGCCGGCCAGCGCCGAGCCGCAGGCGAGCGTCATGGCGAGGAGGGCGGCGGCGATGGCGCGCGCCGGCCGCATGGCTAGACCGCGATGCTTTCGGCGGCCCGCCTCAGCGCCGCGATATTGTCCCTGTAAGCGTCGGCGCCGCCCCGGAAGACGGCCGAGCCGGTGACCAGGACGTCGGCGCCGGCCTCGGCGATGGCGCGGGCATTCTCGGTCGTGACGCCGCCGTCGACTTCGATGACGATATCGCGGCCGCCGATCATGGCGCGGATCTCGGCGATCTTGGCGAGCGAGTCGGCAATGAACGACTGGCCGCCGAAGCCCGGATTGACGCTCATCACCAGGACGAGGTCGACGAGGTCGAGGACATAGGCGAGCGCGCTTGCCGGCGTTCCGGGGTTGAGCACGACGCCGGCCTTCTTGCCGAGGCGCGCGGACCGTCTGCAGCGAGCGGTGGAGGTGCGGTCCGGCCTCGACGTGGACGGTCATGCGGTCGGCGCCGGCCTCGGCGAAAGCGGCGAGGTAGGGATCGGCCGGCGCGATCATCAGGTGGACGTCGAGCGGCTTCTGCGTATGTGGCCGGATCGCCTTCACCACGCCCGGCCCGATGGTGATGTTGGGCACGAAATGGCCGTCCATGACGTCGACATGGATCCAGTCGGCGCCGGCGGCGTCGATGGCGTGCACTTCCTCGCCGAGACGGGAGAAATCGGCGGACAGAATTGATGGTGCAATCAGAACTCGGCGGTCCATGCGCTCGGCGGTATCATGCAAGACCGCCGGGCGCAATTCTCATGGGTGGCGCACTCCCCCGCGATGACCGGACACGCGGCCTGATGGGGACCTTTGCCAATCCGGGGCCCGACCTGCCGAAGCAGTCGGACTGGGCCGAGCGCGTGAAGGATGCACATTACAACGCGGTCGAGAACCTGGTGGTGTTCGCGCCCCTCGCGCTGATGCTGAACGCGCTCGAACATTTCGACCGGAGCGACGGTGGCGGCGGTCTATTTCTGGGCGCGCGGCTCGCCCACCTCGTGGTCTATACGATGGGCATTGTCGTCGTGCGCACGCTCGCCTTCGCGGTCGGCTTCTTCGCGCAGGCGGTGCTGGTGCTCGCCCTGTTCGGCGTGATGTGAAAATTTTCGCGGTCGCATTAATCGTCCGCTAACCATGGTGCGGCATAGTCATCCTCGCGGATAGGTACTGCGTACCGCACTGGTTTCACCGCCCCGGCCAGCGATGGCTGGGGCGGTGTTATTTTGAGCTGCAGTATAAGTTGTCGCTTCTACTGAAAGTAGCGAGCAATAAACGCTCAACCGAACTTCTCGCGCCAGGTGGGCAGCAGATCGCCCGCCGCGGGCGTCGCCTCGTAGACCGCGCGAGCGATGGCGCGGGCCATGCACGCCGCGCCGGCGGCACCGATGGCAAGCAGATCGGGCGCCGGATTTTCATGACGACCGGTGGCGAGCGAGAAGACGATGTCGCCGTCATAGGGCGTGTGCGATGGCCACAGCGCGCGGGCGAAGCCGTCATGGCTCATGGTGGCGAAGCGCTTCGCCTGCGGTTTGTCGAGCCGGGCATCGGTGGCGACGACCGCGATTGTCGTGCTGGCGCGTTCGACCAGCCCCTTGTAGCGCAGCGTGGTTGCCGCGGCGGGGTAGGCGGGGGGCGGGCCGAGACCGCCGAACTCGCCGTCGCGCTCGAAGGCGGCCGCCCAGAAATGCGGGCCGTCGCCGATGGTTGCCTGGCCGACGGCGTTGACCGCGACGAGGGCGCCGACGGTGGCGCCGTTGTCGAGGCGCATGGAGGCCGAGCCGAGACCGCCCTTGAGATTGACCGTGGTGGCGCCGGTCCCGGCACCGGCGGTGCCCAGCGCAAAGTCGCCGGCGGCGGCATCGAAGGCGGCGCGGCCGAGGGCGGCATAGGGCGTCACGCTGCCCCAGTTCTTGTCGCCGCCGTTGAGCAGATCGAAGAGAATGGCGGCCGGCACGATGGGCACGCGCGCGCTGCCGATGGCGAAGCCGCGGCCGGCCTCGGCCAGCGCCGGCATGACGCCGGTGGCGGCGTCGAGGCCGAAGGCCGAGCCGCCGGAAAGCACCACCGCGTCGACGGCCCCCACCGAGTCCTCCGGTGCCAGCAGGTCGGTCTCGCGCGTGCCGGGATAGCCGCCCATGACGTGGCCCGAGGCGACGGCCGGCTCGTCGCAGACTACCACGGTGACGCCCGATTTCAGCCGCGCGTCGTCGGCGTTGCCGACCCGCAGACCCGGAACATCGGTGATGAGATTCTTCACCGGGATCGCCTCCCTCCGGCGGTCAGGGGCCAGCCTCGACCAGGCGGCCATCGTGCCACTGGTAGAGGACGAAGCCGGGCAGCGACATGTCGCCCTTGGCGTCGAAGCCGAGCTTGCCGAGGACGGTGGCGAAGCGGCCGCCATCCATCGCCTTGACGACGGCGTCGTGATCGTTGGTGCCGGCGGCCTTCGCCGCCTCGGCCCAGACCTGGACGGCGGCGTAGCTTGGCAGGACATAGCCTTCCGGCTCGATCCCGCTGGCGCGGAACGCCTGTACGACCGTCGCCGCCGCGGGGTTCCGGCGTGCATCGGGCGCGAAGGTGACCAGCGTGCCCTCGGCCGCTTCGCCGGCGACGTCGCGATATTCGTTGGTGACCAGCGCGTCGGGGCCGACGACCGCCGTGTCGAGCCCGGAGGCGCGGATCCGGCGTGCGATGAGGCCCGCCTCGGTCGGATAGCCGCCGATATAGAGCACGCCGATATTGGCCGCCTGCAGGCGCTCGACGAGGCCGGTGAAATCGCGCTGGCCGGGATCGTATTCCTCGGTGTAGGCCTCGCGCTTTCCGGCCGCGTTCATGGCGCGCCGCGTGGCGTCGGCGAGCTGCTTGCCGTAGGGGCTGCGGTCATCGATCACCGCCACCGCCTTGTCGGCGAAGCGGTGGGCGATGGCCCCGCCGGCGATGACGCCCTGCTGGTCGTCGCGGCCGGCCAGCCGGTAGATGCCCGGACCCGGGCGCTTGTCGGTGTAGTCCGGCCAGGTCGTGGCCGGTGAGATCTCGATGATGTGGGTGGCGACATAGACCGAGGCCGCGGCCAGAGAGGCGCTCAGGCAAAGATGGCCGACGACCATGGCGGCGCCCTTGCCGGCAAGCTGGTTGGCGACGGCATCGGCGGTCTTGGGATCGCACTTGTCGTCCATCGCCTGCAAATCGAGCGCTGCGCCGTTGACGCCGCCGGCTGCGTTGATGTCGTCGACCGCCTGCTGGGCGCCGGTGCGCATCTGGTCGCCGAACATGGCGAAGCTGCCCGACATCGGTGCGGCGACGCCGATGACCGTATCGGCGCGGGCGGGCCCGGCGGCGGCGAACCCGGCGGCGGCGATCAGACAGGCGGCGATGCAGGCACGGGCGGGCACGGGCGGCGGCTCCTCGGACTCCCAAGTCTTTTGCCGGTCAAACTGCAACCGCATCGTCCGGAAGGCAAACAAAAACCCCGGCGTCGCCGCCGGGGTTCCTGCACCGCCTGCAAGGGCGATCAAGGCGACAAGGACTACATCTGCATGTAGTCGTACTTGCCATCCTTCCACTCGTAGACGACATAGCCGGGCAGGGTGACGTCACCCTTCTTGTCGAAGTTCAGCTTGCCGAGGACCGTGTTGAAGGTCGTCTTGTACATTTCGGCGGTGACCTTGTCGAAGTCCGTCGAGCCGGCGGCCGTGACGGCGTCAACCCAGATCTTCACCGCGGCGTAGGTGTAGAGCGAATAGCCCTCGGCCGTGCGGCCGGCGGCCTGCAACTCGTCGACGATCGGCTTGGCTTCCGGGTTCTTGCGCGGATCCGGCGAGAAGGTCATGTAGGTGCCGTTGCCGGCGTCGCCGGTGATCTGCCAATACTCGTCGGTCACCAGCGCGTCGCCGGAGACGAGCAACGTCTTCATGCCCTGGTCGACCATCTGGCGCTTGATCAGACCAGCTTCGGGGTGATAACCGCCGACATAGAGCACGTCGACGTTGTTGGCCTTCAGCTTGGAGACGAGCGCGGTGTAGTCCTTTTCACCGGCGTTGTAGGATTCGTCGAGGACTTCCTTCTTCCCCGCTTCATTCATGAACTTGCGGGTCTGGTCGGCAAGGCCCTTACCATAGGTGCTCTTGTCGTCGATGATCGCAATGTTCTTGTCCTTGAAGTGCTCGGCCAGGAACTGGCCAGCGACCAGGCCCTGCTGGTCGTCACGGCCGCAGACGCGGAACGTGCCGGGGCCAGGACGCTGGTCGGTGTAATTCGGGTTGGTCGACGCCGGCGAGATCTGCACCACGTTGGCGTCGGAATAGACCGACGAAGCCGGGATCGACGAGCCGGAGCAGAAGTGCCCGGCGACGAGCAAGGCGCCCTTGGCGACGAGCTGGTTGGCAACGGCCACCGCCTGCTTCGGATCGCAAGCATCGTCACCCACTTCGAGGACGAGCTTCTGACCGAGAACGCCGCCGGCGGCATTGATGTCGGCGACCGCCTGTTCGGCGCCGGCTTTGAGCTGCGCACCGAAGGCGGCATACTGGCCAGTCATTGGGCCAGCAGTTGCGATCAGAATGTCAGCGCGAGCAACACCGGCCATCGCCAAGGTAAACGACAGGGCAATGCCGGCCTTCAACATTTTCCTCATGCTTTGGTCCCTTCTGTACTTGGTGCGTTCAAGCACCGTGCCTTTAGCAGGGTCCGTATCCCCCCACTAAAATTCAAATTATCGTGCCCGCCCTGGAGGCGCAATCTTTCGAGCGTTTCTAAAGTTAAGCGCCCTCCGGCGCGCCGTCCCCGGCCGGAGAACGGCGGCGCCAGCCCAGCGGACCAACCCGCCGGTAGAGCCAGCCATACTGGCTGGCCATCTGACCGGCGCGGGTGATGCGGTAGCCAAGTGCGGTCAACACCGCCAACACAACCAGGTCGACGACGAAGTATTGCAAAGACAGAAGCGTGCCGTGGAACAGGGCGTAGTGAATAAACCGCACCGCGGCGGAGAGCAGCACCGTATAGACGACTAGCAGTCGCTTCGGCGCCCAGGCTAAGGCTATGGCGCGCCCGACCAGGTAGGCGGCGCCGCCGCCGAGAAAGACGGTGACCAGCAAAAAGTCGACGATGTTGGTCTGGTAGATGACACCCATGTCCGTTTCCTCGGCCCTCAGTGGCCGCCTTCGAGATAGGCCCGGCGCACTTCCTCGCGCGCCAGCAGTTCCTCACCGGTGCCGGTCAGCGAAATCGCGCCGTTGACCATGACGTAGCCGCGATCGGCAAGGCGCAGCGCGTGATAGGCGTTCTGCTCGACCAGGAAGACGGTCAGCCCGTCACGCTCGTTGAGTTCGCGCAGCACGCCGAAGATCTGGCGCACGATGAGCGGCGCCAGGCCGAGCGACGGCTCGTCGAGCAGCAACAGGCGCGGGCGGCTCATGAGGGCGCGCGCAATCGCCAGCATCTGCTGTTCGCCGCCCGACAGCGTGCCGCCGCGCTGTGCGGCGCGCTGCTTGAGCACCGGGAACATCCCGTAGACGCGCGCCACGTCCTCGTCGAAATGCTCGAGGCCGGTGGCCGCGGCGCCCATCTGCAGATTTTCCAGCACCGTCATGCGCGGGAAGATGTGACGGCCTTCGGGCGCCTGCGAGATGGCCATGCGCATGATCTCATGCGTTGGTCGCTCGGTGATGTCGACACCGTCGAAGACGATCTGGCCGGAGCGCGCCCGCGGATTGCCGCAGATGGTCATCATGAGCGTCGATTTGCCGGCGCCGTTGGCGCCAATGAGGGTGACGATCTCGCCCTCGTTCACTTCGATGTCGACGCCGCGCAGCGCGACGATGTTGCCGTAATAAGTGGTCACGCCGCGGACGGCGAGCAGGGAGCCGCTCATTGCGAGACCTCCGCCGCGACCTGTTCGACTTCCTCGTCGTCGACACCCAGATAGGCGGCAATGACCTTGGGATCGTTGCGGACGAAATCGGCCGAGCCGTCGGAAATCTTTACACCGTAGTCGAGCACGACGATGTGGTCGGAGATCTCCATGACGACGCCCATATCGTGCTCGATGAGCAGAATGGAGATGCCGTGCTTGTCGCGGATGAAGCGCAGGATCTGGTTGAGCTCGGCGGATTCGCGCGGATTGAGGCCGGCGGCCGGCTCGTCGAGACAGAGAAGCAGGGGATCGGTGCACATGGCGCGAACGATCTCCAGCCGGCGTTGCGCGCCATAGGGGAGGCTGGCCGCCGGATCGTCGGCACGATCGAGGAGGTTGACCTGCTCCAGCCAATAGCTCGCCAGGTCCAGTGCCGCCTCGTGGCCGGCGCGATACGACGCCAGGCCGAGAATGCCGGCAAACGAGTAGCCGGAGGCCAGCATCAGCTTGTTGTGCTGGGCGACCATGAGGTTCTCGAGAACCGTCATGCCGCCGAACAGGCGGATGTTCTGGAAGGTGCGGGCAACGCGCGCATGTTTGGCGATCTCGTTCTCGGGCATGCGCTCGAGCAGGAAGAGGCCCTTGCCGTTGTCGGCCCAGGTGCCGTTTTCGGTCGCCGCGGTGAGGCTGGCGAAGGCACCGGGTTGCTGAGCCAGCGCGATGCGTCCCTCGGTCGGCTTGTAGAAGCCGGTGATGCAGTTGAAGACGGTCGTCTTGCCGGCGCCGTTGGGGCCGATGAGGGCGGTGATGTCGCCGCGGCCGACGGCGAAGGAGAGGTCGTCCACGGCGACCAGGCCGCCGAAGCGCATCGACAGGTGCTCGACCGTCAGGATGGGATCGTCCTGCCAGCGGTTCATCCCTGACCCTCTCCCACCAATGCCCCGGATACCGCCCTGTTCCTCTTGAGGAATACCGATGGCTTTCTGGTCGAGACGAGGCCGCGCGGCCGCCACACCATGATCGCCACCATGAGCACGCCGAAGATCAGCATGCGGTACTGGCTGGGGTCGAAGTCAGGACCGAAGACCGCTTTCAGGAAGGTGAGGTTACGCAGCATCTCGATGCCGCCGATCATCACCACCGCGGCCACGGCGACGCCGATCTGGCTGCCGAGACCGCCGAGGACGACGATGGCCAGGATCGTCGCGGACTCCATGAAGTTGAAGCTCTCCGGCGAGATGAAGCCCTGGCGGGTGGCGAAGAAGGAGCCGGCGAAGCCGCCGAACATCGCGCCCATGGCAAAGGCAGTGAGCTTGGTGTTGGTGGTGTTGATGCCGAGCGACCGGCAGGCGATCTCATCCTCGCGCAGCGCCTCCCAGGCGCGGCCGACCGGCAGGCGGCGGATCCTCAGGGTCACGAAGTTGGTGATGAGGGCGAGAACCAGGATCAGGTAATAGAGGAATATGATCCTGTGATTGGGCGAGTAATCGAGCCCGAAGAAGGCGGCGAAGCCGCCTTCGCCGCGGGTGAATTCGAGCCCGAAGAAGCTCGGCCGCGGCACGTGGTTGATGCCGTCGGGCCCGTGGGTGAAACTGTACCAGTTGATCAGCACCAGGCGGATGATCTCGCCGAAGGCGAGCGTCACGATGGCGAGATAGTCGCCGCGCAGTCTCAGCACCGGGAAGCCGAGGATCATGCCCCAACAGGCGGCAAGGATGCCGGCGAGCGGCAGGCAGATCCAGAACGACCAGCCGAAATGCTCGGCCAGCAGCGCGTAGGAGTAGGCGCCCACCGCATAGAAGGCGACGTAGCCCAAGTCGAGCAGGCCGGCGAGGCCGACGACGATGTTGAGGCCCCAGCCGAGCATCACGTAGGTAAGGATCAGCGTGCCAAGGTCGAGGATGTAGCGGCTCTGCTGCGGGTAATAGACGATGGTGAAGACCGGAATGGCGACGGCCGCGAACAGGAACAGGCCGGCCGCAACCGGGCCGACATTGGGAATGGCGGGCAGCGCGGCGGCGAGTTTCGCGCCGGTGCCGCGCAGGACCGGCCGCGCTGCCTTCCAGACGAACAGGTTAAGCAGCAGGCGGCCGAAGAAGACGATACCGACGACGATGGCGACAGTGCCCCAGTGCTGGGCGAGGCCGAGATTGCTGCGGGCGCCGACCGCCACCGTCTGCAGGCCGATGGTCGGCGCGGCCAGCGCGAGGGTGACGAGCGCCGCCAGGAACGAGTCCTTCAGCGACCGGGCGATGACGTGATTGCGTCGCGGGCCTTGCGCCGCAGGCGGTTCGCCGGCATAGGCCCGCCGGCGCGCCTCCTCCTGGATTTCTGCGCCCTCGGGCGTGAAGTCGGCGGTCGGTTCGGAGAAACTTGCCGCCATGTCAGACCTTCTCCACTTCAGGCCGGCCGAGCAATCCCGAAGGCAGGAAGATGAGCGTGATGGCGAGGATGGAGAAGGCCGCGACGTCCTTGTACTCGACCGAGAAATAGGCCGACCAGAAGGTTTCGATCAGACCGATGAGCACGCCGCCGAGCATGGCGCCGGGCAGCGAACCGATGCCGCCGAGCACGGCGGCGGTGAACGCTTTGATGCCGGCGTTAAAGCCGATGTAGAAGTCGATCACTCCGTAATAGAGCAGGAACATCATGCCGGCGACGGCGGCCAGCGCCGCCCCCATCACGAAGGTGACGGAGATGGTGCGGTCGACGTTGACACCGAGCAGGGCGGCCATGCGGGCATCCTGCTCGCAGGCGCGCTGGGCGCGGCCGAGCGCGGTGCGCGCGATCAACAGCGAAAAGACCACCATCAGGAACACCGTGGTGACCATGATCATGATCTGGATGTTGGACAGCTGAACGTGGAAGGGGCCGCTGTCCATGATGGTGTAGCCGCCGCTGATCAGCGGGGGCATCGGCTTGACGCGGGCGCCCTGGACGACCTGGACGTAGTTCTCCAGTACGATGGACATGCCGATGGCGGTGATTAGCGGTGCCAGCCGGAACGAGCCGCGTAGCGGACGGTAGGCGACGCGCTCCACCGCCCAGCCCCACACGGCGGTCAGCGCCATGGCCACGATGAGCACGGCGATCAGCGTGGCGATCAGGATGATCAGCGGCATCCCGGCCGTGGCGCCGACGATGATGAGCGCGATCAGCGCGATGAAGGCCCCGACCATAAAGATGTCGCCGTGGGCGAAATTGATCATGCCGATGATGCCGTAGACCATCGTGTAGCCGATGGCGATCAGGCCGTAGATCGAGCCGAGGGTCAGCCCGTTGATCAGCTGCTGTACGAAATACTCCATCAAGCCCCCTGGTCCCCTGCGGCTGCGACAAGACGATCGTGCCGGGTTCTATCGAATTGTTATCATCTTGGCGTAGCTGAGTTGCCAAGACAACTGGCATGCATTCCCGGTAGGCACCTTGCGTGATCGCTTGCAGGATTCGCGCCGTTTTGCCGGCCGTTTGCTGGGTGCGACAAGGTTGTACAGGCTGCGGCGGCCCGGCGTGCGGGGCGGCGGATCGCGCGCTCTGGCACAAATCGTCTCAGGCGAGCCGGGGCGGGTGGCGCATGCGGGCTTTTTCGCCCGCTGGCGCGGGCTTGGTCACGCCGAACAAGACATCGGCAACGACCGCTCTGCGACCGCAGGTTTCACCGGCGGGGCCTGTGACTCCGCCAGCAAAACCGGTAATGTCGCAGGCTGACGGGGCGCTGTACCGGTGTTCCGACAATGACCGGGTTTCCCCTCGATCTCATGGGCAGGACCGAGGCGACCGGGGGACCGGATGGAGGTGACTATGCGTAAATTCGGAATTGCATTGGCCTCGGCTGCTGCCGTGGTCGCGTTGGGGACAGTGTCGGCCTCCGCCGACGACATCAATATCGGGGTGCTTCTCGGCTTCAGCGGGCCGCTGGAAACCCTGGCGCCACCGATCGCGGCGGGCGCCGAACTGGCGATCAAGGTGATCGACGAGCAGGGCGGGACGAAGGACGGCAAGCTGGTGGCGGTGCGCGACGACAGCACCTGCGCCGATGCAACTGCCGCGGCCAACGCTGCCGACCGGCTGATCAATACCAAGAAGGTGCTGGCCATTGTCGGGGCGATGTGCAGCGGCGCGACGATTTCGGCGGCCAATACGGCCGGCATCCCGACCAATACGGTGATGATCTCGCCGTCGTCGACGGCGCCGTCGCTGACCACGCTGGACGACAAGGATCTCGTCTTCCGCACCGCTCCGTCGGACGCCTATCAGGGCGAGGTGCTGGCGCGGTTGTTGATCGCCAAGGGCATCAAGGACGTCGCCGTTGCCTACGTCAACAATGACTATGGCAAGGGGCTTTCCGATACCTTCACGGCCGCCTTCGCGGCCGATGGCGGCACGGTCGCGGCGGTGGCGGCGCATGAGGAAGGCAAGGCGGACTACCGCGCCGAGCTTGGCTCGCTGGCGGCATCCGGCGCGCAGACCCTGGTTCTGCTCGCCTATGCGCAGGGCTCGGGCCAGACCATGCTGCGCCAGGCGCTGGAGAGCGGCGACTTCACCACCTTCGTGGGCGCCGACGGCATGATCTCGGACGACCTGTTCAAGGGCATGGATACCAGCATGCTCGAGGGCATGATCGGCACCAAGCCGGGCACGGCCGACGTTCCCGGTGCCAAGCTGTTCAACGACATGGCTACCGCTGCCGGCCTCGACCCGTCCAAGATCTACGGGCCGGAAGCCTTCGATGCGGCCTTCCTGCTGGCGCTCGCTATCGAGAAGAACGGTGCCAAGCGTGAAGGCTTGCCCGCCGCGGTCCGTGCCGTGGCGTCTCCTCCGGGCGAGGTGATCCTGCCGGGCGAGTGGAAGAAGGCCAAGGACATCATCGATGCTGGCGGTGACGTGAACTACGAAGGGGCGACCGGCCCCGTCGATTTCGACGCACACGGCGACGTGGCCGGCTTCATCCTCGAGGAGACGGTGAAGGACGGCCATTGGATCTCGGTCGGACCGGCCAAGTAATTCACACGACCGTGCATGAAAGAGAGGCCCGGGAGCGTTTCCCGGGCCTCTTCTTTTGGTGCTTGCCTGTGGCGGCTTACGTCTCGTGGCGGCGAATGCGTTCCGGGATCAGCCCCTTTGGCGCGTAGCGCAGCGCCAGCACGATGACCAGGCCGAGAACGAACACCCGCATCTGCAGGGCGCGCGAGTCGACGTCGGGGATGCCGGGAAGGCCCAGCGCCTGCATGCCGGTGTCGAGCCAGCGGAAGAGGAGCAGCGATACCGGCGATGCCATGTTCCACGCGATGATGATCAGCACGCCGCCGAACAAGGCACCCAGATTGTTGCCGGCACCGCCGATGATGACCATCACCCAGACGATGAAGGTGTGGTTGATCGGCTGGTAGCCGCCGGGATCGTAGATCTGCACGTAGGTCGTCAGGAGGGCACCGCCGATGCCCATCAGCACGGCGCCGAGCACGAACAGCTCCACCTGCCGTGCCTTGACGTTCTTGCCCATGGATTCGGCCGCGACGTGGTTGTCGCGGATGGCGCGCATCATGCGACCCCAGGCGCCGCCATAGGCGCGCTGCAGCAGGACGAAAAGGATGGCCGTGGCCGCGATGGTGACGGCGAGGAAGGCCGAGCGCGAGACGATCAGGGCGAGGGTCGTGTCGCTGATGCCGGTCTCGAGCGCGGTGGGAACCGGCCAGGGCAGCGGTGACACGGTGAGCGTGCCGCGCGTCAGCCAGTCCATGTTCTTGAGGAAGGCGCGGATGATCTCGGCAATGCCGATGGTGGCGATGGCCAGATAGTCGGTCCTCAGACCGAGGCAGACATTGCCGATCAGGTAGGCGACGCCGCCGGCGAGCAAACCGCCGACGAGCCAGGAGAGCTCGACCGGCAGGCCGAGCCCGCCGACGAATCCCGCCTCGGCCTCGATCAGCGTGGTCGCCGGGTCGATCTGCGAGCGATAGCCGATATAGGCGGCGAACCAGGCAAGGACGACGACGACCACCTTGAGCTTGCCGCGGATGCCGATGCGGTGTGCGTTGTGCGCGGCAACGATGACGGCGGCGCCGATGATCGCCGCCAGTATGGCGCGGCCGAGCAAAGCGGGGCCAGCCGAGTTCCAGAAGGCCATGTTGAGCGGGTAGGAGGTCAGCACGACGGAATAGCCGCCGAGCATGACGAAGCCCATGACGTTGAAGTTGAACTGGCCGCCATAGCCCCAATGCACGTTGAGGCCGAGCGTGATCAGCGCGTAGATGACGGCGCTGACCAGGAGCTGAATGGTGGTGGCGGGCCCCTGGTAGAAGAAGACCCCCACGATGATGAGGCCGAGAGCCGCAAACAGCAGCCCGTCGCGGAGATTGGCGGAGCGGGTCATGTTACTGCTCCCCGGAAGATGCCGGTCGGTCGGAACAGCAGCACGATCACCAGGATGACGAAGGCCACGGTCAGCTTGTAGTCGGTGGAGACCAGCGACAGATCGGCGGGCAGTTCCCAGCCCTTTGGCAGAAGGCCTGCAAAGGGCTTCAGAACGGTCGTCCAGTTGAACACGGCCAGCGTCTCGGCAAAACCGACCAGGAAGCCGCCGGCGATGGCGCCATAGGCCTGGCCGAGGCCGCCGACGATGGCCGCGGCGAAGATCGGCAGGACGATGTTGAAGGCAAGGTCCGGCTTGAGGCTGACGTCGAGCGCCAGCATCGTACCGGCGAGGCAGGCAAGCCCGCCGGCGATGATCCAGGTGGCGCGGATGACCTCACGCGTGTTGATGCCGGTCACCTGAGCGAGGCTGGGGTTGTCGGCCATGGCGCGCATGCCCTTGCCGAGCCGCGAGCGCGTCAGGAACAGGTGCAGGGCGATCACCACAAGGACGGTCACCACGATCAGCAGGACCTGCGCCTCCGACACGACGATCGGCCGGGTGGCGCCCGCGAAGGGCAGATCGAAGCGGAAGATGGTCTTGGGCTCGGTGGCGTAGAAGCTGCGGTTCTCAACGCCGAAGAACAGCCGGATCAGGCCCTGCAGCATCAGGGTGACGCCGATCGAGGCGATGAGCAGCGTCACCGGCTTGGCACCGCGCACCCGGAGTGGGTGATAGACGGTCCAGTCGATGCCAAGGGCGATGATCGCGGTGATCGGCATGGCCAGCGGCAGGACAATGAAGGCCAGCGGCCAGAAGGTGTGGATGCCGAGTGCCGCGGCGATGACCGTGAGGACGAAGGCGACAAAGGCGCCCATGGTCATCATGTCGCCATGGGCGAAGTGGGCGAAGCGCAGGATGCCGAAGATCAGCGTCACGCCGATCGCCCCCAGCGCATAGACGCTGCCGAGAACCGTGCCGTTGACCAGCACCTTGTTGGCAAAGAAGATAAACTCGTTCACCGGCACCCCTTCATCCGCCGAGGAAACTTCTGGCCACTTCGGGATCGTCGAGCAGTTCCTGACCGGTGCCGCTGAACCGGTTGCGCCCGTTGGCGATGACGAATCCCTTGGTGGCGAAAGCGAGGGCGTGGCGCGCGTTCTGCTCGACCATCAGAATCGCGACACCGCTGGCATTGATCGTGCGGACGTGCTCGAAGACCTGGGCGGCGTGGATCGGGCTCAGGCCGGCGGAGGGCTCGTCGAGCAACAGCGCCTTCGGCTGGCTCATCAGGGCCCGGCCCATCGCCACCATCTGGCGCTGGCCGCCGGACAGTTCGCCCGCACGCTGGCGCCGCTTCTCCCTCAGCGTCGGGAACATGCCGTAGATCGCCTGCATGGTCGGGCCGAAATCGTCGCGGCGGATATAGGCGCCCATCTCCAGGTTCTCCTCGACCGTCATCGAGGTGAAGACGTTGAACTCCTGCGGCACGAAGCCCAGCCCCAACGGCACCAGCCGGTCGGGGTCGGCGTTGGTGATGTTGTGGCCCTGAAAGACGATGGCGCCCTTGCTGGCGTGGACCAGGCCGAAGACCGCCTTGAGGATGGTCGACTTGCCGGCGCCGTTGGGGCCGACGATCACGGCGATGTCGCTCTGCTCGATGGCGATGTCGACGCCATTGAGGATGGGGGCGCCGCCGTAGCCGGCTTCCAGCCCGCTGATCTCGATGACGCTCATGCCGGGCCCTCCGCCGGTGCACCGAAATAGGCGTCGATGATCTCCGGCATGGCGCGGATCGCTTCCATCGGACCTTCGGCGATCACCGCGCCCTCGGCCATGACGATGACCGGGTCGCAGAGCTGGCTGATCAGGTCCATGTCGTGCTCGATGACGAAGAAGGTGTAGCCGAGCTCCCGGTTCATGCGCAGGATGTTGGCGGCGAGATCCTTGAGCAGGGTGCGGTTGACGCCGGCGGCGACCTCGTCGAGCAGAACCGCCTTGGCGTCGACCATCATCGTGCGCCCGAGTTCGAGCAGCTTCTTCTGGCCGCCGGAGAGGTTGCCGGCAAGTTCGTGACGCACCGCCTGAAGGCCGAGGAAATCGATGACCTCGGCGGCCTTCTGGCGGACTTCCGCCTCGACGCGCTTGACCGCGCCCGGCTTCAGCCAGACATCCCACAGGGTTTCGCCCGGCTGCCCGGCGGGGACCATCATCAGGTTCTCGGTGGTCGTCATATTGGAGAATTCGCGCGCGATCTGGAAGGTGCGCAACAGGCCCTTGGAGAACAGCGCGTGCGGCTTCAGGCCGGTGACGTCGGCGCCGTCGAAGAGGATCTTGCCGCGGTCGGGCGTCAGCGTGCCGGCGATGGTGTCGAAGAGCGTCGTCTTGCCGGCGCCGTTGGGGCCGATGAGGCCGGTCACCGAGCCGCGGGCGACGCTCAGCGAACAATCGGTTACCGCCTGCACGCCGCCGAACCACTTGCTGACGGCCACAGCTTCGATGATCACGTCCGATGCCATACTCGCGCCCACTGTCGCCGGGTCCCGCTGCCGGCGTCTCGAAACAATACGCTGGGCGTTGCCTCCCCGTCACCCGGCCGTTGGCTTAGCAAGGCGGCGCCAACATGACAACGGTAGTATTCGGCCGCGTTGTCGTCGGTCTCGGCCGTGTCCCGGCACGACCTTCGTTCGCCGGCCTGATCCGGGCACAAATCGCTTTGTCGGAATGGCCCGATCCGGCCGGGCAAGGCTCTAGGATTCGGACGCTGCGGCAGGCGGCGGCGCATCGCCGTCGGCGCGCGGGTCGAGAACGGCGCTTTCCGGCGTCACCGTCTTGGGCAGCGGCAGGCCGTGGAAGGTCTCGCGGTCCTGCGGGTTCGGCGGCGCGCGCCTGGTCATGCGGAACAGGGTGTAGCCGACAACCAAGGCGTGCACGGTGGCGGTAAAGGCGAACAGCCCCTCCGGGATCCAGTTCTGCATGGCGAAGGCGGCCACGATCGGGCCGATCATGGTGCCGAAGCCGTAGAGCAGCAGCAGGCCGCTGGCGATCTTCACGAAGTCGTCGGCGCCGGCGAAGTCGTTGGCGTGGGCGACGGAGAGCGCATACATCGGATAGGCCATGGCGCCGTAAAGCACGATCAAGCTGATGATCAGCGTGGCGTCGCGCGGGCGCAGCGAGACGATGGTGACTCCGATGGCCACGGCGCCGATGCCGACGGCGACCAGCACGCGGCGACGGTCCATGCGGTCCGACAGCCAGCCCAGCGGAAACTGGATGAGCGAGCCGCCGAGCAGCGCGCCGGCGGTGAGCAGGGCGACCTCGCGGATGGGCAGGCCGATGCGCTGGGCATAGACGGGGCCGAGCGTGCCGAAGGCGCCGTTGACGAGGCCGATCAGGAAACAGACGACTGCCGACACCGGCGACAGGGCGTAGAGGCGCTTGATGTCGAAGCGCGTCGTCTTCAGCGGTTTCGGCGTGGCGGCGGTGGACAGCGCGGTCGGCAGGATGGCGAGGCAGTAGAAGATCGCGCCCAGCACGAAATAGAAGTAGTCGCTGGGCGGGCTGATGGCGAGCAGGAGCTGGCCGGCCGTCGATCCGGCGAAGCTCACCATCTGGTAGATGGAGAAGACCGTGCCGCGGTTCTCGCGGGAGGCGCGCTCGTTGAGCCAGCTCTCCACGATCATCGAGGCGCCGGCGAAGGTGAAGCCGGAGATGGCGCGCAGCAGGATCCAGGCGAGCGGCGTGACGATCAGCAGGTTGAGCAGGATGGTCACCGCGGCGACCGAGGCCAGCGCCCCATAGGCGCGCACATGTCCGACGCGGCGCACGACGTGCGGGATGAGGATGCAGCCGGTGACGAAGCCGGTCGCCCAGCCGGTGCCGAGCAGGCCGAGCTCGGTGGTGGTGAAGCCACCCATGGTGCCGCGCACGGCGAGCAGCAGGCCGTGCATCGAGCCGGCGATCACGAGGAAGGCGGAACCCAGAAGCAGGGAGGCGACGGCGACGAGCTGAGGAGCCATTGGACCGGTGGTTCGGCGAGAATCGAAGCTCAACCTTGTCCGCCGGAGTGGCGACGATTTCAAGGCTGCCGTTGAGGTGTGCGCCCGGCCTACATGATCCCGGTGCGGGCGAAGATGTCCTCGGTTGTCTCGCCGGTCTCGATCATGCGGCGGACGCCTTTCTCGCCCTCAACCTTGGCGAGCGCCGCCTGGACGATGTCGCTGGCCTCCGCCGCGGGGACGATCAGCACGCCGTCGATGTCGCCGAAGACGATGTCGCCGGGTGCGACGCGAACGCCGTTGGCCAGCCCGATCGGCGACCGGAAGTCGGCGACGCGCCCGCGGCCGCGCTGGTCCTGGGCGTAGCCGCCATGCGAGAAGACCGGGAAGCCGAGACGCAGGATCTCGCGGGTATCGCGATGGTAGCCGTCGAACACCGCGCCGGCGCTGCCCAGCCGCTGGGCGCGGGCGCTCATCAGGCCGCCCCACAGGGCATAGGTCGGCGAGGCGCCGGCGGCGACATAGACCTCGCCCGGCTGCAACTCGTCGAGAGCGCGGAACATCAGGCCGAAGGGGTCGGCCTCCACCGCGCGGTAGTCGACGTCGGCGACTTCCACCGGCATCGCCCGGCCGACGATCACCGTCTCCGAAGTGATCGGCCGGACCGCTGGCGGCAGGAACTGGCGGCGCAGGCCGGCGCGATCCATCACGTCGCCGACGACCGCGGTGAACAGGCGGTTGCGGATGGTGGCGAAGAGTTCGCTGTCGTTCATCAGGTCGCCTCTTTGTCGGGCGCTTTCGTCGAGCGCTTCCTTGAGCGTCAGGAAATCG
The DNA here is from genome assembly GCA_963732845.1 of uncultured Alphaproteobacteria bacterium. Lineage (GTDB taxonomy): Bacteria > Pseudomonadota > Alphaproteobacteria > Rhizobiales > Kaistiaceae > CAVSRC01. The sequence continues at coordinate 93,379 of CAVTBE010000007.1, read as the reverse complement.
CGCCAGGCCAGCCGCTTCTGCAGCGGCTGGCGCAGCAGATAGGCCGGATGCAGGGTCGCCATGGCGCGGATCTTGCGGCGGCCGGTGTCGAATTCGTGCCAGCGTCCGCGGAATTTCAGGATGCCCTCGCGGTTGCCCATCAGCTCGGCGGCGGCCGGCGCGCCCATGCAGATCAGGAAATCGGGGTCGCACAGTTCGATCTGGCGCTCGATGAACGGCCGGCAGGTGGCGGTCTCCTGCGGCGTCGGCGTGCGGTTTCCGGGCGGGCGCCAGGGCACCACGTTGGCGATGTAGACCGAGGTGCGGTCGAGCCCGATGGCGGCCAGCATGCGGTCGAGCAGATGGCCGGAGCGTCCGACGAAGGGCAGGCCCTGACGATCCTCCTCGCGCCCCGGCGCCTCGCCGACCAGCATTACCCGCGCGCCGGGCCGGCCGTCGGCAAAGACGAGCTGGGTGGCCGTCTGCTTCAGCTTGCAGCCGTCGAAGCGGTCGAGCGCCGCGCGCAGGTCGTCGAGCGTGGCGGCGGCGCGGGCGGCATCGCGGGCGGCCCGGGCGGTGTCGTCGGGCGCGGCGGCGCTGGCCGGAGCGATGGTGGTGCGCGGTGCGGCCGGCGCTGGCGCGCGGCGCGGCTCCGGTGCCTCGTCGTCGAAGAGATATGACGGCGGCTCTTCCGGGGCGGCGGCCGGGGCGATGGCGGGCGGCGGCGCCAGCCGGTTGACCGGCGTTTCCTCCAGCGCCACATCGACACCCATCTCGGCGTACCAGGCGATGAGTTCGGCGGCGGGTTGTCGGTCGGCGGTCATCGTCTAGTTAAAGGCTCGCATGGGGCGGGTCACGGGACAGCAGACGCTAACCCATTTTTGCCCCGGTTGTCCCTGCAGGTACGGCCTGTTGCGCGGCCGGGGCAGGAGAAAAGAGTGAAACGATGAAACGATATGCGGCAATCGTGCTGGCGCTGGCCGGGCCGGTGGCGCTGCCGGCCCTGACGTGGGGCGCGGGCGGTGGTCCCGACACGGGGCAGGCCAACATGCTCATCGGCCAGGACGCCTTCGGCAGCTGGCAGGACAACAAGCCCGGCGTCTGGCGCAAGATCGGAGCGGGCGACCTGCCGCTGCCCTACGCGACGAAATCGGCGAGCAATGCGCCCGGTCTGGCGCGGCTGCCGGCGAGTGAGGTGCCGGAGGTGCCGCCCGGCTTCAAGGCGGAACTGGTGGCCTCGGGTTTCACCGGCCCGCGCAAGATGGTGCGGGCGCCGAACGGCGACATCTTCGTCGCCGACAGCGCCGCCGAGGCGATCGACGTGCTGCGCATGAAGGACGGGCAGGCCAAGCCGGTCACCCGGTCGGTCTTCGCCGGCGACGGTCTCGACCAGCCTTACGGCATCGCCTTTTACCCCGCCGACAAGCCGCAATGGGTCTATGTCGGCAATGCCGGCAGCATCGTCCGCTTCCCGTATCATGACGGCGACCTGAAGGCCTCCGGCCCGGCGCAGACGGTCGTCCGCGACATCCCTGCGGGCGGCCACTGGACGCGCGACATCGCCTTCTCGCCGGACGGTTCGACGCTTTATGTCGCCGTCGGCTCCGGCTCGAACGTCGCCCAGTCGGTGCGACCGTTGCAGGCGAGCCGCAAGGCACACTGGATCGACGCCCATCCGCTCGGCGAGATGTGGGGGGCGGAAGAGGGGCGTGCCGCGGTGCTCGCCTTTGCCCCCGACGGTTCCGGCCGGCGCGTCTTCGCAACCGGCCTGCGCAACTGCTCGGGCCTGGCCATCGAGCCGCTGATGGGCAGCCCATGGTGCGTCGTCAACGAGCGCGACGGCCTCGGCGACAACGTGCCCTTCGACTATGCCACCAGCGTGCGCGACGGCAATTTCTACGGCTGGCCCTGGTACTATATCGGCGCCAACGAGGACCCGCGCGCACCGCTCAAGGGCGAGCGCCCGGACCTTGCCGATCAGGTGATGGTACCGGACGTGCTGTTCCAGGCCCATTCGGCGCCGCTCGGCATCACCTTCTACGACGGCAGCCAGTTCCCGGCCGAATACAAGGACGATGCCTTCGTCACCATGCACGGCTCGTGGAACCGGGGTAAGCCCACCGGCTACAAGGTGGTGCGGCTGAAATTCGAGAACGGCCTGCCGACCGGCTCCTATGAGGATTTCGTCACCGGCTTCGTGCTTTCCGCCGACCAGGTGTGGGGCCGCCCGGTGGGGGTGGTGGTGGCGCGCGACGGCTCGCTCCTTGTCAGCGAGGACGGCAACGGCACCATCTGGCGCATCTCCTACGAAAAGGCACCGTCTTAGGCCGGCGAGACGAGCCGTCGACACCCGGTTTGGCGGCGGGCGGCGGCGGGCTATAGTCGGCCGGCGAAGTCGCACAGCCAGACCGGGTCAACCGCAATGTCCCATCCCCACAACGACGCCCTGGCGACGGCCGAAGCCTGGCGCAAGGCCGGCCGCGCGGTGGCGATCGCTACGGTGGTGGAGACCTGGGGCTCGGCGCCGCGCCCGGTCGGCAGCCATCTGGTGGTCGATGGCGACGGCAATTTCGAGGGCTCGGTGTCGGGCGGCTGCGTCGAGGGCGACGTGGTCAGCGAGGCGCTCGACGTGATCGGCGACGGCAAGGCGAAGGTGCTGGAGTTCGGCGTCGCCGACGAGACGGCGTGGCGGGTCGGGTTGTCGTGCGGCGGCCGCATCCGCGTCTATGTGGAGAAGCTGGTCTAGACCGCGAAAGGCTCTAGCGCCGATGGACGTTGCGCTGCTCGAGAAGCTCAATGCCGCCCGCGCCCGCCGCGAGGCCGCGATCCTCATTACCGACACGGCGAGCGGGGCGGTGCGGCTGGTGGTCGAGAAGGTCGGCTACGATGCCGACCCGCTGGCGGCGGAACTGGCGGCGCGCTTCCGCTCGGGCGCGTCGGGAACCGTGCTCCTGCCGGACGGCCGGCCGCTTTTCCTCACCGTACATCTGCCGCCGCCGCGCCTCATCGTCATCGGCGCGGTCCATATCAGTCAGGCGCTGGCGCCGATGGCCAGGATCGCCGGCTTCGACATGACGATCGTCGATCCGCGCCAGGCCTTCGCCACGCCGGAACGCTTTCCCCACGTCGCCATGATCGCCGAATGGCCCGAGGTGGCGGTCCCGCGGCTCGGCCTCGATGCCTTCACGGCCGTCGCCGCGCTCACCCACGACCCCAAGATCGACGACTATGCGCTGGCCGCCGCACTCCGGGCCGAATGCTTCTATGTCGGGGCGCTGGGCAGCCGGAAGACGCATGCCAAGCGACTTCAGCGTCTGCAGGCACTGGATTTCGACGCCGATACGCTCGGCCGCATCCACGCGCCGATCGGCCTTGCCATCGGTGCCCAGTCGCCGGCCGAGATCGCCGTCGCCATCCTGGCGGAAATCGTGCTGGCGCTCCGCCATCGCGGCCGCCCGGCGGGGGAGGCCGCCGCGTGACATCGGGCGGCGCGGGTGCCCCGGGCATCGCGGCGCTGGTGCTGGCGGCCGGCAGATCGCGGCGCATGGGCGGCGCCAACAAGCTCATCGCCACCGTCGGCGGCAGGCCGCTGGTGCGGATCGCAGCGGAGGCGGCGCTGGCCAGCCGGGCGCGGCCGGTCATCGTCGTCACCGGCCACGATGCGGGAGCGATCGAAGGCGCCCTTGCCGGGCTGGCGGTGAGCTGCGCCTACAATCCCGATCATCGGGCAGGGTTGTCGACCTCGCTGAAGGCTGGCCTGGCGGCACTTCCCGCCGGCCTCGCCGGCGTCGTGGTGATGCTCGCCGACATGCCCGAAATCGGTCCGGCGGTGGTCGACCGGCTGATCGACGCCTTGCGCGGCGAGACGGACATCGTCGTGCCGGTCTGGGAGGGCAAGCGTGGCAACCCGGTCCTGTGGGGCGCTGGGTGGTTCGCCCGGCTGGCGGCGGTCGAGGGCGACACCGGCGGGCGGCAACTGATCGCGGCAAACCCCGAATTGGTGGTCGCGGTCGCCATGGACGCCGCCGTCACCCGCGACATCGATACGCCCGAGGCGCTCCGGAAAGCGGGTGGAATCCCCGCCTGACGCGGACTCACCTTGGCTGTCGCGGTCGGCGGCAGAAATATCTATTCTCTCCCCGGTTGCCGGGGAGCGGCAGCGTTGCGGAACCGAACCGATGTCGATGTGGTTGTACCAGTTCTTGATTTCGCCGCAGGAGTTGGCCTGGGGGTGGGCCTGTTCGGCATGGTGGTGGCGCTGGCCATGCCGACCGTGACGCTCACCCGACTGGTCGCGCTCATTGCCGCCATCGCCGGCGTCGTCGTCGCGGCCTCCTATGCCGGCGATCCGGTCGGCGTGTTCTGGTGGTCGCTGCTGGCCATCGTTGTCGTGGTGCGCATGGCGGTTTCGCGCGGGCGCGGCTTCGGCGGGCATCTCAATGCCGAGGAACAGCTCTTCCACGAAAAAGTGGTTCCGGACCTCAGAGTCAGCCAGGTGCGGCAGCTCCTTGCCGTCGGCCGTTGGCGCGACGTGGTGGCGGGCACGACGCTGACCCGCGGCGGCCAGACCGTGAGCGAGCTCTGCTTCGTCACCCGCGGCCAGGTCGATATCCTCGTCGACGGCAAGCGCGTCGCCGAATGCGGTCCCGGCTCTCTGGTCGGTGAGGTCGGCATCTCCACCGGCGAACCGGCGACCGCCACCGCCATCTGCGCCACGCCGGTGCGCTATCTCTCTTTCGAGGCGCAGCGGCTCTATCGCCTGCTCGACAATCACGTCCAGTTGCAGGACGCCGTCGAGCTGGCCGTCGAAAAGAGCCTGCGCGAGAAACTCAACCGGTCGAACCTGGCTGCCGCGCATCCAGGCACCGAGCTTCAAGGTTAGGCGGCTGAAAGCCGCAAAAATAGGCTGTTAGCAGCCTTCCAGGCTTGCTGCTAATCTATTGATTTATAGAGCTTTTCGGCATTTTCGGATTGCCAACCGGGGCATCTCGCGTGAACCTTGTCGGGCACCCCCCGCGAGGGAAACGGCAACGGAGAGATGCGATGAACCACGGCGATTTCCGCAAGCAGCTCTTGGGGTTTGGCCTGACCACCGCCAACATCCTCTATCGGATGCCCGATCATCCGACCGTGCTGCAGACCTATGTCTGGCAGGCCTACGATCTGGCGCCGCTGTTCCCGGAACTGCACAAGTTCCTCGATTTCTGGAAGCGCGAGCTGGAAGGGCCGCTGCATTCGGTGCAGGTGGCCCATCGGCGATTGATCGCGGCGCGCGAGGTGCGCACGGTCACGGCCGAGTTCCGGCTCAATTGAGGGGCGCCGCGGCCTTTTCCGGCCACCACCGTTGCCGAACGCGCGCCGCTATCTGTAGGGCGGCAGGGGGATCGCCTTGTGGGCGGCGCGCAGCGCCTCCGACCAGCGTTCGCGCAGGTCGTGGAAATAGGGCTCGGTCGCGTCGATGCGGTAGGTGAGGTCGGATGTCAGCGCGTCGCGCCGGACCACCACCAGATCGATCGGCAGACCGACGCCGAGATTGGAGCGGATGGTCGAATCCATCGAGATCAGCCCGAGCTTCAGCGCCTCGTCCAGGTCGGTGGTGTCGGTCACCGAACGGTCGAGGATGGGCTTGCCGTACTTGTGCTCGCCGATCTGCAGATAGGGCGTGTCGGCCGTCGCCTCGATGAAATTGCCGGCGGCGTAGATCATGAACAGGCGCAGCCGCCGGTCGGCGATCTGGCCGCCGAGCAGCATCGACACGTCGAACGAGCCGGGCGACGCCTGTTCGAGATTATGGCCGACGGTGCGATGGACCTCGCGGATGGCGCGACCGACGAACTGCGCGGCCTTGAACATGGTCGGCATGTCGGTGATGGTCTGCAGCGTATGGGTTTCGGGGTCCTCCATGCCCTCGCTGACCAGCGAGAGGACCGACTGGCTGATCGCCAGATTGCCGGCGGTGGCGATGGCCATCACCGCCTCGCCGGGCTTCTCGAAGAGATGCAGCTTGCGAAACGTGGCGATGTTGTCGATGCCCGCATTGGTGCGGGTGTCGGCAATCATCACAAGGCCTTCGCGGACAAGGATGCCCACGCAATACGTCATGTCAGTCCTCTGGGTTCCCCGGATTTTGCGGCAGACTATGCTCCGAATCCGAAGGCTTTTCCACCGGCAGAAAGCGGCGGAAAGCAGCCGTTCTCAGCCGTAAGCGCGGGCGTCGGGCTGGATGTCGACCTTGACGGCGAGGGACTTGCCGCCGCCGCCGAAGACGAAGCCGCGCACCGGCGCGGCGCCGAGATAATCGAGCCCGACGGCGAGCCGCACATAGGCGTCGGTCGGGCACATGCCGTTGGCCGGGTCGAAGCCGACCCAGCCGAGGTCGTCGATGAAGGCCTCCGCCCAGGCGTGTCCGGCGGTCTGCTTGTCCGGGTGCTCGAGGTTCAGCATGTAGCCGCTGGTGTAGCGGGCGGGGATGCCGAGATAGCGGCAGGCAGCGATGAACACGTGGGCGAAGTCCTGGCAGACGCCGTGGCCGAGCGCGAAGGCCTCGATGGCGCTGGTGCCGGTGCTGGTGGTGTCGACCTCGAAGCGCATGCGCTCGCCGAGCGCGTCCATGATGGCGTGCATCATGCCGAGCCGGGTGGTGCCGGAGCGGCCGGCGATCTCGCTGGCGAAATCGCGGATCAGCGGATCGGAGGCGGTGAGGGCGGTGTCGCGCAGGTAAAGCACCGGGGGAAAACGCTCCACCTGACCGCTGAGCACGCCGGCGGTGTCGACGGTCTCGACGCTGCCCTCGGCGACGATGGTCAGCGCACTGACCGGCCCGTCGAGGGTGAACTCGTACATCAGGTTGCCGAAGGCGTCGCTGGACGGGTCGAGCCGGCAATCGCAGTCCATGTCGATGCGCCAGGTGGCGACGTACTGCCCGTTGTGGCCGCGCGGCACCAGGCGCAGCACCTCGATCGCGCGGCTCGCCGGGGTGGCGTAGCGGTAGGCCGTTTCGTGGCGGATGTTGAGGCGCATGGGGCTGGCCGACGGTCAGGTCAGATATTGCTCGGTGATGGCGTCGCCGAGGCGGCCATTGTCGGTGATGAACTCGCTGAGGAATTCGTGCAGGCCGGGCCGGTGGAAGATCTCGCTGATTTCGGCGTTCTGCAGGCGTGTGCGGATCGAGCGTGCGGTGCGCTGCGCCGGGCCCTGGCGGCCGTAGGCGAGCGACAGCTCGTCGAGGAAGCCGGTGAGGTTGTTGTAGCAGCTCGCCAGCGAGCGCGGCATCTTCTGGTTGAGCACCAGCAGGTCGGCGATGAGCCACGGCTTGAGGCTCTCGTGATAGACCCAGCGATAGGCGGTGAGCGAGGACACCGAGCGCAGGATCGAGGCCCACTGGAAATAGTCGAGACCGCCGCCGACGCGCGCCCCTTCGGGCAGCAGCAGGTGATACTTCACGTCGAGGATGCGGGCGGTGGAATCGGCCCGCTCGAGATAGACGCCGAGGCGCAGGAAGAAGTAGGCATCGCTGCGCAGCATGGCGCGATAGGCGGCGCCGTCGAAGCGCAGGCACGCCTCCTTCACGCTGGTCAGGAACTCGTTCAGCGTGTCGCGGTCCATGCGGGTGCCGTCGAAGCGCTTGAGGTCGAGCCAGGCGCTGTTGATGGCTTCCCACATCTCCATGGTGAGCGCAGTGCGCTCGGCGCGGGCGTTGTGGCGGGCGATCGCGATGCAGTTCTTGATGCTCGACGGGTTGTCGGCCGAGAAGGCGAGGAAGTCGATGACCGTGTCGCGGTCGGCGGTGTCGTGGATGGCCTTGTAGGCCCACAGCGCGCCGGCGGCGGCGAGCGCCGATTCCCATTCGTTGGATTCGCCGACATAGGTGATCGGCGTGGCGGCCAGCCGGCTGGTGGCATCGATGATGCGCGCGGTGTCGTCGGCACGCTCGACGTAGCGGGCCAGCCAGAACAGGCTGTCGGCAGCGCGGCTCAGCATCATGCGTCCAGCACCCACGTATCCTTGGTGCCGCCGCCTTGGCTGGAATTGACGACCAGCGAGCCTTCCTTGAGGGCGACGCGGGTGAGGCCGCCGGGGACGATGCGGATGCGGTCGGCGCCCGACAGAACGAAGGGGCGAAGGTCGACGTGGCGCGGCGCAATGCCGGAACTGACGAAGGTCGGCGAGGTCGACAGCGCCAGCGTCGGCTGGGCGATGAAGTTGTCGGGGTCGGCCTTCACCTTGGCAGCAAAGGCGGCGACCGTCGCCTTGTCGGCGGCCGGGCCGACCAGCATGCCGTAGCCGCCGGAGCCGGCGACTTCCTTGACCACCAGCTCGGCCATGTGTTCGAGCACGTAGGCCAGCGCATCGGGCTCGCGGCAGCGCCAGGTCGGCACGTTCTTCAGGATCTGCTCCTCGTCCAGATAGAAGCGGACGATCTCGGGCATGTAGGAATAGACCGCCTTGTCGTCGGCAACGCCGGTGCCGACCGCGTTGGCCAGCGTGATGTTGCCGGCGCGATAGGCATTCATCAACCCGGGAAGGCCGAGGGCCGAATTGGGGCGGAAGGCGAGCGGGTCGAGGAAATCGTCGTCAAGGCGGCGATAGATCACGTCGACGCGCTTCGGCCCCTCGGTGGTGCGCATGTAGACGATGTTGTCGCGCACCAGCAGGTCGCGCCCCTCGACCAGCTCGATGCCGAGCTTGTCGGCGAGGAAGGAGTGCTCGTAATAGGCGCTGTTGAACGGGCCGGGCGTCAGCAGGGCGACCGTCGGCTCCTCCGGAGCGGACGCCGGCGCCACCGATTTCAGCGTCGCCAGCAGCTCTTCCGGGTAGTTCTCGACCGGGGCGATGCGGTTGAAGGCGAAGAGATCGGGGAACAGCCGCATCATCACTTCGCGGTTCTCGAGCATGTAGGAGACGCCGGAAGGCGTGCGGGCATTGTCTTCGAGAACGTAGAAATCGTTGTCGTCGACGCGCACCACGTCGATGCCGGCGATCTGCACATAGATGCCGTGCGGCAGCTTCAGTCCGGCCATCTCGGGCCGGAAATAGGGATTGCAGTAGATCAGCTCGGGCGGGATCAGCCCGGCGCGGAGGATCTTGCCGTCGCCGTAGATGTCGGCGAGGAACATGTTGAGCGCACGCACGCGCTGTTCGAGACCGCGGGCAAGGCGGTCCCATTCCGGCTTGGTCAGAACCCGCGGGATGATGTCGAAGGGGATGATGCGTTCTTCCGCCTCGGCCTCGCCGTAAACGGAGAACGTGATGCCGATGCGCCGGAAGAGCAGCTCCGCCTCGGCCCGGCGGTGGGCGAGCACATCAGGCGGGGTCGATTCAAGCCACTGCTGGAGAAACTCATAGCCGCGGCGGCACTCGCCATCGCGGACGAACATCTCGTTAAAGGCTACCGCCATGGGGCGTTCCGTCATGCAACTCGTGTCTGGGACTTCCCGTCGGGGACTATCCTAGACCGTCTTGCAAGAAAAACGCCAATCCCGAGTTAAAAGCCGAGCAATATCAGGCGACGGCGCTCTCGCCCTCGTCCTCGCCGAGGCCTTCGGCGTCGCCCTCGAAGAGCGGCTCGAGCGCCGCCGGTTCGCTGGCGTCAACCGAGTTGATCAGCTCGAAGCGGCCGTCGAAATGCTCGGCGACGGCCGTACAGCTTTCCACCCAGTCGCCGCAGTTCACATAGATCAGGCCGAAATCCTCGTGCAGGGCGGCGCGGTGGATGTGGCCGCAGACGACGCCATCGACATCGTGCTCGCGGGCGGCACTGGCCACCGCCTGCTCGTAGTGGCCGATGAAATTGACCGCGCTCTTGACGCGCATCTTGGCCCAGTTGGAGAACGACCAGTAGGGCAGGCCGAAGGCGCGGCCGACACGATTGAGCGCCAGGTTGATGCCAAGCGCGGCGACATAGGCGTTGTCGCCGAGGAAGGCCAGCCAGCGCGCCTTGCTCTGCACCGGATCGAAGACGTCGCCGTGGAGGACGAGGTATTTCTTGCCGTCGGCGGCTTCGTGGATCGTTTCGTTGGCGAATTCGAGATCGCCGGAGGATTCGCCGCCGCAATAGGCGCGGGCGAACTCGTCGTGGTTGCCCGGAACGTAGACCAGGCGGGTGCCGCGGCGCGCCTTGTTCATCAGGCAGCGCAGCACGTCATTGTGCGAATCGGGCCAGTACCAGCGGGCCTGCAGGCGCCAGCCGTCGATGATGTCGCCGACCAGATAGATGGTCTCCGCCTCGTTGCTCTGCAGGAAGTTCAGCAGCGGGCGAACCTGGCACCCACGGGTGCCAAGATGGAAATCCGACAGGAAGAGCGTCCGATACCGCTGTGGCGCCGCGATCGCAGTCATTCAAGCCTCTCCATTAGCCGCCCGGCGGCGCGCCATTGCCCCGCTCCATGTTCGCCACCGTCCGCCTGCCGGTTGCAAGCGCGAGGGCCGACCGTATCACGCGAGAGGCCGTCCAAGGCTCGACAAGCCGTCGCACGGGCGTCCCCTCGTTCTTGATGTCCATGGCGTTGCCGCGCCAGACGAAGGTGTTCCCCGTCCACCCCATGATCCACAACGGGAACAGCAGCAGGTCACGCACGATGATCAGGCCAAGGATGCGTGGCGACACCGGCCAGTCATAGCGCCGGGCAAGCAGCAGTTCCGCCCCGTACCATGCAATCAGCAGGCCAATGAACCAGCCGATCGGCAGCGCGCCCATGGCGACGAGGACGGCGGCCCCGAGCAGGGGGAAGAAGCCGCCGGAGACGGCTTCCGGCGCATAGACAAGCGGGAAGGACGAGCGGCGCAGGCGGGCCCAGCGCAACTGGCGGCTCCAGACCTCGGCGACGACCCGCCGGCCCAGCGGCTGCGGGAAGGGGCGGATGACGAGGCGCACCTTGCGGCCGGCGGCGCGGATCAGCTTGGTCGAGGCGGCATCCTCGGCCGGCTCGGCGGCAAGCGCCTCGATGCTGCCGCTCTCGTCGAGATAGTCGCGCCGCCAGAACATGGTCTTGCCCTGGGCGAAGGCGGTGCCAAGGGCATCGGCGATCAACTGCCAGCGCGCCTGATAGGTGTTGAGGAAGGCGCATTCGAGATCGGCGCCGACCCCCTCCGGCCGGGTGCCGACCGGCGGCGAGCAGACCAGCCCGGTATCCGGCTCCCAGCGTTCCAGCACCCGGTCGAGATAATCCGGCGGCATCAGCACGTTCGAAGTCGGTCATGACGATCCATTCATGCGCCGCGGCGTGCCAGCCTTTGACCAGGTTGTTGAGCTTGGGGTTGATGCTGATGTGATCGTCGCCGACGAGCAGCCGGGTCGGCATCTCGGGGTGCGCGGCCATCAGGCGGCGGATCAGCGGGATCACCGGATCGCGCTCGTCGGCAACGCAGAAGACGATCTCATATTCCGGATAGTCAAGGGCGAAGGCCGAGGCCAGCGTCTCTTCGACGTAGTTCTCGATGCCGCAGGCGGGGCGCAGGATGGTGATCGGCGGGCGTCCGTGCGGAACGCTCCGGGTGGTGTCGCGGGACCGCCAGAAAAGCATGGCAATGCCGCCGAAATGGACCACAGCGGCTATCCCCACGGCAGCGAAAATCAGAGACACGAGAATCATTGCGGCGGACAGTGCCAATGAAGTGTGACGCCGGAATCAACCAATTATGACACCCATGTTACGGTAAATGCTACAGGGGCCGCAGACCAGCGGTATCGCCGAAACCCGGGAGTTACATATGGCCGCGCCCCTTGCAGGGCGCCGATATTCCGGGGCTGCCGGCCGTTTTCAGCCCCGGGGCCGATACAACTCATGAACTCGCCGCTCGTCATCTGCCCGGCTCTATCAGCCTGAGTGGGTAATCAATGCCGTCGCGGGGGGCAAGCATCTTTTCGCCGCCCCGTCGCCCGCCGGCCTGATCCTGCGGCAAAATCGCTCCGTCGGAATGGGCCCATATGGCCATGACAGGCTCTGTTTCACCCGCCGTGCATGAAACCGGGATAGTCGGTCATGCCGCCGTCGATGAAGACGGTGGTGGCGGTCATGTAGGCGGCAACATCGGAGGCGAGCACCACTGCCATGTTGGCGATGTCCTCGGGCTGGCCGATGCGGCCCATGGGAACCTTGGTCAGGAGGTCCTTGAGCCCTTCCGGATCCTGCCAGACTTCGGCGTTGATGCGGGTGGCGATGGCGCCGGGCGCGATGCACAGCACGCGCACGCCATAAGGGGCGGCTTCCTGGGCCAGCGTATTGGCCATCATGATCAGGCCGGACTTCGACGCCGCATAGGCGCTGTAGCCGCTCCAGGCGATGATCTGGTGGACGCTGGAGGTGTTGAGAATGACGCCGGACTTCTGCGCCACCATGCGTTTCAGCGCCTCGCGGGCGCACTGGAAGGCGCCGACGAGGTTGATGTCGAGCACCTTCTTCCAGTGGGCCATGTCGACCTCCCAGGCGAGCGCCCGGGGGCCGTCGATGCCGGCATTGTTGACCAGCACGTCGATGCCGCCCCAGGTGGCGTCGAGCGTGGCGAACATCGCGGCGACGGCATCGGCGTCGCTCACGTCGGCGGCGATCGCGATGGCCTCGCCACCGGCCTTCTTCAGCCCGGCGGCCAGCGCCTCGGCTTCCTCCGGGTGGCTGACATAGTTGACGGCAACCTTGGCGCCGGCGGCGCCGAAGGCCTTCACCATGGCGGCGCCGAGGCCGGAACTGCCGCCGGTCACCAGAACGCGCTTGTTCTTGAGATCGATCTGCATGCAGCCACATATAGGGCGAAACGGAGGATAACCAGACCCGGCGCGACCGACTTCGCCCGCTTTGCACAAGCCCAGCCGACCAACCTCTCGGAAGACAGGCACACCCATCGCGTGGCCGCATTGGGGAGCGAACCCCTGAGCCGATGTATGAAGGTAAACTTGACAGCCTAGCTTCGTATATCTACATTGGTGCCATGGACAAGAAGACAGACTCGCTGCCGCGCGCGCGCATCAGTGCCGTGGCAGCAGACATGAGAGCGTGTGTCGCGCAGTTGAAGCGACGCCTACGCGAGCAGGCCGACACTGGCGATCTGACGCCGAGCCAGACGGCCGTCCTCCTGCGGCTCGAAAAGGATGGACCAACGACCATCTCCGCCCTTTCGCGGGCGGAAGGCGTGCGCTCCCAATCGATGGGCGCCACGGTCGCCGCGCTGGAGGCGAGGGGATTTGTCCGTGGCACGCCCGACCCCGACGACAAGCGGCAGACAATCATTTCAATGACGGAATCCTGCCGCCGGTGGGCCGCGGAAGGACGCGCTGCTCGCAATGACTGGCTCTGCGGGATGATCGAAGCGCGCCTCACTGCCAGCGAACAACAGGAACTCGAGCGGGCGGTTCATCTGCTCAAGCGTCTCGTCGATCCCTGACGCCCTCGCTGCCGGCCGCCGACTGAGGCTCCCGACATTTTCCCCGGCGACGTCGCCGGGCCCGTTCTTCATGCCTCTCAAGAAAGGTCGCCACCATGGCATTGACGACTCTCGATCCGAAGACCGCTCTCATTATCGTCGATTTGCAGAAGGGCGTTGCGGCGGCGCCGGCGATCCATCCCATTGCAGACATCGTCGCGCGGTCTCGCGCGCTCGCCGAGGCCTGTCGACGGCACGATCTGCCGGTGGTCATCGTGAATGTCACGGGCGCGGCGCCGGGCCGCACCGAGCAATCCCGGCCGGGAGGGGCGGCGTTTCCGCCCAACTTTGCCGAGATCCTGCCTGAGCTCGGCCAGCAGCCGGAGGATATTCTTGTCACCAAGCGGAGTTGGGGCGCCTTCGCCAATACCGGGCTTGAGGAGCGGCTCAAGTCGCTGGGCGTCACGCAGGTCATTGTCACCGGCGTGGCGACCAGCGCCGGTGTCGAGGCCACGGCTCGCCAGGCCTATGAGGCCGGCTTCAACGTCACGCTTGCCACCGATGCCATGACCGACAGGCGGGCAGAGGCGCACGAATACAGCGTCACCAGGGTGTTTCCGCGGTTGGGTGAAACCGGCACGACGGCCGAGATCCTCGATCTTGTGGAAAAGACGAGGGGCTGACCCATGGAGTGGCTCCACCTCGTCTCCTGGTTCTTCGGCGGCGCCTTTGTCGCCAACGCCGTTCCGCATTTCGTCAGCGGCGTGATGGGACGACCCTTCCCAAGTCCCTTTGCGAAACCGCCTGGCCGAGGGCTGTCCTCATCGACCGTCAATGTCCTCTGGGGCTCGTTCAATCTCGTGGTCGCCTACGGTCTTCTCTGTCGCGTCGGCGCGTTCGACATGCGCGTCACGGCTGATGCGGCGGCGGTTGGGCTCGGTGTGCTGGTGCTGGCTCTCTTTTCCGCGTGGCAGTTCGGACGGCTGAACGGCGGCACCCTGCCGGAGCGGCGGCTTTGAACCTCCTCCCGCTCAGCACGGTCGTCGCCATCATCGCCTTCGTCGGGGGCGTTGGCGGAGGATTGGTCTTCCCGATCCTGCCGGCGCTGGGCCTCGAACTTGGCATTCCGGGCTTTCTGGTCGGGCTCATCCTGTCGTCGAACCGGATTGCACGGCTGATCTTCAACCTGCCGGCCGGCCGTCTGTACCATCGGCTGGGACCGCGGCTCACCCTGACGGGGGCCTTGCTGGTCGAGACCGTCGGCATGCTCGGCTTCAGCGTGGCGCTGCATTCGAGTATCCCGGCGGCGTGGCTGCTGGGGGGACGCTTCGTCTATGGCATCGGCATGGCGTTCCTGCTGGTCGGGACGCAGGCGGCGGCGCTCGGCAACTCGGACAAGTCCAACAGGGGACGCCAGACGGCGGCGGTTCGTGTTGCGATCAACACCGCTGTCCCGGGAGGACTGATCCTCGGCGGCATTCTCGCGGATCTCTATTCCGACAATGCGGCCTTCCTTGCCGGCGCAATCGTCAGCTTCGCCGGAGCGGTTCTTGCTGCCTCCCTGTTGCCGTCAGGCGCGTCGGCGCCCGCCCGCAATAGCGGCCAGGCATCGTTACAGGAGCCGGGCGAGGCTCTGCCGGCGGCAGAGGCCGAGCATGGCTATCTCGCCCTTCTGCGCTCTCCGAGCTTCCCGGCCCTGGCATCGGCCTGGAGTTTCAATTTCCTCATATTCCTGACCGTTCAGGGCGCCTTGCTCTCCACCCTGGTGCTGCTCATCCAGCAGCGTCAGGTGTCGATCTTCGGAATGGAGGCGCAGGGGACGTCCGGCATCGTCATGGCCATCATGGTCGGCATGGCGGCCGCGAGCGCATTCGCCATGGGGCGGGCAATCGATGCTCTTCCTCTGCGGTCGACGCCGTTGGTTCCCTCTCTGGTGGGACTTGCCGCCGGATTCGCCGTCATCGCGATGGCCCACACGCTGCCGATCGTCCTGCTGGGCGCGGCGATCACCGGCCTGTCCTACAACAGTGTGACGCTGCCGATGATGGCCCTGCTGGGCGATGCTGTCGACGAACGCCAGCACGGTCCGGCGGTGGCGATCTTCCAGTGGTGCGGTGATGTCGGGGGCACGATCGGTCCCATGCTCGGCATCGAACTGGCGACGCGCGCCGGCCTGACCGCGCTCTATTGGCTGATGGCGGCCGTATCGGCGCTGGCCATCGTCGTTGCCATCTGGTTGCGGCGGTATGAAAGGCGGAAGGCCGGCATGGCGACGGCAACCGAAGGCCAGTCCTGAGGCGCGCCGCCGGTGCCTCACATCAGCTGCAGGCCCTTGAGGCTGACGTGGCCGCGCTTGCCGATGATGATGTGATCGTGGACGGCGATGCCGAGCGGCTTGGCGATATCGACCACCTGCTTGGTCATCTGGATGTCGGCGGTCGATGGCGTCGGGTCGCCGGAGGGGTGGTTGTGGACGAGAATGATGGCGGCTGCCGACAGCTCGAGCGCCCGCTTGACCACCTCGCGCGGATAGACCGGGGTGTGGTCGATGGTGCCGGTCTGCTGCACCTCGTCCTCGATCAGCACGTTCTTCTTGTCGAGGAAGAGCACGCGGAACTGCTCGACCTTCTCGTAGGCCATGGCCGCTCTGCAGTAGTCGATCACCGCCGACCAGGAGCCGAGCAGGGGACGATCGCGGAGCGAATTGTGGGCAAAGCGCTGGGCCGCCGCCTGCACCAGCTTGAGATGGTGGATGACGGCGTCGCCGACGCCGGCGACCTTGCGCAATTCGCCCGAGGGAGCGCTGAGTACCTCGGAGAACGAGCCGAAGCGGGTGAGCAGCGCCTTGGCGATCGGCTTGGTGTCGCGGCGCGGCACCGACTGGAAGAGGATCAGTTCGAGCAGCTCGTAATCGGCCAGCGCCGCCCCGCCGCCTTCGCGAAACCGCTTCTTCAGGCGCTCACGATGGCCGTAGAAGTGGGGTTTGTCCCCGTCCCGGGCGGGCGGCGCGCTCATGTACCGTCGGTGTAGGACAGTCCGTGCTTCGGCGAAACGGTGAAGATCTCGTACCCGGTTTCGGTGACGCCGACCGAATGCTCGTACTGGGCGGAGAGCGAGCGGTCGCGGGTGACCGCGGTCCAGCCGTCGGAAAGCACCTTCACATGCGGCCGGCCAAGATTGATCATCGGCTCGACGGTGAAGATCATGCCCGGTCGCACCTCCACGCCCTCGCCGGGGCTGCCGTAGTGCAGGATGTTGGGAGCGTCGTGGAACAGGCGACCGACGCCGTGGCCGCAGAAATCGCGGACCACCGAGCAGCGTTCGCCCTCGGCGTATTCCTGGATGGCGTGGCCGATGTCGCCGGTGGTGGCACCCGGGCGGATCGCGGCGATGCCGCGCATCATCGACTTATGGGTCACTTCCATCAGGCGGCGGGCGGCGCGCTTGACGTTGCCGACCGCATACATGCGGCTGGAATTGCCGTGCCAGCCGTCGAGGATCAGCGTCACGTCGATATTGGCGATGTCGCCGTCCTTGACCGTCTTTTCGCTGGGAATGCCGTGGCAGACGACGTGGTTGATCGAGACGCAGGTCGACTTCATGTAGCCCTTGTAGCCAAGGGTGGCGGGCAGGGCGCCGTGAGCGAGGGCGAAGTCGTAGACGAAGCGGTCGATCTCGTCGGTGGCAAGGCCGGGGCGGATGATGTCGTCGATGGCATCGAGGCATTCGGCGACCAGCAGGCCGGCACGGTGCATGCCGGCGAAGTCGTCGGAATTGTAAAGCTTGATCTGTCCGTCGTTCTTCAGGGGACCGGCGGCGGCGTCAACGTAGCTGATCATGGTAGCGAGCATATGGCCATTTTCGCCGGAGCGTGCAAGCCGAACGGCTATGCAAGGATCGGGAGGCTGCCAGCGACCGCGATCTCGTTTTCGCTGAGGCGGCAGGCATAGGCGAGTGCCTCGACGCCGGCGGCGCGCGCCGTGGCGAAGGCGCGGGCATAGGTCGGGTCGATGTCGGCGGCCAGCCGGAAGGCCGTGCAGTCGGTCCGCTGGACGAGATAGACCATCACCGCACGGTGGCCGGCGGCGACCATGTCGGAGAGTTCGGCGAGATGCTTGGTGCCGCGTGCGGTCACCGAATTGGGGAACTCGGCGAGGCCGGGCGTGCGGACCAGGTGGACGTTCTTGACCTCGACATAGGCGTCCGCACGGCCCGCGGCGGAGAGCAGCAGGTCGATGCGCGAATTGCGGCCGTATTTCACCTCGCGGCGCATGGCGTCGTAGCCGGCAAGCTCGGCAATCGCGCCGGCGGCGATCGCCTCTTCGACCAGCCGGTTGGGATGGGCGGTGTTGATGCCGACCAGCCCGCCATCGGCCTCGACCAGCTCCCAGGAGAGCGGCAGCTTGCGGGTGCGGCTGTCGGAGCGCGACAACAGCACCCGCATGCCGGGCTCGGCCAGCCCGGTCATGGCGCCGGGATTGGCGCAGTGGACGGTGGTGAGCGTGCCGTCGGCCAGCTCCACGTCCGCCAGGAAGCGCTTGTAGCGGCGGATGAGCCGGGCTTCGATCAACGGGGCGGGGAAGCGCATGCGCGAGAGGGAACTCAGGCGCCGCCCAGAATCAAGCGGTCGATGAAGGCGTTGCGGAATTTGCCGGCGGGATCGTAGCGGTCGAGGAGCCGCCTGAACGCGCCGAGCATCGGCAGGCGGGCGCGCACGGTCTCCGGGTCCATCGTGAACAGCTTGCCCCAATGCGGCACGGGGGCGAAGGGTTCCAGTGCCGCTTCGAGGCTGGGCAGCAGCTCCATGATGGCCGGCTGATCCGGTCTGAAGGAGAAATGGAAGGCGACGCAGGGGCGGCCGTAGCAGGGGCTCAGCCACAGGTCGTCCTCGGCGATGGTGCGGATCTCCGAGACCATGAGGAGCGGCGCGAGACGGGCGCGGCCCCATCGGCGGAGGGCTTCCACCGCCGCGACGGCGTGTTCGCTGGCGACGAAATACTCCGCCTGATAGTCGCCGCCGCCAGTGGGGACGATGTCAATGCGAAAGTGGGGCAGGCGGTCGTAGGACGGTCCGACGGTGCCCATCTGCTCGGTGCAGGTGATGGGATCGGCGCCCGGCACCGGATGCATCTTTTCGCCCGCCGGCGTTGCGCCGAAAAAGGATGGCTGCGCGCCGAAAAAGGACGGCCGCCCGATATACGCCTCGCTGTCGACCCGGTTCTTGACCCAGACCTGCTCGAAGACGTCGCTCTGCCAGTTGGTGAACAGGCTGACGCTGTAGCCGCTGGCCATGATCGCGTCGAAGTCGGTGGCGAGCATCCCCATCGGCAGATCGCAATAGACGTCCTGGCGCATCGCGAAGCCCGGCTGAAGATCGAGCGTCAGGCTGGTGACGACGCCGAGCGCGCCCAGACCGACAGGCACACCGGGAAAGATGTCCGGGTTGCCTTCGCGGGACAGGCTGACCAGCTTGCCGGCGCCGTCGACGAATTCGATGGCCGCTACGGCCGTCGCCAGATTGCCCAGCTTGGTGCCCGAGCCGTGGGAGGCAGTGGCGCAGGCACCGGCAATGGTGAGATGGTGCAGGGAGGCGAGATTGGTGAGCGCATAACTGTGCTCATGCAGCCAGGGGTTGATATTGCTGTAGTAGGTGCCCCCCTCGACCGTGACCTGGCGGCGCGCCGTGTCGAGCGACAGCACGCGTCTCATGTTTTCCAGCGACAGATGCGTGCCCGTCGTATCGGCGATGCCGTTGAATGTGTGTCGCGTGCCGACGACGCGCAGTCTGGCGGAGCTGCCGACCGCCTCCTGCACTTCGGCAACCGTTGCCGGCGCGAGAGTGCGCACTGACCCATAGGCCAGATTCCCGGCCCAGTTCGTCCCAGCCATAGCGTTATTCCCCTCGGAAATTTCGCTGCCACCCTATCACGGTGGCGCTCATCCGAAAGGCCCCTAGAGTGCCGGGCTGTGGGTGCGGGTCGAGTTGGGGAGATAGGCGTCGAAGGTCGCCGCCACGGCACGCGCCAGGGCGTGCGCGTCCGGCACGATCTCGATGACGCCGCCGTGGCGGTGGACAATGCCGTCTGCTGCCATCTCGTCGATACGGGCGAACGCCTCGCCGAGCCGGTCCGGCGGGCAGCCATGGCGCCGGCACACTTCATCGACATCGACGCGGAAATCGCACATCAGCCGCTCGATCAGGTCGGCGCGCAACCGGTCGTCGTCGGAGAGGGCATAGCCCTTGACGGTGGCGAAGCGGCCCGCGGCGATGGCCTCGGAATAGCCGCGCACGACCGGATCGTTCTGCACGTAGCCCTGCGGCAGTCGGCCAATGGCCGACGCCCCAAGCGCGATCAATAGATCAGCCGGATCAGTGGTGTAGCCCTGAAAGTTACGGTGGAGCCGGCCTTCCGCCTGGGCCACCGCGAGGCTGTCGTCGGGGTGGGCGTAGTGGTCGATGCCGATCTGGCGATAGCCGGCCTCGGCGAGCGCGACGGCGATGGCCTCGGCCTGGGTGTTGCGCTCCTCGCCACCGGGGAGGGTGGACGCGTCGATGCGGCGCTGGTGCTTCTTGAAGCTCGGCACATGGGCATAGCCGAAGACGGCGATGCGGTCCGGCTCCAATGCCAGGCACTCGCGCACCGTCTCCACCGAGGAGGCGACGGTCTGGTGGGGCAGGCCGTAGATCAGGTCGAGATTGATGCCACCGATGCCGGCGGCGCGCAGCCAGCCCACCGCATCGGCGGTCTGGCGATAGGTCTGCACCCGGTTGATCGCCTTCTGGACCACCGGGTCGAGGCTCTGGACGCCAAGGCTGGCGCGGTTGACGCCGCCTTCGGCGAGCACCGCGACCATTTCCTCGGTCAGCGTGCGCGGGTCGATCTCGATGGCGACCTCCGCATCAGGGCGGAAATCAAAGGTCTCACGCAACAGCGCTATCACATCGCGGAACAGGGCCGGCGCCATGATGGTCGGCGTGCCGCCGCCGAAATGGAGATGGACGACCGGCAGCCGCTTGCCGAGATGCGCGCCGACGTGCCCGATCTCGGCCTTGAGCATTTCGCCGTATTCGGCCACCGGCTCGTCGCGCAGCGTCACCGAGGTGTTGCAGCCGCAATACCAGCACATGCGCCGGCAATAGGGGACGTGGACGTAGAGCGAGGCCGGCACGCCGGCGGGCGTTGCCGCCAGCCATTCGGCATAGGTCTCCGGCCCGACGGTCGGGCCGAAATGCGGCGCGGTCGGGTAGCTGGTGTAGCGCGGCAGGCGCTGATCGGCGTAGCGGGCAATCAGGTCGGGTCGCATCAGGAGACTGAATCCATCTTGGCGGCGCGCCGCTTTGCGCTAGCGCAAATTATCTGAACCCATTCCAAACAGGAAAGCGCGCCAAATCGGGGGACTCATAGCAGAATCAGCCCGGCAGTGCGCTTGAGGGGGCGGGGCGGGCGGTGTAAACGACGCTCCTTCCGCAAAAAGGGGGCATGCATGGCAGACGCTTCGGCCGGGGACATCGTCACCGCCGCGATCCTGGTCATCGGCGACGAGATCCTCTCGGGCCGGACCAAGGACAAGAACATCGGCTACATCGCCGAAACCATGACCGCCATCGGCATCGACGTGCGCGAGGTGCGGGTCGTGCCCGACGTCGAGGCGGAGATCGTGGCGGCGCTGAATGCGCTGCGCACCCGCTACACCCATGTCTTCACCACCGGCGGCATCGGGCCGACCCATGACGACATCACCGCCGACGCAGTGGCCAAGGCCTTCGGCGTCGCCATCGATGTCGATCCGCGCGCCGTCGCCCTGCTGCTGGAACGCATCCCCAAGGCCGACCTCAACGAGGCGCGGCTGAAGATGGCGCGCATTCCCGCCGGCGCGACCCTGATCGAGAATTCGGTTTCCAAGGCGCCGGGCTTCTCGATCGGCAATGTCCACGTCATGGCGGGCGTGCCCAGCATCATGCAGGCCATGCTCAATGCGCTGGCGCCGCGCCTGAAGACCGGCAAGGCGATGAAATCGCGCTCGATCGCCGCCGGCCTCAAGGAAGGCGACATCGCGGCGCCCTATGGCATCGTGCAGCGCGAATTCCCGGATGTGAGCATGGGCAGCTATCCTTCCTTCCAGGAGGGCGTCGGCTTCACGACGATGCTGGTCCTGCGGGCGCGCGACGAAGACCGGCTCGATGCGGCGGAAAGCGCGGTCAAGGCGATGCTGGAAACGGTGAGGGCGCTGCGCGCCCGATAGAACAGGGGAAGAGGATCATGTCGGAAGCACGCTCGCCGGACAAGGCATTCCCGGTCTCGTGGGACCAGTTCCATCGCGATGCCCGCGCCTTGTCGTGGCGGCTGGCCGGCCAGGGCAAGTGGGAGGCGATCGTCTGCGTCACCCGCGGCGGTCTGGTGCCGGCGGCGATCATCGCACGCGAGCTCGGCATCCGGCTGATCGAGACGGTCTGCATCGCCTCCTATCACGACTACCGCGATCAGGGCGGGCTGCAGGTGATCAAGCCGGTCGGCCAGGACATCGTCGACCTTGCCGGCGGCAAGGGGGCAGCGGTGCTGGTGATCGACGACCTGGTCGATACCGGCAAGACGGCCCGCGTGGTGCGCGACATGGTGCCCAAGTGCCACTACGCCACCATGTACGCCAAGCCGGCCGGGCGGCCGCTGGTCGATACCTTCATCACCGAGGTCAGCCAGGATACCTGGATCTATTTCCCCTGGGACATGGGCTATTCCTTCCAGCCGCCGATCGCCCAGGGCACGGCGGGCTGAAGCGCGCTCCGTCTGACCTGAATCAAAGTCCCGCGCAGGTTGAGCCGGTTATCATCGCCACGTGGCGAGGTCGGTCGCCGCCTCGCCTGCAGGGAGGCCGAAGATGCGCGGCAAGGCTCTCTTCTGGTGGCTTTGGCTGGTTGTCGTCTCGGGCGGCGTCGTGGCGGCCGGCCTCGTCATGGTGTCGGCGCCCGGTCTGACGCGGCGCCTGTTCGGCCTGCTGGTCTTCGCTTCACCCACAACCATCGACGGATTCGGCGCGCTTCCCGTGCGCTACGTCACACTCGTCCACGGCGTCCTCGGTGCGGTGATGGTGGCCTGGGGCACGGCGCTGCTTCTCATCCTGCTCGGGCCGTTCCGGCGCGCTTCGCGCGAGGCCTGGTTCACCGTCGCCGTTTCGCTGGTCGCCTGGTTCATCCCCGACACGGCGGTGTCGCTCGCGACCGGCTTCTGGCAGAACGCCGTCCTCAATGTCGTGCTCGCCATCCTGTTCGCGCTGCCGCTCGGCGCTACTTACGGCGTGTGCGACCGCCGCCGAGAGGTACCGATGCAATGACGCTCCTCACTGAATTCGGCTCGGGCATCTGGGTGGGTGAGGGACCGGTGGTGCCCTTCGTCGGCTTTCCCTATCCGACGCGCATGGTGGTGATGCGGCTCGCCGATGGCGGCCTGTTCGTGTGGTCGCCGATTGCGCTGTCGCCCGAACTGAAAGGCGCTGTCGACGATCTCGGGCCGGTGCGCTTCCTGATCTCGCCCAACCTGCTGCACCACCTCTTTCTCGGCGAATGGAAGGCGGCCTATCCCGAGGCGAAGCTCTATGCCTCGCCGGGGCTGCGCAAGAAGCGCAAGGACCTCGCCTTCGATGCGGACCTTGGCGATGGGCCCGACGCGGAATGGGCGGCCGATATCGATCAGGTCATGGTCAAGGGCAGCCCGTGGCTCACCGAGGTGGTGTTCTTCCACCGCGCCAGCGGCACGGCGATCTTCACCGATCTCATCGAGAACTTCGCGCCCGACTGGTTCAAGGGGTGGAAGAAGCTCGTCGCCCAGCTCGACGGCATCGTCCAGCCGCATCCCGGCGCGCCGCGCGAACTGCGCTGGAGCTTCCTGTTCCGCCGCACTGAGGCGCGCGCCTGCCTGGAGCGCATCCTCGCCTGGCCGATCGAACGCGTCATCATGGCCCATGGCGACATGATCACGGCCGACGGCGCCACCTTTGTGCGCAAGGCTTTCGGCTGGCTGGCATAGGCCGCTCTGCAAATTGCTGCGTAGGGACAGCACCTCCACTGCGTGAAGGGCAGGAATCCTGTCCTTTCTGCCGCCAAATTGTCTGCGGTCGTTCACCGTCCCTTATTGCTAGCTCGGTAAAATTACCGAGATTTGCCCTGCCGTTTCTGACGAAGAGCAACTGCCTTGCACCACACACCAACGATCGTCGTTCTCGGCATCCTCCTGCTGGCCGCTCCCGCACTTGCACAAGCCCCGGCCGGTCCGCCTGGTCCGGCGGGGCCGATCGAGGTCGGCGTTGTCACCCTGCACCCACAGGCGGTTCCCTTCATCACCGAGTTGGCGGGGCGGGTGGTCGCCTCCAAAGTCGTGGAGATCCGCCCGCAGGTCGGCGGCATCGTCAAGGCCATCGATTTCAAGGACGGTGCGACGGTCAAGGCCGGCGACGTGCTCTATGAGATCGACGACGCCTCCTACAAAGCACAGGTCGATATCGCCCGCGCGACGCTGGAGAAGGATCAGGCGGGGGTCACCAGCGCTCAGTCGAAATACGACCGCTATGTGAAGCTTGGGGCCAATGTCTCCCAGAGCGACCTGGAGGATGCCCGCATCGCGCTGGTGCAGGCCCAGGCCGACGCGGCCAGCGCCGCCGCCAGCCTGCAGGCAGCCGAGATCAATCTGGACTTCACCAAGGTGAAGGCGCCGATCTCGGGCTTGATCAGCGAATCCTCGGTCACACAGGGGGCGCTGGTAACGGCGGCCCAGACGACGGCGCTCGCCACCGTGCGCCTGCTTGATCCCATCTATGTCGATCTGGTGGACACCAGCGCGAACCTGCTCAAGATCCGCGCTGAGCACAACGCCGGCAACCTGAAAGGCGGGCCGGAGCGGGGAGCGCCGACCGTCCAACTCACCCTCGAGGACGGTAGCGCCTACTCCGAAACGGGCGAGCTGACACTGGCTGACGTGGTGGTCAGCGAATCTACCGGTACATTCTCGCTGCGTGCGACCTTCGCCAACCCGGACCGTATCCTGCTGCCCGGCATGTTCGTGCGCGCCAGCGTCGATCTCGGCTCCGATCCCAACGGCTTTCTGGTGCCGCAGCGCGCCGTCACCTTCAACGCTGCCGGTGAGGCGACGGCGCTGGTCGTCAAGGACGGCAAGGCGGAAACGCGCGTGCTGACCACCAACGGCAGCCGGGACAATGCCTGGATCGTGACCGGCGGCATCGCGGACGGCGATCAGGTGATCGTCGACGGCTTGCAGAAGGTGAATGCCGGCTCGGAAGTGAAGCCGCTGGAGGTCACCATCGACGCCGACGGCGTCATCCACCAGACCATCGACGACACGGCGCAAGCGCCGGCGGGCAATTGAGATGAGCGAAATCACCTCCGGCGCGGCCGCTTCGCGGCGGTCGCTGGCGAGCTTCTTCATCGCCCGGCCGATCTTCGCTGCCGTGCTGGCGATCGCCACCATGCTCGGCGGTGCGCTCGGCATCTATTCCCTGTCGATCTCGCAATATCCGGAGATCGCACCGACGACCATCCGCATCGGCGCCACCTATTCGGGCGCCAGCGCGGAGGCCGTTGAGAACTCGGTGACGACGACCATCGAGTCCGCCATGACCGGCCTCGACGGGCTGCTCTACATGGAGTCGACATCGTCGACCGGTTCGGCCACGATCACGCTCACCTTCGGCAACAGCACCGATCCCGACACCGCCCAGGTGCAGGTGCAGAACAAGCTGTCGCGTGTCGAAAGTCAGCTTCCGGACGCCGTGCAGAGCGCCGGCGTGACCGTTTCGCGCTCGCCCTCCGGCATTCTGATGATCGGCAACATCGTCTCCGACGACGGCCGCTACACGACGCAGCAGCTTGGCGACATCATGGCCAACCGTGTCGAGGATCGCATCAAGCGTATCGACGGGGTCGGGTCCATCCAGTCCTTTGGCTCCAGCTATGCCATGCGCATCTGGCTCGACCCTTCGGCGCTCGAGCAATACCAGCTCACGCCAGCCGACGTGATCTCGGCCGTCGAGGCGCAGAACGTCCAGGTCGCGGCGGGCAAGATCGGTGCGTCGCCGGCGGTCAAGGGGCAGCAATTGCTCGCCACCGTCACCGCGCAAAGCCTGCTGACGACGGTCGACCAGTTCAAGGCAATCACCCTGAAGATCGCCAGCGACGGCTCGACCGTGCGCGTCGGCGACGTTGCCCGAGTCGAACTCGGCATGGAGTCCTACGGCTCCAGTTCGATCTATAACGGCAAGCCGGCCGCCGGCTTCGGCGTCCAGCTGGCCAGCGGTGCCAACGCCATCTCCACGGCAACTGCCGTTCATGCCGAACTGGACAGCCTCGCCGGCACGCTGCCGGAAGGCGTCAGCGTCGCCTATTCCTACGAGACCACGCCCTTCGTCGAGCAGTCGATCGAAAAGGTGGTCGAGACATTGATCGAAGCGATCGTGCTGGTCTTCCTTGTTCTGCTGTTTTTCCTGCAGAACTTCCGCGCCACGCTGATCCCGATGATCGCTATCCCCGTGGTGCTGCTCGGCACCTTCGGAATCCTCGCGGCCTTCGGATACTCGATCAACATGCTCACCATGTTCGCCATGGTGCTGGCCATCGGCCTGCTCGTCGACGACGCCATCGTCGTGGTCGAGAACGTCGAACGCATCATGACCGAGGAGGGCCTTTCGCCGCGTGAGGCGACGGAAAAATCGATGAGCCAGATCACCGGCGCGCTCATCGGCGTGGCCCTGGTGCTGACCGCCGTGTTCATTCCCATGGCCTTCTTCGGCGGCTCGGTCGGCGTCATCTACCGCCAGTTCTCCGTCACCATCGCCTCGGCCATGATCCTTTCCGTTTTGGTGGCGATCATCCTGACGCCGGCCTTGTGCGCCATCATCCTCAAGCCGGTCGCCGCGGAACAACACCATCGCCTCCTGGCCGCCTGGTTCGCTTGGTTCAATCGCGGCGTCGGTCGCGTGACCCGCGGTTATGTCGGCTCGTCCAGTTACCTGATCGCCCGGCCGCTGCGCATGCTCGTCGTCTTCGCCGCCATCTGCGCCGGCGCCTACATGGTCTACACCAACCTGCCGTCGTCCTTCGTTCCGGAGGAGGACCAGGGCGTGCTGATAACGCAGGTCAGTCTACCCACGGGCGCCAATGCCGCGCGCACGCAGGCCGTCGTCGACTTGGTCGAAAAGTACTTTCTGACCCAGGAAAAGGATGCGGTCGCCAGCGTGTTCACCACCGTCGGCTTCAGCTTCGGCGCCAGCGGCGAGAATGCTGCCATGGCCTTCGTGCGCCTCAAGGACTACAGCGAGCGCAAGGACAAGTCGCTTTCGGCCAGCGCCGTGGCGATGCGCGCTTCGGCCTATTTCAGCCAGATCCGCGACGCCCAGATCTTCGCGCTGGCGCCGCCGGCCATCCAGGGCCTCGGTCAGTCGAGCGGCTTCACAATGTATCTGGAGGATACCGGCGGCAAGGGTCGCGATGCGCTGACCGCATCTGTCGACCAGCTCACCAAGCAAGCCAATCAGAGCGGCGTCATCACCGGTGCACGGACCAGCTCGTCGACGCCGGAAAGCCAGTTGAAGATCGTCATCGACCAGCAGAAGGCGGGGGCGCTCGGCGTCGATCTCGCCGCCGCCAATGCGATTCTCGGCACAGCCTTCGGCGGCACCAAGGTCAACGACTTCATCTCCGAGGGCGAGATCAAGCCGGTCTATGTCGAGGGCGATGCGCTCTACCGCATGCAGCCGCAGGACCTCGACAAGTGGTACGCCCGCAATACCAGCGGCGAAATGGTGCCGTTTGCCGCCTTCGCCACGACCGAGTGGACCCAGGGGCCGCAGCAGCTCGCCCGTTTCAACGGCACCGCGGCGATCGAGGTCCAGGGGGCTGGCGCGTCCGGGGTCAGCTCGGGTGTCGCCATGAACAAGATGGAGCAATTGGTTTCCGGTCTTGACGGCGGATATACCGATTCGTGGACCGGTCTTTCCTATCAGGAGCGCCTGTCCGGCTCACAGGCCACCGTGCTCTATGCCATCTCGGTGCTGGTCGTCTTCCTCAGCCTTGCCGCGCTCTATGAGAGCTGGTCGATCCCGCTGTCCGTCATTCTCGTCGTGCCGATCGGCATGCTGGGCGCGCTGCTCTCGGCGCATTTCTTCGGCCAGTCCAACGACGTCTATTTCAAAGTTGGCCTGCTCACCACCATCGGCCTGGCCTCCAAGAACGCCATTCTGATCGTGGAATTCGCGCGTGATTTGGAGGCGCAGGGCAGGACCATCCTGGAGGCGATCCTGGAGGCGGCGCGCATCCGTATCCGGCCGATCGTCATGACCTCTCTGGCCTTCATGCTGGGCGTGCTGCCGCTGGCGATTGCCACTGGCGCCGGCTCAGGCGCGCAGAATGCCATCGGCTTCGGCGTGCTCGGCGGCATGCTCGCCTCGACGTTCATCGGCGTCTTCTTCGTGCCGGTGTTCTTCGTGCTGATCCGGCGCGGCTGGCGACCGAAGCGCACGCAGCCTGAAGCCTGAGGCCGGCGAAGAAGGCGGGGATTAGACGGCGAGTTTATTCCCGCTTCCGAAAACCATGAGATGATGCGTTTGTCCGCTCCCGAAAGGGGTCCCGTGTCGACCGGAACTTCATGGGGGGAGCGGAGCGGTGCCCCCGCTCCCGAGAGGATTCTGACCTCTCGGCATCGGGGCGTTCCCGGCGGGACCGTCGGCACTACGACCGGCCGCCGCAAGGCCTAAGCCCCGGGCCAAGAGACCGTGGAGCGCCGCAAGAGACCGAGGAGGGCGAAAGCCCGACCGGGATCGAGAAAAGCGGCGCGACAGGGATCGAGGAATGCGGGGTGCAGCGCTCGCTGGGAGACAGAAGAAAATCGCCGCGGCGGGCGCTCGGCGAGCGCCCCCAATTCTTGCGGAGTAACCGCACGGCATTCGCCGGGCGCCCGCCACCCCCTCGTCACGAGGGGTGCGTTCTTTGAAAGGTCAAAACTCGGAGCCAATCGCTCGCGAGAACGGGAGATTGTGTCCCGGGCGCGGCGCGGCACGCCAAGAGGCGAGGAGCGAAGCGACCGGGATTGGACAAGTGCCGCGCTGCAGACCCGGGACCTACGCGCTGGCTAGGCCCCGGATCTGCGAAGCAGCGTTCCACGCTGCATCGCGTCCGGGAAACGAAGACCCTTGTCGTCCTCGCGAAAGCGAGGACCCAGTAATCGCCAACGCTTCGGCTCTATCACTGGCGCCCGCGACTACTGGGTGCCGCTGCCTGAGGCCCGGGGTGACGCGTGTGCAGATTGCAAGGCAAGGGGTGAACATGACCATCCGGCAGGCGTAAACTGCGAATCTGATCCGTGCATTCGAGGAGTTTGTTCATGCCCGCTCATCCCACTCTCGCGCCCGGCCGCAGCGCCGTGGTTACCGGTGGCGCCAACGGTATCGGCCTGGCCGCCGCCAAGCGCTTCGCCTCCTTCGGCATGAGGGTCGCCATCGCCGATCTCGACCAGGCCCAGCTCGACACGGCGGCCAGGGAGATCGCAGCGGCTGCGCCCGACGGCAAGGGTGAGGTGCTGACGGTGCCCACCGACGTCAGCAGCAGGGAGGCCGTGGAGGCGCTGAAGGAGCGCGCTTACGCTGCCTTCGGTGCGGTCGATGTGCTGATGAACAATGCCGGCCGCGGTGGCGGGGGCGGGCCCTTCGAGAACTACGCGGGCTGGCAGGCGGTGCTCGGCACGAATCTCTGGGGCGTCATCAACGGCGTGCAGACCTTTGCGCCAGCGATGATCGCCCAGGGCACGCCGGCGGCGATCGTCAATACCGGCTCCAAGCAGGGCATCACCTGTCCGCCCGGCGACACCGCCTACAACGTCTCCAAGGCGGGCGTGAAGGTGTTCAGCGAGGGGCTGCAGCACGCACTGCGCAACACGCCCGACTGCAAGGTCAACGCCCATCTGCTGGTGCCGGGCTGGACCCATACCGGCCTGACCGCCAAGCAGAAGGAGAAGCCGGACGGCGCCTGGTGGCCGGATCAGGTCATCGACATGCTGATCGCGGCGATGGAGAAGGGCGACTTCTACATCATCTGTCCGGACAACGAGGTCACCCGCCCGGTCGACAACAAGCGCATGGCGTGGGCCATCGGCGACATCACCGAGAACCGCCCGCCGCTGTCGCGCTGGCACCCGGACTACAAGGGCGCCTTCGCGGAATTCCTGAAGGGCTAGGCCCGCTTCGCCTTCCGCAATCCGCCCTCGATGTTGGGCAGGAAGACGGTGATCAGCCCGATCGCCGGCAGGAAGGCGCAGACCTGATAGACGAACTCGATCGAGGTCGCATCGGCTAGCTCGCCCAGCGTGGCGGCGCCGACCGCCGCCAGGCCGAAGGCGAGCCCGAAGAACATGCCGGAGATCATGCCGGTGCGGCCGGGCACCAGCTCCTGCGCATAGACGATGATCGCCGGGAAGGCCGAGGCGAGCCCGATGCCGATGGGTACGGTGAGGATGACCGTCCACACCAGGTTTACGTGCGGCAGCACCAGCGTGAAGGGCAGGATGCCGAGGATCGAGGCCCAGATGACGTATTTGCGGCCGAAGCGGTCGCCGAGCGGCCCGCCGATCAACGTTCCCGCTGCAAACGAGAACAGGAAGACGAAGAGCAGCACCTGGCCTACCGGCACGGGCAGGTGATAGCGGTCGATCAGGTAGAAAAGGTAGTAGCTGCGGAAGCTCTCCAGATAGAAGAACTTGGAGAACACCAGCGCCACCAGCACGACCAGCGTGATGACGACGCGGGCCTGGCTGATGTCGGGCCGCGCCGGCGGGGCGCGCTTGTGCGGGCGTCGGGCGGCGTCGAAATGGTTCTGCCGGTACCAGGTGCTCACCATCCACAGGACGGCGATGGCGATCATCGCCAGGATCGAGAACCAGGCGATGCTGCCGCGGCCGTGGGGGACGACGATCGCGGCGGCGAGCAGCGGGCCGATGGCGGCGCCGACATTGCCGCCGACCTGGAAGATCGACTGGGCGAAGCCGTGGCGGCCGCCGGAGGCGAGCCGGGCCAGCCGCGAGGATTCCGGGTGGAAGACCGACGAGCCGGTTCCGACCAGCCCGGCGGCGAGCAGGATCACGCCATAGGTCGGCGCGATCGACAGGAGCAGCAGGCCGAAGAAGCTGAAGCCCATGCCGATGGGCAGCGAATAGGGCTGCGGGTGGCGGTCGGTATAGACGCCGACGAAGGGCTGGAGCAGCGAGGCGGTGAGCTGGAAGGTGAAGGTGATGAGGCCGATCTGGCCGTAATCGAGCGCGAAGGACTGCTTGATCAGCGGATAGATCGCCGGCAGCAGCGACTGGATGGTGTCGTTGAGGAGATGCGAAACGCTGAGGCCGACGAGCACCGCAAAAGCGGTGGTCTCGACACCACGATCGCTCACTCCGCTGCCCTGCACCGGCGCGTTCACGGCTGTTCCTCCGGGGATTGGGTCCTGCCGCGGGACCGCGGCGGGACGGGACTATGCACCGGAATTGGGCGTCCAGCCAATTCCGAAAGTGCATGGCTGCCCGGCTCCCGATCTTGCGCCGGGAAACGCAAAGCCCGCCGCCTGGGGGGAGAGGCGACGGGCTCGCGGGGAGGCGGCCCCGGGGGGAGCCGGCCTGGAGGAGAGGTGAGGGGTCAGCCGAGGTCGATGTCGTCGGCGGGCTTGGCTTTCGGCGTGCGGATGTCTTCGGCGGCCTTGTTGAGCACTTCGGCCATGCGGCGCTGTTCGGCTTCCGGTGCGTCGAGCTTCTCGGCGATCGCCGTCTTCAGCGCGCGGCGGGCCTCGTTGACTTCCGGAATGACGCCGGGGATGTCGCGGTCGGGTGCGGCAGGCTCCTCGCCGCGCCGCTGGCCTTCCCACCAGGCGCGCGCCTGGGACATCTTCTTGCCGAACTTCTCGATGCCCGAAATCGCCAGGTCGGCGACTTCGCGGTTCTCGGCGAGATGCGTGCGGCCGGCGTCGGTGATCGAATAGACCTTCTTCGCGCCCTCGGCGAGCGCGGTGGCGTAGCCGACCTCCTCCAGATAGGTCAGCGTCGGATAGACGACGCCGGGCGAGGGGCTGTAGACGCCGCTCGACTTCTCCTCGAGCGCCTTGATGATCTCGTAGCCGTGGCGCGGGCCTTCGGCGAGCAGTGCCAGGACGATCAGGCGCAGGTCGCCGTCGGCGAGCATCTTGCCGACGCGGAAGGCGCCGCCGCCCCAGCCGCCGCGCCCGCCACGCGGACCGCGGCCCCAGTCGTCGGGGCCGCCGCGGCGGCCGGCGAAGTGCCAGTAGGCGCGCTCTTCGTGATTGAAATGATGATGCATGAAGGGTCTCCGGTGTCTATATCGTGCGATATAGGTAGGGCGAGGGTGCTGCGGCGTCAAGATATATCTTACGAGATAGCGCGGATGATCGCCAGACCTGCATGACCGGGCGGAATCCCTTGCCATTGCCGGCAATGCGGCCTACCGAAGCCGCGCAAGCGGACGTGGCGGAATTGGTAGACGCAAGGGACTTAAAACCGCACAATTGAATTTTCGACGGCTATCAAAAAATTCCGTGTTGTCAGCAGTTTATTGCGACGCGTTGATTGACGATAGCGCCGAAAAAGGCTTACACATTCGTTGCACATAATTGGGCGGGCTTGGCGATGACGACGCCAGAGGCGAAACAACCGGACAAGGAGGGCGCCGCGCACCACGTCCTCATGCGCGGTCGCCTCCACCTCTACAAGCGCCCCCACAGTCGCTTCTGGCAATGCGCGACCTATCTTGCCGGCCTCAACCATCGCCTCAGTACCAAGCAGGAGAGTTTCGCGCGCGCCAAGGACTTCGCCGAGGACTGGTATCTCGATCTCAAGGGCAAGGAACGAGCCGGTGAGTTACGTCACGAGCGGACCTTCCGCCGAGCAGCGGAGCAGTTCCGCCGCGAGTACGAGATCATCACCGAGGGCAACCGCAACGCCCAATATGTCGACGGCCATCGTCGCCGCCTTGAGCTCTACCTACTCCCCTTCTTTGGCGATATGGGGCTGTCGAAAGTCACATCGGGCCAGTTGCAGGAGTACCGCATTTGGCGACGCGAAAGCGCCATGGCAACGCGCGGCAAGCCGCCGGCCCGCAACACGCTGCATCAGGAAATCGTCACGCTGCGTCAGGTGTTGAAGACGGCCATCCGCCACGGCTGGCTACAACATCTTCCCGACCTGTCGGAGCCGTACAAGACAACCGGCAAGGTCGCCCATCGTGCGTGGTTTTCGCCGGAGGAATATCGTCAGCTCTACAATGCGACGCGGAGACGGGCGAAGACGCCAACGCGCAAGCGCTACGCTTGGGCTTCCGAGCAGCTCCACGACTACGTGTTGTTCATGGCCAACACCGGTGTTCGTCCCGACGAAGCCGCGCGGCTCGAATATCGTGATGTCGCGATCGTCCGCGATGAAGCGACCGGCGAGACCATTTTGGAGATCAGCGTGCGCGGCAAGCGCGGCGTTGGTTACTGCAAGAGCATGACCGGCGCGGTCCTCCCCTTCCAGCGGTTGAAGCGGCGCAACAAACCGCAGCCGACCGATCGCTTGTTCCCCAATCCGCATCGGGCTTTGTTGAACGCGATCCTGAAAGAAGAGGGTCTCAAGTTTGATCGTGAGGGTACACGGCGCACGGCCTATAGCCTTCGCCACACCTACATCTGTCTGCGCCTCATGGAAGGCGCAGACATTTATCAGATCGCCAAGAACTGCCGCACCAGCGTTGAGATGATCGAGACCTACTACGCCTCGCATATCAAGACGCATCTCGACGCTGCTGCGATCAACGTGCGCCGGCACAAGCCGATCCATCCAAAAGCAACCGTGGACCAGCCCGTCAGCTGAACTCTGGCGCTTGTTCTTGGCGGCGGTCACGGTCGCCGCTATACCGTGCGTGAGACTACGCGGGCGTGGCGGAATTGGTAGACGCAACGGACTTGAGAAAAGCTTGAGTGCTTCCGGGGAAACCCGGAAAGTAGAACTGCCCAAATTCGGGGAACCCTGTCACATGGCGATCCCGAGCCAAGTCCGGCGAGTGCCGGGAAGGTGTAGAGACTAGACGGGCAGCACCTAACGCGAGTCGCCATGGTGAAGGGATAGTCCAGACCACAAACGCCTCAGGGCGGCGGCGAAAGCCGTAGCTGGTACGAAAATCCGTTGGGCGTAAGCCCGTGCCGGTTCGACCCCGGCCGCCCGCACCAATCCCCCATCGAGCTTTGTGACGCTGGGGATAACCGGCGAGAGGTGGAGGCGAGCCGCGTTATCATTGTTGTGTGAACGACAACGAGCCGCGACAAGCGGCGACACCCACCGACACGTCGCGACCAGTCGCGACAACCCCCGACAGCGAATTTACCCTATCGATCGAAGAGGCGCTCGAGCGCTACGCGCAAGCCGGCCTTCCCCGAACGCCGCGCAGCATCCAACGATATTGTGCGCTTGGTCATCTCGAAGCACGCCGCGTCGATACGCAATTCGGAGAGAAGTGGCTGATCACGCCAGCGTCGGTCGACCGGCATGTCGCCTACATTAAGGAAGTTACCCCAGTGACAAGTCGCGGCACGTCGCGACTTGTCGCGACAAGCAGCGACACCAAAACAGTAGAAATTTCCAAGTCCAAAGAGATCAATGACGAGGCACGACAAGCGGCGACAACCCCCGACGCGTCGCGACCTGTCGCGACAACGGACGGCGAGCGCTATACGACTCGTCTGGAGGGCGAGAACGAATTTCTGCGGAACCAGATCACGGTCAAAGACTCGCAGATCAAAGAACTCACCGAGCGGGCACGCGAAACGAACGTCTTGATCGGCGGCCTGCAACGGATGCTCTCGCCGCTGCTCGGCCGCGGCGACCGGCCAGATCCGTTTGATGTGCACCAACGTCCGGAAGGCGACGCCGGTGAACAGTAAGTAGGTGGCTCTCCACAGTCGTGTGAATGGCGCCGCGATTCTCGCGGTACAATTGGCGTACGCATATGCATGCCGAGAATGTATCGAACACGGAGCACGGAACCATCCGCGCCGGCAATCGACAAACTGTACATGGAGAACACGCTTCTCCGCGTGGCTGGCGCGCTCTTCTGTCATGACGCGCGAAGAGCGGCAGCACATACTGAAGAAATTGTGCTGAACCAGGGCGTGACAGACAAGGCGATCACGGTCCGTCCTGATCCGCGTCTTGGCCAACCGGGGCCACTTGCGCACAAGCTCTTCGTCGCGCTTATCAAGAAACATTCCGACTACGGCCGCCCGGCTCGAAACGAGGTGTCGTTCACGAAGCGCGAGCTCATGCGTCTTATCGGCCGCAAGAGCTGGGGCGGTGCCGACAGTGAGCAGCTCACCCGGGCCCTTATCGAAATCCACTATGCTTTCGTGCGCACCGGCTTCAAGCAGGATGACGGCCGATTCATCGAACACTCGTTTAACATTTTCCCGGAGGTCTTCCTTGAGCGCGCAGAAAACGAGAGCGACCCCGATCGAGGCCTGCGTCGTCACCTTGGCACGGCCCATCGTAGCGTCGCTGCAGGATAGCCACTTCACCTGTCTCAATCATGCGCTCATGCGCGAGCTGGGCACCGTCGGCCAGGCCCTCTACATGCGCCTGTTCTTTCATTTTGCAAACCTGTTCGATGGATACCATGAGGGCAGGCTGACGTTCCAAAAACGCTACGACGACATCTGCGTCGAGTGGCTCGGTGGGCTCAAGCGTCCTCCCGTACCGATCGATGATCGAACGCGAGCAGCTCGGTCCGCACCTTCGCCAGTTGGTCGAAGCGCCGGTTTCTTGGGCTCCTATGCCATCAACAAGGCCGCCGGCGATCGCCGGCAATTTCGTGATCACGTTTCGGCCCGGAGCCGCTTCTTCGGCGACTACGACCGCTTCTATCGGCGCCGCGAGCCGGGAAGCGTTCGGTTCGACTTCCAGGCGAAGACTCGCCAGGTCGCCGAGCCTATCAAGCTGGTCTACCTGTTCATCGAGAAGCGCACCGGCCAGCCGCCGAAGGCGATTCCCTATGTGTCGTCGCACGAGGTGGAGACCGCCAGGCAAATCCTGGAGCAGGTTGGCTCCGAGGAGGCGCCGGAATTCCTCGACTACGCCCTTAAGGAGGCCGCAGAGACCAAGTTTCGCCGTCCAGAGCCTTGGCGGCTTCAGGCAGTACCTGCCGGCCTATCTCGCTGCCAAGGAACACCGCGCCGCTACAGAGGCCGCCGCGGCTCGACGGCGAGAAGAGCGAGACGCGAGGCCGAGCGCCGCGTCTACGATCAGCTTCGTTCGTGCTGCCGCCGATCGCCTATTTGCATCGTTGCCGAGCGGAGGAGCAGGCGGCCATCGACGAGCCTGGCTCAGGAGGCGAGGCCCGGGTTCGGCCATGATGGACCTCTTGCCGAGGCCATCGTCGCCATCGAACGCGCCCGGATCACTATCGAGCGGCACGCCGATCAAATTCCGAGCTTCGCCGACTGGCAGCCAAAGCGACGCCGCCTAGCAGTAACCCGCCGTGCCGTCCTGTCAACGCGCGCCGTCGTGCTCATTGTGGGGGTTCTTACCCAAAGGACTGGGGGTTTTTACCCAAGAGAGTGGGGGTTTTGACCCAAGGATTTTCCAGCCGTCTCGGCAAACCATGGCTTAAAATAAAGCCATCTCGGCGACGCCAATTGGCTTAATATATTCTAATAGAATTCAACACCGGACGTGTGTTCGCTCACCTTGAAAAGGAAAAAGCCGCATCGTCAATGGTACGTGGAGGGGTACATGCCTTATGTACCCTCTCGTTCTCGCACGCACGCCGCAAATCCTTGCGGGTGCTTATTTATATTCCCCCCGCTTTTGTCGGGCTATGCGCCCGACCCCGCGCCGTCATTCTCGCAAGATGCCTTGAGGGGCATCTCCTCAAGCGAGAACCGACGGCCGCGAAACCCGCCGCTTGGGAAGCGCCGGCTTTCCCGGTGACGGCACGGGGTCGAGCGCCGCGCCAGAGGCGCGTGCCGCCCGACAAAAGCGGGGGGTGAGCGCGGACGCGTTCGCCGGACATGCGCGGATTTAAGATTGAGACGATGTGCTTGTCCTGTCGCGCGTGATCCCCCATCCACTCCCATGTGATTAGCCACGCTTTCACCATCGCCTGCCGTCCTCAGTCCACTAACCTCACCGCCTCTCCCCTGCCTACTCGTCAGGCCGGCAACCAAGCGTCAACCAGCCTTTCTCCGCTGTGCCGGCGTGGCCAGCAACGTTCAAAATCCGTGACATACCCCGTATACAAAATCCGTGACCTGCGGCCGGTCGCCCTCTGCCTCTCAATCGACCAGTCGAACGGGCTCTCCCCTACCGCTCACGAGCGACGCTTCGAGCGGATCGCCGGCATGAGTTGCTCCTGATCGACGAATAGGAAGAAGTTCGAGCCGGTGCCGCCGGTGAGCTGCTTGACGACATCGATCATATTGGCGACGCGCGCCATCGACGTGGTGACGACGAGAACCCGTAGCTGCTTGACCCCGAACTGCTCGACCTGGCGGCCGGCACGCCAACCTCCCCAGTAGATACCCAGTTTCCTGCCGATGCTCGTTTGCTCAAGCTTGCTGCGCACGCGGACGTTGGGCATGTGGCCGCGGTCGAGTTCCAGGAGGAAATACGCGGCCGTGTCGTCCGCGAAGCGCAGACCGAAGAGTCCATCGGCAACGACCGACGAGACGCCGAATTTCTGCTTCGCGCCGGCCTGCGCATTCCGACGATCGCGACCACCCATTCCGACGCATCGCGACCACCTATTCCGATCGATCGCGACCAGTGTGGCGCGGATGGTGAGGGCGCCGTTGGATGCTTTTGCTGATGTCAGTGTTAGCGGGCCTCGTCAAGCATTGGGTAGGTTGTTGAGGTCGGCGCCCGGCAGCGCCGTTTCCGTCTCGCCAGCCTGGATCTTGCGCATCGACGGGCCGTCGAGGGCAAGCTGGTAGGCGTTGTGAACGATGCGATCGAGGATGGCATCGGCGAAAGTCGGCTCACCGATGACCTGGTGCCAGGTGTCGGTCGGCAGTTGGCTGGTGATGAGTGTCGAGCCGCGGCCGTAGCGATCCTCGACGATCTCCATCAGGTCGCGCCGCTGATTGGCCGAGAGACGATCGGGGCCCCAGTCGTCGAGGATCAGGAGATCGGTCTTGACCAGGGTGCGGAACAGCTTGGCGAAGCGGCCATCGCCGTGCGCCAGCTCGAGATCGGCAAACAGGCGCGGCACGCGGGCGTAGTGGACGGTGTACCCGTCGCGGCACGCCTTGTGGGCCAGCGCGCATGATAACCACGACTTGCCGACGCCGCAGGGCCCGGTGACCAGCAGGTTGCGGTGCTCGGTGATCCAGCGGCCGGTGGCGAGTTGCTGGAACAGCGCCTTGTCGAGCCGGCGCGGGGTTCGGTAGTCGACGTCCTCGATCGACGCCTGGCCGTGACGCAGCCTGGCGCTGCGCAGCCGGCTCTGGAAGCGCTTGGTGTTGCGGGTTGCCGCCTCGCGGTCGAGCAACAGAGCCAGCCATTCGGCGTGCGCCAGATCGGCCGCATTGTCCTGAGCCTGGAGTTCGACGAAGGCGTCGGCCATGCCGTCGAGCTTGAGGGCTCTGAGCTGGTCGATGGTAGGATGGGTCAGCATTGGGTGTCTTCTCCTCAGTGGAAGTAACCGGGGCCACGGATGTTGTCGTGGGCTATCGCCGGCCCGTCCGTGGCGGGTGCGAGCCGTTTGCGATCGAGGTTGGTCTTCAGGATCGAGGTGACGGAGGTGTAGGAGCGGGCTCCAATCGCGAGGGCCCGGTCACAGGCAGCCTCCAGGCGCTCACCGCCAAAACTCCTGGCGTGCCGCAGGATGCCGATACAGGCGCGGAACCCCTGCTCGGGGTGCGATCGCTCGCGCAGGATGATCTCGACCAGTGCCGAGGTCTTCGGGCCGATCTCGCCGGCCTGCCGCTGGATGCGTTCCGGCGTCCAATCGGCGTAGCGCCGGTGGCTCGACGGCATGTGCTCGCGCACCGTCGTGTGCTTGCGATTGGACGACGAGCGGACATGCGCGGCGACGCGCTTGCCGCGATGGAACAGCTCGACCGTGCGCGCCGTGATCCGCGCCCACATCGTCTCGCGCAGCAGCGTGTGCGGCACCGAGTAGTAATGCTTCTCGACCTCGACGTGGTAGTCGAGGCCGACCCGGCATTGCTTCCATTCGGCGTAGACGTAGGGCTCGGCCGGAAGTCGCTTGAGGGCCGATCGCTCCAACGCCGCGAACAGGTCCCGCCGGCTCGCCCCCAGATGCCGCGTCACGCGGTTGTTGAGCTGCGCGACCAGCTCGGCGATCGCTTCGTTCAGCTCGGCCAACGAGAAGAAGCGGCGATTGCGCAGCTTGGCGATGATCCAGCGCGTCGCCACCTGCACGGCGACTTCGACCTTGGCTTTGTCACGCGGCTTGTAGGGTCGCGCCGGCACCACGGCCGTGTCGTAGTGCGCCGCCATCTCGGCGTAGGTGCGGTTCACCGCCGGCTCGTAGAAGCACGCCTTGCTGACGCCCGACTTCAGATTGTCGGACACCACCATCGCCGGAACGCCGCCGAAAAAGCCGAACGCGCGCGTGTGCGAGCCGATCCAGTCGGCGAGACCCTGCGTCCAGGTAGCCTCGGCATAGGTATAGTTGGAGGCGCCCAGGGCAGCGACGAACAGCTGCGCTGTCAGCACTTCGCCGGTCGCCCCGTCGATCACTTCCATCGTCGTGCCGGCGTAGTCGACGAACAGGCGCTCGCCGGCGACGTGGGTCTGCCGCATGGTTGCCGACAGCCGGCCTTCCCAGGCCCGATACAGCTCACAAAAGCGGCTATAGCCGTATCCTTCCGGATGCGCGCCGCGATGCTCCTCCCAGAGCAACTGCAGCGTCACGCCCGGCCGGCGCAGCTCGCGATGGACCCTCACCCAGTCGGGCTGCGGCCGCTGATCCTTGGCCGTGGTCGCCGGCGGCGGGTAGAGACGGCTCTCCAGCGCCGCGTCGGCCATGTCCGCCGGCAGCGGCCAGCCAAGGCCAACACGCCGCGCTCGACGAATACACTCACCGGCCGCCGTCGGGCTGACCCCAAGGCTCGCGGCAATCTTGCGTTTGGACATGCCGCCGGCGCTGAGCCGAAGCACGTCGCGGATCTTGTGCATGGGTAATCTCTGTCCAGGCATCCCCGGCTCCTCTCGAAAGAAGCCGAGCCAATGCCGATTTGAAGATCACCCAACGGTCCTCATCACCCCCGTCCACAGACTGGTCGCGATCGCCCGGAACAGGTGGTCGCAATCAATCGGAACGACCGGTCGCAATCAATCGGAACAGGTGGTCGCGATCACCCGGTGCGCGCACCGGCCATCTATTAGCGATCAATTTTAGTCGATTAATATATTA
The DNA here is from genome assembly GCA_963732845.1 of uncultured Alphaproteobacteria bacterium. Lineage (GTDB taxonomy): Bacteria > Pseudomonadota > Alphaproteobacteria > Rhizobiales > Kaistiaceae > CAVSRC01. Next base: position 53,587 of record CAVTBE010000007.1, on the reverse strand, counting down.
AAATCGTAGATTTTTATTGATTGGTGAGCATTGGGAATGCTGGCACCGGCGATTGGAATCCACCTGCCGGATTGTTGAGCTGTGTGAGAACGCAAAGCCGCGGCCGACACCTGCCTTATCGGCAGGGTTGCCTGCATCGCGGGTGGCCGTCCGGGGCACAATCAAAGCCGCCGTTGCAAACCCACGGGCCTGCGCTCGCCAGCCGCGGCTGGCGTCGGGAAGGCCAGGCACGGCGCTCCAGCGTCAAGGCGCTCCGAAAAGCCGGTCGGCCAGCAATGACTGACGGCCGTCCAGCCTATCGCGGGCGGGCGATATCGTTGACGCCTTCGAGGTCGGGCATCTTGCCGTAGCTCATGTTCTTCATCTGCTGGATCACCCGCGCCATTTCCTCGTCGGAGAGGATCGGCGGGTCGCCGAGCGGCAGCGCCTGCACGTAGAGGCGCGCCAGGGTCTCCACCTCCACGGCGAGCCCGAGCGCGGTGGTCGGCGTGGCTCCGAGCGAAATCTGCCCGTGCTGGCCGAGCAGGCAGGCGAGGCGATCCTCGAGCGCCTCGAGCGCCGCGTCGGACAGCGCCTGGGTGCCGTAGGTCGCGTAGCGCGCACAGCGGATCGTGGTGCCGCCGGCCATCCCGACCATGTAGTGGAAGGCGGGGATCGTCTTGTGGTGGACAGCCACCGTCGTCGCATAGACCGAATGGCAATGCAGCACGCTGTCGATATCGGTGCGTTTGTGCAGGATATCGCGGTGGAAGCGCCATTCGGATGATGGCCGCAGGCTGCCGTCATAGGTGCCGTCGAAATACATCTGCACGATGTCCTGCGGCTGCATCAGGTCGTAGGGCAGCGAGCTCGGCGTGATCAGGAAGCCGGTGGGATTGCGCGCCGACAGGTTGCCGGCCGTGCCCTGGTTGAGGCCGGTGTCGTTCATCCGGCGGCAGGTGGTCACCATCTCCTGCCGCAGCGCGGCGTCGTCATAAGTCTTCACGAGGGGGTCTCCGAAGTTTGGCTCAACGCGCGCCATTCCGCGCGATAGCCGGAAAGGGAGGGCAGGCCGGTGCTGTCGGGGACTTCGGCAGACAGCGGTGCCGGCCCGCTTCGCGTGGTGTGGCCGGCGAGAAGGGCGGCGCCGGTGGCGACGCCGGCGGCGGCGCGATTGACGATGAGCTTGCGGTCGGGAAGCAGGGCGGCGACCAGCGAACCGTAAAGCGGCTCGCGGACGAACGTGCCGTCGAGCACCACCGTGGCGGCGCGCGGCATGTCCTCGACGCATTGCGCCGTCAGCAGGGCGGCATAGAGCACGGCCAGCGTGAAGCGCACATCGCGGTCGTCGGCGAGTGCGCCGGTGATGCGCCCGCGCTCGGCGGTCCCCGGGAACAGGCCGTCGTCGTGGCAGAACGAGGGCAGCGCCATGGTCCGCGTCGCGACGATCCGCGCCAGCGCCTCGCGCGATGCCGGTCCCTTGGCATCGCCGGCAACCAGGGCGAACTCGCGCCCGCCCATGGTCAGCATGCCGGGCACTGGCCGGCCGTACACGTCGGCATTGACGGTGTGGCCCGGCCGTTCGCGATCGAAGTCGATGTTGGACCGGTCGGTGAGCAGGACGATCCAGGTGCCGGTCGAGACGACGACGAAGTCGGTCAGCCCGGCCGCCTGGTAGCGATAGAAGTTGGCCGAGGAATTGTGGATGCCGCAAAGGATGGCGGTGTCTGCCGCAAGCCCCGTCCGCGCGGCGATCTCCGGCTTGACGGTGCCGAGCACCTCCCAGGCGGAACGCAAAGGCGGCATCAGCCGCTGCCAGCCGTGCGCCGCGACCAGCGCCGTCGGCCGCCCATCGGCCGGCGACCAGATGTGGGATTGCGCGGCAAGGCTGGTTACTTCGCCGGCCAGGACCCCGCACAGCCGCCAGGCCCAGTATTGCGGCGTCATCAGCATCGCCGTGGCGCGGGCGAAGTCCTGCGGCCAGCGCAACTCCTGCCAGAGCATCTGGCGGGCGATATGGGCGGCGCCGAACATGATGGCGCTGCCGCGCTCGCGGAACGAGCCGGCGATCTTCAGATAGGCCGCGGTGATGTCGTCGGGGACCGGCTGTTCATAGTCGACCATGGGAAGCACCGGCCCCTCCGGGCCGACGAGCACGCCGGCGGAGCCGTGGGCCGAGGTGACGATGGCCGTGACGGGATGGCGTGCCGCCAGGTCGGTGAGGCCGGCGATCAGCCAGGTCTCGAGCGCGGCGACATCGTGATGGCGATAGGGCGGGCCGTCGCGCACGACGTTCGGCGTCGACAGCGTCTCCTGGATGTCGCCGTCCGGCGTCGCCGCCGACAGTTTGATGTTGGTCTTGCCAATGTCGAGGACGACGACGCTCATGTCCGGCGAACCGCATGCCATGCTTTGACCGGGCCCACGGTCTGGGCTCTCTGGGTCCAGATTGTCACTACGAGTAGAGCCTTGCGCCCGAAAGCGCCACTGTCAGATCGTCGCCGGGACCGGGTTCGGCGCCGAAATCCGGCCACGCATCGGTCACGTTCGCGGCTAATATCGCTGGGGATTGTCCGGCTTGCCGGCTTTGCAGTCGGCGGCGGGGCGTTTTCAGCACCAGATTGTTACGGGGACCTTCATGACTGCCTCATCCACTCCGCTGCGCATCGCCGTGCTCTTCGGCGGGCGCTCGGCCGAGCACGACATTTCGGTGCTTTCGGCCACCAACGTGATGCGCGCGCTGGACCCGGCGAAATACGATGCGGTTCCCGTCTTCATCACCCGCGGCGGACGATGGCTGCTGGCACGCTTCGCGGACGGCACCCTGACGACGCCGTCGGCGGGCACCGAAGTCTGCCTGCTGGCCGGCGGCGAGGGCCGGATGATGGCGTTTTCGGCCGATGGCGGCGCCCGCGAACTGGCGAAGATCGATATCCTGTTTCCGGTGCTGCACGGGCTTCCCGGCGAGGACGGCTCGGTGCAGGGACTGGCGGAGGTGGCCGGCGTGCCGCTTGCCGGCTGCGGCATCCTCGGCTCGGCGGTGGCGCTCGACAAGGACATCGCCAAGCGGCTGTTTCACCAGGCGGGCCTGCCCGCCGCGCGCGCCGTCACGATCCGCCCGGACGGCGCGCCGGACTTTGCGGACCTGGAGCGCGCGCTCGGGGTTCCGTTCTTCGTCAAGCCGGTCCGGCAGGGCTCGTCGGTCGGTGTCACCAAGGTCCATGCCAGCCAGGAATTCGCCGGTGCGCTCGCCGAGGGCTTCCGCTACGACGACAGGCTGCTGGCCGAAGAATTCATCCGCGGTCGCGAGATCGAGTGCGCCGTGCTGGAGGACGCCGACGGCAGCCTGTTCGTGTCGCGTCCGGGCGAGATCGTGCCGGCGGAAAGCCACGGCTTCTACAGCTACGACGCCAAATACATCGACGAGAAAGGCGCGGTGCTAAACGTCCCGGCCGAGCTGCCGGCGGAGGTCGAGGCGGCTGTTCGCGAGACGGCGGCGAAGGCCTTCCGCGCGCTTGGCTGCGACGGCATGGCGCGGGCCGACTTCTTCGTGACGGGGGACGGCCGCGTGCTCGTCAACGAGCTCAACACGATCCCCGGTTTCACCAATATCAGCATGTATTCCAAGGTGATGGCGGCAAGCGGCGTCGGCTATGCGGAGATCATCGACCGGCTGGTGGCGCACGGTCTCAAGCGCGCCGGCCGGCGAGGCTGAAGGCCCATGATCCCGGTCACCGCCACCATCCAGATCGACGAAGGCGAGATCGAGGAGCGTTTCATCCACGCCTCGGGACCGGGCGGGCAGAATGTCAACAAGGTCGCGACCGCGGTTCAACTGCGCTTCGACGCTCGCCGGTCGGAATTGTTGCCGGAGCCGGTTCGTCAGCGATTGCAGCGGCTTGCCGGTTCGCGCCTGACCCACGACGGCGTCATCGTCATTACCGCCCAGCGCTTTCGCACCCAGGAGGCCAACCGTCGCGATGCACGCGATCGGCTGATCGGGTTAATCGCCAGAGCGGCCGAACCGGCGGTGCCGCGCAAGCCAACGCGACCGACACTGGCCAGCCGGCGGCGACGTCTGGAAGGCAAGGCACGGCGCTCCGGCGTCAAGGTGCTGAGGGGCCGGCCGGCGGCCGAGGAGTGACGGCCGGCGGGCCCGAAAGCGTCTATTGGAGCAAGCATTGAAAACGACCTTGGCTTTGGCGGGTCTCCTTGTTGTCCTAGGACTCTGCTTCGGCTGTCCATCATTTGCGGCGGAACTCACCGTCACGGGCGTCGCCCGGGATTTCTGCGGCTGGGAAACGGGGTCAGGCGCAGACTGCTCCCGGCACATCGATTTTGAGAATCTCACAGGCGCCGAGGAAGGCATTGTCGAGACCATGCTCGGTCCCGACCGCAAGCCGGTCTATGCCAAGGGCGATGGCTCGGGCAGCACCACAACGCATGGCGCCGACACATTCGACCAGTGGTACCGCGATGTTCCCGGCGTCAATCGGCGGGTGCCGGTCACCCTCACGCTCAGCAACGATGACAGCACGGACAAGCGCCTGTTCACCTATTCCAACGACGACTTCTTCATCGTCGACGGACAGGGCTTCAATACCGTCACGGACGGCCACAATTTCCACTTCACCTACGAGGTCCACGCCAGCTTCACCTATCAGGGCGGCGAGGTCTTCAGCTTCACCGGCGATGACGATTTCTGGGTGTTCCTGAATGGCCGCCTGGTCATCGATCTCGGCGGCGTTCACCCCGCCCAGTCAGCCGAGGTCAAGCTCGACGAAGTCGCCGACCGCATCGGGATGGACGTTGGTGGGCACTACACGTTCGACCTCTTCTTCGCCGAGCGGCACACGAGAGGATCGCACTTCCGGATTTCGACGAGCCTGCAGCTCCAGCAGAGTGCGGCGGAGAGTGCCGGATCGCCGGACGGGCTGCTGCCGTCGCCCGCCGACGGCGAAGGCAAGCTCGCGGTCGTGAGTAACGGCAAGGAATGGGCGGGTACCGCCAAGCCGATCATCGAACTGGTTCTCGATGCTTCCAGCTCCATGAAGGCGCAGACGCAGACGATCGATGGCCACCTGAAGATCGATGTCGCCAAGGACGTCTTGACGGAGTTCATCGGCGGCCTGCCCGAAACGGCGCTGGTCGGGCTGCGCTTCTTTGGGCACCGGGTTCGCCAGGGCCAGCCCGGCGCCTGCGAGGACAGCGAGTTGGTCCTTCCGATTGCGCCGCTGGACCGCGGCGAACTGATTTCGCAGGTCCGGGCCGTCCAGCCGCTCGGCACCACGCCGATGGCCACTGCGGCGCTCGGCGCGGCATCCGACGTCGACAAGTTGATGAAATCGTACTCCGACAGCCCGAAGATCGTCATCCTGATCACCGGCGGCAAAGAGGCATGTGTCGCAAGCGCCAAGTTTCGCGAAATATTCGGCGATATCGGCAGGCTCCATCACGTGCAGGTGGACATCGTCGGCTTTGCGATCACCGATGCCGGAACCGTGGCGGAGCTTGCCGCGGCGGCTGCGGCGACCGGCGGGCGCTATTTCGACGCCCAGAACGGCGATGCCCTGATCGCGGCGATCACGGCGTCGTCTGGCTACAACGTCCGCTATGAGGTCCTCGACGGCGACGGAAAGCCGGTCGGCAGTGGCCTTGTCGACGGGGAGGATCAGACGCTTCCGGTGGGGCGCTACGATCTCAGGATCCGGCTTGACGCCAACTACCTGCAAATTCCCGACATCGTGGTGCAAGGCGATCTGAAGACAGTCGTGACGATCGCCAGGACCGGGCCGGGGTTCGACGCCTATGTCAGCATCGTCGCCATTCACTAGACGGGAATGAAGCCCGCGGCGTTCCGAGCGGTCCGGTCGTCGGCGCCGCCCGGCGACGTCCCGCCGTGTCGGCGCGTCGGCCTCCTCCGCTCGCCAGCGTTCTGCTCGCGAACCGCCGCAACGAAACGCCGCACGCGAACCGTTGACGCTGATCAAGAAGACGGAGGTATTGGTAGCTCACGCTGATCCGTTTCGCTCTTTTTCTCTTTGCTCCGAGTAATGGGAAGGAGGCATGAAATGTCTGCACAGCATCTGATTGGAAAGATTGTCGCCGCGGGCGCGGTTGCGTGCACGCTGAGCATGCCGTTCGATGCAGCCGTGGCCGAGAGCCTCGTGACGGCCGGGCCGGAAACCTTCGATGCAAGCGGTGTGGCGATCGCTGGCTGGACATGGCTGCGATCGCCCGGAGACTACGCCGAGTGGACCTGGAGTCATGTGGAAGGCAGGCCGCGCCATGCCTGCGTGGACTTCAGCCTGCTGGTCACCAACGCCAAGGACGGCGGATCTGGCTATGACGGGCGCATCAAGGTCTACCTTGTTCAGCCCGACATGCGTGCGGTCCCGGCCACGTTGAGCCTGAAGAATCCCTTCCGGCCGGTGGTTGCGAGCAACACCAATGGTGTCGGCTACCAGGCTTATGGCGCACTCTGCCTGCCCAAACTGAGCGCCGCGGCTGCGGGCGGATTCTCAATTCGGATGGAGTGGAAGGAAAGCGGCCGGGGCCACGTCGCCGTACGCAAGGACGGCGCCGTGCTGGCCTATACGCAATGATGCGAAGCTGAAGGCAGAGGGGCGCCTCACTTGGAGGCGCCTCCGCCCGAAGCGGGCGCTCAGGCCGCCGTGCTCTGGTTCTGCTTGATCAGGTAGGCCCCGATCTGATCGGCCGGGATGGGCCGGCTGAAGCGGTATCCCTGCAGCTCGTCGCACTTGTTCTTGCGCAGGAACGCGATCTGATCGTCGTTCTCGACGCCCTCGGCGACGATGCGCAGGTTGAGCTTCTTGCCGAGCGAGATGACGGCGGTCGTCACCGCGCGGTCGTCGATGTTGGCCGGCAATCCCCGGATGAACGAACGGTCGATCTTGAGGCGCGCCACCGGGAAGGTCTTGAGCGCGCTGAGGCTGGAATAGCCGGTGCCGAAATCGTCGATGGCGATCTGCACGCCGAGGCGCTGCAGCTCGTTCATGGTGCCGATCGCCTGACCGACGTCGCGCATGATCAGACTTTCGGTCAGCTCCAGTTCGAGATAGCGCGCTTCGAGCCCGCTCTTCTGCAGCGCTCCGACCACCCGGCCGACAAAGTTCTTCTCGGCGAACTGCCGCGCCGAAACGTTGACGCACACCTTGATCGGCGGCAGCCCGTCGTTCTGCCAGGTCTTGTTCTGGTTGCAGGCTTCCTGCAAGACCCAGTCGCCGATCGGCACGATGAGGCCGGTCTGGTCGGCAATCGGGATGAAGTGGTTGGGCGGAATCTGGCCCTGCGTCGGGTGGTTCCAGCGGATGAGCGCCTCGGCCGCGAAGACCTGGCCGGTGAGCATGTCGACCTGCGGCTGATAGAGCAGCACGAATTCACGACGCTCGACGGCGCCGCGCAGCGCCTCCTGCAGCAGCAGGTCGCCGCGGACCTTGGCGTTGAGTTCGGGCGTGTAGAATTGATAGTTGTCGCGGCCGAGCTCCTTGGCCCGATACATGGCCGCGTCGGCATTGGCCAGCAGCGTGTCGGCATCCTGGCCGTCATTGGGATAGTTGGCCAGACCGATCGAGCTCGAGACGCGCAGCGTCTGGCCGCCGGCCTCCAGCGGTGCGCCGATCGCCGCCCGGATCTTGGCGACGGTGGCGGAAATGCCGTCGATGCTGTCCTGCTGATCGACGAGCAGGACCACGAACTCGTCGCCGCCGAGGCGGACCACGGTATCGACGGCGCGCAGGCATGAGACCATGCGGTTGGCAACGGTCTTGAGCAGCTCGTCGCCGGCGGTATGGCCGAGCGTGTCGTTGATGATCTTGAAGTTGTCGAGGTCGATGAAGGCGACCGTCACCCAACGGTTGGCCCGCTGCGCATAGCGCAGGGCCTGTTCGAGGCGGTCCTGAAGCAACGCGCGGTTGGGCAGCCCGGTGAGCGCATCGTGGTTCGCCATGAAGCGAATGCGCTCCTCGCTGAGCTTGCGCTCGATGGCAATGCCGGCGATGTGGCAGGCGGCTTCGCCGATGTGCAGTTCCGCATCGGCTGGAACCTGCGACGTCTCATAGTACAGCGTGAAGACGCCAAGCGGCTTCTCGGTGGGCGACTTGATGGGAATCGACCAGGACGAGCGGTAGCGGTTGGCGGCGACCAGATCGCGGTAATTTTTCAGCAGCGGATCGGTCAGCATGTCGGCGATGACGACCGGCTCGCCGCGGTGGACGGCAGCGCCGCCCGGCGAGGTGTTCGGCCCGATGTGGATGCCGTCCATGGCCTTGACGAAGGCGGGGGCGACGTGCGGGGCCGCTCCCGGCCGCAGCAGCATGCCATTGTGGTCGGTGAGCTGGATGGCGCCATGCGTCCCCGGAATCTGCATCTCGACCAGCAAAATGAGGTCTTCCAGCACCGTCTCGAGTGGGGCGTTGATGGCGATGTTTTCGAGAACCCGCGCCTGGCTGTCGCGCAGCATGTCCGCCCGCCGGCGGTCGGAGATGTCGCGCGAGATGCCGACCAGGCCGATGATCTTGTCCTCGTCGTTGCGCAGCGGGATCTTCGAGGTGAGGATCCAGGTCTTCTGGCCGTTGTCGTCGACGATGTATTCCTCTTTGTCGATCATCGGCCGGCCGGACTCGACGACCCGCTGCTCGTCGGCGAAGAAGACCGCCGCCAGTTCGGGATCGACCAGCTCGAGGTCGGATTTGCCGATGAGTTCTTCCACTTCGCGGCCCATGCGCCGCGCCGTCGCCTGGTTGGCGATGACGAAACGGCTGTCGACGTCCTTGACCCAGAGATTGTCGGGCACCCAGTCGACCAGGGTCTGCAGGGTGATGCGCTCGTTGGCGACCGTGCGGCTGGCTTCGGTGACGTCCTCGTGCGTCGATATCCAGCCGCCGCCCGGCAGCGCATGATGGCGGATTTCGATGCGGCGGCCGTCGGCCAGAACCGCGGTCCAGCTGTTGGGCGCCTTGCCGGCGTCGATCTCTTCGCAGAGATCCAGGTATTCCTCGACCTGCTTCGGTGAGGTTCCCGCCGCCGCGCGCAGTTCGACGACTTCACGCAGCGTCATGCCAGGCCGCATGTCTTCCGGACTCAGGCGATAGATCTTGGCATAGCGCGCGTTGCAGAGGATCAGCCGGCGGTCCTTGCCATAGTAGCTGACGCCTTCGGAGATGTGCTCGATGGCCAGCGTGTGGCGCTCGATCCCGGCACGCAGCGCCTCGATCAGTGCGTCCTGTTCGCTGGCGATGACCTCGTGGGCCTCGGCGGCGGTTCGCGCGAGAGTGATGACGCTCGCCTGATCAAAGGTTTGATCGCTCTCCCGGCGCGTATCTTTGCCGGTCCCCTGATCGGGATACTTGGCAATTCTGTCAGTCACGGCCCACCCTCATTCCTAACCGAAGTCATTAAAATATTATCGATAGGCCACAGGCATTAATGAACGGTGGAATTGAATGGCCGAAACCCATGCAACGAAAACAGGATTAAGGTTTCGTGACTCTTTCGAGACCCTGTAAAACTTGACAGATCAGTGCGCCGCAGCGACGTAACCTCGCCCTGCGGCGCGGCGCGACTGCAGGGGCGTCAGCGCACGACCTTGATCGAGAACATCGGGCTGCCCCCGGTCCCGAACAGGCGCAGCCAGAGAGGCAGGTACATCTCCATGGCGCGGGCGGCGGTGATGTCGCCGAGGTCGACGATGTCGCGCCAGCCAAATTCGCCGAGGAGGCCGATGGCCGCCTGCCTGGCCTCGGCATCGTTGCCGCAGACGAACATGGTGTGGTTGCCGTCGGCGAGGTCTTTCGGCGCGACCATGAGATTGGCGTTGACGGTGTTGAGGGTCTTGACGACGCGGGCACGCGGGAAGGCGCGCTGAATGTGTTCGGCCAGCGAGTTGGTGTTGCACACCGACAGGGACGGCGGCATGCCGCGGGAGAAATCCAGTGGATTGGCGACGTCGATCAGCACCTTGTCGCCGATGGCCTCGGCCCCGGCGGCGGTGAGGGCGGGCGGGGTGCCGTCGCCGTTGGTGGCGTTGACCAGCAGCTCGCCGTGCATGGCGGCTTCGGCGAAGGTGGCAAGCGCGACCGTCGGATGCGCCTGCTGCCACGCGCGGAAGCTGGCGGAGCCGTCCTTGTCGACACGCGCCAGCGTCGCTTTGGGGTCGCGGGTGCCGATCATCACGTCGTGGCCGAGGGTCGCCAGCCTGCCGGCCAGCGCCTTGGCGACCATGCCGGTTCCGAAAACGCCGATCTTCATGTGCTGATATCTCCTTGTTCGCGGGCAGGGCGAACGGAGCTGCGTCCGTCCATGCATATAAGCCCGTACACGCCGTGGGCGCAGTCCGCCTCTGCGCCGGCAGTAATCGCGGTCACACTTGACGGGACCCCGGTTCCGGGGCTTGTTCTTGCCGTCCGTCCGCCAACGGTGCAGCCCATGACCCTTGCCACTTGGTTTGCCTTCGCCGCGGCTTCGACCGTGCTCCTGTTCATTCCGGGGCCGACGGTGCTGCTCGTCGTCAGCTACGCGCTCACCCAGGGGCGCAAGGTGGCGATCGCTACGGCGGCCGGCGTGGCGCTCGGCGATTTCACCGCCATGACCCTGTCGCTCGCCGGCCTCGGCGCGCTGCTCGCGACCTCGGCGACGCTGTTCACGGCGCTGAAATGGGTCGGTGCCGCCTATCTCATTTTTCTCGGCATCAGGCTGTGGCGGGCGAAGCCGGTTCTGCCGGATGTGGCGGCGGAGCCGGGCGAGGGTGCCGCCCGCAGCATCTTCGGCCACGCCTTCGTGGTGACGGCGCTCAATCCGAAGAGCATCGCCTTCTTCGTCGCCTTCGTGCCGCAGTTCATCGCCCACGATGCGGCGCTGCTGCCACAGCTTGTGATCATGGAGGCGACCTTCGTCGGCTTCGCCGCGATCAACGCGCTGGCCTATGCGCTGGCCGCCGATCGCCTGCGCCGCAGCATCCGCCGGCCGGGCGTGCTCAAATGGATGAATCGCGCCGGCGCCTCCTGTTTGGTCGGCATGGGCGCGGCGACGGCGGCGCTGGCGCGGCACTGAGCGAAGGAGCGAATAGCGAATAGGGAGTAGCGAATAGAGTAGGGTCGTCTATCGTTCACTATTCGCTGTTCGCCACTCCCCATTCGCTCCTTCCCTCGCGATGACCTCCGAATCCCTCACGCGCCTCCAGGTCCTGCGCCGCGCCGGGCCACTGGTCTTCGCCAATGCGGCGGTGCCTCTGGCGGGGGCGGCCGATACCTTCGTGCTCGGCCTTTCCGGCGATACCACCGATCTCGGCGGCGTCGCGCTCGGCGGAGCGATCATCAGCATCTTCCTGTGGAGCTTCTACTTCCTGCGCATGGGCTCGACCGGGCTGGTGGCGCAGGCGGCCGGCAGGGGCGAGGAGGGCGAGGCCCAGCGCATCCTGGTGCGCGCCCTGGCGATCGCCGTGGTGCTCGGCCTGGCCGTCGCCCTGCTGCGCGGGCCGATCGCCTCCGCCGGGCTCGCCATCATGCAGGGCGCGCCCTCGGTCAACGTCAAGGGCGCGGCCTATCTGACCGCGCGAGCGCTGGGCGCACCGGGCGCGCTTGCCGTGTTCGCGCTCACCGGATGGCTGATCGGCGTCCGGCGGACCGGCACGACGCTGGCGATCACCGTCATCTTCAGCCTCACCAACATCGTGCTCGACGTGTGGTTCGTGCTCGGCCTGCACCTCGGCCCCGCCGGCGTCGGCAATGCAACGGCGATTGCCGACTGGCTGAGCTTCGCCGTCGGTCTGGCGTTCGTCGTGCGCGTGGTCAAGGCGCGCGGTGGATGGGTCGAAGGCGCGCTCAGGCCGTCGGCGCTCCTCGACCTTGCCGCCATGCGCCGCCTGTTCGACGTCAACATCAACCTGATGATCCGCACCTGGTCGCTGATCTTCGGCTTTACCTGGTTCGTCAATGCCGGCGCCAGACAAGGCGTGGCGCCGCTTGCCGGCAACCAGATCCTCCAGCAGATCATCGAGATCTGGGCCTTCGTGCTCGATGCCTTCGCCTTCGTGGCGGAGGCGGAAGCCGGCCGCGCCTTCGGCCGCGGGTCGCTCACGGATTTTCGCCGCGCCTGCCTGCTCAGCGCCGAGCCGGCGATGATCACCGGCGCGGTCTTCGCCGTGCTCACCTTCGTCTTCGGCCCCTGGGTGCTGACGCAGGTGATTGCCGATAGCCAGGCGCGCGATGCGGCCATCGCCTATCTGCCCTATGCCGCGGTGGTGCCGGTGCTCGGGGCGCCGGCCTGGATTCTCGACGGCATCTTCATCGGGGCGACGCGCGGCGCCATGCTGCGCAATGCCGGTATCGCCTCGGTGCTGGTCTATGTCGCGGCCGATTTCGTGCTGGCGCCGCGCTTCGGCAATACCGGCGTGTGGCTGGCCTTCCTGGTTTTCTACGTGGCGCGTGCCGCCTCGCTCGGCGCCTATCTGCCGACGCTGGCCGCGCGCATCGCGGTGCCGGGCTCCGGCGGCGTCCAGCGATAGACCCAGTCGGTCTGGCCGAGGACCAGACGGGCGCCGCCGATCGCCAGTGCCGCGTCGCGCAGGGCGCCCATGGCGGCACCGAAATGATAGGTGTCGCCGGTGCGTGCCGCCGCTTCCCAGACGCGGGTGACACGCGGCCGCCGGGCCGCCGCATAGGCGCGGAGCGCCGCCGGCACGTCGCTGGCGCCATGGAGCGAGGCTGCCAGCACCGCCGCATCCTCGATCGCCATGGCGGCGCCCTGCGCCAGGAAGGGCACCATGGCGTGGGCGGCATCGCCGAGAAGTGCGGTGCGTTCGGCGACCCACGGTCCGGCGGGATCGAGCGGGGCGAGCGCATATTTCTGCCAGGCGGCGGGTGCGGCGATGAGCCGGCGGGCGGCATCGCACCAGCCGGCAAAGCGGGTGCGGATCGCGTCGGGTTCGCCAGGGATGTTGTAGCCGGGCTTTTCCCATGGTTCCTCGACCACGGCGACGAGGTTGACCGCCGCGCCGCGGGCCACCGGATACTGCACGAGATGGGCGTCGGGGCCGAGCCACAGGCTGACGCGCCTCATGTCGGTGAGCGACGCCGCCGCATCGCCGGTAACCAGTGCCCGCCAGGCGGTGCGGCCGTTCGGCTTGGGGGCGGCCGCCTTCGCAAAGGTCTGGCGCAGCGACGACCACACGCCGTCGGCGCCGATGAGCGCCGTCGCCGCGACCGACTCCCCGCCATCCTGGCGCTTGAGCCGCACCAGCAGGCCGTCGGCCTGCGGCTCGGTTCCGTTCACCGTCGTGCCGAGGTGGAGGCGGATGGCCGGGGTGCGCCTGACCGCTGCGGCGAGCACCGACTGCAGGTCGGCGCGGTGGATGACGCGATAGGGGAAGCCGTAGCGCTGGCGGAAGGCGGCGGTCGGCACCGAGGTCAGCCGGCGGCCGCTGATGCCGTTCACGATGTCGATCGCCTCAGGCTCGATGGCCGCCTCAGCCATCGCCGCGTCGAGGCCGAGGCGGGCGAGCACGCGGCCGGCATTGGGGGAGATCTGGATGCCGGCGCCGGCTTCGCTGAGCTCCTGCGTCCTCTCGGCGACGACCACGCGGAAGCCCGCCGCGGCCAGAGCGAGCGCTGCGGTCAGTCCGCCGATGCCGGCGCCGGTGATGACGATGGGGGGACGTTCGCTTGGGCCTGACGATGACGCCGGCACGGCAGCCACGCCCGTTCAGGCGGCGAGAGTGCCGTAGAGGTGGCCGGCCGGCTCGGTCTCGGCGGCCGCGAGATCGGCCCGGTAGCGGTAGAGCGTCGAGCAGTAGGGACAGATCTTCTCGTCGTCGTCGCCCATGTCGAGGAAGACGTGCGGATGGTCGAAGGGCGGCTTGGCGCCGACGCACATGAATTCCCTGACGCCGATCTCGACCGCCGGCACGCCGGAATCGTTGTGGAAGTGGGGGACGATGTGGTCTGCCATGGCGCTCGGTCCGGAATGTCTGATTTGCGGCGCGGACAATAGCGATCCCCGTCGCGATTGGGTAGGGTCCGCGCGCGATCAGCGGAGTTTGGAGAATTGCAGCATTTTTCGTCCGATGGCGTCGATATCGCCTATCGCACATACGGGGAGGGCGACCCGATCCTCCTCATCCACGGTTTCGCCTCCAACAACGCGGTCAACTGGAGCTCCACTGGCTGGATCGACACGCTGACCGCGGCCGGCTACCGCCCCATCGCCATGGACGTGCGCGGCCATGGCGAGAGCGCCAAGCTCACCGAGCCGGGGCAGTACCGCCCGGCGACGCTGGCTCGGGACGCTGCCAATCTCATCGATCATCTGGGCCTAAGCCGCGTCGACGTCATGGGCTATTCGATGGGCGGCCGGATCGGCGCCATGCTGGCGCTCGACCATCCCGACGAGGTGCGCTCGCTGGTCATCGGCGGCATGGGTCTGGGGCTGGTCGAGGGGATCGGCGGCGAGGACGATATCGTCGCCGCGCTCGAAGCCGAGAGCATGGCGGCGGTGAGGACCGCGGTCGGGCGCGGCTATCGCAAGTTCGCCGTGCTGACCAAGAGCGACCTCAAGGCGCTGGCCGCCTGCATGCGCGAACAGCGCGAACTGGTGCCGCGCGCGCGCCTGGCGCAGCTCGGCATGCCGGTGCTGGTGGCGGTCGGTACGCGCGACGAGGTCGCCGGCTCGGCGGCGGGCCTGGCAGCGCTGATCCCCGCGGCGCAAGTCCTCGACATCCCGGGCCGCGACCACATGCTCTCCACCGGCGACAAGGTGTTCAAGGCCGGCGTGCTCGATTTCCTGTCGCGTCGCCCGTGACCCGGAACCGGAATCGTGTGAGTCGCTTGTCGGCAAGTCTTGCAAAAGCGATTCAACGCCATAGGTCGGTAGGGCCGCTTTTTAACCGCCACAAGCTATGTCGGTTGGTGGCGGTCGGGGGGCTGTGATAGGGTCCCGCCCGTTTCGCCCGAACGGGGGCAGACCGAAGGTAAATGCAGATGTCCGTTACGGTTTCCCAGCAGGCCAGCGATCCACTTGGCCAGGTCGATCCGATCTGGTTCAACATCCGGCGCGAGGCGGAAGAGATCGTCACCGGCGATCCGGCAATGGCGAGTTTCGTCTTCGCCACGGTGCTGAATCACCGCCGGCTCGAGGACGCGGTGGTCAATCGCGTCTCCCAACGCCTCGAATCCAACGTCTTGGGCGCCGACGTCATCCGCTGCGCCTTCGACGATGCGCTGGCCGCCAATCAGGAACTCGGCGAGATCATGCGCTGCGATATCGCGGCGGTCTACGATCGCGACCCGGCCTGCGAGCGCCACATCGAGCCGCTGCTCTACTTCAAGGGCTTCCACGCCATCCAGACGCATCGCCTGGCGCACTGGCTGTGGAACGCGGGGCGGCGCGATTTCGCGCTCTACCTGCAAAGCCGGTCCTCGGCGGTCTTCCAGACCGATATCCATCCGGCGGTGCCGATGGGGCGCAGCATCTTCCTCGACCACGCCACCGGCCTGGTGGTGGGCGGCACGGCGGTCATCGAGGACAATGTGTCGATCCTGCAGGGTGTGACGCTCGGCGGCACCGGCAAGCAGACCGGCGACCGCCATCCCAAGATTCGCCACGGCGTGCTCATCGGCGCCGGCGCCAAGATCCTCGGCAATATCGAGGTGGGCGTCTCCTCGAAGATCGCCGCCGGCTCGGTGGTGCTCAATCCGGTGCCGGCCCATTCGACGGTCGCCGGCGTGCCGGCCAAGCTCGTCGGCCATACCGGCAAGGACGACCCGTCGCGGCTGATGGATCAGCTTCTCGACGAGTGCGCCGACGACTGACGTCGGGCGCATCGACACTCAGGAATTGGGGACCATATCGTGAATCGCCAGGAGCTTCAGAAGCTCGAAGCCTTTTTCCGTCGCCGCTTCAACATGCCGACCATCTCGGTCAAACAGCGTCCGCAGAAGGACAATTCGGCCGAGGTCTATATCGGCGACGAATTCGTCGGGGTGGTCTTCCGCGACGACGAGGACGGTGACCTGTCCTACAACTTCACCATGGCGATCCTCGACATCGACCTCGACTAGGTCGCGAGAGCGGGGGGTTACAGCAACTCTCCGGCTGTGATCCTCGCCTTCGAAGGCGGGGATCCAGGTCTGAATCGCCTGGTGGCGAGTCTCGCCTGGAGCCTGCGTGGGCCTCAACGGAGCACGGTGCGAGACGCCGGCGCTGCGCGCGAGCGGCTGGCCGTCATGGACATTCCCCTCTGTCCCTTAACGAAACATCAACCATAATTGCGGCGGGCCGCCGGCTGGCAGAAAGACCCGCAATTCCATATGTTTGCGACAAGGAGTGCAGCTGGCCGCAGCGGTATGCGGCTTGCACCGGCCTTATCCCGTGCGGGTGAGACTGCCCGAAAACGGGACATGAGGCGCGAGTGCGGTGCTGCGGGACGGCCTACTGATCATCTATTGCGGTGCCATCGGCTTCGTCGCCGCCGGAATTGCCGCCAGCTTCTACAAGATGGTGACGTCCGAAGCCGCGCGCTTCGCGCTGCTCGGCCAGGGCTGGCTTGCCGCCGTCTCCACCTTCCTGTTCTTCGCCGTGACCGGGCCGGCGATCATCATGGAAAACGCGCTGAAAAGGCGCAACAGCGGCAAGGACAACGTCGCCGGCTGGCTGGTGGCGAGCCTCGTGGTGGCCGGCCTGTGGAGCGTCTGCTCGGGCATCATCGTTCTCGGAGTGGTGGTTTCGGTGCGCCACGGCTTCGCCTGACCGGCGCCTTGGCTTCGGTCCGCCGCTCTGAGGCGTACACCGCGATGTGAGGTGTGTGGTGCGCAAGCGCATGGCATTCTGGGGCTCCCGGGATGCGGAAGGAGCTTGCGATGAAGGCCATTCCCTTGAGCCTGACGATGGCGACGTGGCTTGCGCTCGGCGGCGTCGCGCTTGCCGACGTGATCGATGGCGACTGGTGTCAGGCGGACGGCCGGCACATGCAGATCAACGGTCCGACGATCACGACGCCGGCGGGCAACACGCTTCAGGGTGCCTATTCCCGCCATTCCTTCGCCTACACGGTGCCGGCCTCCGAGCCGTTGGCAGGGACGCAGGTCACCATGCGGCTGCTCAACGAGACGACGGTCAATCTGTGGAAAGGCGCGACAAGCGGCGATCCGGCGACGGCCGAAGTGTGGAAGCGCTGCACGCCGATCGCCGAGGCGGCGACGCCGGCCCGTCGCGTCGGGTGATTAGGCCTTCTGCGGCTCAGTCGTGGGCGTGGTCGTGGCGGTCGAGCCGCGTCTTCGGGTCGATGTGATCGCCGGTCCAGCGGCCGTAGCGCCAGGGCAGGTACCAGGCGGCGTTGCCCGGCAGCTTTTCCGGGATCGGGTCGTATCCCGATGCGCCGAAGGGGCCGCAGCGCTGGAACCGCGCCAGGCCGATCCAGAAGCCGGCCCACAGGCCGTATTTGACGACGGCCTCCTCGGTATATTGCGAGCAGGTGGGCAGGTAGCGGCACTGCCCGCCGAGCCAGGGCGAGAGTACCAGCCGGTAGGCCTTGATCAGGCCGATGCCGAGGAGGCGCGGCAGGCGGGCGACGAGCTGCACAGGATCGGTCATGGTTCCGGCCGAAGCTCGCGTCTTGGTGGGCCCGCCGCTGCCGGCGTCAACACTTTGTTCACCATAACTGGGGCAGCCTCATGAAACCCAAAACGGCATGTCCGGCGTTGAGGGGCTTTCAGACCCGAGGAGGAGGCCGCCATGGTCCGGTTTCTCGTTCGCTACTTCCAGTATCGCCGGGTCGGCTTCGGCCGGACCGCGGCCCTGCACTACGCCTGGCTGGTGAGCACCGGCGGCAGTCCGCTGCAGCTCGGTCGCTAGGCGCTTCCGGTTCGGGCAGTGTCGCGCTTCGCCGCGACCTGGTCGAGCGCATCGACGACGGCGTCGAAGGTCAGCATGGTCGAGGCGTGGCGCGCCTTGTAGTCGCGCACCGGCTCGAGAAACTTGAGGTCGGCGAAGCGGCCGTCCGGCGGCGGGCCGTTTTCCTTGAGCATCTTCAGCATGATCTGGCGCACCGCGCGCAGTTCCTCGGCGCGGGCGCCGACGATGTTGGCCGCCATGATCGACGAGGACGCCTGGCCGAGGGCGCAGGCCTTCACGTCATGGGCAAAGTCGGCGACCACGTCGCCGTCCATCTTGAGGTCGACGGTGACCGTCGAGCCGCACAGACGCGAATGGGCGGTGGCGCTGGCGTCGGGATGGTCCAGCCGCCCCAGCCGCGGAATCGCCCCGGCAAAGCCCAGAATCTGCTTGTTGTAGATGTCGTCGAGCATGGTGCGGACGAATATAGGGGAGGGTGGACCGCCCTGCCACAGCCCGGCACGGACCGGGCGGCATGGCTGCCCTGTTGCTGTCAGCGCTTCGCAAGTGCGGCTGTGGCGACTATATAGACGCCCGAAACCCGACGAATGGTGCCCGAGGCGGCGCCCGGAGACGTAGCCATGGATGCCTTGTCGACCAAACCCGTTGTCCCGGATGCGCCGGCCGCCGTCAGCCGGCCGAGCCGCGCCGAGGTCGAGGAGGCGGTGCGGGTGCTCATCGCCTGGGTCGGCGACAATCCCG
This sequence comes from uncultured Alphaproteobacteria bacterium, assembly GCA_963732845.1. Taxonomy (GTDB): domain Bacteria; phylum Pseudomonadota; class Alphaproteobacteria; order Rhizobiales; family Kaistiaceae; genus CAVSRC01. Next base: position 35,002 of record CAVTBE010000007.1, on the reverse strand, counting down.
ACCGTGACGGCGTCAAGGATACGCCGAAGCGCGTCGCCGCGGCGCTCGAGGAGCTTTACGACGGCTACCGGCTCGATCCGGCCGATGTGCTCAAACGCACCTTCGACGAGGACGGCGGCTATGACGACATGGTGCTGGTCAAGGACATCCCGTTCTACTCGCACTGCGAACACCACATGATGCCGGTCACCGGCAAGGCCCATATCGCCTATTACCCGGGCGACAAGGTCGTCGGCCTGTCGAAGCTTGCCCGCGTCGTCGATATCTTCGCGCGCCGCCTGCAGACGCAGGAGCGCATGACCGCCGAGGTGATCGGCGCCATCGACGAGGCGCTGCGTCCGCGCGGCGTGGCGATCATGATCGAGGCCGAGCATCACTGCGTCACCCGGCGCGGGACGCGCGCCCATGGCGCGCTGACCACCACCACCCAGTTCACCGGCGCCTTCCGCGACGACCCGGCCGAGCAGGTGCGTTTCATGACGCTGGTCAGGAGCGGGCAGGGGGCGTAGCGCCCGCCGGCCTCGCCGCGGCCCGGGCGTCGCGTTTCATGGCCGCCGCATCGCGGCCGGCTGCCACCGATTGCGAGCCCGAATCATGACCTCACCGGTTTTCGCAGAGCGTACGGACGAAGAGATGGTCGAGACCGGCACCGGGCTCATGCCGAAATTCGACCGTGACGGGCTGATCGTCGCCATCGCCGTGGATGCGGCGAGCGGCGAGGTGCTGATGGTCGCCCACATGAACGCCGAGGCGCTGGCGCGCACCATCGCGACCGGCGAAGCCTGGTTCTGGAGCCGCTCGCGGCAGAAATTCTGGCGCAAGGGCGAGGAGAGCGGCAACACGCTTTCCGTCGCCGAACTCCGCGTCGATTGCGATCAGGATTCGATCCTGCTGAAGGTCGCGGTCGCCGGCGATGGCGTCGCCTGCCATCAGGGCTATCGCTCGTGCTTCTATCGCTCGGTGCCGCTCGGGCAGATGCCGTCGGCGGCGACCGAGCTTGCCGTCGACCGCGCCATGAAGCGCGTCCCGCCGAAGCACTAGGATCTGCGGCGCGAACCTCTATACGGCGGCGATATAGGCCCGCATGTCGGCGGCCTCGCGCTCGACCTGCTCGATGCGCGCCCGGACCACGTCGCCGATCGAGATGATGCCGGCAAGCCTGCCGTCCTCGATCACCGGCAGGTGACGGAAGCGTCCGCGCGTCATCCGCGTCATCACCTCGTTGACCGTCTCGCTTTCGCCGCAGGTGACCACCGCGCGCGTCATCACCGCCGACAGCGGCGTGGCGAGCACCTCCGCCCCCCGTTCGGCGATGGCGCGGACGATGTCGCGTTCCGAGATGATGCCGGCGATGGCATCCTGGTCGTCGACGACAACCAGGGCGCCGATCTTGTGCCTGGCAAGCTTGTCGATGGCCCCGGCAATGCTGGCCGTCGCCGAGGTGGTGACGACGTCGCGCCCCTTCTCACTCAGCATGGTTGCCACGGTCATGTGCTTCCCTCCCAGAAAGCGCCCCCCAAACCCGGCTTTCTGCTGCAAGGATGCGACGTTCTGACGCATATGGCAAGCCCCTGCCAAAAAAGGCTTTTCGGCGCGACAGGGGCTCAGCCGGGGCGGCGCACGGGATCGAACAGGGGGAAGAGCAGGAGGCCGGCGAAGAAGCCGCCGATATGGGCGTCCCAGGCGATGGCGCCGGAAGTGATTCCCTGGCTGATGGTGCCAATGCCAAAGAGGAGATTGAGGCCGAACCAGGCGCCGAGGAAGACCAGTACGCGGCGGTCGCGGATGACGGTCGCCAGCGGCGCTGCCGGCAGCCGGTAGGCCGCCGTGCCGGCCGGACGCCACATGGGGCCGCCGGCAGCGAAGACGAACCGGGCGGCGCCGGCCATGTGCGCCGAAATGGCGGCGGACGCACCGACCAGCGGCCGCTGGTCGAAGGGGAAGATGGCCAGGTGGACGAGGGCGCCGGCGATGGCGGCGACGGCTGAGAAGAGCAGGAAGCGGGTCGTGCCGAAACGCCAGGCGAGCGGGCTGCCGAAGGCGGCAAGCCACAGGGCGTTGAAGCCGACATGCTCCCAGCCGCCGTGGAGCAGCGAATAGGTCACGAAAGTCCACAAGCGCGCCGCGCCGGTCAGCACCTGCGGCGGCAGGGTCTGGGGCGCGGTCAGGCCGGCGGGGACGAAGCCGAAATCCCAGATGATCAGGTCGCTCGTATAGGTGTCGAGCACAAACGACTGGATCGCCTGGATGCCGAGAATGACCACCAGCACGCCGACGATGACGGTCGGGATGTTGAAGATCGGCTGACGGTCGGGCGGGCGCCCGGAGGGGGAGGGATCGTGCATGGCGCGGGAACATAGCCCGGTTAGGGGGCGATACTAGTGCCGTTGCGTTAAAAAGCGCCGGCCGCAGGCGCTTCTGGCGGTCGGCGGCGGCCCCCTTAGCTTATCCACCGAAATCGCCGCGCCACAGCGGTTTTCGCCACCCGGCTGGCATGGCGCCTGCAGCTTGCGCGCGGGAACCGGAAAAGGACGCAAAGTCCGTCCCGTTCCTGCACGCGGAGTCCGGCGCTGGGACGTACCTGCGCCGCCGCGGGCGCCACAATGAAACGGGGCGGCAGGGCATGAAACATTCGACCACGCGGGAGCTCTACGACTACTGGAGCCGCGTGCGGGGCAACGAGCGGGCCCCTTTGCGCAGCGCAATCGAACCGAGCGATATCCGGCACATTCTCGGTGAGATGTTCATTCTCGAAGTGCTGGAACGTGACAGCTACTACGTCCGGCTCGCTGGCACGCGCATCTGTGCGCTCTATTGTCGTGAGATCAAGGGGACGAACCTCCTCGACCTGTGGTCGGGAGAAGATCGCCAGGCGATGGCGACGCTGTGTGCGGCCGTCAGCGAGGACGGCGCTGCTGCGGTCGTGACCATCTCGGCGCGAACCGCCCGCGATCAGGAAGTTGCGTGCGAGCTGATCCTCCTGCCGCTGCGCCATGGCGGGCCGAATTTCGACCGGGTGCTGGGCAGCTGTGCCGCCCTGGACCGCCCTTACTGGCTCGGCTCCGAACCGATCGTCAGCCAGAGCATCGCCAGCCTGCGGCTCATCTGGCCGGATGAAGCGCCGACCTTCATGCGCCGGCATTCGGACAGGGCCAGGGGGGCGGCAGCGGCACCCGTGCCGCCGGTTCCCCTGCCGGTCGCGGGCTCCCGTCGGCACGGCCACCTTTTCGTGCTGGACGGCGGAAAGCGCTAGCACCTTGGTAAATGCACACAGGGCGAGGGTTACTGCTTGTTAACCCCGGAGTAAGAAGATCGGGCCGTCCCGAAAGGCAGCGACCGCCGCAATGGATTCGTCTACCGTTCAGAATGTCCGCCAGCGATTGCCGGCACGTCATCACGACCGCCGACGCTATCAGCGCGTCACCGTGAATCTGCTTGGCCGCTTCATGCTGGAGGACCGGCGCGAATATCCCTGCCAGACGCAGAACGTCTCGCCCGGCAGCCTTGCCGTGCTGACGCCGGTCGTCGGCCGCCTCGGCGAGCGGGTGGTCGCCTATGTCGATCATATCGGCCGCATCGAAGGAAAGATCGTCAGGACCTTCAACGGCGGCTTCGCCATGTCGATCAACGCGACGGCGCGCAAGAAGGACAAGCTTGCGGCGAAGCTGACGTGGCTGGCCAACCGGCACGAACTGAACCTGCCGGAGGACCGGCGTCACGATCGGGTGACGCCGAAGACACCGACCACGATTGTGACCTTGCCCGACGGGCGCGAATACCGCGCCCGCATCGTCGACGTATCGCTGTCGGGGCTGGCCCTCAACGTCGAGGTGAAGCCGCCGATCGGATCGCCGGTGATGACCGGCAAGATCCGTTCCCGTGTCGTGCGTCACTTCGAGGAAGGCATCGCCGTCGAATTCGTGGCACAGCAGACCGTCGCCTCGCTCGAACAGAACCTCTAGTCTGCCTTTCCGCGCATGTGCCGATGGCCGCCCTCCGGGCGGCTTGTTTCGTTGCGGCGCCATGCACACCGCGCTGTTTTATACTTGCCGAAGTCCTAATAGCACTCGTGCAATTCGAATTACATCCGAATCTTATTCTTATACTGACCGAAATTCTTTAATGTCATTGTGCTCTCCGGGTCAGGGGGAGCATTATGCGTCGAGTAGCGTTACGACGACTGGCGTTCACTGTGGCAATACTTGGTGGAGCAATCGCTGCGGCTGGAACAAGCGCGGCAGCACCGCGGGCAGCCATGATGGATATCACCGGCAAGACTTCGCAGCCGATCGGTCACTACGAGTTCTGCCAGAGCCATTGGGCGGAATGTTCGGTGAAGAGCCGGCGCGACCCGCGGGTGCGGCTGACGCCGAAGACGTGGAATGAGCTGGTTGCGGTCAATGCCGAGGTCAATCGCGACATCACGCCGGCGACCGACGAAGAGATCTACGGCCGCCCCGAGGTCTGGGCCTATCCGGACAAGATCCGGGAGGGCGACTGCGAAGACCTGGTGCTGCTCAAGCGTCGCGACCTGATCAAGGAAGGCTGGCCGACGGGCGCGCTGCTGATCACGGTCGTGCGCCAGCGGAACGGCGACGGCCACGCGGTGCTGACGGTGCTGACCGATCGTGGCGATCTGGTCCTCGACAACCTCAATCCGCGCGTCCTGGTGTGGAACGCGACGAGCTACGAATACGTCAAGCGCCAGTCGGAATACGACAGCGGTCAGTGGGTCGGCATCGACGACGCCAGCGGAATTGCGGTGGGCAGCCTGCGCTGAGGGGGACAAACACAAACTATCGAACCTGGACCTGGTCGCGTCCCACCCCCCGTCCCCAAGATCAGGTCCATGAGAGCCGGCCCCTGCCCCGGGGCCGGCTCGCCTTTTTCAGGCCGGCGCCGTCAGGCGCTGCCGATCAATATCCCGGTGGCGAAGACCAGCAGGCCACCGATGACGATCTGGAACGCGGCGCGCAGGAAGGGCGTATCCATGTAGCGCGCCCGCACCCAGGCGATCGCCCACAGTTCGATCAACACGACCACGACGGCGAGGATGGTGGCGGTCCAGAAGTGGGGGATGAGATAGGGCAGGGTGTGGCCGACGCCGCCGACCGTGGTCATCGCTCCGGTTACCAGGCCGCGCAGCCACGGCTGACCGCGGCCCGACAGCGTGCCGTCGTCGGCGAGCGCCTCGGCAAAGCCCATCGAGATGCCGGCGCCGACCGAGGCCGCCATGCCGACCAGGAATGTGTACCAGCTGTTCTGGGTGGCGAAGGCGGCGGCGAACACCGGCGCCAACGTCGAGACCGACCCGTCCATGAGGCCGACGAGGCCGGGCTGAACGATGCGCAGCACGAAATTGCGCCGGGCGGTCTCGCTTTCCTCGTCGCGTGCCTTCTGCGGAATGCCTTCGGTGAGCGCTCGGGCGTGGGCCTCGTGACCGGCCTCAATGTCGGCGAGGTCGCCGAGGAGCTTGCGCACGCCTGCGTCGGAGGTGCGGGCGGCAGCACGGCGATAGAAGTTCTCGGCTTCCTCTTCCATCGATTCGGCGCGCTCGCGCATGGCGTCGATGTCGAAGGTCTCGTTCATCCACACCGGCTTGCGGCGGATGAAGCCGCGAATATCCTCGCGTCGGATGAGCGGGATGTGCTCTCCGAAGCGCTCGCGATAGAGGTCGATCAGCATCTGGCGATGGCCGTTCTCCTCGTCGGCCATCTCCTCGAAGATCTTGGCGGAAGCGGGGTAGTCGTCGCGCAGGCGCTCGACGAAGTCGCGATAGATGCGGGCGTCCTCCTCCTCGTTCTGGATGGCGAGGGCGAGAACCTCGCGATCGCTGAGGTCGGAGAAGGAGCGTTGCGGTGAAAAGGGGAGGAAGGGCATGGGCTTCACCAATCTGGAAAAGTTCTAAAGTAAGATGGCCCCATCGTGCGCATTGAGCAACCGTCAGATGCGCTGAGGCCGGCTTTTCTTTCCTGGCATACGGCTGCCGGCTTGCGGGGCGCCGGTCGAGAGGACAAGTCCGCGCAGGATCAACGCCCACAGGGCATCGAAGGCGGCGTCGAGACCGGGGTCGTTCCACTCCTTGACATACGCGGGGTCGTGGAAGCGGGCAGTGGCATAGAAGACGGCGCGGCCGGTGGCGAGGGGATCGCAATCGGCAAACTCGCCGCGGGCGATGCCGTCGGCAACGATGGCCGCGACCTGTGCAGCGAGGTGCTCGACATGGGCGTGCACGACTTCGCGCGAATCTTCAAAGATGGCGAGGTAGGTGGCAAACAGCTCCGGCTCGGCCTTCGCCTTGTGGCGCTTGAACGCGATCAGCCGGTCGAACCAGCGTCTGAGGCGCGGTGCCGCCGGCCCATCCTCGGCGACGATCTTTGCGAGCGGCGCCGAGACGCGGTCGAGCCAGCGTTCGGTCACCGCGTCGCGCAGCGCCGCCTTGCTGGCGAAGTGCCGGTAGACCGAGCCGTGGCTGACGCCGAGCGCCCGGGCGACGTCGACCACGGTGGTCTTCGCCGGCCCGAAGCGCGCCAGCGTCTCTTCGGCCGCATCGAGAATGCGATCGGGCGTCAGGCTGGTTTCGCTCATGAAGCTGCGGGGCGGCCTCGCTCGCTGTCGAGATGGGCCATCTGCGCGGGGGCGTAGCGCGGCCCTGCAGCGGCGTCCTTGGGGATGGCCTTTTCGATCTCGCTCATGTCGCCGTCGCCGAGTTCAATGTCGCGTGCTCCGAGCGCCTCGTCCAGACGATCGCGGCGCCGGGCACCGACCAGCGGCACGATATCAGAGCCCCGCGCGAGAACCCAGGCGATGGCGATCTCGGCTACCGACGCGTCCTTGGCCGCGGCGACGCTGCGCAGGGCCTCGACCAGGGCAAGGTTACGGTCGATGTTCTCGCCACTGAAGCGCGGCGAATGGCTGCGGAAGTCGCCGGCCTTGGCCTCACTCTTCGACCAGTGACCGCTGATCAGGCCGCGGCCGAGCACGCCATAGGCGGTGATGCCGATGCCGAGTTCGCGGCAGGTCGGCAGGATGTCGTCCTCGATGCCGCGCGAGATCAGCGAATATTCGATCTGCAGGTCGGAAACGGGATGGACGGCGGCGGCCCGGCGAATGGTCTCGGCGCCGACCTCGGACAGGCCGATATGGCGGATGTAGCCGGCCTGCACCAGCTCGGCGAGGCCGCCCATGGTCTCTTCGATCGGTAGGTTCGGGTCGAGCCGGCCGGGCCGGTAGATGTCGATGTAGTCGGTACCCAGGCGCTGCAGCGAGTAGGCCAGCGCCGTCTTGGTGGCGGCGGGACGAGTGTCGTAGCCGAGCCAGGACCGGTCGGGGCCGCGTTGGGCGCCGTATTTGACGCTGATGAGGACCTTGCTGCGGTCGCGGCCCTTGAGGGCCTCGGCGATCAGCATCTCGTTGTGGCCCATGGCGTAGTAGTCGCCGGTGTCGAGCAAGGTGATGCCGGCATCGAGGGCGGCGTGGATGGTGGCGATGCTCTCCGAGCGGTCGGCGGGGCCGTAGAAATCCGGCGACATGCCCATGCAGCCGAGGCCGAGGGCGGAAACGGTGGGGCCGGTCTTGCCGAGTGTACGGGTATCCATGGTGATGCTCCTTCCGGGTGGCGGTGACGGCACCATGCACTATGGAATGACGAATTTCAATATCTGTCATTCCATTTCATCAGCGATTCAGGGACACCTTGACCGGGGAGGCTGCCGCTCCATGTGACGCGACCTGCCGGTCTGCCGTGCGAATTGTCGCCGGGTGGTGCGCAAAACGGGGGGAACCATGACCGAATACGCGGCGTTTTTGGCTGGAAAAGCAGCGCGATGACCGGCAAGGGCTTGTCCGTCTCGCTCCTGGTCGTTGCGGCCATGTGTGGTATGAGCCCGTGGTTCGCGTCTGCGGCGGTCCTCCCGGACATGGCGCGCGAGGGGACGATCGATTCCGTTCATCAGGCGCTGCTCTCCAGCGCCGTGCAGGCGGGCTTCGTCGTCGGCGCGCTTGCGGTGTCGATCAGTGGTATCGCCGACCGGCTCGATCCACGTCGCGTCTTCGCCGGGGCGGCGGTCGCGGCGGCTCTTGCCAACGCCTCGCTGCTCTTTTCCCCCATCGGCGGCAATCTCGCGGTGCTGGCCCGCTTTCTGACCGGGGCAGCGCTGGCCGGTGTCTATCCGGTCGGCATGAAGATCGCGGTCGGCTGGGGTCAGAAGGATCGCGGTCTTCTGGTCGGCCTGCTGGTCGGAGCCCTCACGCTCGGCTCTGCGTCGCCGTCGCTGGCCGCCTATCTCGGCGGAACGGCATGGCGTTCGGCGATCGTCGCCACGTCGCTGCTTGCCGCCTTCGGCGGCCTGATTGTGCTGGTCGCACAGCTTGGGCCGCATCACGCCCGGGCGCCGCGCTTCGAACCCGGGGCCATCCGGCTCGCCTGGAGCGATCGCCGTATCCGCCATGCCTATCTCGGCTATTTCGGCCACATGTGGGAACTCTACGCCATGTGGGCGTGGGTGGGCACCGCCGCGGCGGCCTCCTATGCCATGCAGATGGAGACGGCAGCGGCCGAGAGCCTCGGCAAGCTCTCCGCCTTTCTTGCCATCGGCCTCGGCGCTTTCGTCTGCGTGCCGGCCGGCTGGATGGGCGACCGGGCCGGGAAGGCGAACGTCACCATCCTCGCCATGCTGGCCAGTGGCAGCGTGGCCGTGCTGACGGCCGTGACCTTCGGCGGGCCGGTGTGGCTCACCTTCGTTCTGGTCGTCGTCTGGGGGCTCGCGGTCATCCCCGACTCCGCCCAGTTCTCGGCCATCGTTGCAGATGCTGCCCCGCCGCATCTTGCCGGCAGCCTGCTCACCTTGCAGACCGCCGTCGGCTTCGCGCTGACCATCCTCACCGTGCAGGTGACGCCGCTGGCGGCAGCCGCGTTCGGCTGGCCGGTGGTGCTGGCAGCACTTGCCATCGGGCCGGCGCTCGGCATCGTCGCCATGCTGCCGCTGCGGCAAAGCGCGGCTGCCACGGGCGAGCCGACGCTGGCGACGGTCCCCACTGGACAAGCCCCGGGGGAGACTCTATCTAGCCCCTGCTTAGCAACCACGCTTACCCGCGCTCGTCAGCGGGAGTGAGCCGGAGATACAGATGATCCACCTGACTTTCCCAGACAATTCCGTTCGCGACTTCGCCCCCGGCATCACCGGCCGCGCGATCGCCGAAGGCATTTCGAAATCGCTTGCCAAGAAGGCGGTGGCGATGGCGCTGGACGGCAAGCTTGCCGATCTCGGCGACCCTATCGAGGCCGACGGGCGAATAGAGATCGTCACCCGTGACGATCCGCGCGCGCTCGAACTCATCCGCCACGACGCCGCCCATGTGATGGCCGAGGCGGTGCAGGAACTCTATCCCGGCACCCAGGTCACCATCGGGCCGGTGATCGAGAACGGCTTCTATTACGATTTCTTCCGCAACGAGCCCTTCACCACCGACGACCTGCCGGCGATCGAGAAGAAGATGCGCGAAATCATCCAGCGCAACGCCCCCTTCACCAAGGAGGTGTGGTCGCGGGACGAAGCGCGCAACGTCTTCGAGACCAAGGGCGAGGCGTTCAAGGTCGAACTGGTCGACGCGATCCCTGAGGACCAGCAGATCAAGATCTACAAGCAGGGCACCTGGTTCGACCTCTGCCGCGGCCCGCACATGACCGCGACCGGGCAGATCGGCGACGCCTTCAAGCTGATGAAGGTGGCCGGCGCCTATTGGCGCGGCGATTCCAACAACCCGATGCTGACGCGCATCTACGGCACCGCCTGGCACAGCAAGGCGGAGCTCGACGCCTATCTCCACATGCTGGAGGAGGCGGAGAAGCGCGACCATCGCCGTCTTGGCCGCGAGATGGACCTCTTCCACTTCCAGGAGGAGGGGCCGGGCGTGGTCTTCTGGCACGCCAAGGGCTGGACGCTGTTCCAGAACCTGACCAACTACATGCGGCGGCGGCTTTCCGGCACCTATCGGGAGGTTAACGCGCCTCAGGTGCTTGACAAGGTGCTGTGGGAGAACTCGGGCCACTGGGCGACGTTTCGGGAGAACATGTTCACGGTGCGGCCAGCCGGCGACGAGGCGGACGACAACGAGCGCCTCTATGCGCTGAAGCCGATGAACTGCCCCGGCCACATTCAGATCTTCAAACATGGGTTGAAGAGCTATCGCGATCTGCCGTTCCGGCTGGCCGAGTTCGGTGCGGTCCATCGCTACGAGCCGTCCGGCGCGTTGCAGGGCCTCATGCGCGTGCGCGGCTTCACCCAGGACGATGCCCACGTTTTCTGCACCGAGGAGCAGATGGCGGCGGAGTGCCTGAGGATCAACGACCTGATCCTGTCGACCTATGGCGATTTCGGCTTCGAGGAATTTGTCGTCAAGCTGTCGACCCGGCCGGACCACCGCGTCGGCTCGGACGCTGCCTGGGATCACGCCGAAGACGTCATGATGAAGGTCTTGAAGCAGATCGAGGAGCAGTCCGGCGGGCGCATAAAGACCGGCATCAATCCGGGCGAGGGCGCCTTTTACGGGCCGAAGTTCGAATACACGCTGCGCGACGCCATCGGCCGCGAATGGCAGTGCGGCACCACCCAGGTCGATTTCAACATGCCGGGGCGCCTTGGCGCCTTCTATGTCGATTCGGACGGCGAGAAGAAGACGCCGGTGATGATCCACCGCGCCATCTGCGGCTCGATGGAGCGCTTCCTCGGCATCCTCATCGAGAACTACGCTGGGCATTTCCCGCTGTGGTTCGCGCCGGTGCAGGTGGTCGTGGCGACCATCACGCAGGACGCCGACGACTATGCGAAGAAGGTCCATCGCGCGCTCATACGCGCTGGCTTGCGGGCCGAAGTCGATCTCCGCAACGAGAAGATCAACTACAAGGTCCGCGAGCATTCGCTGGCCAAGGTCCCGGCGATTCTCGTGTGCGGCAAGCGCGAGGCGGAGGAGGGCACGGTCAATGTCCGCCGCCTCGGCCAGAAGGAGCAGGTGTCGATGTCGCTCGCCGATGCGCTCACCGCGCTCCAGCAGGAAGCCGAAGCGCCGGACGTGAAGCGTCTGGCGGCCGACGACGCGGCGGCGGCCTGAGATGGGCATCCGGGTCGTCGTCGCCGGTGCCACCGGCTGGACGGGCAGGGCGCTGGTCGCGGCCATCCTGAAGAGCGACGACCTGACGCTCGCCGGTGCGGTGGCACGCTCGGCAGCGGGACGCGACGCGGGCGAGGCGATCGGCCTCGCCCCCTGCGGTGTCACCGTCTCGGCCACCCTCGAAGAGGCGCTGGCCGCGCCGTCCGATGTGGTCGTCGATTACACCGACGCCCATGTGGTGAAGGGGCATGTGCTGACCGCGCTTAGCGCCGGACGGCACGTGGTGGTCGGCACCGCCGGGCTCACCGCCGACGACTATCGCGAACTGGACGGAGCGGCCCGCGCCAACCAGCGCGGGCTCTTCGCGGCGGGCAACTTCTCGATCACGGCGACGCTGATGAAGCGCTTCGCGGTCGAAGCGGCGCGCTACGTGCCCGACGTCGAGATCATCAACTACGTGCCGGGCAGCCGGCCCGACACGCCGTCCGGCACCGCCAGGGAGCTGGCGGAGGCGCTGGCGGAGGTGGAGCGCGCGGCGACGGCGCTGCCGGCGGCGAAGGTCTCCGGTGCAGCGGCGGCGCGGGGTGCCGGCATCGGCGCCGGCGCTGGCGTGCAGGTGCATTCGGTTCACCTGCCGTCCTTCGTGCTCGCCTGCGAGGCGATCTTCGGGGCGCCGGACGAGCGGCTCACCATCCGCCATGACGCCGGTGCCTCGGCCGCGCCTTATGTCGCCGGCACGCTGCTGGCCGTGCGCCGCGTCGGCGAACAGGTCGGCCTTCGGCGCGGGCTGGACGCGCTGATTTCCTGAGGTTTGTGCCGGCTATTTGAGCAGCACTTCGACGTCGCGGTCGATGCCGGGCTGGACGACGAAGTTGGTCTGGTACTTCTTGCCTTCGTGCTGGGCGAAGGCCGTGTACTGGCCGGCGGCAAGCACCACAGAGGGGAAGGCGCCGACGCTCTCCACCACACTTTCGCCGTTGGGGGTGAGCACCGACCATTCGGTGTTGGCGATGGCCTCGCCGCCATGCACCTCGACCAGCTTGAGCGTCAGCCGCGCTGCCGTCTGATAGACGGTCGCCTCGGTCAGCTTGCCGGCGTCGACCTTGATGTCGGCGCGCACCACGGCGTTGGCGTCGCCGTAGTGGCTGACGACGTGATAGACGCCGGCCGTGAGTGCAATGACCTTGCCCGGCGGCGCGTTCGGCATCAGCAGGAAACGGTCGCCGGCACCGCCCTCGTCGGGCGCGTAGATGTCGAAGCTGACGTCGCTGCCGGTGAGCGGCGTGTCCTTGCCGTTCATGGCGAGCAGGCGCATGCCGCCGGCATCGAGGACGAAGACGGCGCCGCCGGTGCTCTCCTTGACCTCGATCTTGCGGGCGAGCCCGGCGCGGCCGAAGGCGGCGTGAATGTAGTAGGTGCCGGGGTCGAGGCGGACGTAGATGACGCCGCCGGAGGCCTGGCCAAGCAGTGGCAGGTTGCCGTCGCTGCCTTCCTTGTCGCCGAAGATGCGCCAGTCGACGCCGTCCTTGAGCGACGGTCCGTCGGCGGTCAGGCGCGCTTCCAGGGTGAACGAGCCGGCGCGGACGTCGCGCGGCGGGCCGGGATCGGGCGCATCCATTGGCGACTGGCCGATGAGGCCGCCATTGTCGATGGCATCGCCGTTGTCGAAGTCGCCGCCGTCGCCGTCGGCGCCGAGCGTGCCATCGCCGCTTTCATCCACCGCAGCCGCGGCCGCGGTGGGCGGCTGGGCGGCGCTCTTGGCCGATGCCGGGGCAGCGGCCAGGACCAGCATTGCGGCAAATGCGCCGACAAGCAGCGTTCCGCCTGTCAGGGCCCGCAAGGCCGCTATGCCCGCCGTTCGTATCGTCATCGCGCCTGTCCGGACTCCTCCGCTCGCCCAAAATCGCCGGTTCCATGGCGATTTCAAGGCCATTGTAGCAATTGAAATCGCCGCCGTTTTGACCAAGTGTGCCGACATCAGTCCTCCATCCCCCGATATGCCATGCCCGATGCTCTCGATCTTCTGAAAACCCGCAAGTCGGTCTCCGCCGCTTTCCTTGGGTTGCCCGGCCCGAGCGATGCCGAAATCAGCGAAATCCTCACCATCGCCTCGCGCGTGCCGGACCACGGCAAGCTGGCGCCGTGGCGGTTCATCGTCTTTGCCGGCGATGCCCGCATCAAGGCGAGCGCGGCGCTGGCCGATCTCTTCGCCCGCAAGCACCCGGATGCCGATCCCTCGGCGGTCGAGGAGGAGCGCAAGCGTCTGGCGCGGGCGCCGCTGGTCATCGGCGTCGTGTGCAAGCCGATGCCGCACCCCAAGGTGCCGGAATGGGAGCAGATGCTTTCCGCCGGCAACGCCGCCTTCAATATCGTGCTGGCCTCCCATGCGCTCGGTTATGCGGCGCAATGGACCACCGGCTGGATCGCCACCGACCCGGACGCCGGGCACGTCCTCGGCCTGCTGCCCGGCGAGCGCTTCGTCGCCTTCGTGCATATCGGCACGCCGACAGCGGCACCGGGCGACCGGCCGCGGCCGGCGCTTGCCGATGCGGTCAGCTATTGGAGACTGCCGTCCGGCTGAACGCCCGGTTGATGATCGCGATCTGGTCCACTCGACAAGCGAGCTTGCCGGTGAAGCCGGCGCGTCGCGCCGCGTTCGCCTCGGCCTGAAGCGCCGTCGCGCCGGAGCCGCGGAAGGGCCGGTCGAGCGCGGCGACACCTGCGGCGGCGGCGGCAACCAGCGTCGCGGTGCGGGCGTGCAGCGCCACGGCGCCCGTATCCTCGGCGCCAAGGGCTCTGCCGAGCGGCGCATCGTCCCAGGCGAGTGCCATCAGCCGCGGTGATGCGCCGGCGTAGCTGCCGAGCGCCAGCAGGCTCGCCGGCGTGTCGGTGGCAAGCGCGACGATCCGTGTGGCGCCGTCGGCGATGCCGGCCATCGCCTCGCGCGGGCGAAGCAGCGCCGCGAGACGGGTGACGTCGGCGCCGCCATCGGCCACCAGTGCCACGCCGGCGGGCCGCGCCGGCACCAGCGCATCGAGCGCCGTCGCCGTTTCCGCGGCGGCGAGCGGTCCCACACGCAGGAAGACGGCGCCGTCCCACGTTCCGCGGAGAAAGGCGGCGGCGCGCCGCAGCGCGTCGCCACCGGCCTCCGCCACATCGACGACGAGGGCGTCGGCAGCGCTGGCCGCGGCCCGCTCGAGGGCGCCGTCGCTGTCGGGCGAAACCAGGAAAAATGAACGCAGGAACATAGCAAAACCGCGGAAATCAGCCGTGGATCATAGTGAACGAAGCTTTAATCACTTACGCACAGGATGGCTGAGGTTCGGAGACAGGTCATCATGCTTGCCCGCGAATTTCTCGACTGGATCGATGGCGCCCCCGCCGGCCAACGGGCCAGCGCGGCGCGGGCGCTGTGCCGATTCTACCTCCAGGGCACGGTCGATGCCGAGGTCGGCGACGCCATGGAAGCGGCGCTCACCATCCTGCTTGACGACCCGGCGCCGGAGGTCCGTCGTGCGCTCGCCGATGTGCTCGGGCCGAGCCCCGCGGCGCCGCACCACATCATCATATCGCTGGCGGTCGATCTGCCGGAGATCGCCGTCGTGGTGCTCGCCCAATCGCCGCTGCTCATCGATGCCGAGCTGGTCGATATTGCCGCCGCCGGCACGCCGACCTTGCAGATCGCCATCGCCGGGCGCGGGGCGGTATCGGGCGCCGTCGCTGCGGCGCTGGCCGAGGTGGGCGAGCGCAAGGCCGTGCTGACGCTGCTCGGCAATGCCGCCGCGACCATCGCCCGCATCAGCTTCCGGCGTATTGCCGAACGCTTTGGCGACAATGCCGAGATCCGCGATGCGCTGCTCGCCCGGCCCGACCTGCCGGCCGACGTCCACCAGATGATCATCCGCCGTCTCGGCGATGCGCTCGGCACCATGATGGTGGCGAAATCCTGGGCGGAGGAGGAGCGGGCGCTCACGGTGACCCGCGATGCCTGCGACCGGGCGACGGTGGCGCTGGCGGCGGAGACGGAATTGGACGAACTGCCGGAGCTGGTCGAGCATCTGCGCATTACCGGCCAGCTCACCACCGGCCTGCTGCTCAGGGCGGTCTGCGCGGGCAACGTCGCCCTGTTCGAGACGGCGCTGGCGGTGCTCGCCCGCACGCCGGTGGCGCGGGTGGGGAGCCTGGTCAGGGCCGGCCGTGTCAACGTCCTGCGTGCCATCTACAGCAAGGCCGGGCTGCCGCCGCGCGCCTTCGATGCCTTTGCGGCGGCGCTCGATACCTGGCGCCGGATCGCCGAGGAGGGCGGCATGGACGACCGCTACAAGGCGACGCGGCGCATGGTCGATGCGGTGCTTGCCCGCTACACCCAGATCAGCGACGGCGAGATGTACGAACTCGCCACGATGCTGCGCCGCTTCGCCGCCGACCAGGCGCGCGAGGCCGCCCGCGATTACGCCCGCAGGGTGCAGGCCGCCTAGACGCGACGCCTTTTCCCGTCACATGGCGTTCGGCCCGAAGCAGGCGGGGAGAGGGCGTCGCGCCTCCATTGCAGATGCGGTCTCAGGCAGCCCCGCGCGGGTCGCTCTCGCGCGCCAAGGTGCGACATTAACGCATTTTTAATCAAGGACTTCGCGCTAAATAATACCAGCACGGATTGATTTGTCCGGCTCCCAAGGGAGGCCAAGCGATGAACAAGCCAGTCAGGAGTCCAAGCGAATCCTGCGCAACGGCCATGGGCGCGTGGGTGGTGGTTACCGCGGCCGGCAAGGTGATCGCCTGCACGGCCAAAGCGCTGATGCTCGACGAGTTGTCCGGGGGGCGAGTTTTCTACATCCCCCGCAAGGACGTGGACATGGCGCTGCTCCAGCGCAGCGCCCACGTCACGCACGATCCCAAAACGGGCGACCGCGTCTATTACAGCATCCCTGCCGGCGGCAAGCGCTCGGTCGACGCGGCGTGGAGCTTCGAAAAACCCACCCCGGCGATCGCTGCGGTCAAGGACTACCTTGCCTTCTCGCCGAACCGCGTCGATGCGATCTTCGAGTGGCCGGGGGACTGAACGCACTGCCACGGTCCGTGGGCACCACCTGCAACTGACGAACGTGGCGGGACGGGCCGCGTGAGGGGGCCGTGACCGATCGGCGGTAGCGGGTGGCCATGCGGTGGCGGCTCAGGGTCGAGTTCCGCCGAAGCGCAATCAGGACGCTTCCCGAAATTCTGCCGTTGCGTCGTCTGCCGGCCGCGGCGGGCCGGCCTGAATGGCCTTGCGTGCTCCTTTGCGCCGGATGGCGGGCTTCGCGCCGCTCTTTTCTGGCGGTGACGAGATGGCGATCAGGACCGGCCGAGCCGCGTTCAGTTCGGCTTCTGCCTGAAGCCAATGCTCCTGGTCGCGACCGTGCGGTCTGCCTTGCTCTTCCCAGATCTCATAGGCCCGCCGCCGAATGCGGTCAGCGCGATCGTGATCCTTGTCGTTCACTCCGTCCGGACGGTCCGGCTCTCCGTCGACCGGTCGCGGACGCCTGGTCGTCCAGTCCGGACCGTGCGACCACCCGTTCGGCATCTCCAGCGGCGGAAGCGGCCGACCGGAATCGCGGATCGCCTGGCGATACAGCTCGACATAGTCGCGGGCGGATCGCGTCCAGCTGAAGTCGCAAAGCATGCCGGCGATCTGAACGCGGCGCCAGGCGATCTTCTCATCGAAGAGGTGCAGGGCGCGACGCACGCATGACATCGTCTGTTCGGCATTCGGGTCGTCAAACAGGAAGCCGGTGGCCGTGCCGTCGATGAGGCTGTGCGGTTGCACATCGACGATGGTGTCAATGAGACCGCCGGTGCGGCGTGCAATGGGCGGTGTCCCGTAACGCATGGCATAGACCGCCGTCAGGCCGCACGGCTCGTAGCGTGCCGGACTGAGCATCATGTCGGCGCCGGCCACGAGGCGATGCGCGACAGCCTCGTCATAGCCGATCCGCACACCAACGCGGCCCGCGTAGCTGGTCGCCAGCTTGCGAAACGCCGCTTCATATTCGCGGTCGCCCTCGGCAACCAGGCCAAACTGGATGCCTTCGGCGAGCAGAGCCGGCAGAATCTCGAGAACGATTTCTGGCATCTTCTGCCACGCCAGACGGCTCATGAAGGCAATCAGTGGCGCGCTTGCATCCGTGTCGAGCCCCATTTCCTTCTGAATGGCGGTCTTGCATGCCTGCTTTCTGGACAGATTCACCGGCGCATAATTGATGGGGATGTGGGGATCGCACGCGGGGCTCCACGCGCCGTAGTCAACGCCATTGAGAATGCCGCGGACCGGGGTCCGCAAATGGCGCAACACGTCGTCCAGGCCGCAGCCATATGCGGGCGTCTGGATTTCGCCAGCGTATGTTGGGCTGACGGTCACGATCCGATCGGCTGACAGGATTCCCGTCCGCAAGAATGAAATCTGGCTCGTGCATTCCGCTCTGCTGCCCGCCGGCAAGGGCAGGCGCCGCGTCATGTCCGCCGGAAAAACCCCCTGATGCGCCAGATTGTGGATCGCAAGCACAGTCTGCGGGTGCGGGCCGGGGCCGAGACGCAACATGGTTGGCAGCAGCGCCGTCTGCCAGTCGTTGACATGGATGATATCGGGACACCAGGAGCCGCCGATCGCGTTCGTGCCGATCATCGCTCCGACGTAGCTGAGCAGGCCGAAACGCAACGCGTTGTCGGCGAAATCGCGGCTCTGTTCGTCCTGATAGGGCGTTCCGCCTCGGGTGTAGAGCGAGCGGCACTCCACCAGCCACACGGGCACCTGGCTGTCTGGCACCGTGCCCTTCCACAGGCGCACGGGACCGACCTCCAGCGGATTCTCGATGGCCGCGGCCAGTCGCAGATTGTCGGCGAGATCCATAGCACGCGGATAGCCTGGCATGAGCAGCTGAACGTCGATGCCCTGGTCTCGCAGGCCGACCGGCAGTGCCGCAGAAACGTCGGCCAGGCCCCCCGCCTTTGCGAGCGGAAAGACTTCAGAGGTGGCATAGAGGACCCGCAACGCCCGCACCCCCCTAAGCTCGCTTGGCTCCCGGAACGAACCAAGCGGCGAGGCGAACAGCACGCACGACCGCGAGGCGGTTGTTGATGGCCCCTGTATCCCCCTTACAGCAACCGCCCGTAAGCGAGAATACGTGATTCGCCCGTGGGATAGCCAGATCGGGAACTGTCCGGACCTTTGCTGCGCCCACCCGCGGCCGGTGACCGACTTCGCTATTGAAGCGGCCGCTCATTGGCGGAACGCCAAGGGCGGGTCGGCTTTGGCTGCCGGAGCGGCACCGGCCGATCACGCAGCGATGGTGGCGGGCTGCAGGCCATTTAGCCGCCGCGTCTTCTCCCGCTATAGTGCGCCGGGCGATGCGAGCGGGGGGGGACGTGCGTGTCAGTCGATGACGAATTCTTTGGCAGCCCGGACAGGGCCGCGCTTGCGCGGCGCAGCCTCAATCTGTGGACGTTGCTCGGCGACAATCCCCGCTTCGCCTATTACGGGCGCCTGGTCGCGCTGACCGATCCCGGCAACGACACGGCCGATAAGCTGTCGGCTCTGGCCCGGCTGCAGGGCGGCGCGGTCGGCTATTTCTATCCCGCCGCGGACGCCCCCGGCCTCTTTGCCGAGCTTGCCGCGCGTGGCTTGGCCACCGACCGGCACGAGCACTATCTCGGCGGCGAAACGGCCTACGCCGCCAGCCGCAAGGCCCTCGACGACTACGCGCTGCCGGGCGATCTCAGCGTCCACGTGGTCGATACCGACACGCCCGGCGAACTGGTGCGGGCGATCGCCGATCTCTCGCAGTCCTGCGACGTGATGCCGGTGCCGGGCGTGGCCATGCGCGGAAAGCTGCGCCAGGGCATCTGTCTGGTTGCCGTGGACGCGAGCGGCCGGCCGGTGAGCACCGCTTCGTCCTACCAAATTCATCATCCGGCGAGCCCGCGCGCCGGCATCGTCTTCTGGGGCATGCTGGCGACGCGGGACGACAGGCGCGGCGAGAAGATCGGCCTTCTGCTCGGTGCCCAGGCGATCGTCCACATGTGGGAACGCCACGGTGCGCGCGGCTTCATGACCGGGGTGAGGGCGGACAATGCCTCGTCGCAGGCGCTCTGCAACAAGCTTGGCGTCGGGCCGACCGACTGGATCTATGCGTCCTGCATTGACAAGGAGGTATTCGGCGGCACCTCGATCACGAAGTAGGCGCGACCACGTTGCCCCTTTCCGATCAGTAGCGGAACTGCTCGGTCAGGATGCGGTCGTCCCAGGAGTGATCGGGGTCGAAGAGGATCAGGCTCTCGGCCGTCTTGTCCTGCGCGATGGTGACGGTGACGATCGAGGTGAACTCGACATTGTCGGCGACTGCATTGACCGGGCGCTTGTCGGTCTCCAGCGCGTCGATCCTGACGATGGCGCGGTCGGGCAGCACGGCACCGCGCCAGGTGCGCGGGCGGAAGGCGCACAGCGGGGTGAGCGCCAGGAGCGGCGCATAGATCGGCAGGATCGGCCCGCGCGCCGCCATGTTGTAGGCGGTGCTGCCGGCCGGGGTGGCCACCAGAATGCCGTCGCAGATCAGGTCTTCCAGGCGCACCTTGCCGTCGATGGTGATCTTCAGCTTGACCGCCTGATAGGTCTGGCGGAACAGCGACACCTCGTTGATGGCATAGGCGTGGTGCTCGGTGCCGGCGGCATCGACCGCGTCCATGCGCAGCGGGTGGACGGTGTTGCGACATCGCCCGGGCGATGCGCTCGGGCAGGTCGTCCTCGCGGAACTCGTTCATCAGGAAGCCGACCGAGCCGCAGTTCATGCCGTAGATCGGCTTGCCGGTGTTCATGAAGGCGTGCAGCGTCTGCAGCATCAGGCCGTCGCCGCCGAGCGCGACGATGACGTCGGCCTCGGCCGGCTCCACGCTGCCGTAACGCGCCACCAGCCGCGCAAGGGCGTCGCGGGCTTCGTCGACGCTGCTGGCGATGAAGGCGATCGCCCCGCCCTTCAGCCGCTCGTTCATGCCTGCTCCCGATCTGAGGCCGGACGCCAGTAGCATGCCGCACGGCGATTTCCAATTCGCCGGGCGCGGCAAAAAGCCTGCCGAAAACGGCTGGTTGCAGGTCCGGTCGATGGGCGCTACACGGACGGGCCGCCGCTGATCCTTCCCGAACGGATGCAATCCATGCCCGCCGAACCGGCGCGTTTTGTCCTGACCCTGTCCTGCGGCGACCGGCGCGGCATCGTCGCGGCCGTGGCCAACTGCATCGCCTCGCAGGATTGCAACATCGTCGAAAGCGCCCAGTACGGCGATCCCGAGACCGAGCGCTTCTTCATGCGGGTGTCGTTCTCGGCCCCGGCCGCGATGACGGCGGAGAAGTTCACCCGCGGCTTCCTGCCGGTTGCCACCGGCTTCGATTTCGACTGGCGGCTGCACGATCTGGCGGTCAAGCCGCGCGTGCTCATCCTGGTTTCCAAGCTCGGCCACTGCCTCAACGATCTGCTCTACCGCAATTCCATCGGCCACCTGCCGATGGAACTGGTGGCGGTCGTCTCCAATCACGAGGACATGCGCCGCCGGGTCGAGGCGGAGGGCATCGATTACATCTGCGTGCCGATCGGGGAGGGCGGGCGCGACGCGCAGGAGGCGCAGATCGCCGCCCTGGTGGCGGAGAAGCGGATCGATCTGGTCGTCCTCGCCCGCTACATGCAGATCCTGTCGGAGGCGTTCGCCAACGCGCTGGCCGGCCGGGTGATCAACATCCACCACTCGTTCCTGCCGAGCTTCGTCGGCGCGCGGCCCTATCACAAGGCGCACGACCGCGGGGTCAAGCTGATCGGCGCCACGGCCCATTACGTCACGCCGGAGCTCGATGCCGGGCCGATCATCGAGCAGGACGTCGGCCGCGTCGACCACGCCATGTCGGTGGACGAAATGATCGCCATCGGGCGCGATATCGAGGCGATGGTGCTGGCCCGCGCCGTGCGCTTCCATCTCGAACACAGGGTTCTGATCAATGGCGGACGTACCGTTGTCTTCCGCTGACGGCGCCATGCGCATCGACGGGCGCGCCGTTGCCGAAGAGGTCACAGCGCAGGTCGAAGCGCGAGACCGAGCGCCTCAAGCAGGCCACCGGGACGGTTCCCGGCCTTGCCGTGGTGCTGGTCGGCGACGACCCGGCAAGCGCGGTCTATGTCGCCGGCAAGGGCAGGAAGGCGGCCGAACTCGGCTTCCACTCGGTGCAGAAGACGCTGCCGGCGGAGACCAGCCAGGCGGAGCTGATGGCGGTGGTCGAGGCGCTCAACGCCGATCCGGCGATCCACGGCATCCTGGTGCAGCTGCCGCTGCCCGGCCATCTCGACAAGACGCCGGTGATCGAGGCGGTCCGGCCGGAGAAGGACGTGGACGGCCTGCATCCGGTCAATGCCGGCCGGCTGTCCGGCGGCGACAAGCGCGCCGTTCTGCCGTGCACGCCGGCCGGCTGCATGATCCTGCTCAAGCGGGCGATTGGCGACACGCTCGCCGGCAAGTCGGCGGTCGTCATCGGCCGCTCCAACCTGGTCGGCAAGCCGATGGCGCAGCTTCTGCTGGCCGAGAACTGCACGGTCACCATCGCCCATTCGCGCAGCCGCGATCTGGACGCGATCGTGCGCGGCGCCGACATCGTGGTTGCCGCCGTCGGGCGGCCGGAGACTGGTGCGCGGATCGTGGATCAAGCCGGGCGCGGCGGTGATCGACGTCGGCATGAACCGCATCCCGGCGCCGGAACGCGGCGAGGGCAAGACGCGGCTGGTCGGCGACGTCGCCTATGCGGAGGCGGCCGCGGTCGCCGGCGCGATCACGCCGGTGCCGGGCGGCGTCGGCCCGATGACCATCGCCATGCTGATGGCCAACACGCTGACCGCCGCCTGTCGCGCCGCCGGCCATCCGCTGCCGCAGTTCTGAGGCACCAAGCCTGTCATCGAAGGTCCGCCGCGACGGATGCCGCGACGGAGCCCGGTCATGCGTCGTGGGCGCCGACCGAGGTGTTGCCGGCGCCGGCGGAAAGCGACAGGCCACCGTTGTTCCGTGCTGGTGCTGACGCCGATGCCACCAACTCTGATGTCAATCGCCATGCTCGTCGCAGTGGTGCCAAGGAACAGGGCGGTGGATGCAAGTACAATGAGGGTTGTATTCATCATTGGTCGCTCCTTCCACGAGTTCACTACCTCCGCGCATGAAACGTGTGGCGGGCGGATTCGTCGCGGGCGAAGTCGTATTGGGTGTCACGGATAGTTAACCGGGGCGTTCAGCTTTGGATTGCTTCAACCGGAGGCCCCTTGAAACCTGTCAATCCCCCCATTTGGGGCGGTGTACGGGTGACGGGACGGAGCTTAGAAAGCACATTGAGGTTTCCGTCTAAATGTCGGCTTTCGTGGAAACCTCGTCCTTAGACCCGATGCCCTGCTTGTTGAGCTGAGATTGCTGCCAAAGGACGGGATCGGCAAGGCCAAACCCCTGCCGATGCGGCCTGATGGGCCGGAGGCCGGTATAATCGGCGCAGCGCGTGCCGGAAGCTCCGATATTGTCCTCGCCAAGACGCACCTCTCCCTTGGTTTTCGCTGGTACGCGTGACAATCGGGCGGCTCATGCCGGTGCTGGATCGGATCGTGGCCGTAACTCCGCAATCAGTTGCAGAATCTCGGCGAACATCATCCTCGACACGGCGACCTCGGCCATCTGGAAGGCGACATAGCGGCCGTGGCTGACGAGCTTTGCGCCGATCTTGATCAGCTTCTCCTTGAGGCTGGTCAGCGACCAGTCCCTGATCGGCTCCGGTGTCGCCAGCGTCCGCATGAAGTTGCCGAGATTGTAGGCGAGCGCATGAAGCTGAAGCCGAACCGTGTTGCCCGCAAATGTCCGGCACGACAGCCGCGTCCACCGGATCGCGCCCTTGCCTTCCTTTATCCATTGCTCCGCTGTGCCGCGGTGGTTGTAGAAGGCGACAACCCGCTCGGCCGGGCGGGACAGGTTGGTGACGATGAAGCCGACGCGCGGACAAAGCTCACCGGGATGCCACTCGACTTTGGCGATCACTCGGCGCGGCTTGGTCCAGCTTCCCGCCCGGTAGTGGAAGTTGGCGTAAGACCGGCGAACATGGTTCGGCGGACGGCCGACCGGGCGGGTGAGCAAGTAGCCGATACGCTCCTGCAAAACGCGATTGGTCGGAATGCGGATCGCATACTTGATCCGCTCGGCTTCCAGATACTCGTAGACGTCGGGATTGGCGAAGCCGGCGTCGCCGCGGAAATAGATGCGCGAGACCTTGCCACGATAGCGGATCACGACCGGCTCCAGTACGTCCCGCCAGCCGTCGGCGCTGTGAACGTTGCCGGGACGAAGGGCGCTGCGTTCCAGATCACCGAACTGGTTGAACACGAACAGCGGGTGATAGCAGGTGCAGGCGTAGTGGCCGTTCCAGATGCTGTTCTCCTGCTCGCCATGGGTCGGACTGACGCTCGAATCCATGTCGAGCACAATGCCCTTCGGCGGACGGCGACTGTGGACGCGGTCGATCCATTGGCCGGAGAGATCGGCGAGCGCCGAGAGGTTCTTCTCCGCCGTCAGCCAGCGCGTCTCGAAGCGCCCCATTTGGCTCGGCGATGCGGCTGCACCCGAGGCCGCCTTGCCACCGACGATCCAGCGCATCGCCGGATCATGGCGCAACCGTTCGGCGTCGTTGACATCCTCGTATCCGGCAAGCCGCCCGAACACCGACTGGCGCAGCAACCCGACCAGCGCATGGCGGCCGTTCCTGCCGGTGCGAGCATCGGCGAGCGCATCCCTTGCCATCGCGCTGAGGCCGAGGGCGTCGTCGAGTTCGCGATGGCCAGCAATCCGGCATCGGACGTGATCCGCGAGCCATGGAACTCAAGCTTCACGCGGCGGTCGAAATCGAGCCGGAGAGGACCATCGCCTAATTCACCCGTTGGGTTCTCCACCTCGGCCTCGTGCGATCCAGATTAAACTATTGAATATTCTATCTAAATCGCGACAGAAGCGCAGCAAATTACGGCGTCATCCGGCGAATGCGGGCTTAGACTTCAGCCCCGGTCGCAAGACCGGGGCGTTTCTTTTTCGGGCCTCGTGAAGCGGTGATGGCGTCGAAGAAGAAGGAGGTTCCGATCGCGCCGCGGTTGCAGGCCCCGGCTGGTCAGGTTTGCAGGGCCGGCGAACGCAGGAGCCTGAGGTCGAGCAGAAGAAATGGTGCCGGCAGCAGGATTCGAACCCGCGACCACCTGATTACAAATCAGGTGCTCTACCAACTGAGCTATGCCGGCCCTTGCGCCCAAGGGGTATCAGCGCCGTCCGGCGGCGACAAGCTCCCGCTTGGCACCCCGCTTGGCACCCGCCTGGCACCCGTCCATTTGTCGCTATCGTGTCTTGTTTGCGGCTTCGTGAACGCGCGGTACGATTGGGCGGAGGACAAAAACCATGTCAGAACGATTTCATCGCATGCAGGCGGCCGGCATCTCGCTCGCCGTCGATCTGGCCGTCGGCCATATCCGTGATTTCACCGTGGAGATGGCGGGCCGCAAGCTGACCCCGCTGCATACCGCGCCGTGGGTAAACGATCCCACGATCACGGACGATCCTGAGATCCAGCCGAATCTCAAATATCTCTCTGGCGATTTCTTCTGCGCCCCCTTCGGCGCCAGCGACGTCGAGACGGACGCACCGGGACACGGCTGGCCGGCCAACTCGACCTGGCTGCTCGTCGACGAAGAGCGCAGTCGCGGCGCGGTCACGGCGCGCTTCGTGCTCGGGAAACGGGTGATGGGTGCGGAAGTCGTCAAGGAATTCACGCTCCGCGACGGTCATCCCTTCCTCTACGAGCGCCACGTGTTCAACGGCGGGTCGGGGGCGGTGTCGGCGGCGGGCCACGCCATGACCGATTTCAAGGGCGAAGGGCGCCTGTCGTTCTCGCCGAAGGCGTTCGGCTATCTGCCGGCGGCGACGCAGGAGACCGATCCGGCCAGGGGCCGGTCGCTGTTCGCGACCGATGTGCGCTTCACCGATCTGTCCAAGCTGCCGCTGGCCAGCGGCAAGACCGTGGACATGCACCGCTATCCGCTGGCCAGGCGCCACGAGGATCTCGCGGTTCTGGTCGAAGCGCCGGATTCGCGGCTCGGCTGGGCGGCGGCGGTGAGGTCCGACGGCGGCGACATGATGCTGAGCCTGAAGAACCCGGCGGACTTCCCGTTCACCTATCTGTGGTTCAGCAATGGCGGGCGCTTCTACAAGCCGTGGAACGGACGCCATCGTGGCGTGCTCGGCATCGAGGAGGGGCGGGCCTATTCCTCCGCCGGACATGCGGCGTCGATCGCGCCCAATCCGTTCTCGGAGGAAGGTTTCCCGACCTCGCTCACGCTGATGCCGGAGGGCAGCGTTGCCGTGCGCCATGTCATCGGCGGCATCCCGCTGCCGGAGGGCTGGAGCCAGGTGAGAGACGTGGCCGTCGAGGGCGATCATCTGCGCGTCTCGGGCGACAGCCCCTATGCGGCGCGGATTCCGTTCGACGCCGGCTTCCTGGCCTAGCCGAGAGCGCGGCGGGCGAGATAGAGCGCCAGCACCGCCGCGTTGGATACATTGAGGCTGGCGATGGTGCCCGGCACGGACAGCCGGGCGAGATGGTCGCAGGTGTCGCGGGTGAGGCGGCGGAGCCCCTTGCCCTCGGCGCCCAGCACCAGCGCGATGCGCGTGCCGGTCATCGCCTCCTCGATGGGCATCTCGCCCTCGCTGTCGAGCCCGACGCGGGTGAAGCCCATGTCGCCGATTTCCTCGAGCGCGCGGGCGAGGTTCTGCACCTCGACCAGGGCGATGCCGTCGAGCGCGCCGGAGGCCGCCTTGGCCAGCACGCCGGTCTCGGCCGGGGCGTGGCGGCCGGTGGCGACGACCGCATCGGCGGCGAAGGCGACCGCGGAGCGCAGGATGGCGCCGACATTGTGCGGGTCGGTAATCTGATCGAGCACCACCAGGAGGCGCGCGTCCTTGAGGTCGTCGAGCCGGGTGGCGGGGAGCGGCGCCACCTCGATGGCCGCGCCCTGATGCACCGCCTCGCCGCCGAGCAGGCGGTCGAGCAGCTTGGGGCTGGTCTCTTCCGGTGCCACGGCAAAGGCGGCGCCGGCTTCCCTCAGGCGGACGAGCGCGTTCGGCGTCGCCAGGATCCGCAGCACCTTGCGGTGCGGATTGGCGAGCGCCGCCAATACCGGATGGATGCCGTAGATCCACAGGGAATCCGGCCGGCGCTCGGCCGGCGAGCGCGAGCGGAAGCGGTTCTGCGGCGGGCCGCCGGAGCGCGGGGGCTGATGAGAGCGGGTCATGGCCGGCTTATAGGCCGGCGGCCGCATGGCGGACAATGGTCGCCGTCAAAGCGCGATCCTTTGCGGTTTGGTCAATCAGCGGCG
This sequence comes from uncultured Alphaproteobacteria bacterium, assembly GCA_963732845.1. Classification (GTDB taxonomy): domain Bacteria; phylum Pseudomonadota; class Alphaproteobacteria; order Rhizobiales; family Kaistiaceae; genus CAVSRC01. Next base: position 8,450 of record CAVTBE010000007.1, on the reverse strand, counting down.
TTGACAGGGCAGGGGGGCACCGCCATAAAACGCGCCGCGGGATGGCCGCCCGTCTGGGGCTTGTCTGGGCCCGCGAAAAGCTTGGGGGAGAGTGTCCCGAGCGGCAAAGGGGGCGGACTGTAAATCCGCTGGCTAAGCCTTCGTAGGTTCGAGTCCTACCTCTCCCACCATTCTCTTTCTAAGCTCTTGCATTCGCGCCCTCGCCCGCCCCACCTGCGATGTCGTTCCTGTTTTGGGCGGGCTGCGAGTTAACCCGCGTCGTCAGTGTGCGCCGCGTCGCTGATTCCCGCCAATTGGGCGTGACCAACCAAGGGGAGCGGACGTACAAATGAACGAAGCGTCCGTCTCGTGTGAAGGAATCCTGTCCGATGCAGTCTTTGCAGGGAAAGAGCGTACTCGTCACAGGCGCCAGCTCCGGTATTGGCCGCGCCGCGGCGCGCGCGTTCTCCAGGGAAGGCATGCGCGTCGCGCTGACTGCGCGGTCGGTCGACAAGCTCCAGAGCCTCGCGGACGAGCTTCCGGGTGAAGCGCTGGTTCTTCCGGCTGACCTTGCTGTGGCGGAAGAGGTCGACGGGCTCATCGAAGCGACGATCGCCAAGCTCGGCCGGCTCGACGTGCTGTTCGCCAACGCAGGCATCTACATCGCCGGGGACATTATCGATGGCGATCCTGATGCCTGGGATAAGCTCTTGTTGCTGAACGTCAGTTCAGTCTTTCGCACAATCCGACGTGTGCTTCCTCATATGCGGGAGATGGGCGCCGGCGACATTCTGGTAACCAGTTCGATCTCCGGCTACCTCACCATTCCCTACGAAGCCGTCTATAACGCGTCAAAGCATGCGTTGAATGCATTCGTCTACAGTCTGCGACGGCAGGTCATCGAAGATCATATTCGTGTTGGCGCTCTTTCGCCGGGAACCGTGCTCAACGAGCTGTGGGGCATTACCGATCCTGCCGAAATCGAGCGCGGGGTCGCCGAGCGGCGGGGCTTGCGATCCGAAGATGTGGCTGAAGCCGCGGTATTCATGCTGAGCCAGCCGAGCCACGTCGTCATTCGCGACCTGATCATGTTTCCACAGGCGCTGGACCTTTAGGCGATCGCTTCAGAAGTCGACGTCAGCTTCTGGGTCGTTCAGGCCGCCTACAACAGGGGCTTGTACGCAGCGCTGTTCCGGGCAATCCAGAGGTGGCTCGCGGATTGGCCCTTCCGGAGCATCGCCTACTCGAACACCCTGCTTCCGCAGGTCCCGGAGGTCTCCGGCGTGTGAATCCCGCGGAGAGGGGTTCACTCAGGTCTTGACCGCGGGCCATGGTTTGCGGTTCTTGCATCAGATGCGCGTGGCGCGCTGTGCGTCTGCCGGGCTTGGGCGGAAGCGGCGGGTCCGGCAGCGGTGTGCGGGTGTAGCTCAATGGTAGAGCAACAGCCTTCCAAGCTGATGACGAGGGTTCGATTCCCTTCACCCGCTCCAGCCTTCTTCTTTTCGGCCGGTAGGGCATCTAGCCTCTGGCATTCCGCGGCGAACTTCTGCTATGGGACGCGCGCGTAGGGGTATAGCTCAGTTGGTAGAGCGGCGGTCTCCAAAACCGCAGGCCGTAGGTTCGAGTCCTACTGCCCCTGCCATCCCCTCAGTTCGGTTCGCGGTGGTCCCGAGCCCGCCAAATTATGGGCCGACTGGCGGTTTTGGTGGCTTTTGGCAGGGCCGGCAAAATTCATGCCGGACCGGGCTTGAGAATCGCGCCGCGAGGTTCTATGTATCCATTCCGAGCGCGCGACGCGCGAGCCTAATCAGGGTTCGCGCGTCGATCTGGCATGAGCGGTTAATGGCTGAAAAAACCAATCCATTTGTGTTCCTCCAACAGGTAAGGGCGGAGGCTACAAAAATCGTTTGGCCGAGTCGCCGGGAGACCACGGTGTCCACCGTCATGGTGATCGCCATGGCGTTTCTGGCGGCCATCATGTTCTTGCTGGCCGATCAGGTCATCAGCATGGGCATCAAGCTGATCCTGGGCTTGGGCGCAGGCACTTCCTGAGGCAAGGCGCGGCTCGCATGGAAAAGAAGTGGTACATCGTCCACGCCTACTCGAATTTCGAGCGCAAGGTTGCTGACTCGATCAAGGAGAAGGCGCACGCAGCGGGCCTCGACGAGTTGTTCGAGGAAATCCTGGTGCCGACCGAGAAGGTCGTCGAAGTGCGCCGGGGCCGCAAGGTGGATGCCGAGCGCAAGTTCTTCCCCGGCTATGTGCTGGTGAAGATGGCGATGACGGATGAGGCCTATCACCTCATCAAGAATACGCCGAAAGTGACCGGTTTTCTGGGCGCCGACAACAAGCCGGTGGCGATTTCGGAGGCCGAGGCGAGCCGCATCCTGCGTCAGGTGCAGGAAGGCGTCGAGCGCCCGAAACCTTCGGTCAGTTTCGAAGTTGGCGAACAGGTGCGCGTCGCCGATGGGCCGTTTGCCTCATTCAACGGCCTGGTCGAGGAAGTCGACGAGGTACGCGCGCGGTTGAAGGTGGCAGTGTCGATTTTCGGCCGGGCGACCCCGGTCGAACTCGAATATGGACAGGTAGAGAAGCTTTAGGGTGAGTTGGCATTCGAGTTCGACCGGTCCTCGAGATATCGGGCTTGCCCGATATCTGAAAAAGAGGAGCCATTTCGCGCAGAAGCGAAATGGCGGCGAACTCGAATACGGACAAGTCGAGAAGCTCTGATCCACGCGTGCGCGGACAGGGCATCAAGTCGCTGTGGGAGGTTCGGGGCATGCGCCAGATGCTTGGCGGAACCGGACCACAGCATTCCTGGCCGGCTGAAGGCCGGCGCCTGAAGGGAAAGGACTGATTCAATGGCGAAAAAGATTGCCGGTTATCTCAAGCTGCAGGTGCCCGCGGGCTCCGCGACGCCGTCGCCGCCCATCGGCCCGGCGCTCGGCCAGCGTGGCATCAACATCATGGAGTTCTGCAAGGCGTTCAACGCCCAGTCGCAGGAGATGGAGAAGGGCTCGCCGATCCCGGTCGAGATCACCTATTACCACGACAAGTCCTTCACCTTCAGGATGAAGACCCCGCCGGTCAGCTTCTTCCTGAAGAAGGCGGCGGGCCTGCAGAAGGGCTCCACCACGCCGGGTCGCGGCGTCGTCGGCCGCGTCAATCGCGAGCAGGTGCGCGATATCGCCGAGAAGAAGATGAAGGACCTCAACGCCGTCGACGTCGATGCGGCGATGAAGATGGTCGAAGGCTCGGCCCGCTCGATGGGCCTCGAGGTGGTGGAGTAAGGGCCATGGCCAGAATCGCAAAGAGAGTCAAGAAAGTTCGCGAAGGCGTTGATCCGGCGAAGCTTTATCCGCTCGAATTGGCGGTGAAGATGCTCAAGGAGCGGGCCACCGCCAAGTTCGACGAGACGGTCGAAGTGGCCATGAACCTCGGCGTCGATCCGCGCCATGCCGACCAGATGGTGCGCGGCGTCGTATCGCTGCCCAACGGCACCGGCCGCAGCGCCCGCGTGGCGGTCTTCGCCCGCGGCGACAAGGCCGAGGAAGCCAAGGCAGCCGGCGCCGAAGTGGTGGGCGCGGAAGACCTGGTGACGGCGGTGCAGGGCGGCCAGATCGATTTCGACCGCTGCATTGCCACGCCGGACATGATGCCGCTGGTCGGCCGTCTCGGTAAGGTGCTGGGCCCGCGCGGCCTGATGCCCAACCCGAAGGTCGGCACCGTCACCAACGACGTGGCCGCGGCGGTGAAGGATGCCAAGGGCGGCGCCGTCGAGTTCCGTGTCGAGAAGGCGGGCATCATCCACGCCGGCATCGGCAAGGCGAGCTTCGAAGACAAGGCGCTGGTCGCCAACATCCGGGCGTTTGCCGATGCCGTGCAGAAGGCGCGGCCGGCAGGTGCCAAGGGCACATTCGTTCAGCGCGTCGCGATCTCGTCGACCATGGGGCCTGGCCTCAAGATCGACCTGGCGACGCTGTCCGACGGCGCTCCGGCGACGTCGTGATCTAGAGCTTCCGGTCGGGGGAAAGACCCCGGCCGGCGGAATGGGCGACGGACCCGTGTCCGCCGCCCGATCCTGTCCGAGACTGCAGGCGCCGGGCTGCCGGCTTAATCAGACTGGCCTGCAATAGACGGGAGGGAACCGGGTTTCCGGTTCGAACCTCTTGGCCCATGCGGCACCCAAAAGGATGCCGGCTTGGGGGACAGGCTGTGAACGCCTCCGCCCGCGTGCCGGGCGGCAGGCAAACGCAACCGGCGGTCCCCCTCATAGCGGCCGCCTAGTGGAGAAAGGCAGTTGGAGAGAGCGGAGAAACGCGAGGCGGTCACGGCGCTGAACCAGGTGTTCAAGGACACCGGGACGGTCGTTGTCGCCCACTATTCCGGCCTCACCGTCGCCGACATGACGGCCCTCAGGGCCCGCATGCGCGAGGCGGGTGGCGGAATGAAAGTCGCGAAGAACCGGCTCGTCAAACTCGCCCTGGAAGGCACGGACGTCGCTCATATCGCGGACCTGTTCACAGGTCCGACCGTGATCGCCTTTTCGAAGGATCCGGTGGCGGCGGCCAAGGTCACAGTCGATTTCGCCAAGACCAACGACAGGCTGGTCATTCTTGGCGGCGCGATCGGCGCGACCAATCTCAAGCCCGACGGTGTGCAGGCACTTGCCACGCTGCCGTCGCTCGACGAACTGCGCGCCAGGCTGATCGGCATGATTACTACGCCGGCCACCCGCATCGCACAGGTCGTCGCGGCACCGGCGGCTCAGGTCGCCCGCGTTGTCGGGGCTTATGCCGAAAAGGGCGAGGCGGCGTAGGCCGTTCTCGGAACAACAAGGTTCGAACCGAAAAAGGAATGCAAAATGGCTGATCTGTCGAAGATCGTGGAAGACCTGTCGCAGCTGACCGTCCTCGAGGCGGCCGAGCTGTCGAAGTTGCTGGAAGAGAAGTGGGGCGTTTCCGCCGCGGCGCCGGTCGCCGTGGCTGCTGCCGCCGGTGCTGCGGCTGCGGCTCCGGTCGAGGAGAAGACCGAGTTCGACGTCGTCCTCGCCGAAATCGGCCCGAACAAGATCAACGTCATCAAGGAAGTCCGCGCCATCACCGGCCTCGGCCTGAAGGAGGCGAAGGATCTGGTCGAGGCGGCGCCGAAGGCGGTCAAGGAAGCCGCCAGCAAGGAAGACGCCGACAAGTTCAAGGCGCAGCTCGAAAGCGCCGGCGCGAAAGTGGAACTGAAGTGACGGGACGGGGGCGTGCAGGCCCGGCGGTCATCCTCGGGCGTCGCATCCCCGAGGATCGAAACGTTGTGGCGGGCCGCCGGCGGACGCCAAGAACAGGGAGGCGCCGGCTGGCCGGCGTTTTCCGCAACCGAAGTGAAGCGTAGCAGACCGTTGTCCAGAGTGCCGTCCCGCGAGCCGAAGCGCGGTGTTCCGGACAGCCGTTTCCACAGACATCAGACAAGGAGTGAACATGACCCAGACGTTCACCGGTCGCAGAAGGGTCCGCCGATTTTTCGGCTCCATCAGGGAAGTGGCCGAGATGCCGAACCTCATCGAGGTTCAGAAGGCGTCTTACGATCAGTTCCTGCTGGTCGACGAGCCCGACGGCGGGCGGCCCGACGAGGGCCTGCAGGCGGTGTTCAAGTCCGTCTTCCCGATCTCCGACTTCTCCAACACGGCGCTGCTGGAGTTCGTGCGCTACGACTTCGAGCCGCCGAAATACGACGTGGACGAGTGCCGCCAGCGCGGCATGACCTTCTCGGCGCCGCTCAAGGTGACGCTGCGCCTGATCGTGTTCGACGTCGACCAGGAAACCGGCGCCAAGTCCGTCAAGGACATCAAGGAGCAGGAAGTCTACATGGGCGAGATGCCGCTCATGACGATGAACGGCACCTTCATCGTCAACGGCACCGAGCGCGTCATCGTCTCGCAGATGCACCGTTCGCCGGGCGTCTTCTTCGACCACGACAAGGGCAAGACCCATTCGTCGGGCAAGCTGCTGTTCGCCGCCCGCATCATCCCCTATCGCGGCTCCTGGCTCGACATCGAGTTCGACGCCAAGGACATCGTCTATGCGCGCATCGACCGGCGCCGGAAGATTCCGGTGACGTCGCTGCTCTATGCGCTCGGCATGGACGGCGAGGACATCCTCGACACCTTCTACAACAAGGTCATCTACAAGCGCGCCAAGGACGGCTGGCGGCTGCCGTTCGACGCCAACCGTCTGCGCGGCTTCAAGGCGGTCACCGACCTGATCGACGCCGATTCGGGCGAGGTCGTGCTCGAGGCCGGGCGCAAGTTCACCGTGCGCTCGGCGCGCCAGGCGGCGGAGAAGGGCGTCAAGGCCCTCAAGGTCAACGACGAGGACCTCTACGGCCGTTACCTCGCCCAGGACATGGTCAACCTGGAGACGGGCGAGATCTACGCCGAGGCCGGCGACGAGCTGAACGAGAAGCTGCTCACCATGCTGGTCGAGCTCGGCAACGACGAGATCACCGTTCTCGACATCGACCACGTCAATACCGGCGCCTACATCCGCAACACGCTCGCCGTCGACAAGAACGAGTCGCGCGAGGAAGCGCTGTTCGACATCTACCGGGTCATGCGCCCGGGCGAGCCGCCGACCATCGATACGGCGGAGGCGATGTTCAAGTCGCTGTTCTTCGATGCCGAGCGCTACGACCTGTCGGCGGTCGGCCGCGTCAAGATGAACATGCGCCTCGACCTCGACGCCGAGGACACCGTGCGCGTGCTGCGCGACGAGGACATCCTGGCGGTCGTCAGGACGCTGGTGGAGCTGCGCGACGGCAAGGGCGAGATCGACGACATCGACAATCTCGGCAACCGCCGCGTCCGCTCGGTCGGCGAGCTGATGGAGAACCAGTACCGCATCGGCCTGCTGCGCATGGAGCGCGCGATCAAGGAGCGCATGAGCTCGGTCGAGATCGGCAATGTCATGCCGCAGGACCTGATCAACGCCAAGCCGGCGGCGGCCGCGGTGCGCGAGTTCTTCGGCTCCTCGCAGCTGTCGCAGTTCATGGACCAGACCAACCCGCTGTCGGAGATCACCCACAAGCGGCGCCTGTCGGCGCTCGGCCCGGGCGGCCTCACCCGCGAGCGGGCCGGCTTCGAGGTGCGCGACGTGCACCCGACCCATTACGGCCGCATCTGCCCGATCGAGACGCCGGAAGGCCCGAATATCGGCCTGATCAACTCGCTGGCGACGTTTGCCCGGGTCAACAAGTACGGCTTCATCGAGAGCCCGTACCGCCGGGTCAAGGACAGCCGCGTCACCGAGGAGGTCATGTATCTGTCGGCGATGGAGGAGGCGAAGTACACCATCGCCCAGGCCAACGCGCCGCTCGACGCCAAGGGCAAGTTCGTCAACGACCTGGTCACCTGCCGTCAGGCCGGCGAAGTGATGCTGATGCCGGCCGAGAAGGTCGACGCCATGGACGTGTCGCCCAAGCAGCTCGTCTCGGTCGCCGCGGCGCTCATCCCGTTCCTCGAGAACGACGACGCCAACCGCGCCCTGATGGGCTCCAACATGCAGCGTCAGGCCGTGCCGCTGGTGCGCGCCGAGGCGCCGCTGGTGGGCACCGGCATGGAGCCGGTGGTGGCACGCGATTCCGGTGCCGCGATCGGCGCCCGCCGCGCCGGCGTGGTCGACCAGGTGGACGCCACCCGTATCGTCATCCGGGCGACCGAGGAGCTGGATTCCTCGCGCTCGGGCGTCGACATCTACCGGCTGATGAAGTTCCAGCGCTCCAACCAGACCACCTGCATCAACCAGCGTCCGCTGGTGCGCGTCGGCGACAAGGTGGCCAAGGGCGAGATCATCGCCGACGGCCCGTCGACCGATCTCGGCGATCTGGCGCTCGGCCGCAACGTGCTGGTCGCCTTCATGCCGTGGAACGGCTACAACTTCGAGGACTCGATCCTCCTGTCCGAACGCATCGTGCGCGATGACGTGTTCACCTCGATCCACATCGAGGAGTTCGAGGTCATGGCCCGCGACACCAAGCTCGGGCCGGAGGAGATCACGCGCGATATTCCGAACGTCTCGGAAGAGGCGCTGAAGAGCCTCGACGAAGCGGGCATCGTCTATATCGGTGCCGAGGTCGTCGCCAGCGACATCCTGGTCGGCAAGATCACGCCGAAGGGCGAGAGCCCGATGACGCCGGAAGAGAAGCTCTTGCGCGCCATCTTCGGCGAAAAGGCGTCGGATGTCCGCGACACCTCGCTGCGCGTGCCCCCGGGCGTTACCGGCACGGTGGTCGAGGTGCGCGTCTTCAACCGCCACGGCGTCGAGAAGGACGAGCGCGCCATGGCGATCGAGCGCGAGGAGATCGAGCGTCTCGCCAAGGACCGCGACGACGAGCAGGCGATCCTCGACCGCAACGTCTTCGGGCGTCTGGCCGACATGCTGATCAACAAGATGGCGGTGTCGGGCCCCAAGGGCTTCAAGAAGGGC
>CAVTBE010000006.1:0-84538 GCA_963732845.1 uncultured Alphaproteobacteria bacterium | reverse complement strand
CCAAAGCAGCCCCTCACCGGCGACAGCCGGCCAGGGGCCGCAGGCTGGGTCGAATGCGCGCCTTCGTTCAGGCCGAGGCACCCTCTTTGAGGACGGATTCGGTCACGACACAATCGTCCTCGATGGAACGGACCGCGGCAATGCCCTTCTGTTTCAGCGTGGCGTGATAAGCCTTGACCGCCTCCAGGGGCATCATCTCGCCATCGGCAACCAGCCGCATGAAGTGGACGATATCGAGCTGGCTTTCGGCGAGGTTGATCTTGCGCCCGAACAGGGCAACACGGGCGCCGTACTTCTCCGCCTGATGGATGAGCTCGAAGGTGTCGCGATTGGTTCCCGCCCCACCGCCGAGCACGCCGACGACCAATTGCGGGTCGTAGGTCACGAGGTCCTCGAGGGCCTTCGGTCCGTTGAATGGGTATTTGAGAAACTGCGGCCGCTTTTCTTTCAGCACGCCGGACAGGGAGCGCGCCAGGTTGTCGTTCACGAAGTTCCCGATCAATTCCGGCGGTATCCCGGAGTCGACATTGGGATTGAAGACCTCCAGAAAGTACTTGATGCCGTTGGCGGCGGCGTCTTCGCGGAATGCCGCAAAGGCCTCCAGCGACCGCAGGTCTGCCTCGATGTCGTTGACGAAGGTGGCCGAGTAGAGTCCGAGGTCCGACAGGCCGGCCTTGGCCACGTCCTTCAGCACCGGCGTGCGGAAAGGTCGCGACGGCCCGAGCTTGCCATATCCGTTTGGTCGGGCACCCCAGATGTCGGTGGTGTCGTTGGCGCGGAAAGCGGGCTTGACCGCGCTTCCCTTGAAGACGCCCGCTTCGGTGAGCAGTTCCAGATTGGAGGCCGAGACCAGCATGATGTCCAGCACGTCCTGGCGGACGATCTCCGCAATGACCTCCAGAAACTCCGCGCGAGTGCGAAACCGCACGAACTTGCCGTCGGCATCCCGGACCGGGCCAGTCCCCGGGATCGGGTTCGACATGTCGCCGTCCTTGGCATCGGCGATGATGAAATCGCCCTTCTGGTAGTTGCCGGCACGGATCTTGGCGAGCTTGGTATCAAGGCGGTACATGAGCGTTCCTCGTAGACTGTCAAAAAGGAGTGGAATGGAGAGATCGGCAGGGCGCCTACGACGTGGTCATGGCAGCTCCGCTGTGTGCTGTAGCCGGGCGGTCGCGCCCAGTGGCGTGGGCGGTTTTGCCCCAAGGACGAGCAGCGTTCCCGCAAGGAACGTGTCGCCCAGCCCGATTGTCGCGGCCGGTTTCTCGAGGTAGGGGGCCGGACAGCACGCGATCGACCAGTCTCCGCGCCGAAGGGAGGCGGGCAGCGGCGGTGGCTGGAGGCGTGCGCTGTCGGGCAGCCGGTCGGGAACAGCGAAGTAGCCGCTAGCGGCGCGCGTCGATGCCAGCAGGCAACCCAGCTGGAGTGCCTCGCGCTCACGCTCGACGTCGCCTCGCGTGACGGCGAAAGCCCACTCGTCGGCGTGCACGCACACGCGTTCCAGCTCGAAGGTCTCGGCCAGACGGATTGCGGCAGTCTCCGGTTGCTCTCCCTCACGGGTCAGACCTGCCAACTCCGAGAGGCTCATGCCCAGCGAGGTGGCTGCTGGCAACAGCCGCCGGATCGTCTCGTCGCGTAACCCGTGCTCCGGGAAGTCGCCGAGTTCTACGTGAACAAGCGCCAAGCCGGCTTCCCGCCAGGCAGTGGCGACCCCGGCCGCGTAGTCGAGTTCCTCACCGACCCTCTCGGGCGGCATCTCGTTGAAGCCGCACAACAGGCCGGCGCCGGCCTCTGCCGCACGCTCCACCGAAGCGCGCACGAATGCCGCGTCGCGCTGCAGTTCGTCATGGCCGAACCGGACGATGGTCCTCGATGACCGGGGCACCCGCCGGGTATCGATCATTTCGCCGGCAGTGAACTCGAAGATGTAGTGTGGCGGACGTTCGGTGCCCTGGCGTTCCAGCGCCGACACCGGAACGACACCGAAGTCGGTGGCTGCGAGCGTTTGAGGGTGAAGTACCTCAAGCTGTCTTTTGCTGCGGTCCTCGATCGCAATCAGGGCGGTGGCGCCGAGTTCGGCGAACATATAGGCGGCCTGTGCACTGGTCCCGCCGATCGCTTGGCGCCCCGCTACGTGGTCATCGATCCAGTGCGGACCGTCCGGCCAGTCGACGAAAAGTTCGCCGCCGACTCCGGTTGAGGCGCGGCGCGTGAGCTCGGCAAGCATCGCTGCGCCTTCCGCACATTCGCGTGACGCGACGCTCAGCGCGGTCAGCGTTTCGCGAAAGGACAGGTAAATATCGACGCAAGTGCTGAAGCCGCCAACCATCAGACGCGACCTGTCGACGATCTGCGGCAGGCATCCAATCAGCGCCTCGTATTCTTCTCGCCAAGAGAAATCCCGGGTCATGCTCTTACTTGTCTTGCGATTGCCCACCCGCGCAACTGAACTGTTGAACTGCACCAGCCGCATTGCGCATCAATGGAGAAAGAGGCCGCTCGGCCGAGGCGCCCGCCAGATTCCCGGCACTTGCCAAACAGAGCATTTTCCTGAATCGTGCGTTTTTTTGCGTCTAGATGCCGCTTAATGTTCCTTTTATAGGCGGAAAACCGCAGGGTCAAGCTGGCGTCGATCACAAAATGATGTATCCTGCACTGGATTTACGCAAACCATGTGTTCGACAATGCCCCCGGCAGAAAGAACCGGCATTTCGCAGCAGGGGCGCGCCGACGGCGATTTCTCGCTACCGGCCCGCCGACGCAGCGAGTTGCTCAAAGTCGCAAAGACACACGGCTCGGTCACAGTCACCGAGATCGCCAGCGAGTTTGCCGTTTCGGCCGACACGATTCGTCGCGACCTCGACTACCTGTCGAGCCGCGGGCTGCTGGCGCGGACTCATGGGGGCGCCGTTCCGGTTGACGGCTTCGTGGACCGCGACACACCGGTCGCCCTGCGCGTCAATGCCAGGGCCGCTGAAAAGGCCCGAATCGCAAAGGCGGCGGCGGCGCTGATTGTCGACGGGGAGACCCTGATCGTTAACGGCGGGTCGACGACGCGGGCCTTCGTCGGGGAGCTCGGCCCGCTTCGAAACCTGACAATCGTGACCAACAATCTGGGCGTCCCTGCCGCGATCCCGCCCAACACCACGCGCGGCGTCTATCTGCTTGGCGGGCACGTCCGGCAGGAGCTGCAGGTCACGATCGGCGCGGTCGGTTTCGCGAATGCCGGGCCGATTAGCGCCGATACGGCCATCATCGGCGTTGGCGGAATATCGGTTCGCGGGCTCTCGACCACGATGCTCGAAGAAGCAACGATGATCTCGGCAATGATGGCGTCGGCCCGCAGGGTCATCGTGCTTGCCGACGCTGCCAAGTTCGGGGCCACGGTGCTCGCCCATATAGCGCCGCTCGAGCGCGTCCATCTGCTTGTCACCGACGCTAATCCTCCGCCGGATCTCGCGGCCGCTCTCGAGGAAGCCGAGGTCGAGGTCATCGTCGCCGGCTGACCTTTCGGGGGGCGTTGCCCGGGTCGCCGGCTGAAGACGTGCTGGCACGACGGCGCAGGGACAATGGGCTCCTCGGAGCGAGAGCCCTTTTCGACCAGATAGAGCCAATTCCGTTTCTCGCCCGCGCAGTGATCCGGCGCGTTGTGAGTGCGATTTATTGCGGAACTAAGCCGCTTGACGCTTGCATGGCTCGCTGATAAAACAGCAAAAGACCGCATATTCTCGCTAACGGCTTCGAAAATCCGTCCAGCCTTCGAGTGCGGTCGCTAGGGCGCGCGGCGTTTTGGGTGGAGCCCGCGCAAAGTATTGAACCTCCATCTTTGTTGTGGAGGGTAAGCTTAACGTGGGAGGAAAATGATGAATCTCAAGAAATCGATACCGTTTCTTAAGTGGGCGGCGCTCGCCCTTGCCATGACTGTCACAGGTGCCCAAGCACAGACCAACCTGGAATTCATTCAGTGGTGGGAGCCGGAACTGCCCAGTGGCGCGCTTCGCGGCATCATGGATAACTTCGAGGCGCTGAATCCGGACATCAAGGTGACGCTGATCAGTGGTCCCTATGCAAACACGCACGATCAGATCGTCATCGGCGCCGCATCCGGCACGCTCAGCGATGTCGTCGGGCTCGATGGGGCCTGGGTGAACGACCTCGCCAAGCAAGGCGCGATCGCTCCGCTGGATGAGTTGATGAAGGCCTCGAATTTCGACGCCAGCCAGGTGGCCGCGATCATCAAGGTCGACAGCAAGAGCTACATGTTCCCGGTCGCGTCCTTCGTCTATCCGGTGTTCATGAATCTCGACCTGCTCAAGGCAGCCGGCATCAATAACATGCCACAGACGCGGGCCGAGTTCGCGGATGCGGCAAAGAAGCTGACTGACGCTTCCAAGAACCAGTATGGCTGGGTCCTGCCGCTGTCGCTTGAGGCTCCCAACGGCATCCAGAACGACGTGATGTCGTGGGTCTGGGCGTCGGGCCAGAGCATGCTCAAGGACGGCAAGCCCGACCTCACCAACGAAGCCGTGGTCGGCGCCCTCAAGTTCATCAAGTCCATGTACGATGACGGCGTGATCTCCCCCGGTACCTTTTCCAAGAAGGAACAGGATAAGGTCGAGGAGTTCGTCAACGGCCGCGTTGGGATGATGGTCGACTCGCTCGCCCACATCAATCTGATCCGTGAGCGCAATCCGAAGCTCAACTTCGGCATCACCGCGGTACCGGCCGTCGCCGGCTACGAAGGCAAGCGCGGCCTGCCCTATGCCTCTTGGGGCATCGGTGTCTCAGAGAACAGCAAGCACAAGGCGGAGGCCTTCAAGCTGGTTTCCTACCTGATGAGCCAGGAGGTGAACGCCAAGCTGGTGTCGATCGCCAACGCCTTCCCCGGCAACGTCAACGCCAAGCCGGATTTCGTGGCCTCCGACAAGCTTTTCGCTACTGCGTTCGATATCTTCCAGAAGGGGTATCTCGCCAACGAATTCGTCGGCCTACCGGTCGCCGAAGAGTTGATGCGCCAGCTGGACGAGGAAGTCCAAGCGATGCTGGAGGGCAAAGAGTTCCCGGCGGAAGCGGCCCAGAACGCGCAGACCAAGTGGGAAGCAAAGTTCTAGGCCCATCAGGTCGCCGTCACGCCAGTTCGGCAGCGGAGCGGCGCGCGAGCCAGCGCGCCGCTCCGCCTCGTCAGACAAAACGAGAAGAAGGCGGCGCACTCTGCCCACCTGTTGCCGCAAGGCCCCGCAACGTGGCATCGAACCGAAGACACGCCGGGAGTTCACGAGGTTTTCAACATGGCAAACCCGGTAACCCGTTCAGCGGCACTGGCCGGCGCTGGTGCGGGAATCGGTTTCTTTTCAGACATAAATCGACGCAAGATCCAGCCTTACCTCTACGTCGCGCCGGCAATGGCGCTCTTCACGCTCCTCATGCTCATTCCGATGGTGACGGTCTTTCGCTATTCGGTGCTTGAAGGCGCGATTATGAAACGGAGTCCGACTTTTGTCGGTCTCCAGAAGTTCCAGGAGCTCTTTTCCGATCCCGTCTTCTGGGGGGCGGTCGGCCACACGCTCTATTTCTCGATCGCCAGCGTCATCTTCCATCTCATCATCGGACTGGCCTTTGCGCTGATGCTGAACTCGAAGCGGCTGAATCGAACCGCGAGAAGCATCCTCAGAGTGCTCTACATCCTTCCCTGGCTGTTCACTGCCGTCATCATTGCCGTCATCTGGCGGCTGATCCTCGATCCGGCCGGCATCATCAACTTCCTGCTGACCGACCTGAACATCCTCAACTACAAGGTCGAGTGGTTCTCCTCGCCCAATACGGCGATCCACGCCCTGACTTTCGTGAACATCTGGGCTGGCTATCCTCTTTATATGGTCAGCATCCTGGCCGGCCTTCAGGGCATTCCTGAAGAGCTGTACGAAGCAGCGAGCATCGATGGAGCGTCGGGGCCGCAAAAACTCCGGCATGTGACGCTGCCCCAGCTGAAGCCCGTAATGGTCAGCATCGCACTCCTCGATTTCATCTGGACAATGCAGGTGTTCCCCCTGGTCTGGATGACCACCGCCGGTGGCCCGATCCATGCCACGGAGATGTTGAGCACCTATACGTACAAGCTGGCGTTTTCGAAGTTCGATTTCTCGCTCGCGTCAGCCAGCGCCGTGATCCTCTTCATCCTGTCGATGAGCATGACGTATTTCTACATCAAGCATCAGAGAGCCGCGAGGTAACCGCTATGGCAAGCCGCTCCGGAAGAGACCTCACCACGACGTGGCTACTCTACATCGGCCTCGGGATCGGACTGGTCTTCGCGGGATTTCCGATCCTCTGGATGCTGTTCAGTTCGCTGAAATCCAATACCGAGATCTTCTCGCTGCCGCCGTCGCTCTTGCCCAAGAATTTCACCCTGGTGGCATACGAGTCGATCTTCCACGACCCGGTGAAGATCCGGTTCTTCATCAATAGCTACCTCGTCGCGGGCGTGGTTACGCTGCTCACGATCATCGTGGCGACGTTGGCGGCTTACAGCTTCAGCCGCTACGAATACCGGGCCAAGAAGGCCTTCAACCTGCTGGTGATCAGCACGCAAACCGTGCCTCCCATCACCCTCCTCATTCCCTATTTCGGGATTGTGGTCGCCCTCGGAATTTACAACACCTACCTGGCGCTGATCCTGACCTACCTGGTCTTCACGCTGCCTTACGCGATCCTCCTGATGACGGGCTATCTCAACACGCTGCCGAAAGACCTTGACGAGGCGGTCCTGGTCGACGGCGGATCGAGCTGGACCGCGCTGTGGTGGGTGATCGTTCCAGTCTCGATTCCTGGCATCGTCGCGACGGCGGTGTACACGTTCCTTCTTTCCTGGAACGAGTTCCTGTTTGCGCTGACGCTGACCAAGTCGATGGATCTCAGAACAGTCCCGATCGGCATTAGCCTGTTGATGGGGCAACACGCGTTCGAATGGAACGAAATGATGGCCATGAGCGTGTTGGGCTCACTGCCGCTCCTGCTGCTCTATCTCATGGCTCAGCGATACTTCCTTGCGGGCATGACCGCCGGCTCCGTCAAGGCCTAGGGAAGTCTTGGTGCGAAGGTCGTTGGGCCAAGCCCAGTTGCTCCATTGGAAGCAAGGGCCCTGTTGAATGCAGGGATTAAAGCCAGCCTCGATGTCTGCTTTTGGCGCTCAACCGAAGTCCGGACTACCGCCGTGCACGTCGGCTTTCGGGAGGTGAGCGGTCATCCCCATCGTGCCGCTTGATCGACGCTCCTGACCCAATGTATGGTCCGGCCGTGCGTCGCAAGAGAGTTTGCCGCGGTGGCGGTGAGTGGTCTTGCATCAATGTATCCGGCCTTTGATTGGAGCGTGTTGGGCTCCGGGCCATCATGGATATCAGCGCGCGTGCGATCTCATTAGCGGACAGACCTCGACTGGGCCATTTGGGTCACCAGTGTTCGCATGCGCCGGGAAGACCAAACCTCCATCTCGTCTCGTTCTCTCGCAGACCTCAGCGGTAGGTTTTTGGATTACGTCATCGCGTGTTCCCGATCTCGGGGCTCGACGATCCGACGATCAGACAGTTTGGGCGGTCGCGTGAGCGATCGTCGTCATCTCGAAGTCCCGGCCACGGGCCAGGACGCTCCAGGCGATGCGGGCGAGCTTGTTGGCGAGGGCAACCGCCAGCACGTTGTGGTGCAGCCGCCTCTTGGCGGCCTCGATCCAGGGCTTGAGCCCATGGCGCTCCCAGCTCTTGGGCTTGATCAGCACGACCCAAGCCGCCTGCACGAAAAGGACGCGCAGGTAGCGATTGCCGCGCTTGGATATCTTGCCCAGGATCGTACGGTCCCCGGTTGAGATCTGCCTGGGAACGAGGCCCAGCCAGGCGGCGAAGTCGCGGCCTTTGGTGAACGCATCTCCACTGCCGACCGCCGCCACCATAGCACTGGAGATGATCGGTTCGATGCCAGGCACCGTCATCAGTCGCTCGCAGCCGGAGTCCTCCTCGGCCAGAACTTTGATATCTGCCGACAGCCCCTCGATGCGCTCATCGAGCCGGCGCCAATCGCCGGCGAGGTCCTCGATGACGTGCACCATGCGCGGGGACAACACCTCGGGAGGCGAGGCCAGGAGGCCCGGCAACTCAGCACGCAAGAAGCGCTGTCCCTGCCGCACGGCGATGCCGCGCTCCAGCAGGAAGGCGCGGATCTGATTGATGACCCCCGTGCGCTGGCTGACCAGTCGCTCACGCACACGGCGCAGCGCCTGCAGGTCGAGCTGATCGGCGGTCTTGGTGGCGACGAACTTCATCGTTGGCCGTTGCACCGCCTCGGCGATCGCCTCAGCGTCACGAAAGTCGTTCTTCTGGCCCTTCGAATAGGGGCGGACGTACTTCGCCGGCATCAGCCGGGCATCGTGACCAAGCGCCTTCAGCCGGCGACTGAGATGATGCGCGCCGACGCAAGCCTCCATGCCGACCAAGCACGGCGGCATGTTGGCAAACCGCGATCCCAATTGGCTGCGTGACCACTTCTGACGCAGCACGATTGCACCGCGCTGATCGAGGCCGACGACGTGGAATGAGTACTTGCCGATATCGATGCCGACTACGGCGACCGTGGCGTTGAGCTTCTCGGGCATGGCGTGCTCCTTGTCTTTCGCGCCCCTTCCCAGCTTCCATCGCTGGCGGGGCAGGAGCACGGCCGGACCATCCCATTAGCGGAAGTGGTCGACACACCGTTTGAGAGTTGGTCGGAATTATCTGGCATCCGGCGGGGCGAGCAGCCGGCGGAACAGGTCGATGTGCTCCTCGGCCATCTGCAGCAGCTCGTCTTCGCTGTATTGCTCCCAATAGGCGATTGCCCAGCGGTCGAGCGCCTCGCCGATGCCCATGGCGCAGCCAATCAAAAGCGGCGCCGGCAGATCGGTGCGGATCACGCCGAGAACCTGGCCGCGGGCAATGATTGTGCCGAGCCAATGACGTGCCGCCTCGAACATGTGGCCGGTGGGCGAGCCCTGCTTGGCAGTGTCGTGCAGGCGGTAGAACACCCGACCAAGCTTTAAATACCAAGCCTTCTTTCTCGAGAAGCGGATGGCGCGCCGATAGAGCGTCACGAACTCGCTCCAGAATGTCTCGGCCGTCAGCTTGGCCGGGTCGAAGCCGCCGATTTCCTTGAACAGGAACGCCAGAGCGCGTTCGAGCACCGTGGTGAACAGATCGGCCTTGTCGTCGAAATAGTAATAGAGCGAGCTCTTGCTCATCCCCGAGCGCTCGAGAATGCGGTTCAGGGAAGCCGCCTCGTAGCCTTTTTCGCCGAATTCCTCGGCGGCGGTCTCGAACAACCGCTCCTGCCGCTGCGGATCGAGTTTTTCAAATCGCGGTCGAACTCATGGCTTGACCCTAGCAGGGATGAGGAGTACGCACCAGTGATATGTACCGGTCGGTACACACGCACGGTCCGTATCCTGCGTCTGTGTTTCGATGCCTGCGGACAACCGGGCGACATCGAGGAGGCTTTGCGATGAAACGACTATTTCGGCACATCGCAACGGTCGCTTGCGTTGCGACCGTCGCGCTGACGGGAGCCCTCGCCCCCGCGGCAGCGGCCGACGCCACGGCGCTGGTGCGCGCCGCCTTCGACAATTGGCGGGCGAAATCGTCCGAATCGACGATCACCATGACCATCCATCGGCCGAGCTGGGAACGGCACCTGACGATGACCGCCTGGACGCGGGGCGACAACGAGGCGCTAGTGCGCTTCACCGCACCGGCCAAGGACGCCGGCAACGCGACGCTGAAGCTCAAGAACCAGACCCTGATCTACAATCCCAAGCTCAACCAGGTAATCAAGCTGCCGGCTTCCATGCTGGCGCAGTCCTGGATGGGCTCCGACTTCTCCTACAACGACCTCTCCAAGGCCGAGGACCTGCTCACCGAATACACCCACAAGATCATCGGCACGGCGAGCGCTGGCGGGCACACGGTCTACACCATCGAGGCGCTGCCCAAGCCCGGCGCGCCGGTGGTCTGGGGCAAGCAGGAAGCCAAGGTGCGCGACGATGGCATCTTCCTGGAGGAGACCTTCTTCGACCAGGACATGAAGCCGGTGCGCAAGATGACCACCGACAAGATCGCCCCGCTCGGCGGACGCAACTATCCGGTGGTGCTGACCATGAAGCCGATGGCCAAATCCGGGCAGTGGACCCGCATCGAGACGACGGCGGGCAAGTTCAACATCTCGCTGCCCGACTACATCTTCACCCGCTCCAACCTGCAGAATCCGCGGGGCTGACGGTCATGATGATCGGCATGGCATGGCGGAATCTGTGGCGACAGCCGACGCGGACCGCGTTGAGCCTGCTCACCATGGCGCTCGCCGCGGCCCTGCTCGTCTTCATGCTGTCGTTCCAGCTCGGCGTCTACGACACCATGAAGGCGAACGCGCTGAGGATCTTCGACGGCTTCGCCCAGATCCAACCGCCGGGCTATGCCGACGATCCCGACATCCGCAAGACGATTCCCGCACCGGAGACGCTGGCGGCAGAGGCCGTCAAGATCCCGGGCGTCACCGCCGCGGCGCCGCGGGCGACCTCCTACGTCATTCTGGCCAACGGCGATCTCAGCTATGGCGCGGCGATCGAAGGCGTCGATCCGGCACGTGAGCAGACCGTCTCCACCCTCGCCTCGACCGTGCATCAGGGCCGCTATCTTCAGCCGGGCGACAGCGACACAATCGTTCTCGGCGATGCGCTGGCGCGCAATCTCAAGCTCTCGCTCGGCGATCATGTCACGCTTCTGGGTTCTGCCGTCGACGGAACCGTCGCCGCCGACAGCCTGAAGGTCACCGGCATTTTCCATAGCGGCATCAGCGAACTGGACCGACAGATCGCCGAGATGCCGCTCGCCCGCTTCCAGGAAACATTCGCGCTGGGCGATGCCGCCAATGTCATCGCGCTCGCCGGCCCGAAGTCTCCCCGCCGTCAATTCCGCGCTGCCGGCGCTCGGGCGGCTCGCCAGCACCCATCACCTGACGGTCTCGGACTGGGGCGTGCTGCAGCCGGCGCTGAAGCAGGCGATCACCCTCGATTTCTCCACCTCCATGCTCTGGTATGTGAGCCTCGTTGTCGTCGTCGTGTTCATCATCCTGAACACGCTGCTGATGTCGGTGCTCGAACGCACGCGCGAATTCGGCATGCTGCTGGCGGTCGGTATGCGCGCCGGGCTCGTCGGGCGCATGCTGTGGCTGGAGTTGATCCTGCTCGCCGTCCTCGGCAACGCCATCGGCATCCTGATCGGCGGTGGCTTCGCCCTGTGGTTCGCCGAGCAGGGCATCGCCTTCGCCGGGATGGAAGGGCTGATGGCGCAATGGGGTCTGCCCGGGCGGCTCTATCCGACCCTCTCCCTGGTCAGCGCCACCGTCGGTCCGGCCGCCATCATCCTGTCGGTCGCCGTGGCGGGACTGTTCCCTGTGCGCCGCATCAACCGGCTCGAACCGGTCGCCGCCATGAGGGCCGCGTGATGGGCGCGCTGCAACTCCTCGGGCCGCTGGCCTGGCGCAATCTGTGGCGCAATCCGCGGCGCACGATCATCTCGCTGATCGTCGTCGCCGTCGGACTCTATTCGATCCTCGTCTTCGCCGCGCTGCTCGACGGCTGGGCGCAATCGAGCCGCGACACCACGCTCAACCTTCTGACCGGCAGCGGCCAGATTCACGCTGAGGGCTTTCTCGACGATCCGACCGTGTCGCGCCGCATGCCGCCGCCGACCGGCGCGCTGAAGGCGGCGCTCGCCAATCCGGCGATCAATGGCTGGGTGACGCGCGTGCGCATTCCGGCCGTCGTGCAGAGCGAGTACAAGACGCTGCCGCTCTCTCTCGACGGCGTCGATCCGGCCGGCGAACGGCAAATCTCCGTCATTCCGCAGCAGATCGCCGACGGCCGCTATCTCGCCGACGCGTCCGATCCTGGCATCGTGCTCGGCCGTCACCTCGCCGACCGGCTGAAGACCCGCGTCGGCAAGCGGGTGATCATCATGGCCCAGGCCGCCGACGGCAGCCTCGCCCAGCAGGCCTATCAGGTGGTGGGGCTCTTTGCCGGCAACCAGACCACCGAGGACGCCTTCGCCTTCACCGGTCTCGCGACGGCGCAGACGATGGTCGGCATCGGCAGCGACATTTCCGAGATCGCCTTCCACGTCCCCGACGAGGCCGAGCTTGCCCAGGTCATCGCATCGCTCAGGCGCGCGGCGCCCGGACGCGACGTTAGTTCGTGGACCGAGCTGTCACCACTCGCCGCCGCGGTCAACGACTTCATGCAGGCCTTCATCTACATCTGGCTGTGGGTGATGTTCGTCTTCATGGCGATCGGCATCGTCAACACGCAGCTGATGGCCGTCTTCGAGCGGGTGCGCGAGTTCGGCCTGCTGCAGGCGCTCGGCATGCGCCCGCGCCTCATCCTCCTTCAGGTGCTGCTCGAATCCGCCATGCTGATTGGCACCGGCGTCGTCGCCGGCATGGCCGCATCGGTGGCGACCATCGCCGCTCTGCACGGCGGCGTCGATCTCAAGTTCCTGGCACGCGGCGCCGAATATATTGGCGCGGGACACGTGCTCTATCCCCATCTCGCCCCGGCCGAGTTCCTCGAACTGTCCATGCTCGTCTGGGCGCTCGGTGTCGCCGTCGCGCTCTGGCCGGCGCGCAAGGCCGCACTTTCCAAACCGGTGGAGGCGATGAGCCATGTTTCATGAGGCTGCAGGGCGCCCCAGCCAAGACCGCGATCGTCTCGTGCCGCGGCATTGAGAAGCGCTACAAGCTCGGCGCCATCGAGGTTCCGGCCCTGAACGGCGTCGACCTCGATATCGCCGCGGGCGATTTCGCCACGCTCGCCGGTCCCTCCGGCTCGGGCAAGACGACGCTGCTCAACATGATCGGCGGCCTCGACCGGCCGAGCGCCGGCACGGTGACGGTCGACGGCGACGATCTCGGCCATCTCGACAAGGCGCACCTGACCGAGTTGCGCCTGCACAAGATCGGCTTCGTCTTCCAGGCCTACAATCTCATTCCGGTGCTCTCGGCCGCCGAGAACATCGAATTCATCCTCCAGCTTCTCGGCGTCGAGGCGCGCGAACGGCGCCGCCGGGCGGTCGAAGCGCTGAGCGACGTCGGGCTGGCGGGCATGGAAGACCGCCGGCCGGCCTATCTGTCTGGCGGTCAGCAGCAGCGGGTCGCCGTCGCCAGGGCGCTGGTGGCCCGTCCGGCGATCGTGCTCGCCGACGAGCCGACCGCCAATCTTGATTCGAAGACCGCCGAGGACCTCGTCGCCCTCATGGCCAAACTCAACGCCGCCTCGGGGATCACATTTCTGATCGGCACCCATGACGCCCGTGTCATCGCCCGCACGCGACGCCACATAGAAATGACCGACGGCCGCATCACCGCCGATGAACGTCGGGAGAAGACGCATGTCTCGGAACACGCTTAAGGCCGCGCTGGGCCTCACCCTCCTCGCCGCGCCCCTGGTGGCGCGGCCGGCCGTCGCCGATGGGCTGAAGGACTTTCACGGGCGGCTGGAACTCACCGACCTCGGCTCCTTCTCCGCAAGGGACAGCCTCACCGCGTCCCTCGGCGAACGCTTCCGCAACGACTTCTCCGGCAATCTTCGCCTCACCTGGGAGCCCAAATGGGACAACTGGGATTTCACCGTCCACTACGTCGTGAACGGCGACTATGGCGGCAACGTCGCCCTGAGGCGGGCCGAGGCGCCCATGTTCGGCATGGCGCCGCCGTCGACGCTGTTCGATCTGACCAACACCTTCGTCGACGACGGCCAGGCACTGGCGATCCAGAAGATCGACCGGCTGGCGCTCGGCTATACGACCGACAACTTCGTCGTCCGCGTCGGCCGCCAGGCCCTCACCTGGGGCGCCGGCAAGGTCTTTCACCCCATGGACCTGGTCGACCCCTTCGCCCCCGACGCCACCGACACCGAATACAAGCCCGGCGTCGACATGGCCTATCTGCAATGGCTGTTCGGCGACGGTTCCGACCTGCAATTCATCACCGTGCCGCGCGCCATGACCTACAACGCGACGCCGACCTGGGACGCCAGCACCTTTGCGCTCCACTATCACCGCACGATCGGCGAAATCGGGCTGACCGGGGTCGTCGCGCGCGACCACGGCGACTGGACGGCCGGGCTGGGCTTGAGCGGTCCGCTGGGTGGCGCGGTGTGGAACGGCGAGATCATCCCCACCTTCGAGGCCGACGGCACGACGCGCATTTCCGGCCTGGCGAACATCAGCATGGCGATGACGCTGTTCAAGCGCAACGCCACGGTTTTCGCCGAGTACTTTCACAACGGCTTCGGCGTCGCCGGCAGCGGCACGGCCTATGACATGCTGCCCGCCGACCTCACCGACCGGCTGGCGCGCGGGCAGGTCTTCAACACCTCGCAGGACTATCTCGCCGGCGGCATGACGCTGGAATGGACGCCGCTCTTGACGCTCTCGCCGAGCCTCATTGTCAATCTCAACGATGGCAGCGCCTATGCGGCGGGAGAGGCGGACTGGTCGCTCAACGACAACACCGATCTCATTGCCGGGGTTCAGGTGCCGTTCGGACCGAAGGGCAGCGAATACGGCGGCCTGCGATTGAGCGGAACCAGCGCGCCCTATCAGGCAGTGCCAACGACCGCCTATGTGCAAATGCGCCGGTATTTCTGAAGGCGCGCGGTTTGCTCGATGTGCAAGCAGACGAGATCGATGCGAGCTTGCTGACGGTAATCTGAGGCGCCATTGTTTCAGCGTGGCGTCGAAGAAGCGCACAAGCGCGTGCGGTGAGATCACCCATTTGAATGTTTGCGTGTCGCCGCTGCTACTCACTTCCGTTATTGGCGCATCGCGTTAAGCGAGGCATCACGACCACGCCATTCGATAGGATCGGTGGGTGGCCCTTGAGCCGCTGCAGGCCCTGCCGGCCAGGTCAAGTTGGGATACGACGCCAGATCCTGCTTGACGTTTGGGAGTCACGCCTATTTTTGGTAAATATTTCCCCTCAATTACTCGATTCTTGTCTGGCTGAGGACAGCCAAAGGCACGCGCAATCACAAGTGAGCATCGATGGTCACACTCAAGGAAATCGCCAAGGCCGTGGGAGTTTCGACCGCCACGGTCTCACGCGTCCTCAATTTCGATCCGGCTCTGTCGGTTACTGAGGCAAAACGGCAGGCAATCATCGAAACGGCCGAGGGCCTCAACTATGCCACGCCGCGGGCGCGCAGCCGGGCGCGGCAGCGCGGCCTGCGCAAGGTGGCTCTGGCGCATTTCCTGCGTCCCGACCTTGAACTGATCGACCCCTATTATGTCGGATTGCGCCTCGGCATTGAAAGCCGCTGCCAAGCCCTGCAGTGCGAGACCGTCAAGCTCTACCACACGGACAAAATGCCAGAGCCCAGGCTGCTACAGAGCGCGGACGGCGTTATCGCCATTGGCATGCACAGCGAAGCGGAGGTCGACTGGCTCGGACGGTACAGCCGGCGGGTCGTCTTCGCCGATTTCATTCCCCCCGGCGACGAATTTGACGCGGTCGCCAGCGACCTGCGACTCGCGACGCACAAGCTTTTGACGGGATTGGTGAAATCCGGCTATGCCCGGATCGGCTTCGCCGGCTGGACGGAGGAGACCAACAACGATCCGCTGGCCGAGATCCGCTGCCGCACCTACATCGCGTGGAGCAAGACCCACGGCGTGTTCGACCCCAAGATCTGCCTGACCCAGGGTAGCGTCGAGCGCAACACCGAGCAGACCGGCTACCAGCTCGGCATGCGGCTTCTCAAGCAGCGCGACCCGCCCGACGCCATCGTCACCTGCAACGACAACATCGCCATCGGCGTCTACCGCGCCGTCCGCGAGCTCGGGCTGCGCATCCCGGACGATGTCGCCGTGGCCAGCTTCAACGACATTCCGGCGGCGCAGTTCCTCCACCCGCCGCTGTCGACGGTCCACCTCCCCGCCGAGGAGATCGGCGAGACCGCGGTCGACCTTCTGCTCCAGCGCGTCGCCGGGCGCACGGTCGCCCAGCACATCATCATCGCCAACCAGATCAAGTGGCGCGGCAGCACCCACCCGCAGGCGGGCAGGCAAACCCCGGGCGATAATTTACTAAATCTTGCGGAGCCCGAACTGCCCGGCTAGAAATGAGCGCACGAGGTGATGAACTACCTCGGCAATTGGGAGGGACCAATGAAACGCTTCGCCACCAGTTGGCGCCGCGCGCTCGTTTTCGGAGTCGCCAGCGCCGCCATTCTGACCGCCACGGCATCTTTCGCGGCGACGACCCTCACCATCTGGTGCTGGGATCCCAACTTCAACGGCGTCACCATGCGGGAAGCCGGCGCCATCTACGCCAAGACCAATCCCGACGTTGCGCTCAACGTCATCGACACCACCAGCCAGGACGACGTCAGGACCAAGCTGCAGGCGCAGCTTTTGTCCGGCAGCACCGACGGGCTCCCCGATATCGTGCTGATCGAGGACGACGTCGCGCAGAAATACCTGCAGTCGTTCCCCGGCTCCTTCGAGCCGCTCTCCGACGCCATCGATATGTCGAAGTTCGCCCAATACAAGGTGCAGGCGGCGACCTATCAGGGCAAATCGTACTCGCTGCCGTTCGATTCCGGCGTCGCCGGCCTCTTCTATCGCTCCGACTATCTCGCCCAGGCCGGCTACAAGGCCGCCGATCTCCAGGACATCACCTGGGACGACCTCATCAAGATCGGCAAGGACGTGTTGGCCAAGACCGGCCATCCGATGCTCGACATGGACTACAACGAGCGTGGCCAGATCCACATGATGCTGCAGTCGACCGGCCAGTGGTATTTCAAGAAAGACGGCACCCTCAACATTCTCGACAACGCCGCGCTCAAGGCCGCGCTCGAGCAATATGCCAGGATCTGGCAGTCGGGGATCGTCAAGCCGGTTTCCGGGTGGTCCGACTTTACCGGTGGCTTCACCTCCGGTGAGGTTGCCTCGGTTCCGATCGGCGTGTGGATCACTGGCACGATCAAAGCCAACGCCGACCAGTCGGGCAAATGGGCCGTGGCGCCGGTTCCGCTGCTTGCCGGCGTTCCCGGCGCCGTGCATGCCTCCAACTGGGGCGGCTCGAGCTGGTACGTCCTGGCGAAGTCGCCCAACAAGGCGGCCGCCGTCGACTTCCTGAAGTCGGTCTGGGCCAGTGACATCGACTTCTACCAGAAGATCCTCGTCGATCAGGGCGCCGTCGGTACGCTGCTGGCCGCGCGTGGCGGCAGCGCCTACCAGCTCAAGGATCCGTTCTTCGGCGGAGAGCAGGTCTGGCAGGACTTCGCCGACTGGATCGGACAGATCCCGGGCATCGACTACGGCACCTACACCGCCGAGGTCGACTCTGCGGTGGCGGCCCAACTTCCGACGATCGCCCAAGGCGGCTCGGTCGATGACGCCATCAAGGCGATCAACGATCAGGCCCAGGCCCAGATTCAGTAGTCAGCAGCCGGGAACGGGAGCAATCCCGTTCCCTTGTCTCCCGGGGGCCGCGTCCGCATGACGTTTTGCTTGCGGCGCGGCCGCTGGGGTGCGTGAGTCGGTCTCGGCGGGCGAGTCACCTGTGGCGAAACCAAGCGCCTCCGGCAGACCCGCGAGAAGGGAAATTGGCCGGTGGCAAGCGTCAGGCTTGAGCGCAATGCTGAGGTCAATGGCTGGCTCTTCATTGCGCCGGCGCTTGTCGTGCTCGGGCTGTTTCTGATCTATCCCATCCTGTGGTCGTTGTGGATGAGCTTCCAGGTCGGCAAGGGCCTGAACTTCCACTTCGGCGGCTTCGCCAACATCGTCCGCCTGACCCGCGATCCGGTCTTTATCCGCTCACTCACAAACACCTGCATCTTCTTCTTCGTGCAGGTGCCGATCATGATCACGCTGGCGCTTTTGTTCGCGGTCGCGCTCGACGACGCGACGCTCAAGATGCGCGGGCTCCTGCGCACGGCGATCTTCCTGCCCTGCGTCACCTCGCTGGTTGCCTACTCGGTGCTGTTCAAGTCGATGTTCGCCGCCGACGGCGTGATCAACAATGCGCTGATGTTCGTCCACATCATCGGCTCGCCGATCCCGTGGCTGTCCGATCCGTTCTGGGCCAAGGTGGTGATCATCCTGGCCATCACCTGGCGGTGGACCGGCTACAACATGGTGTTCTACCTGGCGGCCCTGCAGAACATCGACCGGTCGATCTACGAGGCCGCGCGCCTCGACGGCGTGCCGCCGTGGGCGGTCTTCCTGCACATCACCATTCCGATGCTGAAGCCGGTGATCCTGTTCACCACCGTCATCTCGACTATCGGCACGCTGCAGCTGTTCGACGAGGTGAACAACATCACGATCGACGGCAGCCCATCCGGCGCGACGGAAACGCTGTCGATCTACATCTACGACCTGACCTTCCGATTCATGCCGAACTACGGCTACGCGGCGACTGTCTCCTACGTCATCGTGGTGATCGTCGCGATCCTCAGCGCCCTGCAGTTCTGGATCGCCCGCGACCGCCGGCCGAGGGCGAAGACATGACGATGCGCGCCGTCCGCCGCGGCCTCGTCTATCTGGGCCTGTCGATCGCCGCCTTCGTCTCGGTTTTCCCGTTCTACTGGATGGTCGTCGGCGCCACCAACAAGTCCGCCCTGATCGTCAGGGGCAAGGCGAGCTTCGGCGACAACCTGTTCGCCAACGCCGCATGCTTTCTTCAGCCTCGTCGACGCACCGCGCGTCTTCTGGAATTCGTTCGAAATATCGGTCATCGCGACCGTGGTAACGCTGGTCATCTCGTCGGCGGCTGGCTACGGCTTCGAGATATTCCGCTCCCGTTTTCGCGAGCGCCTGTTCGCTTTCCTGCTGCTGCTCCTCACCATTCCCTTCGCCGCGATCATGGTGCCGCTCTTCTCGATGATCGCGCGGGCACACCTGGTCAACACCTTCGCCGCCGTCATCCTGCCGACAGTGGCCTCGATCTTCATCATCTTCTATTTCCGCCAGGCGACGAAGGCCTTTCCGAGCGAGCTGCGCGACGCCGCGCGGGTCGACGGACTGAAGGAGTGGCAGATCTTCCTGTTCATCTATGTGCCGGTGATGCGCTCCACCTACGCGGCAGCGACCATCATCATCTTCATGCTCAACTGGAACAACTACCTTTGGCCGCTGATCGTTCTGCAGACCCAGGACATGAAGACGGTGACGCTGGTCGTCTCGGCCCTGCTCTCCGCTTACGTTCCCGATTACGGTGCGACGCTTTTTGCGACCGTGCTGGCGACGCTGCCCACGCTCGTCATCTTCTTCCTGCTCCAGCGCCAGTTCGTCGCCGGTCTAACCGGTGGTGTGAAATGAGGCTTCCGAAATGCGTACCATGATCGCCCTCAACGAGGGCTGGACTTTCAACGAAGGTTTCTCGCCCGAGCTGACCAGGGTGCTGGGCAAGGGCGGCGCGTGTGTCCCTGCCCCACACGGCCGTAGAGCTGCCCTTCTCCTACTTCGACGAGGCGAGCTACTGGCGGCCGTTCACCTATCAGAAGGTGCTCACCGCCGATCCGGCGTGGGCGGGCCAGGAGGTGTGGCTCATCTGCGACGGCGCCATGGCCGATGCGGTGGTCTATCTCAACGGCGAGCGCCTGGGCGCACACGCCGACGGCTACACGCCGTTCGCGGTCCGCCTGACCGGCAAGCTGACGGGCGGCAACGACCTGCTGGCGATCAAGATCGACGGATCGGAGAACCCCGGACATCCCGCCCTTCGGCGGGCGCATCGACTATCTGACCTATGCCGGCATCTATCGCGATGTCTGGCTGAAGGTGGTGCCGCCGGTCTCGATCGGCAGGGTCAAGGTCGAAACGCCGGACGTGCTGGCCGCCACGAAGTCCGTGGTCGTGCGCCTCGATCTTGCCAACCCTCAGCGCCGGACGCCGGAGGGAACGCTGACGGCGACGCTGCGCGACCCGGCCGGCCAAGCGATCGCGACGGCCTCGGCGCCCGCCGCCGCCCGAGGTCGAGCTGCACGATGGACGGGCTCGACGGCATCGCGCTCTGGGACCTCGACAGCCCGGTCCTCTACACGCTCGACCTCGCGCTCGGCGACGACGCCGTCACCCACACCTTCGGCTTCCGCGCGGCCGAATTCACGCCCGAGGGCTTCCGCCTCAACGGCAGGCCGCTCAAGCTCCGCGGCCTCAACCGCCACCAGTCCTTCCCCTATGCCGGATACGCGCTCGGCCGCGCGGCGCAGGAACGCGACGCCGAAATCCTCAAGCGCGAGCTCCACGTCAACATCGTGCGCACCTCGCACTATCCCCAGTCGACCTGGTTCCTCGACGCCTGCGACCGGCTCGGACTGCTGGTGCTGGAGGAGATTCCCGGCTGGCAGCACATCGGCGGCGACACATGGAAGGCGGAGGCGGTCGCGAACGTCCGCCGCATGATCACCCGCGACTGGAACCACCCCTCGATCGTCCTGTGGGGCGTGCGCATCAACGAGTCGCAGGACAACCACGACTTCTATGCCGAGACCAACCGCGTCGCCCACGAACTCGACACCGACCCGTCAGACCGGCGGCATTCGCGTCATCACCGAGAGCGAGATGCTCGAAGACGTCTATACGACCAACGACTTCATCCTCGGCAACGAGGAGCTCGGCGGCAACCGGCCGCGCACGGCGCTGCGTCCGCGGCGCGAGACGACCGGCCTCGACAAGCCGGTGCCCTACATGGTCACCGAGTTCAACGGCCACATGTATCCGACCAAGAGCTATCGACCAGGAGCAGCGTCAGGTCGAACATGTGACCCGCCATCTCGAGGTGCTTGATGCCGCCTACGGCGATCCCACACATCGCCGGCGCCATCGGCTGGTGCGCCTTCGACTACAACACACACAAGGATTTCGGCTCCGGCGACCGCATCTGCCACCACGGCGTCATGGACATGTTCCGCGAGCCGAAGTTCGCCGCCTTTGCCTATGCCAGCCAGTGCGAGCCGGACGAAGCGATCGTCCTCCAGCCGGTGACCTTCTGGGCGCGCGGCGAACGCAATATCGGCGGGGTGCTGCCGCTGATGGTGCTGACCAATTGCGAGGAAGTCGAACTTCGCTACGGCAACAACCCACCCAAGCGCCTCGGCACCGGCGCGCGACCGGTTTCCCCATCTGCCGCATGCGCCGGTCATCTTCGACCGACATCATTTCAGCGCCGACGAGCTGGGGCGATGGGGCATGCTGTGGCAGGACGCGACGATCACCGGCCTGATCGGCGGCAAGCCGGTCGGCCGAGGTCCGCTATCGTCGCCGATCCGGTCGCCACCAAGCTTGAGGTGGTCGCCGATCGCGCGACGATCTCACCGGCAGCAAACGACTGCGTGCGGGTCATGGTCCGCGCCCTCGACCAGGCCGGGCACAAGCTGCCTTTCCTGTTCGAGCCGGTCGAGATCGACGTGTCCGGCGCCGGCCGGCTGGTCGGCCCGAAGGCCTCGTGTCGCTGCGTGGCGGCTCGACCGGCTTCTGGGTGGCATCGACCGGCACGCCGGGGTCGATTACCGTCAGCGTGTCGAGCCTGCCGTTCGGCACCGTCACCATCTGCGCTCAGCGCCGAATAAGGAAGGGCCGATGAGCGAACTGAAGCTGCGGGGAGTACACAAGTCCTTCGGCGCCGTCGAGGTGATCAAAGGCGTCGACCTCGACATCGCGAACCGCGAATTCGTCGTCTTCGTCGGCCCGTCAGGCAGCGGCAAGTCGACCCTGCTGCGCATGATCGCCGGACTGGAATCGATCACCGCCGGCGAACTCGAGATCGGCGGCAAGCGGATGAACGACGTCGATCCTTCCAAGCGCGGCATCGCGATGGTGTTCCAGTCCTATGCACTCTATCCGCACATGACGGTACGCGAGAACATGGGCTTTGCGCTGCGCTTCGCCGGCGTTCCCAAGGCCGAGATCGCAAGCCAGGTGGCTGAGGCGGCGCGCATCCTGGAAATGGAGCCACTGCTCGACCGACGGCCGAAGGAACTCTCCGGCGGCCAGCGCCAGCGCGCCGCCATCGGCCGCGCCATCGTGCGGCATCCGCAGGTCTTCCTGTTCGACGAGCCGCTGTCCAATCTGGATGCCGAACTGCGCGTTCACATGCGCATCGAACTCGCCCGCCTGCACAAGGAACTGAAGACGACGATCATCTACGTCACCCACGACCAGGTCGAGGCGATGACGCTGGCCGACAAGATCGTCGTGCTGCGCGATGGCGCAGTTGCCCAGGTCGGCACGCCGCTGGAACTCTACGACGACCCGGACAACCTTTTCGTTGCCGGCTTCATCGGCTCACCCAAGATGAACTTCCTGCCGGGCATCGTCGACAAAGGCCAGACGGTTGTCCGCCTGCCCGAGCACGGCAATCAGGAGATTCCTCTCGCCGGCCTCGCCGCGATCCCCGTCGACGGGACGGGCCTGACTGTTGGACTGCGCCCCGGCCATTTCAACGCGGGCGGCTCGGCCCAACTCGATCTCGTGATCGAGATGGTTGAGCACCTCGGTCTTGAAACGTTCGTCTATGCCCGCCACGGCAAAGGCGAGGTCATCACCATCGCGACGCAGAACGGCCGCGATCTCAAGGCCGGCCAGGCCTATGGACCCCACTTCGATCCCGCCTCGACCTTGCTGTTCGACTCAGATGGGCACCGCCTTCGCCGAATGAAGTGACATCGATTCAAGGCACCGTCGTCCGGATGCCGATGTTCGCGTCAAGCTTCCGCAAGGATGCGGCGGGGATAACCGACAGGAACCGCGAGGATAAGAATTCCCGCGTGGCCCTCGGCCATGCCGAATATCTGGCACTCGCGCAGGCAACCGCCTGGAACCGCTCCGACCGGAAGACCTGGCTTCGTCAGGCGACGTGGCGCTGGCGGGCCGTCCGCGCCCACGGCGGCAGCCAGTCGCCATGCGCTGCGATCAGGTCGTCGACCAGATTCCAGATCTGATCGAGATCGAGCTCGGCGGCGGTGTGCGGGTCCATCATCGCCGCATGGTAGATGTGCTGGCGGTTCTCCTCCATCAGCGCAGCGACGGTCAGCTCCTGGACATTGACGTTGGTGCGCATCATGGCGGCGAGCTGCGGTGGAAGCGCGCCGATATGGGTCGGCTGGATGCCGTTGCGATCGACCAGGCAGGGGACCTCGACCGCGCAGCCCTCCGGTAGCGAGGTGATATAGCCGCGGTTCTGCACGTTGCCGTAGATCACCGAAGGCTCGCCGGTCCACACCGCGTTCATGATCGATGAGGCGTATTCGCGGCTGGCCGCCACTTCGATCCGATCGGCCTTGCGGTATTCTTCCGCTTGCGACTTCCACTGCTCGATCTGCTCGATGCAACGCTTGGGGTACTCGTCGAGCGGTATGCCGTACCTCTCGATCAGGTCCGGTCGGTCACGCTTGATGAACCAGGGCGTGTATTCGGCGAAGTGCTCCGAACTCTCGGTGACGAAATAGCCGACCCGCGTCAGCATCTCGTAGCGCACCTTGTTCGGGCAGCGCGGATTCCGGCCCGGCTTCGGCGCGCGCCCTTCGGCGTATGCCTTGATGAGGTCGGGATAGAGATCGCGCGTGCAGCCGTCGTCCATGAGCTCCTCGAAGGTGAGATAGAAGGCCATGTGATTGATGCCGGCTGAGCGATAGCGGATGCGCTCGATCGGGATATCGAGGTCCCTGGCCAGCTCCTCCGCCGTACCCTGGACCGAGTGGCAGAGGCCCACCTGTTTGATCTGCGGGTATTTCTCGGCGATCGCCCAGGTGTTGATCGCCATCGGGTTGACGTATTGCAGCATGAGCGCGCCGGGGCAGACGGCCAGCATGTCCTCGGCGAGTTTCCACAGACGCGGCACGGTGCGCAGGCCGCGCATGATGCCGCCGACCCCCAGCGTATCGGCGATCGTGGCGCGCAGGCCATATTTCTTTGGCACCTCGAAGTCGGTCACTGTGGCCGGCTCGTAACCGCCGATCTGGAAGGCCACCACGACGAAATCGGCGCCGGTGAGCGCCTGGCGCTGGTCCGTGTGGGTCTCGACCTTCGCCGGCACGTCCAGGGTCGCGACCAGCTTGCGCGCGACAAGCGCCGACTCGTCCAGCCGCTCCTGGTCGACGTCCATCAGCGCGATGGTCGCGCCGGCAAGGGCCGGGCGCTGCAGGACGTCGCCGATGATGTTCTTCATGAACACCGTCGAACCGGCGCCGATAAAGGTGATCTTGGGATCGGCAGTCATAGGGTTCGAATCTCCGTAGGAATCTATGCGGCGTCTCAGAAGAGATTTTCCAGGTATCACGGTATCTACAGGGAAAGCGCACGATTCCGGCCGGTTTTCGCTCATTGAAGTGCGGAAAAGGATGGCTTTGCCACCCGACCGGAGGGTTGGTGCCGCTGATAGGTCAGTGCTCCTGCTCACGGTTGATAGAATATGGATTCCATGTCGGCCCAACGGCGTGTCCCGTCTCCCGGCATTATCGGCAGCTGACACGGCCGGCAGAGTCTCCACCATTCCTGCATCGCCGGATTGGCCGCCATGCTGCGCGCGCCAGCGGCGCGGTCCATCCCACGGTATTCGTAATAGGAGAAAAGAAGGTTGCGCTCGCGCAGCAGGAAGATCGAATAGTTCGAGATTCCCGCCCGGGCGATTTCGGCGGTGACCTCAGGCCACGGATTGGCGTGAAGCCGGCAATAGAGGTCGACGGAGTCTTCGCGCAATCCCACGACGGACCCCACACGCATGACGCTGTCGTTTCCGGATGACACGCTGCATTCCTCCTATTCCCGATCTCCAAAATGCCGGCTCATGTTGGCGAGCGCCCTTTTCACATGATACTGCGCCGCGGCAATCGCACCTGAACTCGTCACGCGCGCGAATGGCGTTGATGATCTGCCAGTGCTCATTGGATATTTCGTGCAAGCGCGCCGGGTTGTAGCCGAACACATCCCTCAGCGAACTCGTCAGGTTCGCATACCTGGCAATCAGGACGGCTACCTCATGGTTCTTGCACCGGGCCTCGATCGCCGCGTGCAGGAGGCGGTTCTGTGCATGGCAGCCTACCCAATCGCCCTCTTCCAACAACTGGTCGAAGTACTGACCTTTGTGGCGGCGGCACTTGGCATCGCCGTCGTTCTCCTAAGTCGTGGTGACGATTTCACGATTATTGTGAACGCGCACTGGTTCGAATTTCGGCTCCATGTGTCCGTGTTGGTACCGGCGACCTCGAAAATAGCGCTGACAAAACCCGATGACCTGGAACGCGCGAAACCACTCATTCAGCGCAGCTACGAGGCATCCTAGGTGCTTTGTCGTGCACCCGCGCCGCCGTGCAGGCCGACCAGCGCCGCTCGCCGGCGGTCGCCGGGCCAAACTGGCCGCCGCGGTGCGGGCAGCGGCCGCAAGGGGCTCCCTTGACTCTCCCTGCGAGCCGGCCAGGGCGCAAGGGGGGCCGCGCCTAAGGCTGCAAAGCCCGCTACGGAGTCGCCGAGCGACCCCAGCAAGCCCGCCAAGGCCAAGCCGGCCAAGGTCGGTCGCACGCCGCACCTGCTGGGCAGACCAAGCCCGTACCGCCCCGGTACCGCGCTGGCCAAGATGCTGGCGCTGGTGGTGGACGGCATGACCACCACCCAGCTTGCCGCCGCGTTTAGGGCGGCCGGGCTCAACACCAGCGTGTCGGGCTTCGTAGGCAAACGCCGTGGCGCGCGGGGTGCTGTCAGTCGGCTAGCCGCCGCGCACTGCCCAACGCCAGCGGGGCCGCCCGGTGGCCGAGCCGGGGGTCGAAATAATATTGAAGCAAAAACACTAATGATTTCAATGTGTTATGGCGGAGAGGGTGGGATTCGAACCCACGGTACGGTTACCCGTACAACGGTTTTCGAGACCGTCCCGTTCGACCACTCCGGCACCTCTCCCCGCGGAGGCGTCTCTAGCCGCGCGGATCGTCAAGCGCAAGCCCCCCGGCTGCGCGATCCGACCGCCGATGGCCGCAACGCCGGCTCTCCCTGTCGCCGGCTTTTCCTTGACAGGCAACCGCCCATCCCTATAGTGCCGGCCAACTGGCGCGGCCGCTTTGCCGCGCCCTTTGGTTTTTCTTGAAAATCGGCTGGTTCACCCCGATCTGGGCGGTCGGACCGGCAGGCTGGGTTGAGATCATGTTCGCAGTTATCAGGACCGGCGGGAAGCAGTACCGGGTCGCCCCGGCCGATCTGCTCGAGATCGAGAAGCTGCCGGGGAACGCCGGCGATGCGATCGCCTTTGGCGACGTGCTGATGGTCGGCGGTGACGACGGTGTTGCCGTCGGCAGCCCCACCGTCGCCGGTGCCAGCGTCGCCGGCGAGATCGTCGGCCAGCAGCGCACCTCGAAGATCCTCGTCTTCAAGAAGCGTCGCCGCCAGAATTTCAAGCGCAGCCACGGCCATCGCCAGGAGCTGACCCTGGTGCGCATCACCGAGATCCTCACCGAGGGCAAGGCTCCGCAGGCGAAAGCCGCCGCCGCCGAGACCCCGGAGGCCGAGGCGCCGGCCGAGCCGAAGCGCAGCCGCGCCAAGAAGCCGGCCGCAACGGACGTGGCGGCCGAAGGCGCTGCGGAAGCGGACAAGGAATAGGAGACCCGCCATGGCTCATAAAAAGGCAGGTGGCTCGTCGCGCAACGGCCGCGATTCGGCCGGCAAGCGCCTGGGCGTAAAGCGGTTCGGCGGCGAGACCGTCGTCGCCGGCAACATCATCGTGCGCCAGCGCGGCACCAAGTGGCATCCCGGTGCCGGCGTCGGCCTGGGCAAGGACCACACGATCTTCGCCGTCGTCGACGGCACCGTGTCGTTCCGAACCAAAGCCGAGGGCCGCACCTACGTTTCGGTCGTCCCGATGATGGCGGCCGCAGAATAGCCGGCTTCCGACCATAAGCCGGCGTCTCATCGACCCGGCACGGAGCAGCGAACAGGGGAGATGGGACACCATCTCCCCTTTATGTTGTTCCGGACGGAGGAAGCCATGGGCGACGGGAACGAGGAAGGGCACGGGGGGCATGAGACGATCCTCACCGGCCGCCTCCTGCTCAGACGGTGCGTGCCGGCCGACATGCCGGCGATGTCGGCGCTTTCGGCCGATCACGCCGTGGCGGAGAATCTGTGCACCGCGATTTCGCTTGCCCGCGGCGGTGCCTTCGCCATCACCGAACGCTGCGACGGCACGATCGTCGGCTGCGCCGGCTATGGGCCGACCGAGGACAGGCCTGCCGCCGTCGAGGTCGGCCTGTGGATCGGCACCCCTTGGTGGGGTCTCGGCTACGGCACCGAAGCGGCCCAGGCGCTGATCGACCAGGCCTTCTCCGATGGCGGGGTCAACGCCCTGTGGTGCTCCGCTCGCGTGACCAACAGCCGCGCCCGCCGGGTCATCGAGAAGTGCGGCTTCCAGTTTCGCGGCACCGGCATGGTGCGCTCGCCGACCCGCTTCGGCGCCTTTCCGATCGAGCGCTTCGTGCTCGACCGGCGCAACTGGGCGAGCCTCAAGGCGTGGGGCACGCCGGACAAGGACCACCATGACAGCACCGAGCGTGACACCGCGGCGTGACCCGACGATTGTGACCGCGCGGCTGACGCTGCGTTTGCCGCGCGTGGACGACGTCGAAGACCTCGTCGCCGGCGTCGGCGATGCGGCGGTGGCGCGCATGCTGGCGCGCGTGCCCCTGCCCTATCGCCGCGCCGATGGCGAGGCCTTCGTCGCCGTGGCCCGCCAGGGCGCGCGCGAAGGCCGCAGCCTCAACGTCGCCATCGTGCATGACACCCATGTCATCGGCGTCGTCGGGCTCAATTCGTTGCCGGTGCATGCCGAGTTTGGCTATTGGCTGGCTCGCCCCTGGTGGGGCCGCGGCTTCGCCACCGAGGCCGGGCAGGCGGTGCTCGCCTATGGCTTCGCTGTCCTCGGCCTCAAGCTGATCCGCTCGGGCGTCTATACCGAGAACAGGGCGTCCCTCCGGGTCCAGCGCAAGCTCGGCTTCACCATTATCGGGCGGTCCGAGCGCCATTCGCTTGCGCGCCGGGCAACCGTCCCGCATATCGACACGGTGCTGACCCGCCGCCGCCATCAGGCATTCGCGCGATGAAATTCCTCGACCAGGCCAGGATCTATGTACGCTCCGGCGACGGCGGCAACGGCAGCGTGCATTTCCGCCGCGAGAAATTCATCGAGTTCGGCGGCCCCGACGGCGGCGACGGCGGCAAGGGCGGCGACGTGTGGGCCGAGGCGGTCGAAAACCTCAACACGCTCATCGACTTCCGCTACCAGCAGCACTTCAGGGCCGCCGCCGGCACCCCCGGACGCGGCCGCAACATGGCCGGCGGCAAGGGCGCCGACGTAGTGCTCAAGGTGCCGGTCGGCACCGAGATCCGCGACGAGGACAACGAGACGCTGATCGCCGACCTCGACGTGCCGGGAAAACGCGTGCTCATCGCCCGCGGCGGCAATGGCGGCTTCGGCAACACCCATTTCAAGTCGTCGACCAACCGCGCCCCGCGCCGCGCCAATCCCGGCCAGGAAGGCATCGAGGCGTGGCTGTGGCTGCGCCTCAAGCTGATCGCCGATGCCGGCCTGGTCGGCCTGCCCAATGCCGGCAAGTCCACCTTCCTGGCGACGGTCACGGCGGCGAAGCCCAAGGTCGCCGATTACCCCTTCACCACGCTCCACCCGGCGCTCGGCGTCGTGCGCATCGACGGACGCGAATTCGTGCTCGCCGACATCCCCGGCCTGATCGAGGGGGCGCATGTGGGCGCCGGCCTCGGCGACCGCTTCCTCGGTCATGTCGAGCGCTGCAGCGTGCTGCTTCATCTGGTTGACGGCACCGCCGCGGATCCGGTCGCCGACTACAAGACCGTGCGCGAGGAGCTGGCGGCCTATGGCGGCGGCCTCGACGAGAAGCCGGAGGTGGTCGCCATCTCCAAGGCCGACGCGGCTTCCGACGAGACCATCGGCACGCTGAAGCGGGCCCTCAAGCGCGCCGCCGGCACGACGCCGCTGGTGGTTTCGGCGGCGACCGGCGCCGGCGTCGACAAGGTTCTGCGAGCCCTTGCCGGCGAGATCGCCGCCGCCACCGCGCCCGCTGACGGGCTGCCGGCCGAGCCCGGCATGCCCTGGCGGCCGTAGCCGCCCGGCAGACTATCGCTGTATAAGGGCGCAACCTTGCCCCGACGGATTGTTCCAGCAGCCCTTCCATTAGCCCGACCATGACCGCCCGCACCCCGGAAGCCTATCGCCGCATCGTCATCAAGATCGGCTCCTCCCTGCTCGTCGACGGCGGCGGCGGGCGCGTGCGCACTGACTGGCTGGAATCGCTCGCCACCGACATCGGCCATCTGGTCAAGGGCGGACGCGAGTTGCTCGTCGTCTCCTCCGGCGCCATCGCGCTCGGCCGCGGCGTGCTCGGCCTGCCGCCGGGGCCGCTCAGACTGGAGGAGAGCCAGGCGGCGGCGGCCATCGGCCAGATCGCGCTCGCCCGCGCCTGGAGCGAGACGCTCGGCCGTGTCGACATCACCACCGGACAGATCCTGCTGACGCTTGGCGACACCGAGGAGCGCCGGCGCTATCTCAATGCCCGCTCGACCATCGCCACCCTGCTCAAGCTCGGCGCCGTGCCGGTGATCAACGAGAACGATACGGTCGCCACCAACGAGATCCGCTACGGCGACAACGACCGGCTGGCCGCCCGCGTCGCCACCATGACCAGCGCCGACCTGCTCATCCTGCTGTCCGACGTCGACGGCCTTTACACCGCCTCGCCCGCCCTCAACCCCGAGGCGCGGCTGATCGAGACAATCGAGCGCATCACCCCCGAGATCGAGGCCATGGCCGGCGCGGCGGCGTCCGAGAATTCCCGCGGCGGCATGAAGACCAAGCTCGACGCCGGCCGCATTGCCACTGCCGGCGGCACCACCATGGTGATTGCCAGCGGCCGCGACCTGCATCCGATCCGCACCATTTCTGCCGGCGGCCGCTGCACCTGGTTCGCCGCCGAGGGCAGCCCGGTGACGGCGCGCAAACGCTGGATTTCCGGTCGCCTGGAGACCCGCGGCGCGCTCGTCGTGGACAAGGGCGCGGTCAAGGCGCTGCGCGCCGGCAAGAGCCTGCTGCCGGCCGGCGTGCGCCGCATCGAAGGCCGCTTCCAGCGCGGCGATGCCGTCGACATCGTCGATCTCGACGGCGAGGCGGTCGGCCGCGGGCTGGTTGCCTATGACGCCACCGACGCCGAGCGCATCGCCGGGCGCAACAGCCACGAGATCGAGGCGATCCTCGGCTATGCCGGCCGCGCCGAGATGATCCACCGCGACGACATGGCGCTGAGGGGCGATTGAGGCTGCCGCCTCACGGTCCCGGCGCCACCTGCGGCACTTCCGGCTTCACCACCACCTGCTCGCGGAAGAAGATGTAGAGCCCGGCGACGACGATGATCGCCGCGCCCGTGATCACGCGCCAGCTCGGCACGTCGCCGAAGACGAAATAGCCGAACAGCACCGCCCAGACGATCAGCGTGTACTGATAGGGCACCACGACCGAGGCCGGGGCGAGCTTCAGCGAGCGGTTGACGGCGACGATCGCCACAAGTGCGTTCACGCCGAGCAGGGCGAGCAGGGCAAAATCGCTGTTGTGGACGACCGGCACCCAATGGAAGGGCGCAACCACGGCGCCGGCAACCAGCCCCGCTACGATCTGCCAGGTCGCCAGCGTCAGGTCGGGCGTCTTGCGCAGGCCCCGGGTGACCACCAGGAAGCCGGCATAGAGCAGGCTGCCGACGAACGCGATGACGATGTGGTAGTTGAACACGCCGGCCGACGGCTCCATCGCGATCAGCACGCCGATGAAGCCGACCCCGACGGCCGACCAGCGGCGCCAGCCGACCTTCTCCTTGAGCACGAAGGCGGCGAGCACCGTCACATAGATCGGCCCGGCCAGGTAGTAGGTCATGGCATCGGCCAGCGCCAAGCCGGAGACCGCCCAGTAGAAGAAGAGCACTTCGGTGGTGGCGAAGGCCAGCCTGAGGAGCTGCAGCCACGGCCGGTCGAGCGCGAACAGCGGGCGGATGCCGCTCTTCATGATGAAGGGGACGAGCACGGCCATCGAGGCAACGTTGCGGATGAGCAGGATCTGCCCCGGTCCGTAGGTTGCCGCCATCCATTTGCCGAGCGCGTCGTTGGCCGAGAACAGAAGGAAGCCGAACAGCATCAGGCCGATGCCGACCGGGATGTTCTGTTTGTCGTCAATGCTGAGGGAGGGGCCGGCGAGGGATGACATGAAGGGAGGCGCTCAAGGTGGGCAGGCGGTCTTCGCGCGGCCCGCGCGCCAAGTCCAGTGGAATCGGCGGTCGCCAATCGACCTGACGCGCGATTGTCCTCAGCCCGGCCTGTAGCGCAGGCCATCCATGATGATGCGCAGCACCGGGCGGACGCGCGCCTCCCAATCGCCGTCTCCGGCGAAAGTCCAGGTGCTCGCCGCCACCGCCAGCAGCACGTCGGCCGGATCGAGGTCGCCGCGCACCTTGCCGGTCTCCGCCGCCGCATCGAGCAGCCGCGTGGCGGCCTCGCGCATGCGTGTACGCGAAAAGGCGCTGGCATCCGCGCCCGGCTCGAAGACCGAGCGCACGACGTCCTTGAGGCCGTGCTTGGTAGCGATCAGCCCGGCGTAACGCGTCAGCCACGCTTCCAGCGCCTGATCGGCCGGCATCGCCTTGAGAAGCTCCGGCGCCGCATCGGCAAGCTGCTCGACCTCATTGCGATAGACGGCCTCGACCAGCGCTTCGCGGGTCGGGAAATGACGATAGAGCGTGCCGATGCCGACCCCGGCTCCTTCGGCGACGGCCGAAAGGGTCACCTCGTTCTTTGAAGACGTGAACAATTTCAACGCCGTAACCAGAAGCCGCTCGCGGTTGCGGCGGGCATCGGCACGTGGACGACGGGGTTTCACGGATTTCGGCAAGGCACGCCTCTTGTAAAACGGAGGACCCTCCGTATATGTCATCGGCAACCGGAGCCCCCTCCGCTTTCTATATAGCTCCTCCAAGGACGAATTTCATGTCGCAATCCTCCTCACCCAGGGTCTGGTTCATCACCGGCGCCTCCAAGGGCTTCGGCCATGTCTGGAGCGAGGCGGCGCTGGCCCGCGGCGACAGCGTCGCCGCCGCCTCGCGCACCATCGCCTCTCTCGACGGACTCAAGGCACAATATGGCGACCGGCTGTTGCCGCTTGCCCTCGATGTCGGCGACAAGGCCGCCGTCGACAAGGCGGTGATGCGGGCGCACGACCATTTCGGCCGCGTCGATATCGCGATCAACAATGCCGGCTACGGCCTCTTCGGTGCCATCGAGGAGGTCAGCGAGGCCGAAGCCCGCGCCCAGATCGAGACCAATCTGTTCGGCGCGCTGTGGGTGACCAAGGCGGTGCTGCCCATCATGCGGGCGCAGGGCGCTGGCCACATCGTCCAGATCTCCTCCATCGGCGGCATCTACGCCGTCCCCACCGTCGGCCTCTATCACGCTTCCAAATGGGGGCTGGAAGGCTTCAGCCAGGCGCTGGCGGCGGAAGTGAACGGCCTCGGCATCAAGGTGACGATCGTCGAGCCAGGCGGCTTTGCCACCGAATGGGGCACCACCTCCGCTCATCGCGCCACCGAGCTTCCCGCCTATGATGGCGCCCGCGCGCTTCTCTCCTCGGTCCGCGCGGTCTCCGAGGCGGGCGATCCGAAGGCGACGGCCTCCGCCCTGTTCCGCATCGTCGACGCCGAGGAACCGCCGCTCCGCGTCTTCTTCGGCACGGGCGGCCTGCCCATGGTCCGGCGCGAATATGCCGCGCGCCTCGCCAACTGGGAAAAGTGGAACGACGTGGCCCTGGAAGCCCAGGGC
This sequence comes from uncultured Alphaproteobacteria bacterium, assembly GCA_963732845.1. Lineage (GTDB taxonomy): Bacteria > Pseudomonadota > Alphaproteobacteria > Rhizobiales > Kaistiaceae > CAVSRC01. The sequence goes on along the minus strand of CAVTBE010000006.1, from coordinate 51,596 downwards.
ACGCCCACCACGGCCTGACGCCACACCCCAGACTTGCGGGCCGCCGCCACCGGTGCCCCGCCCACTCCCCTCACCAAGGAACGCACATGAGCAAGACATTCGGCTTTGAATCCACCACCGACGAGGTGCTCGACGGCATCGACCTCACCGGAAAACGTATCCTCGTCACCGGCGCCTCGGCTGGCCTCGGCGTCGAGACGGCCCGGGCGCTGGTCGCCCACGGCGCCGATGTCGTCGGCGCCGCTCGCGATCTCGCCAAGGCCCGCCGCGCCACCGCGGCCATCAGTGAGCTGGCTAACAAAACCGGCAGCTTTGAGCTGGTTGAACTCGACCTTGCCTCACTGAAGAGCGTTCGTGCCGCGGCCGACGCACTGGTCGCCGCCGGCAAGCCCTTCGACGTGGTCATCGCCAATGCCGGCGTCATGATGCCGCCAGAGGGCCAGACGGCTGACGGATTCGAGACGCAGTTCGGCACCAACCATCTCGGCCATTTCGTCTTCGTGAACCGCATTGCGGGGCTGATGAAGCCGGGATCACGCCTCGTCGTCCTGTCCTCCGCCGGACATCGCTTCGCCGATGTCGACCTGGATGATCCGAATTTCGAGCGGACGCCATACGACCCGACGGCGGGCTACGGTCGCTCGAAAACCGCCAATGTCCTGTTCGCCGTCGAGTTCGATCGCCGGCACAAGGCGGAGGGCATCCGCGCCACCGCGGTCCATCCCGGTGGTATCGCCACTGAACTGGGCCGTCACGCTTATGCCGAGCCGGGTTCGTTCGAGAAGCGGGTCGACCAGATCAACGCCGATCTCAACGCTGCCGGCAAGCCGCCGTTCCGAATGAAGTCGGTTCCGCAGGGTGCCGCCACCTCGGTGTGGGCCGCCATCGTCGCGCCGGCCGATCTGGTCGGCGGCAGGTATTGCGAAGACTGCCACGTTGCCGAGCTGGCCGACGAGCCCGGGCTGAGCGCGGGCGTGCGCCCCTATGCCCTCGATCCGGAACGGGCCAAGGCGCTCTGGGCCAAATCCGAGGAAATGGTCGGCGAGCGTTTCGCGTAAACGCCGGCCCGGCCGTTGCCGGGGGAACGTGCCTCCCCCGGCGACGGCTTGCGGACCGATACAGTGTCGTCGCGCTTGCTGCGTTCATCTGTCCCCCGTGCCAAACCCGGCCGCAGCGGCTACACTGTCGCCCCATGCGCCTGGTCACACCGGTCGAACGCGTTCTCATTGCCCTCGGCCCCAGCCGCAATGTCGTCCTTCTTGAACCGGATGAACCCGTTTCGGCGGCGGCGGCCATGGCTCAGGTCATGGCCTGGGTCGACGCGTGGCCGCGCTTCGGTGTGGTCTTCCACGACTTCGGCCCCTGGTATCGCGCCCAGCAGGCCAGCGTCGACCCGGTGCGCCATGTCGTAGCCGTCGATGCCGGCGACGCCTCCCGCGAAACGCTCATGGTCGCAGCGCTGACCGGCACCCTCGACCCTGACATCCCGCCGTGGCAGGTCGTTCTCGCCAATCCTGCGGACGGCGACGGCCGCGGTCCGTGCCGGATCATTGTGCATTTCGATCATCTCATCGCCGACGGTGTGCGCTTCGTGAACCTTCTGGCGGCCTGCCGCAGTCACGACCGGCCGGCGGCCGCGTTCGCCACGGCGGCGAAACGGCTCCGCCGGTTGTCGCTCGACGCGTTCCTGGGTGCGCCGCGCAATTCACGCGTCATCGTTCCGGACGTGGCGCTTCTCACCACCGAAGTCAGCAACGATCGGGCGGACGGCGACGGCGGCGCCGACCGACCGACGCGGCGGCTCACGCGCGCGATCACCTGCGCGGTGGCGCAGGTCGTCGACGGTCGTCGCCTCAATCGCCGCTGCGCCGCGGTGGCCATGATCGGACGGCGGACGAGCGAAGCCAACTCCGTCACCGCCGTCGAGGTCGATTCGGCGGCGGACGGCGATCCGCCGCCACGGCAGTCGCCGGCGAGCGCGTTGCTCGGCCTGCTGGCACGGCAGCGCTGGTTCATGCAGACGGGACAGACCTTCCTGGCGGTCTTGCCCGCGAGGCTGGCTCGCTGGCTCAGCGCGCAGATGGTGACGCGATGGGACGGGCTCCTCACTTTGGTGCCCTTCGGCCGGCGGCCGCTGCATTTCGCCGGCCGCGAGATCGCCGAACTCTGGTGCCTCACGGTTCCGGTGGTGCCGGTGCCGCTGCTCCTCGTCGCCGCCGCCTACCGCAGCCGCTTCCATCTGACCGCAGTGACGGCGTCCCCGTGGCACGGCAAGGCGAAAGCCCTCGCTGCAGCGCTGGCCGATGAATTGAACCGCCCGGCCTCCTAGAGACGTGGCCAGCCCGGCCGCTTGCGGGTTGCCCCCGCCCGTCCCCCGTGCCAAACACGCGCCGCCCGGCTACAATGCCCACGGTAAATCTGGATTTGTTGTCATGAGCATCGCGGAAATCGCCGCAAAGCCGCAAGCCGGGGCCGAGGTCGCCGAAGCCATGGCGGAGATCGGGCGCCGCGCCCGCCGGGCCGCGCGCACCCTGGCGCTCGCCTCGACCGAGACCAAGAACCGGGCGCTCACCGCCGCCGCGGCGGCGCTGCGCGACAACGCCGCGACGATCCTCGCCGAGAATGCCAAGGACGTCGCCGATATGAGACAAGGCGGCGGCAGCGCCGCCTTCGTCGACCGGCTGACGCTCTCCGAGGCGCGCATCGAAGCCATGGCCAGGGGGCTGGAGGAGATCGCCGCGCTGGCTGACCCGGTAGGCAGCCTGATCACCGAATGGGATCGGCCGAACGGGCTCCATATCGAGCGCGTGCGGACGCCGCTCGGCGTTATCGGCATCATCTTCGAGAGCCGCCCCAACGTCACCGCCGATGCCGGCGCGCTCTGCCTCAAGGCCGGCAATGCCGCCATCCTGCGCGGCGGCTCCGATTCGTTCCGCTCGTCCACCGCCATCCATCGCTGCCTCGTCGCCGGGCTCGCCGCCGCCGGCCTGCCGGCCGACGCCATCCAGATCGTCCCCACCCGCGACCGCGCCGCGGTGGGCATGATGCTCGCCGGGCTCGACGGCAATCTCGACGTCATCGTGCCGCGCGGCGGCAAGGGCCTGGTGGCGCGCGTGCAAAGCGAGGCACGCGTGCCGGTCTTTGCCCATCTCGAAGGCATCGTCCACGTCTATGTCCATGCCGCTGCCGACCTCGCCATGGCCAAGTCGCTCCTGGTCAACGCCAAGATGCGCCGGGTGAGCATCTGCGGCGCCGCCGAGACCCTGCTGGTCGACAAGGCGGTGGCCGCAACCCACCTGAAGCCCCTGGTCGAGGCCCTGCAACAGGCCGGCTGCGCCATCCGCGGCGACTCCGCCACGCGGGCTGCGGCTACCGATGTAACGCCGGCGACCGAAGCAGACTGGACGGCGGAATATCTCGACGCGGTGATCGCGGTGAAGGTGGTCGACGGCCTCGACGCGGCCATCGACCACATCGAGCGCTACGGCTCGCACCATACCGATCTCATCGTCACCGGCGACCCGGCCGCCGCCGAGCGCTTCATGGCCGAGGTCGATTCGGCGATCGTGCTGCACAACGCCTCCACCCAGTTCGCCGACGGCGGCGAATTCGGCATGGGCGCCGAGATCGGCATCGCCACCGGCCGCATGCACGCGCGCGGACCGGTCGGCGTCGAGCAGCTCACCAGCTTCAAGTACCGCGTGCGCGGTTCCGGTCAGGTGAGGCCTTGACCGCCCGCGCCGCTGCGGCGCCGAGAGCTGCGCTCCTGTCCCCGGCACCGGTCTTCCATCTGCCGCCGTTCTGGCCGGGCATGCGCATCGGCCTCTTCGGCGGCTCCTTCGACCCGGCCCATGATGGTCATCTGCGCGTCAGTCTGGAGGCACTGAAGCGCCTCCGCCTCGATCAGGTCTGGTGGCTGGTCTCGCCGCAGAACCCGCTGAAGCCGAACGCCCCTTCCAGCGATCTTGCCCGGCGGATCGCCGCGGCCACCAAGGTGGCGCGCCATCCGCGCATCCGGGTCACTGGCATCGAGGCCGAGCTCGGCACCACCTATTCGGCCGAGACGCTGACCCGCCTGCTGCCGCGCCTTCCCGGCGTCCTGCCGGTGTGGATGATGGGCGCCGACAACCTTGCCGGGTTTCACCACTGGCGCGACTGGCAGCGCATCGCCGCAACCCTGCCGATTGCCGTCTTCAACCGCCCCGGCCAGGCGTTCCGGGCACTAGCCGCCCCGGCGGCGCAGACGCTGGCGCGCTTCCGGATGGACGCCGGCGACGCCCCCATGCTCGCCGCAACCCCGCCGCCAGCCTGGATTTTCCTGCCCTCCCCGCACATCGACATCTCCTCGACGATGCTCCGCAGCCACCGCACTGGCCCGGTCCTAGCGTCTTGAAAGCGTCACCGTTGGACGCTTATCTTAGGGGTGCGCCGATTTGATTTGGGCGCTGAAGGAGAGGGAAACGAAACTGACAAGCGCAGTTCGGAGTGAGGTGGCGGACATTCGCACACCTCGTCTTGCGGCCGAACGCCGTGAACTCGCAGCGGCGGCCGCCATCAAGCTGGTCCGGAAAAGTCTTGAAGATTCCAAGGCTGAGGACATCGTCCCCATCGACATCACCGGAAAATCGCCCGTCGCCGACTGGATGGTCGTCGCGTCCGGCCGCTCGCAGCGCCATGTCGGCGCCATCGCCGAGCGTCTGGTCCGCGAGCTAAAAGACGCCGGCGGCAGCGGCATCCGCGTGTCCGGCGAACGCCAGTGTGACTGGGTTCTGATCGACGCGGGCGACGTGGTGGTCCATATCTTCCACCCGGAAGTCCGTACTTTTTACAATATCGAGAAAATGTGGCTGGCCGACCACCCGACCGATCCGGTCCTGGTCTGACCCGCCACGCTTGAATGCAGATCACCGTCGCCGCGATCGGCCGCATGAAGGCCGGTCCGGAGCGAGACCTTGCCGAGCGCTATCGCGACCGCGTCAACAAGGCCGGCCGCCGGCTGGGCTTGTCGCTTACCGTCCGCGAAATCCCTGAGAGCCGCGCCGCCTCTCCCGCCATCCGCAAGGATCAGGAAGCCGCCGCGCTGCTCGCCGTCCTGCCGCCGGGGGCGGTGCTGGTCGCCCTCGACGAGACCGGCCGCAACCTCGACAGCCGCGCCTTTGCCCAGATTCTCGCCAAATGGCGCGACGACGGGGTCGCCGACCTCGTCTTCGCCATCGGCGGGGCCGACGGTCTCGGCCCGGCGGTGCCGCAGGCCGCCGCGCTCAGCCTGGCGCTCGGCGCCATGACCTGGCCGCACCAGTTGGTCCGCCTGATGCTCGCCGAACAGCTCTACCGGGCCGTGACAATTCTCTCCGGTCACCCCTATCATCGCGACTGAGTGCCCGCGCTCGGCCGCATCTCTGCCCCGAAAACGGCGGTTTTGGTTGACAGATCGTTAGCTGGTTGTGCCTAGCTTGTTGCCGGTGCGCCGGAGAGACAGGGGTTTCCCGCTCGCGATGCGATTGCGCCTTGCCATGATCGTCCTGCTGACCGTGCTGGCCTCCGGGCCGGCCGCGGCCCAGCCGGCCGCCGATGGCAATCCGGCCGCCAGCCCGCGCGACACCCGCCAGGCGGAACTCGACGCGGTCACCCGCGACATCACCCTCTCCGCCCAGCGACGCGCCGAGCTCGCCAAGGAAATCGATGCGCTCGACAAGGATCGCGCCACCCTCAACCAGTCGCTGCTCGACGCCGGCGACCAGGTCCAGAGGCTCGAGGCGGCAAGCGGCCGCACCGAGCAGCGCCTCTCCGCGCTGATGACCCAGGAGGACAAGCTGCGCGCCTCGCTCAGCCAGCGGCACACGATGCTGGCCGAGGTTCTGGCCGCCCTGCAACGGGTCGGACGCCACCCGCCGCCGGCCATTCTGGTACGGCCGGAGGATGCGCTGGCCTCGGTGCGCAGCGCCATCCTGCTCGGCGCCGTCGTGCCCGACCTGCAGGCGGCCGCCGAATCGGTTGCCACCGACCTGCAATCGCTGGTGGCACTGCGCAAGGAGCAGGAGCGCGAGCGCGACCGCCTGCGCGCCGACACCAGGGCGCTGCTCGAGGGCCGCACGCGCATTTCACTTCTTCTTGAACAGAAGCGCGCCGCCCGCGCCGCCTCGGCCGAGGCGCTCGCCAACGAGGAGGCCCGCTCCAAGGCGCTGGCCGACCAGGCGACCAGCCTGCGCGACCTGATTGCCCGCATGGAAAGCGAGGAGCCGACCGCCGCGGCGGCCTCCGCCGAGGCCGAGAAGGCGGCAGTGATCGCCCACGAAAACACCGGCAACAAGCCGGCGAAATCGTTGGGAACGGCCGACCGCATGGCCCCCGCCGTCGCCTTCGTCGACGCCAAGGGCCTGCTGCCCATGCCGGCCAGCGGGCGGATCATCCGCAATTTCGGCGATAATGACGGGCTCGGCGGCCGCGCCCAGGGCATGTCCATCGCCGCCCGCGCCGGCGGGCTGATTTCCTCGCCCACCGACGGCTGGGTGGTTTATGCCGGCCCCTTCCGTAGTTATGGCCAACTCTTGATCATAAATGCCGGGGACGGATATCATGTGCTGCTGGCGGGCATGGGACGAACGGATGTGCAACTTGGCCAGTTCGTACTTGCCGGCGAGCCGGTTGCCGTGATGGCGGAGCAGAAAGTGGCGAGCATCGGCGCTCTTGATGTCGGTGCGGCGCAACCGGTGCTCTATATTGAATTCAGGAAAGACGGGACGTCTATCGACCCGGCCCCCTGGTGGGCCGCGTCAAACTCGGAAAAGGTTGGCGGATGATGCGCAAGGCCACACTACTGATCGTTGGTGCCCTGTTCGGTGCGCTGGCTACGTTTGCGGTGACGCAACCGCAGCTCTTTGCAGGTGCAGAGGCCAACGCAGCCGCCACGGACACTTACCGGGAGCTCAATCTCTTCGGTGACGTGTTCGAGCGCGTGCGTGCCGATTATGTCGAGGTCCCCGACGATCATCAGCTGATCGAATTGGCGATCAACGGCATGCTCACCGGGCTCGACCCGCATTCGAGCTACATGAACCCGAAAGACTTCCAGGACATGCAGGTGCAGACCTCCGGCAAGTTCGGCGGTCTCGGCATCGAGGTGACCCAGCAGGACGGGATCATCAAGGTGGTCTCGCCGATCGACGACACCCCGGCCTCGAAGGCCGGCATCCTGGCCAATGACGAAATCATCGCCATCGACGGCGAGAGCGTCCAGGGCTTCAGCCTCAACGACGCCGTCGAGAAGATGCGCGGGCCAATCGACACCGCGATCACGCTGACCCTCAAGCGTCCCGATGTCGCCAAGCCCTTCGACGTGAAGCTGGTGCGTGCCGAGATCACCATCCAGGCGGTGCGCTCGCGTACCGAGGGCGATGTCGGCTATATCCGCATCTCCTCGTTCAGCGAACAGACCTATGACGGGCTGAAGAGCGCCATCGAAAAGCTCAAGACCGAGATCGGCGCGGACAAGATCCAGGGCTACATCGTCGACCTGCGCAACAATCCGGGCGGCCTGCTCGACCAGTCGATTGCGGTCTCCGACGCCTTCCTTAACCACGGCGAGATCGTCTCGACCCGCGGCCGCCGCGCCGACGAGACCCAGCGCTTCAACGCCCACGCCGGCGACCTGACCGACGGCAAGCCGGTCATCCTGTTGATCAACGGCGGCACCGCCTCGGCCTCGGAGATCGTCTCCGGCGCCCTGCAGGATCACCGCCGCGCCACCGTCATCGGCACCCGGTCCTTCGGCAAGGGCTCGGTGCAGACGATCATTCCGCTCGGCGGAAATGGCGCGCTCAGGCTGACCACGGCGCGCTACTACACCCCGTCGGGCCGCTCCATCCAGGCCCAGGGCATCGAGCCCGACATCGTGGTCGACCAGCCGCTGCCGCCCGACCTCGCCGATCAGGCCACCATCATGCCGCGCGGCGAAGCCAGCCTGAAGGGTCACCTGACCCAGGACGGCAAGCCCGAGATGAAGGGCTCCTCGGCCTATGTGCCGCCCGATCCGAAGGACGACAAGCAGCTCAACTATGCGCTCGACCTTCTGCACGGCAAGCAGGTGAACACCGCTTACCCGCCCGATCCGAATCGCGGCATACCGAACTAGAGCCGGACGGGCGGCAGTGCCGCCCGCCCACATCTGCCTCCCGATGGCTGGCGAATGTCGGATGAGCTGACAAAGCCGCTGGGACTGTCGCCGCCGCGCCGTCCGCGCGGCCGGCTACCGTGGCTGGCGATTGCGGCCGCCGCTGCCGTTGTGCTCGTGGTCGCCGGCGGCGCCGTCTGGCTGCTCCGCCCGCCGTCCTCAGGCCCGACCGCGACTGCGGTGATCGACAAGCCGGCCGCACCGGCCGCGGCGCCCGCCGGCAAGGGCGCCGCCCAGCCACCGGCACCCGCCGCCGGCCTCACCGAAGTCAAGCCGAGCGGCAGCCTCAGCGAGGTCGGCAGGGTCGTCATCAGCGATCCGTCCCAGCCCCAGGACGTCAACCTGTCCTCGGCACCGGCAGCCGATCTCATCGAAAACGGCAAGTACGGTCCCCTGCCCAAGATTGCCGCCGACGGCACCCGCCCGCTCGACGCCTATGCGCGGCCGCCTTATGCCGCGAGCCGCACCACGCGGGTTGCCATCGTCATCGGCGGCGTCGGCATCGACGCCGATGGCAGCAGCCAGGCGATCGCGCTCCCCGGCGCGGTGACGCTGGCGCTCGCCCCCTATGGTGCCGACCTCAAGACGACCATGGCGGATGCCCGCGCTGCCGGCCACGAGCTTCTCCTCCAGCTGCCGCTCGAGCCGTTCAACTATCCGCGCACCGATCCCGGTCCGCATACGCTGACGGTGGAGGCTTCCCAGTCGGAGAACATCGACCGGCTGCACTGGCTGATGAGCCGCTTCACCAACTATGTCGGCGTGGTCAACTACCTGGGCGCCCGCTTCACCGGCGAGGCCGCCGCGCTCCAGCCGGTGCTCGCCGACGTCGGCCATCGCGGCCTGCTCTGGCTCGACGACGGCTCCTCGGCCCGCAGCCGCGCCGTCGAACTGGCCGGCAACACGCCGGTGCTGCGCGCCGACGTGGTGCTCGACGCCGACCTGACGCCGGCGGCCATCGACCAGCGCCTCGAACAGTTGCGCGCCATCGCCCGCGAGCGCGGCTACGCCATCGCCACCGGCAGCGCCTTCGCCACCACCATCGACCGCGTGGCGGCCTTCGCCCGCGAAGCCGCCGACCGCGGCGTCGCCATCGTTCCCGTCAGTTCCCTGGTTACAGCAGGCCGTTCATGAGCAAACCCGACAAGAAGATCGAAGATCTGCCCTACCGGCTCAATGTCGGCATTGCCGTGTTCAACCGCGACGGCCGCGTGTGGATCGGCCACCGCAGTGATATCGACGCGGAAGGCGAGGGCGACGGCCACTGGTGGCAGATGCCCCAGGGCGGCCTCGACAAGGACGAGGACCCGGAACGGTGTGCCTTTCGCGAGCTGTTCGAGGAAACCTCGATCACAAGCGCTGAGCTGATCCGCGCCGCCGACGGCTGGTTGACCTACGACCTGCCGGCGGAACTCGTCGGCATATCGTGGAAGGGCCGCTATCGCGGCCAGAAGCAGAAGTGGTTCGCGCTGCGCTTCACCGGAGACGACTCTGAGATCGACGTGCTCGCCCCCGGCGGCGGCAAGCACAAGCCGGAATTCTCGAGCTGGCGCTGGGAACACCTCGCCCGCCTGCCCGAGCTGGTCGTGCCCTTCAAGCGCAAGGTCTACGAGCAGGTCGCCGCCGCCTTCCGCGACATCGCCGGCTGAGGACCGGCGTCAAGCCGCCAGAACCTCATCCACCGGCCGGCGCAATGCGCGCGGCATCTCGGGTCCATAGCCGAAGCGCACGATGAAGTCGGGCCGCCGCGCGCCAAGGCCCAAGCGGTCCGCCAGGCGCCGCCGCACCGCCGCCACCTCGACCGCCTGATTGACGAAGGCATGGCTGATGCCGAGCGTGGTGGCGGTCAGCGCGAAACGCTCGACCGCCCGGCCGGCCTCCACCCAATGGGTCTTGTCGTCGACCTCCGACACGAACACGGCAAGCCCCGACGACGAGCGCACCTGATCGGCCACGCGCTGGTTCTCCGCCTTGGCGGTGAATACCAGGCCGAAAAGCAGGTTGCCGATCGCCCCGGGGCAGCACCGGATTGCCCGAAGCGGCGGAGAAGAGCCCGTCGCGGGTCGCCAGCGCGTCGCGATAGGAGAAGCGCAGCCAGTGCTTCAGTTCGGCGACGAAGGCCGGGTCCCCAATTTGTTGCGTATTGCCTTCGACGATGAGCGCCAGGACGTCTTCGATGTCGGTCACTTCGGTGAGGATCAGCGCCTCGACGCCGGCGCCGCGCCCGGCGGCTTCCAGCGCCTTCAGGGGCTTGGCCGCAACCGCGCGGCCGTCATAGAGCGTGCGCGCGCACTGCCGGCGCACGATGGCCGCACCGAGCACGGACGATGCCGCCGTCGGTCCCGGACGCAGGGCGATGGACACCGCATCGGCCGCCGGGTCGAACCCAGCCTCGGCGGCAAGGCCGAGGAGCGGCGCCGCCTGAACCATGTTCTCGGCAGCGCAGCCGAGGCTCGCATAGAGGTGATGGTCGTCCGGATCGACCACCGCGCAGCGCCGGCCGAAATCCGGTGCGATGGCGACGGAGCCGTTACCGACGGTGAGCCGACGGAGGCGGCCTGGCCTAGCGCCCACCGAGTGCGGTCTGCACTTCCTTGAGCTGGTGCAGGCGCAGCTCGGCGGCATCCCTGGTGGCGCCGTCCTTGGCGTCGGTCACGTCTTCCCGCGGCGTTCCTGACTTCCTGCTCCAGCCAGTCCGGATCGACCTCGGCCAGCGGGATCGCCTGTTCGGCGAGGATGGTAAGGCCGCCACCGTTCACATCGGCAAAGCCGCCGCGCACGAAGATGCGTTCGTTCTGGCCCTCATGGGTCACGTCGACCACGCCCGGCCTCATGGTCGCCATATAGGGCGCGTGGCCCGCCATCACCGTGAAATAGCCCTCGGAACCGGGGACCACGACCTGCTCCACCTTCGCCGACATCAAGAGCCGCTCGGGCGAGACCAGTTCGAACTGAAAGGGATCTGCCATCTCGATCAAGCGAATGGTGAATGGTCAATGGTGAATGGACACGTTCCACGCACCGCCATTCTCACATCCCGTTCGCTGCTCCCTGCTTCTTCACAATTCACCATTCACCATTCACCACTCACGCCGCTTCCGCCGCCAGCTTCTTCGCCTTCTCGACCGCCTGCTCGATGGTGCCGACCATGTAGAAGGCGGGTTCCGGCAGGTGATCGTATTCTCCGGCGACCAGGCCCTTGAAGCCCTTGATGGTGTCGGCCAGTTCGACGAACACGCCCGGCGCGCCGGTGAACACCTCGGCGACGTGGAAGGGCTGCGACAGGAAGCGCTCGATCTTGCGGGCGCGCGCCACCGTAATCTTGTCCTCTTCCGACAGCTCGTCCATGCCCAGAATGGCGATGATGTCCTGCAGCTGCTTGTAGCGCTGGAGCACCTGCTGCACCTGACGGGCGACAGTGTAATGCTCCTCGCCGACGATCGCGGCGGAGAGCATGCGCGAGGTCGAATTCGAGCGGATCGACCGCCGGATAGATGCCCTTCTCGGCGATCGAGCGCGACAGCGTGGTGGTCGCGTCAAGGTGGGCGAAGGAGGTCGCCGGCGCCGGGTCGGTTAGGTCGTCGGCCGGCACGTAGATGGCCTGGATCGAGGTGATCGAGCCCTTGCTGGTGGTCGTGATGCGCTCCTGCAGAGCGCCCATGTCGGTGGCCAGCGTCGGCTGATAGCCCACGGCGGAAGGAATGCGGCCGAGCAGCGCCGACACTTCCGAGCCCGCCTGGGTGAAGCGGAAGATATTGTCGACGAAGAACAGCACGTCCTGGCCCTGGTCGCGGAAGTACTCGGCGACGGTGAGGCCGGAAAGCGCGACGCGCATGCGTGCGCCCGGCGGCTCGTTCATCTGGCCGAAGACCAGCGCGCACTTGGAGCCGGCGGTCGAGCCGTTGTTCTTGTGCGGGTCCTTGTTGACGCCCGATTCGATGAACTCGTGATAGAGGTCGTTGCCCTCGCGGGTGCGCTCGCCAACGCCGGCGAACACCGAATAGCCGCCGTGCGCCTTGGCGATGTTGTTGATCAACTCCTGGATGATCACCGTCTTGCCGACGCCGGCGCCGCCGAACAGGCCGATCTTGCCGCCGCGGGCATAGGGCGCCAGCAGATCGACGACCTTGATGCCGGTAACCAGGATCTGCGACTCGGTCGACTGTTCGATATATGCCGGGGCCGGCTGGTGGATGGCCCGGCTCTGCTGGGTCTTGATCGGGCCGGCTTCGTCGACCGGCTCGCCGATGATGTTCATGATGCGGCCGAGCGTCTCCTCGCCGACGGGCACGGCGATCGGCTCGCCGGTGTCGGTGACCTCCTGGCCGCGCACCAGCCCCTCGGTCACGTCCATGGCGATCGTGCGCACGGTGTTCTCGCCGAGATGCTGGGCGACCTCGAGGATGAGGCGCATACCGTGGTTATCCGTCTGCAGCGCGTTCAGGATGGCCGGCAGGTGCCCCTCGAAATGCACGTCGACGACGGCGCCGGTGACCTCGGGTCACGCGCCCGGTGGCGCCCTTGATGTTCGTGGTGTCTTTGGCCATGTCTGTGCCTCTCCAGGGTGCGGCCTCAGAGCGCCTCGGCGCCCGAGATAATTTCGATCAGTTCCTTGGTGATCTGCGCCTGACGCGTGCGGTTGTATTCGAGCGTGTAGCGGTCGATCATGTCGCCGGCGTTGCGCGTCGCATTGTCCATGGCGCTCATCTTGGCGCCCTGTTCGGAGGCCACGTTCTCCAGCAGCGCGCGGAAGATCTGCACCGACAGATTGCGCGGCAGCAGTTCGGCGAGGATCGATTCCTCGTCCGGCTCGTATTCGTAGGCAGCGCCGCCGCCGGCCGTCGATGCCTCGCCCGCGACCTCGGCCGGGATGAGCTGCATGGCGGTCGGGATCTGCGAGATGACCGACTTGAACTCCGAGAAGAACAGCGTGCACACGTCGAACTGATCTTCGTCGAACAGCGCCAGCACCCGCCTGCCGATGGCGTCGGCATTGGCGAAGCCGATCTGCCGCACCTCGCGCAGCTCGATCACCTCGAGCATCTGGCGCGCGAACTGCCGGCGCAGGATGTCGTAGCCCTTGCGCCCGACGCAGAGGATCTTCACCTCCTTGCCGTCGCGCGTCAGCCGGTTGACGTGTTCGCGCGCCAGCCGCGCGATTGACGAGTTGAACGCGCCGCACAGGCCGCGATCGGCCGTGCACACGACCAGAAGATGGGTCTGGTCCTTGCCGGTGCCGACCAGCAGTCGCGGCGAATCGGTGCTGCCGGTGGACCCCGCCGCGACATTGACCAGCACCGCGGCCATGCGCTCGGCATAGGGCCGTGCGGCCTCCGCCGCCACCTGCGCCCGGCGCAGCTTCGATGCGGCGACCATCTGCATGGCCCGCGTGATCTTCTGCGTCGCCTTCACCGAAGCGATGCGGTTGCGCAGCTCTTTGAGGGAAGCCATCGGACCCTTCCGTAACCGCTATCCGCGCCCCGCCCGGATCAACCGAAGACCTTGGAGAAGGCTTCCGCCGCCGCCCGCAGTCGGTCGCGGATGTCGTCGGTCAGCTCGCGCTTCTCGCGGATGTCGGCCAGGAGGTCCTTGTGGTCGGAGCGCATGAGCGCCAGGAAGCCCTCCTCGAACTCCGTCACCCTGTCGACCGGCAGGAGGTCGAGGAAGCCGGAGACGCCGGCGAAGATGACCGCCACCTGCTCTTCCACCTTGAGCGGCGAGAACTGCGGCTGCTTGAGCAATTCGGTCAGCCGCGAGCCGCGGTTGAGCAGGCGCTGGGTGGCCGCGTCGAGGTCGGAGCCGAACTGGGCGAAGGCCGCCATCTCGCGGTACTGGGCCAGTTCGCCCTTGATGGTGCCGGCGACCTGCTTCATCGCCTTGATCTGGGCCGAGGAGCCGACGCGCGACACCGAGATGCCGACATTCACCGCCGGGCGGATGCCCTGGAAGAACAGGTCGGTCTCCAGGAAGATCTGGCCGTCGGTGATCGAGATAACGTTGGTCGGGATGTAGGCCGACACGTCGTTTGCCTGTGTCTCGATGATCGGCAGCGCCGTCAGCGAGCCGGAGCCATTGTCGGCGTTGAGCTTGGCGGCACGCTCGAGCAGGCGCGAATGCAGGTAGAACACGTCGCCGGGATAGGCTTCGCGCCCCGGCGGGCGGCGCAGCAGCAGCGACATCTGACGATAGGCGACCGCCTGCTTGGAGAGGTCGTCGTAGATGATCAGCGCGTGCATGCCGTTGTCGCGGAAATACTCGCCCATGGTGCAGCCGGTAAACGGCGCCAGGTACTGCATCGGCGCCGGGTCGGAGGCGGTGGCGGCGACCACGATCGAGTACTCGAGCGCGCCCTGCTCCTCCAGCACCTTGACGAACTGGGCGACGGTCGAGCGCTTCTGCCCGATGGCGACATAGACGCAGTAGAGCTTGCGCGATTCGTCGCCGGTGGCGTTGATCGATTTCTGGTTGAGGATGGCGTCGAGCGCCACGGCGGTCTTGCCGGTCTGGCGATCGCCGATGATCAGCTCGCGCTGGCCGCGGCCGATCGGGATGAGCGCATCGATGGCTTTGAGGCCGGTCTGCATCGGCTCGTGAACCGAGCGGCGCGGGATAATGCCCGGCGCCTTGACGTCGACGCGGCGATGCTCTTCCGCCTGGATCGGGCCCTTGCCGTCGATCGGGTTGCCGAGCGCATCGACCACGCGGCCGAGCAGACCCTTGCCGACGGGCGTGTCGACGATGGCGCTGGTTCGCTTGACGGTGTCGCCTTCCTTGATGTCGCGGTCGGAGCCGAAGATGACGACGCCGACATTGTCGTCCTCGAGGTTCAGCGCCATGCCGCGGATGCCGCCGGGAAATTCGACCATCTCGCCGGCCTGGACGTTGTCGAGGCCGTAGACGCGGGCGATGCCGTCGCCCACCGACAGCACCTGGCCGACCTCGGAGACTTCCGCCTCGCTGCCGAAATTCTTGATCTGCTCCTTGAGGATCGCGGAGATTTCTGCGGCGCGGATGTCCATCAGCCGACCTCTTTCATGGCAAGTTTGAGCGAATTGAGTTTGGTCCTCGAGCGAACCGTCGATCATGCGGCTGCCGACCTGGACGATGAGCCCGCCGATCAGCGTCGGATCGACGTGGATATTGAGCGCGACATCCTTGCCGATCGACGCCTTGAGCGCGTCCTTGAGTGCGGCAACGTGGCGCTCGCTGAGCGGCTCGGCGCTCACCACCTCGGCGGCAACCTCGCCGCGATGCGCGGCCAGCATCCGGCCGAACGCGGCGATGATCTCCGGCATGACGAAGAGCCGTCGGTTGCCGGCGACCACCCGGATGAAATTGCCGACCAGCCCGCCAACACCGGCCTTGTCGAGCACCGCGCCCACCGCACGCGCCTGTTCGTCGGCGGCGAAGACCGGGCTCTTGACCAGCCGCGACAGATCGGCGCTCTCGGCCAGCATGTCGGAAAACGCGCGAAGATCAGCCTCTACCGCCGGCAAGACGTCTGCCTCGGCGGCAAGCTCGAAAAGGGCGCTGGCGTAACGTCCCGCTACGCTTGCTGTAGAAGTCTTGTTGCCGGCCACCTGGTCCCTGTTCCCCGACACGACGGGCCTCTCCGGTCAAGCCCGGCCCGGCTCCTGTAAGGCCCTGAACGGATTATGTTTCGGGGAAGGCCCGCGCTCGCTACCGGCCCCACCCCCCGGAATTGCCGGTCGGATTAGCATAGGCACTACCGCAGGGCAATATCGCGGATTTGCTTGTATTCCGCCGGCCGGTTTCGGCCTGTCGCAGGGCGCGCTGCGGCGGATGCCGGGACACGCAGAAAGACGCCTGCGGAACCGCCGGTTAACCCCGCGTTTACCATAATGCCGGCACTCTCCATCCACACCCTGGCCGCGTTGCGTCGCGGTTGGACGACCTAGGCGGGAGCCTGCAACAATGTCTGATTTTCCCGGTATCCGACGCGCCGAGCGCACGCTCGCTCTGGCGCTTGTCCTGTTCGGCAGCGTCGCGACGCTGCCGGCGGTCGCCAACGACAGCGATACGGGCTGGCTCGACGGCGTCTACAGCGGCGAGCTCGGCACCCGCTTCTGGTACGGCTGGGGCAGCACCGGCAAGGACCTCTACGGCGCCGACCGCAGCACCATGGTCTCCCGCCTCACCTATAAGGCGCTGACCGGCGCCACCGGCGAGGTCTACGGCCAGATCAACGAGAAGAACTACTTCGTCAAGGGTTTCGCCGGCCTCGGCTCGCTGATGCGCGGCACACTCCAGGACGAGGACTTCGTCACGGCGGACTTCTCGCCCTATTCGAGCACCGACAGCAGCCTGAGCGGCGGCAAGATCGGCTACTTCGCCGTCGACGGCGGCGGCTATTTCTTCCAGAAGGGCGATGCACGCCTCGGCGTCTTCGGCGGCTACGCCTATCTGCGCCAAGACGTGAACGGCTTCGGCTGCACGCAGACGGCAGGCAACCCGGACGTCTGCACCCCGTCCATTTCGGATTCGGTGAACGTCATCTCGCAGTCCAACAACTGGAACGCGGTGCGCGTCGGCGTCAACGGCGACGTGACCTTCGGCCAGGGCTGGCGGCTGAAGGGCGAGGCCGCGGTGCTGCCCTATGTCAAGTTCGACGGCACCGACTCCCACTGGCTGCGCATCTGCGATTCGACCGGCTGCTTCACCGGCGGCCTTCCGGAAGACGGCACCGGCTGGGGCTACCAGCTCGAAGCCTCGCTCGACTACACGCTCGCCAACCACGTCACCGTCGGCGTCGGCGGCCGCTACTGGCACATGCAGGCCAGCGGCAGCACGCACTTCGAGGGCCGCGTCGTCGGCTACAATACCGTGGCCCAGCCCGTCGACTGGAAGACCGACTATTACGGCCTGACCGCCCACGCCGGCTGGCAGTTCTGAGCGGCAAAATCCGGGTTCGGCCGGCGATACCGCCCAGCGCGCTTCACAAAAAGCTCTGCGGGTCGATGTCGACCTGGACGCGCAACGACGCACGGGGCCTGGGCGCCGCCTCCAGCCATGCACGCATATAGGCCTGGATATTGGCGCTGCGCGGCGCCTGGACCAGCAGGCGCCAGCGATGGCGGCCGCGCACCACGGCCAGCGGCGCCTCGGCCGGTCCCAGCACACTGATCGCCGGATCGGCCGGCGCGGCCCGGCGGAAAGCCGCTGCGTAACACTGCGCCTCCGCCCGCTCCACGCCTGAGACGACGATTGCCGCCAGCCGCCCGAAAGGCGGCAGGCCGCTGGCGCGCCGTTCGGCGATCTCCTTCTCGTAGAAGGCCTCCCGGTCGCCGGAGACGATGGCGCGGATGACCGGATGGTCGGGCGCGTAGGTCTGCAGCAGCGCCCGGCTGGCGCCGCCCATGCGCCCGGCCCGGCCGGTCACCTGGCTGAGGAGCTGGAAGGTGCGCTCCGCCGCACGCAGGTCGCCATGGGCGAGGCCGAGATCGGCATCGACCACGCCGACCAGCTTGAGGAAGGGGAAGTTGTGACCCTTGGCGACGAGCTGGGTGCCGATGACGAGATCGACCTCGCCTTTGGCGATCGAGGCAAGCTCCAGCCGCATCCGGTCGATGCCGCCGGTGAGGTCGCTGGATAGCACGATCGTGCGCGCCTCCGGAAAGCGCGCCGCCGCCTCCTCCGCCAGCCTTTCGACGCCGGGGCCGATGGGCACCAGGCTCTCCGTATCGCCACAGGACGGACAGGCTTCCGGGCGCCGCTCGGAATGGCCGCAATGGTGGCAGAGCAGCACCCCGCGGAAGCGGTGCTCGACCAGCCAGGTGGAGCAGTTGGGGCACTGGAAGCGGTGACCGCAGGTGCGGCAGAGCGTCAGCGGCGCATAGCCCCGCCGGTTGAGGAAGAGCAGCGCCTGTTCGCCCTGCGCCAGGGTTTCGCCGACCGCCGCGACCAGCGGTGGCGACAGGAAGCGGCCCTTCTCCGGCTGGTCGTGGCGCATGTCGACCGCCTCGATCGCCGGCAGCGCCGCCGCCTTGTAGCGGTCGCTCAAAAGGATGCGCGTGTAGCGCCCGGCATCGGCATTGACCCGCGATTCGATCGAGGGCGTCGCCGAGGACAGAACCACCGGAAAGCCGGCGAGATGGCCACGCACCACCGCCATGTCGCGCGCCGAATAGAAGGCGCGCTCCTCCTGCTTGTAGGCGAGGTCGTGCTCCTCATCGACGACGACGAGACCGAGCTCGGCGAAGGGCAGGAACAGCGCCGAACGCGCGCCGACCACCACCTGCAGCGTGCCGTCGGCGACCCCGCGCCACACCCGCTCGCGGGCGCGCGGCGCGACCTCCGAATGCCACTCGGCCGGCCGCGTGCCGAAGCGCAGGCCGAAGCGTTCGAGAAAGTCGGCGGTCAGCGATATTTCCGGCAGCAGGATCAGCACCTGCCGTCCGGCCTTTACCGCCGCGGCCACCGCCTCGAAATAGACCTCGGTCTTGCCCGAGCCGGTGATCCCGTCGATGAGCGTCACCGAATAGCCGCCGGCCGTCACCATCTTGCGCAGATGGTCGGCAGCGGCCGCCTGGCCCACGTTGAGCTCCGGCGCGCCATAGTCGGGATCGGGCGGCAGCGCCACCGGCCGCGCCGGCATCGACACGGTTTCCAGCGTGCCGGCCGCCACCAGCCCCTGCACCACGCCGGGGCTGACGCCGGCCGCCGCGGCAAGACCGCTCTTCGTCCAGGCGGGATTCGTCTGCTTCCCCGCCGCGCCTTCAGCGCTCCACGCCTCTTTTTCCTTCCCCGTCGCGCGTTCCGCGCTCCACGCCTCTTTTTCCTTCCCCGCCGCGCGTTCCGCGCTCCACGCCTCTTGTGCAGTCTCCTCCAGAATCGCCAGCACCCGCTGGCGGGCCGGCGTCAATCGCTCCGGCGGCGGCCCGGCGAGCCGCACCCCCGGCACCGGCGCCTCCGGCTCAAGCGCGCCCGGCGCACGCATCACCATGCGCAGCACCATGCCGCGGGAGGTCAGCGTGTAGTCCGCCACCCAATCGACGAAACGGCGGATTTCCTGGCGGAGCGGCGGCGCGTCGAAGCTGCCGTTGATCGGCCGAAGCCGGTTGTGACCGACGCTTGCGTCGGGCGGATCGTCCCAGACGACCCCCACCACGTCGCGTGTCCCCAGCGGCACGCTGACAATGGCGCCGGGTTGGCAGCCGGCCGGCGCGCGATAGGTATAGGGTGCGGCCACCGCAACCGGTACCAGCACCGAAACGATCGATTCGCCGGCCACTTTTCTCGCGAATCCCCTGGCTGGTTTTGCGTGTACAGGCTGACGATGGCGCCGGATTCGGCTAAAGGAAAGGCCGATCAACCGGCCGTCCCATTCCGGCTATGGCCGCCGAAGCCGAGATTTCAGGAGGAATGCCATGAAGTTCTTCGTCGATACCGCCGATGTTGGCGAGATCCGCGAACTTGCCGCCACCGGCCTGCTCGACGGCGTCACCACCAATCCCACGCTGATTGCCAAGGCCGGCCGGCCGATCATGACCGTGATCGCCGAGATCTGCGAGGCGGTGCCGGGCCCGGTCTCGGCCGAGGTCGCCGCCACCGATTTCGACGGCATGATGGCCGAGGCGGCCAAGCTTTCCGCCATCGCCAAGAACGTCACCATCAAGGTGCCGCTCACCTGGGACGGCCTCAGGGCCTGCAAGGCGCTCTCCTCCAAGGGCACCATGGTCAATGTGACGCTGTGCTTCTCCGCCACTCAGGCGCTGCTCGCCGCCAAGGCGGGCGCCACCTTCATCTCGCCCTTCGCCGGCCGCTTCGATGACATCGGCTCCGACGGCATGGATGTGATCCGCGAGATCCGTGTGATCTACGACAACTACGACGCTCTCCACACCGAGATCCTCGCCGCCTCCATCCGCACGCCGCTCCACGTCAAGCAGGCGGCCATGATCGGCGCCGACGTCGCCACTATTCCGCCGGCGGTGCTCAAGAAGCTCACCCAGCACCCGCTGACCGACAAGGGGCTGGAGAGCTTCCTCGCCGACTGGAAGAAGACCGGCCAGACGATCGTATAGGATCGGCGCCGAAACGGGCGGGCGGGAAGCGTCTCGCCCGCGCCGGCGCGCATGGACCGACCGCCACGCCGCCGCACCCGGCTGGTTGTCCGGCGGGCCGCGCGGTTGACCATCCCGCCTGAATCGCCCTTAACGGGTTGAACGGCACACGTTCAATCGGGGGGATACGATGCTTTTGCCGCGCGCTACGACCGCATCCGCTGGAACCGCGACGCACAATTCATCTGGGGGCCGGACCTCAAGACCAACAACACGCTGCTGTGCCGGCTGGTGGTGAAGTAGGCGCCACGCCCCGCCTTGCGCGGGTGGCGCGAAAACGTGCAGCGCGAGCGCCCGGCAGCCATTGACGGCGTGCGCCAGCGCACCACATGGGAATCACTGGAATCATCGGGGCGATCTCAGGGGGGCGATCCCATAGGGAGGCCTACTGATGAACAGATCGATCAGGATTCCCGACGCGCACCACGCCATCACCATCGCGCCAAGCGCGAGCCCGATCGTGGTCACGGTCGCCGGCAAGGTGATTGCCGACAGCAGCAGGGCGCTCGTGCTCCGCGAAGCGTCCCGCCGGCCGGTCTTCTACATTCCGCGCCGGGACGTCGACATGGCGCTGCTCACACGCAGCAGCCACGCCACCTACTGCCCGTACAAGGGCGATTGTGCCTATTACAGCATCGCCCTCGGGGGGACGCGCTCGGTGAACGCGGCGTGGACCTACGAGGCGCCCTACGCGGCGGTCGCCGCCATCAAGGACCACCTCGCCTTCTATCCCGACCGGGTCGACTCGATCATGGAATGGCCGGGCGACTGGGGCCTACCCCTGCCAGGGCATGATCTTGCGCTCGGCCCAATGCAGCACACCGGTTAGCAGCACGCCGAGCACCATGACGATGAACAGCCCGGCATACATCTTCTCGGGGATGAGGACCTCCCAGTAGTAGTAGGTCATGAAGCCGACGCCCTGCTTGGCGCGCAGGAACTCGACCGCGATGATGACCACCAGCGCCGTGCCCAGCGCCAGCCTGAGCCCGGCGAAGATGATCGGCAGCGCCGCCGGCAGGATGACGTGCCAGAGCAGCTTGACGCCGCGCGCCCCGTAGTTGCGCCCGGCCTGGATGAACACCGGGTCGATGTCGCGCACGCCGGCCATGGTGTTGATGGCCACCAGGAAGAACACCGAGATCGCCACCACGGCGATCTTCGGCCCCTCGCCGAAGGGATCGGCGAACATCAGCATGACCAGCGGGAAGATGGCGATCTTGGGCAGCACGTAGACGGCCGAGAGCGTCGTGTCGAGCATCAGCCGGATCGTCTGGTTGATGCCCATCAGCACGCCGAGCAGCAGGCCCGGAATGGCGCCGAGGACGAAGCCGATGGCGACGCGGGCAAGCGTGATCCACACATGGCTTTCGGTGAACAGGCCCCAGACACCGGCAAGTCCGTTTTGCTGCCAGGCTTCGGGGATCAGCCATGGCCTGCCGAAGAGGCTGGTGTGGTTGAACTTGTCGTAGCTGATGGTGAGCTCCCACAGCGCCTTGGCGATGTGGGTGGGCGGCGGAAACCATGTCGGGCTGAGGATTCCGGCATCGACGATGAGCTGCCAGGCGACCAGCCCCAGCACCGGAAACCCGAAGGCCAGCGTGCGCTCGTAGAGGCGGCGATGGACCGGCGGCACCATGCGCCCGATGCGCTCCGCGATCATCACCACCAGGGCGAAGTCGCCGGCAAGTCCCAGCCACCAGAAGCGCCACCACAGGCCCGCGGTGAAGAAGACCGCGTTCCACACGACAAGCCCGGCAGCAAACGCCAGCACGCCCGGCCACAGGTTCGGCCGGCCCGGCCCGCCTCGGGTTCCCGCCGTCATGCCTGCTCCTCCATGGCGCGGGCGACCTCTTTCGACAGCCGATGCCAGATCTCACCCCTGAGTTCGGCGAAGGCCGGCGTGTTGAGCGTGTCGGTATTGCGCGGCCGCGGGATATCGACGGTGAAGCTCGCCAGATTGCGGCCGGGATGGGCGGTCATCAGGATCACCCGGTCGCCGAGCAGCACCGCCTCGTCGATCGAGTGGGTGATGTAGACGACGGTCTTGCGCGTCTCCTCCCAGATGCGCAGCAGCTCCTCCTGCAGGACGATGCGCGTCTGCGCGTCGAGCGCGCCGAGCGGCTCGTCCATCAACAGCACTTCCGGGTCGTTGGCGAGCGCCCGCACGATTGACACCCGCTGCTTCATGCCGCCGGAAATCTGGTGCGGGTAGTAGCCGGCGAATTTCCTCAGGCCGACGCGCTCCAGCCAGGCGGCGGCGATCTCCAGCCGCTCCGCCTTGCCGATGCCGCGCATCTCGAGGCCGAAGGCGACGTTGTCGAGCACGGTCTTCCACGGGAAGATCGCATATTCCTGGAAGACGACGCTGTTCAGCGGCTTCGCCGGGTCGGCGCCGGGGCGGATCTCCAGCCTGCCCGAGGTGTGGTGGTCGAGCCCGGCAAGCATGCGCAGATAGGTGGACTTGCCGCAGCCGGACGGGCCGACGATCGCCACGAACTCGCCCTCGGCGACGTCGAGGTCGAAATCGGTCAGCGCCGTCATCGGCCCGCGCGCGGTCTCATAGACCTTGCCGACGGCGCGCGAGACGATCTTCGGCTCTGGCGCGGTCTGGGAGACCGGAGAAATCATCAGTGGAACTCGGGACATGAGCGCCGGCGGGAGAGTGCGTCTCCCGCCGGCAGCGCCGACTACTTGGCGGGACCGAGAACGTCGAGCGCCTGCTTGACGAAGCTGTCGTCGACCACCTTGGAGATGTCGAGCGGCTCGGTGTAGTCGGTGCGCCCGTTCTCGCGGTGGACGCGTTCGACGTCGGCCAGCCCGTCGACGGGGATCGCCATGTTCGGGTCGTAGAGCACCGGGCTGCCCTTGCGCAGCGCGTCCTCGGTCGAGTTCGTGTAGGTGAGGTAGGCGTCGATGTTTTCCTGCGACAGATAGGCGTCGCCCTGCATCATGCGCGCGGCTTCCGTCAGCGCCAGCACGAAGCGTTGCGCGACCTCGGGCCGCTCTGTGACGAACTTGCCGGAGCCGACGAAGGCGACGGTCATCAGGCCGGGCGTCAGGTCGCCGGCAAGCTCCACGCCGTTGCCGCTCTCGATCACCTGGTCGGCATAGGGCGAACCGAGGATGGCGGCGTCGATCGAGCCGTTCTCGAAGGCCGGCGGCATGTCGGCATTGCCGAGATTGATTGCCTCCACGTCGCGGATGGTCAGCTTGGCGCGCTCCAGCGCCTTGGCGAGCAGGTATTCGCCGCCGCTGCCCGGCCCGCCGGCCACCGCCACCTTCATCCCCTTGAGGTCGGCGATGTCCTTGACCTTGCCGCCGTCCTTCAGCGCCTTGCGCACCACCAGCTTGGTCGGGCTGTTCTCGAAGGGCTCCAGCGCGCCCGGCGCGATGATGCGGATGTCCATGCCGCGGTTCCAGCCGTTCCACAGCGACGTGACGATGGCGATGCCGCCGACGTCGATGGACCCCTGGGTGAGGAAGGCGATGGCCTCGGTGCCCGACTTCACCCGCTCGATATCGACATCGAGGCCGTATTTCTTGAAGAGCCCGCGGCCGGCCGCGACGTACAGGGTCGCGAACTTCATGATCGGCACATAGGCGACCTTCACCTTCTGCGGCGGGTCGAGCGGTGCCGGCGCTTCTGCGGCCACCGCCACCGCGCCCAATGACAAGGTCAGCAGTGCCGCCGCCGCGGCCCGGGCGGCAAGGCCGCGCCGTGTGATGGGTGTCGCCATGATGTCGTCCTCCCTTGTGGATCAGGCTTTTTCTGAAGCGTTTCGCCTACTATGGGCCGGGCCGGTGGCCGGAGGCAAAGCCAAATTGCCGCGCCGGCGGGCGCTTGCGGCATTTACCCGCCTTTCACCGGCCTCCGGCCTACACTCGTCCCATGGCGCGAATCGCCCCCTCGGACGCCCCGCTCGTCTTCGCCACGCCCGGCCTCGCCAAGGCCGTCGAGCGCTGGCGGCGGCATCTTTCCAGCGAACGCCGGCTGGCCGACAAGACGGTGGAAGCCTATTCGCGCGACGTCGCGCAGTTCCTGCGCTTCCTCACCGGCCATCTCGGCAACCCGCCGACGCTGGCCGACATGGGCGCGCTCGCCACCACCGACATCCGCGCCTTCATGGCCGACCGGCGCAACGACGGCGCCGGCTCGCGCACGCTTGCCCGCGGCATCGCCGGCATCCGCTCGTTTGTCAGCTTCCTCGAACGCGACGGCCACGCCAACGGCGCGGCGCTACGCGCCATCCGCCCGCCCCGCGCCAAGCGCACCCTGCCCAAGCCACTGACCACGACCGCCGCGCTGGAGACGATCGCGGTCGAGAACGCGCTCGACGACGAGCCGTGGATCGCCGCCCGCAACGCCGCCATCCTCGCGCTGCTCTACGGCTCCGGCCTGCGCATCTCGGAGGCGCTGGCGATCAAGCGCGGCGAGGCGCCGCGCGGCGCCAACGACGCGCTGCGCGTGCGCGGCAAGGGCAACAAGGAGCGCATCGTGCCGGTGCTGCCGGTGGTCGCCGCGGCCATCGCCGACTATCTCCGCCAGTGCCCCTATCGGCCCGGCCACGACGGGCCGCTGTTCGTCGGCGCCCGCGGCGGGCCGCTCAACCCGCGCATCGTCCAGCGGGCGATGGAGAAGCTGCGCGGCGCGCTCGGCCTGCCGCCGACGGCAACGCCGCATGCGCTGCGTCACTCCTTCGCCACCCATCTGCTCGCCAATGGCGGGGATCTGCGCGCCATCCAGGAGCTGCTCGGCCATGCCAGCCTGTCGACCACCCAGATCTATACCGGCGTCGACACCGAGCGGCTGATGGCGGCCTATGACAAGGCCCATCCGCGCGCCTGATTTGCCGCCAATTCCCCGGCGTGCTACGTCAGCCGCCCCATGTTCACCGCCGCCGCCCATCTCTGGCTTATTATCCGCGCCCTCGCGCGGCCCGGCGGCGTGTGATTCACGACCCACCGGCAGCGCGGATGATCGCGCCCCGGTGGAGCCAGCCCCAGCGATCGTCCCGAAAATCAAATGGATGATCGCCTGATGACAGCCTCGACCGAAGACAGCTCTCCGCCGACCCAACCGGCCGCCGCCGCGCCCGGCTATGTCGAACTCGGCTATGCCTTCGCCGCCATCGGCGCGATCCTCTTCTCGACCAAGGCGATTGCGATCAAGCTCGCCTACGGCGGGACGGTCGATGCGGCGACGCTGCTCGCCCTGCGCATGGCCCTGTCGGTGCCCTTCTATGTCGCCATCGGAGCACTGGCGATCCGGGATCTGCGGCGGCGGGGCCGGCCGCTGCCATCGCGCGTGACCCTGCTGCAGGCGGCGCTAGTCGGCGTGCTCGGCTACTGGTTCGCCAGCTACACCGACTTCCTCGGCCTGGAATTCATCTCCGCCCAGTTCGAGCGGCTGATCCTGTTCACCTATCCGCTCTTCGTGGTGATCTTCGGGGCGCTGTTCTTCCGCCAGCCAATGCGGCTGAAAGCGGTCGGCGCGATCCTGGTCAGCTATGCCGGCCTGGCGCTGATCTTCGTCGAGAAGCTGGAAAGCGGCGGCTCCAACGCCGTTCTCGGCGCCGGACTGGTGCTGTGCTCGGCGCTGGCCTTCGCCTTCTATCAGCTGCTCGCCAAGCCGGTGATCACCGTCATGGGCCCGCGGCTTTTTACCTGCATTGCCATGAGCGGCGCAGCGGTGGGCGCCTTCGTCACCTTCCTCGCCGGCCATCCGCCCGCCGACCTGGTGGTGAGCCCACATGTCTTCTGGCTCTCAGTCTATCTCGCCATCGGCGCCACCGTGCTGCCGTCCTTCTTCCTCAGCGCCGCGCTGCATCGCATCTCGGCCCAGGCCAACGCCGCCATCGGCACCGTCTCGCCGGTGGTAACCATCGTGCTCGCGACCGTCTTCCTCGGCGAAACGCTGAGCCCGGCCGGCATGTTCGGCGCCGCGCTGGTATTGGCCGGCGTCGCCTGGTTCACCCTTGCCGAGCGGTCGCGCTGACGAAAGCCGGGGCCGGCGCCGCGGAACCGCCGCGACGCCGGCCGCAGCTCTCAGGCCTTGTTGTCGAGCAGGGCGGCGCGGTTCTGTTCGAGGAAGGTGGAGAGCGCCATCGGCGGCTTGCCGGTGAGCCTCTCCACCGCATCGGTGCAGATCGCGTAATAGCCCTGCGACGCTTCGCGGTCGAAGGCGGCGTACATGCCCGCCACCGCCTCGGGCACGCCGAAGCCGATCAGCGTCTGACGCAGCGCGTCTGCATCCATGTCAACCACCGCGATGGGACGGCCGGCGACGGCGCTGACCATTGTCGCGAGCTCCGCCTGGGTCACCGCTGCCGGGCCGGTGATATCGAGGATGCGTCTGCCGTCGAAGCTATCCCGCAGCGCCGCCACCGCGGCGCGGGCGCAGTCCTCGCGGGCAACGTAGCCGCGCGCCCCGCCATGGGCCGCCGTCAGAAGCTTGCCGCTCGCCAGCGCACCGCGAGCGCCCATCAGCGCCACCTCGGCATAGAGGTTGTTGCGCAGAATGGTCCAGCCGACCGGGCTCGCGGCGATCGCCTGCTCGGTCCAGTAGTGATCGTCGGCGATCGCGAATTC
Source organism: uncultured Alphaproteobacteria bacterium (assembly GCA_963732845.1). Classification (GTDB taxonomy): domain Bacteria; phylum Pseudomonadota; class Alphaproteobacteria; order Rhizobiales; family Kaistiaceae; genus CAVSRC01. The sequence continues at coordinate 24,752 of CAVTBE010000006.1, read as the reverse complement.
CGAATCGGGGTGCGGCGACGGCCCCGAAGTGTAGAGGATGTGCCTGACGCCGGCCGCCACGGCGGCGTCGACCGCGACGCCGTGATGCTGCTTGCGGCCGCCCGACCGTCCAACCGCATCGGTGCTGATCAGCAGCGCCCGATCGGCGCCGGCAAAGGTCGCCGCCAGCGTCGCGGCATCGTCGAAATCGCCGCGGCGGACCTCGACGCCGCGCTTTGCCAGCGCATCGAGCTTGGCCGGATCGCGCGTCGCCGCCACGATGTGGCCGGCATCCTGCTCCAGCAGCAGCTCGACCACGCGCCGGCCAAGCTGGCCGCTGGCGCCGGTCACCAGAAGAGTCGGTTTTCCGTCAGTCACTGGTCATCTCCATTCTGCGGCAAGGCTGTCGCGCATCCACGGCCGCTAGATGACCTTTTCGCGCCGGATTGGAAGGACGGACGCCGACGTTACCTGGTTACCTCGGCGGTACCGTCCATGGCGGCGGCTCATGACGGCCACCATGGCGCCGAAGGCGATGGTCAGCACGGCGAGCGGCGCACCGACGCGGAAATGGGACCAGAAGCTGATCGGTCAGCGCCTTCGCGCCGGGCGCGCTCGACCACGATGAGATTGGCGACCGGGCCGACCGGCGCGAAGCCGCCGTATAGGCGTCGTTTACGGCAGATGTCCGGGCTTTCCGGAAGGCTTTCCGCCGGCTATTGTCCTTGCGGGTCGCGCGTCCGACCCGGCAAAAGGGGGAATTCCTATGAGCCTGATCCGCACCGCCTCGATCGCGTTGGTCCTCGGCTTCGCTGTCGCCGCGACCGCCACGCCGGCCAGCGCCTTCTTCTTCCACAAGCACCATGTGGTCGCCGCGACCACCGTTCACCCGATCCACGACTTCCTCGCGGCGCTCTTCCACTTCAAGAAGAAATAAGTCGCTGTCTCAATGAGTAGAGAGGCGCCGCGGACCCCCGCGGCGCCTTTTCTGTCACCTTTTCCTCGCAACCTTGTGATCGCCGGCGTCCTTCCGTCGGGCACGACCCGAGCGTAGCCTCTCTGGTGGCCGGCAGCGACCGGCCCAGCACCGGAGGTGCCCGATGAAAATCCTAGCCCCCTCCGCAATTGCGCTGGCGATGCTCTTCGGCGTCGGTAGCGCCTCGGCCTGCGAGTTCCACCAGATGACCATGGCGTCCGTGGCACCCCAGCCGGCTCAGCCGGTCGCCTCGGCAAAGCTCCGTCAAATGGTCCTGACCTACCTCGGGGAACTTGCCGACGAACACCGGATCGCCTGACGCCACGGCGAACCGCGTGAGGAAGAAGCGCCGGCTGCCACCGGCGCTTCTTTCGTTTCACATGTGGATCGGCTTGAACCAGGCGGCGAGCGCCGCCTCCTTGACCGTCTCGGACAGCGTCGGGTGGGCGTGGCAGACCCGGGCGAGGTCCTCCGCCGAACCGGCGAATTCCATCAGCACCGAAGCCTCCTGGATCAGTTCGCCGGCGAAGGGGCCGATGATGTGGACGCCGAGCACCCGGTCGGTTGCCGCCGCGGCCAGCACTTTGACGAAGCCGTCCTTCTCGCCCATGGCGCGCGCCCGGCCGTTGACCGAGAACGGGAACCGCCCGCTGCGATATTCGGTGCCCTCCCGCTTCAGCTCCTCCTCGGTCTTGCCGACCGAGGCGATCTCCGGCGTCGTGTAGACCACGTTCGGAATGACGCCGTAGTTCACGTGGCCCGCCTGGCCCGCGAGGATCTCGGCCACGGCGACGCCCTCGTCCTCCGCCTTGTGCGCGAGCATGAGGCCACCGATGACGTCGCCGACGGCATAGATGCCGGGGACCGCCGTCTGATAATGGTCGTCGACCAGGATGTAGCCACGCTCGTCGCGCTTGATCCCGGCTTCGTCGAGGCCGAGTCCGTCGCTGTAGGGCCGCCGGCCGATGGCGACCAGCACCACGTCCGCCTCGAGGATCTCGCCGTCGCCGCCCGCCGCCGGCTCGACCGCGACCTTCAGCACCTCGCCGCTCTTGTCGACCGAAGCGACCTTGCTCGACAGGCGGAACGTCATGCCCTGGCGGGTGAAGATGCGCTGCGCGGTCTTGCCGACCTCGCCGTCGAGGCCAGGGAGCACGCGGTCGAGGAACTCGACCACCGTCACCTCGGCGCCCAGCCGCCGCCACACCGAACCGAGTTCGAGGCCGATCACCCCGGCGCCGACCACGATCAGCCGCTTCGGCACGCTCGCCAGGGAGAGCGCGCCGGTCGAGGTCACCACCCGTTCCTCGTCGATCTCGACGCCGCCGAGCGGCGCCACGTCCGAGCCGGTGGCAATCACGATGTTCGCCGCCTCGACGGTCATCTGCTCGTTGCCGTCGACGTCCATGACCCGCACCTTGCCCGGACCGGCGATCACGCCGGTGCCCTGAAAGGCGTCGATCTTGTTCTTCTTGAAAAGGAATGTGACGCCGGAGGTGTTCGCCTCGACGACGCCGTCCTTGTGACCCATCATGGTGGCGAGGTCGAGTTCAGGCGCACCGACCTTGATGCCGAAGCCGGCGAAGGAATGACCGACCGCCTCGAACTGCTCCGAGACGTGCAGGAGCGCCTTCGACGGGATGCAGCCGATGTTCAGGCAGGTGCCGCCGTAGGTCGGCATCTTCTCGATGACGGCCACCTTGAGACCGAGCTGGGCGGCCTTGATGGCGCACACATAGCCGCCGGGTCCGCTGCCGATGACGGCAAGATCGTAGGCCAAGGACTTCACTCCGCTAGCGAGGGTCTGGCATGCCGCCAGACTGATAACGGCTGGGCGGCTTCGTGTCAGCGTTCATTCGCACGCAACAGCCTTGCGTCTCAGCAACGCCGGAAGCTCCGACCGGTTCATCCTGAATAACGCACCCCGCGCCCGGGCGCCGTATGTAGAAATGCCGCATGGTTGCGCGTGCCTATTTTCTAGTCACGACCGAAGATGCGTTTGAGTGCCGCCGCGAGGTCACTGCGCCGGTCGATGTCGTAGGCGCCGCCGTCGATCACGCCGGCAATCGTCCGGCACCAGGCCGGCTTGTCGTATTGCCTCCCGACCAGCCGCTCGATGGCACCGAGCGCCGCGGCGTCCGCCGCGCGGCGCACCGCGTCGGGAATGTCGACGTCCGCCGCCTTCTGCGCGACCGTCGCCAGCAGACCGTCGTTGCGCGCCCGCCAGCGGGTGCCGACCTCGCGGAAGAACGGATCCTTGTCGACGGTCGCATAGCAGTAGGCGAGGATTTCCAGCGGCCATGGCCCGTTGGCGAGCACCCTCAGATAGTCTTCCGCGCTCGGTGGCGCGGCCGCCCGTGCGACCGGGGCGGAAATCAGCGCGGCCGCCAGCATCAGGTGCCGGAGCCAAGCCTTGCGCATGAGCCGAAGCCCGGACGCGCGTGACCTCTACAGGTCGAGCACGAGACGCTGCGGGTCTTCCAGGCTCTCCTTGACGCGCACCAGGAAGGTCACCGCGTCCTTGCCGTCGACGATGCGGTGATCGTAGGACAGCGCCAGATACATCATCGGCCGCACCTCGACCTTGCCGCCGACCACCACCGGCCGCTCCTGGATCTTGTGCATGCCGAGGATGCCCGACTGCGGCGAATTGAGGATCGGCGTCGACATCAGCGAGCCGTAGATGCCGCCATTGGTGATGGTGAAGGTGCCGCCCTGCAGCTCCTCGATGGCGAGCCGGCCGTCGCGCGCCCGTTTGCCGAGGTCGCCGATGGTCTTCTCGACTTCGGCGAGCGACTTCATGTCGGCATCGCGCACCACCGGCACGATCAGGCCCTTGTCGGTGCCGACCGCAATGCCCAGGTGGTAGTAGTTCTTGTAGATGATGTCGGTGCCGTCGATCTCACCGTTGACCGCCGGGATTTCCTTCAGCGCCTGCACGCAGGCCTTCACGAAGAAGCCCATGAAGCCGAGCTTGACGCCGTGCTTCTTCTCGAAGAGGTCGCGGTACTGGCTTCTCAGCGCCATGACGTTGGTCATGTCCACCTCGTTGAAGGTGGTCAGCATCGCCGCGGTGTTCTGCGCCTCCTTGAGGCGGCGGGCGATGGTCTGGCGGAGCCGCGTCATCGCCACGCGGTTCTCGCGTGCCACGTCGTTCGTCGGCGACGGCGCCCGCGCCACCGGTGCAGCCGGCGGCCGGGCGGGAGCCGGCGCCAGGGCCGCCAGGCCTTCGATTGCGGCCAGCGCATCTGCCTTGGTGACGCGGCCATCCTTGCCGGTGCCGCCGACGCGACCGGGTTCGACGCCGGCCTCGGCAAGCGCCTTGCGCGCCGCCGGCGACGGGGTTCCGGCGCCCTTGCCGGTCTGATCGGCCTCGCGCAGCCTGATGGTGGCGGCCCCGGCGGCGATCGGCCTCGTGGTGCCGGTCTTCTCGTCGGGCGCGCCGGCATAGGCCGGGGTTCCGCGATCCTCGTGCGCCGCGCCATTGGCCTCGATCGAGCCCAGCACCGCGCCGACATTGACCGTGGCGCCATCCTTGACCGCAATCGCCGAAATCACGCCGGCGGCCGGCGCCGGCACTTCCAGCGTCACCTTGTCGGTCTCCAGCTCGACCAGCGGCTCGTCGGCCCGGACGGCATCGCCAACCTTCTTGAACCATTGGCCGACGGTCGCCTCGGTCACCGATTCGCCGAGCGTTGGAACACGAATTTCGGTCGCCATTTGTCCTTGTCTCCGGTCCTGCCGCCGCCTATGCGGCAAGGGCTTCGTCGAGGAAGCTCGCGAGTTGTGCCAGATGCTTGCTCATCAGTCCGGTCGCCGTCGCGGCGGAAGCGGCCCGGCCGACATAGCGCGCCGCGCGCTGCTCCGCACCGATGCTGCCCAGCACCCATTCCAGATAAGGCGCAACGAACGACCAGGCCCCCATGTTCTTGGGCTCCTCCTGGCACCACACCATATCCGCCTGGCGGAAACGCGAAAGCTCGGTGATCAGCGCCTTGGCCGGGAACGGATAGAGCTGCTCGATGCGCAGCAGGTAGACGTCGTCGATGCCGCGCGTCTCGCGCTCCTCGTAGAGGTCGTAATAGACCTTGCCCGAGCAAAGCACGACCCGGCGGATCTTCTCGTCGGGCACCAGCTTGATCTTCTCGCCCTTGAGGATTTCGGCGTCGTCCCACAGCAGGCGATGGAAGGACGAACCCGGCCCCATCTCCTCCAGCCGCGACACCGCCCGCTTGTGGCGCAGAAGCGATTTCGGCGTCATCACCACCAGCGGCTTGCGGAAGTCGCGCTGGAGCTGGCGGCGCAGCGCGTGGAAGTAGTTGGCCGGCGTCGTCAGATTGGCGACCTGGATGTTGTCCTCGGCGCAAAGCTGCAGGTAGCGCTCGAGCCGCGCGGAGGAATGCTCCGGCCCCTGGCCCTCGTAGCCGTGCGGCAGCAGCAAGACCAGGCCCGACATGCGCAGCCACTTCTTTTCGCCCGCCGAGATGAACTGGTCGATGATCACCTGGGCGCCGTTGGCGAAGTCGCCGAACTGCGCCTCCCACATGATCAGCGCCGCGGGTTCCGCCAGCGAATAGCCGTACTCGAAGCCGAGCACCGCCTCCTCCGACAGCATCGAGTTGATGACCTCGAAGCGCGGCCTGCCCTTCGGCGACGTGATTGAGCGGGATGAAGCGCTCCTCGGTCTCCTGGTCGTAGAGCACGGAATGGCGCTGCGAGAAGGTGCCGCGTTCGACATCCTGGCCCGACAGGCGGACCGGGCTGCCGGCGGCGAGCAGCGTGCCGAAAGCGAGCGCTTCCCCTGTCGACCAGTCGATGCTGCGGCCGCTCTCGATCGCCTTCTGGCGGTTGTCGATGAAGCGTCGGATCGTGCGGTGGACCGTCAAAGTCTTCGGCAGATCGGTGAGCCTGGCGCCGACTTCGCGCAGCGTCTCCAGCGGCACCGCGGTAGCGCCCCGCCGCGGCCCGTCGCCGGCCTCGGCGACCTTGATGCCGGACCAGGCGCCGTCGAGCCAGTCGGCCTTGTTGGCGCGGTAGTTCGAGCTCGCCTCGAACTCGGCTTCCAGCGTCGCGCGCCAGTGGGCCTTGTTCTCGTCGATTTCGTCGGCGGTCACCAGCCCTTCCTCGACCAGCTTCTTGCCGTAGATCTCCAGCGTCGTCGGGTGGCTGCCGATCGCCTTGTACATCAGCGGCTGGGTGAAGGCCGGCTCGTCGCCCTCGTTGTGGCCGAAGCGCCGGTAGCAGAACATGTCCACAACCACCGGCTTGTGGAACTTCTGGCGGAACTCGGTGGCCACCTTGGCGGCATAGACGACCGCTTCCGGATCGTCGCCGTTAGCGTGCAGGATCGGCGCCTCGACCATCTTGGCGATGTCGGAGGGATAGGGCGAGGAGCGCCCGAAGCGCGGGTTGGTGGTGAACCCGATCTGGTTGTTGATGATGACATGGACCGAGCCTGCCGTGCGGTGACCGCGCAGGCCCGACAGGCCGAGGCACTCGGCGACCACGCCCTGGCCGGCGAAGGCGGCATCGCCGTGGATGAGCAGCGGCAGCACCCGGGCGCGCTCCTCGAGCGGCACGATGTCGGTGTGCGGCCCGTCAGACCGCTGGTCCTGCTTGGCGCGCGCCTTGCCGAGCACCACCGGATCGACGATTTCCAGATGCGACGGATTGGCGGTCAGCGACAGGTGCACCCGGTTGCCATCGAATTCGCGGTCCGACGAGGCGCCGAGGTGGTACTTGACGTCGCCGGAGCCCGCCACGTCGTCGGGCGACGACGAGCCGCCCTTGAATTCGTGGAAGATGGCGCGATGCGGCTTGCCCATCACCTGGGCGAGCACGTTGAGGCGGCCGCGATGGGCCATGCCGAGCACGATCTCGCGCACGCCCAGATTGCCGCCGCGCTTGATGATCTGCTCCAGCGCCGGCACTACCGATTTGCCGCCGTCGAGGCCGAAGCGCTTGGTGCCGGTGTACTTCACGTCGATGAAGCGCTCGAAGCCCTCGGCCTCGACCAGCTTGTTGAGGATGGCCTTCTTGCCCATCGTGGTGAAGTCGATGCCCTTGTCGGGGCCCTCGATGCGCTCCTGGATCCAGGCCTTCTCGACGGGATCGGAGATGTGCATGAACTCGACGCCGAGCGTCGAACAGTAGGTGCGCCGCAGGATCTCGATCATCTCGGGGATGGTGGCGAATTCCAGCCCGAGAACGTGGTCGAGGAAGATGTATCGGCCCCAGTCGGCCTCGGTGAAGCCGTAGGAGGCCGGATCGAGTTCGCTTTCCTTGGGCAGTTCGGCCAGGCCGAGCGGGTCGAGATTGGCGTGGAAATGGCCGCGCATGCGGTAGGCGCGGATCATCATCAGGGCGCGCACCGAATCGCGCGTCGCCTGGGTGACCGCGCCGTCGCTGATCTCGACGCCGCGCTTGGCCACGCCGGCCCTGATCTGCTGGCCAAGAGCGGTTTCCAGCGCCGGCCAGTTGCCGTCGAGGGCGGAGACCAGCTCGCCGTTCATCACCGGCGGCCAGTCCGAACGCTGCCACGGCGGCCCGTTGGCGCCGGCCCTGACCGCGTCAGGGGCGTCTTGCAACCCTTCGAAGAAGCTGCGCCATTCCCCATCGACCGAGCTGGGATCGACGGCATAGCGCGCCTGTAATTGTTCTATGTAAGGCGCGTTCGCGCCGTAAAGGAAGGAAGTCGCCGCGAATGCCTGATTCGCGCCCTGACGTGCCATCTTTTCGATTTACGGGGAGGTTGCCCCCCGCTCTCTCTCACCGCGCAGCCACGAGCCACGCTCTATCGCTCGATCGTCTCGATTTCAACCGTTTGGTCAACGCATGAAATGGGCACAAACACTAGTTCTTCAAGACTTCGACCAGAGTGCGGCCAATCCTGGCTGGTGAGTCCGACACCACGATTCCGGCGGATTTCATGGCCTCGATCTTGTCGCCGGCGCCGCCGCGGCCACCCGCAATGATTGCACCGGCGTGGCCCATGCGCCGCCCCGACGGCGCGGTCAAGCCCGCGATGAAGCCGACCACCGGTTTCCTGCGGCCGCGCGCCGCCTCGTCCTTGAGGAACTGCGCGGCGTCTTCCTCCGACGAGCCGCCGATCTCGCCGATCATGACGATCGACCGGGTGGCGTCGTCGGCCATGAACATCTCGAGCACCTCGATGAAGTCCATGCCCTTGACCGGATCGCCGCCAATGCCGACGGCGGTGGTCTGGCCGAGGCCCTCGTTGGTGGTCTGGAACACCGCCTCATAGGTGAGAGTGCCTGAACGCGAGACGATGCCGACCGAGCCCTCGGCGAAGATGTTGCCCGGCATGATGCCGATCTTGCACGCGTTCGCCGTCATCACGCCGGGGCAATTCGGCCCGATGAGGCGGCTCCTCGAGCCGCCGAGCGCCCGCTTGACCCGCACCATGTCGAGCACCGGGATGCCCTCGGTGATGCACACGATCAGCGGGATTTCTTCGGCGATGGCCTCGAGGATGGCATCGGCGGCGAAGGGCGGCGGCACATAGATGACCGTGGCGTCGGCGCCGGTTGCCGCCTTCGCCTGGCGCACCGTATCGAAGACCGGCAGGCCGAGATGGCTCTGGCCGCCTTTGCCGGGCGTCGTGCCGCCGACCATCCTGGTGCCGTAGGCGATCGCCTGTTCGGAATGGAAGGTGCCGTTCTTGCCGGTGAAACCCTGGCAGATGACCTTGGTGGAGGCGTCGATGAGGATGGACATGACTACTCTTTGGTCGACGTGAACATCAGCCGCTCACCGCCCTGACGATCTTCTGGGCGGCATCGTCGAGATCATCGGCCGGGATCACGTTGAGGCCCGACTCGGTGATGATCTTCTTGCCCTCGTCGACATTGGTGCCTTCCAGGCGGACCACCAGCGGCACGGCAAGGCCAACTTCCTTGACCGCCGCCACGATGCCCTCGGCCACCACGTCGCAGCGCATGATGCCGCCGAAGATGTTGACCAGGATGCCCTTCACGCGCGGATCGGCGGTGATGATCTTGAACGCCGCGGTCACCTTCTCGCGCGAGGCGCCGCCGCCGACATCGAGGAAGTTCGCCGGCTCGGCGCCGTAGAGCTTGATGATGTCCATGGTCGCCATGGCGAGCCCAGCGCCATTGACCATGCAGCCGATGGTGCCGTCGAGCGCGATATAGCTGAGATCGGATTTCGCCGCCTCGACCTCGCGCGCGTCCTCTTCGTCCGGGTCGCGCAGCTCCGCGACGTCCGGGTGACGGAAGAGCGCGTTGTCGTCGAAATTGATCTTGGCGTCGAGACAGAGCAGATCGCCGCCCTCGGTCACCACCAGCGGGTTGATCTCGAGCTGGCTCATGTCCTTGGCGAGCATCGCCGCATAGAGCTTGCCGACCAGCGCCACGCACTGCTTCACCGCAGGGCCGGAAAGCCCGAGCGCATAGGCGATCGTGGTGCCGACATGCGGGCTGTAGCCGGCGGCGGGATCGACATGCACGGTGACGATCTTTTCCGGCGCCGTCGCCGCCACCTCCTCGATGTCCATGCCGCCTTCGGCCGAAGCGATGAAGGCGACGCGGCTGGTCGTGCGATCGACCAGGGCGGAGAGGTAGAGCTCGCGCGCGATCGCCGAGCCGTCCTCGACATAGAGGCGGCGCACGACGCGGCCGGCGGCTCCGCTCTGCTTGGTGACCAGCGTGTTGCCCAGCATCTGGCGGGCGTTTTCGGCCACTTCGGCGACCGAGCGGGCGAGGCGCACGCCGCCCTTGTCGCCAGCGTCGGCCTCCTTGAACCGGCCCTTGCCGCGCCCGCCGGCGTGAATCTGCGCCTTGACCACCCAGACGGGGCCGGGGAGCTCTCTTGCCGCCGTCTCCGCTTCCTCGACCGAGAAAGCCGGCGCGCCCTTGGCGACTGGCGCACCTAATTGACCAAGGATCGCCTTGGCCTGGTATTCATGGATATTCATGCCGGCCCTTACCCCCTCCCCGGCTCGCCCGCCCGCTTATTTATCGAGTGCGGGCACAATTCTCACGCAGGCGTGGATCAATCCGTCAACCGCGGCAACGGACTTGTCGAACATTGTCCGTTCCGCCTTGTTGAGGTCGATTTCTATGATGCGCTCGACGCCCTTGGCACCAATCACCGCCGGCACGCCGATGTAACGGTCGCGCACGCCGTACTCGCCTTTGAGACAGGCGGCGAGCGTCAGCACGCGCTTCTTGTCCTTGAGATAGCTCTCGGCCATGGCGATGGCCGAATGGGCCGGCGCGTAGAAGGCTGAGCCGGTCTTGAGCAGGCCGACGATCTCGGCGCCGCCGTCGCGGGTGCGCTGGACGATCTCCTCGATCCGCTTCTTGGTGGTCCAGCCCATCTTGACCAGTTCGTCGAGCGAGACGCCGGCGACGGTGGAGAAACGGGTGAGCGGCACCATGGTGTCGCCATGGCCGCCGAGCACGAAGGCGGTCACGTCCTCGACCGAGACATCGAATTCGCTCGCCAGGAAATAGCGCATGCGCGCCGAATCGAGCACGCCCGCCATGCCCACCACCATGTCCTTGGGCAGGCCGGAGAACTTCTGCAGCGCCCACACCATGGCGTCGAGCGGATTGGTGATGCAGATGACGAAGGCCTTGGGCGCATATTTCTTGAGGCCGGCGCCGACCTGTTCCATGACCTTGAGATTGATCTCGAGCAGGTCGTCGCGGCTCATGCCGGGCTTGCGCGGCACGCCGGCGGTGACGATGACCACGTCGGCGCCCTTGATGGCGGAATAGGCCGACGTGCCGGCGAACTTGGCGTCGAAACCGGCGACCGGCGATGCCTCGGCGATGTCGAGCGCCTTGCCCTCGGGGACCCCCTCGACCACGTCGAACATGATGACGTCACCGAGTTCCTTGAGGCCGGCAAGATGGGCGAGCGTGCCGCCGATCTGCCCGGCACCGATGAGCGCGATCGTCGCACGGGCCATGGGTTTGGAGATCCCTTGTGAAGACGTGGGGCCGCCGTCCGCATCTGAACGGCAGTTTTTGAACTAGCCGGATTAATGCTGCGGTGCAAGAGCGGCGGAGGACTTACCGACCGACAATGCCGTCCGCCACCTTTCAGTCTGCTGTCGGCGTGCCGGTCGCATGCGCCGCACCGAGATAGGCCTCCGAACGCATCTCGATGAGCCGCGACACGGTGCGCCGGAAGGCGAAGGATTCCTCGCCGCTCCTGGCCGTATAGAGCGCCTCCGGCGGCGCCGCGGCGGAAGCGATCAGCTTCACCCGGTGATCGTAGAGCGTGTCGATGAGCAGGATCAGCCGCCGGGCGACATCGCGGCGCTGATCGGCGATGACCGGAATGCCGTCGATCACCAGCGTGTGGAAGGTGCGTGCGATCCGCTGATAGTCGCCGGCGCCAAGCGGCTGTTCGCACAGGCCAGCGAAGGAGAAGCGCGCCACGCCGCGCGCCGCCTGCGGCACCGCGATCCGCCGTCCCTTATAGGCGAGCGCCGCCGGCTCGCCCCGTTCGGTGGCCGTCAGCGCCTGCCACAGCCGGTCGAGCGCCTGCGTGGCGGCGGGCCCGAGCGGCGTCACATAGACCGGCGTGCCGGCGAGTTTGCCGAGCCGGTAGTCAGCCTCGGCATCGAGACGCACGACATCGGCGTGGTGCTTGAGGAGCCCGATGAACGGCAGGAACAGGTTGCGGTTGAGGCCGCCGCGATAGAGCTCCTCGGGCGGCACGTTGGAGGTGGCGACCAGCACCGTTCCGCCAGCGAACAGGCGCTCGAACAGCCGCGACAGGATCATCGCATCGGCGATGTCCTCGACCTGGAATTCGTCGAGGCAGAGCAGCCGCACCTCATGGGCGATCATGGCGGCGACCGGCACGATCGGATCGCCGTCGATCTTCTGGCGAACGACATGGATGCGCTCATGGGTCTCGGTCATGAACTCGTTGAAATGAACGCGGCGCTTGGGGATGGCGGCGGTCAGCGCGAAGAACTCGTCCATCAGCATGGTCTTGCCGCGGCCGACCTCGCCATGGATGTAGAGCCCGCGCAGTACGGTCTCGCGCGGGCCGAAGAGCCGGCCGATGAGGCTGCCGCGGCGCGCCGTGTGATGGTCGACGAGGGCACGGTTGAGGGCTTCCAGCCGGTCGATGACCGCGGCCTGCGCCGGATCGCCGGTGATCGCACCGGTCGCGACCAGTTGGCGATAGCGTGCAGCGAGCGGGGCTTCCCCCGGGCCCGGCTGGCTCATTGTCTGCTTCCCAGTCGCGCCAGGGCGCTCCCCGCCTCTTGGTGACGCCGGCGTGCTCAGCGGTAGAAGGAGACCACCGTACCCTGGCCGTCGACCTGCCCGTCGAAACGGTTGTTGCCCGACGAGGCCAGATGCGCAACCGGGGTTCCGCCCTGACCGGCCAGAATGACCTGGCGGCCTTGCAGGTTCCACGCCGAGATCGATTTGAGGACGGTGCTGCTGCAGCCGCGCGTCGAGGCGCGATAGCCGCCGGTCCAGCTGGTCAGCGTCATGAACAGCTGGCAGGAATTGCCGGCGGAGGTGATCGTCCAGCCGCCGAGAAGGTCGGTGCGGCCGATCTGGCCGGCACCGGCCGGCGCATTGTCGGCCACCTGTGGCTGGGCCAGCGGTGCACTGCTGTCGACACCGTCGGTGGCGCCCGGCGCGACGGCGGCCTGTTGCTGGTCACCGGGCGGCGGCAGGGCGGAGGATTTAACCGGCGGCTGAGCGGCCGGGTTCAGCGGCGACGGCGCCTGGGCGCGCTGCCAGGGCAGGCCAATGGCGCCGAACGAGCCGCACCCGGCAAGGGTCGCGGCCAATACCACCGGTACCAGACTACGCACTGACGTCCGGTATTTCAGTCCCATCGGCACATCCTCTTTGCGCAAGCCGCGGCGACGATTTGTTTGCCTACAGCGTGATTGTAGCGGCTTTCGGGCAAATATGGCCGACGCCATAATGCAAACGCCCCGAAAGGCCAAGCCTTCCGGGGCGGAATTTGTCCCGATACGGGCCAGCCGGTCGAGAGATTACTTCGCCTCGACATGCTGCGGCAAGCCGAGTTCGCCGGCTTTGGCGCGCACCTCGTGTTCCTCGCGGTGCAGCGTCTGGCTGATCACCTCGATCGAAACCCCCGCATTCCACAGCTCCTTGAGCTTGTCGACCGCCGTAATCGACCACGGCGCGCCGGTGATCTCGGATACCTTGTCCATGATCTCACCTCCGTCTGCGATTGACTTGCCCATACATATAGGTGGTCGAAGAGCGGCCTATAAGCACTGGGCAGGCTCAAAAGATGGGCAAAACACACCAAAACACGCAAGAGCGTGGAGCGCCGCAGGCGCGACCGGGATACCAACAAGAGGCGAGGAGCGCGGAACGCGCGACCGCGATACCCCAAGAAAAGCGAGCGCCGAGACAGCTACACCCGCCGTTCGACCATCATCTGCTTGATCTCGGCGATCGCCTTCGCCGGATTGAGGTTCTTGGGGCAGGTCTGGGCACAATTCATGATGGTATGGCAGCGGTAGAGGCGGAACGGGTCCTCGAGATCGTCGAGCCGCTCGCCGGTCGCCTCGTCGCGGCTGTCGATCAGCCAGCGATAGGCCTGCAGCAGCACCGCCGGTCCGAGATAGCGCTCGCCGTTCCACCAGTAGGACGGGCACGAGGTCGAGCAGCAGGCGCACAGGATGCACTCATAGAGCCCGTCGAGCTTGGTGCGGTCCTCGTGGCTCTGGCGCCATTCCTTCTGCGGCTCGGGCGTGACGGTATGCAGCCACGGTTCGACCGAGCGGTGCTGGGCATAGAAGGTCGAGAGGTCGGCGACCAGATCCTTGACCACCGACAGATGCGGCAGCGGATAGATGGCGACGGCGCCGTGAATCTCGTCCATCGCCTTGGTGCAGGCCAGCGTGTTCGAGCCGTCTATGTTCATGGCGCAGGAGCCGCACACCCCCTCGCGGCAGGAGCGGCGGAAGGTCAGCGTCGGATCGATGGTGTTCTTGATCCAGATGAGCCCGTCGAGGACCATCGGCCCGCACGCCTTGCGGTCGACGTAATAGGTATCGACGCGCGGATTGGCGCCGCCGTCCGGATCCCAGCGATAGACGCGGTATTCGGCGAGGTCGCTTGCCCCCGCGGGCTTGGGCCACACCTTGCCCTTGCCGATCTTGGAATTCTTGGGAAGCGTCAGCTGGACCATGTCGTTACCGTCTCCACGTCCGACTTCTATAGCCGACGGGAGCGGGCCAGGCCAAGCCGGGAGATCAGCGCCGGTCGACGCGGATCGCCAGCTTGAGGCCCGACCACACATGGTCGATCGCCGCCACCTTGACGTCGACCAGGTCGGACTGCAGAGCCACGGCGCGGATGACGTCCTCGGTCACGTCGGTCGGCACCCTGGAAGACTGCTTCGGCCACGACACCCAGATGGCGCCGTCCGGCTGGATGCCGCGGCGCATGCGCGGCAGGCCGGCAGCGAGTTCGGTGCGGCTGGTGGTGAAGGCATGGATGATGTCGAAGGGCGCTGGGCCGAGCGGGCGCGACCAGTCCTGGCGGCGCGCGACCTTGCCGAAATCGACGCTTGTCGGCAGATCGGCCAGCTCATCGGGCAAGGCGACGAAGGCGATGGTTAACCCGGGGGCATAGCCAAGCTTTTCGGCGAGCGGCCTGCCCGTAGAGCCGACGGACGAAAGTGTTGCATACGCCATGGAAGTCATTTCCGGCCTGAACACGGTTCCTGCGGCGACCGATGCTGGTCGCCATTGGTAAACGAAACGGTGAACTCCGGAAAATCGCGGAAATCCGCGATCTTAAGCCCTGGATAACGCCGTTTCGGGCCTTGATACTGGCGCAAGAATAGAAGATTGCCGGGCGACCGTCATGTGCAAACACGATGATCGCGCGGCTTGACTAATGCGGCTGGTTAACCGGCCGTAGCCGGCGCGTTCAGCGCCGGCGCACCGCCACGGCCGTCACGCCGAGGGATCGAGGATGCGCGGCCCCGGACCGTCTTCCGCCAGAACATCGGCCGGATTGCGCAAGGGGCAGTCGGTGAGCGACAGGCAGCCGCAGCCGATGCAGCCGGAAATTTGGTCGCGCAGCCGCGTCAGCCGGTCGATGCGCTCGTCGAGGTCGCGCTTCCAGCGAGCCGACAACCGCGCCCAGTCCTGCGCGCTGGGCACCGCATCCCGCGGCAGCGCGGCGAAGGCTTCGCCGATCTCCTTCAGCGTTATGCCGGCACGCTGGGCGACCTTGATGATGGCGATGCGGCGCAACACGCCGCGCGGATAGCGGCGATGGTTGGACGCCGTCCGCCAGCCGCTGATCAGCCCCTCGGCCTGGTAGAAATGGATGGCGGAGACGGCGACGCCGCTCCGCCGCGCAACCTCGCCGACACTGAGATCCAGCGGAAGTCGGCCAGCCGCGGAACGGGACATGGTTCGCCTCTTGACCTAAACCTTACTTGAGGTTCTATCCGGTTTGTCGTCACGGCGCAAAGGCGCCGGCCGCAGCGGCAAAAAAAAGAGGACCAGATGGCCGAGAACGACGCAACGACAACCAACCAGCAGCCCTTCTACCGGATCGACCGCTTCGTCGTTCCGGACGCCGCACGCGCCGAATTCATCGGCCGCGTGCGCATGACCCACGCGGTGCTGCGCCAGCAGCCCGGCTTCGTCCGCGACCTCTTGCTGGAGCACCCCGCCGGCCCCGGCGAATCCGTCATCATGACGATCGCCGAATGGCGCGACACGACCGCGACCGAGGGCGCCCGCGCCGCGGTGGCGGCGCTGCACAGCCGTGAGAATTTCAACCCGCAGGAATTGTTCGCCCGCACCGGCATCAAGGCCGAGCTCGGCAACTACCTGCCGCTCGCCAACTAGGAACCCGGACCCTAGTACACCCGCGCCTTCGGCTCGATGTACTCGATGTCGTTGGTGAGGGTGAAGGCGTGCACCGGCCGGTCGTCGAGGCGGACGGTCTTTGCCTCCGGGGCGATGAACGACAGGGTGTGCTTCATCCAGTTCTGGTCGTCGCGGTTGGGATAGTCCTCGCGTGCATGGGCGCCGCGCAATTCCTTGCGGTTCTGCGCCGAATCCATGGTGACCACCGCCTGCACGATGAGGTTGTCGTATTCCAGCGTCTCGATCAGGTCCGAATTCCAGATGAGCGAGCGGTCGCTGATCGCCACATCGTCGCTGCCCGACCACACTTCGTGGATGCGCGCATGGCCCTCGGCCAGCACCTCGCCGGTGCGGAAGACCGCGCAGTTCTCCTGCATCACCTTCTGCATGCGGCGGCGGAGTTCCGCCGTCGGTGTTCCACCCTTGGCATTGCGCCGCCGGTCGAGACGGGCGACCGAGGCCTCGCCCGCCCCCTTGCGCAGGTCGCGATGGCGCGCATTGGGTTCGACCGTCTCGACGCAGCGATGCGCCGCGGCGCGGCCGAAGACCACCAGGTCGATCAGCGAGTTGGAGCCGAGGCGATTGGCGCCGTGCACCGACACGCAGGCCGCCTCGCCCACCGCCATCAGGCCCGGCACCACCGTGTCCGGATCGCCGTCCACCTTGGTCAGCACCTCACCGTGGTAGTTCGTCGGCACGCCGCCCATGTTGTAGTGCACCGTCGGCAGCACCGGGATCGGCTCGCGGGTGACGTCGACATTGGCGAAGATGCGCGCCGATTCGGAGATGCCCGGCAGGCGCTCAGCGATGACCTTCGGATCGAGATGCGACAGGTGCAGGAAGATGTGGTCCTTCTCCGGGCCGACGCCGCGCCCTTCGCGGATCTCGACGGTCATCGAGCGCGACACCACATCGCGCGAGGCCAGATCCTTGGCGTGCGGCGCGTAGCGCTCCATGAAGCGCTCGCCTTCCGAATTGGTCAGGTAGCCGCCCTCGCCGCGCACCCCCTCGGTGATCAGCACGCCGGCGCCATAGACGCCGGTCGGGTGGAACTGCACGAACTCCATGTCCTGCAGCGCCAGCCCGGCCCTGAGCACCATGCCGTTGCCGTCGCCGGTCTGCGTATGCGCGCCGGTGCAGGTGGCATAGATGCGGCCATAGCCGCCGGTGGCTAGGATCGTCTTGTGGGCGCGAAAGCGGTGCAGCGTGCCGTCTTCCAGGCAGAGCGCCACCACGCCGCGGCAGACCCCCTCCTCCATGATCAGGTCGAGGGCGAAATACTCGATGAAGAACTCGGCCGAATGGCGCAGCGACTGCCCGTAGAGGGTGTGCAGCATGGCGTGGCCGGTGCGGTCCGCCGCCGCGCAGGTGCGCTGGGCGATGCCCTCGCCGAAATGGGTGGTCATGCCGCCGAAGGGGCGCTGGTAGATCTTGCCCTCCTCGGTGCGCGAGAAGGGCAGGCCGTAGTGATCGAGTTCGTAGACCGCCGCCGGCGCTTCGCGGCAGAGATATTCGATCGCGTCCTGATCGCCGAGCCAGTCCGACCCCTTGACGGTGTCGTACATGTGCCAGCGCCAGTCGTCCTCGCCCATGTTGCCGAGCGAGGCGGCGATGCCGCCCTGGGCGGCGACCGTGTGCGAGCGGGTCGGGAAGACCTTGGTGATATTGGCGGTCTTCAGGCCGGCCTCGCTGGCGCCGAGCGTGGCGCGCAGGCCGGCGCCGCCGGCGCCGACGACCACCACGTCGTAGGTATGGTCGGTGAAGGGATAGGCCTTGCCGTTGACGGCCGGCGCACCGTTGCTGCCGTCAACCATGGGGCGGCGGACCTCCGAGAACAATCACGACGATGGCGGTCAGTCCGACCGCGGCGATGGCATAGGAGAAGAAGATGTTGGCGATCAGGCACGCCACCTTTAACGCACTGCCCTGAATGTAATCCTCGATGACGACCTGCAGGCCGATCTTCATGTGCACGGCGGACACGACGATGAGCAGCGCCAGCGACGCGCCGACCAGCGGCAGGTGCAGCACCTCGATCACGCGTTCGTGCGGCTGGCCGACGGCGGCGATCAGGATGCCGATGAAGAAGATGACGAGGATGGCGGCGGCGGCGCCGGTCAGGCGCTGGCGCCAGAAATGATTGGTGCCGTCATGGGCGGCGCCCAGATGAAGTACCCGGCGGAGCGGCGTCTGCATGCTCATCTCAGCACCAGCCCGATGGCCCACACGAACACGGTCAGCACCAGCGAACCGGCGAGCGTCGCCCATGCGATATAGTCGCGCGCCGGCTTGCCCAGGCCGACGCCGAAATCCCAGATGAAGTGACGGATGCCGCCGAGCATGTGGTGGATCAGCGCCCAGGTGTAGCCGAACAGCACCAGGAGCCCGATCCACGAGCCCAGAACGGCATTGGCAAAGTCGAAGGCGGGCGGACCGCTGGCCGCCGCCGCCAGCCACCAGACCAGGAGGATCGTGCCGAAATAGAGCCCCACGCCGGTCACCCGGTGGGCGATCGACATCGTCATGGTGATCGGCCAGCGGTAAATCTGCAGGTGCGGCGAAAGCGGGCGGTTCGCCTTGATGTCGGTGTTCGACATGCCCTTGAGGGTCCGAGGATGACGCTGAAAACGCCAGTCGTTTCTAGCGCCTCAGTGGCGGCGCGTCAAAAGACGGATGGAAGCGTCTGCACCGCGCGCGGTCGGCGCTCGCCGGCTTCGCCGCCGGGGCGTTTCCGCCCGCCGATAACGCCGACACCGAGATTGAGGGTTGGTGCCGCATGCCGGACTCGAACCAGCGACCCACGCATTACGAATCAGCGAATCGCCATTCGGACGGCCTTTGAATGCACCGCAACGGGCCCGAAGAAGCCACGGCGGAGCTTGCCTTTCATCCGGATGAACTTTGAGGGAGGCTGCGCGAGATTGAGGCCGCTCCCCTGCTAATCCTCTACTAGTACACCTCGGCGGAAGATTGGACGCATTGGTTAGGCGGTGAGGGGTTTGCCGGCCCAGGTCCATTTGAATGGCTTTGCCATGGTCTTGTTGAAGTAGTCGATGAAGCGCTCGATGCGGTCTTTGAGATCGGTGGTTGAGGTGAAGCTGGCGCGGCGCAGCAGCTTGCGCATCAGGATGGAGAACCAGATTTCGATCTGGTTGAGCCAGGAGGCGTGCCTGGGGGTGAAGTGGAAGGTGATGCGATGGCTCTGATCGCTGAGGAACGCCGCGCGGGTGGCCTTTCTTGCAAGGACACCGTCGTGCCCTTTGCGGCCGAGCGTTGCTTCATCGATGCCGCACTGGCGCGCCACCAGCCGCACGACGCCTTCCGACCTGTGGGTGTCGAGATTGTCGCACACGATGCGCCAACGCATGGTCGGGGCTGCCGAGCGCAACAGGCTATCGAGGAAGCTCACGAAGTCGGCTTCGGTGCGCGTGTTTGCTATCGTGCCGCCGACCCTGCCGGTGACGACGTCGAAGTGGGCGATCAGCGTTTGCGTGCCATGGCGTGACATATTCGAACTCGCATCGCTCGACCTTGCCCGGCTTGATCGGCAAGGAAGGGGCGATCCGTTCGAGCGCCTGGATGCCGGTCATCTCGTCGACCGACACCGTTTTCGTCGTCTTTTGGGCTGCGATGGCGCGGCGATAGACGCTGCACACATCGATGCATCTGGTTTCAAAGTCTGGATCGGGCCTTGTCCGCGTTCACGTACAAAGCGGATGTCGTCGTGTCCTTCGGTGGCGTTGGCTAGTGACTCAATGTATGGTCCGGCCGTGCGTCGCAAGAGAGTTTGCCGCGGTGGCGGTGAGTGGTCTTGCATCAATGTATCCGGCCTTTGATTGGAGCGTGTTGGGCTCCGGGCCATCATGGATATCAGCGCGCGTGCGATCTCATTAGCGGACAGACCTCGACTGGGCCATTTGGGTCACCAGTGTTCGCATGCGCCGGGAAGACCAAACCTCCATCTCGTCTCGTTCTCTCGCAGACCTCAGCGGTAGGTTTTTGGATTACGTCATCGCGTGTTCCCGATCTCGGGGCTCGACGATCCGACGATCAGACAGTTTGGGCGGTCGCGTGAGCGATCGTCGTCATCTCGAAGTCCCGGCCACGGGCCAGGACGCTCCAGGCGATGCGGGCGAGCTTGTTGGCGAGGGCAACCGCCAGCACGTTGTGGTGCAGCCGCCTCTTGGCGGCCTCGATCCAGGGCTTGAGCCCATGGCGCTCCCAGCTCTTGGGCTTGATCAGCACGACCCAAGCCGCCTGCACGAAAAGGACGCGCAGGTAGCGATTGCCGCGCTTGGATATCTTGCCCAGGATCGTACGGTCCCCGGTTGAGATCTGCCTGGGAACGAGGCCCAGCCAGGCGGCGAAGTCGCGGCCTTTGGTGAACGCATCTCCACTGCCGACCGCCGCCACCATAGCACTGGAGATGATCGGTTCGATGCCAGGCACCGTCATCAGTCGCTCGCAGCCGGAGTCCTCCTCGGCCAGAACTTTGATATCTGCCGACAGCCCCTCGATGCGCTCATCGAGCCGGCGCCAATCGCCGGCGAGGTCCTCGATGACGTGCACCATGCGCGGGGACAACACCTCGGGAGGCGAGGCCAGGAGGCCCGGCAACTCAGCACGCAAGAAGCGCTGTCCCTGCCGCACGGCGATGCCGCGCTCCAGCAGGAAGGCGCGGATCTGATTGATGACCCCCGTGCGCTGGCTGACCAGTCGCTCACGCACACGGCGCAGCGCCTGCAGGTCGAGCTGATCGGCGGTCTTGGTGGCGACGAACTTCATCGTTGGCCGTTGCACCGCCTCGGCGATCGCCTCAGCGTCACGAAAGTCGTTCTTCTGGCCCTTCGAATAGGGGCGGACGTACTTCGCCGGCATCAGCCGGGCATCGTGACCAAGCGCCTTCAGCCGGCGACTGAGATGATGCGCGCCGACGCAAGCCTCCATGCCGACCAAGCACGGCGGCATGTTGGCAAACCGCGATCCCAATTGGCTGCGTGACCACTTCTGACGCAGCACGATTGCACCGCGCTGATCGAGGCCGACGACGTGGAATGAGTACTTGCCGATATCGATGCCGACTACGGCGACCGTGGCGTTGAGCTTCTCGGGCATGGCGTGCTCCTTGTCTTTCGCGCCCCTTCCCAGCTTCCATCGCTGGCGGGGCAGGAGCACGGCTGGACCATCCAATTAGCGGACACTGACACGCCATATGGGTCGTAGTTAAGATTAAGAGCTAAAGAGGCGCACGATGAGCGTTCCATTTTCAGCTGCGTCTGCCTATGCTGGATTGCGCTAGAGAAGTTCACTGAGATCGGCGAATAATCTATCTTCCTGTTCTCCATGGTACAGTCTGCGATGACGCAATTCACCGTAGCGATGCGACGTTTTGGACCTGCCACCCTCGTGATGCTCGCGGCAATGGCCGCGCTGATGGCGTCGAATGCCGGCGCCATGGCGAAAAAGGCACGCCCGGCACCACAGACCGTGCAGAAGGCACCGCGCGCGGCCGGCGAGCCGATCATGGCGATCGTCTCGCTCAAGTCCCAGCGGGTCATTTTCTACGACGCTGGCGGCTGGATCATGCGGGCTCCGGTGTCCACCGGGACCAAGGGACGCGAGACGCCGGCCGGCGTCTTCGCCGTCATCGAGAAGGACAAGGACCACCACTCGACCATGTATGATGATGCCTGGATGCCGAACATGCAGCGCATCACCTGGAACGGCATCGCGCTGCATGGCGGGCCGCTGCCCGGCTATGCGGCCTCGCACGGCTGCATCCGGATGCCTTACGGCTTTGCGGAAACGATGTTCGACAAGACGCGAATCGGGATGCGGGTGATCATTTCGCCGAACGACGCGGTCCCGGTCGCGTTTTTCCACCCGGCACTGTTTGAGCCGAACGCGGCGGCCATCGCGGCTGCTCCGGCGCGTGCCGAGACGCTCGCCGGCGAGGCCGCAGAAGCCGCCACGGCGGCCGACAAAGCGAAGAAAGCTGCCGCTGCAGCGGAGCACGAGGCAGCAGCCGTGGCGAAGTCGGTGCGCAAACTGGAAATTGCCAAGACACGCGCCGACGCCAAGCTGACCTCCGCCGACAAGGCGATCGCCGCCGCGGACAAAGCACAGGCACGGGCCGAGGACCTGAAGCAGCAGGCCGCTGCCAGCGCTGCGGACCTGGCGACGCAGCTCGACGCCGCCAGGACCGACGCGAAGCTGAAGCTCGACGCCGCCGCAACTGCAAAGGACGCCGCGACCGACAACGAAGCGAAGAAGGCTGCCGCTGCAGCGGCGGGTGAGGCAGCATCGCTCGCCGCGTCGGTACGCAAACTGGAGCTGCAGAAGACCCGCGCCGACGCCAAGCTGGCCTCCGCCGATAAGGCGGTCGCCGCTGCGGATCAGGCCAAGGCACGGGCCGAGGACCTGAAGCAGAAAGCCGTCACCGACGCCGCGGAACTGGCAACGCAGCTCGACACCGCCAAGGCCGACGCGAAGGCGAAGCTCGCCGCCGCCGCCGCCGCCAAGGTCGCCGCCAAACAGGCCGACACCAAGAAGGCCGTCGCCGCGAAGGCAGCGAACGAGGCGAAGCTCGCGCTCGAGCCGGTCTCGGTCTACATCAGCCGCGCGACGCAAACGCTTTATGTGCGACGCAACACGCACGAGCCGGCGCGGGATGGGGGCGGCGAGGTGTTCGATACCAGCATTGAGGTTCCGGTCGCGATCCGCGATCCCGACAAGCCGATCGGCACGCATATATTCACGGCGGTGGCGCGCGACAACGCAGCTCTGCGCTGGACCGCGGTGACGATCGAAGACGCGGACAACGCCAAGGACGCCCTCGACCGCATCACCATCCCGCAGGATGTGCTTGATCGCATCGCGCCGACCGCTTTGCCGCGCTCCTCGATTATCGTCTCTGACGAGCCGCTGAGCGGAGAAACCAACTATCGCACCGAGTTCGTCGCGGTGCTGAGCGACTATCCGCAGGGCGGCTTCATCACGCGCCAACCTACGGCCAACAGCAACAACCGGCCAACGGCCAGCAATGCCAAGAAGCGTAAGGGCGGCTTCGGTTTCTTTCCGTCTTTCTGGCAATAGCCGCCGCCGCGGCCAAGACGATTGGCAGCAACCGCCGTCTTTCGTGATCGACTAAGGGACCGGGCTGCTTGAGCCATCTACCGCGGTTTTGTGGCCGTGGTGACGAACCAATATCATTGGAGGAGATGGTGCCGCATGCCGGACTCGAACCAGCGACCCACGCATTACGAATTAGCGAACCGCCACTTTGACAGCTTTCGAATGCGCCTGCGGACGGCGCAAAGAGCCTTGGCTACAAAAGGTTTTTCGCCTGACGGACTTTGAAGGGGCCTGAGTAGTATTGAGACCGCTCCCCTACTAATCCCCTACTAGTTGTCCGCTTGCGCCTGCAAAGCGGACGTCGCGACGCTCCAGTGCCTTGTCGGCTCTTGACCCCTTTCCGGACCTCGAAACCCGCAGCGGTTTGTCGGAGCGGCCTTCGCCAGTCAAATTCGATGATTGCCTTGGCGAAGGATCAAACCCTATCGATGCCGGACCGACCACAACTGCTCTTGGGTCGGACCCATAAGACCTGATTCTATCGCCCAAACATGGCCCGCACGCGACAAGGTGCGGCCGGCTGGAAAGGGCCGCTGTCCGGCTACTTGGGCGTGGCCTCTGGTGTTCGGGGCTTGTCACCATCGCCAGCCAAGGCGCGTTCGTCACGCTGGCGGAGGAACTCGTGCACGTCGCCCAGCGAATCGGTGAGCAGGGCGTGCATGCGCTCGCGCGCCAGATCCGGCTTCTTCTGGCGGATCGCCTCGAACACGGCACCATGCAGCGCGAGGCGGTTTTCGCGGATGCGGGCGGCACCCTCCCAGCTTAGCTTGAACGTGGTGAATAGGGCCGCATAGATCAGACTGCCGAACGCGCCGACGAAATGGTTGCCGGTGGCGTTCAGCATCCCGAGGTGAAAGCGCAGGTCGGCGCTGATCAGGTCGCCGGCGCCATCCTTGAAGCGCACCATGTCGGCATAGGCTGCGCTCATCTGTTCGATCGTTGCGGACGATGGCGCGGCGGCCGCGGCGACCGCCGCCTCCGGCTCGATCATGTGGCGAAGCGTGTAGAGCTCGGAGATGAATTCCTCGTTCGGCACCGCCTCCAGATGCCAGGTGAGGACCTTGGGATCGAGCATGTTCCAGCCGGCCTTGGGGCGAACGCGGGTACCGATCTTGGGGCGCGGCAGAATGAGCCCCTTGGCCGCCAGCACACTATAGGCCTCGCGCAGCGCTGTGCGCGATACCGCAAAGCGGGAACGCATCTCGGCCTCGTTGGGCAGTAAGGTCCCCGGCGGAAAGACGCCGCCGACGATCTCGCAGCCGACCTTGTGGGCGATGTAGGCGTAGACGTTGCGTTCCTGAAAGCCGCCATCATTGCCGCGCTCGGGCAGCGCCTCGGAACGCAGGGCCTTAAGCTTCGCTAGGAGGCGGGCATCACGGCTGGATCGCGGCATGGCCCCCCACGCTATCACGCTGTGCGGCGCAGGCTGAACGAGCCGACGAGCGAACGCTGCATGACGATGAACAGGAACAGCAGGACACCGCTGGTGATCATGATCCAGGCGCCGTTGAGGGACCCGTCGAAATTGATCAGCGTCGCAATCAGTCCGAGGATCATGCCACCAAACAATGTTCCGGCAACCATGCCGACGCCGCCGGTGAGCAGGGTGCCTGCATCACGATCCGCTCTCGACCGAGCGGCGTCAGATGGGCATTCGTGTGGATGTTCATCCGGTCCTCCAGGCATTGGCTGAAGCGTCGCAACTCCAGCTTGCTCGCTCCGGACCGGATGGACAACCTGTTGAAAGCTCACAGCTAGCCAGCCGTC
>CAVTBE010000005.1:0-605395 GCA_963732845.1 uncultured Alphaproteobacteria bacterium | reverse complement strand
TCATGAGGCGTCTTGCAGCGTGGGGCGGGGTGCGGTGTCCGTCCTTCCGCGTCGCAAGCGGGAGGGCGGGGCTCGGAACCCCGTCAGCGGAGGCCACAACCTCCGCGCGCTGAAGCCCTGAAATGGTGCAGCGCTAAAGGCGGGCAAGGGTCAGCCACCGGTCAGACCGGCCCGGGAAACCGAGGCACCGGCACCGTGGCGGTCGAAGGCGGCCCATGTGCCAGCCTGCCTCTGCCAGCCCAGGCGGGCCGGAACGCATAAATCCCGCGGCGGGCGCTCGGCTGAGCGCCCCTACAGACTACTGGCTTGGCACTCATCGAGCGCCCGCCACCCCCTCATGGTTCAGGCCGTGAGGATGCTCTTTGAAATCTTCATCACCCGGCGCTTCCGGCGCGCGGGAACGGGAAGCCGTACCTTCCCCCGTTCGTTCCCGCGCAGGCGGGAACCCAGGGCGGAATCGCACACGGCACGTCTCGCCTGGATGCCCGCATGCATGGGCATGAACGGAGTTGGCACCGCGCGCCTCACGCTGCGTTGCGTCCGGGGAACGAAACCACCCTTGACCCCGCAGCGCTGAGGGTGCAGGAGGGCGCCACCTTTCCCCGCCGCCCGAAAGCCAATGACCGACACGCCCATAACGCCCTCGGCCGCCGCGCAAGCGGAATTCGCCGGGGAGGACCGCATCCTGTCATTGCCCATCCTCGTCGTTCTGGCCTTCCTCATCGGCGTGGTCGCGGCGGTCGGCGCGGTGGTGTTCCGCTACATGATCGGAATCATCCACAACATTCTGTTCCTGGGGAAATTCAGTTTCCTCTACGACGCCAACCAGTTCGATCCGGCGAGCGCCTGGGGGCCGTTCGTGATCCTGGTGCCGGTCATCGGCGGGCTGGTCGTGGTGTGGCTGGTGCAGACCTTCGCGCCCGAGGCCAAGGGCCATGGCGTGCCCGAGGTCATGTTCGCCATCTATCACAACAAGGGCAACGTGCGCGGCATCGTCGCGGTGATCAAGTCGCTGGCCTCGGCGCTGTCGATCGGCACCGGCGCCTCGGTCGGGCGCGAGGGGCCGATCATCCAGATCGGCGCCTCCTTCGGCTCGACGCTGGCGCGCAGCCTGCACCTCGCCCGCTGGCAGAAGATCACCATGATCGCCGCGGGGGCGGGGGCGGGTATCGCGGCCACCTTCAACACGCCGCTCGGCGGCGTGCTGTTCGCCGTCGAACTGCTGCTGCCCGAGGTGTCGAACCGCACGTTCCTGCCGGTGGTGGTGGCGACCACGACGGCCACCTCGATCGCCCGCTACGTCTTCGGGCTGGCGCCTGCCTTCTACGTGCCGGATGCGGCGCTCGCCGGGCGCCTGACCATCAGCGACCCGATCGTGCTCGCCGGCTTCGGCCTGCTCGGGCTCGCCGCCGGCGTCGCCTCCTGGGCCTTCATCCGCTTCCTCGCCTTGTGCGAGGACGTCTTCCCCAAGCTGCCGGGCAACGCCTACACCCAGAACATCATCGGCATGCTCATCATCGGCGGGCTGTTCTATGCCTTCCAGGTGATGACCGGACAGCCGCATACGGCCGGCGTCGGCTACGCCACCATCCAGTCGATCCTCGACGGCACCACCGTCGGCCTGGTGCTGCTCGCTCTGCTCTTCGCGGCCAAGGTCTTCGCCACCTCGATCAGCCTCGGCTCGGGCGCCTCGGGAGGCATCTTCTCGCCGTCGCTGTTCATCGGCGCCACGCTCGGCGCCGCCTTCGGCTCGCTCGGCGCCACGCTGTTTCCCGGCAGCCGGCTTCTCGGTCATCGAGTTCGCGGTGGTCGGCATGGGCGCCATCGTCGGCGGGGCGACCGGCGCCTCGATGACGGCGATCGTGATGATCTTCGAGATGACCCGCGACTACAACGTCATCGTGCCGCTGGTGCTGGCGGTGGCGATGGCCACCGGCACGCGGCGGGCGCTGATCAAGGAGAACATCTACACCATCAAGCTGCGCCACCGCGGCAAGCCGATCCCGGTCAACCGCCACACCAACATGTATCTGGTGCGCCAGGCGCGCGAGCTGATGAACAAGGATTTCATCGTCCTGCCGATCGCCACCCCGATCGCCGATGCGCTGGCCAAGCTCGCCGAAAGGCCGAGCGCGCACGTCATCGTCTCGGATGGGCCGCGCATTGCCGGCGTGGCGCGGCTTGCCGCCAGCTCCTATGCGCCCGACCGCTATGCCGGCCAGACGCTCGAAGACATCACCGACGACAACTTCGTCGTCTCGCAGGATACCGCCATCCTCAACACCGTCATCAGCCGCATGAACCGGCGCAATCGCAACTTCTGCATCGTCGTCAACGACCGGGCGCGGATCCCGCGGCCGGAGGACGTGGTCGGCGTCATCGCCGCCAACGAGATCGCCAATGCGGTGATCGTCAACCACTACGCCTGAGCGCGGGCCAGCAGGCGCAGCGGGCGGCCGTCGATCGCCGCCAGTCCCAGCCCGATCAGCGCCATGCCGGCGAAATCGGCCATCGCCAGCCGCTCGTGCAGGAAGACCGCGCCGAGCAGGATGGCGCTCACCGGCACCAGGAAGGTGACCAGCATCAGGTTGACCGCGCCCGCCGTCTTCAGCAGGCGGTAGTAGATGATGTAGGCGACCGCCGATGACAGCGTGGCAAGCGCGATCAGCGCCGCCCACACGTCGAGGCCCGGCACCGGCAGGGTCCACGGCCGGTCGATGACGATCGCCAGCGGCACCATCATCACCGATGCGGCGGCGAACTGGCCCATGGCCGAGACGATCGGCGCATGGCCGGCGCGGCCGAAGCGGCGGGCGTAGATCGGCGAGAGCGCGTAGAACACCGAAGCCAGCAGCAGCGCCAGCTCGGACATGAGGTCGGCGTTGAGGCCGCCCAGCGCATCCGGGCCGATCATCACGATGACGCCGGCGAAGCCGATGATGACGCCGGCGATGCGGCCCGCGGTCATGCGTTCGTCGCCGGTGAGGTAGTGGGCGAAGACCACGGCGAAGAGCGGGGTGGTGGCGTTGAGGATCGCGGCGAGGCCACTGGTGACATGGCTCTGCGCCCAGGCGATCAGGCTGAAGGGCACGACGTTGTTGAGGAAGCCCATGACGAAATAGCCGCGCCACGCGGCGGCGTCGCGCGGTATGGCGGCTCCGGTCGCGCGCACCGCCAGATAGAGCAGGGTCCCGCCGACGACCACGCGGAAGGCGACGATGGTGAAGGCGGGCAGCACCTTGATGGCGATGGCTATGTAGAAATATGAGCCGCCCCACAGCAGAGCCAGGGTGACGAGCAGCGCCCATTCGGCGGAAGTCATGGTGCGGTTGACGGCGGGCGGCATCGGGGACCTGGGCAATTCTGGGCGGGTGAAGCTGGCGCCATCCACTAGCAGATGGGCTGAGCGGCGCATTCCGAAACTTGCACCGGCGGGACATTCCCGCTTGCCCTGTTGCATGCAACATGTATACATTTTTGCCAGACTTCTGGGGAGGAGCTCTGAAAATGCTATGGCAAAAAGCCGTTTCCCATGAATGCATGGTATGCAGCGTCGTGGGATTACGAGGTGAAGCGCGCCCTGCTGCCGCGCACCATCTGCGGCAAGCATCTGGTTTTCTACCGCCGTACCGACGGCGTGGCGGTGGCGCTGGAAGATGCCTGCTGGCACCGCCTGGTGCCGCTCTCGCACGGCCGGCTGCGCGGCGACGACGTGGTCTGCGGCTATCATGGCCTCGCCTACAATTCGGACGGGCGCTGCACCTTCATGCCCTCGCAGGAGACGATCAATCCCTCGGCCTGCGTGCGCGCCTATCCCCTGGTCGAGCGCCATCGCTTCGTCTGGGTGTGGATGGGCGACCCGGCGCTGGCCGACCCGGCGACGGTGCCCGACCTCCATTGGAACCACGACCCGGCCTGGGCAGGCGACGGCAAGACCATCCACGTCAACTGCGACTATCGCCTGGTGCTCGACAACCTGATGGACCTCACCCACGAGACCTTCGTTCATTCGTCGTCCATCGGAGATGATTCGGTGGCCGAGGCGCCGTTCGACACGCATCATTCGGACCGCTTCGCCACCGTCAGCCGTTGGATGAAGAACATCGATCCGCCGCCCTTCTGGGCCGGACAGCTCGGCAAGCCGGGCAAGGTCGATCGCTGGCAGATCATCCGCTTCGAGGCGCCGGCGACGATCGCCATCGATGTTGGCGTGGCGCCGGCCGGCACCGGCGCGCCGGAGGGCGACCGCAGCCAGGGCGTCAACGGCTTCGTGCTCAATACGGTGACGCCGGAGAGCGAGCGCTCCTGCCACTATTTCTGGGCCTTCGTGCGCAACTACAAGCTCGACGAACAGACGCGCACCACGCAGTTGCGGGAAGGCGTGTCGGGCATCTTCCATGAGGACGAGATCGTGCTGGAGGCGCAGCAGCGCGCCATGGACGAAAACCCCGACCGCGTCTTCTACAATCTCAACATCGACGCCGGCTCCATGTGGGCGCGCAAGCTCATCGACCAGATGGTCGCGGCGGAGGAGCCGGCGGCATTTGCGGAGGCGGCCGAATGAACGCGGTGCGGGCGAGCGGGCAGGACCGTGAGCGGTCGCAGACGCTGAAGGCGCTGCTCACCATCCGCGAGATGATCCTCGATGGCGCGCTGGCGCCGGGCGAGCGACTTTCCGAACTTTCCATCGTCGAGCGTACCGGCGTGTCGCGCACGCCGGTACGCAGTGCGCTTGCCCGCCTCGCCGAGGAGGGGCTGATCGATCCGATTCCCTCAGGGGGCTTCTCCGTGCGCTCCTTCGGCGAAGGCGACATTCACGACGCCATCGAGATCCGCGGCATGCTGGAGGGGCTTGCGGCCCGCTTCGCGGCCGAGCGCGGCGTGGCGCCGGCACGCCTGCTGCCGATCAGGGATTGCCTCGCCGAGCTCGACGAACTGGTCGCGGAGAGTGCGCTCGATCAGGACGACTTCTCCCGCTACATCGTGCTCAACGCGACCTTCCACCGTCTGCTGCACGGCCTCGCCGACAGCCCGACCCTGGCGCGCGAGATCGACCGCGCCTGCGCCAAGCCCTTTGCCTCTCCGAGCGGCTTCGTCATGGCGCAGTCGGCGCTGCCCGAGGCGCGCACGGTGCTGACGGTGGCGCAGGACCAGCACCGCGCCGTGATCGAGGCGATCGAAAACCGCGAAGGCGGACGCGCCGAGGCGCTGATGCGCG
Source organism: uncultured Alphaproteobacteria bacterium (assembly GCA_963732845.1). GTDB lineage: Bacteria > Pseudomonadota > Alphaproteobacteria > Rhizobiales > Kaistiaceae > CAVSRC01. The sequence goes on along the minus strand of CAVTBE010000005.1, from coordinate 600,177 downwards.
AGCATGCCCGCGTCGCCAGCCGCAACCTGCGCGCGGCGATGCGCAGCAAGCAGGCGATGGCGCTCTTGCCGGGTGCCGTGCTGATCAGCGGGCGCCGCGGCTGACAGGAGGGATCCCCATGCGCTTCTCGCTTCACTGGTCCCAGGCCAAGGTGGCCGCGGTCCGCGACCTCACGCCGTCGATCCGGCTTTTCGAGATCGTCCCGGCCGACGGTCTTGCCCAACCGTGGCGGCCGGGCGCCCATATCGATGTCGGCGTCATGGTTGATGAGCGGCCCGAGACGCGGTCCTATTCGCTGGTCGGCCGGCCGGAACCCGGCCTCTACCGCATCGCGGTCCGGCGTGCGCCGGACAGCCGTGGCGGTTCGGCCTACATGCACGCCCTGGTCCCCGGTCAGGCGATCCGCGTCTCCAACCCGCAGAACCTGTTCGAGATCGACTGGCACGCCCGCGAGGCGCTGCTCATCGCAGGCGGCATCGGCATTACGCCGGTGCTCGGCATGGCGGAAGCGATCGCCGAACACGGCACGCCCATGCGGCTGGCCTATTGCGGCAAGCGCCGGTCCGATATGGCGTTCGTGAAGGAACTGCAGCAGCGCCTCGGCGATCGACTGTCCCTCTACGTCTCGGAGGAGGGAGGCCGGATCGACCTCGAGGCGGCGATCGCAGCGCTGGGCGCGGAGGCGGTCTGTTATGTCTGCGGGCCGATGCGCATGCTGGAGGCGGTGCACGCGGCGTGGACCGAGGCGGGGCGGGCGCCGACCCGTCTGCATTTCGAGACCTTCGGGTCGAGCGGCCATTTCGCGGCCGAGCCTTTCGAGGTTCTGGTGCCGCGGCACGACGTCCGGGTAACCGTCGGGGTCGGCGAGACGCTGCTCAATGCGCTGCGCGGCGCCGGGGTCGACGTGCTCTCCGACTGCGAGCGCGGCGAATGCGGCCTCTGTGCGCTCGATGTGATCGAGGCGGAGGGGGCGATCGATCATCGCGACGTGTTCTTCAGCGAGGAGCAGAAGGCGCGGGGCGACCGGTTGTGTGCCTGCGTATCCCGCGTCATCGGCGGCCGGCTGGTGCTCGATACCGCCTATCGATCCGACATTGGCTGAATAGAGCCATTCCCTCAGTAACCGCGGGCAATTTCGCCGCTTTGGCCGGCACTCCCGATTTGCTACGCTAGCGGCGGGGCATGGGAAAGCAGCTGAGGAACGCGGGACTTAACAATGGCGATTCAGCTCGCGGTCGGCGCCACGGCGCGGAACGACGCCGGCATCACGGCGGCGCTGCCGATCCTCAAACAGCGGTTCGGCGAGCGTTATGCCGATTCGGAGGCGCTGCGCGTCCAGCACGGCCACACCACCACATGGCTGGTCAACCAGCCGCCCGACGCCGTGGTCTTCCCGGAGACGACCGAGGAGGTCGTCGACATCGTGCGCATCTGCGCCCGCCACGGCGTGCCGATGATCCCCTTCGGCGCCGGCTCCTCGCTGGAGGGCCACGTCAACGCGCCCCTTGGCGGCGTGTCGATCGACCTCAGCCGCATGAACCGCATCCTCGCCGTTCATGCCGAGGACCTCGACGCCGTGATCGAGCCGGGGGTGACGCGCAAGCAGCTCAACGACCACCTGCACGACCAGGGCCTGTTCTTCCCGATCGACCCCGGTGCCGACGCCTCGCTCGGCGGCATGGCGGCGACCCGCGCCTCGGGCACCAACGCGGTGCGCTACGGCACCATGCGCGACAACGTCATCAGCCTGACGGCGGTGATGCCGGACGGGGCGGTGGTCAAGACTGGCAGCCGGGCGAAGAAGTCCGCCGCCGGCTACGATCTCACCCGTCTGCTCATCGGTTCGGAGGGCACGCTCGGCATCATCACCGATCTGGTGGTGCGGCTGCAGGGCATCCCCGAGGCGATCGCCGGCGGCGTCGTCCCCTTCGCCACCGTCGAGGGCGCCTGCAATGCCACAATCCTGACCATTCAGAGCGGTATTCCCATCGCCCGCATTGAACTGCTCGACTCGCTCATGGCCAAGGCAACCAACATCCATGCCAAGCTGGACCTGCCGGAAACGCCGCATTTGTTTGTGGAGTTCCACGGCAGCAAAGCGTCCGTGAAGGAACAGGCCGAGGCCTTCGGCGAGATCGCCCGCGAGTTCGGCGGCGGCGATTTCGTCTGGGCGACCAAGCCGGAGGAACGCACGCGGCTGTGGCAGGCGCGCCACGACGCGCTGTGGGCTGCGCTGGCGTTGAGACCGGGCTCCAGGGCCATCGCCACCGATGCCTGCGTGCCGATCTCGCGGCTGGCGGAATGCGTGGTGGAGACGGTCGTCGACGTCGGGGAAAGCCGGCTGATCGCGCCGGTCGTCGGCCATGTCGGCGACGGCAACTTCCACCTGACCATGGTGGTCGACATGGACGACCGTGACGAGGTGGCGCGCTGCGAGGGCCTGATCTCGCGCCTCAACCTCAGGGCCATCGCGATGGAGGGCACCTGCACCGGCGAGCACGGCATCGGGCAGGGCAAGATGAAATATCTCGGGATTGAGCTGGGCAGCGGTCTCGACGTCATGCGGGCGATAAAACAGGCAATCGATCCCCAGGGGATCATGAACCCGGGCAAGATCGTGGCGCCGGCTTGACCGGTTTCGTGATCGCGCCGAAGCGGAGGCCACACTGAGCAGGCTCTACCTGATTGTCGGGGGCGCCCTGGTTATCGCGCTTTTCGCAGCGCTGATCGTGCCGTGGTTCATCAACTGGAACGACTATCGCGCCAGCTTCGAGGCGGAAGCCTCGCGCATCCTCGGCCACCGGGTGCATGTCGAAGGCGACGCCCACGCCATCATCCTGCCGTCGCCGTCGCTGACCTTCACCAATGTCGAGGTCGACGACGAAGGCGGTCAGCGCATCATGGACGTGGCGCGCTTCGACGTCGTCATCGAGCTGATGCCGCTGCTCCAGGGCAAGATCCAGGTGATCTCGATGACCCTGGACAAGCCGGTGGTCAACGTCTCGGTCGATGCCGCCGGCAAGATCGCCTGGCTGAGCCGGATCAAGCCGCACGAGCCGTTCAACCCGGACAATGTCGTCCTCGACAACATCACCATCAAGGACGGCACGTTCAACTACGCCGACATCCAGAGCGGCGTCGAGCTCGCCTTCGCCGGCATCTCGGCGCAGGTGTCGGCGCGGTCGCTTAGCGGGCCGTGGCATATCGACGGCTTCTATCTCGATCAGGGCAGCCAGGTCGGCTTCCGCATCTCGACCGGCCGCGTGCTCGACAACGGCACGCTGCGCGTCAAGGCGGACGTCGAGCCGGCACGCTGGCCTGTGACCGTCGACGTCGATGGTCCGGTCGGCTTCGACCCCGGCGGGGGGCTGTCCTGGCAGGGCACCTATTCGGTGAGCGAGGTAGCCTCCGCCGATCAGGGCGGCGGCGACGCCGCCAACGGGCCGACCGGCTGGCGCAGCGACGGCGCCTTCACGCTCACCGGCGACAAGCTCGACATCGGCAAGGCGGTGTTGTCGAACGGTCCCGCCGACCGGCCGTTCAGCGTCGCCGGCACGCTGACGCTCACCTTCGGCAAGTCGCCGTCGTTCGCGGCAGCGGCGGAGGCGCGGCAGATCGATCTCGACCGCACGCTCGGCAAGGGCCCCAGCCAGCCGGTCGACGTTTCGGCGGCGACCGACAGCCTCATCGCGTGGCTGAGCCAGCTTCCGGTCCCCGACGAGCCGGGCAATATCCAACTGAGCGTGCCGACCATCGTGGTCGGCGGCCGCATCATCGAGAACGTCTCCTTCACCGCCGCGCCGGCCAAGGGCGGCTGGCAGATCGGCTCGCTCAGCGCCAACCTGCCTGGGCAGGCGACGCTCGAGGCGAGCGGCCTGATGACCACCCGGCAGAAGTTCGGTTTCGTCGGCGAGGCCCATCTGGCGGTGCTCCAGCCCTCGGCCTTCGCCACCTGGTGGCGCGGCGGCGCCCAGGAGGGTGCCGGGCGGCTGCTGGCGCCGTTCGACCTCTCCGGCCATGCCGACATCGGTCCGAGCCGCTTCGCGGTCGATCATGTCACCGCGCGCATCGATGACGCCACCATCACCGGCCAGTTCGGCTGGGAAGAAGAAGCCAAGAGCCACCACCGCAATCTCTTCGCGGTGCTCGATGCCACGCGCATCGATTTCGTCCAGCTGAAGGCGCTGGCCGAGCTGCTGGTCGGCCGCAACCTGACCAATACCGGGACGCTCGCCGACAGCTACAGCCTCCAGGTCACCGCCGATGCGTTCGTCTACCAGGACCTGACGGTCAAGGGCATCGAGGTCAACGCCGAATACCGCAACGACGCGCTGACCGTCACCAAGCTGCAGATCGACGATATCGGTGGCGCCAGGATCGCCAAGACCAACGGCGAGATCGACAACCTGTCGGGCGACCCGCGCGGCCATCTCGATGCGACGCTGGATGCGCCCAAGCTGACCGGGCTGGCGCGGCTCGCCGACCGCTTCCTGCCGCCGAGCGGCTTCACCCGCTGGCTGGATACCGCCGCCACCTCGCTCGGCGAGGCGGTGATGACCGGCCGCATCACGGCGCCGCTGCCCGATGGCGGCAGCGGCTTCGCCTTCACCATCGAAAACGGCGTTGCCGCCTCGACCACCTTCAACCTGTCGGCCTCCTTCACCGGCGGCTTCGCCCATTGGCGCAGCAAGCCGGCGGATATCAAGGTGACGCTCGATTCGCCGGACAGCGCCGGACTTGCGCGTCAGTTCGGCTTGGCCGCGGTCGCCCTCGACAAGGACAATGGCGGCCATGTCGAGGTCCAGGCCAAGGGGGTTCCGGCCGAGGGGCTGGATACCGTAGTGGTGACCGATCTTGCCGGTGTCGTCGCCAATGCCAGCGGCAAGCTCACGGTCGGCGAGGACCTCGCCCCGGCCTTCGCCGGCAAGATCGGCGCCAATGCCGACAACATCGACCTGATCGTCGCCATGGCCGGCCTCGCCATTCCCGGTGCGCCGGGGGGCACGCCGCTGGCGCTCGACGGCCAGCTCAGCGTGTCGGGAGCCGGCCTCGACCTTGCCTGGAAGAACGGCAAGATCGGCCCGGCGATCGCCAGCGGTGATCTGACGCTGGCGCCGGACAGCACCCGCGGCTGGCGCATCGGCGGCAATCTGGTGGTCGACGAGGTCGATCTCGGCTGGATCGCCTCGCTTGGCCTCGGGTTCTCGCCGGAACCGACCGGCGACCCGGCGGAGCCCTGGTCGCGTTCGCCATTCGGTGCCCCGGGCTATGGCCCGGTCAGCGGCAAGCTCACGGTCACGGCGGATCGCCTGGATGTGGCCGATCTCGGCCTCACCGCCACCGCCTTCACGGTGGCGCTGCAGCCGCAACGCATCGATGTCGATCTCACCCAGGGCCAGCTCGCGGGCGGCACGGTGGCCGGCGGCATGTCGATCCACGATGTCGGCGGCAACGTGAACCTTGCCGGCCGCTTCGACCTCAAGGGCGCGGCACTGGAGTCCTTCGTCTGGCGGCGCGACGGACGCTCGGTCGCCACCGGCACGTTCGATGTCTCCGCCAATTTCGAATCGACCGGGCGCTCGCCGGCCGGCCTCGTCTCGACCATGACCGGCGGCGGGGTGCTCAGCGTGCATGACGGCCTGGCGCGCTACGTCAATCCCAATACGGTGCGCCAGATCGTGCGCGCCTCCGATCTCGGCCAGCAGTTCAGCGAGGATGCGCTGAAGGCCGCCTTCGGCGAGCGCATCGATGCCGACAACCTGGCCTTCACGGATGCCAGCGGCGCCTTCGCCATCGTCGCCGGTGCCGTGCGCCTGAAGAACCTGGTTGCCGCCGGTGCTGGGCTCACCGCCAAGGGCAACGCCGTCATCGACTTCAACACGATGACGCTCGACAGCGACTGGAACCTTGCCTTCGCCCCTGTCGACAACAAGGTGCAGGGCACCGATCCGGAGGCCGGCATAGTCTTCCATGGGCCGATCGCGTCGCCCAGCCGGTCGCTCGACGTGCTTCAGTTCGCCGCCTATCTCAACGAGCGCGAGGCGGCGCGGATGACCGAGATCATCGCGCTCGATGCGGCGACGCGCGCGGAGAAGGAGCGGCTAAGCCGGCTCATCGACAGGCTCAAGCAGGATGCCGCCCAGCGCGTCGAGGATCTGCGCATCGCCGCCGAGCGCGAGGCCGCGCGCCACGCCGCGGTCCAGGCCCAGGCGATCGTGCTCGAGGCGTTCCACGTCAACCGTGCGGTCCTCGTCGAGAAGCGCCATGTCGATGCCCTGACGGCCTTTGCCGACCGTCTGGCGGACCAGCAGAAGCGCGCCAAGGCGAGTGCGGACCAGGCCGCCCAGGCGGCGGTGCAGGCGCGTGCCGACGCCGACGCGGCAGCCAAGGCGCTGGCCGATGCCGTGGCGGCGGACACGGCTGCGGCTGCCAAGGCCGCTGCGGCCGCCGACGACCTCGCGGCAGCCAAGGCCAATGCCGATGCGGCCGCCAACGATGCGGCGCAACGTGCCGGTGCGGCCGATCAGGCGAAGCAGACGCTCGCCGATGCCACGGCCGCGGAGAGCGCTGCCAAGGACGCCGCCGACAAGGCCGTCCAGGCGAAGGCCGATGCTGACGCGGTGCTGAACACCGCGAGCGCGCGGGCCGCGGCTGCCGCCGATGCGGCGAGCAAGGCTGCCGCCGCCAAGGCATCTGCCGCCGCCGACAAGGATGCGGCCGACAAGGCTGCTGCCGCCGCGGTCGCGGCGCGCGATGCGGCCAAGGCCACGCTCGCCGATGCTGAGGCGGCGGTCGAGACGGCACAGGCCGCTGCCGATGTGGCAGCGAGCCAGGCGACGACATCGGGCGGTAGCGAGACGGCGGCGGAGGCCGCGAAGGCGCAGGCCGATGCGGATGCGAAGACGGCCGGCGATGCGCTCACGGCGGCGGCCGCCACGCGCGACGACGCAGCCCAGAAGCTGGACGCGGCCAAGCAGAATGCCGCGGCGGTGCAGCAGGTCGCCGACAAGGCCGCGACCATGGCCCAGCAGGCGGCCGATCTGGCCAAGGCCATGGCGGCGGGCGATGGGGCCGACGAGCAGGCGATTGCCACCGCTGAGAACATGCAGAGGGCGGCTGATGGTGCCGCCCTGCAGGCTGCCGCGAAGAGGGCTGCCGCCAACAATGTCAAGGCGGTCGTGGCCGATGCGCAGGCGGTCTTCGACCAGGCTGCCGCGGTGGCGGCTGCGGCCGAGAAGCGCGCGACCTCGGCGACGGCCGCTGCCGTAGCGGCCGATGCGGCGGTGAAGGATGCTGCCGCCGAGGCGAGCCGGGCCGCTTCGCAGAAGGCGGCGACGCTGACCGGCCTCGACCAGAAGCTGACGGCGCGCGACGCGGCCAGGGCGGTGCTTGCCGACAAGGAAGCGGCAGTGGAGACGACGGCCGCCGCCGCCACCGCGGCTGCCAAGGCGGCTCAGGACGCTGCCGATGCCGCCGACCGCGCCGCGGCCGACCTCAAGGCGGCGCTCGCCGACAAGGCGAATGCCGGAGAGACCGTCGCAAGCCGTGCCGGCACCGTCGACGAGACGGCGCAGGCCGCACAGGCGGCTCATGCAAAACGCGTGGCGGCTGCTGCCGATGCCAAGTCGGCAGACACGAAGGCGGCCGCGGCGGCAAACGCTTCCGGGTCGGCAGCCAAGACGCTGGCGGCCAAGACGAAGGCCAATGATGTCGCCCAGGCGGCGGCAGCGGGTGCGGCCCAGGGCCATCAGGCCGCCGAGGCCGCCGCTGTCAGCACCGAGGCGCAGGCGAAGACGGCGGAGGCTGCTGCCCAGGCGGCCGCGGCCGTCGCGGCGGATGCGGCGGATGCGGCTCAGGCGGCCCGGCAGACGGCCGACCAGGCGGCGCAGGACCTGACCAATGTCGGCACGATCGAACTCCCGGTCCTGCCGGTGATCAAGCCGGACGCTGCCCAGGCGCCGGCCGGCGCGACGGTTGCCGCCGAGCCGGTGTCGGCGGCGCCGCTCCCGGTGCCGCGGCAGAACCCGAAGAGCGTGCCGCTCCCCAAGGTGCCGAGCGTCCTGCCCAACGGACCTCTGGTGATCACGCCGCCGAAATATTAGCCGACACCAGACCCGCGCTGGCGGTACCAGTCGAGTGTGAACAGTCTCAGCGCAGCCGAGAGGTTGGTGTGGTCAGGCCGCTCGCGGTCGATCTCGGCGACCAGCGCGGCAATGCTCGTCCCGCGGCTGGCGGCGATTTCGGTGAGCGCCTGCCAGAAGGGCGGCTCCAGCGAGATGCTGGTGCGGTGGCCGGCGATGGTGATGGAACGCTTGCTCACCCGTCGTCAGGCTCGATGCGGTGGCCGGCGAGCTTGCGCTCGGCGAGGTCGCGCTCGGCCTTGCCCCTGCTTCTTCTCGGCCGCGGTCAGACCATGCTTGCGGCGGTTGGCGTCGGCGGCCTGTTCGCGTTCGGCCCGTGCCTTCTGCTTGCGGAAGCGGCGGAGATTGACGACTTCGGCCATGTCAGACTCCGCTCTATTTGGGGCCGATCATGTCCTCGGGCCGCACGATCGCATCGAACTCCTCGGCGGTCACATAGCCGAGGCGCACGGCCTCCTCGCGGAGCGTCGTGCCGTTCTTGTGTGCCGTCTTGGCGATCTCGGCCGCTCTGTCGTAGCCGATCTTCGGCGCCAACGCCGTGACCAGCATGAGGGAGCGCTGCATCAGCGACCTGATGTGCGCCTCGTTGGCCTTGATGCCTTCGACGGCGCGTTCGGTGAAGCTCGCCGCGGCGTCGGCCATCAGGCGCACCGACTGGAGGAAATTGTAGGCCATCACCGGGTTGTAGACGTTGAGCTCGAAGTGGCCCTGGCTGCCGGCGAAGGTGAGAGCGGCGTTGTTGCCGAAGATCTGAACGCAGACCTGGGTCAGTGCCTCGCACTGGGTCGGGTTGACCTTGCCGGGCATGATCGACGAGCCGGGCTCGTTCTCGGGCAGCGATATCTCGCCGAGGCCCGAGCGCGGGCCGGAGGCGAGCAGGCGGATGTCGTTGGCGATCTTGAACAGGCTCGCCGCCACCGTGTTGATGGCGCCATGCGAGAAGACCATGGCGTCGTGGGCGGCCAATGCCTCGAACTTGTTGGGCGCCGAGGTGAACTTCATGCCGGTCAAGGCAGCGATGCGGTCGGCGATACGCTCGGCGAAGCCGACCGGCGCGTTGAGGCCGGTGCCGACCGCCGTGCCGCCCTGGGCAAGCTGCATCAGCCCCTTCATGGTCTGCTCGATGCGCTCGATCCCGTTCTCCAGCTGCTGGGTGTAGCCGGAGAATTCCTGACCCAGGGTGAGGGGCGTGGCGTCCTGGGTGTGGGTACGGCCGATCTTGATGATCCTGGCGAAGGCGTGCGCCTTGTCGTTGAGCGCGTTGCGTAACTTCTGAAGCGCCGGCAACAGGCGGTGCACGATTTCCTCAGCGCAGGCGATGTGCATGGCCGTTGGAAAGGTGTCGTTCGACGACTGGCTCATGTTGACGTGGTCGTTGGGGTGGACCGGCGTCTTGGAGCCGATGGTGCCGCCAAGAATCTCGATGGCGCGGTTGGCGATCACCTCGTTGGCGTTCATGTTGGACTGCGTGCCAGAGCCGGTCTGCCAGACGACCAGCGGGAAATGCTCGTCGAGCTTACCTTCCGCCACCTCCTGCGCCGCCCGAACGATCGCTCCTCCGATCTTCGGGTCGAGCTTGCCGAGGTCCATGTTCACCTCGGCCGCGGCGCGCTTGATGAGCCCCAGCGCGCGCACGATCGGCGCCGGCTGCTTCTCCCAGCCGATCGGGAAGTTCTCCAGCGAGCGTTCCGACTGGGCGCCCCAGTAACGGTTGGCGGGAACCTCGATCGACCCGAAGGAGTCGGTCTCGGTGCGGGTGGCTGGCTTCTTCGCGGGCATGGGCGGCTTCCGTTCGCTTGGTGGCGCGGGTTTTCCCACCGCCACGGGCGGAGCGCAAGCCGCTGCCCTAGCCGATGTCCTCGGCTTCGGCGGCGCGCTTGCGGCCGACGATCATGGCGTGGACGAGATTTTCGCGGTGGCGGAAGCTCGCCAGGGCGACGCCGGCAAGGTGCACGCCGACCAGAATGATCAGACCGTGCGCCGACCAGTCGTGCAGGTGCTGCATCCAGGTGACGCCCCAGAAGGCGTCGGTGGTGAGCAGGTAGCCGGTGAAGGCGGTTCCGGCCATGGCCAGCATCAGCGCCACGATCATGGCGCCGCCAGCCGGGTTATGGCCGATGTGGCGTGCCTCGCTGCCGCTGGCCACGGCCCTGAGATAATCGACAACAGTCCTCGGCGTGCGCACGAAATGGCGGAAGCGCGCATAGGGCGTGCCGATGAAGCCCCAGATGAGGCGGAGCAGCACCAGGCCCCCGGCGGCGTAGCCGGCGAGCATGTGGAGATCGTCCCAGGAGTGGGCGCTGAGCCACGCCACGGCGAAGCTCAGCACCAGACTCCAATGGAACAAGCGCACGAAGGGATCCCAGACGCGGACCCAGCGGTCTTCGCTGTCGCTCGTCATTTTTTCTTGAGGATGCGGGGTTTTAGTTTTCGCCGGCTTCGGCGTTGTTGAGCTTCTGCAGGGTCTCGGCGTTGTAGGCGACGTTGAGGCGCTTGCCGGCCTTGTCGATGGCATAAACCTCGTAGCAGCCCTTCTCGACCTTGATCTGCTTCACGGTCAGGCCGTCGGTCTTGAGCATCGACTCGAGCTTGGTTTGCGGCTGCCAGGCCGACTGGGGAGCGGTGCTGCAGCTGCCGCCGGTCGTGGTGCCGGCAGCGAAGGCCGGGCTGGCAACGACGAAGGCAATGGCGGTGAGGAGGAAGGCGCGTTTCATGTATTCAAGTCTCCAAATGAACCAGAACGCAAACGCCCCGAACGCTTTTGGTCCCCGGCGTTTGTGGCGCGCACGCTAGTCAGGCCCGCCTGTCGGCGCGCTGAGAGTCGGTTTCGAAACTCATGCTGAGCGTGCGATGCGTCGTACAAGGAGCATGACGGAGGCGGCGTAGAGGAAGGCTTTTGCGGAGGCGATAGACGCTTCGAAGTCTTTGGCGAGCCGCCGGTTTCGATTGATCCAGGCAAAGAAGCGCTCGACGACCCAGCGCCTGGGCTGAACGGCGAAGCCGACCTGATCGGGTTTGCGCCGGACGATTTCGACGGCAATGGATGTGGCGGAAGCGACCTTGTCGCCGGCATAGCCGCCATCGGCGAAGACCCTTTTGATAAAGGGGAAGGACCGCCGCGACGTGCGCAGCAGCGGCCCGGCGCCATCGCGATCCTGGATGCCGGCATGATGAGGTTCGAGCACGAGACCGCGGCCATCGGTATCGACCAACGCATGGCGTTTCCTGCCCTTGATCTTCTTGCCGGCGTCATACCCGCGCGGACCGCCGCTTTCCGTCGTCTTGACGCTCTGACTATCGATGATCGCGGCGCTCGGCGATGGTTCCCGGCCGACGCGCTCGCGGTCCTCCATCACGAGCAGATGGTTGATCGCCTCGAAGCGTCCAGCGTCGCGCAGCAAAGCAAACCAGCGGTAGATCGTACCCCAGGGCGGCAGGTCGGTTGGCAGTAACCGCCAAGGGCAACCTGCCCGCATCACGTAGAAGATCCCGTTGATGATCTCGCGCATCGGCCATGACCGGGGTCGGCCGGTCGCCCGCTCACCGGGAAGATGCGGCGCGATCACCGCCCACTCCGCGTCCGTCAAATCCGTCTGGTATCGAAAGTCCTTGCGGCTATGCTGCGCGCGGGTGGTCGGGGTCCACATGATGCCTCCAGCTCGGTCTCGACAACCTGCTGGAATCATCCAACAGAAGTGGCTCGGTTTGTTTGAACAGCCTTGTGGCTGCGGTTAAGTGGATTTCTGCCTCGGTTATGCCGCAGTCGGGATTGGCTGCGGCGGATTGAAGTAGGCCTCGTCCGGCGTCTGCCGGTCAAGGCTCGCATGCGGCCTCCTGACGTTGTAGAAGCCATCGATGTATCGGCCAATTGAGGCCCGCGCCTCCGGTACGCTGGCATAGGCCCGTAGGTAGACCTCCTCGTATTTGATTGTCCGCCACAGGCGCTCGACAAAGACATTGTCCCGCCAGGCGCCTTTCCCATCCATGCTGATCTTGATCCGGTTCTTCATCAGAAGCCCGGTGAAGGCGGTGCTGGTGAACTGCGAACCCTGATCGCTGTTGAAGATCTCGGGCCCGCCGTATCGCGCAATTGCTTCTTCGACCGCCTCGATGCAGAAGGCCGCATCCAGCGTGATCGACAACCTCCAGGCCAGAACCTTCCGGCTGAACCAGTCGACGACGGCCGCCAGATAGACGAAGCCACGCGCCATCGGGATATAGGTGATATCCGTCGCCCAGACCTGATTGGGCCGCCTCACCGGCAGCTTGCGCAAGAGGTAGGGGAAGATCGTGTGTCCCGGCGCCGGCTTCGACGTGTTTGGCCGGCGGTAGAGCGCCTCAATGCCCATCCGCTTCATCAGCGTGGCGACGTGTCGACGGCCAATCCTGTATCCCTCGCGGACGAGAAAGCCCTGCAGCATCCGGCTGCCCGCGAACGGAAGCTCAAGATGCAATTCGTCGATCCGCCGCATCAGCGCCAGATCGTCGGCCGACACCGGCCGGGGCAGATAATAGACGCTACCCCGGCTGATCCCGAGAGCCTTCGCCTGCCGGCTCACCGGCAAGTCATCGCTCCGGTCGATCATCGTTTTGCGCTCGGCAATAGTCCGGCTTTCCCGAGCGCGCCGGACAAAAAATCCCGTTCCAAAGTCAGTTCCCCGATCTTCGCATGCAGCGTTTTCACGTCGATCGGGGAAGCCGATGAATCGGGTTTCGCATCACCACAAAAAACCCCGGCTGCTCCTTCCAGGAGTTGCGAGCGCCAAGTCGTGATCTGATTCGGGTGAACGTCGTACTGTTCGGCCAATTCGGCCAGTGTCTTCTCGCCCTTGATGGCGTCCACAGCCACCCTCGCTTTGAAAGCCGGGCTGTGGTTCCGGCGCGGTCTCTTGGTCATGGTCGCTCCTGTTCGCGGCAAACTACGCCGCGGTCAGGCAGAAATCTCACTTATCCATCCCGTTCAATTTTCCCGAGCCAGCTCTAACGCCCCGCCACTCAACCCCTTTCGAAACAGCCTCTGAGAAACATCACTCGTAAAAGCAATCAGCGCGGCAAGCGTCACCGGATAGTTCAACCGCACGAGCATTGGTGGACTGAAGAAATAATTCCAAAGAAGTAAGAACAACATGAAGATCACTGCAGGTATCAAAAGCGAAGCCAAACCGGATAGACGCAAACTCATGGTCAAGACGCTGCCCAAAAACCATGCCATGGCAACAAAACCGAGCAGGCCCGACCACACCCAGGCTGCGCCAATGAGCGAGTGCGCAGGGATGTAATAAAGACCATCGGGGCTCAACTCGATGAACTGATAATCTGCCGTGTCAATTTGCTTCAAGCGCATATAGGCAAAACGACGGTCCTTGTCCTCGGCCCAGGAACCCCAACCGAAGAGAGGCCGCTCGGCGATTGCAGTAGGTATTACTGTCCATTCCGAACGCCCCTTAAGAAGAAGTTCCAGAGGATTATATGGGCTTTTCATCTGTTGCAGCTGCTGACCGTTGTGGCCATTCGGATTTTGAGCCAGTGTATATTCTACATACGCTAGATAGGCGCCGTAGCATACAACGGAGGCAACGGCAGCGGCCGCGACGATCTGAGCGGGTCGGGGCCGGAAGCTTGGTATGAAATCGCGGTCAACGTGAGGGCCGCCAGGAAGAAGCTGAGGCCGACCGAACGGGAATCGAGAGCGAAGTAGCCGACACTAGCAACCGCAAACACTATCGCCGCGCGCCACAGGTTCCGGCGGCCGGCCCAACAGGCCAGCAGCAGGATGGTGGGGGTCAGGAACGGATCGATTCGCACCTTGAAGATATCCGTGTCCGCCTGGATGGACGCCCAGTTCAGCGCCGTGTCCGCGAAGGTGTTTCCATAGGCGGCGTCGCCTAGGATAGCCTTGCTGATTGCTGTGGCAGCAAGAAAGGTCAGTAGCGCGGTGGGCTTGCGCGAAAGCGCCGTCAGCGCGAAGACAAGCGATGCCCCACCGATGATTGGTGTAGCCATGTTACGGGCCGAGTCGAGCAGCGCCGTGCCGTTGACGAAGTCTGATGTGCCGATGGCCAGCACCCAGAGCGCGTAGGCCGCAAGAATTCCGCCGCAGCATCGGATAACGGGCGAAAACCGGCCGCCACGAGATCAGTAACAGACCAAGGATGCTAACGATCTCGGCCCCGTAAAGTCGGACGCCTATGTCGAAGGAGACTGCCCATCCCGCGCCGAAGAGCGCCATGAACAGATGCGGCCAGAGCGGCCGACGGATCGCCGGCCGTCCGAATGTTCGCGGCCCGTATCTTGGGACGAGCTGCGTGTTCATCTGCAATGCATCAATGTGCATCGGGGACTTCCGTCTTGTCGAGCACACCCCCAGCAAAGCCTCTCCTAAGGCGCAGCGAATAGGGTATTAGCAGCGCCAGGGCGTACCCGGTCACGCTACCCCAGATCGCCCCGGCCGGCCCAATCCTCGGCAACAAAAAAAGCGTGGTGGCGACGTTGATCACCGCCATCATCAACATGCTGCGCATGAGCAGCGTTGTTTCGTTCCGAGCGCGCAGAATGCTGTCGCAGGTACTGACCAACGTCGCTACCAGCACCCAGGCAACCATGCCGACAAGAATCGGAGGATCGGTTTCCAGCTGATGGCCGAACCACAGTCCGAGCAGCGACTGATAGGCCAGCGCCGCGACCACGGCCATCGCCGTCGCCCCCCCTGAGGCGATGAGCAGTGTGTAGCGGAACATCCGCGCGACCACAGCATGATCTCCTGCCGCGTCGGCCTGAGCCATCGCCGGCCACTGCGCATAGTTCACGGTTGCCGCCAGCATGATGGGCAGGGAAAAAACTCGCTGCGCTACACCGTAGGTCGCGCTGGCGGGCGAGCCCAGGATCATGCCGATCAAAAACAAGTCTGACTGAGAAGAAATGGAATACGCGACGTGATAACCCGCCATCCGCAGGCTGTCGCGACCGAGCGCCGTCAGCGTCTCGCGGTGCAGATGCCGGCGGGAGACGAGCGGAATGCCTGCATGACGAAGATAGACCATCCCGCCCGCGATCATGGTCAACGAGGACGGGCCCATGAAGGCCAGCGCAAGCAGCCAGAGCGGCGCATCTAGGACGAGGCCAACAATCAGCGCGACCGCCCCGGCCACCACGCCGGCGAAATCCAGCAGAAACGCCAGATAGCCATGCATCCGACCCAGCATGATCTGCCGAGGCACCGACGTGACCATGCCAACGCCCAGCAGCGAGGCCAGAACGACCATCATCCAGCGCACCTGATCGCCCGAGGGATTCACGTTGAGATTCAGCAGGGCTGTCCAATCCAAGGCGAGCGCGGCAGGCAAAATCACTGAGAGCACAACCCCCGCGGTAAGCGCGGCGATCAGCGTAGCGGCGGTCGCCAGACGGTGTAGGGTCGTCCTTGAGGACTCGGCATTTGCCCGCCCAGTTAAGGTGACGAGGCTGACCGAAAGCCCACCATTGATGGGGGCCAAGAGGCCCATCAGCGACAGAGCGATCATCCAGACACCCAGACCCTCCTGCCCAAGATGCGCCAGCAGCAGCGGCAGCGTCACCAGTGAAACCAGCGGCCGACCGGCCTGCACGAGTAAGCCTGCGACCGCGGTCAGCGAAACGCTCCGGCGGCCAATCAGCGCAACAGCGTTCCGGATCATCGTGGTCAATGTCGGTCCAGCGACTGCAGACGATTACGAATTCTCCGAGCCGGAATGCCAGCCACGATCCAATTGGCAGGAACATCCTTCGTGACGACGGCACCTGCCCCGATGATGCACCCGGTTCCGAGACGAACACCCGGAAGAATGATGGCGCCGGTACCAATCCAGACGTTATCCTCGATAACGACCGGCTTATTGACCACGGTTTCGGCAAAGACCCGCGCGTCGGTCTTGTGCGTCATTGAGGCGATAGCGACGTGGCTTGCAACCAGAACGTCGTCGCCAATCCTGACGCCACCGCCTCCCCAGATATGGACGAATTCGGCAATCACGCATCGATTTCCGACAGATACCAAGTGCGGGATATGGATCACGACGTTGCGAAATATAGCGGACTTCGTCCCCCAGTCTTCCAAGACGCGTGCTCCAGTACGCCCGACGTACATTGGATTCGACCCCAACCCAAGCGCGCTTGCTCGTGAGCAGCTGTTGCAGGCTGAATAGTTCAACGAAAAACTGAAAGACCAGCTTTTTCATCGCCAGCAAGCTGGCAGTACGTGACTCCGGACATGCGGTAAGTTGTCTCGGTCAAGGGCATGCGGGAACTGCAACTTCCGGCCTACATCCAGCTCTGCACGATCCTTTCGATAGAAAGTGAACTCCATCACCGGCGGGATGGCAATCTCCCCGCGCACCCGGGGGGGGCAGACGTTGTTGGGATGGATATGAACGATATGATGGGTGCGCAGCAATTTCTGAAAGGTTGCACGGATGATCTTGAGCGGAAATGCGGCAAACATGCGGTCAAGGTTATGGAACTCGATAATCATTATGCGGAAGCTCCGCAGAACCTCGTCACTAGCATCTAGTAAAACGCGATATTCGGCGCCCTCGATATCCATCTGAAGCATCCGGTCCCCAAGCTGTTCGGACGCGATCCGAGCGCAAAGCGTATCGATACGCATGTTGCGCTCGTCATCGAAGACATCGAGAAATTTCTTATAGAAATGAAAGCGCGGACACTGGACCGGCGGCCCGTCCACAGAGGCGTCGGCCATGTAGATTTCCATCCCGCGCTCGGCCATGGCCAAATCGAAGCTCACCTCGGTAGATACACCGGGCGACACGGATACTGCTATTTCCTCGAGATCGTCCGGCGCCAGATATCCACCATCGCCGGCACTTCCAAGGCGAATTAGCGGGCGCGTGACAGCAACCGGTGCCAGATTTCCAATTAGGATTTGGACCTCTCTCGAAATCCGACCATGGCTCCAGCCAGGCGCGATAGCCTAATACGTACTCGACAATCCTTTTTGCGGAGAGCCTCATTAATCTTCCATTAGGTGGCACATAAGCATCGGGCAATATTTCCTTGCAGGGCGTCATCTCCCGCTTTCAACAATCCAGTTTTGCGGAAGACAGCCCCCGGGGGCATCACTGTGTCCTCAGATACCTCTCGCAGGGGCAGAGCCCCGTTAAGCCACGGTTGTCCAGTTGTCGCCTTTCACCCCATGCGTGCGTCCAAAACGATTTGAAAGTCTTGTCTAGAGCATGAGCCGATCGACTGAATCGGAATCCCAAGGCGAAGCTGATCAAGTTGTTCGCCGGATGGAGGCCGGTGGACATGTCGAAGGCTCTGTCTGTGGATCTCGTTGCGCCGGCGGTTGAGGGGTGGCGCGACGCATCGCGCGGCCGCGGATCGCCTCGGGAGCTCTGCAGCCGGTGCGATTGACGGGCTCAAAAGCGCATTCGCGCCCAAGGCGCTGCGACGCCAATGCCTTGCGCCAGCTGCTTGCCGAACGCGCCAGTGAGGCCGTCATCCCGTCCACGGCCAGCCGCGCCAGGCCCATCCCTCACAACCGAGAGGCTTACCGCCAGCGCAACTGAATCGAACGTTTCGGTGTCGCGGACATGATGCCAGATTATCCTCACTGCGCGCGAGCCCCGCGGCCCGACGCCACCCATTGGCCGACCTTGCGCAGCGGCTTTGCGACCAGCGCATAATCGACGAGGCCGGTGCCGAGCCAGCGACGTCGCGAGCGCAGCGCCTCTAGATTGTGGACGATATGCGAGCGCAGGCTGGATGTGCTCCTGCCGCCCAGCATCATGTCGACCATGACCGCGTCGATCAGGTGCGTCGAGTGGTCGTGGAGCTCGACTGCTCTCAGCATCCAGTCGTAGTCCGAGGCCGTTTTGAGCGACAGGTCGAAGGACCCGACGCGCTCGGCGACGGCTTTCCTCACATAGAAGGTCGGATGGGCGGGCATCCAACCGGTTCGGAAACCGCGTGGCGGTCGGGGCGTCGCGCGCCATCGCCTCTTGACCGCTTTCGTTTTATGGCTGCCGACAAAATCCAAATGACCGTAGACGATGTCGGCCGTTTCAAGGGCCTCCGCCACCCTCGATAGAACGGATCCGTTATGATAGGCGTCGTTGGAATTCAGGACGCCAACCGCGTCGCCCGAATAGAGCTTAAGCGCTTTGTTCAGCGCATCGTACATACCCGCATCAGGCTCGGAGACGACGACGATATGATCGTCGCGATAGTCGCGCGCGATATCGGCGGTGCTGTCCGTTGAGGCACCGTCGATCAGGATCATTTCCTTCTCGGCATGATCCTGGGCGAGGAAGCTGTCGATCGTGTAGGGAATGGTCGCTGCTGAATTAAAGGCGACGGTCAGGACTGAGATCTTCAAGGGCGAGGTCTGGTTCAATCCGAGGCAAGATCAGGCTTGCGCCGCCCGATGCCGTTCGGGCTTGGCCGAGATATTTTCACGGAACCATTGGTAACTGGAGGCCAGACCCTCACGCCGGATTGCCATCCCATCGCGTGCAGCTTGGAGACATCCGCCAGCTTGCGCGGGTCCCGTCGGGCCTGCCGGCGTCGAAACTCCAGACGGCCCCTTACTTCCGAGGGTTTCCGTGATGGCCGCGGCAACAGGTTTCAGCCACGCTACCGCAGTTCGGGTGAAATCGAGCCCCCGTGGCCGCGGGCCAAACTGAGTTCGCCAAGCGACGCAGTCAAGCCTTGCGTCGCCTATTTTGGGGCGCACCCAACACCCACAATACAACAGGATGATCCAGCCACCGCTCTCTCCTACCGTCTGCGTGTGAGCCGCGGCTCGACAAAGAACTTGAGGAAGACGTAAAGGGCCACAGACGCCACCACTCCGATAACGAGCGTGCCAAGGAGCAGTTTTGGGAGATTCTCTCCATACCGGCGCGCCGCCAGAAGGAGGCCCACAATAAAAGCCGCCGCTACTCCAGTCGGAAACAATGCCTGGAGGCGACGGCTACGGAACAAGCGCTTTGGCAAACGCTACACTATACAAAAACGCTAACGGCGCGGCTGGTCGGCATAGTTGCCAACCCAACCACTGTGCGCAAAGAAGTCTGAGCGGATAACTGGCGAATGCGAAGGCTGAGCAAGCGTCACCCGCCGCCAGCGCGATGGCAACAAGGACGATCTATCACCAATTGATAGCGGTTCCGGCCGACCAATGGCGCCGATCGGGCACGGCTCTGCTGGCTCGTCAACACGGCTGACAGCGCTTCCAACTTGTCAGTGGTCATTTCAGTCAAGGCGCTCTGGCGTCAGTCCAGGCACGCTACCGCACTTCGGGTAAATCGCGGCCCAAAGCCCACCCGAAGCAGCAAAAATCAAGCCACCAACGATCAGGACGTTCCTGATCGGATGGCTGGCACCAGTCCGGCGCCGGCGGCATCGATTACCGCCAGCACGTCCTTTCCCAGAAAGGCGAGCAGTATCTTCACGCGTTGGTTCTCGTCGAGCGCCACCAGCTTGCCAATCAAGCCGGACAAGGGACCGCGCACGATCCTCACCGTATCGCCCAACGATAACCGCGGTGTGACTGATATGAGGCCGGCCGCAACAGCCGTAGCAACCAGACTTTCGACAACTCCTGGTGGCACCGGCTTGGGCCGTTCCCCTTCCATGATCAGGGACGCCACACCAAACGTACCGTTGACCGAGCGCCATTTGTCGCGCCCGAGGTCCAAATGCACGAACAAGTACCGCGGAAAGAACGGCGCCTCGACCGTCCGAAACTGCCCGGCATGCCGCACTGTCTTCTGATACAGTGGCAGAAAAGTCGAGAAACCCTGCTGTCTTTGAGCTGCTCCCCGATCCTTGGACAGTTTTCGGGGGGATTTAAGCTACTCTCTGCCTCTGCTGGTCGGTTTCGATCCGGTTGAAGTAGACCACGGCGGGCGGTCGTCCGCCATGGGCGGCATGAGGCCGCTGGTGATTGTACAACTCGACGACGGAACGCCCACGGGACCAGCGTTGAGCGCGAGCTTCTTTATCCTTGGCATCCCTGGACCGGGCGGCAGGTCCATGTCCATGAGGTGATCGAGAAGGGCAACGCGGAGGTTTTCCGCTGCAGCCTTTCTGGACAGGCGTCGGACCGTTGGCTGGAGGTCCCGACGTGGATGTTCGACCGGATGGCCAGCGCGAGCTGGCGCATCGCGGCTGCTCCGCGGGTCGATCTTGCCGTGCTTGGTGCGCTGGCCGAGCTTCTCCATGACACGGGCGTGCCATCGCAATCGTGCGGGATGGACGCAGCATCGGACTCTCACAGCCCGAATCGGGGAGATGTCCATGCCACGCCAGCCCACGACACACCAATTCGATCTGTTCTCCAGCCCTGCCACGGAGAGCCGTACCGGCTCCGCCATGGCAAGCGCTGCCGGAGGAGACGCGTCGACGGCTGACCAGACTGATGGTCCGCCTGATCCTCGACCACGTCGACGGCGATCGCGCCGAGCAACGGGAGGACGCGGATCATGATGCATGAGAAGATCAGGGCGCACCATCTGGAACGCAAGGCGATCCTGTATGTGCGGCAGTCGTCGGCCCATCAGGTTCTGCACAACCGCGAGAGCAGCGCGCTTCAATATGCGATGCGCGATCGCCTGACAGCACTTGGCTGGTCTCGGGTCGAGACGGTCGATGACGATCTTGGCCGCTCGGCCGCCGGCGGCGTCGCGCGCGCCGGTTTCGACCGGATGGTTGCCGAGGTCTGCCTCGGCAAGGTCGGTGCCGTCGCGGCGCGGGAAGTGTCGCGATTTGCCCGCAACAGCCGCGATTGGCAGCAGCTCATCGAGATGTGCCGCGTCGTCGACACCGTGCTGATCGACCAGGAGACGGTCTATGCGCCGCGGCAGGGCAACGATCGGCTGCTGCTGGGGCTGAAGGGGAGCCTCAACGAGTATGAGCTCGATCTTCTGCGTCAGCGTTCCCTGTCTGCCCGCTATGAGAAGGCCCGGCGCGGCGAGCTCGTGGTCGCGGCTCCTGTCGGGTACATGAAGGTCGGGGACCGGCTCGAGAAGGACCCCGATCGCCGCGTGCAGGAAGCCGTCACCCTGGTGTTCGACAAGGTCGCGGAACTCGGCAGCGCTCGGCAGGCTCTGATGTGGTTCCTCGAGCATGGTCTGGATTTGCCTGCCAGGCGCAACAATGGCGACGTCATCTGGCGCAGGCCGAGCTACGCGACCATCCATCGGATGATCGAGAACCCGATCTACGGCGGCGCCTATGCCTATGGTAAGACTGGTTCGGCGCCGGGATTTGGTCCTGCGGCTGTCCAGTCAGGCCGCCGTCGCAAGGCACGCGAGGAATGGCTGGCGCTGATCCCGGGCGCCCATGAAGGCTATGTCAGTTGGGAACGGGCAGAGGCGATCCGCAAGATGGTGAGCGACAACGTGCCCACAGGCCCGCATCACGGAGCGCCCAAGCATGGCGATGCACTGCTTGCCGGGCTTGTCCGGTGCCGGCGCTGCGGCCGCAAGCTCACGGTTCGATACACGGGTTCCGGCCACAACATCCCGCGCTATTCCTGCTGGCGGGGCCTGCTCGACAACGGTGAGCCGCGCTGCATCGCCTTCGGCGGACTGCGCGTCGATGACGCCATCGAAGAAGCCCTTCTGCAGGTCGTAGAGCCTGGCGCGATCGCTGCCGCCGCCGAGGCCGAGGCGCAAGCCGCAAGCCGCCGCGATCAGGTCCGGGACGCCCTCAGTCGCGATCTGGAAGCTGCCCGCTACGCCGCCGACCGGGCTTTCCGGCAATATGATGCAGCCGATCCCGAGAACCGATTGGTCACCGCGGAACTGGAGATGCGATGGAACCGTGCTTTGGCGCATGTCGGCGAGATCGAGGGCAAGATCGCCGCACATGATGCCGCGATACCGAAGCCATTGCCTACGCTGACAACGGACATCGCCGCGCTGGCCACGGACCTGCAGACCGTTTGGTCGGCGCCGACGACCGATGCCAGGCTCAAGAAGCGCATCGTGCGCACCGTCATTCAGGAGGTGGTCGCCGATATCGACGATGAAGCCTCCGAGATCGTCCTGCTGATCCACTGGACCGGCGGTGTCCATACGGAACTGCGCCTGCCGAAGCGGCGACGCGGGCAGCGCAACAGCACCTCCGCCGACATCATCGCGGCCATCCGCCAGCTGGTGCTGATTGCCAGTGATGATCTGATCGCCGGCATCCTCAACCGCAACGGCCTGGTGACCGGGCATGGCAATCGCTGGACACGCGAGCGGGTCACGGCACATCGGTCGCACCACAAGATCCCGGTCTTCCGCCCGTCGCCCGACGGGATCGAACCATGGCTCAACCTGAACAAGGCGGCACGTCTCCTCGGCGTTGCGCCGAAGACCCTCAGGCTTGCCGCTGAAGCCGGCCACGATCGAGGGCGTTCACCCTCTGCCAGACGGTCCGTGGATCTTCAGCCGCTCCGAACTCGCGCAACCGGAAGCCCGGCAACTCGTTCACCGCGCCCGGCAGAACCCCAAACACCCCGCGGGATCGCATCCCGATCAGCAAAACCTATTCGCCTCAACAACATAGACAGATGGGCGTTATGAAGCAGGATTGTAGAAGGCAATCCACCGACCGACGCCGGCCTTGGCCTGCGTGCCGGTCTCCCAAGCGTGCAGATAGACGCACTCGTACTTCAAGGATCGCCACAGGCGCTCGATGAAGATGTTGTCGAGGCAGCGGCCTTTGCCATCCATCGAGATCCGAGTGCCGACCCGTCTCAGCCGGTCGGTCCAGGCGAAGCCGGTGAACTGACGCCCTGTCCGTGTTCATGATCTCGGGCGGGCCGAAGCGGTGGATCGCCTCATTCAGGGCCTCGATGCAGAAGTCCGCCTCCAGCGTGTTGGAGATGCGCCAAGCCAACACCTTGCGGGTGAACCAGTCCATGATGGCGACCAGATAGAGGAAGCCCCGCCGCATCGGCAGGTAGGTGATGTCGGCGCACCAGACCTGGTTGGGCCGCTCCACCCGCAGCCCGCCCAGTAGATAGGGATAGGTCTTGTGCCCTTTGGCTGGCTTACTCGTGTTGGGCTTCTGATAAATCGGCATCAGGCGCATGAGCCGCATCAGTCGCCGGATGCGCTTGGGGTTCACCGCATGGCCTTCGTTCTGCAGGTGCCAGGTCATCTGCCGGACGCCGTAAAACGGGGTCTCCAGGAACTGCCGGTCGATGAGCTGCATCAGGGCGAGATTCATCTCGGTCTCGCCACGCGGCTCGTAATAGAACGACGACCGAGAGATCGACAGCAGGCGGCACTGCGCCCCGATCGACAAGGCCGGATGGTCGGGTTCGATCATCTGCCGCCTCACTTGCCGGTCCAGGGCTTGAGCTTTCGTGACAAAAAATCGTTGGCGACTGCCAGCTCCCCGATCTTGGCGTGCAACTCCCGGACTGTCTCCTCGTCGACCTCGGCGGCCTTCTTCTTCCCGCCGCGCTCGAAGATGTCCGCCGCCCCTTCGAGCAGCGCCTTCTTCCATTGATGGATCATCGTCGGATGCACACCGTAATCGGCAGCCAGCTCCGACACCGTGCGCTCGCCCTTCACGGCTTCCAGCGCCACGCGAGCCTTGAAGCCCGCCTCATGGTTCCTGCGTTTCGGCATGTCCTGATCTCCCTGTCCTTGGAGACCAGCAGACGTCAGATCGTAGCTTCCGTCACTGTCCGAATTTCGGGGATGTGCTCACTTAGCTGGAAATCGGCTCGCTTCTCGCGATGCGGCTGCGTTTGGGCCACGTACCATCGGCCATGCGATCCGTGGTTGCCCTCCTGCCGCGGCAATTGGTCTGACATTGCTAATTCAGCCACCCAAATCTGCGCGCCGCTACGCAACCAACCCATTTGACTGCGGTGACTTTACACGACACAAAGTGGCGGCAACAACCACAAATCGCAAAAAGCTCCGCCCACGTGCGTTTTTTGCCGCTCGGCAATCTATTTTGTCCGCCATTTCTCAAAGTGTCCAATTCGGGACACTTGCCG
The DNA here is from genome assembly GCA_963732845.1 of uncultured Alphaproteobacteria bacterium. Lineage (GTDB taxonomy): Bacteria > Pseudomonadota > Alphaproteobacteria > Rhizobiales > Kaistiaceae > CAVSRC01. Next base: position 576,030 of record CAVTBE010000005.1, on the reverse strand, counting down.
TTACGCAAGTTCGTCTGTTGACCGCGATTTTCCGGCGCTTTGGAGCGAGTACAAACGCGCCATGCCGGATTTGAGCACGTCGATCTGCTCGGTATACCGCAGAACCATTTTCAGGGTTTTCCAACCCCCAGATTGCATGATCAATCCGACATCGATCCCATTTTCCAACATATCGACCGCTGCGCCAACGCGCATGGAATGCCCGGACAGCCGCCGCCTGGTCCCGTAGCAAAGTTGGTTGGAATGTTGGAGGCTTCAAATAGGTTCCGCGTCACGAACGTTGCCTCACCTTCGGCGCGGAACCTATTTGAAGCTGGATTGAACGAAGCCGCGTGTTGTTGGCCGGGGCCTATGGGCGTTCGAGCTGAGTACCGGGACGCCGAGGATGTATTCCGCGCCGGTTGCGGCTGAGCCATGAGCAGAGACGATGATGAAAAGCGGATCGCGCCGTCGAATAGTCGAGGGCGATCATGGGCTCAACGACAGCAAATGAGCGACGGGAGCACGCCCGCGCGGCTTTGCGGGCGTGGCCCAGCATTCCGGAGGCGAGCGACGGCATGGCGATACGCACAATGATGCCCGAAGGGCCGGGTTCGAAGGAAGTGGTCATGAGGTGTCACAGTGCGGTGCTGTGCGTCGTGGCGGAGGCGAACGCGGCCAAAGGCCGATCTCGACCATGCAGCCTCCGCAGATGGGGCACAGATCGATGCGATGACCGGTGAGGATTGCGTAGCGCTCGCGATAATCGGCGTGTTCGACTGTCGGAGCCGGCTCCGGCGCTTGGAGAGCAGCGCGGATGGCTGGAAGCTTGGCGGCGCGGCAGGCGTTCGCCAGGAAGCCGAAATGACGGATGCGGCGGAACCCTTTCGGCAGCACGTGGAGCAGGAAGCGACGGATGAACTCATCAACGTCGAGCGTCATCACCTTGGACTTGTTGTCCGCGCGATAATCCTTCCAACGGAAGCGGACACGACCGTTCTCGCAGTCGAGGAGCCGACTGTTGGCGATCGCGACCCGATGCGTGTAGCGCCCCAGATACTCCAGAACCTGCTGCGGTCCACCGAAGGGGCGCTTGGCAAAGACGATCCATTCGATGTTGCGCAACTCGTCAAGATGTCGGGTGAAGGTCTCCGGTTCCGTAAAGCGGGCGAAATTTCCGAAGAAATCGAGTTCTCTTCTATCGAACGCCGCCTGCAGGCGTTCCAGGAACAGACGCCGATATAATCGCGACAGAACACGGACGGGCAGGAAGAAGTTGGGCCGGCAGCCAACCCAGCGTCCGTCGGGCGCGAGGCCACCGCCCGGCACGACGCAGTGGGCATGTGGATGATGCGTCAGGGTCTGACCCCAGGTGTGGAGAATGGCGATCATACCGGTCTCGGCGCCGAGGTGCTGTGGATCGGCGCTGATGAGGCGGATCGTCTCGGCCGCGGCCTTGAGCAGGATGTCGTAGACGACGGCCTTGTTCTGGAGGGCGATGGCGGCAATGGGTGCCGGCACGGTGAAGACGACGTGGAAATAGGGGACCGGCAGCAGGTCGGCCTGACGATCGGCAAGCCACTGGGCGCGCGCCAAACCTTGGCACTTCGGGCAGTGCCTGTCGCGACAGCTGTTATAAGCGATACGGACCATGCCGCAGTCATCGCACTGCTCGACATGGCCGCCGAGCGTTGCGGTGCGGCAAGCCTCGATGGCGGCCATGACGCGGCGCTGGTCGGGCAAGAGCCGACCACGCTGCGTGGCACGGAACGCATCGCCGTGGCGGCGGAAAATGTCCGCCACCTCCAGCGCGGGACGCATGGCCCGCTACCCGGGAGGAATTACCTCAAGCGAAAGCTGATCAAACGGGCTTGGCGTCCTCGCGATCAATCCGGTTGCGACCTGGGCATAGCGGGCCGTTGTCTCCAGATGGCTGTGACCGAGGAGGACCTGGATGATGCGGATGTCAGTACCGCTCTCCAGAAGGTGGGTAGCAAAACTATGCCGAAGCGAGTGGGCCGTCACACGCTTGCCGATCCGGGCTCGCTGCCGTGCGACGCGACAAGCGGACTGAATTGCGCCGCGGCTCACATGCTCGCCGGGCTCTTGGCCCGGAAACAGCCACGAGCTCGGCCGCGCCCTCTTCCAATAGATACGAAGGATATCGAGCAGCCGCGGCGACAGCATCGCGTAACGATCCCTGCCGCCCTTGCCGCCCTCGATGTGAAGCAACATCCGTTCGCTGTCGATCGAGCCGATCTTCAGGCGCACGACCTCTCCAATGCGCAAGCCCGCCGCATAGGCGGTCGTCAGCGCAACACGATTGCGCAATCCGCAAACCGCCTGCAGAAAACGCGCAATCTCCTCTCGGTTGAGGACCGGCGGAAGCTTCTCCGGCTCCTTGCCGGCGACGATACGCTCGAACGCCTCCTTTTGGCCGAGCGTGATGCCGTAGAAGAAGCGCAGCGCGCATGCCACCTGATTGACGTGCGACCGGGAATACTTCCGCTCAATCAGATGCAGCTGGTAGGCACGGACATCCTCCATGCCCAGTTGATCCGGTGGACAATTGAACTGCCGGCTGAACTTCGCGACCGCATAGATGTAGGATTGCTGCGTCGAGCGCGACAGATTGCGGATCGTCATGTCCTCGATCATGCGCCGGCGTAGAGGGCTCATCGTAGCCATCTCGAACTCCTGTCTTGAGAGGGATGGGTGTGACGATCCACATCCTCTCAGACAGGAGACTTCCGAGCAGCTGCCCTCCTATCGCGGCCTCGCCCCTATTGCCGCGTAGCGAAGTTGGTTGGAATTGGGGTGGCGTAGTCTCCGGGTGCTTCAACCCGAACGAGTCCAGCGTTGACGCGCCGGACAGGAGACCATGTGTGGACGGCCCCTGGAGTGCAAGAAGAAGCGGCGACACGGTTTGGTCGGGTGCAGCCATGTGTCCGGCCTTTTGGTGCGGCACCTTGGCCGCTGGCCCTGATGAAGTCCGCGGATTGGGTCCCAAATCACGCCATCGCGCTCGAAGCGCTTGGTCTCCATGGGTTTCCCCGATCCCCGGCTCGACCGGTCCGTCATCACCACTCAGCCCTCTTGCACACCCCTGCCGAACGCTGGCTCGACAGAGGATCGATGTCTACGCAGCCGGCGCTACGTAGAATTCCTTGCGGGCGAGAACCGCCCAGGCGATGCGCGCCATCTTGTTGGCCAGCGCGACGGTTACAACTCTCGCCGGCTTTCGCTCGAGCAACTTTGCCGCCCAGGACTTGGCGGCGTTACCCTTGCGAGCAAACCGGATAACGGCGGTCGCGCCAGTGACGAGCAGACGACGGATGTACCCGTCGCCCTGCTTGCTGATGCCGCCCTGCCGTTCCTTACCACCGCTACTGTGGGGCTTCGGTGTCAAGCCAATCCATGCCGCGAACTGGCGACCCGATCTAAATAACTTGGCGTCGGGCACCGTCGCAGCAATGACGCTCGCCGTTATCGGGCCGATGCCAGGGATCGTCGCTAAACGCCGACTAGCCTCATTGCCGCGATGCCATTCCATGATTTTGGCATCGATTTTCTTGATCTCGGCTTCGATGGTGCGCAGTTCGCCGATCAGACCGTGCAGCGCCCTGCGGGCCAGTTCCGGCAGTTCGTGCTGTGTCTCGTGGAAGGTGGCGATGAGCGTCGAGACGCCGCCAGATCCCCGCGCGGCAATAACACCAAATTCGCCAAGGTGGGCGCGCAGGGCATTGATCAGCATGGTCCGTTGGCGGACCAGAAGCGAGCGCACCTTGTGCATCATCAGGACCGCTTGCTGATCCTCGCTCTTGATGGCAACAAACCGCATCGTCGGTCGTGTCACGGCTTCCGCGATCGCCTCGGCATCGGCCGCGTCGGTCTTGCCGCGCTTGACATAGGGCTTCACGTAGGCTGGAGGCATCAACTTCACCAAATGCCCCAACTTGGTGAGTTCTCTTCCCCAGTAATGCGCGGTGCCGCACGCCTCCATCCCGACAAGGCACGGTGGCAGCTTCGCGAAGAACCGGAGGACCTCGCTCCGGCGGAGCCGCCGCCGAACTACGACGAGCCCCGCAGCGTCGACCCCATGCACCTGGAAGACATTCTTGGCCAGATCCAGCCCGATCGTCGTGATCTCATCCATTGACGGCTCCTTTCGTTATGATCGTCTCGACAACGACCACATCCTGACACAGGGTCGGGAACCAGCGGCCGTCCACCCCATCACGCCATGACGAGCACTACCACGAAGCCCGAAGCCGTTCAGCCTGAGAGCGAGACATCGGCCTACCTTTTCGACGACTGGTTTGACCCGATCGAAGCTGGTTTGCGCGATCAGGTTCGCGGTTTCATCGAGACGATGATCAGGAGCGAGCTCGACGCAGCTCTCGCCCGGCCGCGCTATGCACGGCGGCCCGACGCGAGTGAAGCGGGCGACGGCGCCGATGCCAGGGTTTCCGGGCACCGGCACGGCAGTCGGACGCGCACGCTGATGGGCACTTTCGGGTCGACCGAGATTACCGTGCCGCGCGCCCGCCTCAAGGCCGACGACGGCAAGACGACCGAGTGGAAGAGCAAAGCATTGCGCGCCTACCAGCGGCGCACGAAGGCCGCCGATGCGCTGATTGCCTCGACCTATCTCGCCGGCACCAACACCCGTCGCGTCCGCCGGGCGCTTGCCGCGCTGTTCGGCGGCGCGGTCGGCAAGGACACCGTCAGCCGGGTGTGGCGGAAGGTGAAGACCGACTGGGAGGCTTGGAACAACCGATCGCTGGCCAACGAGCCGATCGTCCGACTGATCCTCGACGGCACGGTGGTCCGCGTCCGACTGGACCGCAAGGCAACCTCGATCTCGCTCCTCGTCGTCATCGGGGTGCGCGAGGACGGCCAGAAGGTGCTGCTGGCGGTCCGCGACATGGGCGGCGAGACGACCGAGGCGTGGCGCACGGTGCTCGACGACCTGATCGCCCGCGATCTGCGCCGACCGGAGTTCCTGATCGTCGACGGTGCAGCGGGACTGGAGAAGGCCATCGCCGCCGTCTGGAATGGCGTGCCCCTGCAACGCTGCACGGTTCACAAGCATCGCAACCTGCTCAGCCATGCGCCCGAGCGCCTGCACGAGGAGATCACCGCCGACTACACCGACATGATCTACGCCGCCACGGCAGAGGAGATCGAGGAGCGGCGCAGGGCCTTTGTCCGCAAGTGGCGGCTCCGCCACCGGGCCGTCGCCGATAGCCTGGAGGAGGCCGGCGACGCCCTCTTCGCCTTCACCCGCTTGCCACCATCGCAATGGCGAAGCGCCCGGACCGCGAACGCCATCGAACGCCTCCACGAGGAGTTCAAGCGGCGGATCAAGACGCAGACCGTGCTGCCGTCGGCCGACACCGCCGCCATGTTGTTCTGGGCTCTGCTCGCTTCCGGCCAGATCAACATGCGAAAGGTCGATGGCTGGCAGACGCTCACTGTGAAGGTCGCCGACCGGTCGATTGACCTGGCTGCCTGAACCGATACCTTCAACCTGCCGGAGACCGCGTCACGCCCAATTCCAACACGACCCGCGACGGCACCGCACACGACCACGCATCGGATGTGAACGAGGGCAACGAACGCCGGATACTCTTGGTCATGGTGCTGACTGGCGCCTTCATGATCGCCGAGGTAGCCGGTGGCCTAATTTCCGGTTCCCTTGCCCTGTTGGCCGACGCCGGTCACATGCTCACCGACAGCGCGGCGCTTGCCCTCGCATGGTTTGCATTTCGGTTGGGCCGCAAAGATGCGGATCTGCAGAGAACTTATGGCTTTCACCGGTTTCAGATCCTGGCGGCGTTCGTCAACGGTATCGCACTGTTCGTCGTCGCCGCGTGGATCGTGGTCGAGGCAGGCCAGCGGCTGATCTCTCCAGTGGCGGTGATGGGAACCGAGATGTTCGCCGTCGCGGCAGCCGGCCTGCTCGTCAATATCGCCGCATTCGTCATCCTGCATGGCGGCGAGCGCAAGAACCTCAACGTTCAGGGCGCCCTGCTGCATGTCATGGGCGATCTGCTGGGATCGGTGGCGGCGATTGTCGCGGCCATAGTCATCATCGAGACACGCTGGACGCCGATCGATCCGATCCTTTCCGTGCTGGTGGCTATTCTCATCCTGCATAGCGCCTGGAAGATCGTCCGCAGGTCCGGCCACATTCTGCTGGAGGGCACACCCGACGATTTGAACCTCTCGGCGCTCGCAGATTCGCTGAAAGCCAGCATTCCCGGTATCCGCGATGTCCATCACATCCACGCTTGGTCACTGACTCCGGAACGGCCGCTGGTCACCCTTCACGCGACCGTCGACCCTGATGCTGACCAGGAGACGATCCTGCGTGCCATCCAGGCCGAGTTGTCCCGGCGGTTCGGCGTCCACCATGCGACTATCCAGCTTGAACCGGGGCCCTGCACGCAGCTCTGATCCCCGTGCGATGGCGGTTCGATCCCCGCTGTTTTGCCTCGGCCGACGCCCGCAGGCCCACACGTCAATCGCCGCTGTGCCAGAACATGCGGTGCGGCATATATTCGTATTGACATATATACGCTTTGGCGTATGTAATGGCCATCGAATTTGCGGCGACGAAGTTCGCCGGCCTTGGAAAGGACGATTCCCATGAGTTCGACACATCATGTCGAGGCGAAAGACTTCTTTGATCTCGCAATGGCCTTTCACGGCCACAAATGCCCGGCCATGCCGCTTGGATTGCGGGCCGGAGCAGCGGCGATGAATGCTCTTGGCGTTGAGCGGTCACAAGACAAGGAATTGATGTTGCTGGTCGAAACCGCGGATGACCATGCCGCCGGATGCTTCGCCGACGGACTGATGACGGTTACTGGCTGCACCTACGGCAAAAGCAACATTAAGAAGACCTATTACGGGAAGATGGCGTTCACTCTGATCGACACCCGGCGGAACAAGGCCGTCAGGGTCCAGTTGAAGCCGGCATTTTTCGGCAAGATGCTCAACTCCCCGTTCGTGCAGCAACGCAAGCAGGGAGTCCTGCCCCAGGATATTCCGGAAAGCATCACTGACCCTCTGGTGGACGGCGTCATGAACCGGGCGGAGGCCGAGTTTCTGGATGTCAGCCCGATCTTCGATTATGCGCTGGCCAAGAAGAAGGGCAGCTTCGAGAGCGATCTTTGCGAGGTCTGCGGAGAACGCGTCTTTGCGCACAAGCTCCACGACGTGAACGGCAAACTGGTCTGCATCCCTTGCTCGGAGGGCGAAACGCCCGACCGCCAAGCGGCCGCCAAGGGCTGACCTTCGTCCTTCACGATCGACCGTCGGGAGGCGGCCTCGATCGTTCGCGAAAGACAAGCCGATGATGTACGTGCTGGCTGCGGCGGTGATTGCGGCCGCGTCGTTCCTGTTCGCCATGCTCGGGCTGGGTGGCGGCATGGTTTACGTGCCCATCCTCCACTGGATGGGGTTCGACCTGAAGACCGTCGCCATCCCACTCGGCCTGTTGCTGAACGGATTGAACACGCTCCTGGCTCTGTCGGTCTATGCCAAGAAGGGCTTGGTCGACTGGCGCGGCGGTGCTGCCATGGGCATCGCCGCGACGGTTGGTGCACCGCTGGGGGCATTTGTGCAGCCCATGGTGCCAAAGGACTATCTGCTGGTGTTCTTTGCCGTGGCCGTCGTTGGCGCGGCGGCACGGATGGTCCTGACTGCGTTCCGCTCGCAGACTCAGACGCACGAATTGGCCGCGCCTTCCACGCGACTGGTGGTCGGCATCGGCGGCGGTGGCGCGATTGGCTTCGTTGGTGGCCTGCTGGGCATTGGCGGCGGCTTTCTGGTCGGTCCCATCTTGTTGGCGTTGGGGTATCCGGCGAAGCAGGCCGCGGCGACAACTGCACTGGTCGTCACGTTCTCGTCGATATCCGGGTTCGCGGGCTACGTCGCTCAGGGGCAATTCCCGTTGCTGCCGACTGTGCTCGGCATTGCGGCAGTGCTGCTCGGCTCGCAACTGGGCGCACGCTTCATGACCGGCAAGGCAAAAGCCGCCTGGATCACTCAAACCTACGCAATCGTCCTTGTCGTCATAGCGGCGAAACTGGTGTGGGAGGTCTTGCAGCAATTTTGAGTTGAAGGAAAAAGCTGCCTCGGATCAGTCCGGAGCGTTCCGAGGAACCGCTTTGGTTCATGGCAGCGCAGACACCACTTAGCCAGCTCCGGCCGAGGAGACGGACATGAAGAACATTGACGTATTGGTGATTGGTGGAGGTCCCGGTGGCACACCGGCCGCGATGGCCCTTGCGAGCGGCGGGCGAAGCGTAATCCTGGTCGAGAAAGGTGGCGGCTTGGGCGGCACCTGCCTGTTCGAAGGCTGTATTCCTTCCAAGATCCTGCGTGAAAGTGCCCAGCGCCTGCGCGCCATCCAGCATGCGGGAGAGTTCGGGCTGCAAATGCCTGCCGGCGAAGTCGGAATCGACTGGAGCGCGATCATGAGGCGCAAGGCCGCGATCCTGAAGGGCCGCTCGGAAGGTGCCTTGCAGCACGCCCGCCACATTCCGACCCTGACGGTTCAGTTCGGCAGCGCCACTCTGCTCGGTCCGCGCCAAGCTCGCATCGTGCCGGAAAACGGAGAGCCCGAGGACATAGAGTTTGCCAACGCGATCATCGCCACAGGGTCGGTGCCGCACCTGCTGCCGATCGAAGGTATCGATCTGCCGCAAGTGGGCACGAGCGAACAACTGCTCGAAGTCGAGCGCCCGCCAAAGCGCCTTGTCGTCATTGGTGCCGGTCCGATCGGCGTTGAGATGGCGCAGATCTTCGCCGCATTCGGCAGCCAGGTCTCTTTGATCGAAGCTGGCCCGCGCATCCTTGCGCCCGTCGACGAGGAGATCGCCCTCGCACTGCAGACCCACATCACGAGCCAAGGCATCGCGCTACAACTCGGTGCCCAGGTTTTGGGAATCTCCACGATGGAGACGGCGTCCGCGTGGAATACCGCGACGCCAAAGGCGCGCAACACGGGGTTGATGCCGAATTCGTCCTCGATTCAACCGGGCGCACCCCAAATGTCGATGGCCTCGGGCTGGATCGCACGGCGGTACGCGTCGACCATCGCGGCATCAAAGTCGATGGCAAGCTTGAGACGGACGAGCCTGGCATCTACGCCGTGGGTGACGTCGTCGGCCACCCGATGTTTGCCCATTGGGCAACCGCACAGGCATTGGCACTCGCAGGGCATCTCCTCGGCCGGCCGGTTCGTTTTCCAATACCGGAGAGCAATTCCGCCGTCATCTTCAGTACACCCGAAGTGGGCATCGCTGGCCTCACCGAGATTGAAGCTCGCGCAGCAGGCCACGATGTCGGCATCGCGCGCTACGACTATCGTGTAGACGCGCGGGCGCAGGTTTCGGGCCATGCCGAGGGCTTGCTCAAGATCGTCTACGACAACACGACCCGCGCTGTGCTCGGTGTTCACATCCTTGTCGAAGATGCCGCACCACTTCTCGGCGAGGGCACGCTGGCGGTAAGTTCGCATATTCCTGTGGAGGCTCTCGCTGCAGCCATCCATGCGCATCCGACGCTAAGTGAGGCGATGGGGGTCGCGGCGCGCGAGGCATCGGCTTCCAGAGGTTAGCCTCCGAGGGCAAATCTCGGCGGGTCTGCCCGCACGGCGGCACCGCCATCGACGCGGTGTGATTTGACCTATCTATTGCGAGGCAACACAGGCTGAAGCGCCCACTTGGCACGATCGGAAGGTCCCCAATGCTGGAGTACAATGTCGTCGCCAGGCGGACCGACGCCCATGGCAGTCTGGCACACTGCAAGGAAGCGGAGATTGTCCTCGACACGGATGTGAATGGTCGGTCGGACGCCTTCAATCCGGCCGAACTCTTTCTCTCAGCCTTGGCTGCCTGCATGATCAAGAGCATCGAACGAGCCGCCCCGATGCTGAATTTCAATCTACGCGGTGTCGAGGTCAGGCTCCACGGCGTTCGCCAGGACAGCCCGCCGATGATGGCGTCGGTCGACTACGAGCTGATCGTTGACACCGATGAGAATGATCGCCGTCTCGACCTTCTGCACCTCAACGTGCGCAAGTTCGGAACGATCTCGAACACCGTAGCGGCCGCAACCAAGCTGGAAGGAACCATTCGTCGGCGCACGTCCCCATAGCTCAGGGCCTTTGCCGGCGGCTCTGGCCGCCGACAATTCGAAGGAGAAGATCGTCGCCGTCGAAATGAAATGCCGAATAGGGCTGGAGACGGTCGAAAAGGATGAGCACAATTGGTCGGCGCCGATCAGCCGGTGCGCCGTCCCTCGGCGTCGATCAGTAGCGAGCCGTCTTCCTTTTGAAACGGCCCGGGCGGCAGGCGGTCGAGCAGATCGAGCACTGCCTCGCTCGGCCGGCATAGCTTCACGCCTTTTGCCGTGCAGACGATCGGCCGATTGACCAGGATCGGATGCTCGACCATGGCGCGCAGCAAGGTCTCATCATCGACGGAAGGGTCCAGCAACCGACCTGGTCTCGCGCAAAGCGGTACGCGGTGTGAGACCTGCGGCAGCGAACAGACCGAGCAGTTGAGGGATGGTCCATCCGGTCTTGAGATATTCGATCACACTCGGGCGATAGCCCGCCGCCTCAATGATCGCCAGGACATTGCGCGAGGTGCCGCAGTCCGGATTGTGATGGATGACGACATTCACGGCCTATCCTCGGGCGGGGCCACCGACCGGCGCGGCAGCAACACGTGATGCCGACACACGGCGTCTGACGGCCGGACCGGCCTCGTACCAGCCTCGTGTCGCGTTGACGATCTTGACGACCGACAGCATCACCGGAACCTCGATAAGAACGCCCACCACGGTCGCCAGCGCCGCACCGGAATTGAACCCGAACAGACTGATGGCGGCCGCAACGGCGAGTTCGAAGAAATTGCTGGCGCCGATAAGCGCCGAGGGCGCCGCTACGCAATGGGCCTCGCCGACCGTGCGGTTGAGCAGATAGGCGAGGCCGGCGTTGAAATAGACCTGGATCAGGATCGGCACCGCCAGCATGGCGATGATCAGGGGCTGCGCCAGGATCTGTTCGCCCTGGAAGCCGAACAACAGGACCAAAGTCGCCAGGAGGGCAACGAGTGACACAGGTTGAAGCTTCTTGAGCAGAGCGGAGAGGGCAGGCGGCCCACCGCGCCTCATGATCGACTGGCGGACAAGCTGGGCGATGATGACCGGCACCACGATGTAGAGCGCGACCGACAGAAGCAGCGTCTCCCACGGAACGGTGATGGCGGACAGACCAAGCAGCAGCCCAACGATTGGAGCGAAGGCAACGATCATGATGAGGTCGTTGAGTGCGACCTGGCTCAGCGTGAAGTGCGGCTCTCCGTCGGACAGGTTGCTCCAGACGAACACCATGGCGGTGCACGGCGCGGCCGCGAGCAGAATAAGGCCGGCGATGTAGCTGTTGATCTGGTCGGCCGGCAGAAAGGCTCTGAACAACCAGCCGATGAACAGCCAGCCGAGCAGCGCCATCGAGAACGGTTTGATGCCCCAATTGATGAACAGCGTCACGCCGATGCCGCGCCAGTGCTCCTTCACTTGCCCAAGCGCAGCGAAATCGATCTTGATCAGCATCGGAACGATCATCAGCCAGATCAACACCGCGACGGGCAGGTTGACCTTGGCGATTTCGACCGAGCCAATCGCATGGAAGAAACCCGGGAAGAAGTGGCCTAACGCGACACCGGCAACAATGCACAGCGCGACCCAGGCGGTCAGGTAGCGTTCGAATGTGGACATGTCCTACTCCGGTAATGCCGGAGGGTGACCGGCTTCGATGGCTTGAACGAAGGTTGTCAGCGGCGCGACCGCGCGAGGATCGAGCGAGTAGCAAATCCGCGGGTGCGCTATCTCGCCGACGATGAGCCCGGCATCCTTGAGGATCCGCAAATGTTCGGATGTGGTCGAGGCTGCGAGCCCGACCTCTTCGACGAGGTCGCAACCGATGCAGGTCGTTCGCCGCAGAAGCGTCTCGACGATTTGCACTCGCGCTGGATGAGCCAACGCCTTGGCAATCTTGGCTATTTGCTCGTGCGTGCCAGTTGCGGCCAGCAGCGCGGCCTCTGTTCCCCGGGCCACTTGCAGTTTGGCTGTCGCCATGGAGCTTCCTATTCGTTGATCGACGAAATACGAATTACCTTGGTCCGCCCCATGATTCAAGACCATCCGATGAGGACCCGCCTGATCGACGGCGTGGCCTCGGCCCTGATGTTCACGGCGGCAGTGGCCACCGTGGGCGCTCTTGAACGCGCTGGCCAAACGAACACCCTGGGCCTCGCGTTGGCCTCAACGGTGATTGTAGCGGGCGCGGTTGGCTTGCTGTGCGTTCCTGCACCTTTCACGGCGCAGTTCACGCGGTTCCTTGCGCAAGCAGTGACCCTGTCATGTCAGGGCCGACCGTCCGCCCAAGTGATTATCGGAGGAATCGCAATGGCAGTCGCCGCTGCCGGATGGCCTCGGTGATGTCCGGAGCGAGCCACGCAAGCCTGAGAGTCGCATAGATATAAGCGGCGGTGACGTTTTCGGCCCACCAGCTGCTTGGGTCCGGCGTGCGATCCACGGGCCGCAAGGCCAGGTCCAGAACAGACCCGTCCCTGGCCATCGCCAATGTCGCTTTTTGGCCGACCCCCGTTGCTGATGTCCCGCTTTGAAGGCGATAGCGCCCGGTCCGATCACGACATGATCAGCCCGCCGTCGACGTTGATCGTCTGGCCCGTGATGTAGGCCGCATCCTCGCTTGCAAGGAACGTGACGAGGCCGGCGACGTCGTCGCCGGTGCCGGCGCGCGCCATGGGAATACCGCGCACCCACTCCGCCATCAGCTCTCCAGGGCCGTAATTGCCGAGAAGGGCACCCCATGCCTTGTCGTTATAGGCCCACATGTCGGTTTCGATGATGCCCGGGCAGAAGGCGTTGACGGTGATTCCCTCTTTGGCGACCTCCTTGGCGAGGGCCTGGGTGATACCGACCACGCCGAACTTCGAGGCCGCATAATGCGGGGTGTAGATAAACCCCTGTCGCGCCTGACCGGAGGCGGTGTTGATGATGCGACCGCCCTTGCCGTGCTTGCGCATGCGCGCGATCGCCTCCTGGCAGCACAGGAACACGCCCTTGGTGTTCACATCCAATACCGAGTCCCATTCGCTTTCGGTCATGTTCTCGATCTTGGCGATGGTGATGACGCCGGCATTCTGGATGGAAACGTCGACGCGCCCATAAGTCTTTTCCGCCGCGTCGAAGAGGGCGACAACGCTCTGCTTGTCGGTGACGTCGGCGACCACGGAATGGGCCTTCCCGCCGGCGGCGGCGATCTCCTTGGCAACCTCGTGAACGCGGTCTTCATTGGCGGAGACCACGACGGCGGCGCCCTCGCTGGCGAAGCGCTTGGCAATTGCAGCACCAATGCCTCTGCTGGCGCCGGTAATGACGACCGTCCGGTCTTGGAAACGTTGCATATCGATCTCCCTTGGTCGGCGCCCTATTCGTGGGCGCTCAGTTTTTGTGCGGTGAAGTGATCGGTGATCAGCACGCTGATCGTCTTGGTGAGAAGTGCGCTGTGAATCGCGTCGACCTTTCGGTTGCCTCCCGCCAAGCCGACGACGCGCGGTACCGCCGACAATTGTTCCAGCGTCATGCCGATGACGCGATCGTCGAGCGGGCTGATCACCCGCTGCCCATCGCGGTTGAAGAAGCGCAGACAGACATCGCCGACCGCGCCGCGCCGTTCGAGGTCTTCCAGCTCCTCGTTGGTGAAGGTGTTACCCGAATTGGCCAGTACGACTGACGGGTGCAGCGCGCCGATGCCGACCATGGCAGTGGTGACCCTGCCGAACTGGTTCATCGTCTCGCGCACGTAGGAATCGCCCAGCATGACACCGCGGCTGGCGGCGGAGCCGGCGACCCCCTGGGCCGGCAGCAGCATGGCTTCCGCACCGGTCAGCGAGGCCAGGCGCGCAGTGAGCTGGGTGGCGTGGCTCTGTACGTTCGGGTTGCCGATGCCGCCGAGGATCTGAACGACGCGTTCGGCGTGGGTGCTGCGCAGCGGGCTGAGACTGTCGACCATGCGCAGCAGCGTCGCACTCCACGACGAGATGCCGATCACTTCGCCGTTGGAGATCGTCGTCTCGAAATAGTGCGCCGCGGCCGCGCCAATCGCCGAAAGGATGGCGTCTTCGCGGTCCTCGAAGCAATCAGCGACAACGGCCTCTTCGATTCCGTATTTCTCGCGAAGCCGCGCCTCCATCTCCGGGTAGGTGCCGCTCGGATTGGTGATGGTGACGCGGACGATTCCGGTCTCGAGCGCCTTTGCCACCAGACGCGAGACGGTCGCCTGCGAGATATGGAGAACCTTCGAGATGTCAGCCTGCTTGAGGCGTTCCCCGTAATAGAGCTGCGCGACCCTGAATATCAGTCGCAACTCGTGGACCCGGCTCATCTTGGTGACCGCCCGCTCATCGTTGCCCGTGTCGAAAGGATCGATGTGCATTGATATTCATGACAGCGTGAAAATTCAATCCACTCCACGCATGTCACCAAGCGGGCAGGGAGGGATCGAAAAAAGAGCGGGATTTCCATCGGAATTTGCTGCAGCCGTCGCATGACCGCGCGCTCTGCTTGCTTGACGACGCCACGACCGTGCGCTACGGTGAAACAAAATGCAAGCTTGAATAAATATTCACATGGGGAGGATCGACGGCATGAGTGCGGTTTCGCCGGCAGTTGGTGAACGCGAAATGCTCGTGCCGCTGGGCACCGGCGAGTCAGCCGCCGACCGCATCAACCGACTGGCCAACACCTCCCGTGAGGCCCGTCGTTCGATCGTGCGGATGATCGATGCCGCACGCGCCGGTCACATTGGCGGTGACTTGTCGGTGACCGATATCCTGACGACCCTGTTCTTCTCGGTGCTCCGGCTCGATCCGCAACACCCGGAGCGGTTCGACCGCGATCGCTTGATCCTGAGCAAGGGGCACTGCGCCGCCGCGCTCTACACAATGTTGGCGCTGCGCGGCTTCATCGAGCGGGACTTGCTGCTCGACTACATGAAGCCGTTCTCGGCTCTGAACGGCCATCCCAACCGGCTGAAGGTTCCTGGTGTCGAAGCCAATACCGGGCCGTTGGGCCACGGGCTGCCGATCGGCGTCGGCAGCGCCATCGCCTCGCGGCTTTCCGGTTTGGGCTGGCGGACGTTCGTGGTGTTGGGAGACGGAGAGCTACAGGAAGGATCAAACTGGGAAGCCGCCATGTCTGCCGGTCATCGCGGGCTCGACAATCTCGCCGCCGTCGTCGATCGCAACCGCCTGCAGCAGGGCGCCAGAACCGAGGACACCAATCGGCTCGAGCCGCTGGCCGACAAGTGGCGCGCCTTCGGCTGGGAGGTGCGCGAAGTCGACGGCCACGATCATCAGAAGCTCTATGAGGCGTTCACCGCCGAACATCCCGGCAGGCCGCTTTGCGTGATTGCCGCGACGATAAAGGGCAAGGGCGTTTCGTTCATCGAGGATCGCGTCGAGTGGCACCACAAGGTGCCGACCAGCGGTCAGGTTGAGAGTGCGCTCAAGGAGCTGTCATGATGGCGCAAGCAGTGGCCGCGCTGGAACCCGTGTTTGACTGCCGCAAGGCCTTTGCCGAGGCGCTGATCGAACTGGCGGCACAGGATCCGCGCATCGTCGCCGTGTGCAACGACAGCGTCGGTTCGAGCAATCTCGTCGAATTTCAGAACACCTATCCCGACCGACTGATCAATGTCGGCATTGCCGAGCAGAACATGGTCGGCGTGGCGGCGGGGCTTTCCAACGGCGGGTTCATCCCCTTCGTGTGCTCGGCCGCGCCGTTCCTGACCGGCCGCGCCCTGGAGCAGATCAAGGCCGACATCGCCTATAGCCGACGCCACGTCGTCCTGTGCGGCATGAGCCCGGGCATGGCCTACGGTGAACTTGGACCCACGCACCATTCGATCGAGGATCTGAGCTGGCTGAGGGCGATCACCGGGCTCAACATCGTGGTGCCTGCAGATCCGGAGCAGACTGTCGCCGCCGCGAAATGGGCGGCGGTCAGTGGCGTTCCGAGCTACCTGCGCGTCGGGCGGATCAAGGTCCCGTCGGTTTCGGCCGGCCGCGCCAAGCCCTTCGAGATCGGCAAGGCCGATCTCCTGCGCGATGGGCACGACCTTACCATCGCCGCCACCGGCGTTGCCGTCTCGCGCGCCCTCGATGCCGCCGACCTGCTCGCCACCCGCGGCTTGTCGGCGCGCGTGCTCAACGTCTCGACCATCCGTCCCCTCGACGAGGCGGCCATCGTCGCCGCGGCCAAGGAGACCGGCGCCATCGTCACGGTCGAGGAAGCCATGGTCGAGGGTGGTCTCGGCGCCGCCGTGGCCGAGGTCGTCGTGCGTCACGCCCCGGTGCCGATGCGCATGGTCGGCGTGACGGGCTTTGCGCCTACGGGAAGCGCCGAATTCCTTCTCGACCATTTCGGAATAAGCGCGTCCGGCATCGCCGCTGCCGCGCTGGAATTGAGGGCAGCATGACGGATAGCCCAATCATTCTGGCCATTGATCAGGGAACCGGTTCGACCAAGTGCCTGCTGGTCGACGCGGCGGGGGAGGTGATCGGGCGCAGTCAGATCCCGATTTCTCAGGCGACGCCCAATCCCGGCTGGGTCGAGCAGGACGCCGAGGAGATCTGGACGAGCATTCAGCAGGCGATCGCCGCCGCGCTGCCCGACGATCTCACCGGCAACGTCGCTTCGGTCGGGTTCAGCACGCAGCGTGAATCCTGTGTCATCTGGGATCGCAAGACGGGCAAGTCGTTGACCCCGCTGCTCTCCTGGCAGGACCAGCGCACCGCCTCCCTGTGCACCGAGCTCAGCGCAGCCGGCCATGCGGCGGTCGTCCGCGAAAAGAGCGGCCTGCCGCTCGACCCGATGTTCTCCGCCGCGAAGGCAAAGTGGCTGCTCGACCGGATCGATCCCGACCGTGCCAAGGCCAGAAACGGCGACCTGTGTATCGGCACCATCGACGCCTTCATCCTGTCGCGCATGGGCGGCGAGCCGATCATCGAGGCGGGCAACGCCTCGCGCACGCAACTGGTCGACGTCGAGAAGGCCGCCTTCGATGCGGAACTGCTCGACATCTTCGACATCCCCGCCGCGGCATTGCCGCGCATCGTGCCGTCCGTCGGTCCCCTCCCGGCGACGCGCGACCTGGAACCGCTCCCGAACGGCACGCCGGTCGGGGCGGTTCTGGGCGATTCGCACGCGGCCCTGTTCGCCCACGGTGCGTTGGAGCCGGGGCCGATCAAGGTGACCCACGGCACCGGCTCTTCGGTCATGGGGCTGATCGGCGACGACCACAGCCAGGGGCCGGGCAAGCTCAGCGCAGGCGTGTGCAAGACACTCGCCTGGTGGGTCGACAAGCCACAGCTCGCCTTCGAGGGCAATATCCGCGCGGCCGGCTCGACGCTCATCTGGGTGGCGGGTCTGCTCGGTGTCGAAGTGGCGGAGCTTGCCGCCATGGCGAAGTCCGTCTCCGACCCCGGGCCGGTCTATCTGGTTCCCGGATTCGGCGGCCTCAGCGCGCCCTGGTGGGACGGCAACGCGGTTGCCACCCTGTCCGGTTTCACCCTCGGCACGAGCCGTGCCGTGGTCGCCAGAGCGGCGCTCGATTCGATCGTCCACCAGATTTCGGACGTCGTCGAAGCGGTGCGCGCCAGCGACCTGCCGGTCGATGCGATCCATGTCGACGGCGGACCGACGCGCAACGACGACCTCATGCAATTCGAAGCCGACATGACGGAAACGCCGGTGATCAGGACCCTCTTGGCCGAACTGTCTGCGCTCGGGGCAGCGCATCTGGCCGGCCTGACATCGGGTGTGTTCACCGTCGATCAGCTCAAAGGGCTCACGCGCACCGAGAGGACGTTCACGCCGGCGATCGACGCCACTCGTCGCCAGGCGGCACGCGACGGCTGGCGTGAAGCAGTGGCGCGGTCGCTGAGCCGTGGTCGCCGGAAACACAAAATTGGGGACGAATGCGCGTGAAAAGAAGCGGACCAAACCGCCAGCGCATAGGGAGGAGTGACGATGGCATCGATTACTGACAGCGGTCGTCCCGCGCCGAAATGGTCATGGCTTCGGCTGTCCGGGGGCGCCGCTGGTCCGTTCGTTGGTTTGATCGTTCTGTGCATCTTTCTGTCGGTGTCGACCGATACGTTCCTCAGCATGAGGAACTTCCTGAACGTCATGGATCAGATCACGGTCCTTGGCGTCATGGCCATCGGCATGACCTTCGTCATCCTGATCGGCGGCATCGACCTTTCGGTGGGGTCGGTGCTGGCCCTGTCGGCCATGGTCATGGGCTTCCTCGGCAACCGGATCGGCATTTCGTTCCCCGTCGCGATTGTTGCCGCGCTGATCGCCTCGTCGCTGGCCGGGCTCGTTTCCGGGCTCATGATCACCCGTCTCAACATGCCGCCGTTCATCGCCACGCTGGCGATGATGTCGATTGCCCGCGGCATTGCCAGCATCATCACCAATGGCGAGCAGATCGTCGGGTTCCCGGACTGGTTCTCCAACCTCGCCATCACCCGGCATTGGGGATTCCTCAGTGCGACGGTCGCCACCATGCTGGTGTTCACGGCGCTCACCTGGGTTTTCCTGAAATACCGACCGGCCGGCCGATCTCTCTATGCCATCGGCGGCAGCGCCGAGGTCGCGCGCCTTGCCGGCGTCCGCGTCGAGGCGGCGACGCTGTGGGTCTACACCTTCTGCGCGTTTACCGCGGGTGTTGCCGGGGTCATCCTTTCGGCGCGGCTCGATTCCGCCCAGCCCAGCTCCGGGCTTGGCTATGAGCTCGACACCATCGCCGCGGTCGTCATCGGCGGCGCCAGTCTTTCGGGAGGCGTCGGCAGCATCGCCGGAACGGCGGTCGGCGTCCTGATCATCGGATTCCTGCGCAACGGGCTCAACTTGCTGCACGTCTCGCCTTTCGTGCAGCAGGTCGTCATCGGCGTCGTCATCGCCCTGGCGGTCGCGGCCGACACGTTCCGCAAGAAGCGCAACTAACGAAAACGGCGGCGGCGATGGATCGCCGCCGCCGCCTCAGGAATTCGCCCGGTGAGGGGCGGATGAGTGTCCGAAAGGACCGTCTGTAGTGAGCCGTGAGATGTCGGGAGGGAACCCGGAACCACGGGGAATGGCCAAAACCAGGAGGAAATAGACCATGTTCTCACGTCGTGCATTGTTGCTCGGAACAGTTGCCGCTGCAACGCTATTGGGCTCGGTCCAGATGTCCGCAGCCGCTGAAGCGAAGAAGATCGGCCTTGCCGTGGCTAACCTGCAGGCCAACTTCTTCAATCAGATCAAGCAATCGGTCGAAGCCTACGGCAAGACCAAGGGCCTCGAAATCATAACGGTCGACGCCAAGGGCGACGCCGCCACTCAGGTCAGCCAGATCCAGGACCTGATCGCGCAGAATATCGATGCGCTCATCTACATCCCGGCCGGCGCCACCGCGGCTACGGTTCCGGTCAAGATGGCTCATGCGGCGAACATTCCGGTCATCAATGTCGACCGCAATGCCGATGGCGCACCGGGCGATACCTTCATCGCCACCGACAGCGTGACCTCCGCTCGCCTGGTCTGCGACTACATCTTCAAGCAGGCCGACGGCAAGGGCGACATGCTGATCATCCACGGTCAGAAGGGCACCACGCCGGAAGTCGATCGGACCAAGGGCTGCAACGAGTCGCTGGCCCAGAATCCGGGTGTCAAGGTGGTCGGCGAGCTGTGGAGCGAAGGCTGGCATCAGGACGAGGGCTTCAAGCTGACGCAGGACCTGCTGCAGTCCAACCCCAGCACCACGATCGTGTGGGGGCAAGCTGATGCGCTGGCGCTTGGGGCAGCCCAGGCGGTCAAGGTGGCCAATCCCGATCATCGCATCTGGGTCGCCGGCTTCGACGGTGACACCGCGGCGCTCGTGGCCCTCAAGGACGGCGTGTTCGACGTGACGATGACCCAGCAGACCCAGAAGATGGGCCGCATGGCCGTTGACTCGGCGATCGCGCTCGTAGCTGGCGAGAAGGTCGCGCCCGAGCAGCTTCTGCCCGCTACGCTGACCACCAAGGAGAATGTGGATCAGTTCATCGCAGAGCACCCCTAACGGGTAGCCGCTGCCCGGGCTCCGGGCAGCGGTTCACCAGGCAAGTGGCGCCGGCCGACGGCGCCACTTGCATCCCCGCTTTGTGCTGGAGACGGCGAGCGATGCCTGAACCGAAACCGACCGATCCCGATATCGTTCTCGAGGTCCGTGACCTCGGCAAGAACTACGGCCCCATCACCGTTCTCTCCGGGGTCAATTTCGATCTTCGTCGCGGCGAGGTGCTAGCATTGCTCGGCGAGAACGGCGCCGGAAAATCCACCGTTTCCTGGATCATCGCCGGGCTTATCCAGCCGACCACGGGCCGCATGAAATGGCTGGGCAAGCCGCATGCGCCGTCTTCGCCAGCCGACGCGCACGAAGTCGGCATCGGCCTGATCCATCAGGAGATGCGTCTGCTGCCGCATCTTTCCATTGCCGAGAACGTGTTCGTGGGCCGCCTGCCGACAACGGCGGGCAGGGTGGACCGCGCTCGGATCGCCGCGCGTTCGGCCGAACAGCTTCAGCGCCTCGGGCTCGATATCTCGCCGCTGACGCTGGTGCGTGACCTCAGGGTCGCCGCCCAGCAGCAGGTCGAGATCGCCAAGGCACTCACCCTCGACGCGAAGCTCCTTATCTTCGACGAGCCGACCGCCGCGCTCGGCGGCGCCGAAACCGATAATCTGTTCGAGCAGATTCGGCGCCTGTCGGCCGAAGGCGTCTCGTTCATCTATATCAGCCATCGACTCGATGAGATCGCCCGCATCGCCGACCGCGTCGCCGTGCTGCGCGACGGTGAACTGGTGGCCATCCACGAGACCGGCCAGGTGCGCTCCTCCGTCCTTGTCGAGGAGATGGTCGGGCGACCGCTCGAACGCATGTTCCCCGAACAGGTGGAGCCGCGCCAGGAGACGCTGATCGAGGTCGAGGGGCTCACCAGTCCCGACGGGGCGTTCAGGGACGTCTCGTTCTCGGTCAAGGCCGGAGAGATCTTCGGCATAGCCGGTCTCGTCGGCGCCGGGCGCACCGAACTGGTCAGGACCATCGCCGGTGCCGACCGCCTGGCCAAGGGCCGGGTCAAGGTCGACGGCAAGCCGATCCAGCTGAAGAGCCCGCGCGATGCGCTCGCCAACGGCATTGTCCTGGTTCCCGAAGATCGCAAGGCCCAGGGCCTCGTACTGCCACAGACCATCGCGGAGAACTTCGCCCTCGCGAACTTCGACAAGGTGGCGCCCAATGGTTGGATCTCGCCGCGCCTGCTCAACAGTTTCGCCAGGTCCACAATCGACCGGTTCGGCGTCAAGGGCGAACCCGAACAACTGGTCAGCCAGCTTTCCGGCGGCAACCAGCAGAAGGTCGTCATCGCCAAGAACATCTCGCGCGGGCCCCGCATCGTCATCCTTGACGAGCCGACAAGAGGCATCGACGTGGGAGCGCGCGCGGCGATCTACGAGGTGATCACCGACCTCGCACGAAACGGCATGGCGGTAATCGTGGTCAGCTCCGACCTCGATGAGGTTCTCGGCGTCTCACATCGCATCATGGTGCTCAGCCGTGGGCGCAATCGCGGCATCCTGGACCGCGCGACAGCCAACCGGGTCCAGGTCATGGAGCTTGCAACAAGCTAAAGAGCGAGGAGAAATTTCGTGTCGGATCTGTTCAGCCTTTCAGGCGAGGTCGCATTCGTAACCGGTGCCGGCAGTGGCATCGGCCAGGGCATTGCCGTGGGCCTCGCGCGCGCCGGTGCCGACGTCGCGCTCTTCGACCTGCCGGGCAGCGCGGGCATCGAAAAGACCCGCGCCGAGATCGAGAAGGCCGGCAGGAAGGCCGTGATGGCGGCCGGCGACGTGGTCAACGAGCAGGATCTCGCCAAGGCCATTGAAGCCACCGAGAAGGCGCTGGGGCCGTTGTCGCTGGCCGTCAACAGCGCCGGCATTGCCAATGCCGCGCCGGCTGAGGAGATGTCGCGGGCGCAGTGGCAGAAGGTGATCGACGTCAACCTGACCGGGCTGTTCCTGTCCTGTCAGGCCGAGGGCCGCCGCATGCTCGCGCACGGCAGGGGCGCCATCGTCAACATCGCCTCGATGTCCGGCTCGATCGTCAACCGCGGGCTGACCCAGGTGCACTACAACGCCTCGAAGGCCGGCGTCGTGCACCTGTCCAAGAGCCTCGCCATGGAATGGATCGGCCGCGGCATCCGGGTCAACATCATCAGCCCCGGCTATACGCTCACGCCGATGAACCTGCGTCCGGAGGTGGCCGACCAGCGCAAGATCTTCGAGACCGAAACGCCGATCCAGCGCATGGCGGAAGTCGACGAGATGGTCGGGCCGACGGTCTTCCTGCTGAGCAAGGCCGCCTCGTTCGTCACCGGCGTCGATCTGCTCGTCGACGGCGGCTTCGAGTGCTGGTGACTGCTCTATCGCTATATGGTCGAGCTGGTCGGAGGGTGCGCTGGTACGTTGCTGCTGCGCCTAATTCCGGTAGTGGCGCCGTGAACGAGTTGGCCGTCCATCCGCCCGTGGCGCGCTACCAGCAGGTATAGCCGCCGTCGATGACGAGGATGCTGCCGGTCATGTAGCTCGCCGCGTCGGAGGCGAGGAAGAGCATGGCATACGCGATCTCGTCCGGCCGGCCGAGACGACCGAGCGGTGTATTGCCGGTCCAGGTGGCCATCCACTCCGGATTTGCCGCCCCCGCTTCCGTCATCTCCGTCATGACAAAACCGGGCGCCACCGCATTGACGCGGATCTTGTGCGGCGCCAGTTCCAGGTCGACCTTCTTCCGCACCATTCTGATCTTCCCCTTCATGATCTCCGACATCGTCGCCGCGATCATGTGGAAGATGCTGCTCGATCCCGGACTCGGCCACGTCAACTATTTCCTTTCCGTGATCGGCATCCACGGACCGAACTGGCTCACCGATGCGCACAGGGTGATCCCGAGCATCGTTCTGATCGACGCCTGGTGGCAGACCGGCGTGATCACCTTGATCGTGCTTGCCGGACTGCAGAGCATCTCCGACGAACCCAAGGAGATCGCGCGCGACCGCAGGCCGCGGGCGCTCTCCGGTGGCCAGCGCCAGCGCGTGGCGCTCGGGCGCGCGATCGTCCGCCGTCCCTTGGCGTTTCTCTTCGACGAACCGCTGTCCAACCTCGACGCCGAGTTGTGCGTCACCACGCGTGCCGAGATCGTCAATCTGCGGCGCAAGTTCTCGACCACCACGGTTTATGTCACACATGACCAGACCGAAGCGATGACCATGGGCGACCGCATCGCCGTGCTGGCACCGCTCAACGATACGTCGACAAGCAACCTGATGCAGTGCGGCACGCCGATGGAACTTTATCGGCGACCCGATAACGTCTTCGTCGCGCAGTTCATCGGCAGCCCCAAGATGAATGTCCACGAGATGGCGGCGGATGGCGCTGCCGGCCGGCTGGTCATCGACGGTCAGTCTCTCGGCGATCCCGGAACCGTTGCGCCAGACGCTCGGCGAACGAAGCGGCCCCAAGATCCTCGTCGGCATGCGGCCGGAGCATCTCAGCATCGCGCCGGACGCGGCGCCCGAGGGCGGGACACTCTCCGCCGTCGTCGAGATAGTCGAGCCGCTCGGCGACGAAGCGGTCATCCACCTCACTTTCGACGGGCACCGGATCGTGGTGAAGACCACCGGCGGCGAGGAGCCGCCAAGGGTCGGCGACCGCGTGCGCTTGCGGCCCGATCCTGCGGCCATGCATTTCTTCGATCCGCAGTCACGCCAACGCCTGTAGACCGCCGCGCAAAGCTGGCGTTGCGCTGCTCCCGCTGGGACTCTACGGGAGCATGCCCAACGTGACACAGGTGGCTGCCTGGGAAAGCAAGATGCGCCGAACTGGCCGGCAAGCTTCGCTTCGCCCAGGCATCCGTTGCGACCAACCGGGCGACGTTTGACGCGTTCGGCAGGGCTATGCCCTTGGCCTGCCTTTCGTTTTCCGGACCGGGGCGAGGCGGAAATGCCTTAATCACCAAGGGACGACGATTTGCGGCCCGGTTTGCGGCGCCTTCGCCGGGGACAGCTAGGGTCAGGACTCATTGATCAGAGCCAGAAGATGACGGTTGCTGCGATGCAGATGGCGGAGAAGAAGGTGTGTGCGCATCGGTCGTAGCGGGTGGCAACGCGGCGCCAGTCCTTGAGCTTGGCGAAGAGGTTCTCGATCTTGTGGCGCTGGCGATAGAGGTCCTTGTCATAGGGGTAAGGCCGCTTGCGGCTGCGTGAGGACGGGATGCAGGGTTGGATGCCCCTGGCGGCGAGTTCTTGCCGGAACCAGGTGCTGTCATAGCCCCGGTCGGCAATCAAGCTGGTGGCCGGCGGCAGGGCGTCGAGAACCATACGCGCGCCCTTGTGGTCGCTCATCTGGCCTTCGGACAGGATCATGACGATCGGGCGCCCGTGGCCGTCGCAGACGGTGTGGAGCTTTGAGTTCAGCCCGCCTTTGGTGCGCCCGATACGACGGGGAACATCCCCTTTTTAAGAAGGCTCGCCGCGGTGCGGTGGGCCTTCAGATGGGTCGCGTCGATCATGATCCGTTCGGGTCTCGGACCCGCGCCGGCCAAGGCCACAAAGATGCGGTCGAACACGCCCATCCGGCTCCAGCGCATGAAGCGATTGTAGAGCGTCTTGTGAGGCCCATAAGCCTTTGGCGCATCCTTCCACTGAAGGCCGTTGCGGATCACGTAGACAATGCCTGAGACCACCCGCCGGTCATCGACGCGCGGGACGCCATGCGCCAGCGGAAAGAACCCAGAAATCCGCGCCATCTGGCGCTCGCTCAGCAAAAACAAATCGCTCATCACAGCCTCCTCCAACAGTGACTGTGAATCACACCTCAATCCAAATTAATAGGTCCTGAGCCTAGACGGCGATCACCTCGCCGGACCCACGGGCGAGCAACCGCATGGCGACGTCGATGCGCTGCGGCGGGCGGGAATCCCCGGCCAGACGGGCGAAGAGGAGTTCCGCGGCGACACGGCCGACTTCGCCGGGATCGCATGCCACGACGCTGATTCCGAGCAGGTCGGCCAGATCGAAATCGTCAAACCCCACCAGCGCGGTCTTTCGCGACGATTCCCGGATCGCGCGCAGCGCTCCGATGGTGAGCGGGCTGCTTTCTGCAAGGATGGCGGAGGGTGGCGTGGCCTCGGCCATCAGGCGATGAACGGCTGCCTGGGCCGACTCGACCCGCGTGGGTACCGCCCGCACCAGTGTCTCGTCGACGGGCAGGCCGGCTGCCGCCGTCGCGTCGCGAAAGCCCTGGTAGCGGCTATCTGCGCTGACGAAAGACGTCTGGTTGCGGATGAACGCGATCCGTTTGTGTCCATAGTCGACCAGGTGCTCGACAGCCCGTCGCGACGCGCCCGCATTGTCGATCGACACGACGTCGGCACCGATGGTGTTGGTGCCCTGATACATGAACACGACGCGGACGCCCAAACGGATGTCCGGCTCGAGAAACACGTAGTCGTCCGCCGACGGCACGATCAACAGGCCGTCGACCCCATGACGCAGCAGGTCGGAAACGAGCTGTCGTTCGCGTGCCGGGTCGCCACCCGAACTCGTCAGCAGGATCTCACGACCGTTGCGCTGCGCGACCTCATCGACCGCCTGGGCGGCGGCCGCATAAAGCGGATTGGCCAGGCTCTCGATGACCAGTCCGACGCTCGACAGCGAGATCCCCTTGCGCAGGTTCCTGGCCAGATCGTTGCGCCGGTAGCCAAGCTCGGCGATCGCGTTGTGCACGCGCGTCACGGTCGCGGGCGCAACGCCGGGCTCGAGGTTGATGACCCGTGACACCGTCTTCGGGCTGACGCCGGCGGCCGCGGCGACGTCTTGCATCGTGGCGCGCTCAAGCAAGACCGGCCCAACACTCCTCTGCGGAATCCGGCTCATGCGTCTGCGCCCTTAGCGGCCATGTCGCGTTGGATCTGGTGATGAATCATCAATGACATCGATGGAACAAATAATTGCGCACAACTCGCCAAAGGTCAAGAAAATGAACGAAAACGCCATGGAGGCCGTCATTGACATCGATGGACATTCGCCATATCGTTCCCATGGTCTCGACTGGTCACCACACGCCAGGCTGCTTGATAAGGCGACGGGTGATTGGGCGTTCCGCGCCATGATGTGACTGGCCAAGTGTCCTTGCAAGGCACGCCATCGCAGCCCGGTAACCTTGCGGTACGCCTGGAAGAACGTGCGGTCGTGCCACGCATGAACACGATTGACTTCCGGGCCCCAGCCACGTCGCCCGGCCAATCGGTTTCGCACTGCAGCGCTGTCAACGGCGGACTCGAAAATGTCCATCGATGTCAGCCAGGGGAAGGCGATTAAGGGAGGAACTGACGTCATGAACAACATTTCGCATGCTTCACGGAACCGGCTCTTGGGTGCGTCGATCGTCGGCACCCTCGTCGCCGTCATGATGGCCGCGACGCCGAGTGTCGCGGCAGACCTCAAGATCGGCCTCGTACTGAAGCCGCTCGACAATACCTACTTCGGCGCGATGGCGCGCGGTGCGGAGGCAGCATCCAAGGAGTTCGGCGTCGGCTTGACGACCGTCGCCGCGACATCGCTGACCGACGACGCTGGCCAGGCGAGCCAGCTCGCCGCCCTCGATGCGAGCGGAGAATACGGCTGCTACGTGGTCAATCCGGTGAGCCCCACCAATCTGCTGCAGCCGCTCTCGTCGGTCACCAAGAAGGGCCAGGGGGTGATGAACATCGACCTGCCCATCGACCTCAAGGCTGCGGCCAGTGCCGGTGTCACCGTCACCAGCTACATGGGCTCCAACAATGTCACCACCGGCGCGGCGGCCGGCGAACACATGGTCTCCATCCTGCCCAAGGGCAGCAAGGTTGCGATGATCGGCGGCCTGCCGGCCGATCCGGGCAGCCTGGCCAGGATGAAGGGCTTCAGCGATGCCGTCGCCGGCAAGCTCGAGATCATTCAGACCGTGGCGTCGAATGCCGATCGCCTCAAGGCGCTGCAGGATGCAGCCTCGATCATTCGGGCAAATCCCGATATCGGCGGGTTCTTCACGGTGAGCGGCGACATGTCGTTGGGCATCCAGAGCGCCATCGATCAGGCGGACATGCGCGGCAAGATCGCGGTCATCGGCATTGATGGCACGGTTCCGCAGCTTGAGCAGGTCCGTGACGGCATTCAGCCGGCGGCCGTGGAGCAGTTCCCGTTCCTCATGGGCTACCAGGGTGTCGAAGCCTGCATCGCCGCCATGGCCGGCAAGGCCGTGCCGGACAACGTTCCGACGCCCGTGCTGGTGGTGACGAAGGCGGATGCCGCGGCGGCCCTGGCAGCTTTCCCGGCGCCGCCGGCGAGCTTCAACTTCAGCGATCCGCTGCGCGCGCTCGTGAAGTAGAAGATGCGGATCGGACATGTTCGGCCCATCATGGTGAGCTGAGCCATGACCAATCAGGCAACCGGGGCGGTGCGCGAAGCCGCCCCGGAAGAAGTGGGCCAGACGGGCGAAGCCCGGCCCGTTGGGATCGGAACCCGGTTCCGGCGGTTGCTGGGCAACGCCGACTTCTGGGCCGATTGGACGGCACCCATAGCGCTTATCGTCCTGTCGGCCATTTTTGCCGCGCGATCGCCGGTCTTCCTGAGCGAACAGAACATCCGCGGCATGCTGGCGGACTCGTCGCTGATCATCGTCATGGCGCTGGGCATGACCTTCGTCATTGCCATCGGCGGAATCGATCTGTCGATCGCCACGACGGTCACGCTCGCCAGCGTGATGATGGGCGTGGCGCACCAGGCAGGCTGGTCTCTTCCGATGATAATGCTCGTCGGGGTGGCGACCGGCGCGGTGGTCGGCAGCTTCAATGGTGCGCTTGTCGGCTGGGTCAAGATTCCGGACTTTGTCGTCACGCTCGGCAGCTTCAGCCTCACCTCGGGGATTGCCCTGGTGGTGTCGCAAGGCATCCCGGTGCAGATCTCCTACCCGTTCCTGCAGGCATTTTCGACCGGCGGAATCTGGCTGTTCCGGTTCAACTTCCTGATCGCCATCGCCTTGGCTCTGGTCCTGTACGTCATGCTGTTCCACATGCGGTTCGGAACCTACGTGCTGGCCGCGGGAGGCGATCTGGGCGCAGCCCGCGCGATGGGCATCAAAGTCGCGCGGATCAAGTTCCTGGCCTACGTCCTGTGTGGCTCGCTGGCGGGCGTTACCTCGGTCCTGCTCATTGCCTTCATCGGCGCCGCGCAACCCGCACCGAGCACGCAGTTCCTGTTGACGGCCATTGCATCGGTGGTGCTCGGCGGAGTGAGCCTGTTCGGCGGACGCGCGACCATCCACGGCCCCGTGATCGGGGCGATCTTCCTGACGGTCCTTTACGACGGACTGACGCTTCTCGGATTCTCGGCGTTCTACCAGCCCCTCGTTGTGGGCATCGTGGTCATCGCAGCAGCGGTGCTGATGAGGACGGCGCGATGAGCAACCGCAGCGAAAGCCCGGCCAATCTGGCGCCAGCCTCAACGACAGAGCATCTCGTCGAGGTGCAGGACATCTGGAAGTCTTTTGGAGAGGTCGCCGCTCTGCGCGGCGCATCGATCTGGGCGGATCGTGGCGAGCTGACCGCCATCGTTGGCGACAACGGAGCGGGCAAGAGCACGCTGATCAAGTGCATATCGGGCATCCATGTCCCTGACCGGGGATCGATCAGCATTGCCGGCAGGCCCGTCTCCTACCGCAGCCCGGAAGAAGCACGGCAACACGGCATTGAGACGGTCTATCAGGATCTGGCGCTGATCGATGACCTGGCAGTCTATCAGAACGTGTTTCTGGATCGTGAGCTGACACGCGGGCTCGGCCCCTTGCGCTTCCTGGCCAAGCGGGAAATGAGGGAGCGCACCCGGACCCTGTTTGGCCAGCTGAACGTCTCGGTCCCCTCCGTTTCAAGCAAGGTGCGAAGGCTGTCAGGCGGACAGCGCCAGGCCGTCGCCATCGCCCGTGGGGTCATGTGGGGTCGCGAACTGGTCATCATGGACGAGCCGACGGCCGCGCTCGGACTGCGCGAAACGGCCAAGGTCGAGGCCCTCATCCGCGATCTCGTGGCGCGCGGAATCGGCATCCTGGTCATCAGCCACAATCTCGAACAGGTAATGCGCCTCTCCACCCGCATCTGGGTGATGCGTGGCGGACAGGTGATAGACGGCTTCCCCACCGAGCAGGTGTCCAAGGAAGACGTCGTTGCGATGATCACCGGACTGCACGAGGGCACGCCGTCGCGCGCTCCCGGCCGGTGAAAGATGAACTGGCACAAAACAGAAACGACTGAAAGGACAGATCGATGAGCACGAACGACAATCCCCGCCTCCGCGGCCTGGTCACGCCGCACGGAGGCGTCACTGTAGCTTTCGATCATGGCCTCAGCGGCGTTCCACGAGGTCTCGAGGATGGCCGCAAGCGATTTCGTGAAGTGCTGACCGGTGGTCCCGACGGCGTCGTGGCAGCCATTGGCCTGGCCCGGGCGATGCGGAGCGATATCGCCGCTGCCGGTGTCGCGCTCGTGGGTGCTCTCGATGGCACCATCATGGACGGCGATCTGACGGCCGGGCGGGCCCGCGTCGGAACGGCCGAGCAGTTCGCCGAAGTTGGCGCGGACTGCGTGAAGATACTCTTTCAACTCGCCTGGAAGCGCGACCGTTTCGGTCTCGAGGTCGAGACAGTCTCGGCGGCGGCGCGTGAAGCCGAAGCCGCTGGTCTGCCCCTGATGGTCGAGCCTGTCATCTACGGCCTTGATCAACCGGCGGACGCCGAGGTTGCGGAGCGGCTTATCGTGGACGGCAGCCGGATCGCCTGCGAGCTCGGCGCGGCCATCCTCAAGGTGCCCATGATCAGGCCGGAGAACCTCGCGCGCCTCGCCGAAACTGCGTATTGTCCGGTCGTCGTGCTCGGTGGCTCGGGGGTCGATGCGCGCACGTTCCTGACCGCGCTCGACGCCGCCATGGCGACCGGGATTCAGGGCGTGACCGTCGGTCGGAACTGCTGGCAGTCAAAGGACCCGGCCACAATGGTGAAAGCCATCCGCGAGGTCGTCAGCGGCCGCGATTTGCGCCGGGCCCTTGCACTGCTCGCCGCACCCGCTCCCGAAGCGATGCGCGCTTAGCAGCGACCGCGCCATGAGCGAACCCGATCTCCTCCTGGGCATTGACATCGGCACCACCCGAGTCAAGGCGCTTCTGGCCGGTCCTGACGGCCGCATCGCGGGCATCGGCATGGCACCGACACCGTTCGAAACGGCCGGCAGCCATGTCGAGATGCCGCTCGCCTCGTTGCGGGCCGCGATCGCTGCGGCCGTTGCGTCGCTGGGCGACCAGCGGAAGCGAGTGATCGCGGTCGGCATCGCGAGCATGGGAGAGTCGGGCGTCCCCATCGACCGTTCCGGCCAGGCGACCGGCCCTCTCATCGCCTGGCACGATCAGCGTGGCAGCAAGGTTGTCCGGCAGCTCGACGAGGCCTTCGGAGACGCGTTGCCCGCGCGCGTCGGACAGGCCACCCGGACGCAGTCTTCGATCGCCAAGATCGGATGGTTCATACAACACGGCGTCGAAGTTGCACGATGGCTCGGCACCGCCGAACTGGGGCTTTGGACACTGACCGGCGAGCAGGCGACAGAGCCGTCGCTGGCTTGCCGCACCGGTGCCTTTGATATCCGCCACACCAGATTCATCGCGGACGTCATCGATGCGGTTGGTGCGTCGCCCGAGATCTTCCCGCCGGTGCGGGCCGCTGGCGAGGTGGAGGGGCGCGTAACGCCGGACGGCGCGGCGTGGCTCGGCCTGCCGATCGGAATCCCGGTGACGGTGGCCGGACACGATCACATGGTTGGCGCCGTCGGTGTCGGCATCGGCAGCTCCGACCTGCTCGACTCGATCGGGACGGCCGAGACGCTGGTGCGCTATGCCAGCACCGGCCTCGACCTGTCCGACGCCGTCGCGCATGGGGCGGACGTCTCCATCGATCCGCTGCATGGTCGGTTTGCGATCATGGCCGGAGACCTCCGGCCCGGCAGGATCGTGGAAGCTGCGCGCCGCATGCTGGGTGATACGGTGTTCGAAGCGCTGAACCGGCGCGAGCAGCTCACCGAAAGCGACACCGACACGCCGGATGCCAGCGAAGGCCAGGAAGTGCTCGAGCAGTTGCGCACCCAGGGCGCCACCCCGGCCGTCGCCGAACTGGCCGGCGTTCGCTGGCGCGGCCTGGTCGAGGCGATGACGACCTATATGTGGCGTTGTGCGCAGGATATCGAGCCGTTGACCGGCCCACCCTCGCGTATCGTCCTCATCGGCGGCGGCGCCCGCAGCGATCTGTGGGCCGGGGCAAAACGGCGGCTCACCCACCTGTCCGTGGTGCGCTCGCGCGTGGAGGCGACCGCCTACGGTGCCGCCCTGTTCGCCGGCCGCGCGGCCGGCCTGTGGACGGACATGGCTTCAGCGCCCCGCCATGAACTCGAGGAAATCGAGATCTAGCCCGCACGCTGGCGGAGGGTAGGGGCGTCTCTCCCGGCCCGGGAAGGCGCCTGACATGCGCTATTTGGCGGAGAATTCTCTGTCGGCCGGATATCGTGACGTGGCGGTTGATGAATTGCTCGACAATGGGGCGAGGGGACCAGCCGCCATTCGGCGTCAGCGTGTGCGTACCCCGTGTCTGAGCGCGATTTGCATAAGGCCCGCGACCAAAGCGGCATCAGCAGGCAAGTCGACCTGATGCGGCCCCGTGGGAACTACCCGGCCACCCGCCGCAGGAGCGCGAGCAGACCTGAAAGGATCTGCTTGGGAGTCGGTGGGCAGCCCGCGATGTGGAGATCGACGGGGACGACGACCGAGACGCCGCCACTGACGGCGTAGCTGCCGGCAAAACAGCCGCCGTCGCGGGCGCAATCGCCGACGGCGACGACCCATTTGGGATCGGGCGTGGCGGCGTAGGTGCGCTCGAGCGCCTCGGCCATGTTCCTGGTCACCGGGCCGGTCACGAGAAGCACGTCGGCATGCCGCGGCGAGGCAACGAAATGCAGTCCGAAACGTTCGAGATCGTAGAAGGCATTGTTGAGGGCATGGATCTCGAGTTCGCAGCCGTTGCACGAGCCGGCGTCGACCTGGCGGATGGCGAGACTGCGACCAAGATGGCGCCGTGCGGCGTCATCGAGTTCGCGCGCAAGCTCCGCCACGTCCTCGTCCGCAGCCGGCGGCGGCTCGGTGAGGGTGGCGTGGGTCAGGCCCTGGAAGAGGAGCTGGCGCATGGGCGGCTACAAGTCGTGTCCGGAATAGGAGCAGTTGAACGATTTGTTGCAAATCGGGAAGTCGGCGACGATGTTGCCCTCGATCGCAGCTTCGAGCAGCGGCCATTGGAACCATGACGGGTCGCGCAGGTGACAGCGCTCGACGCGCCCATCGGCGCCGAGGCGTACCGACACGAAGATGTCGCCGCGGAACCCTTCGACGAGCGCAGCGCCTTCTCCTGCCCGCGCCGGACCATCCACGCGGAGCGGACCGTCCGGCAGGCCGGCCGCAATCCGCTCGATCAGCAACAGGCTCTGCTCGACCTCTCGGATGCGCAGCCAGACGCGCGCATTGACGTCGCCGTCTTCGCGCACCGCCACTCTCAAAGGAAGGTCGTCATAAGGTGAGTACGACAGGTCGCGCCGCGTGTCGAAGGCGCGGCCCGACGCGCGACCGATGGGCCCGCCGACGGCGAACTGGCGCGCCAGTTCGGCAGAGAGGATGCCGGTGCCGACGGTGCGCTCCTGCAACGAGGCGGTGTTGTCGTAGAGACTGACGAGGCGCGGAAACACCTCCCACATTTCGTCCAGCAATGCCGCCAATGCGGGCTTTGCTTCGTCGGCAAAGTTGACGGCGACGCCGCCCGGCACGATCCGGTCCATCATCAGGCGATGACCGAAGGTGGTGGCTGCGAAGCGCAGCACGCGCTCGCGCAAGACGCTGCAATGGGCAAGCATCAGTGCGAAGGCGGCGTCGTTGCAGATGGCGCCGATATCGCCGAGATGGTTGGCGAGCCGTTCCACCTCGGCCATCAGCGCACGCAACCAGACGGCGCGCGGCGGCGGCGTGATGTCGAGCGCCGCCTCGACCGCGCGGGCGAAGGCGAAGGCATAGGCGACCGTCGAATCGCCGGAGACGCGCCCGGCCAGCCGCGCCGCCTGCGCCAGGTCGGCGCCGCGCATCAGCCCCTCGATGCCCTTGTGGACATAGCCCAGGCGTTCTTCCAGTCGGACGATCGTTTCGCCGCTCGCGGTGAATCGGAAGTGCCCGGGCTCGATGATGCCGGCGTGCACCGGCCCGACCGGAATCTGGTGGAGGCTCTCGCCCTCGACCGGCAGGAACCGATAGGCCGACGCAGGAATGGCCTCTTCCGCTTTTTGGTCGGGTTGCGCCGCCAAAGGCCGGCGAACGCCCCAGCGACCGTGGTCCAGCCATGGGCGCGTGTCGCGGAGGCCATCCGGCGTGAGGCCGAACAGGTCGGCCATCGCCCGCTCCAGGCGGATGGCGGGCGGGTGACTGGCGCCGACGCTCGGGAAACGCCCGTCGGGCACGGCCAGGCTCACCACGGCCAGGCCGCCGGCATCGGCAACCGCCATGTGCACCGTGCCGGTCTCGCCCCATTCGCTGACGAGCGTCAGCTCGCCCGCCGCCAGCGCCTCGATGACGTCGCGCCAGCCGTCGGCACCGACCGCGACCCGCGGCCACGGCCGATGGCCGGCGACCGGAGTTCCACGGGCGATGAGGGCATCGCGTGCCGTCATCCGAGCAGCCCCGCAATGTGCTCGAACCAGGTGACCAGCATGGGCGGCATGTAGAAGCCGGCGATGAGCACCAGGGCGAAATGGATGAACATGGGAACGTAGGACGCCTTCACCGGCGCCGTGCTGCCCGACGGCTCGCCGAAGACCAGCCCCTGCAGGCGCAGCATGAGCGCGGCAAAGGCGACCAGCAGGCCGCCGACGAAGATGAGTGCCAGCAGCGGTGCCCGGGCGAAGGTCGAGGAAACGACCAGAAACTCGCTCATGAAGATGCCGAGCGGCGGCAGGCCGGCGATGGCGACCACGCCCAGCGCCAGCGCCCAGCCGAGCACCGGATGGCTGGCGGTCAGCCCCTTGATGTCGGCGATCTTCTGCGTGCCCTTGACCTGCGCCACATGGCCGACGGCGAAGAAGATGCCCGACTTGGTCAGCGAGTGCATGACCATGTGATAGAGGCCGGCGAAATTAGCCAGCGGCCCGCCCATCCCGAAGGCGAAGGCAATGATTCCCATGTGCTCGATCGACGAATAGGCGAAGAAGCGTTTGATGTCGCGCCGCCGGTAGAGCATGAAGGCGGCGAAGACCAGCGATCCCAGCCCCATCACCACCAGCAGCGGCCCCGGCGCCAGCGCCGCGCTGTTGGCCGCCAGCAGCAGCTTGAAGCGCAGCACCGCGTAAAGCGCCACGTTGAGCAGCAGGCCGGAGAGCACCGCCGAGATCGGCGTCGGGCCTTCGGCATGGGCGTCGGGCAGCCAGGCATGCAGCGGCGCCAGGCCCACTTTGGTGCCGTAGCCGAGCAGCAGGAAGATGAAGGCAAGGTTGAGCAGCGCCGGGTCGAACTTGCTCGCCTCCTCGATGAGCCTTGTCCACACCATGGCGTCGGGTCCTTCGCCGATCACCGGCCGCGCGGCCATGTAGACGAGAATCGTGCCGAACAGCGCCAGAGCGATGCCGACGCTGCCGAGGATGAAATACTTCCACGCCGCTTCCAGCGCCTCATGCGTGCGGTAGATGCCGACCATCAGCACCGTGGTCAGCGTCGCCAGCTCGATCGCCACCCACATCACGCCGATATTGTTGGCAATCAGCGCCAGGTTCATGCCGAACATCATCAGCTGATACATGGCGTGGTAGAAGCGCAGATAGGCCGGCGTCAGCCGCCCCGTCTCCAGCTCGTGGCTAATGTAGCTCGCGCTGAAGACGCTGGTGGTGAAGGCGACGAAGGTGGTGAGGACCACGAAGACGATATTGAGGTCGTCGATCAGCAGATAGCGGCCGGGGGTAGGGCGCGGCACGACGAAGAGCAGCAGCGCCGCGATCAGCGTGGCGAGACTCGCTGCCACGTTGAGCCGTGCCGTCAGCTTGTAGCCAGGCAACGCCGCCAGCAGGCCGGCAGCCGCCAGTGGAATGGCGAGGATGGCGATCTCGACCCCGAACCCGCTCACGGCTGCTCTCCCCGGAAGCGGTCGAGGACGTGCACATCCACCGTGTCGAAGCGCTCGCGGATGCGGAACAGAAATATGCCGATGACGATGAACGCGATGAGGATGGAGAAGGCGACGCTGATCTCGACCACCAGCGGCATGCCCTTGGCGCCGGTGGCGGCCAGCACCAACCCATTCTCCAGCGACATGAAGCCGATCACCTGACTGACGGCGTTGCGTCTTGTCACCATGATCAGGAGACCGAGCAGAACCACCGACAGGGCGAAGGCCATGTCCTCACGCGCCAGTGGGCCTGCGGCGGCCGTCACCCGCAGCATCACCACCATCGACAGGGCCACCAGTGCCATGCCGGCGAGCATCGTGGGCGCAACGCCGCCGACCGCTTCGATCTGGCGGTGGATGCCGAAACGCGCCACCATGCGATGCAGCGCCGTCGGGATGATGATCGCCTTGAACGCAAGCGCGATTCCCGCGGTGACGAAAAGGTGCGGTGCGTTCTGCACCAGCGCCTGCCATGCCACCGACAGCGTGAGCACGAGCGCATGCAGGGCATAGACGTTGATCAGCGCATACATGCGATCCTGGTAGAGCAGCACGAAGCTCATCAGCACCAGGCTGCCGGCAAGCAGATGGGCAATGTCGAAATCGATGCCGGTGCCGATCATTGGAAGGTCCGCGTCACGAAGAGAAGGAGGGTACCGAGGAGACCCAGCATCAACCCGGCGCCCATGAATTCGGGCACGCGGAAGACACGCATCTTGGCGATGGTTGTCTCGAAGGAGGCAAGGAGCGCACCGCCGACCGCCAGCTTGGCGACATAGGCGGCAAAACCGACGACGAAGGCCGCCGGCGCCGCGCCCGGCGGTGCGATTCCCCAGGGCACGAAAACGCAGGCGATCAGCGAGACGTAGAGCAGGAGCTTGAGTGAGGCGGCGAGCTCGATCACCGCCAGGTGGCGGCCGGAATATTCGAGGATCATCGCCTCGTGCACCATGGTCAGTTCCAGGTGCGTCGCCGGATTGTCGACCGGAATGCGCCCGGTCTCGGCGATCGCCACCATCACCAGAGCGACCAGCGCCAAGCCCAGCGAGACGCGCAGGCCGACACCGGCGGCAAGTTCTACCGCCACCGTCGAGAGCTGGGTCGAGCCCACGACCAGCGCCAGCGAGAAGACCATCATGATCATCGCCGGCTCGGCCAGCGAGGCGATCATCATCTCACGGCTGGAGCCGATGCCGCCGAAGGATGTGCCGATGTCCATGCCGGCAAGCGCCACGAAGAAGCGAGCGCTGCCGAGCAGCGCGATGATGGCGATGAGATCGGCCGACCACGAGAAGATGAGGCCCGTGGCAAAGGTTGGCACCAGCGCCGCCGCCACCCAGGTGCCGGAGAAGACGAGATAGGGCACCGCGCGGAACAGCCACGAAGCGTTGTCGGCCAGCACCACCTCCTTGCGCATCAGCTTGGCGAGGTCGCGATAAGGCTGGATCAGCGACGGCCCCTGCCGGCGCAAGAGCCGCGCCTTCATCTTGCGCACGAAGCCGGTCAACAGCGGCGCCAGTGCCAGCACCAGCAGCATCTGCGTGCCTTGCACGACGAGATTGAGGATCACGTCCATACCGCCAGCACCACGAGCAGGATGACCAGCGCCGCGAAGACGAGGCTGAGATAGCGGCGGATGGTCAGGAACTGAAACCGATTTAGGATAGACGCGGTGCTGCCGACGAAGCCTGCCACCGGCAGATAGAGCGTCTCCCAAATGAGATCGCGCAGGGTGAGGTGGAAGGCGGCGGGGCGCATGTCACCCGGCGCCGGCATGTCGACGGTCTCGCGGGCCCCGAACAGAACGGTTGCATAGACCCGGCGGATCGGCTGGGCGAAGCTCGAGGCGCTGTATTGCGTCGCCGGGCTCGAATCGGGAAAGCCGCAGTCCCAGGCCGGGGCACGCCGCACGGCGCGCGAGGCGAAGCGGTGGATGGCGAGAACGCCGATGCTGGCCGACAGTACGATGAAGACGAAGACCAGCAGGCCGTTGTAGGAGCTGCGGCTGGCCCCGATCGGCACGATGGAAAGCCACGACACCGCCGACTGCACCGGCATGCGGTCGCCGGTGAGCAGGGTCGCGACCGGCGACAGGCTGTCGATGACGAAGCCGGGCAGAATGCCCGCGACAAGGCAGAGGGCGGCGAGGCCCAGCATGGCGGCGAGCGAGAAACGGTCGACCTCAAGGGCGTCCGCCGCAGCCGCGCTGCGCGGCCGGCCGAGGAAGCTCACGCCATAGGCCTTGACGAAGCAGGCCGCGGCGAGCGCCGCCGACAATGCCAGCAGCGCGCCGACCGCCGGCACCATGATCTTCAGGTCCCATTGCGGCAGATCGGGGCTGAGCAGGATAGCCTGGAAGGTCAGCCATTCGGAGACGAAGCCGTTGAGCGGCGGCAGGGCCGAGATGGCGACACAGCCGGCGAGAAAGGCGAAGGCGGTCACCGGCATGCGATGAATGAGCCCGCCGAGACGTTCCATGTCGCGTTCGCCGGTGGCGTTGAGAACCGCGCCGGAGCCGAAGAAGAGCAGGCTCTTGAA
Organism: uncultured Alphaproteobacteria bacterium; assembly: GCA_963732845.1. Taxonomy (GTDB): domain Bacteria; phylum Pseudomonadota; class Alphaproteobacteria; order Rhizobiales; family Kaistiaceae; genus CAVSRC01. The sequence goes on along the minus strand of CAVTBE010000005.1, from coordinate 538,014 downwards.
CAGCGAATGGTTGAAGACGTGGAACAGCGCCGCAGTCATCGCCAGGGCCGCCGCAGCGGCCATGCCGTTGGTCCTGAATCCGAGCGCCAGGCCGAGGCCGATGAAGATGATGCCGATGTTCTCGACCGTGTGATAGGCGAGCAGCCGCTTCAGGTCGTGCTGCATCAGCGCGTAGAGCACGCCAAGCACCGCGGTCACGCCGCCGAGCACGACCACGATCGTAGCCCACCACCAGGGGAGCGGCCCCACCAGATCGAAGGCGACGCGGATAAAGCCGTAGACCGCGACTTTGGTCATGACGCCGCTCATCAGCGCCGAGACGTGGCTGGGCGCCGCCGGATGGGCCAGCGGCAGCCAGACATGCAGCGGCACGATGCCGGCCTTGGAACCGGCACCGATGAGTGTCAGCACCAGAACCAGGCGCCTGCGAAGGGGGCAGCGTCGCCGCCCGCATGGCGGAGAAGGCATAGCCGCCGGTCGCCCCGGCAAGCAGGCCGAAGGCAAGCAGCAGCGCCAGCGTGCCGGCGCTCGCCATGACGATGTAGACGAAGCCCGCCTGCCGGTTCTCCGCGTCCTCGTGGTGGGCCATGACCAGCGCCCACGAGGCCAGCGACATGAACTCCCAGGAGAACAGGAAGGCGAAGGCGTCGTCGGCCAGAACCACCATGTTCATGGCGGCGAGGAACACGGAATAGAAGGGCAGCACCCGCTCCGGCGCATGTTCGTGACGGCCGTAGCCGAGCGCGAAGAGGCTCGCCCCGGCGCCGCCGAGATTGACCACCACCAGGAAGAAGGCCGCGAGCGCGTCGACACGAAAATGGGCGCCGATCCAAGGCAGGCCAAGAGGCAGTACGACCGCGTCGGCAGCGGAGAACGTCACCAGCCGCCACAGCGCGCCGACGAGCATCACCACCGAGACCGCCAGCGCGATGCCATAGACCGTCGCTCCGGCCGCCGGCCGCCGCGTCATGCCGACGGCGAGCACGCCGTTCGCCAGCAGGATCGCAATGCAGGTGAGCGCAAAGACAGCGGACATGAGGTGCTATCCGTCGGACCCGTTGGCCGGCGGCTCCGGCGGCTTCGCCACCTCCCTGAGGCGCACGCCACGGCCGCCTTCGGCGCTCGCCGCGCCGTCGCCGATCAGGACCAGTCCGGCTGCCTCCAGCGCGGCGATCAGCTTGGTCAGCGAATCGACCGTGCCGCGGATGATGCCGTCGCTCGCTTCCATCCGCTGGATGGTCGGCACCGACAAGCCGGCGAGCTCCGCCAGACGGCGCTGATCAATGCCGAGCAAGGCGCGGGCCGCCCGTAGTTGGCCTGAGGATATCATCTATCAGGAATGGGCTTTCGGAAATCGAACATGATGTTTTATACATCGTTTTTCAGGTGTCAATCCGGTGGTGGTCGACGATCGAGCGGGATCGGCAGCACGAATTTTAAGGACGCGCACCGGCAGCGGCGGAAGGGCGGCTGCGAGCGAGCGCGACCGCGCGAACGGTGCGTCGGCGGGCATCCTTCTTTCAGGGCAGCGGTCAAGCCCGCGCCGAATCATTCGACCGGGCGGCGGCCCCATGAACGGCAATGCATTTGCCGGTCGTCGCTCCTGCGATCGGCGCCAGATTCGCCGTTTGCCTCAAGGTCAACCCGGGACAACGGACGGGCTTGTAGCCTCTGCCGGGGCTCGCATGGAGGAGGAGCGGATGATCAGTTCCCCGGCGATCGACCGATGCACGGGGGGCACGACGTCATCGGCCGTGAGCAGCTCGAGTGTGGCGTCGATAAGGTCGTCGATCGGCTGCCTGTAGGTGGTCAGCGAATAAGCCGGCCATCCCGCCATGGCGACGTCGTCGAAACCGGCGACCACGATATCGTCCGGGATTGCGATCTTCGCCTCCCGACGCAAGGCGTCCATGCCGCCGATCGCGAGAATGTCCGATGCGAAGAATATCGCGTCGGGTTTCCGTGGCAGGAGATCCAACGCCCCTGACCAGCCGGCCTCATAGCTGTAGGACTCACGGGACGACCACCCCGGCGAGGCGCATCCCCAGCTCGGCGAGACGCGTGACGAATGCCGAGCGCCGCTCGATTCCGATTGCAGTCGTGGTAAGGCCGGCCACATAGCCAACCTTCTTGCAGCCGATGGCGTGGAAGTGGTCGACCACGGCACGTGCTCCGGCCGTGTTGTCGCAACAGACGGTCGCGATGTCGTTGTCGCTCAGACGGTTGAGCAGGATCGCCCGTCTCCCCTCCGTCGCCCAGGCGATGGAGCGTTCGCTGAGCACGGTCGCGGCGATGATGACGACCGCATCGACGTTGTAGGTGCGGATGGCGACGAGCTGGTCTTCGATGCTGGCGCCGGGCGTCACGTTGAACAGCAGGCTTTGCAGCCCGATCCGCTGCAGGTGTTGCGTCAGCCGTTCGATCAGACCGGGGTAAAACGGGTTGCGCATGTCCGACGCGACGATGCCGACGATATTGGTGCGCCGCTTGGTCAGCATCGAGGCTATCGCGTTCGGCTGGTAGCCGAACTCGCGGGCACTTTGCAGCACGCGCTCGCGCAGGTCGGGCGAGATGCTGCTGCCCGGCGTGAAGGCGCGCGAGATCGTGGACTGGCTGACCCCGAGCGCGCCGGCGAGTTGGCGCGCGGTCAGCGGATGCTTGCTGTTTTCGTCGGTGTCGCTTTTCGCCCGCTTTGCCATGGCTTCCTTGCCATCCTCAATCCCCGGTCAGTGCTCCTGGCATCGCGAACACGTCCGAAGAGCCCGATCAAGGAATCATACGCCATCCATATCTGAATACGAATGCAAAATAAGCCGTCGTGCTGGCGCCGTGCCGCGCCAGCTGGGTGGCCGAATGCCCGAGACCCTGCCGTGGCTGTCCTCCGCCCTGATCGGCGGACATCGCATATTCAGTGATATAACGGCACAAAACTGCCGGTTCCGGAGCGGTTTTGGCAATCGAATCGAGCATTTCCGCCGGTGCTGGCCGCAGGACTGCAATTCCAGTAATGGAGTGGGGCCAGGTAGAACCCGTATTGAGTACGGATGCAAAGAATGATTTAAATGGGCGGCGGGCGTCGTTCGACGGACGGTTCTGTGCGGGGGAGGCTGGTGATGGGAAGTACCGGACTGCTGCAGAAGCCCGCCGGCGCTGGTGCGGAAATCGAGGTCGTTCGCCCCGGCGTCAGGCCGGGTGACCGGATCGCGTCGGTTGAAGCGTTTCAGGTCACCTGGCGACCCGGCGATCCGCCCGGCCGGCGGACGGCTTTCGTCCGCGTTCGCACGGAAAGCGGCCTGGTCGGCTACGGCGAGGCTTCGCCGATGATGGGCGGTGAGCACAGCTTGCTGGTCGTGCGCGATTTCGCCGCAAGCCTGACGGGTCTCGATCCCTTCGATCAGGCTGTGATCTCCGACCGGCTCCTGCATCGCTACGTCAAGCTCGGCCCGGAGGGAGCGGTGACCGGCGCGCTGGCAGCGCTCGACATCGCCCTTTGGGATGTGAAGGGCAAGATCCTCGGACTGCCGGTCTACAAGTTGCTCGGCGGGGCCTGGCGGACGAAGTTTCCGTTCTACGCATCGATCGGCGGCAATATGGACCGCAGCGTCGACGAAGTCCTGCAGGTGGTCGAGCATCGCTGGAAGACGGAGAAGCCGGCGGCAATCAAGATCCGCTGGGACGGCGACCGCACCCGGCAGGACCACGACATTCCCGGCGACATCGCCAAGGCAAAGGCGGTGAGGGCGTTGGTCGGCGAGGGCTTCCCGCTCGCCTTCGATGCCAACAACCAGTATTCGGTCGGCGGCGCGATCCGCGTCGGCCGCGCTCTGGAAGAACTCGGATACCTGTGGTTCGAGGAGCCGGTCCAGCACTACAACGTTCGCGCCATGGGCGAGGTGGCACAGCGGCTCGACATCACCGTCGCCGCCGGCGAGCAGACCTACACGACCCAGGCGCTGGTCGACCTGATCAACGCCGGCGTGCGCATGGTGCAGCCGGACTGCGTCAAGATGGGCGGCATCACCGGCCTGATGCAGTGCGCCGCGATCTGTTTTGCCCACGGTGTGGAATTGGTGCCGCACCAGACCCAGCCGGGCATCGGTCACGTCGCCAATCTGCATCTTCTCGCCACACTCATGCACAACACCAAGCCGGCCGAGTTCGCCGATCCCGACACGCGCATGCATGTCGGCTTCGAGAACCCACCGATCCCCCAAGACGGCTGCTTCGTTCTGCCGGATGGACCGGGGCTGGGCCTCAGGATTCGTGACGAGGAGTTGGACAGGCGCCGGACCTGAGGGGCGTCGCATACTGGCAAAAGGAGCCGGTGGGAGATATCGCTGACGCACTGCTCGCCGCGGTGGAGGAAACACCGGCGGGCGAAAGACGCTCCCGGCTGGCGCCGGGAGAGAGCGGTGCGGCGCTGATTTGGAAGAAAATCCGGTCGGTTACCCGGCCGGTTGGCGCCACGGACGGTTCCGCTGCGCAAATCGAAGGGGAGGACTGAAGATGATTAGCAGACGCAGATTTCTCGGAACGACCGCCGCGGTCGCGGCGATGAGCTTCTACCCGTCGGTGTTGCGTGCGGCCGCAGCGGACACGCTACGCTTCGCCAGCTCCGCCGGCGGCCCGCGTATGGCAGACCCGAACCAGACGACGCAAGGCGCCGACAACTGGCACGTCGCCCAGATGTTCGAGTATCTCGTCATGCCCGAAGACGGCGATTTCGGCAAGAAGCCCGACGACTTCAAGCCTTGGCTGGCGGAGAGCTGGACGACGTCGGACGATGCCAAGACCTGGACCTTCAAGCTGCGCCAGGGCATTCAGTTCCACAAGGGCTACGGCGAGATGACCTCGGACGACGTGGCCCATTCGTTCAAGCGAGCCATGGCGAGCGGCCCGGCGACCGCGAACTACGTCAACATCGTCGACGTCAAGCCGGACGGCAAATATGGCGTGGTGCTGACCCTGCACAATCCCGACCCGCTGTTCCTCGGCTCGACAATCGCCACCCGCAACGTGATGGTCGTTTCGAAGAAGGCCGACGAGGAGAAGGGCAAGGGCTTCTTCACCGATCCGATCGGCACCGGCCCGTACAAGATGGATTCGTTCGATGTCCAGAAGGGCGTCTTCCTGAGCCGCCACGAAGACTATTGGGGCGAAGCTGGCATTATTCCGAAGATCGAATGCCTCTACATCGCCGACACGACGGCGCGGACCTTGGCGCTGATCTCCGGCGAAGTTGACATGATCGAGGGCGTTCGCCAGCCGGGTTGGGCCCAGCAGATCCAGGGGCAGAAATCCGACCTGCTCTTCGACATGACGGTGCCGGGCTCCTTCAACACCCTGTTCTTCAACCTTTCCATGGAACCGCTGCAGAACATCCAGGTGCGTCAGGCGATCGCTCACGGCATCAACAGTGCGGAGATCGTGGAAGCCCTGAAGCCGATGTCGCGGATGGTCTATACGCTCAACCCGCCGAACTACCCGACGGGTTTTGCCCACGACGACCTGCCGGAGGATCTGCGCTACGACCACGATCCGGACAAGGCCAAGGCGCTGCTTGCCGATGCCGGCTTCCCCAACGGGCTCAAGATCCCGGTGAACACGTCACAACGCGCCGACTATCGCTCGCAGACCCTGATCATTCAGGAGCAGTTGCGCGCCGTCGGCATCAATATCGACCTGACGATCATGGATCACACGGCGTATCACGGCGCGAATCACAAGAACCTCAACACGTTGCCGATCAACTCGTCCTCCCTGCCGCCGATCCCGCTCTACGTCTACGACACCTACGCGTCGTCGAAGGCGGTCGTGAAGGACGACGGCACCGGCGGCGGCAACTATTCGCACTATGGTGTCTTGATGCCGGGCGTGGACGACTTGCTCGCCGACATGCTGAAGTCGACGACCTATGACGGCTACGTCGAGAAGGGCCGTGAGGCGGAGTTGAAGATTCAGAAGGACCTGCCGATGCTCGGATTGCCGACCCTGTCCTACATGGTCGTCCGCAACCCCCGCATCGACCTCGGCTTCGAAGTCAAGGGCGGATACGCCTATTGGCGGTTCTGCCGGGCGACGATCGTCGGCTGATCCCGCGGATCGACCGATTTCAGGGAGGCGCGTGGTGAAGTACATCCTGTTTCGGCTACTGGACTCGATCCCAACGATCTTTCTGGTGCTGACGCTGGTGTTCATCGCCATGCGCATCCTGCCTGGCGATCCGGCTCTGGCCGTACTCGGAGAGAATGCACAGCCGCAGCAGCTTGCCCTGTTCCGCGAGCAGATGGGGCTGAACGATCCCCTCTGGCTGCAATACGTGCACTTCCTGGCGGAGGTGCTGCGTTTCGATTTCGGCAACTCGCTGATCAGGGACGTGCCGGTCTGGCAGCTCATTGGCAAGAACCTGCCGCACACGCTTGCCCTGACGCTGACTGCTGTGCTCATGGGGCTGGTCGCGGGCATTCCGCTCGGCGTATTTGCGGCCACCCATCGCGACAAGGCGCCGGATGACGCGATGCGCATCTATTCGCTGGTCGGCTACGCCATCCCCGATTTCTATCTCGCGGCCGTGCTGCTCGTCGTCTTCTCGCTGTGGCTCGGCTGGTTCCCGATCAACGGTGCCGGCAATGGCGGGTTCTGGGACGGTCTCCACCACATCTTCCTGCCCGCCCTCACGCTCGCACTGCTCAAGTCGGCCTTTGTCGGCCGGCTGACTCGGACCTCACTGCTTGAGGTGATGGGGCGCGACTATGTCAGGACCGCCCGGGCCAAGGGCGCCAGCGAGCGCCGCGTGATCTATCGCCATGGGCTGCGCAACGCTCTGCTGCCGCTGTCGACGGGGATCGGGCTTTCGATCCTGGCGACGCTCTCCGGCTCCGTTGCGGTCGAACTCGTCTTCAACCGGCCGGGCCTCGGCCGGCTGCTGATCGATGCCATTCACGAGCGGGACTATCCGGTGATCCAGGGTGGCGTCGTGATGTTCGCCTTCTTCGTCGTGCTGGTGAACCTCGCCATGGACCTGATCTACGTCATGGTCGACCCACGCATCCGGATGAAGTCATGAGCCACACCAGCGGACGCGTCGACGACACGCTGCTCGACGAACTGATCGAGCGCGAAGCCATCGCCCCGGCGCCGACCTTCCGTGACGCGCTGCGCCGGGTGATCTTCGAGCGGATCTCGACCCGGATCGCGATGACGGTCGTCCTTGTCTTCATTTTCGTCGCGCTGTTCGCGCCGTGGCTGGCGCCCTACGACCCGCTGAAGCAGTCGGTGCTCCACATCAACAACCTGCCGTCCTGGCAGCACTGGATCGGTACCGACGATTTTGGCCGCGATGTGCTCAGCCGCATGATCTACGGCTCGCGCAACTCGCTGATCTTCGGACTGCTGTCGCCGATCTGCGCGGCGCTCGTCGGCTGCACGCTCGGCCTGACGGCGGGCTATTTCGGCGGCATCATCGATCGCGTCGTCACCCGCATCATCGACATGCTGATGGCGTTTCCGGAGCTCCTGCTGGCCATCCTCATCTCCGCAGCGCTTGGCGGCAGCTTCTGGAACATCGTTCTGGTGCTGACCGTCGCCTTCACGCCGGGCTTCGCTCGCGTCTCGCGCGCCTCCACCCTCGCGATCAAGCAGGAGCCCTATGTCGAGGCCGCGATCGCCGCCGGAGTGCGCACGCCGGTGATCATCTTCCGCCATATCGTGCCGAACATCGCGGCGCCGATCGTCGTCCTGATGACCCTGTGGTCGGCAAGCTCGATCCGCATCGAGGCGACGCTGTCCTTCCTCGGCATCGGCACCCAGCCGCCCAATCCCTCCTGGGGCAACATCATCCGCGATGGCCTGACCAACATGTTCGCCACGTCGTGGCCCATCCTCGCCGGCGGTCTCGCCATCACGGTCGTGGTGCTGGCGATCAGTGTGCTCGGCGACCGCGTGCGCGATGTCCTCGATCCGGAGACCGGGGCGTGAGCGCCAATCTTCTGGAGGTCACCGGACTCACCATCGACTTCGGCTCGCCGGCAACGCCTCTGCGCGTCGTCGACGACATCTCGTTTTCGGTCAAGCCCGGCGAGGCTGTCGGGATTGTCGGCGAGAGCGGGTCCGGCAAGTCGATGACCTCGCTGTCCATCCTCAAGCTGGTGCCGCCGCCGGGGCGGGTATCGGGTCGCATCGACTTCGAGGGCACTGACCTCGCGACCCTGCCGCTTTCGCGGATGCGCGCGATCCGCGGCAAGGACATCGGCATGATCTTTCAGGAGCCGATGTCTTCGCTCAATCCGGTGATGACCATCGGCGCCCAGATCGCCGAGGTGCTGATGCTGCACGGCGAATCCGACCGCGCCAAACGGCGCACGCGCGTCATCGAGTTGTTGGGGCTGGTCGGCATGCCCGATCCGGAAAACCGGCTCAACGCCTATCCCAGCGAATTCTCCGGCGGCATGCGGCAGAGGGTGATGGTCGCCATGGCGCTCGCCTGCAATCCGAAGCTCCTGATCGCCGACGAGCCGACCACCGCGCTCGACGTAACCATCCAGGCGCAGGTGCTGGATCTCATGCTCGACATCCGCAAACGCTTCAATGCGGCGATCCTCCTCATCTCGCACGATCTCGGCATCATCGCGGAAATCTGCGAGCGCGTGGTGGTCATGTATGCCGGGCGGATCGTCGAGGACGCCGACATCCGCTCGATCTTCGCCAACCCCAAGCATCCCTACACGCAGGGCCTGCTTAGGTCGGTTCCGGGTCTGTCCGAGGAGCGCAAGCGGCTCTATCAGATCCCGGGCTCGGTACCGCCGCCCGGCACGATCACCGCCGGCTGTCCGTTCCGTCCCCGCTGCACCCAGCGGATCGAGCGCTGCGCCGTCGAGATGCCGCCGCTGGTTGCGCACGGACCCGGCCACACGGCAGCGTGCTGGGCGACCGCCCGGGAGGCCGTGGCATGAGCGTGCTGGTCGAAGTCGAGGAACTCGGCAAGACCTTTCACGAGAACGGTCTCAGGCTGGGGCCCAAACGGCCACCGGTGCGCGCCGTCGACGGCGTCAACCTGCAGATCGAGAAGGGCGTGACGCTGGCCGTGGTCGGCGAGTCGGGCTGCGGCAAGTCGACTCTCGGTCGGCTTCTCCTGCGGCTCATCGAGCCGAGCGAAGGACGCGTGCTTTTCGACGGCAAGGACATCGTCGGCTTGCGCCACAACGAGCTGCGCCAGATGCGGCGGCATATGCAGATGGTGTTCCAGGACCCGTTCGGGTCGCTGTCGCCGCGGCGCTCCATCGCCGAGATCATCGCCGAACCGATGGAAGTCTTCGGCATCGCCAAGAACCGCGCCCAGCGGCGCGAGCGCGTCGCCGAGCTTCTGCATCAGGTAGGCCTGCCGGCGGTCTTCATGGACCGCAAGCCACGGCAGTTCTCCGGCGGGCAACGCCAGCGCATCGGCATCGCGCGGGCGATCTCGGTCGACCCGGCCTTCATCGTCGCCGACGAGCCGGTCTCGGCGCTGGATGTTTCGGTTCAGGCACAGATCATCAACCTGATGCAGGATCTCCAGCAGGAGAAGGGCTTCTCCTACCTGTTCATCGCCCACGATCTCGCTGTCGTGCGCCACATCGCCGACCAGGTGGCGGTGATGTATCTCGGCCGCATCGTCGAGATGGGCAGCAAGGAGCAGATCTACAACGAGCCGCAGCACCCCTACACCGAAGCGCTGTTGTCGGCGGCGCCGCACCCGGACCCGGACAAACGGCTCCAGAGGATCGTGCTGAGCGGAGACGTTCCCAGCCCGTCCAACATTCCGTCGGGTTGCGGCTTCCGCACGCGCTGCCCGATCGCGCAGGACATCTGCGCCCGGGAGCGGCCGCCGCTCGCCGAGACAGCGCCCGGACAACGGGTCGCCTGCCATTTCGCGACGTCCCATCCGCTGACGGCACGGAAGGCGGCAGAATGAGCGCGGCGCTTGAGGGTCTTCTCGTCGTAGACCGGTCGGAAACCGTGGCCGGCCAGTTCTGCGCGCCGACTGATGGCCGATTTCGGCGCCGAGGTGCTGCTCGAGGAGCCGGAGGGCGGCTCCGCCCTGCGCGCGGTCGGGCCGTTCGACGGGGCAGGGCAGTCGTTGACCTTCCTTCATCTCAACCTCGGCAAGACGGCGGGCACGCCACGTCGCACGCCCGACGTCGTGATCTGCGCTCCCGGCGAGGATCCGGCCGCCTTGCGGGCAGGTGCGCCCGAAATCATCGCCGTTGCGATAACGCCCTTTGGCGACGATGGGCCGATGGCCGGATGGGCCGGTCCGGAGATCGTGCTGCAGGCCGCCTCGGGCATGATGAATGCCAATGGGATTCGCGGCCGCGAGCCGCTGTATGGCGTCGGCAACCGCGCTGCCTATGCCGCCGGGCTTGCCGCCTATATCCAGGTGCTCGTCTCGCTGAGGGCGCGGAAGCGCAGCGACACCGGCGATACGGTGCGTATCGATGCGGCCGAGACCGCCACGGCGATGTGCTTCCCCTATGTGCTTCAGAACTTCTACAACGGCACCGACTGCCGGCGCGGCGACCAGGATATCCCGGCGGGTCAGGTGCTCTGCCGCGGGTCCTGGGTATGCGTGTGGGTCTATTCCAACCGCTTCGAGCGTTTCTGCCGGGCGTTTGGCCTGGAGGATTGCCTGACGGACCCGCGCTTCGTCGAAGTGACGGTGCGCGCGAGCAACTGGCCGGCTTTCTTCGAGCGCGTGCAGGAACGCGTCGCCGACCGCGACCCCGATGCGTTCGTCGCCGAGCTGCAGGGGCTCGACATCATTGCGGCGCGCGCCTTCCGGCCGTCAGAGATCCGCGCCAGTGCGCATCTGGCGGCGCGCGGCTACTGGCGCCGGGTCCGCATCGGCAACATCGAGCATGTGATCCCCGGACCGCCGTTCCGCCTGAGCCGCACCCCGGCGAGAGAGCCGGCGGAGAGTGCGCATGCTGCCGCTTGAGGGGCTGCGCGTCGTCGAGCTGACCACCGCCTGGGCTGGGCCGATGGCGGGGCGGGTACTTGCCTGGTACGGCGCCGAGGCCTTCCACGTCGAGAGCCCGACGCGCACCAACACCTGGCGCTCGAACCGCGATGCGCCGAACCCGATCACCTATCCGGACCTGGAGCCGGGCGCGCGGCCGTGGGACCGCGCCTTCACCTTCAATTCGCAGAACGTCAACAAGCGCTCGCTGGTGATCGACCTCAAGAATCCGCATGGGCTCTCCGTCATGCGCCGGCTGATCGCCGTGTCGGACGTGCTCATCTGCAATTTCCGGCCGGGCATGCTCGGCCGGCTGGGGCTCGATTACGACACCCTGTCAAAGGACCTGCCGGGCCTGATCGTCGTGGAAATGCCCGCCTACGGCCTCGATGGGCCGGAGTCGCGCTATGCGGCCCTCGGTCCGACCATGGAGATGGCCGCGTGCATGTCGGCGATGATCGCCTATCCGGGCGGCAAGCCGACGGCGACCGGCCCTTCCTACCTGGACCCGATCGGTGGCTTCTATGCCGCCGGCGCCATACTCACCGCGCTCCACCATCGTGAGCGGACCGGCATGGGCCAGCATATCGAGATGGCCCAGGTCGAAGCGGCGATGCAGCTCATCGGGCCCGAGCTGATCGCCGGTGTCGATCCCCAACCCGACGGCAACCATGTCGCCGACATGGCGCCACACAATGCCTATCCGGCTGCCGGCGACGACTCCTGGATCGCCATCGCCGCCGAAACCGACACCGCCTGGGCGGCGCTCGCCGCAGAGATGGAGCGGCCGGAGCTGGCGACCGATCCGCGCTTCGCGACGGTTGCCGATCGCAAGCGCAACGAGGCGGCGCTTGACGCCCTGATCGCAGAGTGGACCGGCGGACAGGACAAGCACACGCTCGCTCAGCGCCTGCAGGCCGCCGGTGTTGCCGCATCAGCGGTCAATTCGGCGCGCGATCTGGCCCATTCGGACTATCTCTGGCAGCGCGGCTTCTACGCCGAACTGGACCACCCGATTGCCGGCCGCCATCCCCATCCGGGTCTCCCCTTCCATTCCGAGAACGCCACCGGCTCGGCGCGCAGCGCGGCGCCGGGATATGGCGAAGGCAATCGCTATGTGCTCAGCGATGTCTTGAATCTCCCGGAGGCCGAGATCGCCGAAATCCTCGCCAGCGGCGCCATGGCGACCGTCCCGGCGAAGGCCGTGTAATGGGCACGCCACCCGAACGGCTGGAGGTCACCGCGGTGCTTGACCCAAGCCCGCGCTACGCCGGCACCAGCCATGACGAGGCGACCGCGCGCGCCATGGGCTTTCGTGCAGCTCTTATCCCCGGCGCCTTCGTTTACGGTCACTTTACCCGCATGGCCGTCCAGGGCTGGGGCATGGATTGGCTTGCACGCGGCCGGGCCAATGTCCGTTTTCGCCGGCCGGTCCACGACGGCGATCCGCTGCTGATCACGCGTGGGACCCTGAGGCGGAACGAGGATGGGGTCACCGCCGATGTGACGGTGGTTCAGACTGACAGCGGCGAGGTCGTGCTCGCCGGCTCCATTGGGCTGGCCGACCGGGCGCCCCGGCCGCCGGCGGACCTGCCCCTGCTGCCGCTTCGCGATGCGCCCCTTGAGGTGGTGCCGGGCAGTCTCGAAGTCGGGTTGCGCCTTGGCAGTGCCGACACGCTGCTCAGCGAGGAGCTGGTCGGCCGATCGCTCGACGATTTCCACGAAACCGAGCCGATCTACCGGGAGCGCGGATTGATCCATTCCGGCTGCCTGGTGCGCAAGACGATGGGTGACGCCATGGCGAACCTCGTCCTGCCGATACCGCTGATCCTGGCCGCGGTCGAGGTGCAGAACCTGGCGCCGGCGCCCGTCGGCAGCCGCTACCGAACCTCGACGACGATCACGCGCGTCTGGGAAGACCGCGGCAAGCACTACTTCGACAGCGAGGAGTGGCTGATCGCTGACGGCACGTTGGTCGTCGCGCGTCACCTCCGTCGCAACCTCTATGCCATGAGCGGCTGATCCTTTCTCGATTTCCCCGAAGGCCACGCAACAGACGAACGGTGGGCGCAATGAAGATCCGGAAGCTCGAGACATTCTCGACCAGGACGATCGGTTTTGTCAGGGTGACTGCGGACAGCGGGGAGGAGGGCTGGGGGCAGGTCTCGACCTACAACGCCGACATCACCTGCGAAATCTTCCATCGCCAGGTCGCGCCACACGCGCTCGGCACCGACGCGCTCGATTTTGGTGACACCATCGATCTGATCGGTGAACGCGAGCACAAGTTCCCAGGCTCCTATCTCAGGCGGGCGACCGCCGGGCTCGACACCGCCCTGTGGGACCTGCGCGGCAAGGTCGAGGAGAAGCCGGTGACGGCGCTCATCGGCGGAACGCCGGGGCCGCTCACCGCCTATGCCAGCTCGATGCGCCGCGATATCACCCCTGCCGACGAGGCGGAACGCTTGGTCCGGCTCCGCGACAGCAAGGGCTTCAGCGCATTCAAGTGGCGCGTCGGCATCGAATGTGGCCGCGACGGCGACAAGTGGCCTGGCCGCACCGAGGAGGTCGTGCCGGTCGTCTCCAGGGCGCTCGGCGATGGCGTGGCGAAATTCGTCGATGGAAATTCCGGTTTCAGCCCCGGCCGCGCGATCGAAGTCGGGCGCATGGCCGAGGACAACGGCATCAGCGTGTTCGAGGAGCCTTGCCCCTATTGGGAGTTTGAATGGACCAAACAGGTGACGGACGCGCTGTCGATCGACGTGTCCGGCGGCGAGCAGGACTGCGAGCTGTCCGCCTGGAAGACGATGATCGACATGCGCGCCGTCGACATCGCGCAGCCGGACATCATGTATCTCGGCGGCATCCATCGCACGCTGAAGGTGGCTGAGATGGCTGCGGCCGCCGGCCTGCCTTGCATACCGCACTCGGCCAATCGCGGCCTCGTCACCCTGTGCTCCATGCACCTTCTACGGGCGATCCCGAATGCCGGCAGATACCTCGAATACTCCATCGAGGACGAGGCGCCCTATACGTGGGCGCACGGGCTGTTTGTCGAGGATCCCTATGTGGTCGCGGACGGCAAGGTGATCGTGTCGGATGCGCCGGGCTGGGGAATCGAGATCAGCCAGACGTTTCTCGATGGATCCGACTACAGGGTCAGCGAACTGGATTGATGCCGAAGACCCGGCGCGTTGTCTGGCGCCGAGCCAAGTCAATCGACAAGACGGCGAGGTTGGCGATCACGGGAACAGCCCCCGGGTGCTCTTAGTCTCCCACACACGGGCCACACCGATCGCCATTGCGGCCGTGCGATGCGAAACGCCGTCTCTGGCGGCGCGGTCCAGCACCCGCCGGAAGGCGTCGTCCAGCAACCGGTACAGTCGATCGAGGACCTCGGCGCGTCGCCAGAAGAACTGCTGCAGATCCTGCACCCACTCGAAATAGCTGACGATGACGCCGCCGGCGTTGCACAGGATGTCGGGAATGACGAAGACGTCGCCACGCTCGGCCAATATGAGGTCGGCCTCCGGCGTGGTCGGTCCGTTGGCCGCTTCCGCCAGCACGCGGCAGCTGAGGCGGCCCGCATTCGACTCGTCGATCACCCGCTCGACTGCGGCCGGCACGAGGACGTCGCAGGGCTGGCAGAGCATCAGGTCGGGATCGATCAGCAGTTCGCTCGAGAAGCCGGCGAGCACCTTGTGCTCGCGCTGGTATTCGAGAAGCGCTCCGACATCGAGACCCGCCGGTGAGTAGTAGGCGGCCGTATGGTCGCTCAAGCCGACAACACGAGCACCGCGCTCGCTGAGCGCCGCCGCAGCGTTGCTACCGACATTGCCGAAGCCCTGGACGATCGCCGTGGCCTCCGAAATGGGCAGGTTCAATCGCTCGAATGCCCGGGCGATGAGGTGCGCAACGCCCAGTCCGGTCGCCTCGCGGCGGCCTTCTATGCCGCCCATGCTGATCGGCTTGCCGGTCACGATCTCGGTGACCGTCTGGCCCTGGTACATGGAATAGGTGTCCATGAACCACGCCATGACCTGTTCGTCGGTGCCGAGGTCGGGCGCCATGACGTCCGTCTTCGGCCCCACGAACGGGATCATTTCCTGCATGTAGCGACGCGAGACGGCCTCGAGTTCGCGCGCCGAGAGGGCATTCCGGTCGACGGCGACGCCACCCTTGGCACCCCCGTACGGCAATCCGGCCAGCGCGCACTTCCAGCTCATCCAGATGGCCAGCGCCGCCACTTCGCCGATGGTCAGCGCGCTAGAGAAGCGCGTGCCGCCCTTGGTCGGGCCCAGGGTCAGGTGGTGCTGGACGCGAAACCCCTGGAAGACTTCGGTCGAACCATCGTCACGATGAACCGGGCAGGAGACCGCGAGAGAGCGCTTCGGGTAGAAGATGCGATCGCGTTCGCCGTGCGGCATCTCCAGGTAGTCAGCAACGTTGTCGAACTGCCGGCGGGCCATGTCGAAGACGGGGTCGTTGAAGAACGGCATCGCGGTCGTCGTATTGCCGCTCCCATGCCCGGTATTTTCGATCTTGCTGGACATGTGCCTTTTCCTTTTCGGTGTTTCAAATGTTGTTTAGGGCGTTTGTTATCGATATCAATCGATCTCGAACGGAATCCGCGATACCCGGTCATGAACAAATCGCTCGGTGACATCGGTTCGGAACGCCCAACCATGGCCGACGTTGCTCGAAAGGCGGGCGTGTCGACGATGACCGTGTCGCGCGCCCTCAAGAACCCGGACCTCGTCGCCAAGGACACTCGCGACCGGATCCTCATCGCCGTCGATGCGCTCGGTTATGTTCTCGATCAAGCCGCGGGATCGCTTTCTTCGCGGCGCACCGGTTTCATCGCCGCCATCATTCCGTCGATCAACAATTCCAACTTCTCCGACACTGCCCGCGGCATCACCGACGAATTGGAGGCGACCGGCGAACAACTTCTCCTCGGCTATACCGATTATTCGGTGGAGAAGGAGGAAAGGCTTATCGAATTGATGCTGCGTCGTCGCCCGGAAGGCATCATCCTGACCGGTGGACGGCATACCGAGCGCGCCCGGCGGCTGCTGACAAACGCCGCCATACCGGTCGTCGAGACATGGGACGTGCCGGCGCGCCCCATCGACCTTGTCGTCGGCTTCTCCAACAAGGACGCCATGGGCCTCCTGGTACGAACGCTCGTCGCCAAAGGGTACACGAAACTCGGCTATATCGGCGGAACGACCGAGCGTGACACGCGCGGCAGCCAGCGCCGTGCCGGCTTCGTGAGCGTCCTGCGCAAGCTGTCGCTGCCCCATGACCGTCTTGTTTCCTTCGGCGTGCCGCCCATTTCGATCGAGCAGGGAGCCGAAGCTGTCGGTTCTCTCCTCGCGCGATGGCCGGATACGGAGGTCGCAATTTGCGTATCCGACCTTTCGGCATTCGGTGCGTTGATGGAATGTCACCGGCGTGGCATGCGCGTACCCGAGGACATCGCCATTGCGGGGTTCGGCAATTACGAGATCGCCGCGTGCTGCCACCCGCGCATCACCTCCGTCGATGTCGGCTGCTACGACATCGGACGGCTCGCCGCGCGCCAGCTGATTCGCGCGATAAATGGGGGCAAGGAGGCTCATGCCGAGCGCGTCATCGTGACACCGTGCCACGTCGTCGAGCGCGAAAGCGCCTGAGCTCGCAATCAGGAAAAGCTGAGCTGTACCTTCATCGCCTTGCTGCGGTCGCCGGCAAGCTCGAAGGCTTCGACGGCCCGTTCGACCGGAAAGATGCCGGTCAGAAGCGGGCTGAGATCGACCCGGCGCTTGTTGATGAGGTCGACGGCGAGACCGAATTCCTCATGGAACCGGAACGAACCTCGCACTTCGATCTCCTTGGCAACGATGACGATTCTGCGGGATCGTCATGTCGCCGCCAAGACCGAGTTGCACCAGACACGCCGCGTGGATGCAGGACTTCGAGCCCCGAGCGCACCGCGCGTTCGTTGCCGGAGGCTTCGAAGAGCACGTCGAAATAGCCCTTGTCCTGCGGCGTAACCGGAGAGCTGTTCCGGATTGGCGGCAACGTTGATGGTGCGGTCAGCGCCGAGTGCGCGGGCGGATTTCAGCACCGCATCCATGACGTCGGTGACGACGATCTCAGCCGCACCGCCGAACCGGGCGGAGAACGATGCATAGCGTCCCGATTGGCCCGCAGCCAGTGATGAGGACGCGCTTTCCGGCGAGCGAACCGGCGCGATTTGCCGCGTGAAGCGTGACGGCAAACGGCTCGGCGAACGCTGCTTCATTGCTCGAAATGCCGTCGGCGACGAGGTGGCATTGCCAGCTTTCGGCAATCAGCACTTCACTGAAGGCGCCCTGGATATGCGGCATCACCATGGCACTTCCGTAGAAGCGCATGTTGAGGCACTGGTTCTGCAATCCCTTGAGGCAATAGGTGCAGGCATTGCATGGCCGGCTCGGCGACACCGCCACCCGGTCGCCTGACAGCGAATCTGGCTCACGCCTGCGCCGAGGGCGGTGATCCGCCCGGCGATCTCATGGCCGAGGATCATGGGCTCGCGTATGCGCACCGCGCCGAAGCCTCCATCCTGATAGTAGTGGAGGTCCGAGCCGCAAATGCCGCCGGCTTCGATGGCGATTTCGACCTGGCCCGGGCCTGCCTTGCCGGCATCGCGCTCTTCGATGCGCAGGTCGCGGGCAGCGTGAATGACGACGGCTTTCATCTGTGGATCTCCTAGACGACGGGCGTCAGCAGTGGACGTCCGGCAAAATGAGCGGCGAGATTGTCGCGCACGAGCTTGCCCATCGCCTTGCGGGTTTCGACAGTGCCGCTGGCGTGGTGTGGCTGAAGAACGACATTGTCCAGTGCAAGGAAGCGCGGATCGATGTGCGGCTCGTTCCAGAAGACATCGAGGCCGGCGGCCTTGATCGTCGCCTTTTCCAGCGCATCGAGGAGAGCCGGCTCATCGACCGTGGAGCCGCGCGAGATGTTGACGAGAATGCCGTCGGGACCAAGGGCGGCAAGAACCTCCCGGCTGACGATGCCCCGCGTGCTCTGGCCGCCGGCAAGTGTCACCACGAGAAACTCGACCGCTTCGGCCAGTTCGCCGATGTCGGCAAAATACGGGTAGGGGAGGTCATCGTTGCGACGGAGGTCGAAATAGGAGACTTCGCAGCCGAATGCCGTTGCTCTGCGGGCAACGGCCGCGCCGATGCGCCCCATGCCGGCAATGCCGAGCCGCTTGCCTTGCACGCGCGTCGTCAGGGGCATCGCGCCTTTTGCCCAGGCGCCGGAGCGCACATAGGCGTCGGCCTGCGGGATCCGTCTGGCCGCGGCAAGCAGCAGGCCGATGCCCTGATCGGCGACGTCCTCGGTCAGCACATCCGGCGTGTTGGTGACCCGGATGCCGCGGCTCCTGGCAAAGTCCAGGTCGATCGCGTCGGTGCCGACTCCATAACACGAGACGATTTCGAGATTGGGCAGGCGCCCCATCATGGTTGCATCGGCGCCGAGCTCACCGCGCGTGGCGATGGCGCGCACGGCATTTGCACCGCCCTCGATGAACGCCTCGCGGTCTGCAGCCTTCCACAGCTTATGGACGACGTAATTCTTTTCGAGGTCGGCCATGTCCCACTCGGGATAAGGCCCAATCATGAGAATGTTGGCGCGCGCCACCCTTCTCCTCCCGAAATCTCACGCAGCTGCCTGTTGCATATGTTAGCGATAACATCTATGTCAAGAAGCAAATGAAAGGATGACGGCTGGCGCCGAAACCGGGGCTTTGTGGCTTGCCGTCGCGCAGGAGATGAAGACATGCATTCGGCATTGTTTGACCTGAGCGGGCGCCTGGCGCTCGTGACGGGGTCGAGCCAGGGCATAGGACGAGCACTCGCCAAAGGGCTCGCCGAACACGGCGCCGCCGTTGTCATCAACGGTAGAACCGCCGCAAACGTCGATGCCACAGTGGCGGAACTGACGGATTCAGGCTTCACGGCGCATGCCGCCGTTTTCGACGTGACCGATCACGGCGCGGTCGCCGCAGCCGTCCAGACGATCGAAACCGGCGATCGGCCCAGTCGATATTCTCATCAACAATGCCGGCATGCAGTTTCGCACGCCGCTCGAGGATTTCCCGATCGACAAATGGGAGGCGCTCTTCGCCACGAACGTCACCAGCGTCTTCAATGTCGGCCAGGCGGTGGCGCAGCACATGATCAAGCGCGGACGCGGCAAGATCATCAATATCGGTTCCGTGCAGAGCGAGCTTGCCCGCCCGTCGATCGCGCCCTACACGGCAACCAAGGGCGCGGTACGCAATCTGACGCGCGGGATGGCGACCGACTGGGCGCGATACGGACTTCAGATCAATGCGATCGCGCCCGGCTATTTCAAGACGCCGCTTAATCAAGCGCTCGTCGACAATCCCGAATTCTCAGCGTGGCTCGAGAAGCGGACGCCGGCAGGCCGCTGGGGCAATGTCGAAGAACTTGTCGGCGCCGCGGTATTCCTCGCGGGCCCGGCGTCGTCATTCGTCAACGGACAGGTGTTCTACATCGACGGCGGGATCACTGCATCGATCTGACATCGGGTGCGCAGCCGGTGTCGTGGCATCAAGTCACATTCGGCCGGCATGGGCACTGAGCAAGGCAGGTCACGCTCCATTCAGCGACCGGCACGACGACGCATCGGTGCTGCCGTAATGCCGTGCGTCTGGTGGCTCTCCGCGAAAGACTGGGCCAATTCTGCAAGCATGTCCTGAATTGCGATTGCGGGCTCCGAAAGCGGGAGCTGGTCGGACGTGCATAAGGAGACGCGAACCTCGATCGTCGGCTGGACGATGCGGCGCGAAACCATTCCCCTCGCATTTTCGATTCTGCTGGCCGCTGACCATGGGAGAATTGACGCGCCGATACCTGCGGCGATGGCGCTCGCAAGAGTGCCCACGGACTCAATCTCTCCAATCACTCTTGGCTGGATGCCGGCGCGCATCAAGGTGCTGTCGACCGTCTTGCGGATTGTGTGTATTCGCGTTGGCAACAGAAGGTTGAGATCGGCCAGCGCTCGCAAGGGGATTTCGTTCGTGTCGGTGGCGGGCAGCGGCATCTCGGTCGGTGCGATGAGGAAGAGCTCCTCGGTCAGCATGGGCTCGAATTTGACGCCGCGGATGGGTCCGGAATCGTAGATGAAGGCCACGTCCATCTGGCCGGTCATGATCATTTCGCTGATCACGCCGCCGAAATTCTCGTTGATGTGCAGCACGATGTTCGGAAAACGCTCGCGGGCGGTCTGGAGCAGCGGCAGCGCCAGCGCGGACGGCGTGCTGAACGGCGCCAGACCGATCGACACGCGACCGGCCAGGACTTTGCCGGACTGGGCGACATCGGCCTGGGCCTGTTCCAGCTGCCTGAGAATGAGCTGTGCATGCCGATAGAGCGCCCGGCCGGCTTCGGTGGGCGTAACGCCAAGCTTGCTCCTTATGAGCAGCTGCTGGTCGAACTGGGCCTCGAGCGCCGAAATCTGCTGGCTCAGCGCTGGCTGCGCGATGTGCAGGATGTCGGCGGCACGGGTCAGGCTACCGACGTCCACGATCTTCACAAAAGCCTGTAAGCGCCGAGTATCCAAACGCCCTTACCTACGAGTGAGCGCGATGCAGCGCACCTGTCACCGTAACACATAACGAACGCAGATCACGTCAGATTGAGATGGTCTTTGTGGCGCCGCCGGCCTTGCCGCTACCTTTTGAATGGGCCTTCAGCAAGGATCGTGCGGGTGTCAATCTCCGACTACAAGACGGCGCTGGTGACAGGTGCGTCAACCGGAATAGGTGCCGCAATATCGGAAAGATTGCAGCGCGAGGGACTGCTCGTCCATTGCGTTGCGAGAAACGGCGAACGCCTTGAGATCTTGGCGAAGAAGGCCGGCTGCGTACCGCATGTCGTGGATATCAGCGATACCGAGGCATTGACCGCGGCGGTGTCTGGCCTGGAAATCGACGTCCTCGTCAACAACGCGGGCGTTTCGCGCACCGGCAACATTCTGACGGCCGACGCGTTCGCGATCGACGAGCAGGTCGACGTGAACCTGCGCGCGACGCTGCATCTGGTTCGCCTGTTGATGCCCGGCATGGTCGAGAGGGACCGTGGCCACATCGTCAACATCAGCTCGATCGCGGCAGTCTACAATTTCGGCGGCAACACGATCTATCACGCCACCAAGGCCGCGATTCACACCCTCTCGCGGCAGCTCCGCATCGACGCCTACGGCAAGCGCATCCGCGTGACCGAGATCTGTCCCGGACGCGTCGAGACGGAAATATTCGGCAGGCTTCTCGGCGACATGGAAGAAGCGCAGCGGCGCTTCTACGACGGCTACGAGTCCCTGAAGCCCGACGACATCGCCGATGCGATCGCCTATGCGCTGTCAGTGCCGCGGCACGTGAACATCGGCAACATCGAAATCCTGCCGACATTTCAGGTCCCGGGAGGGCTCAACTTCGAGAGGCGCTCCGAGGACGTTGCCGACATCGGTTCGGGTGCGGCGGACCTCCCCCAAGAACCAGGCAAATGAGCTTGCAAACCAAGAAACGAGAGGACAAAGCAATGCGCATCCAACGTCGCAGTCTTTTGGCTCTATCTCTAGGCGCCGCCGTCTTCATGGGACTCGGTTCGATGGCTCTGGCGGAGACAAAGCTCAATCTTTCCGAGGTCCTGCCCGAGGGCAATTTCATGACGCAGAACGCCATGAAATTCGCCGAAGCGGTCAAGACGGCCACCAATGGCGATGTCGTCATCACCGTGCAGGCAGGCGGAGCGCTGGGCTTCAAGGGCCCTGAGCAATTACGTGCAGTCGGCGACGGGCTCGTGCCGATGGCCGACGTGCTGACGTCGCAGCAGCAGGGCGATGCACCCCTGCTCGGCACCGAGACGGTTCCGTTCCTGATCAGCTCCTATGACGATCTGCACGCGCTGCACAAGCTGTTGCGGCCGAAATACGATGAGATCGCCAAGCAATTCAATCAGAAGATCCTCTACATGGTGCCGTCGCCGCTTCAGTACATCTATCTGAAGACGAAGGTCGAGACCGTCGATGGACTGCGCGGGATCAAGATCCGCGGCGCCGACAAGACGACGGTCGACATCTGGAGCGCCGTGGGAATGGCCGGCGTCCAGATTCCGTGGGGCGAGCTCATCCCGGCGCTGGCGACCGGTCGTGTAGACGCCGTGTCGACATCGGCGACCTCCGGCGTGGACGGCAAGTTCTGGGAGTTCCTGAAGTACATCTATCCGACCAACCACACCTGGTCGTCCAACATGGTGACGATCAATTTCGACACCTGGAACAAGCTGTCGCCGGAGAACCAGGCGGCCATCGAGAAGGTCGCGCAGGATATGGAGCCGGGCTTCTGGGACGTGTCGGCGGCCGCCGACAAGGCGTCCATAGCCACCATGAAGGAGCACGGCATGGAGCTGGTGCCGGTTCCTGCTGAAATGATGGCGGGCATCCGCGAGCGCGCCGCCCCGCTGCAGGAAGAATTCCTGAAGCGCGTTCCCGAAGCGCGTCCGATCGTGGAAGCCTATCTGAAGTCGGTCGGCAGGAGCTGACACCCATGATCGCGGCGAACGCCCCAGCTCATCGCGCTGCCGGTGCTGTTGCGGCGTTCGCCCGCCGGATCGATCGACTGGCTATCGTCGGGGGCTACCTGGCGGCCATCTGTCTCGCGGCACTGGTGGTCCTGATCTCGGCACAGATCGTCGTCGCCGCCGCCTCCAGGGTGTTTCCGGCCCTCCCTGGAGGCATTTCCATTGCCTGGGAATACAGCGCTTACCTGATGGGCGCGGCATTCCTGCTGGGTTCCGGCGTGACCCTGCGGGCAGGCGGGCACATCCGATTGGGAACCGTCGTCGACCGGCTCGGTCCGGCGGGGCAGCTGGGAGCCGAGATCATCGCTTCCGCGATCGGGTCTCTCTTCGCCGGCTTCCTGTTCTGGTCGCTGCTGCAGCTCGCCGTTCAATCGTGGCTGCACGGATACCTGTCGGCCGAGAGCTTCACTCCGCTGTGGATACCGCAGGGGGCGCTGGCCGCCGGTGCGCTGCTGCTGGCGCTGCAGATGATCGCGCGGCTGCTCAATGTCCTCGCCGGCCTGCCGGCCGTCGACCCGACTCTGCGAGCGACGAATGTCGAGGACTAGCCGACCGGAGCGTCGCTGCGCCGTCACAATCGCTCCTGCATGGGGCTAAGGAATGCTGCTCCTCGTCTCCGTCCTCCTGTTGACCGTCTTCGGACTGCTCGCCATCGGCGTGTGGGTCGGTGTCGCCCTGATCACGGCCGCGATCACGGTCGCATTCCTGTTCAGCGGCATTCCGATCGACAAGCTCGTCGCTCAGTACGCGTTCAACATCCTGACGACATCGGAACTCGTGGCGCTGCCGCTGTTCATCCTGATGGGTGAGTTCCTCTTCCGCACCAACCTGTCGCGCGCTTTGTTCACGGGCCTCGCTCCTTGGGCGGCGCTGCTGCCCGGGCGCCTGCTGCATGTGAACGTCATAGGCTCGACCATCTTTGCCGCGATCTCGGGCTCATCGGCCGCGACCACGCAGGTGATCGGCCGCATGTCGCTGAGCGAGCTGCTCAGGCGCGGATACGAGCCGGGCATATCGATGGGCAGCCTTGCCGGCGCCGGCACGCTGGGCTTCCTGATCCCGCCCAGCACGGTGATGATCATCTACGGCGTGCTTGCAAACGAATCCATCCTGCGCCTGTTCACCGCGGGGCTGATCCCCGGCCTGCTGCTGGCGGTGAGCTTCATGGTGTGGATCATGATCTACACGAGCCTGCGGCCCGAGGCGATTCCAGAGGCCGAACGGGCGCTCGACAAGATGCCGTTGCGAGAGCGGATCAAGGCGCTGCGCGAGCTGGCGCCGGCCCTGTTCCTGATCCTCTGCGTTCTGGGTTCCATGTATGGCGGCCTGGCGACGCCATCGGAGGCGGCTGCCGTCGGTGTTATCGGTGCCATGCTGGTTGCCGCGATTCAGCGCCAGCTCTCATGGCAGGTCATGCGCCAGGTAGCGCTCGGCGCAGCGCAGACATCCTCGATGATGGGGCTGATCATCATGGGGGCCTCGATACTCGGGAACATCAACTCCGTCGTCGGCATTCCCGCTTCGATGGCCAACTTCGTCGATGCGCTTCACCCGTCATCCTTCGCGCTTATCGTGGCGCTGATGGTGCTCTACCTGATCCTCGGCTGCTTTCTTGAGGGCTTCTCGATGATCGTCACGACCCTGCCGGTCGTGCTTCCGCTGGTGAACGCCGCCGGCTTCAGCACATTGTGGTTCGGCATCTTCCTCGTCGTGATGGTGGAGATGGCGCAGATCACCCCGCCATTGGGGTTCAACTTCTACATCATCCAGGGACTAACGGGGAAAGGCCTGGGATACCTGTCGCGGGTAACCCTGCCGTTCCTCGTGATCATGACCCTGTTCGTGCTGCTGCTCGCCCTGTTTCCCGAGATCACGCTCTGGCTGCCGGATAAGCTCTTCTAGGCGGTGGGCGGTCTTTCCAGGCGGCGGTCAGTCGGTATCGACCGTCAGGCCTTTTGCCTTGAGCACGCCGGCGAGGTTGCTCACCTCGATGACGCTCTTTCCCGCGCGATAGGCCGCGATATAGGCATCCTCGGCCTCCACCCGGGCCTTCGCCTTGACGGCAGCGGTACCAGCGTCCTCGCGACGGACGACGACGACCCCGTCTGCATCGCCGCAGACCACGTCGCCGGGACGGATCACCTCTCCGCCGACGACAATGGGCTCGTTGATGGCCCCGAGGGTCTCCTTGACGGTTCCCTTGATGCACACGCTCAGGGAAAACACCGGAAATCCGAGCTTGCTCAAAGACCGCGTGTCGCGCACGCCCGTGTCGGTGACCAGGCCGGCTATTCCCTTCGCCATGCAGGCATTGCCCAGCACATCGCCAAAGGAACCGGCTTCCTCGTATTCTCCCGCGGAGACGACGATGACGTCGCCCGCTTGCGCATAATGGATTGCGACCTGCAGCATGATGTTGTCGCGCGGCGCGCAGCGGACGGTGAAGGCGGGGCCGCACACCGTCATGACGGGGTCGATCGGCTTTATGCGGGAGCTCAGCGCCCCCAGCCGGCCCTGTGCCTCATGGATCGTGGCGACGGTGTATTGGCGCAACGCTTCGACCGCGCCTTTGTCCGCGCGCTCAATCTTGGTCGTGACGTGGGGCATGGGGGATTCCGGTTGCTGTGGGGTTCTTCAGGTCAGTGAATTGCAGGCCCGGACGATGCGCTCGCAGCCGGCCGCAATGCTCTCGGCCGGGGCCGCGATGGAAATGCGGAAGTGGGGAGAGAGGCCGTAGGCGGCGCCATGAATCGTGGCAACTCCGCATTCCAGGAGATAGAGGACGAAATCCGCATCCGAAGCGATGAGCTTGCCCGAGGGCGTGCGCTTGCCGATGACGCCGCCGCAGTTCGGGAAGAGATAGAACGCGCCGTCCGGCACGGTGCATGACAGGCCGGGGGCCTTGCCGAGGATCCCGATGGCCAGGTCGCGGCGCTCCCGGTAGATGCCGGCCCGCTCGGCCACGAAAGACTGGTCGCCGTTCAGCGCCTCGACCGCCGCCGCCTGGCTGATGGACGACGGGCAGGACGACATCTGCGACTGCAGCGTGTTGATGGCCGACACCAGCGGAGACGGGCCGACTCCGTAGCCCAGGCGCCAGCCGGTCATCGCATAGGTCTTGGACACGCCGTTGGTCACGAATGCCCGGCCGGCGAGTTCCGGCGCGACCGCGAGGATGCCGGCGACCGGCTCGGGCCGGTACCAGATCTCGTCATAGATCTCGTCGGTCAGCACCCAGACATGGGGATGACGCTTCAGCACGGCCGCGAGGGCGCGCAGCTCCTCCGCGCCGTAGGCCGAGCCGGTGGGATTGGACGGAGAATTGAGGATCAGCCAACGCGTCCGAGGCGTGATGGCACGGTCGAGGGCCTCGGGCGTCAGCCTGAATCCGTCAGATTCCGGGCACGCGACCACGACCGGCTTGCCGCCATTGGCGAGCACCATATCCGGGTAGGAGACCCAGTAGGGCGCCGGGATGATGACCTCGGCGTCGTCGTCCACCGACGCCATCAGCGCCACGAAGATCACCTGCTTTGGCGCCGCCGCCGACCGCGACCTGATCCAGCGCGAAATCCAGGCCGGTCTTCGCCCGCATGCGGTTCACGATCGCCTGGCGCAGCTTCAGCGTTCCGTTGACGGGCGTGTATTTGGTTTCGCCGGTTTCGATCGCCGCGATTCCGGCCGCCTTGATTCCGGCAGGCGTGTCGAAATCCGGCTCGCCGATCGTCAGATCGATCAGGTCGTGTCCGGCCGCCTTCAGTTCGCGCGCCCGGGCGGCGGCTGCGGTGCTCGGAGACGGCTTGATCCGCCGCACCCGCGAAGCCGGCACGAAGTCAGTTTGCGTGGCCAATATCGGCTCCAACAGATGTCGGGAAGACACCGCTATGGCGGCTTCGCGATGCCCGAAACTAGTCGCCTGCGGGAGCGCGGGCCAAGACGAATTGGCTCTTACGTAATAATGCCCCGCGATTGGCGGCTTCCTGGACCCGGCCATACAAACTCGCTCTGACCCCATTGGATTGCAGAAATGGTAACGACGAGGTCGGGGAATCTCGGCAATGTCGATGAACCAGAACAGAGCGGACGGAGAAACGGGATCGCCTGCGGCCGTCCGATGCCGGATCACGCCGCGGAGCAGCCGCGGCTGAGCCTCCTCGGCAACAGCGGCCTGATCGTCGAAGCTGCCGGGCCGCTCGACCTCGACACCCAGACGAGGATCTGGGCGCTGGCCGAAGCGGCGGCGGCCTGGGAAGAGGTGCGGGAAGCGGTCCCCGGCATGACCAATCTCATGCTCGTGCTCAGATCGCGATCCTGCGATATCGAGTCCCTGAAAGCCCGCATCGCGCATGCCTGGTCGCTTGGGAGGCGCCTGTCACCCGGAGGCAAGGAGATCGAAATCCCGATCACCTATGGCGGCGAGGGCGGTCCGCATCTGCATGAGGCGGCAAGCCTGACAGGCCTATCGATCGACGAGGTCGTCGCCATCCACAGTGCGCCGCTCTACACGGTCTTCGCGGTCGGAAGCCATCCCGGCTATTGCTACCTTGCCGGGCTGGACGCCAGGCTGTTCACGCCCCGCCGTTCCGTACCGCTGGTCAACCTTCCGGGCGGTTCCCTGTCCATCGCCGGAATGCAGACGGGCGTTTCCGCCTCAGCCGGTCCCAGCGGCTGGAACACGATCGGAGCGACCGCGATCCAGTTCTTCGACGTCGCCCGCGACCCGCCGACGCTGCTGCAGCCCGGCGACAGGGTTCGTTTCCGCCCCGAGCGAGTGATCCGATGATCGAGATCCTCTCGACCAACGCCCTGACCACCGTCCAGGATGTCGGACGCTTCGGCTTCTACCACTACGGCGTCGGAACTTCGGGCGCGATGGATCGCGTGGCATTATCGGTCGGGAATTTGTTGCTGGGCAACGAGCCCGATGCGGCCGGCCTGGAGGTCAGCATCATGCCCTTCAGGATGCGCTTCCTGCGCGACATCGATTTTGCGTTGACCGGGCGCCGACACGAATGCCCGACTCGACGACAGAAGCGTTGCTGCCCTACTGGGCGCTGGGCGCCCGCAGCGGGCAAACTCTGTCCCTCGATCCACCCAACGGGGATGTCGCGCCTATATCACTTTCGGGGGCGGGCTCGACCTTCCCCTCGTCCTTGGCTCCCGCAGCACCCACCTGAGGGCGGCTTTCGGGGGCTTCGGCGGCCGGGCCTTGCAACCGGGCGACAGGATTCCGTGCGGTCAGGGAGGAATCAGACTGGGTATTGGCGGCTTGGGAGCCGAGCCTCCTGATATCGCGATCGGCGAACCACGCTCGGATGAAGGCGTCACCACCGTTCGTGTTCTGCCGGCCGGCGAGTATGGGGAATTTGACGTCGCCTCTCGCGAAGTTTCTGGGAAACGGACTGGAAGATCTCGCGCCAAAGCAACCGCGCCGGCTACCGTCTCGAGGGACCGGCTCTGCATCCTCTCGCAGCGCGAGAGCTTCGCTCGCATGGGGTATTGCCAGGGGTCATCCAGGCGCCTTCAGGTGGCACGCCGATCATTCAGCTTGCCGATGCGGCGACCATGGGCGGTTATCCGAAGATTGGCACCGTGATAGAAGCCGACCTCTGGAGGATCGCACAGGCGCGACCAGGCATGGCGCTGCGTTTCTGCCGACGACCTACGCTGCCGCCTGTGCGGCGCTTGCCGAAGTCGATGCTTATCTGGAGGGCGTTCGATCGAACGCCATGCAATATCGATGAGCGGCCGGCCCACGCGACATGACGATTCCGCAGCAGATCAGGCAGCTGGTCATGCTGATGCGCGAGGAGGGGCTCGCGACCGTTGAGCTCAGGACGGAGCAGATCGGTCTGAGGCTGAGCTTCGGAAAATCAGCCGGCGCCGCCAATGATGGGCCGCAGGCAGCCGCGCCGCGGCCGCTTGTCGAGGTGAAGGCACCTGCGGCGGGCGTGTTCCTGAAGCGCCACCCGAGTCGCGATACCGATTTCCTCGCGCCAGGAGTTGAGGCGGATCGCGGATCGCTGCTCGGGCTGATTCAAGTCGGGAATATTCTGCTTCCCGTCCTTGCGCCCGCAACCGGCGCTGCTTGCCGCTTATCTTGTCCCGGATCGCAACAAAGTCGAGGTCGGCACCCTGCTGGCGCGGCTATCTCCGACGCGAGCCGGCACCGCTGAGGAGTAGACCTTGGATATCGATCTGAACGCCGATCTCGGCGAAGGCTTTGGTGTGTATCGGGTAGCCGATGATGAAGCCCTGATGGAAGTCATCACGTCCGCAAACGTTGCCTGCGGATACCATGCCGGGGATCCCGTCATCATGGATCGCATGGCCAGATTGTCGCTCTCCGCACGGTGTCGATCTTGGCGCGCATGTCAGCTATCCCGATCTCATGGGGTTCGGACGCCGGCGCATGCAGATGGACCGGGCCGAACTTGAGAAGCACGTGCTTTATCAGATGGGAGCACTGCAAGGCATCGCGACGGCCGTGGGGCATCGGGTCACCCATATGAACCCGCACGGCGCTTTGGGCAACTTGGCCTGCGCCGATCGTGACATCGCCGAGTGCCTCGCCGATGCGATCTATGCTTTCGATCGCGACGTTGGACTGATCGTTCTTCAGGGCACGGAACTGGACCGTGCGGCAGCGCGTCGGGGGCTCCGCAGGTTCAACGTATTCTTGGCGGATCGCGCCTACGCATCCAACGGACAGCTCGTGCCAAGAGCGACACCGGGCTCGGTGATCTCCGAAAAGGCCGAAATCCTGGAAAGGGTGAGGAGGCTGTTGGAGGATGGCGCCATCGTGACCTTCGAAAAGGAGACACTTCACGTCGACGTCCATTCGATCCTTGTCCACAGCGACACGCCCGGCGCAATCGCGCTGGCCCATGCCGTTCGCGCCACAATACTGGAAAGTGGAGGACGCGTGGTGCCACTGTCTCGGCTGGGACGGTGAGGGGGGGCCACCAGAAACGGCGCAAAAGCGACGCCCGTCGGGAGATCCGATCAAGTCCAAGCCACACGAGCCCCTCACTTGGCAGGGCGATGATCCGCGGAATCGACGGCCCGCTCGTCGTTCAGCCGGCACCTTTATATCGAGGCGGCGATCGCGGAAACCGACATGGCAAGCGCCCTTGAAGTGCCGCCGCAAGCGCCGCTGCTCATCGTGCGGCGCCAATCCTTCGACGCAAGCGGACGGCCGGCCGAATACGCGGTTTTGCACTTCAGAGCCGATCGCTATCGCTTCCAGCTCGAAGTATCCCGGGACCGGGTGGAGAGCAGGTGACGCACGCAGGCACCGTATTTCGCAACTGAGAGCCTCGCGGCCATCCGGCGGTCGTTGAAAAGCCGGTCTACACCGATAGAATGCCGCCTGCGGGGTCTGCTGACGCGCTGCGCAGGGTAATCTCAGGGCAGCTTCCGACGCGCCGCCGCGACGACAACGATGGAACCAGCCATGACAATCCAGAAACGTCCGTTCGGCCGCACCGGCCACATGAGCTCGGCCGTCGTCTTCGGCGCCGCAGCACTCTCCAGAGTTGACCAGGCGACGGCGGACCGGGTGCTCGACCTGCTGTTTGCCCATGGCGTCAACCACATCGATACCGCCGCCAGCTACGGCGACGCCGAACTGCGCGTCGGTCCGTGGATGGACCGCCACCGCGACGCATTCTTCCTGGCCACCAAGACCGGGCAACGCGATCATGCCGGCGCTTATGCAGAAATCCGCCGCTCGCTCGACCGGCTACGGACCGATCATGTGGATCTGATCCAGTTCCACGCGTTGGTTCACCCCGATGAGTGGGAGCAGGCGCTGTCGCCCGGCGGCGCGCTGGAGGCGGCGATACAGGCGCGTGAGGAAGGTCTGGTGCGCTTCATCGGCGTCACCGGCCATGGCTGGAACGTGGCCGCCATGCACAGGCGCAGCCTGGAGCGGTTCGACTTCGACTCGGTGCTGATGCCGTGGAACTGGTATGCCGCCCATCGCGAGTCCTACAGCCAGGATTTCGAGGAGACGGTGAAGATTTGCGCCACGCGCAACGTCGCCGTGCAGACGATCAAGGCGATTGCTCGCGGCCCCTGGGCGGCCGGGGCGGCGCACAACCACACCACCTGGTACCAGCCGCTGGAGAATGAGGCGGATATCCATGCCGCGGTGCACTGGACCCTCGGCCGGCCCGGCATTTTTCTCAACTCGGTCGGCGATGTCGACCTGTTGCCCGCGGTGCTTCGTGCCGCCGACGATCTCGGCGACCCGCCGGGCGACGATTTCATGGCCGGCCTGAGCGATCGCGTCGGGTTGTCGTCGATCTTCGGATTGTAGGGCGCCGGATGAACCTGCGCGTCCATCTGGGCCAGGTTGACGGCATGGCCGGCACGTTTTCGTTGCCGCCATGCCTTGGCACCTTCGACCCGGATTCGTCGATCCAGCCGGCCCGGGCGACGCCTCGCCTTCCTCGGTTTCGATGATAGTGTCCTTCAAGAATCCGCGAGCGAGGAGGGACCAATGACGGCCGGCAAGATCGCTCTTTTGTACGGCCATGGCGAACTGACGGTTGACCTCCCCGCTGGCGCCGCGCCAGTGATCGTGCGCAAACACGCGCTGCCGAAGCTGCCCGCCCCGCAGGCGGCCGTGGCCGCCGCCTTCGCCTCGCCGACCGGTTCGGCACCGCTCGCCAAGCTCGCCAGCGGCCGGCGGAGCGCTTGCATCCTGATCTGCGACATCACCCGGCCGGTCCCCAACCGGCTCTTTCTCCGGCCGATGATCGAGACCATGGTCGCCGCCGGCATCCCGCTCGGCGACATCTCCATCCTCGTCGCCACCGGCCTCCACCGGCCCAACCTCGGCGACGAACTCGCCGAACTCGTCGGCGATCCGTGGGTGCTGGAGCACGTCCGCGTCGAAAACCACTATGCCCGCGACGACGCCGCGCATGTCGACCTTGGCCGGACGGCAACGCGCGGTACGCGCGTCAGCCTCGACAGGCGCTTCGTCGAGGCCGACCTCAGGATTGCCACCGGGCTGGTCGAGCCCCATTTCATGGCCGGCTGGTCCGGTGGGCGCAAGGTCATTGCTCCCGGCATCGCCCACCACGAGACCATCCGCACCTTCCATTCGGCGCGCTTCATGGAGGACCCGCTCGCCGTGCAGTGCAATCTCGCCGGCAATCCGCTGCACGAGGAGCAGCTCGCGATCGTTGGCATGCTCGGCGAAGTCTACGCCCTCAATACCGTGATCGACGAGGAGCGCGACCTCTCTCACGTGACCTTCGGCGAGATCGTCGCCAGCCACCAGGCAGCCGTCGATTTCGTCAGCGCCGCCACTGCGGTACCAATCGGCCGGCGTTTTTCGACCGTCGTCACCTCTTCGGCAGGCTATCCGCTGGACAAGACCTACTACCAGACGGTCAAGGGCATGGTGACGCCGCTCGACATCCTCGAACCGGGCGGCACGCTGATCATAGCTTCGGAATGCTCCGAGGGCTTCGGCTCGACCGAGTTCCGCGACGCCCAGGCACGTCTGGTCGCGCTCGGTCCCGAGCGCTTCCTGGCGACGCTGA
The DNA here is from genome assembly GCA_963732845.1 of uncultured Alphaproteobacteria bacterium. GTDB lineage: Bacteria > Pseudomonadota > Alphaproteobacteria > Rhizobiales > Kaistiaceae > CAVSRC01. The sequence continues at coordinate 505,816 of CAVTBE010000005.1, read as the reverse complement.
CCGCCAAGAGCCTGGCCGAAATCGATGAGTGGCAGACCGAGATGCAGCTGAAGTCGATGCGGCTCGGCACGGTGGAACTCTATTCGACCGGACTTTCCGGCGACGACCGCCGGCTGACGGCCGTCGCCATGATAAACGACGTCGCCGAAGCCATCGGCCGCAGCATCGCCCGGAGCGGCGACCCGGCCCTTGCGGTCATTCCCGAGGGGCCCTATGTCGTGCCCCGCTTTGCCCCCGCGGCCTGAAAGCGGACGCCATGCTCGAAATTCATCTCGATCCGCTCGGGGGCATCGCCGGCGACATGTTCGTCGCCGCGCTGATCGACCTGAGGCCAGACCTGGAGCCGGGATTGCAGCAGGTGCTCGCCCGGGCACCGCTGCTTGAGGGCGTCACCAGCGAGGTCATCGTCCACGGCGACGGCGTGCTTGCCGGCCGGCGCTTCCTTGTCCGTCGCGACCACGGCCACGCCGAGGCGGGACACGATGCGGTGCACGGCGACGCTGCGCATCACGCACCGCATGCCGATATCACCTGGAAAGATATTCGCGTCGCGCTCGCCCAGGCACCGCTTGACGAGGAGACCCGCCACCACGCCCTCGGCATCTTCACGCATCTCGCCGAGGCGGAAGCGCGCGTCCACGCCACATCACCGGACGCGGTCCATTTCCACGAGGTCGGCGCCTGGGATTCGATCGCCGACATCGTTGCCGCCGGCTGGCTGATCGGGCAGCTTGCGGCGGCGCGCTGGACAATCGGCCCGCTGCCTCTCGGCGGCGGCAGGATCCGCACCGCCCATGGACTGCTGCCGGTGCCGGCGCCGGCCACAGCGCTGCTCATCGAAGGCTTCCGGACGATCGACGACGGCATTTCCGGTGAGCGCGTGACGCCGACCGGGGCGGCGATCGTGCGCCATCTCTGTGACCCGCAACCGCCACTGCCGCATGCGCGCCGGCTGGTCGGCTCCGCGCATGGTTTTGGCACCCGGGCCCTTCCCGGCATCAGCAACTGCCTGCGCGTTCTTGCCTTCGAGGCCGAGGCACCGGCTGCGCGGACGATCGATCGCGTCGTCGTGCTGGAATGCGAGATCGACGACCAGACCGGCGAGGACCTCGCATTGGCGATCGACCGTCTGCGGGCGCTCGACGGCGTGCTCGACGTCATCCAGGCGCCGGTGTTCGGCAAGAAGGGACGGCTGATGACGCATCTGCGCGTGCTCGCCGCGGAGACGGCAGAGGACGCCGCTGCCGCGGCGATCTTCGGCGAGACGACCACGCTCGGCCTGCGGCGCTCGCTGGTCGAACGCCACATCCTCGAGCGCGAGACGGCCTCCGTCGAAGCCGGCGGCCGTGCGCTCCACGTCAAGCTCGCCGATCGTCCGCGGGGGCGGACGGCGAAGGTCGAGGCGGACGATCTTGCCGACGTTGCCGGCGCGCGAGAGCGCAAGAGCCTGCGCCGGCAGGGCGAAGCCCCGTTCGAGGACAGGGAGGAAAGCTGATGCACGAGGGGCTTGCGGCGGTTCTGGACGGCCTCGCCCCGGCGGCGATCGCCGTCAGCGGCGGGGTCGATTCGATGACACTTGCCGTCTTCGCGCACCGTCACCTCGGCAGCGACCGCATCCTGATGATGCACGCGATCTCGCCGGCGGTGCCCCCCGAGGCGACCGCGCGCGTGCGCCGCTACGCCGATTCCGAGGGCTGGCAGTTCGTCGTCCTCGACGCCGGTGAATTCGCCGACCGCGACTACATCGCCAATCCGGTCAACCGCTGCTACTTCTGCAAGACCAACCTCTACGACGCCATCGCGCAGCGCACCGACCGCCGGATCCTTTCCGGCACCAATACGGACGACCTCGGCGAATACCGCCCCGGCCTGGAGGCTGCGCGCGAGCATGAGGTGCGTCATCCCTACCTGGAAGCCGGCATCGACAAGGCGGGCGTACGTGCGCTCGCCCGCCGCCTTGGCCTCGGCGATCTCGCCGAACTGCCCGCCTCGCCCTGCCTGTCGAGCCGCGTCGAGACGGCCATTCCCATCGATCCGGTTGTGCTGGCGGCCGTGCATGCCGCTGAAAGGCTTGTCGATGACCGCCTGCGACCGCGAACCGTGCGCTGCCGCGTGCGCCGCGACGGCATCGTCGTCGAACTCGATAGCGACAGCCTTGAGGGTCTCGACGCAACGCGGCGCGATGGGCTGGCCACCGCGGTTGCCCAGCTCTTTCCGGTCATGCCCACCGGCGCGGCGGTGGCGTTTGCGCCCTACAGAAACGGCAGCGCCTTCCTTAGGGACCGTAAATGAGCAGCCAGGGGATTGTCTTCGATTATGCCCGCACGGCGCGGATCGGGCTCGGTGAGGCAGTATTCTGCGAAGGCAAGACAGCCGAGCAGATTGCCGCAACCCTCGAAGGCGCGCGCGACCGCGGCGTCGGTCTGCTGCTCACCCGGCTCGACCGCGAGCAACTGGAACGCCTGCCGCCGGCGATCTCCCGTGCCATCGACTACTGCCCACTTTCCCGCACTGGCTTTTTCGGCCCGGTGCGGTCCGACCCTGTCGAGGGCGCGGTCGCCATTGTCTCGGCCGGAACGGCGGACAGCCCGGTAGCGCGCGAAGCCGCGCGAACGCTGCGTCACGGCGGCGCCGAAGCGACGGTGGTCGCCGACGTCGGTGTGGCCGGCCTCTGGCGGCTGATGGAGCGGATCGAGGAGATTGCGCACCATCCCGTCGTCATCGTTGTCGCCGGCATGGACGCAGCGCTTGCCAGCGTCCTCGGCGGCCTGGTACCGGGCGCCATCATTGCCGTACCGACATCGACCGGTTACGGCGCCTCAGAAGCCGGACGCACGGCTCTCAATGCGATGCTGACGAGCTGTGCACCGGGCGTCACCGTCTGCAACATCGACAACGGCTACGGTGCGGCGACGGCCGCCTTGCGTATCCTTCACGCCATGAACATCGTCGCGCCCGAATAGAACGCGACCGCCAATGGTGCGGAAGTCGCAGGCCGCCGGCAAATGACCGCTCGGCCTGCCCGATGGTGAAGTCCCCCGGCAGCGTCGGCTTCTCAGACCTGAGCGTCAGTAGCGGATTCTCAGTTCGTCTGCGATGACCAGGCCGGCCGCGCCGCGCAGCGTCATGGCTTCCTGATCTTTGTTGCCGAACATCACGTGGACGGCTTCACCGGGATGACGGACAGCAATCCGCTTGGTGAACTGCTCGATCCTGTCGAGGAACTGCTGCGACCCCTTTGCGGCGTTACCATAGATGATGAAGTTCCCCGGCATCAGCAGGGTTTCCAGGTTGACGATGCCGATAGCGATATTGTGGGCATATTCGGTGAGAAGAGCGTCTGCCACGGGATTGCGCTCGGCGAGCTTGCACAGCAGGACGGCGTCCATCGATTCCGCGTTCTCGATTTCGAGCTGCGCGGCGCGGCGCCTGAGCCAGGGCAGGGTTGCGATGGTTTCCCAGCAACCGCGCCTTCCGCACGTGCAGACATCGCCATTGGTCGACACGATTGTATGTCCAAGCTCGCCGCCGGCGCCGTGGGGACCGCGAAACGGCTCTCCGTTCAGGAACAAGGAGCAACCGAGCACCTCGTCGGCATAGATGATCGCGAAATCCCTCAGTCTGCGCCCGCGCCCGAACCACCGTTCACCCATCAGTATCGCGCGCGGGTGGTGATCGACCAGCGTGTCCAATCCGAAGCGGTCCTCGACGATGCGGGTCAGCTCAAGGCCGGCCATCCACGGCGCCAGGTTCATCGCGACGATCGACCCGGTGTCCGGGTCGGTCATGCCGCCCACGGCGATGCCGATCCCCAAAGGCCGGCTGCGGGCGCGTGACAGCGATTGGTCGATGGTGCGCTCGATGGCGCTCACATAATGCGCCCGGTCGTTCTCGCCCTCGCCGAAGGACACGCTGTGCTCGGCGTAGACCTCGCCGCGCAGGGACACCATCGCAGTCTGAATGTGGCCGGGCATCAGAGCCACCGCGCAGACCGGAGACGCATCCGGCGAGAACCACAGCGGTCGCGCCGGCTTGCCCACGCCGCGTTTGCCGGACGGCTCCCCCTCGATGAGCAGCCCGCCATCGAGGAGCGGCTGGACGATGCCGGTTATGGTCGTGCGCTTGGTGCCGGACAGCTTGGCGAGCTTGGCCCGGCTCGTCGGCCCGAGGTCGAACAGCGTCTGCAACACCCTGCGCTTGTTGGATTCGCCGATCTGCAGGGGCGACAGGATGTTGAAGGCATCCTCTACATCACTGGTCGCAGGCTGGATCGAGGCGGGGTTGGTGAGGGAGGCGGCTCCCGCTCTTTTTTTTGCCGGCTGGCGCATGGGCTCGGTCGTTAGTTGGTTCGTCACTTACCTAGCGAGAAGCGGCTGCGTTGACAAAGGAATTAATATGTGAGAAGTACGAACAAATAGGGAAGCTTTAGTGCAATCTTGGGAGAGGGAGCCAACATGACTGATCAACGGAAAGGCATTTCAAGGCGCCAGCTGCTGACGACATCTGCCGCTGCAGTGGGCGTGGCCGCTACCGGCGTGGGGCGCTTCACCGCACCCGCACTTGCGGCTGACACGAACAGCATTCGCGTCCTCGCCGTCGAGGATCCGTTCTATTTCGCGATGAAGGAAGTCCTCGACGACTTCACCAAGAAGACTGGCATCAAGGTCGAGCTCGAATCGCTCTCCTACGATGCCATGCAGGCGCGGCTGGTTTCGTCATTCGTCGCCAAGACCAGTGACGCCGACGTGGTCACCGTCGACCAGATGTGGACCGGTCAATACATCGACAACGGCTGGATCCGGCCGCTCGACGAGTTCGCCAAGGGCGACAAGGAATTCGACATCAAGGATCTCGTCCCGCAGGTCCTCTATTCGCTCAACACCTGGCGCGGTCACCTCGCGACCGTGCCGATCGCCGCCTATGCCCAGGGCGTCATGTATCGCAAATCGGTGTTCGAGGCGCTCAAGCTTGACGCGCCGGCCGACGACTGGACCTGGAAGCAATACGAGGACACCATCGCCAAGATCCACGGCCAGACCGTGAACGGCACCAAGGTGAATGGCACGGTCGTCTGTGGCTCGCAGCCGACCCCGATCGTGCACATGTTCAGCCAGACTTCCGCCAGCTACGGCGCGCGCTGGTTCAAGAGCTTCCCCGAGGGCAAGTGGGACTTCACGCCGACCATGGACTCCGACCTGATGAAGGCCGCGGTCGACCAGTACCAGCGCCTCTACAAGCTCTCTCCGCCCGAGTTCGATCAACTATACCTGGTTCGATGCGGGCACCAGGTTCAGCCAGGGCGACATCGGCATGTTCTATTGGTGGACGCCCTATTTCTACCTGATCCGCAACAACGGCTACATGAGCGGCAAGCCCTCGGTCGTGGCGGACGACTATGGCGTGGGCGCGATCCCCACCGTACCGGGCACGCCGCGCACGGTCAGCCTCGGCGGATGGAGCTTCGGCATCCCCTCGACCACTGCCAAGGCGGACGCGGCATGGAAGTTCCTCAAATGGGCGAGCTCGGCCGAGGCCCAGACGCTGATGGCCAATGTCAACAAGTACGGCTACCAGTTCTCGGACTTCCCGCGTGCCTCGCTTTATAACGACGCGGCTCTTCTCAAGCTCTATCCCTATCTCGGCACGCAACTCGCCATGATGAAGCAGGGCAACGGCAAGATCGCCCGGCCGCCGGCGCCGGTCTATACGACGCTGGAAGGGATATTCGGTCTGGAACTCAACAAGATCCTGATCGGTCAGGAGTTGGTCGCAGACGGCCTCAAGCAGGTGCAGACTTCTACACCAATACGCTCAAGGGGAACTTCCTCATCCCCTATCAGCTGCCCAGCTTCGACGACACGCAGGCTACAACAAACGCGCTTATCGACTCGCTCGTCTGAGCCTGAACGACCATCACGCGCCCCGGAGGGCTTTCCTCCGGGGCGTGGTCTCCCGCACAATCCCGGCGATGATGGCGAGCTGATTCATGAGCAAGGCGGCGACCGTGACCGTTGGGCGGAGCGATCTCGAAGCCACCGGCATCGGCGGGTGGGCGCGCGCGCGCCTGCCGTACATCCTGATCGCACCCTCGGTCATCCTGCTTGTCGGCCTGATCGCCTATCCGCTCATCTTCGCGCTGCGCAACAGCTTCTATTTCTGGAACCTGCAGACCAGCCCGACGCCGGTCATGCCGGTCGGGTTTGCCAACTACGCGATGGTCCTGCAGGACCCGCAGTTCCTGGATTCGCTGCGCAACACTCTGGTGCTGACGGTCAGCGGGACCGCGATCGAGTTCGCATTCGGCCTTGCCGTCGCGCTCCTCCTGTCCACCAGATTGCCCGGCATGAGCCTGTCGCGGGCGGTGCTCATCATGCCCACCACCATCGCCCCGATCGTGGTCGGTTTCCTGTTCCGCTACATGTACGATCCGCACGGTGGGATCATCACCTGGCTGGTCGACAGCATTGCCCCGATCCTGCCGGTCCAGGGCATTCTGGGCAGCGCCAACACGGCGCTTGCCGCGATCATGATCGCCGACGTCTGGGAGTGGACGCCGTTCTTCGCGATCGTCCTCTATGCCGGACTGCTATCGGTGTCGCTGGACGTCGTCGAGGCGGCGCGGCTCGACGGGGCGTCGGCCTGGGCCATGCTGTGGCGGATCAAGCTGCCGCTGATCATGCGTACGGTGGTCATCGTCCTGATCCTGCGCTTCATGCAGCTCTTCAACACGTTCGACCTGGTGCTGGTGCTTACCCGCGGCGGGCCTGGAACTTCCTCACGCACGCTCGGCTACATGCTCTATCAACAGGGTCTCATCGACTTCAACATCGGCATGGCCAGCGCAACCACCTGGCTCGTGGTCATCATCGTCAACGCCATCGTCGGGCTTTACGCCTTCTTCGCCTTCCGCGATTGGGACTGGTGAGATGGTCGGGCAGAACAATCCTCCGAAATTGCTCGCCATCTACGTGCTGCTGGCGTTGATCCTGCTGTTCTTCATCGGGCCGATCTTCTGGTTCATCCTGCTCGCCATCCGGCCGTCGTCGACGGCCTTTGCGGTCCCCCCGGTCCTCTTCTTCGAGCCGACGCTGAGTGCCCTGCACTACACGCTGGTCGACCCCGGCAACAACGCCCACCAAGCGTGGAACAGCCTCGTGGTCGCCGTCGGCGCGGTGCTGCTCAACCTGCCGTTTTCGGTGCCTGCGGCTTACGCGCTGTCGCGCTTCCGGGTGCGCGCCAAGAAATACATTATGCTCTGGTATCTCGGGCTGCTCATGGCGCCGCCCGTGGCCTTCCTTATCCCCTACTTCATCCTGATGTCGCGGATTGGTCTGGCGGGCACCTACCTGTCCATGGTGCTGGTCCTGCAGACCCTGACCATCCCGTTCTCGATCTGGATGATGAAGAGCTTCATCGACGAAGTGCCGGTCGAGATCGAAGAGGCGGCGCAGGTCGACGGGGCAAGATGGCACGTGATCCTGTTCCGCATCATCATGCCGCTGGTGCGCCCCGGCCTCATCGTCACGTCGATGTTCGCCTTCGTCTTCGCCTGGAACAATGCAGCGTTTCCGCTCGTCTTGTCTTCGCAAAAGACGGCGACATTGCCCATCGGCACGCTCGGTTATTTCGCCTCGACCGGCGTGACCTGGAACTTCATCGCATCGGCCGCCGTGGTCGCCATGTTGCCGCCGATGATCATCTTCCTTGTCTTCGACAAGTACGTGGTGCGCGGACTGACGTTCGGCGCAGTTAAAGGATAGAGCGTGAAATGACAACTTCAGAACTGGGTATTGGCGTCATCGGTAGTGGTCTTTGGGGCGCGAATCATGCTCAAGCGTTCTCGATCCTGCCCAACACCCGCCTGGTGGCGGTCTGCGACATCGACGAGGCGCGTGCGCGTGAGCTGGCCGCGGCCCACGGCGCGCCGTCGGTCTATGCGGACTACCGTAAACTCCTGGAGAACCCGGCCGTCGATGCAATTTCGATTGCCACGCCGGACTTCAGCCACACCGCCATCATTCTCGACGCCCTGGCGGCGGGCAAGCACGTCCTCAGCGAGAAGCCGCTGGCCACCAGTCTTGCCGAAGCGCAACAGGTCGGCGACGCGGTGGCCGGTAGCGACCGCGTGGTGATGGTCGATTTTGCCAATCGGGCGAGCCCAGTTTTCGCGGCGGCGCGCGAAGATATCGCAGCCGGTCGCATCGGCAAGGTGGTACACGCCAATGGCCGGCTGTCGAACACCACCTGGGTGCCGCTCGAGATGTTGAGCTGGTCGGCACGGTCCTCGGCCTTGTGGTTCCTTGGCAGCCACCTCGTCGATATGCTGCGCTTCCTTTTCGACGACGATATCGTGCGCGTCTTCGCGCTGTCGCGGAAGGGTGTGCTGCAGGCGCGCGGCGTCGACACGGCCGACGTGCACCTGTCCATGCTGGAGTTCTCCAAGGGCACGATCGCGACCATCGAGAACAGCTGGATCCTGTCGCCGAGCAACCCGCAGGTCTTCGATCTCAACGTTCGCATCGTCGGCGATGCCGGCCAGCTCGACCTCAATCCCTCGCACAACAACGCCTATGTGCAGCTGGCCGACAACGGGATGAAGTACAAGGACCTGCTGGGCGCGACGCCGGTGGGCGGCGGCCGCATCGGCGGCTTCGTCTTCGAGGCGATTGCCCGCTTCGTCGATTCGGTGACCACCGGCGTGCCTGTGCTGGCCTCGGTCGAGGATGGGCTCAAGGCGACCCGCGTGTTGAGCGCCATCGAACAATCCGCTGCGACCGGCAAGCCGGTCGACGTGAGCAGCTAGGGGTCAGGCGATGGCTTCGCTGACGATCGATGCGGTCGGCAAAACCTTCGGCCCAACGCGCGCCATCGCCAACGTCTCGATAGACGTTGGCGATGGCGAGTTTGTCGTTCTGGTTGGTCCGTCCGGCTGCGGCAAATCCACCTTGCTGCGCATGGTAGCCGGGCTCGAAAGCCTGACCGAGGGGCGCATCCTTCTCAGCGATCGCGACGTCAGCAACGTCGACCCGCGCGACCGCGACGTGGCGATGGTTTTCCAGAACTACGCGCTCTACCCGCACATGACTGTCTTCCAGAACATGGCATTCAGTCTCGAGCAGCGCGGCCTCAAGAAGCCGGAGATTGAGGAGAAGGTCACCGCGGCCGCGCGCATTCTCGATCTCGAGGGGCTTGTCCATCGCAAGCCCGGCGCCTTGTCGGGCGGGCAGCGGCAGCGGGTGGCCATGGGCCGCGCCATCGTGCGCAGCCCAGCCATCTATCTGATGGACGAGCCGCTCTCCAATCTCGATGCCAAGCTGCGCGTGCAGATGCGCGCCGAGCTCAAGCTGCTCCGCGCCCGCCTCGGTGTGACCACGCTCTATGTCACCCACGACCAGATCGAGGCGATGACGCTCGGCGACCGCGTCGCCGTCCTGGCGCCGTTCATCGAAGGCATCACCAGCAACCTGCAGCAGGTAGATTCGCCCCAGGCGCTCTATCTTCAGCCGGCCAACATGTTCGTCGCCGGCTTCATCGGTTCGCCGGCCATGAACTTTCTCTACGCCGACGTCGAGGGCAACGGCGACGGGCTCACCGCGCGCCTCGTCGGAACCGACGCCGCGCTGCCGCTCACCCGGGAGAACACGCCCGTCTTTGCGGCCCTGTCGAAATATGCCGGCCAGCGCGTGGTTGTCGGCATCAGGCCCGAATATTTCGCCTTGCAGAACGCGGGCGAGGGCCGTTCGTACCGCATGACCGTGGACATTCTGGTCTCCGAGCTGGTCGGACCGGACGCCTTCCTGCATTTCGACCTGCCGGCGCCGAAAGTCGACATCGACGCGATGGCCGCGCTCGACGATACGCGCGACACCGGCCAGCAGGCATCCCGCTTCGTGGCCCGCGTCGCCTCCGAACTCCTGCTGCGACAGACAGGTGCAGTCGATCTGTTCGTCGATATCCCACGGCTTCATTTCTTCGATGGCGATTCGGCGCTCAGGATCTGCTGAGCGCAACAGAGGCATGTCATGGATTCCACTCTCAATCTCTGCGCGACGGGGCGGGAAATCATCTCGCAGCCGCAAGTGTGGCGCGCTTGGACTGCGCCGCTCGTGCAGGAGGCGCGCGCCTTGCGCGCATGGATCGATGAGCGCCGTCGCGACGAAATCTGGCTGAGCGGCGCCGGCAGTTCCGCCTTCATTGGCGACATCGTCGCACGCGACCTCAACGCCTCGTCCCGCCTGCCGGTGAGGGCGGTCGCCTCGACCGATTTCGTCTCCTGTCCCAGGAACTATCTGCGTCCCGGCGTGCGGCCGCTGGTCGTCTCGTTTGGCCGCAGCGGCGACAGCTCGGAAAGCCTCGGCGTGCTCGACCTCCTGGACAGGCTTCTGCCCGAGGCCGACCGGCTCAATATCACCTGCAACGGCAAGAGCGCGCTTGCCACGCGCCGCGGGCCGGAGCCGGGCGATGGCCGCACGCTGATCCTTCCCGAAGGGACGCACGATTCCGGCTTTGCCATGACCGCGAGCTTCACCACCATGACGCTCTCGGCCCTGGCCGTGCTCTCCGATCTCGACCTGCAGACGGTCGCCGCCCGCATTGCGGCGGCTGCCGGTGGCGCCGACAGGATGATCGACCTCGACCTTGCCGCCCTCGACCTGGCGACGCCGCCCGAAAGGATCGTGTTCCTTGGTGCCGGCGGTCTTCTCGGCGCGGCGCGCGAGAGCGCTCTCAAGGTCATGGAGCTCACCACCGGCCGCGTCGCCACGCTGTGGGATACGCCGCTCGGCTTCCGCCACGGTCCGAAGTCCTTCGTCAACGACCGCACCAAGGTCGTGGTGATGATGGCCAGCGATCCGGTGACGCGCCGCTACGACGGCGACCTCGTCGATGAGCTGAGACGCCAGTTTGGCGCCGGCGCGGTGTTGACCATGGGCGAGCCGGCCATCGCGCCCCAGATCGTGGTCGAGGCGAATGGAAGCGACGGCTGGCGTGCGCCGCTGTTCGTCATCCTGGCTCAGATCGCGGGCGTCCACTGGGCATCGGACATGGGGATCAATGTCGACGATCCTTTCGCCGGTCATGGCAATCTGACCCGCGTGGTCTCCGGCGTGCGGCTCTACGCCGACCAGGTGTGACGTCATGCGCCGCCATGCCGGAATCGATCTGGGCGGCACGAAATCCGAGGCCGGCCTGTTCGACGAAGGCTTCGCGCTGATCGAGTCGCGGCGCTGGTCGACGCCGAAGACCTATGTCGCCCTGGTCGACGCCCTGGTGGAACAGGTGGCATGGCTGCACCAGATCGGCGGCGGAGCGGAGCTGTCGATCGGGATGGGCATTCCGGGCTTCTTCGATCCGGTGACCGGCCTGGCCCATACCGCCAATCTGCCGGCGACCGGGCATCCGCTCAAGATCGATCTGCGCGAACGGCTCGGTTTCGACGTTCCGGTCGGCAAGGATCTCAAATGCTTCACGCTGTCCGAGGCGAATGGCGGGGCGGCAGCCGATTTCCGATCCGTCTTCGGTCTGATCCTCGGCACCGGCGTCGGCGGCAGCTATTCCGAGAACGGACGCATTTCTTCCAGCCGCAACGAGCTGGCCGGCGAGATCGGGCACCTCGGCATTCCGTTGCGCCTGTCCGAGCGGCTCGCTCTGCCGCTGTGGTCGTGCGGCTGCGGGCTTTCCGGGTGCTTCGAACCCTATGTGTCGGGGCCGGGGCTGATCCGCCTCGCCCACCATTTCGAGAAGCTCGACATGGACGCACCGACCCTGGTCGCGCGTCGCCACCAGCGGGACCCGGCGGCCATCCGCGTCTTCAATATCTGGCTGGCGCTTGTCGCCGAACTGCTGCTGGCGATCCAGCTCGCCTACGATCCGGACTGCGTCGTGATCGGCGGCGGCCTTTCCAGGATCGAGGGCATCGAGGTGGAGCTGGCCGCGGCGCTTGACGCCGCGAAGCTTCCGGGCAGCGAGCCTCCGGTCATCCTCAAAGCCCGTTTCGGGGATAGCAGCGGCACCCGTGGCGCGGCGCTGCTCGGTGCTGCTCACAGCCCCGGCAAGACAATGGAACCGACGGCAATCGTGCCAACAACCGATACAGGGGACCTCGGACGATGAAGGTCATTGTCACCGCAGCTGCCAGCGGAATAGGGCTGGCCATTGCCAGGAAATTCGCCCTTGAGGGCGCACAGGTCTTCATCGGCGATATTGACCGAGATGCGCTCGCCGAGGCCACCAACCAGACGCCGGAGATTTCAGGAGCCGTCGCGAATGTCGGCGACCACGATCAGGTTCGCGGTTTCATCGCACAGGCCATCGATGCGCTCGGGGGCGTTGATGTGCTGGTGAACAATGTCGGCGTTGCCGGCCCGACCTGCCTGACCGAAGAGGTCGAGTTTGCCGATTGGGATCTGACGATGAAGATCAATCTCGGCAGTCATTTCTATTGCAGCCGCGAGGTTATCCCGCATCTGAAGAGACAAAAATCCGGCCTGATCATCAATATCAGTTCGATTGCCGGACAATTCGGCTATCCGTTTCACGGTCCCTACGCCGTATCCAAAGCTGCGGTCATCGCTCTGACGCGCACGCTGGCGATGGAGCTGGGCCCCCACAATATCCGCGCCAACGCGATTTGCCCCTGCGCCGTGGGCGGGCCGCGCACGACCTCGGTGATCGAAACCGAGTCCCGAAACACCGGCATTCCGCTCGATCTCGTCCAGCAGGCCTATGTGACCCAGAACTCCATGCGTACCTTCATCGAGGCGGACGAAATCGCGGCTCTGGCCGTCTATCTGGCCTCGCCCGCCGGCCGGCGGATATCCGGCCAGACGATCGCTGTCGACGGCAACGCCGAAACCTTGCGGCCGCCGGTCGGGGCGTGGGAAGCGGTCGCATGACCGCTTCTGGATCGGCGCCTGTACGCGTTGGCGTCGTCGGACTCGGTTTTTTCGGCCAGTTGCACGCGGCAACCGCCAACCGATTGCCGGAATTCGATCTTGTTGCTGTTTGCTCCAGAACCGCCGAAAGCATCGAACGGTTTCGCGCCACCGGCTACTCCGGCCCGGCATGGACCGATTTCGCAGCGGCGGTTGCAGAGTCGGATGCGGAAGCGTGGATCATCGCATCTTCAACTCCGACCCATGTCGATTTCGCGCGCGTTGCTCTGCAAGCCGACAAGTCCGTTCTTGTCGAAAAACCACTGGCGACGTCGCTTGCCGACGCTGAATCTCTGCGACCGGTGGTCACGGCGAGTGCCGGCAAGATGATGCTCGGCCATATCGTTCTGTTTGGCTCCGAGTTCTGTGCGCTGCTCTACGAGGTGGCTGAGCGCGGGCGGCCGAGATTCATGCAGTTTGCGCGCCATCGCCAGGCTGCCCTCCGCGACGACCCGACCGCTTCGCCGATCAGCTTGATCATGGTGCACGATCTCTATTGTGCGCAGGTGCTGATGGACCGGGAGGAGCCGGTACATTTCATCGCGAAATCGGATTCGGCGGACAAGGACACGCCCGCACGGCTGTCGGTCGCGCAGCTCGGCTGGTCAGACGGCACGATAGCGCTGTTTTCGGCGTCGTTCCTTGCACCTGAAGGGATGGGCGAGCACGGATACGACCGGCTTGAAGTCCTCGGCGACGGTTGGTCGGCAGTTCTTGCACCAAACCCGCGGCCGATTGCCGTCTGGGATAGGCAGGCTCGCTACCCCATGGGGCTCGAACTCAGGACAGACCCGCCGTCCGGGATGATGGCCGAGGAGCTGCGCCGCTTCGGCGCGGTGGTACGGGGTGGCGATCTGCTGGTCGGCACTGCGTTTGAAGATGCGCTGCAATTGCAGCGTTGGATCCAGACATTGCACGAGCGGAGTTATTTGCCGTGACCGCGAAGCGCGACCTCGCCGCAATCGGCTGCCCCTTTGCCGGGGACGCGACGCGCGACTGGTGGCTTTGGCCGGACGGCGTCTTCGACGGCTCGGCCCTGCGCAATGATCAATGTCTGCTGATGAGCGGCGGCAGGATCGCCGAATTCGTGCCCAGGGCAACCGTGACGGCGGGAGAGAGGGTGTGGAAGACGCCGCTGACCGCGACCCCCGGCTTCTTCGATCTTCAGGTGAACGGCGGCGGCGGGTTCCTGCTCAACAACGACCCCACGCCAGAGGGCGTTCTCGGCGTCGCCAGAGCCCATGCGGCGACCGGCACGGTCTCGCTCCTGCCCACGGTCATCAGCGACCGTCCCGAGATTACCCGCAGCGCCGCTCTGGCGGTCCTCGAATGCAGAGACAAGGAGGGCGTCCGCGGTATCCACATCGAGGGACCGCACATCAGCGTGCTCAAGCGCGGCACCCACCGCGCGGAATTGATCCGGCCTTTCGACGCCGAGACCCTCGATCTCGTTACGCTTCTGCGCGAACGCGGCTTGCCGGTTCTTCTGACGCTCGCGCCCGAATGCGTTCCTGCCGGCACTGTCGCGCGCCTGACCAATATGGGCGTGGTCGTTTCTGCCGGGCACAGCGCGGCAAGCGCCGACGCGGTCGAAGCCGCGCTGGCGGAAGGCCTGCGGATGTTCACGCATCTGTTCAACGGCATGTCGCAGATGACCCAGCGCGAGCCGGGGGTGGTGGGCGCCGCCCTCAACAGCGAGGCCTGGTGCGGCATCATTGCCGACGGGCATCACGTGGACCGGCGCGTGCTGCATCTCGCCTTCCGCGCGCGGCCGCGCCGCGACCGGATGGTCGTTGTCTCGGACGCCATGCCGACCTGGAACGGTCCCGACGAGTTTGTCCTCTACGGCGCGACGCTCAGCGTGCGCGACGGACGCCTCATCAACCAGGAAGGCTCGCTCGCCGGCGCCCACATCGACATGGCCTCATCCGTCGAGTATCTGGCGAGGATCGGCATTCCATGTGAAGACGCCTTGCGTGCCGCAAGCTGCGTTCCGGCAGCGGCCATCGGCTTGCCGGAACTGGCACCTGCGCTCGCGGAAGGAACGGACCAGAACGCCATCGCGTTTGTCGACCTCTGCGACGGAAACGCGCCAAGCGGCCCGTGAATTCCAGGGCGGTACCGATGCACCAGAAGGAGTCGGCGCCCACGAAATCGCGGAAGCATTTGGCTCCCGATGAGCGAACGCCGAACCGGCGGCTAGCCTTTCATCCTCTCCTTGAAGAAATCGAGGTGCTTGCGCTGCGCTTCGATCATCTTCTCGCGATAGACGCCGTAGATGATGTCGGTGTCCTGGAGGGTGACGCCAGCGATGGTCGGCGAGGCAAAGGTCGGCAGTTCGATGCCGCGCTCGGCGAGCTTTTCCGCCGTTCGGGCATTGAGTTCGTGCATCATCATCATGGCGAGCACGGTCGACGACCCGGCGACCGGGCGCGACCAGCCCTTGATCGGCACGATGGCATCCTCGATCGGCGCTCCCGTATCGATGACGATGTCGGCCGCATCCGCCAGGCGCTTGCCGGAGGAGTGCGTGGCGGGCTTGTCGAGATTCGCCTTCGCCGTGATGGCGATGACCGTGAGGCCGCGCTTCTTGGCGTAGATGGCGGTGTCGATGCCGGAGGCGTTGCGGCCACTGTGGCCAAAGATCACGATGCAGTCGCCGGGGTTGAGCGGCTGGTGGTCGAGGAACTTCTCGGCGTAGCGCTCGGTGCGCTCGAGCCAGAGCAGCTCACGCACCCCGCCGGCGCCCAGCACGTTGTGCCACATCACTCTCGGGTCGGTGAGCGGGTTGTAGCCGACATAGCTACCGTAGCGGGGGAAGGTCTCCTGGGTCGGCAGCACGGAGTGCCCCGATCCGTAGAGATGAATCAGACCGCCGGCCTGAAGGGTGTCCGCCATCTTGCCGACGGCCGCATCGAAGGCATCGGAATTCGCTTCGGCCGCCGCTTCCGCGAGCTTCACCAAACGGCTGATATAGAGCGTGGTCATGGGGATGCTTGCCTTTCACATGTGAAGTTTGGATCGGATCTCGTATCTGTCGCCGCGCATGGTGGACACGGTGAATTCGAAGGGCCCCTGGCTATCGGAGGCGATGCGCCGCACGATGAAGACGGGACTGCCCGGCGGAACGTCGATGAGCGCCGCGTCCTCTTCGGTCGCCGAGCCGACGCGGTAGATCTCGCGCGCCTCCTGCGGGACGATTCCGAACTGGGTGCGCAGCATGTCGTAGAGCGACAGCAGCGGCCCCTGCATCGTGGCGAGGCCCGGCACGCGGCTGACCGGCAGGTGCGCCGTCTGCAGGCCGATCGGCAGGTTGTTGCCCGCCCTCAGCCGCTTGATCTTGCAGACCGGCGCGCCGACCGCCACTTCGAGCGCATCGGCGATTTCATCGGTTGCCGGCACCTCGCCGATTTCGAGCACGCGCGAACCGACGACCAGGCCGCGGTCCGACATCTCCTGGGTGAAACTGGTCAGCCCGCGAACGCCGGCGATGACGGTGGAACTGCGCACGAAGGTCCCGCGGCCGTGCTCGCGCCTGAGCAGGCCGGATTCCTCGATATTGCGCAGGGCGTGGCGAACGGTGATGCGGCTGACACCTAGCATCTCGCTGAGCTTCGCCTCGTTGGGCAACTGCGCCCCGTCCGCCCAGGTGCCGTCAGCAATGGCCACGCGCAGCGCCTGTTCGGCCTGATGCCATAACGGCTCCGGCCGGTTGCGGTCGAGAGGCGGAACGTCTGCCAGGCGGATCATCTGACGGTCTCCGTCCACAGCGCATGGCCGCGCGATGCAATTCCGGCACCGGTGAGGCTGGCTGTCGGTCCGAGTGCGCCCCGTGTCACCTGCACATCGCGAAGATGCAGCGGCACCTGCCGGCGGAGCACGGCGAGCGCGACCGGCGCGATCACGTCCAGCGCATCGGCGACGCCGCCCGAGATGATGACTGCCTGGCTGCCAAGCAGCGCCACGGGACCGGCAAGCACCGCACCCAGCATGGCCGATGGCGCCTCGAGTATCCTGATCGCATCGCGGTCGCCGGCACGCGCCGCAGCGACGAGCGCCGCGCCATCGTGCAGTCCGCTGCGCTCGGCCAGCCGGTCGAGCGCGGTGCCCGAGACGCCCCGCTCCAGCCAGCCATGGGTCGTGTCGCCGGGATCCCCGGGATCGCCGCACGCCCAGCCGAACGATGCGGCGCTGCCGCGATGCCCGCGCACGATGCGGCCGTCGCTGAGGACCGCCGAGCCGATGCCGGTTCCGATCGCCAGCAGGATGGCGTCGCTGAGGGTCCTTGCGGCCCCGGCCGCCGCCTCGGCAAGCAGCGCGAAATGCGCATCGTTGCCGGCCGCGAGCGCGACGTCGGGAAACAGCTCGGCCAAATCGATATCGTCGAGATAGGGGAGATTGGGCGCCCAGTTGCAGCGCGTGCCCGACACCAGTCCGGGAACGGCAATGCCGAGACTGTCGGCGGCGTGCTCGCGGAGCAGCGTCGAAATCCGCTCCTCAAATGACGTCAGGCTGTCGGGCGCCGGCCAGTTGCCGAGAGGGGAGGGGGCGGTGGAATTGCCGACGAGAAGCCCGGCACGGATATTGGTGCCGCCAAGATCGATGCACAGCGTCCGCGTCATCCCTTGACCCCCGCACTGACCATGCTGTCGACGAAGAAGCGCTGCAGAAAGACGAAGAGCACCAGCGGCGGCAGGATGGCCAGCGTCGCACCGGCCATCACCAGGTTGGTGTTCATGGCGCCGCGATTGTAGCTGAGCAGACGGCCCAGGCTGAGCACGATCGGATAGTCCGCGGTGTTGCCCTGGAGGACCGTGAGCGGCCACAGATAGGTATTCCAGTGATAGACGAAGGCGAACAGCGCCAGCGCCGCGATGGCCGGCGCCACCGACGGCGCGACGATGGTGAACACGATGCGCAGCTCTGAGGCGCCATCGACGCGCGCGGCATCGATGAGATCGTCGGGAACGCCGGCGATGAACTGGCGCATGAGGAAGATGCCGAAGGCGTTCGCCAGATTGGGGACGATCACGCCGGCAAGGCTCGCACTCAGATGCAAGTACGAGACCATCCGGTAGAGCGGGATCAGCGTGACGATGGGCGGCAGGAACATCGTTGCGATCATCGCTGCGAAGAGAACGTCGCGCCCGCGGAAACTGTATTTGGCGAAGGCGAATCCGGCCATCAGCGAGGTGATGAGAATGCCGATGGTCGCCGTCGTCGCGATGATTGCGGAGTTCCGGAACGACCGCGTCGCGTCGATGACGTCTGCGACCTTCGTGTAGGCGTCCAGGCTGGGGGTTCGAGGAATCCAGACCGGTGGCGTCTGCATGCCCTCCGCGGCTGTCTTCAGGCTCGAAAGCAGCATCCACACCAGCGGAAACGCCGCCACCACCGCCACCAGGATGATGGCGATGAGCAGGGCCGCATCGAGCGCGCCGCGGCGCGATCCGGGAGTGAGCGGGCTTCTTGCGGATACGGCGCTCACGTCTCGTTCGTCCTCTCGCGCGCCAGCCGGAAGATCGCGACGACGATCACGATCAGCGACAGCATCAGCATCACCGCCATGGCCGAGCCGAGGCCGCCCTGGGCGCGTTCGATGCCGACGCGGCGGATGTGATAGGTGAGAACGTTGGTTGCACCGGCCGGACCGCCCTGGGTTATGAGGACTACGGGCTCGAAGACCTGGACGGCGTTGATGACGGCGATGACGGCGCTGAAGAGCAGGGTCCGCCGCAACAGAGGCAGGGTCACGCTGAAGAACTGCTGGACGGCGGTGGCGCCGTCGATCTTGGCGGCCTCGTAGAGCGGCTGCGGTATCTGCGTCAGCCCGGCGACGGCGAGCACGGTGAAGTAGCCGATCTGCTGCCAGACATTGAGGATCACGATGGAACCCAGCGCCGTGCCGGGCGCCGACAGCCATGGCTGTGGTGCAATGCCGATCCACGAGACGATCTGATTGATCGGGCCCTGGGTCGGCGAATAGAGCTTCGACCAGACCAGCGCGACCGCGATCATGGGCACCATGTAGGTCGAAAAGAGCACTGTCCTCAGTGCTTTGCCGCCGCGCACCCTCTCCTGATACACGAGCAGCCCGAGCAGAACGGAAAGCGGCAGGATGATCGCCACCGAAAAGCCCGTGTAGACGGCAGTGTTCAGATAGGCGCCGCGGAAATCGCGCCCGACGGAGATCGACGAGAAGAGATCCTGATAGTTCCTGAGGCCGATGAAACGTGCCGTCTCGAAGCCGGTCTGCGTCGACCAGTCCTGGAACGACAGCCAGATCGTCAGGATCATCGGCAGGATGACGAACACCGCGATCAGGCCGACGGCCGGCGTCAGCATGATCGTGGTTGAGCTTCTCTGGGAGCCGATCATTTCAGGGGATTGGCAGGCGGAGGCAGCGGGCCGGCCCGGTGAGCCGGCCCGCCGGGGTCCACTTACTGCGCCGCGCGCTGGAGGATCGATGCGGCGTCGGCCTGCGCGTTGGCCTGCGCCTGCTCCGCGTTGAGCTCACCGTATTCCAGCTTCTCAATGGTCTGCTGAAGCGATTCGGAGAACTCCTGGCCACCGAGCACGACCGGGAAGGCGTGCGCGTCGGCGAGCTGCGAGACGTAGCCTTCGAGGAACGGACGGCTGAGCGCGTCCTTGTAGGCGGCGACGTCCGACGTACGCGACGGCAGGATGCCCATGGACTGAAGGATATCCGCCATCGCCGAGGCGCCGTTCTTGCCCGAGGTCGGTCCGTCGAGCCAGGCGAGGAACTTCCAGGCCGCGTCCTGTTCGGCATTGGTTGCCGAGCCGTTGACCACCGTCATCCACGAATAGGAGATCGAGTGGGCACCCTTGCCGCTCGGGCCGACCGGAATGGGGGCCGTGCCGATGTCTGCGAACTTGTCGCCCATGCCCGCCTTCAGCGCGCTCTCCCACCAGTTCGCCATGATGATCATGCCGGTCTTGCCCGAGACGAAGTTGTCGAGGAACGGTCCGGTGGTGTTGGCGTCGGCGGTGCCCATGGCGGGAACCGAATAGCCCTTTTTGACCAGGGTCTCGTACAGCTGGAAGGTCTGCAGCGCCTGCGGGCTGTCGAGCTGGGGCTTGCCGTCGGCAACCAGCGTTCCGCCGTTCGAAGCCAGGAACGACGCGAACGGATGAACGACACCGGCCGCCCACGAGTTGATCAGGCCGAAGCCCTGGCGTCCGGCCGCCTCATCGGTGAGCTTGGCCGCGGCCGCCTCCAGTTCGTCCCAGGTCGCCGGCGGCTTGCTGATGCCCGCTTCCTTGAACAGCGCCTTGTTGTAGTTCAGCGCGTAGAGGTCGATCTCGTTCGGAATGCCGTAGACCGTGCCCCCCACGCTGGCGGCGGAGACGACGCCCGCCGGCCATGCCGTGGTCACTTCCGTGCTCACCGCCTCGGGCGCAGCGACGACGAGATGGTCGCGCACGAGCTCGGGCAGCCACAGATCGTAGATGCTGGCGATGGTGGTGCCGCCGCCGGAACCGCCCGACCGGATGGTGGTGAGCAGGTCTCCAAACGGCACCGCGCGAACCGCGACCGAGACGTCGGGGTTCTGAGCCGAATAATCGCTGGCTGCCTTCTCCAGCAGCGCCACGGTGTCCGGGCCCCAATGCGTGAGATAGGTCAGTTTGACTGGCTCCGCGCCGGCAGAAAGCGGGGCGAGCGCGACCGCAAAGAACGTTGCGGCCAACCCGATCTTGGTGAGTGCCTTCACGTCAGTCTCTCCCTTTTGAGCGTTGGTGATGGTGCAAGCACGCTGAAATAGGTTATAACCACATAACCACATAACCATTTCGCTGTAAATCACGCCTGGGGAGTTTCTGATGACCGCCGTCGAAGGCCGGGTCCTTGTTTCTGATGGCTTCCGGGATGCTCGCCTGACCATCGAAGACGGCCGCATCGCGGCCATTGAACCCGCCACGGTGCCTCAGTCGCAGCTCGTCATTCCGGGCTTCATCGATCTTCATTGCCACGGCGGCGGCGGCGCCGACGTCATGGAGGCCGGCGATGCCGTCCGTCAGGTGGCACGCAGCCATGCCCGCAGCGGAACCACGGCCTTCCTGGCAACGACGATGACGGCACCGGTCAAGGCGATCGAGGCCGCGCTGTCTGCCGTTGGCGCTGCGGCGGAAGATCCGTGGTCGGACGAGGCGGCCATCCTGGGCGTGCATCTGGAAGGGCCCTTCATCAGCCGCGACCGGCTGGGCGCCCAGCCCGATTTCGTGCAGCAGGGCGATATCGCCCTGATGCGGGCGCTGACCCAGCTTGCCGCGATCAGGGTCGTGACGTGTGCACCGGAGGCAGATCCTGACGGCACGCTGACGCGCTGGCTGAACGAGCGAAGCATTCGGGTGCAGATCGGCCACTCGTCCTGCGACTACGAGACGGCCGCCGCGTGCTTCGCGCATGGCCGCCACGGCGTCACCCACATGTTCAATGCGATGTCGCCCCTGCAGCACCGCGCGCCCGGCATCGTCGGCGCAACGCTTGCTCACGCGCGCTACGCCGAGATCATCCCGGACCTGCTTCACGTGCATCCCGGCGCCATCCGGACGGCGCTCCGCGCCATCCCCGACCTCTATGCCGTGACCGATGCCACGCCGGCATCAGGCATGCCGGACGGCGAGTATCACCTCGGTGCGCAGACCGTCTTCAAATGCGGCAATGGGGTCCGGCTCGCCGACGGAACGCTGGCCGGCAGCAGCCTGACCATGCTCCAGGCGTTTCACAATCTCGTCGCCATCGGCCTGCCGGTCGAGGAGGCATCGCGACGGACGTCGGGCATACCGGCCGAGTATCTCGGGATCGAGGATCGCGGCCGAATCGCCGTCGGCGCCGTTGCGGACCTTGTCGTGCTGGACAGCGAACTGAGGCTGCTCTCGGTGATGCTCCGCGGCAAAGTCCTGCGCGCGCATTGAGATTCGAGAACGTGCGCTGCTCGCCTCCCGTCGCCTGGCGGAGCGGCGCCCTTGGCCCGTTCAGCCTCGTTCGTGCGGCTCAGTCGGTGTTGGCTTCGACGACATCGGCCGTTCGATCGACCCCGATGCGGAAATAGCGGCCGATGACTATCGGGGCGAAGAAACCGACGACCGCGATGGTCCACAGGGCGATTGCAAGCCACGAGCCCCACAGGATGGACAGGTCGCCATCCGAAATGGTGAGGGCGCGACGGAGGTTCTTCTCCATCTCGTTGCCGAGCAGCACGCCGAGAATGATCGGCACCAGCGGCACGTCGAGCTTGCGCAACACGTAGCCGAGAATGCCGAAGCCAATCATGATCATCAGATCGAAGGTCGAGCCGGAAATGCCGTAGATGCCGACGAAGGAGATCATGGCGACGGCCGGCATCAGATAGCGCGGCGGGATGAGCAGCACCCGCACGAAGATCGCCACCAGCGGGATGTTCATCAAGAGCAGCATCACATTGGCGATGAACAAGGCGGCGATCAGCCCCCAGACGACATCGGGATTGGATTGAAACAGCAGCGGGCCGGGCGTGACGTTGAGGGCGAGCAGCATGGCGAGCAGTACCGCCGTCGTCCCCGAGCCCGGCACGCCAAGCGCCAGCATCGGCACCAGGGCGCCGCCGGCGGCGGCGTTGTTGCCGGCCTCTGGCGCGGCCACGCCGCGCGGGTCGCCTTTGCCGAAGGTGTCGTTCTTGTTGGAGACCCGCTTCTCCAGCGTATAGGCGATGAACGATCCCAGCGACGCGCCGGCGCCGGGCAGCACCCCGGCGAGAAAGCCGAGGCCGGTTCCGCGCGCCATGGTGGGCAAGCACTTGCGGATCATCGACAGCGGCGCCGTGATCCGGCCGAGCTTCAGCTTGCCGGAATCGGCGCTGCCCTGGCCCTTGTGCTCGAGGAACAGGAAGACTTCCGAAATCGCAAACAGGCCGACGATTGCAACCAGGAAATCGATGCCGTCATAGAGATAGACATTGCCGAAGGAGAAGCGCGGCACGCCGGTCTGGTGGTCGACGCCGATCATCGCCAGGCCGAGCCCGAGCGCGGCGGCAATGGTCGCCTTCGCCTGGCTGCGGTTGGCGATGCCGCCGAGCGTGGCGAAGGCGAGGGTGTAGAGTGCAAAGTACTCGGCCGGTCCGAAGAGCAGGGCAAGCTTGACCAGAAGCGGCGCCAGGAAGACCAGGCCGCAGGTGGCGACGAAACTGCCGACGAATGAGGCGATCCCCGAGATGGCGAGCGCCTCGCCGGCCTGGCCGTTGCGGGCCATCGGATAGCCGTCGAGCGTCGTCATCAGCGCCGGCTCGTCACCGGGGATGTTGAGCAGGATCGACGAGATGCGTCCGCCATACATGGCGCCGTAATAGACGCTGGTCAGCAGGATCAGGGCGGGAGTCGCCGGCAGGCCGAGCGTGAAGGCAAGCGGGATGAGGATAGCGACGCCGTTGGAGGGGCCGAGGCCGGGCAGGGCGCCGATGATCGTGCCCATGAAGCAGCCGATCAGCGCCAGGCCGAGGTTCTGAACGGTCACGGCAACCGCGAAGCCGTGAGCCAGTGCGGCGAGCGTTTCCATCGTCAGAACCCCCAGGGGCCGCGGGCCAGCGTCAGCCCGAGGATCATGTGGAAGATGACGTAGATGAGCACCGCGATCGCGATTCCCGCGACGGCCGCGACGACCGGCTTCGAGCCCAGTCGCCAGCTGAGCAGTGAAGCCGCGATCGCGGTCGAGGCGATGAATCCCAGTTGCGGCAGCACCTGCGCATAGGCAATCATCAGCGCCGCCGCGAAGGCGATTTCGACCAGCCGCCCGGCGGGCGGCCAGTTCTCGTTGAGGTCCGGCCTGAAAATCGGGTGGATCGCGGCCAACGCCAGTGTGACGCCGATGACGATCGGAAACGCCCGCGGCCCCATCGGGTCGACGATGAAGCCGGTCTGGATCTGCGTTGCTTGCCAGATGAAGAATCCGGCAAGCAGAACGCAGAGGACGCCGAAGATCCGGTCGCTCATTTAACGACTGTCGGTATGGCGTGGACGCCCGTCAAGGCCGTGGCCCTCACTTGATGATGCCGATCTCTTTCGACAGGGCCGTGGTCGCTGCGACCTGGCCGGCGACGAACTTCTGGAAATCGGCGCCCGAGGAGTTGAGCGGCATCAGGCCGTTGTCGGCCATGATCTTCTTCCACTCTTCCGAATCGTAGACCTTCTCGATCGCACCGACCCAAAAGTCATAGGCATCGTCCGACATGCCGCCCGGCACGTAGAAGCCGCGCCAGTTGGCGCCGATCGCGTCGACGCCCTGTTCCTTGGCCGTCGGATACTTGGCGAAATCGCCAGGCAGCCGCTCGGGAGCGAGCACGGCCAGGATCTTGATGTCGCCGGATTCGACGAAGGGATTGGCTTCCGACAGGTCGCCGGTGAAGGCCTGGACATGGCCGCCGAGCAGCTGGGTAACGGCCTCGCCGCCGCCCTCGAAGGCGACATACTTGATCGTGCGGATGTCGTTGATCCCGGAAGCCTTGGCGGCGATCAGGACCTTGAGGTGATCCCAACCGCCGACCGCCGAACCGCCGGCGAAGGCGATCGAGGACGGATCGGCCTTGATCTTGGCCATGAGCGCCGGCAGCGAGTCGATGTCGGACTTGGACGACACCGCGATGACGCCGTAGTCGGAACCGATGGCGCCGACCCAGCGCACCTGGTCCATCGTGTTGCCGGGGAAGGCACCCTGGGCAAGCCGGGTCGAGGTGGCGGACGACGCGGCAACGATCAGGTTGTTGTCCTTGTCGCGCTTGTTGACCACTTCGGCATAGGCCACGCCGCCCGAGCCGCCGGCCAGATTGGAAACCTGGACGGGCGACGGCACGATCTTCAGGTCATAGAGCGCCTTGCCGACCTGCCGACAGGTGAAGTCCCAGCCACCGCCGGCATTGGCCGGAGCGATGCATTCCGTATTGCCGGGCTCGAAGGCCTGCGCAGCGCCGAGCGATGCGACAAACATCACGGCGCCGGCCAGGGCAACGCGACGCGAAATTCTCACGTGGTCCATCTCAGTTCCTCCCATTTGGATGCTGATTGAGGTCAGTTTCGCCGAGGCTGTTCGCATCGGTACTCGTCGATTCCGTCCGCGCCACGCGCGGTCCGGAATAGGTCCAGCGATAGGCTGGTGGTGTCGGTCCCTTGTTGCGTCCGCCCTGCTGGGACTGCTCCCAGGCATGGGCGAGGATGCCGACGGAACGCGACAGGCAAAAGAGCCCGCGGGCAAGGGGAGGCGGGCAGCCGAGCTCGCCGAAGATGACGGCGGTCGCCCCGTCGATGTTCATCGGCACGGCCTTGCCGGCGTGCTTGCGCAGGTTGGCCTCGACTGCCCGTCCGATCGCCGCGAAGCGCCCGCTGACAGCGCCGGACGCCGCCGCCTCGTCGACCAGGGCGAGCAGGCGCGGCGCCCGCGGATCGACCGGCTTGTGGAAGCGGTGTCCGAAACCGGAGACATATTTGCCGCGCGTCGCTCGCCAGGCGCCAAGCGCCTCCTCGACGGCGGCTTCCAGTTCCGCGCCCGCGTCGCAGCGCACCGCGATCTCGTCATAGAGTTCGAGCGCCTGTTCGCCCGCGCCGCCATGCACGTCACCCAGCACGTTGACGGCGCTGGCAATCGCATTGTTGAGGCCGACGCCGCAGGTAATCGCCATGCGCGCCACGGCAATCGATGGAGCCTGCGGGCCGTGGTCAACCGAGGCGACGAGCGCGGCTTCGAGAAGGCGCGCCTCGGCCGCCGACGGGATGCGGCCGACGATCATCAGCCAGATCATCTCGACAAACGAAAGCCGGCCGATCAGCTCCTCGACCGGGTGGCCGCGAAAGGCGATGCGCCCCGGCTCCATGTCGATGATGGCCGTCGTCCACCAGTCCGAGACATCGGCGCAAGGCCGCACGGGATCGGTCATATGACACCCTCCCGCGCGAAGGCGGCGATCTCGCTCGCCGTCAGGCCGAGCTCGGCATAGAGAGTCTCGTTGTCGGCTCCGAGCGCGGGCGGCGGCGCGGTGACGGCGGGAGCTTCGCCGTCGATCTTGATGCCGGTGCGCACGACGCGGATGTCGCGGCCGACACCGGGCACCTCAGCGAATGTCGCCAGCATGCCGCGATCGGCGACCTGGGGATGTTCGAGAATGTCCGGCACGGCCAACACCGCCCCTGCCGGAACCCCCAGCCGGTTCAGCTCGTCGGCCCATTGCCCGGCCGGCTTGGCGGCCAGCGATTTCTCGAGTTCCTGCTTCAGCGCCGCGCGGCTGGCTTTGCGCCTGTCGCGGGTCGCATAGTCAGGATTGGCGATGAGATCGTCCCGGCCGAGGTGGCGGCAGAGGATCTCCCACTGCTCCTGCTTGTTGGCGGCGATGTTGAGCGGTCCGTCACCGGTGCGGAACGTGCCCGAGGGCGCCGAGGTGACGTTCTCGTTGCCGTTTGGTGCCGGCCGCACGCCGGCAATCAGCCAGTTCGAGACGACCCAGCCCATCGTGGCCAGCGTCGCCTCGAGCATCGACACGTCGATGAAGACGCCGCCCGACTTCGGGCGCCCGGCCAGAGCCGTCGCAATCGCGAAGGCGGCCGTCAGCCCGCCGATCGTATCGGAGATCGGATAGCCGACCCGCAGCGGCGCACTCTCCGCGTCGCCGGTGATCGACATCACCCCCGACATGCCCTGGATGATCTGGTCATAGGCGGGCAGGTCGCGCATCGGCCCGCTCTGTCCGAAGCCGGAGATCGCGCAGTAGACCAGTTCGGGATTCTCCTGGCGGAGCGCCGCGTGGCCCACGCCCAGCCGGTCCATCACGCCCGGGCGGAAGTTCTCCACCAGCACGTCGGCCGTGTGCACCAAGCGCCTGAGCAGCGCCTTGCCGGCATCCGCCTTGAGGTTGAGCGTGATCGACTTCTTGCCAGCATTCTGCGCCAGGAACGACACCCCCATCAGTCTGTCGTTGAGTTCGGGATCGGCGCCCAGCTGGCGGGCAAGGTCGCCACGCCCGGGGACCTCGACCTTGATCACCTCGGCTCCGAAATGCGCGAGCTGATGACAGCAAAACGGCCCTGCCAGCACGTTGGTCAGGTCGAGAATCCGGATGCCCTCAAGTTGGTGCACGATGCGTTTCATCCCCGATGCTTTTCCTCCTCCTATTGCCGGCAAGGGGGCTGAGCAATCATAATAGACCGCCATTCTGCCAGACAGAACGAGCGCAAGGAGAGCTGCCGTGAAGGAACAGCGGGTGGAAGCCGTCGAGCGCGCCCTGTCGATCATGGAGGCATTTGGCGAGCGCGCCGAGCGGCTGTCCCTGGCGGACCTTGCCGCCGAAACCGGGCTCTACAAGAGCACCATCCTGCGGCTCATCGCTTCGCTCGACCGCTATGGCTATGTCCGCCGCGACGAGGACGGCGCCTTCCGCCTGGGGCCCAGTCTCTGGCGCCTGGGATCGCTCTACCGGCGCAGCTTCGATCTCGGCGAGCACATTCGCCCGGAGCTTCGCCATCTCGTCCAGGCCACTGGCGAGACCGCGTCGTTCTATGTGCGCGAGAGCGACGAGCGCGTCTGCCTCTATCGCCGGAACTCCCGCCACGCCATGCGCCACCATCTCGACGAGGGAACGCGCCTGCCGCTCGACCGCGGTGCGGCCGCGCATGTGCTGCGTGCCTTCACCGGCGGAGCCGACGCCATCTCCGCGAGGGTCCGCGACGCGGGACACGCCATGTCGATCGGCGAGCGCACGCCTGACGTCGCGGCCGTCGCCGTCCCCGTCTACGGGCAGGATGCCGGCTTCCGCGGGGCGCTCACCGTGTCCGGTCTGGCCAGCCGCTTCAACGCCAGGGCGCGCAAGTCCGCCCTCGGCGAATTGCGCAAGGCGGCGGGGCGCCTCAGCCCGATATTGATCTAGGCGCGGACCTCCGCGGCGGCCGTGCTCGACGGCCGGGCCAGGGACAGTGCCCATCACGCCCTCCCCACATGATGGCAACCGCTCGTTCGGCGGCTCTCCCGTGGAGAAGACGGGGCGAAACTGACACCAAGCTGACACTGCACTGCGAAAAGAAATTGTGCAGAGCAGCGTCTACCGGCCGGTGAGGGCCTCGTTCCAGCGCTTGATGAGGTGTGCCCGCTTCACCTGATCGAGATAGACGAGCAGTCCGGGGCTTACCGGAACCGGCCGCAACTGGTCTCCGAGTGCGGCCTGCATGGCTCCGATCGTGTCGTCGCCACGGACCTGTGGATTGATCGCCGGCAGGTGGACGTCGCGGGCCATGACACGCTGGCCATCCTCCGACATCAGGAAGTCGAGGAAGCGCTCGCCGAGGTCGGGCGCGTCGGCGGCTTCCGGCACCAGGCCGATGCGCGACATCACCACCGTGTAGTCCGAGGGCAACACGATGCCGAGATCGGGCGCCGTTCGTGCCCAGGCTTCGGCATAGGAGCCGAGGATGTTGTAGCCGAGCACGAAACGTCCGTCGGCGACCCGTTCGAGGATGGCCGAGGAGTTCGAATAGAGCTTGACCCCGGCCGCGCCCATCGCCTTCACCAGATCCCAAATGTCGCGATAGTGCTCCTGGTCGCGGGCGAGAAAGAGAAAGCCGACGCCGGCACGCTCGATGTCGTAGGTGGCGATCCGTCCGTAGAGGTCGTTGCCGGCATTCTTGAGGAACTGCGTCAGTTCGCCATGGGTCCTGGGCGGCGGCCGGTCCTTGAAAGCCTGTTTGTTGTAGACGATCGCCGCCGGCTCGAAGGTGAGCGCAAAGGCGGTGTTGCGCCAGATGGCCCATTTCGGCAGCGTCGCGGCCGAAGTCGGATTGATGGCGCGGGCGTAGCCGTCATTGGCGAGCTTCACCTGCAGGTCCATGGCCGAAGAGATCGCCACGTCCGCCGTCTTCTCGCCGGCGTCGGTCTCCTTGATGACCCGATCGTAGATCTCGATCGTCTGCAGTTCGCGATAGTCGAGCGCCAGATCGCGGTTGGCCTCCTGGAAGGCCTTTATCAACGGCACGGCGATGTTCTCGTCGAGCGCCGAATAGACAAGCACCGTGCGCGCGTCCACCTTGCCTGACAGGGCCGGATAGACCGCCGCGCTGGCCTGCCCGGCGGAGAGGCCGATGGCGAACGCAGCAGCCAGGGCGAAACGAGTGGCCGTCATCGCCCAACCATGCCCTTCGACAGGCGCATTCACAAGCAAATCGGCCGGGGTTAGGCTCGTGGCGGGAGGAATGTGATGCGCATTCTCGTTGTCGAGGACAACGAGGCTCTGGCTGCGGGGTTGAGCAAGGTCCTCAAGGGGAGCGGCTACGCCGTCGATATCGTGCCGGACGGCGTTTCGGCCGATGCCGTCATCGCCACCCAGAGCTACGACCTGGTCGTCCTCGACCTGACTCTGCCGGAGATGGATGGCCTCGACGTGCTGAAGACCATGCGCGGCCGCCACGACAATACGCCGGTTCTGGTGCTGACCGCGCGCGGCACACTCGACGAGCGTGTCCGCGGGCTCGATCTCGGCGCCGACGACTACCTCGCCAAGCCCTTCGACGTGAGCGAGTTCGAGGCCCGTATCCGGGTCCTGCTGCGACGAGGTGCCGGCCTCGGATCGTCCATCGCCGAATACGGGCCGCTGACGCTCGATCTAAAGACGCGCCTGCTGTCCTGCCAAGGCAAGGCCGTCGATCTGCCGGCGCGGGAGCTGAGCGTTCTGGAGACGCTCATGCTGTCGACCGGCCGAATCGTTTCCAAGCAGCAGATCGTCGAATCGTTGTCCGCCTTCGACGAGGAGGTCAGCGACAATGCCATCGAGCAATATGTCAGCCGCCTGCGCAAGAAGCTTTCCCCGATGGGGGTGACCATCCAGGTCGCCCGCGGCCTCGGCTACTACCTGCTGCTGGATCCGCCGACGTGACGGTCCCGCCGGTCACGCCCTATTCCCTGCGTCGCCGCCTGCTTCTCTGGCTGCTTGTGCCGCTGGTGCTGATCGGCGTCGTCGCCCTTGTCGAAACCTACCGCTCGGCGCGCCTTCTCGCCGACCAGGTCTCCGACCGGGTCCTTGCCGGATCGGCGCAGGCGATCGGCGAGCGCGTTGTCGTCGGCGATGACGGGGCGCTGGAGGTCGACATTCCCTACGTTGCGCTCGACATGCTGACCTCGGCGGCGCAGGACCGGGTCTTCTATCGTATCGACGGCCCGCCCGGAACGTTCATCACCGGCTATCAGGGGCTGCCCGAGCCCGACGCCGGTGCGGATCCGCACACCGGCCTTTCGTTCCGCGATGCCGTCTTCCGCAACGAGCCGATCCGTGTCGCAGTCCTCAACGGGGCCGCCTCGACCGGCCTGAGTTCCATCCCGTTTCGCGTGACCGTCGCCGAGACCACCAATGCGCGACAGCGCCTGTCGGAAGACATCCTGTTGCGCTCGGCGGCACGCCAGGGCGTGCTGATCCTCAGCGCCGCCATCATCGTCTGGCTTGCGGTGAGTGCCGGCCTGCGTCCGTTGTACCGGCTGGAGGCTGCGCTCGGCCGGCGGTCTTCGGACGAGCTTCGGCCCATCGAGCACCGGGTGCCGCGCGAGGTTGGCGGCCTGGTATCGACCATCAACAATTTCATGGCACGTCTCGCCGCCGCCCTCGACGCGCTGCGTCACTTCACCGGCAATGCCAGCCATCAATTGCGCACGCCGCTGGCCATCATCCGCACCGAACTGGCGCTTGCCAAGCGGGCGAATCGCTTGCCGCAGCCCAAGGCGCCGCCGAGAACGCCGATCGGGCCGCGGCGCATGCTGAACGGATACTCTCGCAACTCCTGCTTCTCGCCCGTGTCGATGAGGCGGCATCCGAAGCGCTCACCAGGCGGACGACCGACCTTGCCGGGCTCGCCCGCGGCGTCGTCGCCGACCACGTTCGCCGGGCCGCCGCCCGCGGTGTCGATCTCGGTGTCGAGGCGGGCGGCGAGGCTCTGGTCCGCGGCGACGAGATGCTTCTCGGCGAAATGCTGTCCAATCTGGTCGAGAACGCCGTGCGCTATGCCGGTTCCGGCAGCCACGCGACCGTCCGCGTTGCCCGCCGTCAAGATCAGGTCCTGGTCGAAGTCGAAGACAACGGGCCGGGCATCCCGCCGGCCGCGCGAGAGCGCGTTCGAGAGCGCTTCGCCCGCAACGCCGGCGGAAGCGAGCAGGGCGCCGGCCTTGGCCTTTCGATCGTTGCGGAGATAGCCGCGCTCTTCGGCGCTACGCTGGTCCTCGCCGACGGCCCCGGCGGCCAGGGCCTGTGCGCCAGAATGACCTTTCCGTCCGCACCGCGGGCCGGAGACGGCGTCTCCTGAAGCCCCGGCCGCAACAGGACAGGGACGGGTCCGCGTCGGCCTCTCCGCCCGGCCGCTCAGTCAGTGTTGAGGCGCTGGCCGCTGGCGGCGTCGAACAGGTGAATCCGCGGGAGGTCCGGCCGGACAGCGATCGTTTCTCCCGGCCGCGCCGTGATGCGTTCGCGGAACGATCCGGTGAGTTCGTCGCCCGCCGCGCGCATCAGCACGTGGAATTCCGCTCCCGTCGGCTCGACCACTTCGGTCGTGAACGGCAGACCGTCCGGGTCGATGATCAGATGCTCGGGTCGGATGCCGTAGATCAGCCGGCGGTCGGGGCCGGCATCGATGCCCTCGGGCAGAGGCAGCCGCCCGCCGCCTTCGCTCTCGAAGACGGCCGGGGCATCGGCGCTGATGCGGCCGTGCAGCATGTTCATGCCCGGCGATCCGATGAATCCGGCGACGAAGACGTTGGTCGGCCGGTCGTACAGGTCGAGCGGTGTGCCGATCTGCTCGACATTGCCGTTGTTCATGACGACGATGCGGTCGGCCATGGTCATCGCTTCGATCTGGTCGTGGGTCACGTAGATCGTCGTCGTGGTCAGCCGCTGATGCAGCTGGCGGATCTCGGTGCGCATCTGCACGCGCAGCTTGGCGTCGAGGTTCGAGAGCGGCTCGTCGAACAGGAAGACCTGCGGATCGCGCACGATGGCGCGCCCCATGGCGACGCGCTGGCGCTGTCCGCCCGACAGTTGGCGCGGATAGCGCGCCAGATAGTCCGTCAGGCCGAGGATTTCGGCCGCCTGCTGCACCCGCTCGTCGATGAACTCTGCCTGTTCCCGTTCTGCAGCCGCAGCGAGAAGCCCATGTTCTGGGCGACATTCATGTGCGGATAGAGCGCGTAGTTCTGGAACACCATCGCGATGTCGCGCTCCTTCGGCGGAACCTGGTTGACCACGCGGCCGCTCGATCGTGCAGTTCGCCGCTGCGTGATCTCTTCGAGGCCGGCGATCATGCGCAGCAGCGTGGACTTTCCGCATCCGGACGGCCCGACCAGCACGACGAATTCGCCGTCGTCGATGTCGATCGAGATGCCATGGAGAACCTCTGCGCTTCCGAAGGACTTGCGCAGGTTCGTGATCGTGACCTTACCCAATTCAGTCTCCCTGACTCTCTCGTCCGCCGGGCGTCTGCCGTCCCGGCCCGTACCGTCTTCGGCTAGTCGCCCCAGACCGGCGCCTTCTGCGGATTGACGATCCGCTCGCGCCGGTCGAGCGCATCGATGGCCGCCACCTCGGCGCCGGACAGCGCCACCGAAAGTGCCTCGCGGTTCGATGCCAGATGCTTCGCGCTGCTTGCCGCCGGTATTGCTGCGATGCCGTTGTGCAGCAGCCAGGCGAGCGCGACGGCGCCCGGCGTCACCCCATGGCGGGCGGCGATGCCGGCGAGCAGCGGATCGCCGAAGACGCGCCCCTTGGCCAGCGGCATGTAGGCCGTCAGCAGCAGATCCCTGTCACGGGCGAAGGCGCGCAGCGCCCTGTTCTGGCTGTAGGGATGCAGTTCGACCTGGTTGGTCGCCAGAGCGCCCTCGCCGAGGATCGTCTCGCACCGTTCGAGCAGGCCAATGGTGAAGTTCGAGACGCCGATGAGCCGTGCCTTGCCGGCAGCCTGCACGTCGGCCAGCGCCCCCATATAGGCGGCAAGCGGCACTTCGTCCTCGCGCCGCGGCCAATGGATCAGCAGGAGATCGATCCGGTCCGTGCCCAGCGCCCGCAGACTGGCTTCGACGCTGGGCATGAAGTCCGCCGGGGCGAGATTGGTGTCCGCCACCTTGGTGGTGATGAAGACCGCTTCGCGCGGCAGGCCGGAACGCTGGATGGCGGTGCGCACGCTGGCCTCGGTGTCGTAGGACTGTGCCGTGTCGAGATGGCGGTAGCCCAGTTCGAGCGCCTGCTGGATTGCGGCGATGCCGGCTTCCCCGGTGCGTCCAAAGGTGCCGAGGCCGAGGCGCGGAATGTCGACCGCTGTGCCGGCCATGGGCGCTCTCCCGGCTCCCCGCTCAGCCCTTCGTCGCGCCGGCCATCAGGCCGCCGACGAACAGGCGTTGCATCGCC
The DNA here is from genome assembly GCA_963732845.1 of uncultured Alphaproteobacteria bacterium. GTDB lineage: Bacteria > Pseudomonadota > Alphaproteobacteria > Rhizobiales > Kaistiaceae > CAVSRC01. The sequence continues at coordinate 472,485 of CAVTBE010000005.1, read as the reverse complement.
AGGAACAGCACGCCGATGGGTAGCGTCATCACCACCGAAGCGGCCATCACCGCGCCCCAGTCGGTGGTGAACTCAGTGGTGAACTCGGAGAGCCCGATGGGCAGCGTCTTGACGCCGGCGTCGAGGGCGAAGCTCAGCGCGAAGATGAACTCGTTCCATGTCGTCACGAAGGAATAGATCACCACGGCGACGATGCCGGGAAGCGCCAGGGGCAGGGTGATCTTGAAGAGGATCTCGATGCGTGTCGCACCGTCGATGATCGCCGCCTCCTCGAGTTCGACCGGAATCGAGCGGAAATAGCCGACCAGCATCCACACCGAGAGCGGCAGCGTCACGATCATGTAGACCAGGATCAGGCCGAGATAGGTGTTGATGAGGCCCAGCGAGCGCAGAATGATGAACAGCGGCACGATGATCGCTGCCGTCGGCAGAAGCTGTGCGCCGAGCACGGCGGCCTGCATTGCCGCCCGGCCGCGGAAGCGGAAGCGGGCGAAGCCGTTTGCCGCGAACACCGCCAGCAGGAGCGAGACCACCGTCGAGCCGGCCGAGATGATCGTCGAGTTGAGGAAGTACCGCGGTATGTTCGAGTGGAACAATACCTTCTGGTAGTTCTCCAGCGTCGGCATGTGCGGGATCCAGTGCGGCGGGATCGTATAGAGTTCGGTCAGTTGCTTGAACGACGATGTCAGCATCCACAGGAACGGCCCGATCGAGATGGCCATCAACAGGCCGACGAAGACGTAGATCAAGGTCATGAGAAGCGGGCTGTGCTGTCTCATCACTCGATCTCCGCACGCTGGCTGATGTAGATGTAGAGACCGGCAAGCAGCGACACGAAGATGAAGAACGCCACCGACAGCGCCGCCGCGTCGTTGAGCCGGAAGGTCTCGAAGGCCGTCTGGTAGATCTGGATCGGCGTGATCAGCGAGCGGTTAGCCGGGCCGCCGCGCGTGATCGAATAGATGATCGTGATGCCGTTCAGGCCCCAGATGACCAGCAGCAGCGTCACCGCCGCCAGGACGGGCCTGAGCTGCGGGATCATGATGAAGCGCACTTCGTCGAAGAAGGAGGCGCCGTCGACGCGTGCCGCCTCGTAGAGCGACTTGTCGACGGACTGCAGCCCGGCGAGCACCATGATCGCGACGAAGGGGAACATCTTCCACACATTGATGGCGATCAGGGCCGGCATGACCGTGTTGAGGTTGCTCAGCCAGTTGACCGGATGGTCCAGGATGCCGAGCTGCACCATCATGTAGTTGATGATGCCGAACTCGCTGTGGAACATCCACGCCCAGGTGGTGGCGGCGACGATGCCTGGGATCACCCAGGGAATGAGCATGATCGAGCGCGCCACGCCGCGGCCGAAGAACTTCTGCTCGAGCAGAATCCCCGCGGCGGTGCCGATTCCGACCTGGAAGACGATCGACCAGAACACGTAGTTGAACGTGTTCTTCAGCGCGATGATCGTCACCCGCGAAGGCAGGATGCGCTCGTAGTTCGCCAGTCCCGCCCAGCCGCCGGTGCGGGTCTGGAAGCTGATCATGATCGTGTAGATCAGCGGGTAGACGATGAGCAGTGCCAGGACCACGAGCGCAGGCAGCGCAAAGGCCACGCCGGGATTGAGCCTGAGCTTCTTCATCGGTGCTGCCTCTGTGCCTGGTGAAGGGGCCTGCCCCGGCAGCGCGGGGCAGGCCAGTCTACATGCTGGTGGCCGTTATTACTCGGCCAGTCCTTCGATCTCACCCGCGGCGGCGTCCATCGCCTCCTGCGGGGTCATCGATCCAGTCATGACCTCCTGGACGTAGGTGAAGTAGATCTGGGTCATCTGCGTCCAGTTGGGCACCGGCCACGGGGCGCGGGCATAGGGCAGCATGTCGCGGTAGGCCTTCAGCTCCGGATCCTGGAAACGGGGCTGCGACATGGCGCTTTCGCGGGCCGGGAAGGTGTCGGTGTAGACGCCCATGACCTCCGGTTGCGCCAGATAGGCGAGCAGAACTGCGGCATCCTTCTTGTTGGGCGCGTCCTTCGGCACGATCCAGTTCCACCCGCCGAGCAGCGCGGTGGTCTGCTTGCCCTCGGGATGCGGGATCATGATCGAGCTGACTTCGAGCTTGGGATTCTCCTTGTGGATCGTCGCAAGGTCGTACTGGCCCGACTGGTACATCGCCACCGCACCGGCGGTGAACAGCTGCCGGTTGGCGATGCCGTCGTTCTCGAGGGTCGACGGCGGGGAGGTCTTCAGCGTGGTGTAGAAGTCCGTATAGAACTTCAGGCCGGCAACGGACTCAGGCGTGTTGACGATGACCTTGCCATCGGCATTGAGAATGCCGCCGCCGTTCATGCGCAGGAACGGCACCGACCGGTAAACCGTGTTGCCGAACTCGCCGCCGCCGGTGATGGCGAAGCCGTATTGCGGCTTGCCGTCCGCGCCGGTCTTGGTCAGCGCCTGCGCCGCCTTGACGAACTCTTCCCAGGTCTGCGGCGGATTGTCCGGATCGAGCCCGGCATCGCGGAACATGCCGCGATTGATGATGATCGCATGCGAACTCGATGCGGTAGGGCAGGCCGTAGACCTTGCCCTCGTATTTCGTCGTGGCCATGCCGGACCCGAGGAAGTCGGCCCAGTCCAGTTTCTGGTCGGCCATCAGCTCGTCGATCGGGGTCAACAGCCCTTGAGCGGCAAAGGGAATGTTCCAGCCGTTCTGCGAGTCGATGACGTCCGGCGGGCTGCCCGACTGCAGGGCGACCAGGATCTTGTTCTGCAGGTCCTTCGCCACGGTCGTTTCGAGCTTGACCGTGATGTCAGGATGCGCGGCCTCGAAGTCCTTGATGATGTCGTTGACGCGCGGCTGTTCCCAGTTGGGCGCCCACCACGTCACTTCGCCGGCAGAAGCGCTGAGCGGGAGGCAAATGCCGCCCAGAGCCAGCGCCGCAATGGCGGTGAGGTTGCGATGCGTGATCTTCATATCTGCCTTCCTCCTCTCGGGCGGCTTCGTGCCGCAGAGCTCTACTCGGCGCTCTCTTTCGGCGCCTTTGACCGAGCCGCGGAATTCCCTCATGCGAGCGACGTGCGAAGGATCCGGCGTCCCGGCTAAAGTTCAAATATGAACTTAAGCATTTCAACTATGTTAGCTTCCGATGATTGCTGCGTCAAATCGCCGACGAAGCCGTTCGATCGCGCGGGCGGATTCGCCGGCGGCAATGGGGTGGCCGCGTGGTGCCGTCCGGGCGTGACCGGTCGTGCGATCGAGAGCAGGGCGGGCGGCGCGTGCGGCAGGGGTGAGAGATCGGTCCGTCAGCGGTCTGGCTTGACCGGCAGCCGTCTGCGGTGCGGTCGCACTGAGCCCGGGCGGCTGGCCGGCGGCAGGCGCGCTCAGGGCAGCTCGCGTTCGATCTCGCGGGCGGTGCGCAGCAGCGCGGCGATGATCTGGTCTTCGTCGCCACGCCGGCTCTGGGCGAGAAACGGGACGCTCAGGCCGCCCAGCGCGTTGCCGGTCGAATCCAGAATCGGCACGGCGAACGCTTTGACGTTGAGCATGCCTTCGCCCACGTCCGTCGCGTAGCCGCGCGCCCGAATGCGCCGCAACTCCGCCCGCAACAGGTCCGGGTCGCAAAACGTCGCCTCGGTCTGCCGCTCCAGCGGCCCGCGCAGCACCCGTTCCTGCAGGTTTTCGGGATAATAGCTGAGCAAAAGCTTGCCGGCCGCGCCAATGTGGAGCGGCAGACGCTGACCGACCGTTATGCCCAGCGCGTATTCGCGCCGGCCGCGTGCCGACGCGATCACCAGCACCTTGTCTCCGTCGGCCACCGACAGCTTGATGCTCTCGCCCAGTTCGGCCGTGAGCCGGTCCATGTACTTCTGGGCCGTGCTGACAAGGTCACGGCTGTGCGGGTTGCGGGTGACATGCGAGGCCAGGCCGAGGAGCCGCGTGCCGAGTTGAAAGCGCCCGCCGCCGTCGCGCCGGACCATGTCGTAGGCCGCGAGCGAATTGAGGATCCGGTAGACCGTCGTTTGCGGGATTTCCAGCATGGCCACCAGGTCGGGAATTGCGGCGCCGTTCTCCATCAATTCGAGCGCGGACAAAATCTCCATCATCCTGTCGATGGCAGGCACGCGATGCTTCGCCTGCGCTTCGGCAGAGGGGGGTCTCGACATGGCTGTCCCCTGATTGACAACTCGATCCGCGCTTCATTACCATCAAAACTGTGAATTTGGATAGTTCATATATGAAAAAATATATGGGCGGCCACCTCTCTCTCGAGGCTTTGCGATGAGGCGTTCAATCAGCGAAATCAGGGACCGGGCCGAGCGGCTGAAGAAGCTCTACACGGCTGCCGTCTACGACATCATGGACGAGATGGGGCTGCCCGATCAGTGCATGGATCTGGGCATCAAGCCGCTCGACCAGGGCATGACGATTGCCGGTCCCGCCTTCACGATCGCCACCACCAACGATCCGCGCGACGACGACGAATACGACTATCAGGAGGTTGCCGATCTCTCCTTCTTCCGCCGCATGTATGAGGGTTGCGTCGTGCTCATCGCCGCCGCCGGCGACCGCAAGACCGGGCACTGGGGCGAACTGACAAGCACGTCGGCGAAGGCGAAGGGAGCCGTCGGTGTGGTTATCGACGGTGGCATTCGCGACGGCACGCTGCTGATGAAGATGGCCGATTGGCCCGTCTTCTCGCGCTATCTGTCGCCGATCGAATCGAAGCTCAGAGCCCGCATCACCAGGATCGAGGGCCCCATCGCGATATCCGGCACGCTGTCGGCCTATATCCGCGTCGAGCCCGGCGACTGGATCTTCGGAGACATGGACGGCGTGCTGGTCATCCCGGACGGCATCCTCGACGAAGTGCTGACCAAGGCGGAAGAGATCGGGGCGCTCGAGACGCGGACCCGCCAGGAAGTCGCCGCCGGCGTCGATGTCGCCGATGTCTTCGCCAAATACGGCCGCCTCTAGGGCATGTCGCGCGGCGTCATGCCGGGCGCGCAGGCGGCCAGTCAGGGACAGGATTCACAGGATGGTACAATTCGCTTCGGTCGGGCATGTCGCGATCCGGGTCAAGGATCTCGACGCTTCTCTCGCTTTCTACGCCGGCAAGCTCGGCATCCCCGAGATGTTCCGGCTCTTCCGCGACGGCAGGGTGTGGCTGGTCTATCTGCGGGTCACCGACGACCAGTATCTGGAGATCTTCCCCGAGGGCGAAGGTGACCGGGCGCCCGGCAAGATGGCGGTGGGAAACAACCATTTCTGCCTGACGGTGCCCGACATCGACAAGGCGGAGGCCGACATCATGGCGCTGGGCATTCCGTTCAGTTCGCCCAAGAAGAAGGCCGACGACGGCAACTGGCAGTTCTGGATCGAGGACCCGGATGGCATTCGCATCGAGTTCATGCAAATGGATCCGGCGTGCAAGCAGCTCGAAGCCATTCGCCGAATGGCCGGCGCGGGCTGACGCCCGGCCAATTGACATCAGGCACCGTGGGAGGGCCTGGCCATGAGGATCATCGATCAGAAGGTGTTCGTCGCCAACGTGGCGCGCACCAATCTCGTCTTCGTCAAGCTCTACACCGATGACGGCATCGACGGCGTCGGCGAGGCCACGCTGGAGTGGAAGACGGAGACGGTCGTCGGCGCGCTTGGCGAACTGAAGCGCTATCTCGTCGGCAAGGATCCGTTCCAGGTCGACCTCCACATCGAGACCATGCATCGCGACAGCTACTGGCGCGACGGTGCGGTCTTCCGCAGCGCGCTCGGCGGCGTCGAGGCGGCCATGCTCGACATCAAGGGCAAGGCGCTCGGCGTCCCCGTCTATGAGCTCATCGGCGGCCGCCAGCGCGACGCGGTTGCGTGTTACGGCAACCACTGGTTCTTCGGCGCCGTCACGCCGGCCGACCATGCGCGGCTGGCGCGGGCGGCGGTGGACCAGGGGCTGAAGGCGCTCAAGTGGGATCCGCTGGGAAGCGCCAGTCTCGAGCTCAGCCGCGCCGAGCGCATGACGGCGGTGGAGATCGTCGAGGCCGTACGCTCCGAGGTCGGCGAGGACATCGACCTCATGCTTGACTTCCACGGCCGCCTCAATGTGCCGAGTTCCATCGCCATCGCCCGCGACCTGGAGCCCTTCAATCTGCGCTGGATCGAAGAGCCGACGCCGCCGGACAGCATCGACGCGCTGGCCGATGTGCGCCGCAACAGCCGGGTGCCGATTGCCGCCGGCGAACGCTACTACGTGCCGGACCGCTTCATGGAGGCGATCGCCAAGAATGCCGTCGATGTGCTGCAGCCGGATGTCTGCCATTGTGGCGGCATGGCGGCCACCAAATGGATCGCGGGCCTCGCCCACAATCGCATGATCCCGGTCGCGCCGCACAACCCGACCGGTCCGGTCATGAATGCCATGACCCTGCACCTGTCGCTTGCCATTCCTAACTTCAGCATCTTCGAGATGGTGATGATCGATGCACCGTGGCGAAAGGAGATCGTCCGCGAATCCGTGGTCTTCGAGGACGGAAGGATCCTGGCGCCCACCGCACCCGGCCTCGGCATCGAGATCGACGAGGAAGCCTGCGCCCGCTTCCCCTATCAGCCGACCGACGTCCCGCTCTTCGACGGATCGATGAACGTGCGCGGCATCGCCGCCGGCAACTCGGTCCTCGGCGGCGACTAGCGCGACCCCGTTGCGGTCGATCGCCCGACCGCTCGGCCTTCACAGGCCCGCCTGCCGGCTATTCCGCCGGCGCCGCCATCGGTCGGTGTGCGGCTTCGTCGGCGGACTGCGATCGTGCCGTCACGGTCTCCGCCAGCTGGGGCCGGAATCCACGCAGGCGCAGCGAGTTGGTCAGCACGAACAGGCTCGAGATGCTCATCGCACCGGCGGCCAGCATCGGATTGAGCAGCACAGAGAAGAACGGATAGAGCGCGCCGGCCGCCAGCGGTATAAGGGCGACATTGTAGGCATAGGCCCAGACAAAATTGCCGACGATGGTCTTCATGGTGCGCCGCGACAGCGCCACCGCATTGACGATGCCGCGCAGGTCACCCGACATCAGGATGACGTCGCCCGCCTCGATGGCGATGTCGGTGCCGGTGCCGATGGCCAGGCCGACATCGGCCTGGGCCAGCGCCGGCGCGTCGTTGATGCCGTCGCCGACGAAGGCGACGCGGCGGTTGTCGGCCTGCAGGCGCTTGACCTCGGCCGCCTTCTCTCCGGGCAGCACCTCCGCCAGCACCTCGTCGATGCCGACCTGGGCGGCGATCGCCTCAGCCGTATGCCGGTTGTCGCCGGTCACCATGGCGACCTTGAGCCCGAGCGCATGCAGGGCGACCACCGCCTCGACGCTGCCCTCCTTGAGCGGATCGGACACGCTCAACGCCGCCGCGAGCTTGCCGTCGATCGCCGCATAGAGCGGCGTCTTGCCGTCGCGGGCAAACTGTTCGGCGGCGGCCGCCACTGAGTCAAGATCGATGCCGAGCTTACGCATGTAGCGGTCGGCACCGACCTGCACCGTGCGGCCATCGACTTTCGCATGGACGCCGAAGCCCGGTTCGGCGGCGAAGTCCTGCGCGTCCGCCAGGACTAGGTCGCGCTCGTCCTTGGCCGCGCGCACGATCGCCTCGCCCACCGGATGCTCGCTTTTGGCCTCGACCGTCGCCACCAGCCGCAGCACCCCATCGCTGGTGAATTCGGTGTCGGCAAGCTGCAGGTCGGTCAGCTCGGGCCGTCCCTTGGTCAGCGTGCCGGTCTTGTCCATGACCACCATATCGACATGGCCGAGCGCCTCCAGCGCGGTGCCCTTGCGGAACAGCACGCCCATCTCGGCGCCCTTGCCGGTCGCCACCATGATGGCGGTCGGCGTCGCCAGCCCCATGGCGCAGGGGCAGGCGATGAGCAGCACGGAGACCGCGGTGACGAAGGCGAAGCTCAGCGCCGGGCTCGGCCCGAAGGCGAGCCACACCACGAAGGTGATCGCCGCCACCGACATCACCGCCGGCACAAACACGGCGGCGATCTTGTCGGCCATCTGCTGGATCGGCGGCTTGGAGGTCTGCGCCTCCTCGATCAGCTTGATGATCCGGCTGAGCACGGTATCGGCGCCGACGCGGGTAGCGCGGAAGGTGAAGGCGCCGGTCTTGTTGATCGTGCTGCCGACCACCTCGGCGCCGGCGCGCTTCTCTACCGGCACCGGCTCGCCGGTCAGCATCGATTCATCGACATAGCTGGCGCCCTCGGTCACCACGCCGTCGACCGGCAGGCGCTCGCCCGGCCGCACGTGCACGATGTCGCCGGACACCACCGCTTCGATCGGGATTTCGATCTCGGCGCCGTCGCGCACCACGCGGGCGGTCTTCACCTGCAATTGCAGCAGGCGCTTGATCGCCTGCGACGTCCGCCCCTTGGCAATGGCTTCGAGGAAACGGCCGAGCAGGATCAGCGTGACAATGACGCCGGCCGCCTCGAAATAGGTGGTCGCCGTGCCAGCGGGGAAGATCTGCGGCACGACCAACGCCAGCAGCGAATAGAAATAGGCGGCGGAACTGCCCAGCATGACCAGGCTGTTCATGCCCGGGCTGAGATGGCGGAGTTCGGCCCAGCCCGTGCGGTAGAAGCGCCGGCCGGCATAAAACAGCACCGGCGTCGCCAGCAGGAACTCGATCCACATCCAGGCGCGTTCGGGCATGAGCGAAAGCATCGCCCCGCCAAGGCCGGGAAGGCCCTTGCCCATGGCAATGATGAAAAGCGGAACGGTGAAGGCCGCCGCGAAGACGAGATCGCGGCGCAGCGCCGCCAGTTCGTTGTCCTTGCGGTCTTCGTCCCCGGCCGTCGCGTCGTCTTCCGCCGTCGCCGTGTAGCCGGCCGCGGCCACTGCCTCGGCGATCCTGGCCGGCGTCAGCATCTTCGGAACGAAGGCGACGCTGGCCTTTTCGGTTGCCAGATTGACGCTGGCATCGACCACGCCCGGAAGCTTCTTGAGAGCCTTTTCGACCCGGGCGACGCAGGAGGCGCAGGTCATGCCGCCGATGGCGAGCGTGGTCTCGGCCACATCTGCGTCGTAGCCGGCTTGCCTGACGACGCCGACCAGCGTCTGCGCGTTGACCTGCGCCGGATCGGCGACCACGCGCGCTTCCTCGGTGGCCAGGTTGACGCTCACCTCGCTCACGCCGGGGACCTTCTTCAGCGCCCGTTCGACCCGCGCGACACAGCTCGCGCAGGTCATGCCCTCGATCTGGATGTTCAGGTTTTCATTCATGTCATGTGCCTGCTGGGCTAGCTGCCCCGCCACGGTCAGCGGTATTTCAGAACTTCCATCAGTTCGGCGACCATGTGCTCGGTATCGCCGCGATCCTGCGCGCTGGCGACGTGGTGCTTGAGATGGCTCTGCAGCACCATGTCGCCGATGCGGTCGAGCGCGCCCTCGACCGCCTTGATCTGCTTGAGGACGTCGACGCAATAGACCGACTCGTCCCCGAGCATCCGCACGATGCCTTCAAGGTGTCCCCTGACGGACTTCATGCGACGCAGCGCGGTCTCGCGCACCTGCGCGTCGAGGTGCATGCCATGCGTCGCGTGGGTGTCCATCAGACGACCTGTGCTTCGTATCCGGCCTCCGCGACAGCGCTGACCAGCGCCGCGTTGTCGGGGTTGCCGCTGACCACGGCCTGCTTCTGCTCCAGGCTGACGTCGATCACCTTGTCGACGCCGGGAACCTGGCCCAGTGCCTCGGTTACCGCCTTGACGCAGTGGTGGCAGGTCATTCCTTCGATCTTCAGTGTGGTCATGGTGAGGCTATCCTGTTTGCTTTGCGCCCCCACCCCAGGGGGGGTGGGGTATTGATAGAGCTGACATATCGCAGGACGCCGGATTGTCAAGGCCGAAAGCGCTTTTCCCCCGCCGTTCCGGCACTTCGCCGATCCGATCCGCGGCGGAAAGCAGCGGCAGCACCCGTGGCCCGGGCCGGACCGCAGGCGTAAACTTCCCTCCCGCACCGGGGGTGCCAACGCTGAAACAGCAACAGGGAGCGTGGAGATGGTCCAGTTTCGCCTGAAGAATCCGACCGATATCCTTTTCGGCAAGGGCGAGATCGCTGCGCTGAAGGACCTCGTGCCGGCCGGTACGCGGGTGCTGCTGCTCTATGGCGGCGGCAGCATCAAGAAGAACGGCGTTTACGACCAGGTGATGGCGGCACTGAAGGACTGCAACGTCGAGGCGTTCGGCGGCGTCGAGGCCAACCCGGTCTATGAGACCATCCTCAAGGCGGCGGAGGCGGCGCGCCGGCACAAATCGGAACTGGTGCTCGGCGTCGGCGGCGGCTCGGTGATCGACGCGGCGAAGTTCCTCGCCAATGTCATCCCGGTCACCGAAGGCGATCCCTGGGACGAGCTGATGGCCGGCCGCTTTCCGGCAAATCCGCTGCCCGTCGGCGCGGTGCTGACGCTGCCGGCTACCGGCTCGGAGAGCAACGCCGTCTCGGTCATGACCCACAAGGGCCGCAAGCTCAAATTTCCGTTCGCCAATGAGGCGACGCGACCGCGCTTCGCCATTCTCGATCCCTCGACCATGCAGAGCCTCAGCCGCCGCCAGCTCGAGAACGGTGCCGTTGACGCCTTCACGCACGTGCTCGAGCAGTACATGACGACACCGGTCAACACGCCCATCCAGCACGGATTCAGCGAGACGCTCATGAAGGTGCTGGCCGAATGGGGGCCGAAGCTTATCGAGACAAGGAGCGAGGAAGCCTGCGAGAACGTCATGTGGGCGGCCAACCAGGCGCTCAACGGTCTCATCGGCGCCGGCGTGCCGCAGGACTGGTCGACCCACTACATCGGCCACGCCATCACCGCGCTTCACGGCGTCGATCACGCCCGCTCGCTCACCATGATCATGCCCATGCTGATGCGCTACAAGCTCAAGCAGAAGATGACCATGCTGGCGCGCTACGCGCGCAATGTCTGGGGCGTGAACGAGCCCGACGACGCCAAAGCCGCGGAAGCCGGCATCGCCAGGACGGAAGAATTCTTCCGGCGCATGGGCTGTCCGGTGCGCGCCTCCGAAGCTGATCTCACCATCGACGAGAAGGCGATCCTCGCCCATCTCGAGACGGTCGGCCACACGGCGCTCGGCGAGAACAAGGACATCCGCGCCGACGATGTGCGCGCGATCCTGCGCATGAGCGCGTGAACTAAGCCGGCAGGTCGAAGACCGGGACGACCTGTCCTTCGGTCGCGAACAGCCGGCGCAGGTCGCCAATGTCGGGGCAGGCGGGCGGCGGCGGAATCGCCTCGTCCGCGGACAGCGGATGGGCCAGGACCGCGCAGGCGAGCCGGGTGGTTCCGACTTCCAGCGTCGCGCTGAGTTGCGGCAGCAGCGTCCGTGCCGCCATGACGTTGGAGTTGCTGAACGGGCTCGTCACCCGGGCGGTGCGCCCGTCATAGGCGACGATCGCACTGACGTCCTCCGCCGTCCTGACCTCGGCCCGGCCACCGGCGACGCTTTCTTCCCAGGCCCTGGAGTCCGGCTTGGCAATCGCAAAGCCGCCCTCGACCACCTCCAGCCGGCGTGGCGTCGTCACCTCGTGCAGCCGGATGTGCCAGCGGCCGGCCGGCACCAGCCAGGTCTCCACCAGCACGTCCGCATAGGGCAGCCATCGCGCATAGAGACGGTCGCCGGCGATCAGCGCCGCCTCGTTGCCCTCGCGCGTCCGCAGGTGCTTCCCGTCCTCGGAGAAGCCCAGCATGCCGTCGCAGGCCGCACCGGCGAACAGCCGGTCGTCGGCTTCGATAGAGAAGCCGTAGCGCGTCGAATAGGCGAACTTGCCGTATTTCTCCCGGGTGCCGCGCCACTGGCGGTATTCCTGACCCGCAGACAGCGCCACGATATGGCCGGGCAGGTGTTGCGCCACCATGCCCGGTTCCGGCAGGGGGACGGGCGCGTCGAACGTCTCGGGCTCCGCCTCCTGCGCCCGCCAGAACGGGTGGTCCTCGCCAAGCGCCAGCGGCAGAAAGGCCTTCATCGCCCAATAGGGCGAGCCGGCGGAATTATAGCCCTCGCTGATCAGCAGATTGGGATAGGCGTAGCCGATCGACAGCACGCCATCGCGATCGAAGATCGGCTGCCGCGCCCACCATCTGAGATTGCGCAGGTAGGTGCCCTTGATCTGACCCCAGGGCAGCGCCTCGACCCCGGCAAAGGCGAGCGCCCCCCAGAAGCCGGCATGGGCGAAGCGGTAGGTCAGGCTGCGGCCGAAGGGCAGTGCCGAACCGTCGGCTGCGTACCAGTGCCGGATCGAGCGGGCGAAGGCGACCGCCCGCTCGCGATAGCGTGCCGCGCGCACCGTATCGCCCGAGAGTTCGGCGTAGATCAGCCCGTAGAAGTGGAAAGCGAAGGGAATGTAGTGATCGGCGCTGCGGATCGGCCCGTCGCGATACCAGCCATTGCCGAGCGCGAAGCGTTCGAGATCGTCGAGATAGTCGATCCGCTTTTGCGGGTCGACGTCGATACCGCAATGCATCAGGCCGAGGTCGATCAGCACGCGGAAGAACTTCCAGTTGCTGTCGACGAAGGCGTGCTCGCGTCCGGAGATGAGATAGGCGGCGACGCGCCGCTTGGCCGCCGCATCGAGCGGGTCCCAGATCTCACCGCGCGCCAGGCGCAGGGCGAAGCCGATCGCGGCCAGCTCCACCTGGCGCTGGTTAATATCGCCAATGTCTCCCCAATAGTCGGGATGGTCCGGATCCGTGCCGGCGCTGAGGCCCCTGCGGTAGAGCTCCCAATGGGCGAAAGCGCCTCCGCCGGCGACGAGCGGCACGATCCCCCACAGCGGGCGGGCGAAGCCCTCGAGATCGGCCGCCGCGCGGTCGAAATGCGCCGCCGCGGCGCTCAGCCGCACGCGCGCCCCGGAGGGCGAGAAATGGGGGAGGAGAGGGGCAAACAGGTCGCCGACCGCGCGCTGGACGTCGGCGCGGCTCCTGAACGGGTTTTCTGAAAAGGGATTCTGAGTCACGTCCCAACCCGGATTGCGGGGCCGGCGGATGATGGCCGGCCCCGCAGGATTGCCTGCTTATTTGATGGCGGCAACGCCGTCGTTCATTTCCTTGATGCCCTGATCGACTGTGACGTTTTCGGTCATGATGTCGTCATGGGCACGGTTGAGCACCAGCTCGTACTCGGCCGCCTTTGGATCGACGGGCAGTTCGAGATAGGTGTTCTTGGGTTGCAGCGCCCCGACACTGGTCGGATCATTCGGGAAGCCGGGCGCCGAGGTGATAGTCTTCATCACTTCTTCGGTGCGCAGCGGCGGGAAGTTGCCGGTCTGGGCGAAGATCGCCGCACCTTCCGGTCCGGTGACGAACGCGACGAACTTCTTGGCTGCCTCGACCTGCTTGGAATTGACGTTCACCGCAATGCCGGTGAGCGTGCCGGCGGTGCCGCCAGGCGCCGCACCTTCCGGATGCGGATAGGCAGCGATGCCCCAGTTCTTGACCAGCGATTCGCCGGTCTTCTGCTTGGCGATCTGGGTCGAGATGAACCAGGTGCCCATCGGCATCATGCCGACCTTGCCCTGGAACCAGACGCTCGAATAGTGCGTCTGCGAGGTCTTCAGCGAGGCATAGGTGCGGGCGTAGCCATTGTCCTGCAGGGCCAGGGCGCGCTCGTACCAGGGCTTGAGGAACGAGTAGTCCTTGGCGATGAGCGTGTGCTCGCCGGTGGTGATGGCCGGAAGCTCGACAACCGAGCGCCAGACATGCTGGTGGGCACCAAAGACCTTGTCCTGACCGAAGCCGCTGGTGATCTTTGCAGCCATTTCGTCGTACTGCTTCCACGTCATGTCGTCGGTCGGGTAGGGAAGGCCCGCCTTATCGAAGGGATCCTTGTTGTAGTAGATGATCCAGAAGTCGGTGCGCATCGGCATCGCGTACTGCTTGCCGTTGACTTGCAACGCTTCGATCAGGCCGCCATAGCCCGAGGTATCTTTCGGGACGATCGCGTCGCCGGTCAGATCGACGAGCCGACCGGTGTTGATCATCTGCATGTAGCCGGGGATGTCCTTGATGGTGATAACATCGAGATCGCTGCCGCCGCCGGTCAGCTGGGTCATGACCATCTGGTTATAGTCGACCGAACCGAGATCGGTGTAGTCGACCTTGATGTCCGGATACTTGGCCTGGAAGGCATCGATCAGCGGCTTGTAATAGACCGTCTTGTCCCAGTCCCACAAAGCCCAGTTGATGGTCGTCTGCGCCATGGCCTGGCCGGCGACGAGGGCCAGACCTGCTGCACCCAGCAGGGCTGCCGCAATTGAACCAAGTTTCGTCATTTCTTTCCTCCGTCGTTGAGAAGTCACGCCGACTGCGTTCTCGGTCTTTTTGTTGGCCCCTGTCGGGGCGCGGTGGTGAGGTACGAAAAACCCAATCGAACCCCGTTGAGCACGGCGAAGCTGGTCACCAGTGCCCCGAGCGAGAAATTGACCAGCACCGGCATAAGGATCGATGCGGGGTAGAACAGGATGTGCGCCAGCCACATGAGCGCCACGACCAGGAGCGCGGCGAGGCCGGGCAGCGGACGCGCCAGCAGACCGATCGCCGAGGCCTTGGCAATGTCGGCCAGCGACCGGCTGGCGCCTTCGGCCATGGCCACGAAAAGGTGCGCGCCGAAGAGCGGCAGCAGCACGGCCACCGTCACCGCGATGGTCAGGGGCGCGACCGCCAGGAGATTGCTCTTGGCTGCTCCGGCATAGGTGTGGAGGGCGAAGACCGTCAGCGCCCCGGCGCCGGCGAAGACGACACCGAGCACCGTCGCCAAGGCGAAGCGGGAGCGGAACGCGCTCCAGAAATCGCGCCACAGATAGACGTTGCGGTCCTCGATCATGGCGACCGAAATGCTCACAACCGCGAAATAGGCGGCCGGCAGCGTGACGATGGGCAGGGCGAAGGCGACGAACAGCACATTAAGCTTGATGAGCGCCCACCATTCGCGAGCGAGGACGGCGGCCAGAAGGCGCAGGCCTTCCGGCTTCGGTGCATCCTTGGGGATGCCCGGTCCTTCGCCGAAATAGTGGTTGATGAGCCAGTTCATGCCTTTCGTTTTCCTCTTGAGGGTCTCAGCCGAGAGCCTCCTCGGTTTCCTTGTCGAACAGGTGCGCCATGGACAGGTCGGCGGTCAGCGTCAGCGGATCGCCCGGCCGTGCCCGGCAGCGCGGGGAGACCCGCGCGATGATGGGATGGTCGCCGAGCGTTGCGTTGAGATGCACCTCGGCGCCCATCGGCTCGGCCAGTTCCACGTCGATGTTCACCGGCGCCGTGAAGGCCGGGTCGACGTCGGCCGGCAGCAGCTCGTGGAAGCATTCGGGACGCAGCCCGAGCACGCATTGCCGTCCGACATATTTGTCGAGGTTGCGTTCGGTCAGCCGTGGCGGAAGCGGCAGCATCTGGCCGTTGAAGTCGGCAACGAATGCGCCGTCCGGCTTGCGGATGGTCACCGGCACGAAGTTCATCTGCGGCGCGCCGATGAAGCCCGCCACGAACATGTTGACCGGGTGGTCGTAGAGCACCTGCGGCGTGTCGACCTGGTGGATGCGGCCGTCGCGCATCACCACGATGCGGTCGGCCATGGTCATGGCTTCCACCTGATCGTGGGTCACGTAGATGAAGGTCGCGTCGAGACGGCGGTGCAACCGGCTGATCTCCGAACGCATCGTCGAGCGCAGCTTGGCGTCGAGATTGCTGAGTGGCTCGTCGAGCAGGAACACGGCGGGCGAGCGCACCATGGCGCGCCCCAGCGCCACGCGCTGCCGCTGGCCACCGGAAAGCGCCCGCGGCCTGCGGTTGAGCAGGTGCTTGATGTCGAGGATTTCCGCCGCCTCGTTGACCTTCTGGTCGATGACCTCGCGTGGGCTTCGGCGCAGCACCAGCCCGAACGCCATGTTCTTGTAGACGGTCATGTGCGGGTAGAGCGCGTAGTTCTGGAACACCATGGCGATGTCGCGATCCTTCGACGGCACGTCGTTGACGATGGTGTCGCCGATGATCAGCTCGCCGCTGGTGACTTCCTCGAGCCCCGCGATCATGCGCAGCGTAGTGGACTTGCCGCAGCCGGACGGGCCGACGAGGATGATGAATTCCTTGTCGGCAATATCGAGGTCGATGTCGTGGACGACGGTATGCGCCCCGAACGATTTTCGTACTTTCCTGAGTGAGATGCCGGCCATTCTGTCTTTCCCGGTCTGGCTACCAGTACGGGGTCCACGGACGCGACAGACGCGTCAGACCCTCGAAGTAGTAGTAGTCACCCCAGGCCACGCACTCGTCGACGCCCTCGCCGCGACAGCTGTTGAAGGGGGTTTTCTTGGAATAGGTTCCGTGCAGCACGAAGCCGTTCGAAACGGCAGGATCGCGCACCGCGTAGGACCGCCACAGGCTGCCCAGCATCCGCCGCGCCAGATTACGCATCTCGCCGGCGCGCTTTTCGCCGACGAGCCCCGCCATTTCCAGCAGGCCGCAGGCGACGATCGCGGCCGACGATGAATCGCGCGGCTCGTCGCCTTCGGTGAAGGTCAGGTCCCAATAGGGCACCAGATCTTCCGGCAGGTGATCGAGGTAATAGGCGAGCAGGTTCTCGAAGACGTCGAGATAGGCGGACCGACGCTCGTTGCGATGGCACACCGCCATGCCGGCAATGCCCCACGCCTGGCCGCGCGCCCAGGCACTCTCGTCGCGATAGCCCTGGGTCGTGGCGCCGCGCAGCGGCGCGCCGGTTTCCCGGTCCATGTAGAAGGTGTGATAGGTCGAATGATCGGACCTGATCGAGTTGGCCAGCGTCGTGTGCGCGTGCGCCAGCGCCTTCTCGCGATAGCGCGGGTTGCCGCTCTCGCCGCTCGCCCAGAACAGCAGGCCGAGGTTCAGCAGGCAGTCGATGATGTAGCGGTAATTGTCCGGCTCTCCCATCGGCCCCCAGGCCTGGATGAACTGCCCCTTTTCGTGGAAGCGCTCGAGAAGCTGGTCGGCCGCCAGCAACGCCGCCCGGCGTCCGTCCTCGTCGCCCACCAGCTTCCACGCCGCCACGCAGCTTGGCGAATAGAGGAAGCCCATGTCGTGATGGTCGGTGGCGATGCGCTTCTCGATCCGGTTGAGGAAGCTCTGCACATGGATCTGCGCGGCGTAGCGGAACACCTTGTCGCCGGTCGCCTCGTAAGCCAGCCAGATCGCGCCCGGCCAGAACCCGGCGGTCCACTGGTCGTTGGCCACCGCCGGGTAGAAATTGTCGACGCTGGAGTGGTTCTGCGCCGCATAGGTGAAGGTCGGCAGGTTGCGCCTGACCTGCGCCACCACGGCGGCCATGGCATCGGCCACCTCCTCGTCGCTTATCGCAGCGGGGCGAAGGTCGGTCCGGATGGCTTCGTTGAGCATGGGTTATCCCTTCAGCCCCGTCGAAGCGATGCCTTCGACGAAGAAACGTTGCAGGGCGAGGAAGAGGATCAAGACCGGGATCAGCGACACCACGGAGGCGGCCATGATCAGCCCGTATTCCTGCGTGTACTGGGTAATGAACATGCGGATGCCGATCTGGATCGTCTTCACCTCGGTTTTGGTCAGATAGATCAGCGGCCCGAGGAAATCGTTCCAGGTGGTGACGAAGGTGAAGATGGTCAGCGTCGAGATCGCCGGCAGCGAGAGCGGCAGCATGATCCGCCACCAGATGCCGTATTCGCTCATGCCGTCGATCCGCGCTGCTTCGCAAAGCTCGTCCGGGATCGACATGTAGAACTGGCGCATCAGGAACACGCCGAAGGCGGTGAAGGCCTGCAGACAGATAAGCGCGGTCAGCGTGTTGTTGAGCCCGAACCCCCGCATCATGATGAATTGCGGCACCATGTAGACCTGCCAGGGCATGGCGATGGTGGCGATGTAGGCAAGGAACAGGGCGTTCCGGTAGGGGAAGCGGAGCTTGGCGAAGGCATAGGCGGCGAAGCTCGACGTCAGCAATTGCAGGATGGTGACGATGATCGTCAGCTTGAACGTGTTGTAGATGAACAGCGCCAGCGGAATCTTGGTCCAGATGTCGATGTAGTTCTCCCAGCGCGGATGCGCCGGGATCCATTCGATGGGGAAGGCAAAGACGTCGCGGTTCAATTTGAGCGAGGCGGACAGCATCCAGACAAAGGGCGCCAGCATGGTGATCGTGATCAGGATGACGATCACGTAGGTGAGGATCAGGCCCCACTTCACGCGCCGGCGGGGGCGCTTGAACGCCGCCGTGCTGGTTGGGAGCGCGGCCGTGCTCATGCCAGGTTCTCCTCCCTTTCGCGCGTCCACCAGAACTGGATGACGGTGATGATGAGGACGAGCATGAACAGGACCAGGGCCACCATGCTCGAATAGCCGAGATCCCAGGAGACGAACGCCTCGTTGTAGATGTGATAGACGAGCACCAGGGTCGCCGTTCCCGGCCCGCCCTGGGTGATCATGTAGATCTGGTCGAATACCTTGAACGACGTGATGGTCAGCATCACCGACACGAAGAAGCTGGTCGGCGCCAGCTGCGGCAGGGTGACGTACCAGAATTTCTGCCAAGCGGTCGCGCCGTCGATATTGGCAGCTTCGTAGAGCTCCGCGCTGATCCCCTGCAGGCCGGCAAGGTAGATCACCATGAAGTAGCCCATGTTCTTCCACACCGAGAACATGATGACGGTGGCCATCGCCCAGTGCCTGTCCGCCGACCATCCGGGCAGGTGCTTCGGGTCGACCCCCAGGTGGTAGAGGACCATGTTCACCGGCCCGAAATCCGGGTTGAAGAGCATGTTCCAGACGACCGCGACGGCGATCAGTGACGCCACATAGGGGAAGAAGGTGACAGTGCGGAAGAAGTTGCGGGCGAAGATCTTCTGGTTGAGCAGGATGGCGAGACCCAACGAGCAGACCAGGGTGAGCGGCACCGTGAAGCCGGTGTAGATGATCGTGTTCCAGAAGGCGTCCTGGAACACCTTGTCCGAGAACAGCCGCCAGAAATTGTCCAGCCCGACGAACTGGATCGGGTTGGAGCCGTCCCAGTGCATGAAGGCCAGGAGAAAGGCGAAGACGATGGGGCCGAGCGTGAACACCGCGAAGCCGATGAAATTCGGCGCGATGAACGAATAGGCGGTGAGCACGTTGCGCACCCTGCGCCAGCGCCGCGAGACCGGCGCGCGTGCGACCGTGGTGTTCGACAGGGGCCCGGCGTAGGTCGTCACCGCTGCGCGCCTCCTTTCACCGGATCTCAAGCCGCAGATCGCGACCGGCGAGCGGCACCAGAACGCGGAAGATCCGCTCCGGCCATGCCTGCCGTAATCGCGCGTCGGTGACGGCGATCTCTTCGACGCGAAGCGCGCCGGCCCCGGCAAGGGTGATCGCGCCGAGGTCGCCGACGAAAATGCGCTCCGCCGCCAGCGTCGGCTTCTCGCAGAGCATCAGCGAAAGCTCGGCCGGCCGTTCGCCGTCATGGTGATCGACGATTTCGACCGCCTCGCCTTTGACGAGCCGGACCGAACGCCGGTAATGCGCCACCCCCGCCTCCGGCGGATAGGCGCCGGCGATGTCCATGGCGATGGCGGCGGCCCGTTCGCCGAGATCGACGGCGACGTCGCGCGCCGCGAACGCCGCGCCGGCACCTTGCTGAACGCCATCGAAGCTCGGCAGGTTGTGGTAGGCGGACTGCATCGTCCAGATATCGTAACGCGCGGGCGAGAACGTCCGAGCCGTATAGGTCTCGACACCGACATCGATGAGGAGCGGTCTGCCGTCCTTGTAGAGGGTGAGGCTGCCGACATCGTTGTGATTGTGCCCGTCGCCGTTGTCGCCGGCCTTGACGGCAAGGACGAAGCGCGCGTCACGGGCGATGAACAGGCCGCAACTTGGGTAATAGATGTCGGGCGGCGCGACCGGGTGCCCACCATAGGCGGCCATCTCGGCTGCCGCGGCCACAGCCTGCAGCCGGTAGAAGAGGTTGACTTCGTCGGGAAGCTGCGGCGCCGGATTGCGCGCTGCATCGGCTGCTGCAAGCGCACACAGGGACGGCGAACCGACCGCCTTGCCGAACAGGAATTCCCGCGCCCCGCACGGCTCCAGCACGGCCGAGGCATCGGCGAAGTTGACGTAGTACGCGCCCTGCACATGGGCGTGGACGATGTATTCCGCCATGTTGCGGATCTTCGGCTCGCGCCACAGGCGGGCGAACGCGCCCGGCGCCACTGCATCCATCACCGTCAAGGCTCCGAACAGACAGAGCGCCGCATGGCGATAATAGTGCGCGCCCTCGTCGCAGGCGCCGTCGTCGCCATAGTCCTTGAGAAACGCATCGAGGCTGTGCGCCGCCTGGGTGATGACGGCGTGTCGCGTCGCCTGATCGGTCGGCCGTGTGAACGTGCTGATGAGGACGTTCTGCGTGCACCAAGCCGTCCAGTTGTTCATGCGCTCGTCGCCGTTCCCCATCCACCAGAAGTGCCGGTCGAGATAGGGCCGGGTGATCCGCGTCGCGATCTCGTGGTCGATGCGCCGCACGATTCCGGGACAGGCCGCGTCGAGCGCGTCACCGAGCAACGATGCGACCACGGCGAGCTCGGCGCCGGTCTCCGCTGCGAACAGGTCGATCACCGGCCGGGTCGGATCGGGCAGGGGGGCGTGACGGCCGTCGCGCACTTGCGTATTGTGCGCCGGCAACTGCCAGCCGCTTTCCTCGCACACTGCGATGATGCCGTCGATCAGCGTATCGATGTAGCGGCCTTCGCCCTCGATTGCTTCGGCCAGGGCCAGCGCATTGATGCGCCGGCGGCGCGCGAAATAGTCGGTCTCGTAGTCGACGCGGTTTCCGGTCTGCGTGAAGGCCCGATAGGCGCGTGCCGTCAGGGCCGGCCACGGCGCCCCGAGGGCCGCCTCGCCATCGGCAATCAGTCGCGATCTGAGGGAGGCGGGGACAGCCGTCCAATAGGCCCGGTCGCTCACCGCAGGCGCCGGCACGAACACCGGCAACACGTCTCCCAGCCCCGACAGGCAGTCGGCGCCCCACGATTTGGTCCCTGCGTTGTGGCTCGCTCTTGCCAAGCGGGACACCGCTCTCCTCCCTTGCCGGTCTGAAGCCGGCATTAGCCGACGCCAAGTCAGTCAGTGCGCCAGTGCAAAGTCAAGACAATTTCCCATATTGCGCAAATTTGCATTATGGTTGCAAATATCGCTGCTGTTGACACGCCCGGGACGGCCTTCCAATAGAGAGACCACGAGCGCGGCAGGTTTGGAACGACGCCACACAAAGGGGGCCCCATCGATGGCCGGTATTGACGTGCCTTCCGGCAAAGGTGCCGCCGCGGCGGCCCCCACCGGCCGCGTCACCCTGCGCGACATTGCCGAGGCCGTCGGCGTATCGATCAGCACTGCATCGCGGGCGCTCAGCGGCGCCCCGGGGATTTCCGTCGACGTGCGCTCGCGCATCCAGTCGGCGGCCGAGCGCCTCAACTATGTTGGCGCCTTCGCCGGTACCGCGACCGTCATCTCCGATCTCGACGTGCCCGATGGCAGCGCCGGAGAATTCGTGCTGGCCGTGCAGCGCGGCATGGAGAAGCGGGCGCGCGAGCTGGGCCTCACCCTGTCGGTGACCCATGCCGGCCCGTCGAGCATGGCATGGCTGGAGCCTGACGACGGAACGTCGGGCTATCTGCTTCTGTCCATGCAGCGCGAGGACATCATCCAGTATCTGTCGTCGCGCGCCGTCCCCGCCGTCATCGTCAATGGCCGCGAGCCGCTCATGCGGCTGGATGCGGTCGCGCCGGCCAACCACACCGGCGGCTATCTCGGCGCCCGTCACCTGCTTCAACTCGGCCACACGCGCATCCTCGTGCTCGCCCACTCGCCGCGCCCGACGATCCGCGACCGCATGGCGGGCAGCCGCAGGGCGATGCAGGAGGCGGGGCTGGAGACCGATGGCGACCTGATGGTCGAACTCGAGGCGATGCGGACCGACCTCGCCTACAAGGCAATCCACGAGCGCATCGCGGCCAGGGGCGGCTGCGATTTCACCGCGATCCTTTGCTACAACGATTCCTGTGCGTTCGGCGCCATCGCCGCGCTGACCGAGGCGGGAGTAAGCGTTCCCCGCGACGTCTCCATCATCGGCTTCGACGATATCCCGACCGCCGCCTTGAACTCGGTGCCGTTGACCACTATCCGCGTCGAAGCCGAAGACATCGGCGCACGCAGCGTCACGCGGCTGATCGAGCGCATCCGCTCCCAGGACAACCTGGCGACCTATACCGAGACGGCAGTCCGCCTGGTGGTGCGCGATTCGACCGGTCCGGCGCGCAAGGCGCGCCTCCTCCGTGTCGCCGTTCCAACACCCGCACCCGCACCCGTCGCCTAGACCGGCGCTAGCGCGTCAGCCGCCAGCTTCTCACTTCGAAGGGCATCAGGCCGTGCGCGGCGTCGCGCGCCTGGTTCTCCTCCAGGATGGTCACGGGACTTGCCGTCCAGCCCGGCGCACTGACGGCGAAATCGCCGCGGCGGCCGGCCGGCTCATAGACGCGCAGGATGAGGCCCTTGCCGTCTTCGGCACCCTTCAGTCCCGACAGCGCCGCCGGAATGCCGGCAACCATGAGAGGCGTCAGCGAGCCCGCCGCAAGGCCGGCTACCGCGCGCGTGAGCAGCGGTTGGTTCAGGTCCTCGGCCTCTTCGCGCACCCCGCCATCGTGCCAGTCGCCGGCATGCGGATAGAGTGCATAGGTGAAGCTCTGCACGCCCTCGTCGGCGAGCGGGTCCGGATAGATGGGCGTGCGCACCAGCGACAGGCCGAGCACATTGCCGCGCACATTGTGCCCGTACTTGGCGTTGTTGAGGAGCGCCACGCCGAAGCCCGGTTCGCCGAGATCGATGAAGCGGTGCGCCGCCCCCTCGAACATTGCCTGGTCCCAGCTCGTGTTCTGGTGAGTGGGGCGGGTCACCACGCCATTGGCGCATTCGAAGGTGGCGCGCTCGGCGCTGACCGCGACCGGCGTCAACGTGCGCAGGAGCACGCGCCGGTCGTGCCAATCGAGCGTCGTCTCGACGTCGAGCCGCGGTGAATTGGCGGCAAGGACATAGGTCTGCGCGATCGTCGAATCGCGGAACCGGCGCTTGACGCGCAGCGCCGCGCGGGCCGGACCGGATTCGACGAGGTCGATGCTCTCCACATCGCTGATCGCCTCGCCACGCTCGGCATAATCGGCCTCGATGTCCCAGGCGTCCCAGTTGCGCGGCTTGTCGACCGGATAGGCCCAGAGCTGGTTGCCGGGGCCTGCCAGCGCCTCACGCCCGGTGGGCTTGTGAATGAGCGAGGCGAGCGTGCCGTCGGCGGCGACGGTTGCCTTGAGGAGCGCGTTCTCAAGATGGGTCGGGCCGGCAGCAAGCCCGGCCACCGGCGCGATCTTGCGCCGGATGACGGCGACGCCGAGCGGCGGCACGGTATCGACGCCGGCACCGATCCGGCGCACCGACAGCGACGGGTTCACCACCATGAGCCCGTAGCCCGTGCCCTTGTGCAGGTGCGCGACAATGGCGTCGACGGCCTGTTCCTGCGCCGCTTTGCCGGCTGCGATGACCTCGCCGAGCTCGGACCTCGGCGTCCTCGTAGACCTCGCGGATCGAGGAGCCCGGCAGGATGTCGTGGAACTCGTTCTTGAGCACGATGCGCCAGTGCGTCTCCAGCGAGGCGGGTGCCGGCGCGCCCAGCATATGCGCCAGCGCGGCCGTGGTTTCGGCGGTGATCAGCGCCCGCTCCGCTTGGCGGTGCAGGCGCTTGACGTTGGACTGCGTCGTCAGCGTCGCCCGGTGCAGCTCGAGATAGATCTCACCCCGCCACACCGGCAGCGGCGTCTCGGTTGCGCGCCGATGGGCGTCGGCGAAATAGTCGGCAACATGCCCCCAGCGCGCCTTGGGCAGGACGGGGAAGTCGCGCAGCTGCACCTCGCGCTCCACCATCTCGGGCGTCGTGCCACCGCCGCCGTCGCCGTAGCCGATGGCGAGCAGCGAGGTGTCGTGCTGCGTCTTTCCCCGGAAGTTGCGCCAGGTGTGATGCAGCGCCTGGGGGCCGAGACGGCCGTTATAGCCGTTGTCCGGATTGTCGAAGGTGTGGGCGAGGACGCGCGAGCCGTCGAGCCCCTCCCACCAGAAGAGATCGGCCGGGATGCGGTTGGTCTCCGACCAGTTCACCTTGATCGTGAAGAAGGAGTTGATGCCGCCCTGCCTGAGGAGCTGCGGCAACGCGCCGGAGAAGCCGAAGCAGTCGGGCAGCCAGCACACCGTATGGCGCCGGCCGAACTCCTTCTCGAAGAAACGCTGGCCGTAGAGGATCTGGCGGGCGAGCGACTCGCCGGTCGGCATGTTGGTGTCGGGCTCGACCCACATGCCGCCGATCGTTTCCCACTGGCCGGCGGCAGCACGCGCCTTGATCGCCTCGAGCAGATCCGGGTCGTCTTCCGCCAGTTGCGCGTAGTAGTGCGCCGTCGACTGGTTGAAGCGGTAGTCTTGCGATCCCGCCATCAGGCCGAGCGCCGTATGGAAGGTGCGCCGCAGCTTCCGCCGCGTCTCGCCATAGGGCCACAGCCACGCCAGGTCGATATGCGCATGGCCGGTGAGCAGGATCGCGCCCTCCTGCGGATAGCGCGCCTGCAGGTCGCGCAGCCGCGCGGTGAGTGCCGTGTGGGCGGCGACGACGCTTGCCCGCTGGCCCTGGTTAAGCGCCGCCGGCTGCTCGACCATCTCGGGCAGTTCCCAGATGCGCTGCTGCTGCGGGGAGGGCGCCATGCGCGCGATGTAGCTGGCCGTGTCCGACGGCCAGTCGAGGTCGGCGAGGGCATCCTCGGCGGCGCTCAGCAGATGCGGCAGCACCTCGTGGTCCTTGAGCACGGCACAGGTCTCGGCGATCTGCATGAGCAGCAGATACAGCCGATGCACCGGCATGTCGATCCAGGCGAGCGCGGCATGTCCAAGCTTCGGCGTCCGCACAGGCACGCCGAAGGGGTCGCGCGCCGTCGCCTCGGCGCTGATGGCGATGCGGCGATGGCGGAGCGGGAATTCGCGATGATACGGATCGACGCCGAACGAGACCGGATCGCTGCCGGCATGGCTAAGCGTCACCAGGCCTTCGCCGCCGAGGTCAAGCCTGAGCCGCGTCTCGTCCAGCGGCCAGTGGCCGGGCACCTCGGCGCGGGTCGCGAAGCGATGGACGCCCTTGCGGTCCGGCCACGGTTCGCCGGCGGCGATCGGCGCGCCGTCGAGCGTCCAACCGGTCACCGGCACGCTCTCGCGGCTGCGCCAGTAGCTGAGTTCCTCAAGCCGGACCGTCAGGCGGTCCAGCCGCTGCGCGTTCGTCAGTGCCATGCGGTGCGGCCTCTCCGGCGGCTTCTGAGGGCCGCCCCGCCCCTGACATATCACCGGCGCGGCTTGCCCGTCCCATTCCTGCGATTGCCGTCCACAGGCGTGCCGTGGCGAGCGCTCTCCGCCGGGCGGGCGCGGCGTGTCGTCGCCGGCCGGCCTACCGCGCGGTCGTCTTCAGTCAGCCGTCTGACCATGTCGGTCCCCGTCACACGGATGCCGCGCAAGGTTGGTGTTGCCGGGCCCATGGTAGCGACGTAGGCTTCCCCCAGCCGATTGCGCTAATCCCGGAGGCGGATCATGAAAGCCGTAAAATCACTCACCAAGGCACTGCTGGCCATTGCACTTGCAGGCGCCACCTTCGCCGCGACCTCGGCCTCAGCCGAGGTCGTTCTGCATCGCGGCAATGGCGGTGAGCCGCAGACCCTCGACCAGGCCCACACCTCCATCGACGTCGAGGCCAATATTCTGAAAGACCTCTACGAAGGCCTGACCACCTACGACGCGGCCGGAACCGTCATCCCCGGCATCGCCGAGAGCTGGACGGTGTCGGACGACGGCCTGACCTACACCTTCAAGCTGCGCGCCGACGCCAAGTGGTCGAACGGCGATCCGGTCACCGCCGGCGACTTCGTCTATTCCTTCCAGCGGATCGAGGATCCGAAGACGGCGGCCGGCTACGCCAACATCCTCTATCCGATCAAGAACGCCGAGGCGATCAACACCGGCAAGGACGACAAGGCCATGGCGCCCGACCAGCTCGGCGTGAAGGCGATTGACGACAAGACGCTGGAGATCACGGTCGAACGGCCGACGCCCTATTTCCTCGAGCTTCTGGCGCACCAGACGGCGCTGCCCGTCCATCCGGCGAGCGTCGAGAAATACGGTGAGGACTTCGTCAAGCCGGGCAATCTCGTCTCCGACGGCGCCTACATGCTCACCGAGAACGTCGCCAACGACCACATCACCCTGGTCAAGAACCCGGACTACTACGACGCCGCCAACGTCAAGATCGACAAGGTCATCTACTATCCGACCGAGGATCAGGCGGCGGCCATCCGCCGCTTCCAGGCGGGCGAACTCGACCTGCAATACCAGTTCCCGGCCGACCAGATGGCCTTCCTCAAGAAGACGCTCGGCGAAGGCGTGGTCCATACGCCGCCGGCGCTCGCCACCTACTACTATGTGTTCGACACCCGCCACGCGCCCTTCAACGACGTGCGGGTGCGTCGCGCGCTCTCCATGGCGGTCGACCGCGATTTCCTGGCCGACAAGATCTTTGCCGGCGCCCAGCTTCCGGCCTACAGCTTCGTGCCGCCGGGCATCGCCGGCTATACGCCGGGCACCGCCGACTTCGCCTCCATGTCCCAGCTCGACCGCGAGGACGAGGCCAAGAAGCTCTTGACCGAGGCCGGCTACGGCGACGGCGGCAAGCCGCTCAAGATCGAGATCCGCTACAACACCAACGCCAACCACGAGAAGGTCGCCACCGCCGTCGCCGACAACTGGAAGGCCCTCGGCGCCCAGGTGACCCTGATGAACCTCGACGTCAAATCGCACTACGCCTACCTGCAGGAAGGCGGCAGCTTCGACGTCGCCCGCGCCGGTTGGGTGGCGGACTATGCCGACCCGGAGAATTTCCTGTTCCTCGATCTCAGCACCAACAACACGTTCAACTACGGGCACTACAACAACCCGAAGTTCGACGAGCTGATGCAGCAGTCCTATGCCGAGCGCGACCACGCCAAGCGCGCCCAGATCATGCATGACGCCGAAGTGCTGTTGATGCAGGACCAGCCCATCGCACCGCTGATGTTCTCGGCCTCGCTCTGGTTGGTCTCGCCCAAGGTCAAGGGTTTCGTTGACAACGCCGTCAACTTCCACCTGACCCGTTTCATGTCGCTCGAGTAGGGAGCATCGGCGGCGGGTGCCGGCTTTCCGGCCCCGCCGCCGGCTTCCATCAGTCGCATGCCAGGCTTCGTCCTCCGCCGGCTCTTGAGCGCCGTCCCGACGATCTTCATCGTCGTCACCATCTCCTTCTTCCTGATGCGCTTCGCCCCGGGCGGCCCGTTCAACCTCGAACGCGCTTTGCCGCCGCAGATCATGGCGAACATGCTGAAGGCCTATCAGCTCGATCAGCCGCTCTACATGCAGTACCTCCACTATCTGTGGAACGTGCTGCACGGCGATTTCGGCCCGAGCTACGTCTATCGTGATTTCTCCGTTGCCGAGCTGATCGGCCAGAGCCTGCCCTATTCGCTCGAGCTCGGCTCCTGGGCGATCCTGGTCGCCGTCATCGGCGGCGTCATCGCCGGCGTTGCCGCCGCGCTCCGCCAGAACGGCATCATCGATCATCTGGTCATGGCGTTGGCGACGGTCGGACTGACCGTGCCCAATTTCGTCGTCGGCCCGACGCTGTCGCTGGTCTTCGCCGTCATGCTCGCCTGGGCCTCGGCCGGTGGCTGGGGCTCCGGCTCGTTCCGCGATCTCGTCCTGCCGGTGTTCGCGCTCGCCCTGCCGCAGCTTGGCGTCTTCGCGCGGCTGACCCGCGGTTCGATGATCGAGACGCTGCGCGCCGACCATATCCGCACCGCCCGCGCCTATGGCCTGCCGCCGCGCGCCGTCATCGTCGTCCACGCGCTGCGCGGCGCGCTGCTGCCGGTCGTCACCTATCTGGCGCCCTGCGCCGCCGCCGTGCTCACCGGCTCGGTGGTCATCGAGACCATCTTCGCCATCCCCGGCGTCGGGCGCTATTTCGTCCTCGGCGCCATCAACCGCGATTACACGCTGGTCATGGGCACCGTCGTCCTGGTCGCGGTGTTCATCATCGTCTTCAACCTCATCGTCGACATGCTCTACGCCGTGCTCGACCCGCGGGTGCGCTATGACTGACGCCGTCGCCGGCACCGCGCAGCCGCACAGCCGTAGCCTGACGGCGCTCGCCATGCGCCGCCTGATGCACAACCGCGCCGCCGTCGTCAGCCTCATCGTGCTGGCGCTGGTGACGGTGATGTGTTTCGTCGGCCCCTTCGTGACGCCGCACAGCTACGGCCAGATCTTCGATTCCTATGTGCGCACGCCGCCGAGCCTCGAGGCCTATCCGCGCGCCGACACGCTGCACGCCGTGATGCAAGGGGCGGCCGACCGCGCCCGGGTGACGCTCTCCACCTTCACCCTCGAGGGCAACGGCTTCACCGCCACCTTCACCGCCGACAAGCCCATCGACCCGCGCGTCACCCGCTATGTCGACCGCGTCAACGAGTTCCACGACAGCCACGTGGTTGATACCCGCGACGACGGCCGCACGCTGGTCGTCGCCGGCTCGGTCAAGCGCGAATACTTCCTTATGGGCACCGATTCCAACGGGCGCGATCTCTTCGCCCGCATCATGATCGGCGGCCGTATCTCGCTCACCGTCGGCGTCCTGGCGACGCTGGTCAGCCTGTTCGTCGGCGTCGGCTACGGCGCCATTTCGGGCTTTGCCGGCGGTCGCGTCGACAATGTCATGATGCGTCTGGTCGAGATTCTCTATTCGCTGCCCTTCGTCTTCCTGGTCATCATCCTGGTCGTCTTCTTCGGCCGCAACTTCATCCTCATCTTCATCGCCATCGGCGCCATCGAGTGGCTCGACATGGCGCGTATCGTGCGCGGCCAGACGCTGTCGCTGAAGCAGCGCGAGTTCGTTGCCGCCGCCGAGGCGATGGGGGTCAGCAACTGGCAGATCGTCCGCCGTCATATCGTCCCCAACACCGTCGGCCCGGTGATCGTCTTCATCACCGTGGTGGTGCCCAAGGTGGTGCTGCTCGAAAGCTTCCTCTCCTTCCTCGGCCTCGGCGTGCAGGAACCGCTGACCAGCTGGGGGGCGCTGATCGCCGAGGGCGCCAACAACATGCAGGCGGCGCCCTGGCTGCTCATCTTCCCGTCGATCTTCTTCGTCGCCACGCTCATGTCGCTGAATTTCCTCGGCGACGGCCTGCGCGACGCCTTCGACCCGCGCGACAGGTGAGCGCCGTGGCCGAGCCGGTCCTCGAAGTCCGCAACCTCGACGTACGCTTTGACACGCCGGATGGCGTCGTCGAGGCGGTCAAGGACTTCGGCTTCGATATCGCCCGCGGCGAGACCGTCGCCATCGTCGGCGAATCCGGCTCCGGCAAGAGCCAGGCGATGCTCGCCGTCCTCGGGCTGACCGCCGCCAATGGCCGGGTGAGCGGCTCGGCGCGCTATCGCGGCAGCGAGCTGATCGGCCTCGGCCAGAAGGGTCTCAACCGCGTCCGCGGCTCGAAGATCACGATCATCTTCCAGGAGCCGATGACCTCGCTCGATCCGCTCCTGCCGATCGGCTACCAGATCGAGGAACCGCTCGTCTATCACCGGAAGATGAAGCGGAGTGAGGCGCGGGCGCGCGCGATCGAGCTGCTCAAGCTCGTCGGCATCAACGATCCCGAGCGGCGCGTTTCGTCCTATCCGCACCAGCTTTCCGGCGGACAGCGCCAGCGCGTCATGATCGCCATGGCGCTCGCCAACGACCCCGACGTCCTGATCGCCGACGAGCCGACCACCGCCCTCGACGTCACCATCCAGGCGCAGATCCTCGAACTGATCGCCGATTTGAAGCGCCGCCTCGGCATGGCGGTCGTCTTCATCACCCACGACCTCGGCATCGTCGATCGCTTTGCCGACCGGGTCTATGTGATGCGCGCCGGCGAGGTCGTCGAAAGTGGTACCACGCGGGACGTCATCGCCGCGCCCAAGCACCCCTATACGCAGATGCTGGTTGCCGCCGAGCCGCGCGGCAGCAAGGCGCCGCCGCCGGACGGGGCACCGGTCCTGCTCGAGGGCAGGGATATCCACGTTACCTTTGCCATCGCCGCCGGTGGCGGCTTCTTCTCGGGCAAGACCGTCGACCTGCGCGCCGTCGACGGCGTCTCGCTCAGCTTGCGCCAGTCGCAGACCATGGGCATCGTCGGCGAATCCGGCTCGGGCAAATCGACGCTCGGCCGCGCGCTTCTCAGGCTCCTGCCGGCGCAAGGCCACGTGCGCTTCCTCGGCCAGGACATCACCGGCCTGAGCCGGCGCGAGCTGCAGCCGCTGCGCCGCCAGCTGCAGATCGTCTTCCAGGACCCCTATGGCTCGCTGTCGCCGCGCATGACCGTCGGCGAGATCGTCACCGAAGGCCTGCTGGTGCACGAGCCGTCGCTGAGCGCCGCCGACCGCAGCGAGCGCGCCGCTACCATCCTCGCCGAAGTCGGTGTCGATCCCACCAGCCACAACCGCTATCCGCACGAATTCTCGGGCGGCCAGCGCCAGCGCATCGCCATTGCGCGGGCCATCATCCTCAGACCCAAGGTCATCGTGCTGGACGAGCCGACCTCGGCGCTCGACCGCACCATCCAGCGGCAGATCGTCGAGCTGCTGCGCCAGCTCCAGGCCGACTACGGCCTCTCCTACATCTTCATCAGCCACGACCTCGCCATGGTCCGCGCCATGGCCGACTACATCCTGGTGATGAAGGATGGGCAGATCGTCGAAGAGGGCGATACCGCCGAACTCTTCGACCACCCGCAGTCGGACTACGCCCGCACTCTCATCGCCGCCGCCGGCGAGGCCGGCGACTTCGCCGACACCCGCTGACGGAAGCGGCGCGGCGCGCGCTATGACCAATCGTCGCTGACAAACGGGTTGCTCTCGACGTTTCGCTGCGCGACGCCTATCTGCGGTCACAGGCCTAAGGGCCGATAAGCTTCGAGGGAGAACGATGTCGTCAGAGCAAGGCGCGCGCGAACGTGCCATGTGGAACGCCCGCTACGCCGAAAAGGATTTCGTCTGGACCGTCACGCCGAACCGCTTTCTCGTCGCCGAGGCCGCCGACCTGAAACCGGGCCGCGCCCTTGACCTTGCCGCCGGCGAGGCGCGCAACGCCGTTTGGCTCGCGGAGCAGGGCTGGACCGCCCTGGCGGTCGATTTCTCCGATGTCGGACTCGAAAAGGGGAGGCAACTGGCCGCAGCGCGCAAGGTCGAAGATCGGGTCGCGTTCGAGGTCGCCGATCTCAACGACTACGTGCCCGAGAAGGGTGCTTTCGATCTTGTCGCCGTTTTCTACCTGCAGATGCCGCAGGGCAGGCTTGTGCCCATCCTGAAACGTGCCGCCGAAGCGGTGGCGCCGGGCGGCACCTTGCTGCTGGTGGCGCACGATTCCACCAATCTTGCCAATGGCTATGGCGGCCCGCAGAACCCCGACATGCTCTACACCGCTGCCGAGGTGGTTGCCGCCCTCGGCGACATGCTTGAAATCGAAAAGGCCGGCCCGGTCGACCGCATTGTCGAGACCGACAGCGGCACCAGGACCGCCATCGACTGCCTGGTGCGCGCCCGGCGAGAGCCTTTCGCCGTCAGGCTCTAAAGCCGTTCCCGGGTTCGCTTAAGAACTTCGCCAAGCTTGTGGAACAGGCGGGCGCGCGGGGAGGTCGATCGCCAGCCGAGCACCACATGGCGGGGAAGGGCGTCGGGCAGTGCCGCGACCGCCACCTCCTGACCGCCGAGCACGCCGCCGTCTATGGCAAGATCGGGCAACAGGGTGATCCCCAGCCCCTCGCCCACCATGGAGATGAGAGTCGGCAGCGAGGTGGCCGAGAAGCTCTCGTCCTGCTCGATGTGCCGGTCGGGAAAGGCGCTCAGCGCATGGCGCTGCAGGCAGTGGCCCTTTTCCAGGAGCATCAGCCTGGCGCCGTCGAGCTCAGCGCCACGCACCGGCTCGGGACCGAAACGGCCCAGCGGCGCGGCGAGGTGATAGCCGTCGTCGAACAGCGCCATGGTTTCGATGCCGCTTGTCTCGAAGGGCAGGGCGAAGAGGATCAGGTCGAGCCGGCCGCTGTTGAGCCCCTCGAGAAGCGGCTCGGTCATCTCCTCGCGCAGCAGCAGGCGCAGCTGCGGGAACGTTCTGCGGATTTCGGGAAGGGCGTGGGGGATCAGATAGGGCCCGATGGTGGGGATGGCGCCAAGCCTGAGGTCGCCGCCCTCGGGATCGGCCTGGGCCGCGGCCACCTCCTCGATCTCGCGCGCCGCTAGCAGGAGGGAGCGGGCGCGCCGCGCGATTTCGGCGCCCACCGGCGTCAGGATCACCTGCCGCCTGGTGCGCTCGGCCAGCACCACGCCCAGCCGCTCCTCCAGTTCCTTCAGCCCGGCGCTCAGCGTCGGCTGGGTGACGAACGAAGCCTCGGCGGCACGCGAGAAATTCAGCGTATCGGCCACCGCCACGAGGAAGCCGAGCTGGCGCAGGGTGATCGTCGTCTGCATATAGAATTCCTCTATTACAGGCGCGAATATAATCAATTTCCCCAATCACGCACCAGGGCCTATATCGGGCGCACCGCAACCCGAGAGATCACCGATCGCCAGGAGGAAACTGAAGATGACCGACGAGACCCAGCCCCGGATGCCCCAGCTCAACGCCCCGGCACCCGCTTTCGACGCGCTGACCACCGATGGCCGCAGGACGCTCGACAGCTACAAGGGCAAATGGCTGATCCTGTTCTCGCACCCGGCCGATTTCACGCCGGTCTGCACCACCGAATTCATCGCCTTCGCCAGGAAGCACAAGGCTTTCGCCGAGCGCGGCACCGAGCTGCTCGGCCTGTCGATCGACAGCCATTATTCGCACATCGCCTGGACGCTCAACATCAAGGAGAAGTTCGGCGTCGAGATCCCGTTCCCGATCATCGCCGACCTCAACATGAAGGTCGCCAACGCCTACGGCATGATCCAGCCCGGCGCCTCGGACACGTCCGCCGTGCGCGCCACCTTCGTCATCGACCCGCAGGGCGTGCTGCGCGCCATGGTCTATTACCCGCTCAATGCCGGCCGCTCGGTCGACGAGATCTACCGACTGCTGGTCGCGCTGCAGACCGCCGACCAGAACAAGTGCGCCATGCCCGAGAACTGGAAGCCGGGCGACGACGTCATCGTCCCGACCCCGGCAACGGCGGAAGTCGCCGTGGCGCGGGCCAGCGAGGGCTACAAGACGGTTGACTGGTACTTCTCGACCCGCGCGCTCTGACCCCGTCCGCGCAGCAGACGGCTCCGGCGGCTTGCCCGCCGGAGCTCTGCTATCGGATGCGCTGGTCCCGCCAGCCGCCGTTTCGGGCGGCCGAAGCGGGCAGGGCCTAGGCCACGGCGAGCCGCTTGACGTCGGCTTCGCTCAGCGGTTTCGGCCGCTCGACTTCGGTCTTGAGCGTGATGAACCTGCGCGTCTCGGCTGACTTCAACGTCGCTTCCATCACTTCCAGAACGTGCGCGGCCAGACGCCCGGAGCAGCGCGGCTCGCGCTTGCGCCGCGCCGCATCGACCAGGTCGGCAACGCCCACCATGCGGTAGTTGGAGCGCATCGGCGTGCCCGGCCGGCCCTGGTAGTTCGGTGCCCCGAACGGCGCCAGTTCGGCATCGACCGCGGCATAGTCGCCATCGCGCTCCGAATGGAAGACCTTGCCGCCGAAGAAATTGGGGTCGGGCACCAGCATCGAGCCGTCGGTGCCGTAAAGCTCGATCGGATTGGTGTGGCCGTGCTTCCACACGTCCCAGCTCGTGGCGACGGTCACCTCGGCGCCGGAATGGAACTCGAGCATGGCATTGATGGTGGTCGGCGTGGTCACCTTGACCTTCTTGCCGTGCATCGGCCCCTCGGCGGTCACCAGGCGATGGCTGAAGCCCGACCGCGCCATGGCCACCACCGTCTTCACCGGCCCCAGCAGGTTGACCAGCGCCGTGACGTAGTAGGGCCCGAGATCAAGCATCGGCCCGGCGCCCGGCTGGAAGAAGAAGCCGGGATTGGGGTGCCAGTGCTCCATGCCGTGGCTGAGCACATGCGCGGTGCCGCTCACCACCTTACCGATGGCGCCCTTGTCGATCATGCGCCGCGCCGTCTGGCCGCCGCCGCCGAGGAAGGTGTCCGGCGCGCAGCCGAGCTTGAGGCCGCGCCTGTCCGCTTCCGCCACCAGCCGGTTGGCTTCCTTTGTGCTGAGTGCCAGCGGCTTTTCCGAATAGGCGTGCTTGCCGGCCGACAGGATCGACTTGCTCACGTCGTAATGCGCGGCCGGGACCGTGAGGTTGATCACCACGTCGATCTCGTCGCTCTTCAGGAGTTCGTCGACCGTCATGGCGCGCACGCCATATTGCTCCGCCCTGGCCTTGGCCACCGCCGGCGCGATGTCGGCGCAGGCCACGATCTTCAGGTCGCGGAAGGTGGGCGCCAGCCGGAAGTAGGTCTCCGAGATGACGCCGCATCCGATGATGCCGATTGCCGCCCCGCGTGCCATGGCCTCAGCCCTTCCTGCCGATCAGGCCGGCAACGAACCGGTAGGAATTGCGCGCGAAGGATTCCCAGTCGGACGGCGCATCGTGCTCGAACACAAGGAGGTCGGTGCCTGCGGCTTCGATCTTCGGCCACAGCGCCTTCAGCGGAAGGATGCCGGCGCCGATGTCGGCCCAGCCGTCGTCCTTGGTGACGCCCGCCGGCGCCAGATCCTTGATGTGGAAGGCGGCGACCTTGCCCTTGAAGGTGTCGAGCTCGCTGGCGATATCGGCGCCGCCGCGGGTGATCCAGCCGATGTCCGGCTCCCATTTGACGTCGGCGCCGGAGAGCAGATGCGCGATCGGGCGCGACCCGTCGGCGAGCGTCACATATTCGAAGGCGTGGTTGTGCCAGGCGAGCTTGAGGCCGGCGCCCTTGAGCGCCTCGGCGTGGCCCTGCAGCTTGGCGCCGAGCGCCTGCCAGCCGGCGACGTCCTTCGTGCGCTCTTCCT
Organism: uncultured Alphaproteobacteria bacterium; assembly: GCA_963732845.1. Lineage (GTDB taxonomy): Bacteria > Pseudomonadota > Alphaproteobacteria > Rhizobiales > Kaistiaceae > CAVSRC01. The sequence goes on along the minus strand of CAVTBE010000005.1, from coordinate 437,321 downwards.
GCGGCACCGCCGGCACGATGATCGTCTCGAGGCCGAGGATCTTGGCCGTGTCGATCACCGCGGCACGATCGGCGTCGAGATCGGCGAGCGGCATGTGACAGGTGGGGATCTTCAACCCCAGCGCGTCGCATTTGGCGCGCAGCGCCTGCGGGTCGGCCTTATAGGCGCCGCCGAACGGCTCGACCGCGTCGTAACCGATGGCGGCCAGCGTCTCGAGGTGCTTCTCGATCGGCGGAAAATTGCGCGCACTGTAGAGCTGGAAGGAAATCCGGTAACTGGGCATGGAGTGTTGCTTTCTTGAGAGTGCCGCCGTCAGAGGCGTTTGCCGCTTTCTTCGTCGAAAACGGAGGCCAGGAGCGGCTGGAAATACACATCGACCTTCTCGCCGATGCGATGACTGTCGTCGGGGCCGACGCGGATGGACACAGGGTCGCTGCCGATATTGCCCCACAGTAGGCTGTCGGCGCCCATCGGCTCGACCAGGTTCAGTTCGAGGGGAAGCGCGGTGGACGCTTCCAGCTTCTCCTCGATGTGGATCTGCTCCGGCCGGATGCCGAGAACCGCCTTGCGGCCGTTGACCGGCGGTTGCGCGAACTGGTAGCCGCTGAGGTTGATGGCGACACCGCCGGTAGACACCAGCACGGGATCGCTGTTCACCCGCAATTCACCGCTGACGAAATTCATCGCCGGCGAACCGACGAAGCCGGCGACGAAGAGGTTGAGCGGCCGCTGATAGATTTCCTTGGGCGAGGCGAGCTGCTGGATGACGCCGCCGTGCATGACCGCCACCCGGTCGGCCAGCGTCAGCGCCTCGATCTGGTCGTGGGTCACATAGATCATGGTCGAGCCGAGCTTCATGTGCAGCTTCTTCAGCTCGACGCGCAGTTCGGTCCGCAGCTTGGCGTCGAGATTGGAGAGCGGCTCGTCGAACAGGAAGACGTCCGCCTGGCGCACCAGCGCCCGCCCGATGGCCACGCGCTGCCTCTGGCCGCCGGACAGCTCCGACGGCTTGCGGTTGAGCAGCGGCTCGATCTGCAGAAGCGCCGCGACACGCTGGACGCGCCTCTCGATCTCGTCCTTGGGCACGCGCGCCACTTGCAGGCCAAAGGTCAGGTTGCCCTTCACCGACATGCGCGGATAGAGCGCGTAGGACTGGAACACCATGCCGATGCCGCGGTCCTTGGGCTCTTCCCAGGTCACGTTCTTGCCGTCGATCCACACTTGGCCGGCATTAATGTCGAGCAGGCCGGCAATGGCGTTGAGCAGCGTGGACTTGCCGCAGCCGGACGGTCCGAGCAGGACGACGAACTCGCCCTCTTCCACGTCGAGGTCGAGATTTTGCAGGACCCTCAGGTGGCCGAACGAGACGCCGAGCTTCTTGATCGAGACGCTGGTCATTGTCCTATCCCTTGACAGCGCCGGCCGCGATGCCGCGCACGAACCATCGTCCGGAGACGAAATAGACGATGAGAGGGACGGCCGCAGTCAGGATCGTGGCCGCCATGTTGACATTATATTCCCGCACCCCGGTAGTGGAGTTGACGATGTTGTTGAGCTGCACCGTCATCGGCCAGTTCTGGCGGCCGGCGAAGACCACGCCGAACAGGAAATCGTTCCAGATGCCGGTAACCTGGAGGATGACCGCGACCACGGTGATCGGCACCGACATCGGGATCATGATGCGGAAGAAGATCTGCCAGAAGCCCGCCCCGTCGACGCGCGCCGCCTTGAACAGCTCGATCGGCACCGACGCGTAGTAGTTGCGGAACAGGATCGTCATGATCGGCATGCCGAAGATGGTGTGGATGATGATGATGCCGGGCAGCGTGGCGAACAGGTGGATCTCCCTGAGCGCGATGATCAGCGGATAGATCACCACCTGGTAGGGCACGAAGGCGCCGAAGACGAGCAGCAGGAAGAAGAGGTTGGAGAACTTGTAGCGCCAGAACGACAGCGCATAGCCGTTGATCGAGGCAATGACGATCGATACGATCACGCTCGGCACGGTGATCTTAACCGAATTCAAGAAGCCCGGAGAAAGCCCGTGGCAGTCTAGGCCGGTGCAGGCGTGCAGCCACGCATCGATCCAAGGCTGGACAGTCCAAATCTGCGGCAGATGGAACAGGTGGCCGAGGCGAATCTCGGGCATCGTCTTCAGCGACGTCACGATCATGACGTAGAGCGGAAAGAGGAAGAACAGCGCCGAGATGATCAGGAATCCGTAAACGCCGAAGCGCGCCGGCGACGCGCGCCGCGGCTTCGGGCCTTGGGCGATTTCGCCACCGGCGGGCAGGGCGGCTGTCGTGCTGGTCATGCGGTTGCGAGCTCCCTGCGAATGGCTGCGGCTTCTCTGCGGCTGGCGATCCAGCGCGCGATACCGATCACGGCGATCACCGCGACCACCGGCGCCAGCATCATCATCGCCGCGGCCATGCCGAGGCCGACATTCTGGCTGCTGGTGATCATCTGGATCACGTAGACAGCCGGCATGTTGGTCGCGATACCGGGACCGCCGCCGGTCATGGCGACGACCAGGTCGTAGACGCGCACCACGCCGACGATTTGCAGGACGAAGGCAGTCGCCACCGAGCCGCGGATCATCGGCAGCGCGATGAATAGGTAGACGCGCCAAGTGGGAATGCCGTCGACCTTCGCCGCCTTCCAGATCTCCGCGTCGATGCCGCGCAGGCCGGCGAGCAGGATCGCCATGGTCACGCCCGAGCCCTGCCACATGCCGGCCACCACCAGGCCGTAGATCGCCGTTTTGGGGTCGACCAGGGGCGAGAAATGGAAGCTCGTCCAGCCAAGATTATGCAGCGTGTTTTCGATGCCGAGATTCGGGTCCAGCATCCATTGCCAGATGAGGCCGGTGACGATCAGCGACATGGCGAAGGGATAGAGGAAGATCGAGCGGAAGAGGTCTTCCTGCCGGATGCGCTGGTCCATGAAGACCGCCAGCAGATAACCGAACACCAGGCTAGAAGGCGATCAGGCATGCGCCGAAGATCCAGATGTTCTGGACGGCGATCTCCCAGCGGTCGTCGGTCCACAGGCGCGCATATTGGCTGAAGCCGACCAGGTGGTTGTTGGGGAAGAGCCGCGAACTCGTGAACGACCAGTAGAACGTGTAGCCGATGCCGATGACATAGACGCCGACCCCGACCACGATCATCGGCAAGGTGCCGATCACCGCGCTGATCTTCCAACGTCGCTTGCGTGCTTCCGCCATGCCCCTGCACCCCGCTCGAAGCCGGATCTTGTGTCCGATCAGCGTCCTCGCGGGTGCGCTTGTCCGCCCACCCGCTACCGATACGCAGAATGATAGCGGTCCACTATACGGCCCCGCGGCCGCTCAACCAGTCGTATTCCGATGTATCGGAGAATGAAGGAGGCGCCGCCCTCGTGGCGAACGGCGCCTCCCGTGATTGTCGCCGATTAGGTGGCGTGGCTCAGGATTTCGACCCACTTCTTCTGGGCGTCTTCAGCCGACATGTTGTCGTCCGACCAGAACTGCGAGACCAGAGCATTCAGCTCGTTGTTGGTGTCTTCGGTGGTGAACCGCTGCACCGAGGTCGCGATCTCGTCCGGATGCTCGACCGCCTTCAGCGCCTTCTGCATGCACGGGTCGGCCGTTGCCATGTCGACGTCGCCGCGGACCGGCATGGAGCCCTTGGCGTTGTTGAACGCGACCTGGACCGCCGGGCTGATCAGCAGATTGGCAAGACGCTTCTGCGCCGCTTCCACTGCCGGATCGCTCTGCTTCGGGAACACGATCACGTCGCCGTCGGTGGACACGATCGGCTTGGCGTCGTTGAGGCCGATCATGCAGCCGTAGTCCTTGACGCCGGTCATGCCGGCCGCCGAGAACTCACCACGCGCCCAGTCGCCCATGATCTGCAGGCCGGCTTTGCCGGTGATCACCATGTTGGTGGTGTCGTTCCAGTTGCGGTTGGCGTAGCCGTCGTCGGTGTACTGCTTGAGCGCCTTGAAGTTGGTCAGCGCCTTCAGCATGTCCGGGCCGCCGGCAATCTTGAGGTCCTTGTCGCGATACATGGCGTCGCGGCCCTCGATGCCGAGTGCGGCGAGCAGGATCTGGTCGAAGGCACCCTTGATCTGCCAGCCGTTGCCGTCGCCGCCGATCGCCAGCGGAATGTAGCCGGCCGCCTTCAGCTTCGGCGCATCGGCCACGAACTCGTCGAAATTGTTCGGGTTGGGCAGGCCGGCCGCCTTGAACGGCGCGTAGGAGTACCAGGCCCAGTCCCACGAGTGGATGTTGACCGGCACACAATACCAGTGCCCGTCGACCAGGCAGGCGCTCTGGATCTTCTCAGGGCGGATGATCTTGGCCCAGTTGCCTGCGGCGGCGAGGTCGTCGAGCTGCAGGAGCAGATTGTTCTTGATCAGCTCTTCGTATTCGCGGCCCGGGTTGAACTGCGCGGCGCCCGGAGGATCGCCACCCAGAACGCGCTGCATGATGGTCGAGCGGGCCGTCTCGCCCAGCGCGATGGCGCTGTCGACCCAGTGATCGCCCTGGCCGTCATTGTCGAAGGCCTTGGCAAATTCGGCGACCGCGCGCAACTCACCCTTCGACGTCCACCAGTGAATGACTTCCAGATCGGTGGCCGAAGCGATCGACGGCGCCGCCAAGGCGACGACGACGATGCTCGCCCCCAATAGCTTCTTCGTGAACTGCGACATTCCCTTCCTCCCTCAATGCGCGCCGGCGGCGCGCAGCCGTAAAATACCAATCGGCCCGGTGGGCCGGCTATCTTCCGTCAACGGGGATTGGCGCAAGCGCGCCCGACCCCTCCCATGCACAGACGCCTTTGTGGCGCTCTTTCTTGTCGAGCCGTCCGGTGCGGCCCGCTGCGACCACAATCGACACCTCCCAGCGAAACTCATGCTCGCTATGTCAACTGTAATCGATTACATAGTTGTCCATTAAAAAAGGGTGCGGTGTCAATGCCGTTTACGCGCCGGCATCCACCGGGAGGAAACAAATGGGCAAGGGACGGGGCAACGGCGCACCCGCAATGCGTGGCGAACGCAGGTCCGTGACCATCAGCGATGTCGCGCGCCGGGCCGGCGTGTCGACGGCGACCGTCAGCCGCACGCTGGCGATGCCTGATCGCGTCGCCGAGGCGACGCGCGCCGCAGTCTTCGCCGCCATTCGCGAGACTGGCTATATCCCCAACGCCATGGCGCGCAGCTTGCGCGCGCGTTCGACCAAGATGGTGCTGGCGCTGCTCAACGGCATCGGCGATTCTTTCTTCACCGCCATCCTCAATGCCGTCGAGGAGGCGCTGTTCGAAGCCGGCTACGGCGTGGTGATGGGCGACACGCGCGGCGACAGCGCACGCGAAAACCACTACGACCGGCTGGTGCGCTCCGGCCAGGTGGATGGCGTCCTGCTGTTTTCCGGCCGCATGCCGGCCGCCCGCTTTGCCGAACTCGATGCCAGCGTGCCGCTGACCCTGGTGTGCAATGACATCCCCGGAGAGTCCTTGCCCTTCGTCGAGAGCGCCAACCGCGACGCCGCCCGTACCCTCACCGATTATCTGATCAGCGTCGGCCACCGGCGCATCGGCCACATCTCCGGTCCGTTGCGCGGCCCCGAGGCCGAAGACCGCATCGCCGGCTATCGCGATGCGCTGGAAGCGGCCGGCATTGCCTTTGACCCCGGCCTCATCTGGGAGGGCAACTATCAGGCAGAGAGCGGAGCGAAAGCGGCGATCCGGCATTTCCTGCCCATGGCCGACCGCCCGACCGCCGTCTTCGGGGCCAACGACGAGACTGCCATCGGCTTCATCAAGGCGGTGCGCGATGCCGGCCTGTCGGTGCCGCGGGACGTCTCGGTCGCCGGCTTCGACGACATCGGCTATGCTGCGCTGTTCGACCCCGGCCTGACCACCATGCGCCAGCCGCGCGCCGAGATTCGGGCGGGTGGCGGCCGAGATTCTGGTCCGGCGCATGACCGGCAAGGGCGATCCGCCGGCACCGCGCGTTACGCGGCTGCCCTGTTCGCTGATCGTGCGCGAAAGCGTCGCGCCGCCGCGGCGCGCCAGCGGCTCCCGCCATCGCCGGGCGACGCAGGCGCCGGACCTCGGAAATCCGTAGCCGGACATCTCGACGTTGGCGCGGGCCTGGACGGGTCTGCGACATGATGTGATCGCTCGGGCGGAGCGGATTCGCTTGGCTTTTTGTGGCTTGGCACGCCTCGTGCTGTCACTAGACTTGGGGCCCCCGGCGGGACTCTCCCACCCGCTGGGCCACCAAAGAAACGAGCCGCATGTCGATCAAAGCCGCCATCTACCATCTGACGCACTACCGGTACGACCGCCCGGTTACCCTCGGTCCCCAGACGATCCGCCTGCAGCCGGCGCCGCATTCGCGCACGCGCGTGCTCAGCCATTCGCTGAAGGTCAATCCCGCCGGTCATTTTGTGAACCTGCAGCAGGATCCCTACGGCAATCACCTCGCCCGCTTTGTCTTCCCCGATCCGGTTGCCGAGCTGAAGATCGAGATCGATCTCGTCGCCGACATGACCGTCTACAACCCGTTCGACTTCTTCGTCGAGCCGGAGGCGGAACAGTGGCCCTTCGACTATCCGCAGGACATTCGCGACGACCTGTCGATCTATCTGAAATGCGAGCCGCCCGGACCGTCGCTCACCCGGTTCCTGGCCTCGATCGACCGCTCGCGCGTCAACACGGTCGATTTCATCGTCGCCCTCAATGCGCGCCTGCAGCGCGAGATCGGCTACATCATCCGCATGGAGCCCGGCGTGCAGACGCCGGATGAGACGCTTGAAGCGGCCAAGGGCTCGTGCCGCGACACCAGCTGGCTGCTGGTCCAGATCTTCCGCCATCTCGGTCTCGCGGCGCGTTTCGTCTCCGGCTACCTCATCCAGTTGAAGCCTGACCTCGTCTCGCTCGACGGCCCGCCCGGCACCGACCACGATTTCACCGACCTTCATGCCTGGTGCGAGGTCTATCTGCCCGGCGCCGGCTGGATCGGGCTCGACCCGACCTCGGGGCTGCTCACCGGCGAAAGCCACATCCCGCTCGCCGCCACGCCGCATTACCGCAACGCCGCGCCCATCTCCGGCATGGCGAGCTTCGCCAATGTCGATTTCAATTTCGACATGCGCGTCACCCGCATCGCCGAGCATCCGCGCGTCACCATGCCCTTCTCGGACGAATCGTGGGCGGCGCTCGACCGGCTCGGCGACGAGGTCGACCGTATTCTCAACGAACAGGACGTGCGCCTGACCATGGGCGGCGAACCCACTTTCGTTTCCATCGACGACTACGAAGTCCGCCGAGTGGAACACGGCCGCCGTCGGTCCCACCAAGCGCGAGAAGGCCGATATCCTCATCCGCCGGCTGCAGGCCCGCTTCGCGCCGGGCGGGCTGCTGCATCACGGCCAGGGCAAGTGGTATCCGGGCGAGACGCTGCCGCGCTGGACCTTCTCGCTCTACTGGCGCAAGGACGGCAAGCCGCTGTGGTCGACCCCTGCGCTGCTGGCTGCCGAGACGGCCGATGTCGGCGCCGGCACCGGTGACGCGGAGGCGCTGTTGACGGCGATCGCTGGCGCGCTCGACGTGGAAGCCGATGCCGTTGCCGCCGTCTATGAAGACCCCGGCGAATGGCTGCTCAAGGAAGGCAAGCTGCCTGACAATGTCGATCCGTCCAACTCCAAGCTTGAGGACGCGGAAGAGCGGGCGCGCATGGCACACGTCTTCGAGCGTGGCCTGACCAGCCCGACGGGCTATGTGCTGCCGGTACAGCGCTGGCAGTCACAGGCGAGCGGACGGCGCTGGCGGACGGAGAAGTGGCACACGCGCCGCGGCAAGCTGTTCCTGGTGCCCGGCGACTCGCCGGTCGGCTACCGCCTGCCGCTGGGCTCGCTCCCCCACGTCCCCCCAACGGATTTCCCTCATATCGTGCCGCTCGACCCGACCGTGCCGCGCGGCGGATTGCCGGATCCCAGCCAGCCGGCGTTCCACGAGAGCGTCGCTGAGCAGATGGCCGAGCCCACCGAAGAGCGCGAGCAGACGGCCGCCTCGCTCAGCGCCAACGGCACGGCGCGGCAGGATCGTGTCGAACAGGAACTGGGTTCCATCGACGGCGTCGTGCGCACCGCGCTTGCCGTGGAAGTGCGTGGCGGCAGGCTCTGTGTCTTCATGCCGCCGGTCGAAGAGGTCGAGGATTATCTCGATCTGGTCGAAGCGGTTGAAGCCTCGGCACGCCGCATCGGTCTGCCGGTGCAGATCGAGGGCTATCCGCCGCCGAGCGACCCGCGCCTGAACGTCATCCGCGTTGCGCCCGATCCCGGCGTCATCGAAGTCAACATCCACCCGGCCACAAGCTGGCGCGAATTCGTCGACATCACCACGGCCGTCTACGAGGAGGCGCGGCAGTCGCGCCTCGGCGCCGACAAGTTCATGATCGACGGCCGCCATTGCGGCACCGGCGGCGGCAACCATGTCGTCGTCGGCGGCGACACGCCGGCCGACAGCCCCTTCCTGCGCCGGCCGGACCTGCTGAAGAGCCTGGTGCTCTACTGGCAGCGCCATCCGGCGCTCTCCTATCTCTTCTCCGGCCTGTTCATCGGCCCGACCAGCCAGGCGCCGCGCATCGACGAGGCGCGCCACGATTCGCTCTACGAGCTGGAGATCGCGCTGGCCCAGGTGCCGTTGCCGGGGGAGGGGGCGCCGCCGCTGCCCTGGCTGGTCGACCGGCTCTTCCGCAACCTGCTCGTCGACGTCACCGGCAACACCCACCGCTCCGAGATCTGCATCGACAAGCTCTATTCGCCCGACACCACTTCCGGGCGGCTGGGACTGGTCGAATTCCGCGGCTTCGAGATGCCGCCGAGCCCGCGCATGAGCCTCGCCCAGCAGCTCCTCATCCGGGCGATCATCGCGCGCTTGTGGCAGGCAGCCCCTGACCGGCGGCTTCGTGCGCTGGGGCACCGCGCTGCACGACCGCTTCATGCTGCCCTGGTATGTCTGGCAGGACTTCCTCGACGTGCTCGCAGACCTCAAGGCGGCCGGCTTCGCCGTGCGGCCGGAATGGTTCGAGGCGCAGAAGGAGTTTCGTTTCCCGTTCTGCGGCGAGGTCGACTATGGCGGCGTCAATCTGGAGCTGCGGGTGGCGCTCGAACCCTGGCACGTCATGGGCGAACAGGGAACGATCGGCGGCACCGTGCGCTACGTAGAATTCGTCCGTGGAGCGCCTGCAGGTGAAGACCGAAGGACTTGAGCCGGAGCGTCACAAGATCGTGGTGAACGGACGTACCGTGCCGATGACGCGCACCGGCGAAACGGGCACCGCCGTTGCCGGAGTACGCTTCAAGGCGTGGCAGCCGCGCTCCGGCCTGCACCCGATGATTCCCATCGATGCGCCGCTCACCTTCGACATCTACGACGGCTGGACCGGCCGCGCTGTCGGCGGTTGCGTCTATCACGTCGCCCATCCGGGCGGCCGCAACTACGAGACCTATCCGGTCAATGCCAACGAGGCGGAGGCGCGCCGGCTGGCGCGCCTGGAGCCACGCGGCCATTCGCCCGGTGACTATTACGCGCCGCCGGAAGAGCGCAGCACGGCCTTTCCCCTGACCCTCGACCTCAGGCGTCCGGCTGGATTGTGAGCGCAATGGACGGCAAGGCGCAGAGTGCCAATGACCAGCCCGCCCACTCCGGCGGGCTGGCAGCCGGCTACCGTGCGCGCCCCGGCACCGTCGACGAGATGGTCGATGCTGCCGGCGCCATCCGCCCCGCATGGCGGCCGCTGATCGACCGCCTCGACCGGCTCGAGCCGGACGGAGGTGGATACCCGCTTCGCCCGCGCCGACCACTATCTGCACGATGCCGGCGTCTATTACCGCGTCTATGGCGCCGAAGGCTCCAACGAACGCGCCTGGCCGCTGGCCCACGTCCCCCTGCTGATCGGGGAAGCCGAATGGCAGGGCATTGCCGCCGGCCTCGCCCAGCGCGCCGAGCTGCTGGAGCGCGTGCTTGCCGACATCTACGGCGATAACCGTCTGGTCGCCGAAGGGCTGATCCCGCCTGAGCTGATTGCCGCCAGCCCCGAATATCTGCGGCCGATGGCCGGCATCACCCCGGCGGATGGCCGCTTCCTGCATTTCATTGCCTTCGATCTCGGCCGCGGCCCCGACGGCCGCTGGTGGATGCTCGGCGACCGCACCCAGGCGCCGTCCGGCGCCGGTTTCGCCCTGGAGAACCGCGTCGCCACCATCCGGGCGCTGTCCGATATCCAGAGCGCCATGAACGTCCACCGCCTCGCCGGCTTCTTCCGCGACCTGCGCGATGCGCTGTTCGATCTCGCCAATGCCCCGGAAGAGGTCGCCATCCTCACCTCCGGCCAGCACACCGAGACCTATTTCGAGCACGCTTACATCGCCCGTTATCTCGGCCTGCTGCTGCTCGAAGGCGAGGACCTCACCGTCGCCGGCGGCAAGGTCATGGTGCGCACCGTCAATGGCCCGCGGCCGCTCAGCGTGCTCTGGCGGCGCCTCGATGCCGCCTTCATGGACCCGCTCGAACTCAGGCACGAATTCGCGCATCGGCACGCCCGGCCTGGTGAACGCCGTCCGTCAGGGCGGCGCCACCATCGTCAACGCCATCGGATCGGGGATTCTGGAAACCCGGGCGCTGCTCGCCTTCCTGCCCGGCATCTGCCGCCGCCTCGACGGCGCGGAGCTGAAGCTGCCGCACATCGCCACCTGGTGGTGCGGACAGGAGAGCGAACGCGCCCATGTGCTGGCCAATCTCGACCGCATGATGATCGGCCGGGCGCTGGCGACCCTGCCGCCGGTCGACGACAGCGCCGGCACCACGCTTGGCGCCGCTCTCGGCGAAGCCGAGCGCGCCGCGTTAATCGATCGGCTCGGCACCTCCGGTGGCGCCTTCGTGGCCCAGGAATCGGTCACCCTCTCGACCATGCCCTTCTACGCCGGCGGCAGGCTCGAGCCGCGGCCGGTGACCCTGCGCGCCTTTGCCATGCGCCTGGCGTCAGGCTGGACGGTCATGCCCGGCGGCTTCGCCCGCATCGGCGCCTCGCCCGATACGGCCGCCATCGCCATGCGCCAGGGCGGCCGCGCTGCCGATGTCTGGGTGCTCGGCGACGCGCCGGTCGAACGCGTCACGCTGCTGCCAGCCCGTCACGGCGAAGCCGCCGACGCCAAGCTCAGCACCATCCTGCCCAGCCGCGCCGCCGACAATCTCTTCTGGCTCGGCCGCTACATCGAGCGCGCCGAAGGTACGGTGCGCATCCTGCGGGCCTACCACGGCCGCATCGCCGAAGCGCCGGCAGCCGCCGGGCCGCTTCTGCCGATGATCGGCACCAGCCTCGACGGCATCGGCATCGACGTCGGCCAGCCGATCCCCGACACACTCATCGCCAGCATCGATGCGGCCGCCGCCAGCGCCGGGCGCATCCGCGACCGCTTCTCGCCCGACGGCTGGCTGGCCCTGATGGATCTCTCCAAGACCGCCCATCGCTTCCACAGCCGCGTCACCGCCGGCGACGACGCATCGCGCGCCATGACCGTCCTCCTTCGCAAGCTGGCGGGCTTCGCCGGTCTCGTCCACGAGAACATGTACCACGCCGTCGGCTGGCGCTTCCTCGAGATCGGTCGCCGGCTCGAGCGCGCCATCGAGATGTGCCGCCTGATGGCGCTGCTTGCCTTCCCCGATGCGCCGGCCGAACTGCTCGATCTGCTGATCGAGGTCGGCGACAGCGTCATGACCCATCGCCGCCGCTACAAGGTCAATTCCGGGCGCCTGGCCGCCATCGAGCTGCTGGCGCTGGACGAATTCAACCCGCGCTCGATCCGCTACCAGCTCGCCGAGGTCCGCGCGCATCTGGCGATGCTCACCGACGGGGAGCGACCGGGTCGCATGTCCCCCGTCATGCGCGAGGTGCTGCGGCTCTACACAGAGCTGCAGATCATCGAGGCCAAGGACCTCTCGCCGGAGCGTCTCGACGCGCTTGCTGCCGCGCTGGCCACGCTCTCCGACATGATCGACGCAACCTATTTCCGCTAGAGGCATGAATTACGACATCCGCCTGCAACTCGAATACGCCTACGAGCCGCCCGTCGTCGGCGGCCGCCATCTGGTGCGCGTCGTGCCGGCGGCCGCCACCGGCGGCCAGCGAGTCGTCGCCGCGTCGATCGTCTTCGACCCGGTGCCCTTCGAGCGCAGCGACGGGCGTGATTTCTTCGGCAATTCGTTCGTTTCCATCGGCTATCGCCGCACCCATGCGACGCTCAGGGTGGGCATGAGCGCCCGCGTGCGCGTCGATGCCGAGCCGCCGATGCTCGATGTCTCGCCAGATCCCGCCATGCTGAAGCGCGAGCTGGCCGGCGTCCTGTCGCTGGCACCAATGTCGCCGCACCACTTCGTCGGCGCCAGCCCGCGCGTTGCGCTCGACGACGACATCACCGCCTATGCGGCGGAGAGCCTGACGCGGGCCTCGACCGTGCAGGAGATCGTCAAGGACTTCGGCGAGCGCATCCACCGCGATTTCCGCTACGACAAGAAGTCGACCGAGGTCGAGACCTCGCCGCGCCGCGTCTTCGAGATGAAGCGCGGCGTGTGCCAGGATTTCTCGCATCTGATGATCGCCGGCCTGCGCGGCATCGGCGTTCCCGCCGCCTATGTCAGCGGCTTCCTGCGCACCATCCCGCCGCCGGGTACCGAGCGGCTGGAGGGCGCCGATGCCATGCACGCCTGGGTGCGCGCCTGGTGCGGTCGCGAGGCCGGCTGGGTCGGCTACGATCCGACCAATCGCGCCTTCGCCGGCGAGAGCCACATCGTCGTCGCGGTCGGCCGTGACTACCAGGATGTCACTCCGATTGCCGGAATCCTGAGGACCGCCGGCACACAGAAGACCAGCCAGAAGGTCGATGTCGTGCCGGTCGATCCGCCGCGCGCGGGGGCCTGACGGCTCTAGTCTTACTGTGTCACAAAATAGCGATTGGTTAACGGTTCTGATGGAGGCTTGAGATTCACGCTGGAGGGTTGGCGATGGATCTCAATGGACACGTCCGGACGACGAGTGAATCGCGGTTTTCTGCCTATGTCGAGAGGTTGGCGACGACGTTGGGCCATGCCGATCGCGTGGTGCCGCTGAAGGCCTATTGCACCGGGCTGCTTCTGCCGGGGGAACGCAAGAGTGTGGAGCCGATGGCGGCGCGAGTGGCGCCTGGTCGCGTCCAGGCGGCGCATCAGTCGCTGCATCATTTTGTTGCCAAGGCCAAGTGGTCGGACGACGCGATGCTCGCCGCGGTGCAGGCCCAGGTTCTGCCGGTGATCGAGCAGCAAGGAGCGATCCGGGCCTGGATCGTCGACGACACCGGCTTTCCGAAGAAGGGGCGACACTCGGTCGGCGTGGCACGGCAATATTGCGGCCAGCTCGGCAAGCAGGACAATTGCCAGATCGCGGTGAGCTTGTCGGTGGCCAACGACCATGCCAGCCTGCCCATTGCCTGGCGGCTCTACCTGCCAGAAGGTTGGGCCAACGATCCCGATCGGCGGGCCAAGGCGGGCGTGCCGGAGAATGTCAGGTTCCACACCAAGCCCGAGATCGCGCTCGACCAGATACGCACGTCGCTCGCGGCCGGCGTGCCGAGCGGCGTGGTGCTGGCCGACGCCGGATACGGCGTCGACACCGTCTTCCGCAGCGGGCTGACCGGGTTGGGCCTGCCCTACGTCGTCGGCATCCAATCGTCGACCAGCCTGTGGCCGCCAGGAACGGGGCCGTTGCCACCCAAGGCCTGGAGCGGGCACGGCCGGCCGCCCTCACTCGTTCGCCGCCATCCCGAGCATAAGCCGGGTTCAGCTAGGCAGCTGGCGCAGACCCTGCCCGCGAGCGCCTGGCACATTGTTACCTGGCGCGAAGGCACCAATGCCGCGCTTACCTCGCGCTTCGCTGCCGTCCGCGTCCGGCCGGCGCACCGCGACTATTGGCGGTCCGCGCCACGGCAAGAGGAATGGCTCCTCATCGAGTGGCCGCAGGACGAGAGCGAACCCGCAAAATACTGGCTCTCAACCCTGCCGGACGATACGCCGCTCATCGACCTCGTCGACCGGGCCAAGCTGCGTTGGCGCATCGAGCGGGACTATCAGGAACTCAAGCAGGAGATCGGCCTCGGTCATTACGAAGGTCGCGGGTGGCGAGGATTTCACCACCACGCCGTGCTGGCGATTGCAGCCTACGGATTCCTGGTTTCCGAGCGGAGCCGGATTCCCCCCTCAGCGCGACGTCGCAAGCTGCTCCTCAAAGCGCCTGCGCTACCCGAAGGTTATCGACCCCGCGGCGCCGCCGATCCGCCCCGAACGCCACGTCGCCAGTTCCATCGCCACCATCCGCATTGAACTGGCCCGCACCCTCACTCGACTACTCCCGCGATGCCCCTGTTGTAAACAGAGCTTTTTGTGACACGTAATTCATGAGCCGCCGCGGTCCCGACTAGGCGATGCCCCGGCTTGCCGTGGTAGAAGCCGTTGGCGAACGGCATCGGCAGCGCGATCTCGTCGAGCATCGCCGCCGCCTCGCCGGCGGCGATGTTCCGGTCGAGCAGGTTGCGGTAAACCTCGGCCACCGCGACCATGTCGCAGGTGTGCGGCGACAAGCGGAAGCGCGAGACGCCCATGGCGCGCAGCTCGGCGATCTCGTCCGACAGGTTCAGGCATTCGTAGGACAGCGTCTGGATGCCGTTGACGGCGAGGAACGGCTGGCCTTCCAGCGTGCGCAGGTCCATGCCGTCGGGGTCGTTCTCGCAGACATAACGGCAGGTGTTGCGGATGCGGCCGTGCACCCGGGCGTGATAGCAGCGCGCCGACAGCGCCAGCGGCATGCGCCCGAAGACCATGACCTCATAGGTCACGGCGAGCTCGCGGGTCGCTTCGGTCAGCGCGCGGATGGCGGGCGCCGGCATTTCCACCGGCAGCGTGAAGTTCTTCGCGCCGCCCATCGCCAGCACCGCCACCGTCCGCTCGTTATAGACGTTCATGAAGGGACCGATGGCGTGCGGCCGGCCGCCGAGGTGATAGAGCGCCGAGGCGTCGTTGACCTCGACCATGCGCTTGTCCTGCGCGGTGATGTCCGCAACCAGCTTGCGGTCGGCGGGGAGAAAAACCTCGGCCAGCGTCGACAGCACCACCGTCTTGCCGGCCGCCTCCAGGCGCGCCGCCACCGCCTCGAAATAGTCGTCGAACAGCGGCGCCCGTTTCGAGCAGACCGCCTCGCCGAGCGTGACAGTTTCGACCGATGCTTCGTCGGCGACGCGGAAATAGAAATCCCGCCAGCGCTCCGGCTTCCAGTTGAACAGCACCGGACCCAGCGTCAGCGACGCCGCTTGCGCCGCGCTCGCCCCGCCTGTCTCGATCTCGCCAGCTATCGCCATGCCTTGCTCCGATAGGCGGCTTCGGTTTCCCGGTGACCCTCGGTCAGCGCAATGAGGTTCGCCAGGCCCGGGTCGCGCCCCGCCATGATGTCGTCGATCGCCTTGCGGAAGGCCGAGACCACCGTCTTGACATAGGCGCGGCTGCGTTGCCGGCCTTCGATCTTGAGTGCGGTGACGCCGGCCTTGGCGAGTTCGGGCAGCAGCCCGGACAGGTTGAGGCTCACCGGCTCCTCGAAGGCATAGGCCGGATCGTTGGCGGCGCCGCACAGATAGCGGCCCTTGCAGATGGTCGGATAGCCGGCATTCTCGCCGGCGGCGTAGCGGTCGATGACGAATTCGCCGAGCCGCGTGGTCAGAGTGTGGTCGGCATCCTCTTCGTAGTGGACGTCGGCCGCCGGCGAGCACACGCCGTCCATGTTGGTCGATAAGCCCGTGGCATAGCTCGACAGGCTGCAGCGCCCCTCGGCCATCATGCCGATCGAACCGAAGATGAAGGCTTCGATCTCGCACGGGATCTGCCGGTGGACGCTGGCGATCTCGGCGACCGTCAGCATGCGCGGCAGCACCACGCGCTTGATGCCGAAGGCTTCGCAGTTGAAGCGGATCGCCTCCGGCGAGGAGGCCCCGCCCTGGACCGACAGGTGCAGCCTGAGGTCGGGATAGGCATTGGAGGCATAGTCGGCGACGCCGATATCGGCGACGATCACCGCGTCGACACCGACGCGTGGCGCCAGGTCAATGGCGTCGCGCCACAGGTCGAACTGCCCGGCCGGCGGAAAGGTGTTGACCGCCAGCAGCACCTTGGCGCCGCGGTCATGGGCATAGGCGACCGCTCGTTCGATCTCGGCCGGCGTGAAGTTCAGGCCCGGGAAGTTGCGCGCATTGGTGGCGTTCTGCAGGCCGCAATAGACGGTATCGGCACCGGCATCGACGGCGGTGCGCAGGCCCGCCGGCGTTCCCGCCGGGCACACCAGTTCCGGGCGCTGGAAGCCCGTGTCAGCCATGATTACCTTGCGCTTTCTTCGGCCTGAGTGCCGAGAGCACGAAATTCGCGGGTTTCGCCAGCGGCCCGAGCGAGCCGAGCACGCTGTCCATCGCGCTGCCCTCCATGTCGTCGAGTGCGTTGCGCAGCGTCACCACGGCTTCGGTGTCGCCCTGCACCTGCAAGTCGCGGGTGAAGAACAGGGCATCGCCGTCAAGCTCGCCGTCGATCAGGTCGAGCAGGCGGAAGAAGGTTCCGGCGATCGCCGCATCGTGCGCCGGCTTCTCCGTCCGCCGGTGCGCCTTGAGGATCGGCTTCACAGGATCGGGGATGAGCACGAGGACGAAGGGCAGGTCGGTCGGATCGATGAGGAAGCGTTTGCCGGATTGGCTCCCGAGCCGGGCGAAGAGCTCCGGCCGCGAGCGGGCGACATTGGTGGCGATGCGGTCGAGGATCGGCTGGATCACCGCCAGCGGAACCGCGCCCAGCAGCAGGGCCCGAAGGTCCTGCAGCAGAGGACGCAAAGGCATGGCGGCGGACTCGGCATGCAGGGGAGTGCGCATGCATGAAGGCTAGGGCCGATGCCACCGGTTGGATTTGATCAGGGTCAAAGTGGCGACCGCCGTCCGCGAAGGCGTGCCCAGGCACCGTATCCTTCAACCCCGGCGAGAAATGCTTCCGCGCCGACGCCCTCAATGGCGATGAGAGCTGTGAATTGCGTTGGCTAGAAGAGCTTGCCAATTGACGCGAGGACGAAACCGAGGACAGCGCCGGCGACGGGGCCGATGATCCACCCGCGGAGGACGCCGAAAATTACTTGCCTGTCGATGGTTTCGCGCCCACGAGCCAGGCCAGCGCCGGCCATGGCTCCAACGAGCGCCTGGTTCATCGAGGTGAAATAGCCGAAGAACACCGCCGTCAGAACAACGATCGCCTGAACGAGCTGCGCAGCGGTTGCCATGGGCATATCGAGCTTGACGATGTCGAATGCCACCCGTTCCAGGAGCGGCCGCCCCCAGGTGAGCACGCCGACCGCAAGACCGATGCCGCCGATTAGTCCCGCGACAAGGGGGCCGGAGAAGCCTGTCGTGAGAAAGACGGCGGTCGCGTTCGATACGTCGTTCGCGCCCATTGTCAGCGAGGCGGCGCCTCCGACCACGACCAGCGCGCGACCGATCGCGCCGGCGGTGCCGCTGGCAGCAAAACCGGGAAGTGCATCAAATGCTTTCGTGAAGAGGTAGCCGAGAGCGCAGGCGACGGCAGGTGCGAGCGCCCACAGGACGACCAGACGAATGATCGTGTGCCACCGGATCGCAAGACCAAGCGCAGAGCCGGCTCCGACGATGCAGAAAACGAGGATCTGAATCGTCGAGCTCGGTATCCGTTGCTGGGTGAACAGCGTTGTCAGGACAAAGGCGGCGCCGATGATCGCGATGGCTGGGGCGGCGCCGAGTTCGATCCGCGACGAGGACATTGTGTCCTATGTTCTCGAGCACCCGATGACTGAGGAACGCAGCACCAATCAGGGTGAGCGGCGCCATCAACAACAGCGCGGGCCAGAGGCGAATGCTTCCGGTCGCATGCGGCATGCCCATGCAGGCGCCGGTGTAGTGCGCCCCCATGCTCCAGGCGAAAGCCAAAGCGACAATGACCAGTAGAACATTTGCAGCCGTCATGGGGATGCTTCAGCATTCGTTCGAAGGGCCGGCAGAGGCGACTGACCAATCTAGACCAGGTTGGCGGGCGATCCAGTTTGGTCGGTGCTCTGGGCACGAGCGGCTCGGCAGCGAAAGCCAGAACGAACGAAATCCGTGTGGTTGCCGTCGCCGGTATCGGCAAGGATTCGGGTGACTGGATGCTGTCGCCCGGCCGGATTCGATAGTCAGCGGCAACGGCCCGACGACGTACCAAGCGCCACACCGTTCAACCCCGGCGAGGCATGTGCCCCACCGGGGTCGGACCCATCGTTCGCGTTTCTGCCCGCCGGTTCCGCTCAGATGAAGAGGAACCAGAGCCCCAACGCTGCGGACGCAATGATGACGGCGCCGCCCACCGTTACTGCCGAGTTGTTCGTCAACTTGCCCCCGCCGATCCCGCGCGCCGTGAAGAACCATCCGAGCACGAAGAACAGGATGACGTCCACTATGCCGTGGGTCCGCCAGTGATGGCCGGTCAGGGACGCCATGAACGAGTTGAGCGCTGGCCACGAATCCTTGATGAAGGCGAGCAGGACGTTGAAGACGACGGTGATTGCTGCCGACAAACCAAACGCGGCGGCGGCATTCTCGTTTGCGCTGACCGACTGGCCCTGAGTGTCTGTTGTCGCCATCACTGCACCTTTTGCTCTGCGTTCGCCGGGTTCGCGGTGTTGGCCGGCGGCGCCTGAACCGTCTGGGCCAGAGCTGCCTTCGCCCCCCAGTTGATGATCGCGCCGGCCCCTTCAATGGCGAGCCCCTGCAGGGCAATGAGGGCCGTGATCGTCAGCACCATGGCGCGTGCCGCTTTGTTGGCGGACAGTTTCAGACGCGCCACGAACGGCAGATAGAACGCCAGGATCAGCGGTATGAAGAACAGGTGCTCCTTCGTCTCCATGAAGAAGGCGTGAGCCCACGGAACCGGACCGTTTTCGATGAGCTGCTGATCGCCGCTGCGATAGTAGATTGTGTAGAACCAGCCCGCGAAGAACCAGGTCAGCGCGAACAAGCCAGCCGTGATCAGGCTGGCAGACCAGATCCGTTGTTGATTGCCTTCGGTTGCGTTCAGGGTTTCGACGAAAACCCACACCGCCCCAATTGTCCCGAGTACGCCAAAAGTCGGATGCAGGAACAGGAGTACGTCCTTGAAAGGCATGGTAATCCTCCGCTAGTTGCCTCCTTTTATTTTGGCGTCTTGAGCTGGCGCTTCTCCCAGTGTTTTGTTTTTTTATTGTTTTAATTCTAGTATGAGATAGTTAGCCGGAAAAGCAGTCTGCGCGGCAGAATGGGGCGGCTGTGCACAAGTCGGTCGCGTCCATAAGGTTTGAACTACGGACGAATCTGCGCGTGCAGTGACAGGTGTCGCATCCAAGCGGTTGGCTCAGGCGCTTGAACGGATTGAGATCTGCTCGAAAGAAGTGGGCTGACAGGCGCCCGACGCGTCGGCGTCCTTGTCGCCTAGCCCGCGCCGAGCGCGACGGCGACGTGATAGGTGACGAACGCCGCCAGATAGGCCAGGGCGAGCATGTAGCCGGCGGCCACCCACATCCATTTCCAGCCGCCGGTTTCACGACGGATCACCGCCAGCGTCGGGGCGCATTGCGGCGCGAAGATGTACCAGGCGAGCAGGGCAAGCGCGGTCGCCAGGCTCCAGCTGTTGGCCAGCGCATAGCCGATGGCCGCTTCGCCGCCCTGGATGGCATAGACGGTGCCGAGCGCCGCCACCGCCACCTCGCGTGCCGCCATGCCGGGCACCAGCGCCACGGCGATCTGCCAGTTGAAGCCGACGGGCGCCAGAATCGGCGCGATGAAGTGGCCGATGATTGCGGCGAAGCTGTAGTCGATCGCCGGGCCGGTCGCGTCGGCCGGAGCACCCGGAAACGTCGCCAGGAACCAGATCACCACTGCCATGGTGAAGATGATCGTGCCGGCACGTTTCAGGAAGATTTTGGCGCGCGTGGCCAGCCCGAGGAGGACGCTGCGCGGCCGCGGCAGCTTGTAGTCCGGCAGTTCGAGCATGAACGGGGGCGTCGGGTCGTTGCGCCAGAAGAAGAACTTGGCGAGCGCCGAAACGCCGAGCGCGCTGGCGATGCCGGCGGCATAGAGGCCGAACATGACCAGCCCCTGCAGGTTGAATCCCCAGACCTGCCTGGCCGGAATGAAGGCGGAGATGATCAGCGTATAGACCGGGATGCGCGCCGAGCAGGTCATCAGCGGCGCCACCAAGATGGTGGTCAGCCGGTCGCGCGGGCTGTCGATGACCCGCGTCGCCATGATGCCGGGAATGGCGCAGGCGAAGCTCGACAGAAGCGGGATGAAGGCGCGCCCGTGCAGCCCGGCGCCGCCCATGATGCGGTCCATCAGGAAGGCGGCGCGCGCCATGTAGCCGAGATCCTCCAGGAGGAGGATGAACAGGAACAGGATGAGGATCTGCGGCAGGAAGACGACAACCCCGCCGACGCCCGCGATGATGCCGTCCTGGAGGAAGCTCTGCAGCAGCCCTGCGGGCAGCGTCTGATGAACAATGGCGCCGAGCGCCTCGAACCCCTGCGAAATGAGATCCATCAGCGGGCCTGCCCAGGTGAAGACCGCCTGGAACATCACGAAAAGCACGGCCAGCAGGATGAACAGACCGGCCACCGGGTGCAGCAGCACCGCGTCGAGCCGCGTGGTCAGCGTGTCCGGCTTCGGCGGCATGCGCACCACGGCGCGCATGATGCGGTCGGCTTCGCGCTGGGCGGCGCGCAGCTCGCTGGCGGTCGGCGGCGCCCAGTCGTTCACCAGATGTGGCTTGGCATCCTCGTCGGCTATCTTGTCGAGCAGGCGGATCACCTCCTCGGTGCCGCCGCGGCGCACCGCCGCCGAGGTCGTCACCGGCATCCCCATTTCGGCCGACAGCCCTTCGAGATCGATCTCGATGCCGCGCCGGCGTGCGATGTCGATCATGTTGAGCACGACGACCACCGGCAGGCCGAGGCGCTTGAGTTCGAGCGTCAGCCGCAGGGCGAGACGGAGATTGGTGGCATCGGCCACGCACAGCAGCACGTCGGGCTGGGTCTCGCCTGCGAAGCGGCCGAGCACGACGTCCCGCGTCACCTCTTCGTCGGGACTGCGCGCGCGCAGCGAATAGGTGCCGGGCAGATCGACCAGCGTGAAACTGTGACCCGCCGGCGTGAACACCACGCCGGTCTTCCGCTCCACCGTCACGCCGGGATAGTTGGCAACCTTCTGCTTGCTGCCGGTCAGCGCATTGAACAGCGCAGTCTTGCCGCTGTTCGGCGTCCCGACCAGCGCAAGGTGGCGGGCGCCGACAATCACTCTGTCCATGGGTCTGGCCTGGATCCGGTCAGCGCACAAAGACCGCCATTGCCTCGCGACGACGCAGGGCGACGGTGGCGTTGTTCACGCGCACCGCGATCGGATCGCGCCCGATGATTCCCTCATGCAGGATCTCGACGGCGGCGCCCTCGGTGAAGCCGAGTTCGATCAGCCGGCGCTCGAGTTCCGCCGTCGGCAGGCCGCAGGTCTCGTCGCTCACGCTGATATTGCAGATGTGTCCGCGAAAACCGCGCCGGGCATGCCCCAACGGGAAATGCGGCGGTAGCTGCTCCAGTGCGTCGGGGGCGAAACTCATGGTCGTCGTATCCGTAGGGTGTCTTTGCGAGCGCCATATATATGGGGCGTTCGCAGGCCCCATATAGATAAGGATCAAATGCGAACGCAATTTATTCCAGGTTACTTAAGAACAATTCCAAATCAGCTGGCCATTGCCGCCGACTTCAACCGTTTACAGGATCGCCGGCTGAGCCCAGGGCGGCCGGGTCTTGGCGAAATCCCGCCAGGCGCTGCGCAGGCGCGCCTCGGCACCGACCATGGCGTGGGCCTGCCAGCCGGCGATCGCTGCAGCCGCCGCACCGCTCTCGGCCGATAGCGCCACGAGATCGGACAGCAACGATCCGGTCGCCGCCATGTCGTTGAAGGCGCCGAGTTCCTCCTGCAGGTCGGCAAGCCGTTCGGTGAACTGCCGGGCGGACCTGCGGTCGGTGCACAGCGGCAGCAGGAAATCAGCCACATAGCGCAGTTTCTTCACGGCAAGCCGCAGCCGGTGGCGCTGCGTGGCGCTGAGCGATTTGAAGTGGTGGCCGCGTTTCAGCACCTTGGTGTGGTGGATCGACAGGATACGTTGCGCGAAGCTGAAGGCCGGCTCGGCGAGCAGCGCCATGTGCTCCGGTCCGACGTCGCTGCGCCAGCCGCGCGCCTCGATCCAGCCGCCGAGGCGGATCACGAAACGGGCGCTGCGATTGTCAGTCAGCGCCTTGCGCGCATCGTCATAGGCGGCAAGCCGCCGTTCCTCCGCACCGGCGCCGAGCGTGTCGAAGCCGGCGATTGCCGGGCAGTTCCCCGCCACGGCGGGCAGCGTCTCGCCCTTGAAGATGTCCCAGGTGCGCGCCGCCGAAAGGCTCGACGCCAGCCACCTGGCGTCCACGCGCAACGCATCCAGCGTCGGTGACGTGATGATGCTGCGCATCGAATCGAGCGCCGAGCGCAGGCGCCGGGAGGCCACGCGGACCTGATGGACACCCTCCGGATCGCGGCCGTCCTCTGCCGCCGGCAGCGAAATCAGCAGATCGCGCAGGCAGGAGCCCAGGATCGCGGCAAATGCCTCGTCGAGCGGCTGGGACGGGTCGACGTCCTGCTTCCGCGGTTTCTTGGCAGGCGGCGGCGTGTCGGCCGCCAGATCGAAGCCGCGTGCCGCCTTGCTGCGGATCGACGGGCGCACCGCGCCGCAGTCGGCGAGCTGCAGCGCCACCTCATAGATCGTCGCGGGGCTGCCTTCCTTGAGTTCCAGTTCGATCTCGCTGACCGCCTGCACGCGGTCACCGGCCTTCAGCATCCCCTGGTCGAAGGCGATCTCCACCGTGCCCGACGGCAGATCGATCAGGCGCTGGTGCCGGCGGATGTCGGAGATGAAGATCGGCTCCAGCGGCTGCGATCTCAGGGCCTCGCGCAGTTTTGCCGGGACGAAGGGCATCGCCAGCCCGACATCGGGGGCGAAGGAGACGACGCTGGCTTCCCACTCGCCGCGGCGCAGCGGATCGTCGCCCGATTCCGCCTTCACGGTCTGCACGAAGCGCTGGCCGCTCTGCCGGACCCTGAGGCTGAGGTCGTTCCGCCGGAGGAGCTGGTCGGGCGTGTCGTAATACACGGCCTTGAGATGCTTATGACTGCCCTTGTTGCGCGCGTTGGCCACGATGACCGGCGCCGCATTGAAGTCGGCCATGCGCTCCGCATCGACCAGAAGCTTCAGTTCCACCTCGCTGGCCGACGGTGCCGAGTGGCTTGGCGGCGGCCCGCCGGAAGCCGCGGCCTCGGTCGCCGCCAATGGGTCCGGCGGCGGCGTGTCTTCGGGCGCGGCTCCCGCCGCTGGCGGTTCCTGAGCGGGAGGGGCGGCAACCTCCGGCGTCACGGCCGGGGCAGTGGCGTTCCCCGTCCCGGTTTTCTCCTGAAGAGGGGGAGGTTCTTCCGGCACGGCGCCATCGCCCGTCTGGGCAGCATCGCCCTCAGGGACAGCCTCACCCGCAGGCGCGACCGACGGGTGCGCGCTGGCGCGCGCCGATGTTTCTGAATTGCTCGCGGACATGCAGGTGTTTGTAACAGATGCGTGGCGGCGATCCTACACTTGCCGTGATCAAAACCGCGCCACCGGTCGCCGTTCCGTCGCCGGTCTCACCTGCCGCGGCAACCGCGCCGCACGCTGTCCGCCAGGATCACGAGGCAGCCGACCAGCAGCAGAAACGCGCCCAGCAGCGCCGGCAGGCCGGCCAGCTCGACCAGCCCGGCCACGACCGCGATCAGCACCAGCGACAGGAGCGCCAGAGCCCCGTCGTCGATGAACAGGCCGACGATTTCCTTGTAGACGAGGCGAAGCGCGTTCATCGCAGGGCCTCGGCTTCACCGCCGCCGCCGGCACGGGCGGCCCGGAGCCAGCGCGTCAGCGCCAGCGATGCCGCGCCGAAGATGATGAAGATGCCGAAAAGCGACAGGTCGGCGCCCGGCCATTCGGCGCCGATGCCCTCGCCGGTCCAGAAGACGCCGAAGGTGGTGAGCATCAGCCCGACGACGTATTTGAGCGTGTTTTCCGGCACCTGCGACAACGGGCGATGCACCGCCAGGCCGATCGCCATGACGACGACGAAGGCGGCAAACGCCCCGAGCGAAGCGTAGAGCGTCAACCCGTGCGTCGTGCCGACCGCGATCACGATGAACACCACCTCGGTGCCTTCCAGCAGCACCGCCTTGAAGGCCGCGATGCCTGCCAGATAGTCGGCCCGCTGCTCCCTGGCGCTGCGCGTGAGGGCCTCGGTCTCTCTGGCGAAGGCCTTCTCTTCGTCGTGCAGCGCCAGCACGCCGATCGAGCGCAGGATGGCTTTCCTCAGCCAGCGCATGCCGAACAGGATGAGGAGAACCCCGACGACGAACTGCAGCACGTGGATCGGCACCAGGCCGAGGAGGGGACCGAACACCGCCACCAGCGCCGCCAGCACGAGGAGCGCCAGGCCGCTGCCGATGAAGGCCGGGCGCCAGCTTTGCGTCAGGCCGACGGCAAGCACGATGGTGAAAGCTTCCACCACCTCGACGAACGAGGCGAGGAAGGACGCGGTGATCGTGGAGACGATCGTGGTCAGGCTGGTCACGGACTCAGGTCCTCGCTGTCGACCGATAGCGTGACACGATGCCCCAACCGCAGGGAAGGGCAAGTCTCCCGCGATTTCGTGCACCGCGCCGACATGCGAACACGCGCCAGCGGCGCTTGCCGGCCCGGTGAACGTCTGTGGGCGGGGGGCAAATTTCTTGGCCCTCCGTCCAACGGACAGCTTCCATATAGTTTGGTTTCAAACTATAATGGGTGCAGCGCGCCGGGCTTTGGGGGGACGCAACCGGTCCCGGCGCGCAAGAGCAATAAGCCTCGGCGGCTCCGGCGCTATGCGCGTCTCCGGCGCAGACCAGGCAACTCACCGGGACCTTTTGCCCGGCAAGTCGGTCAGGGAGGGAGCGCGACTTGCTTGCGATCGATGCCACGATCCTTGCATCCGCCGCCGGCCACGCGGAAGCGGTCGGGCGATGAGCGGCTGGCTTCAGATTCTACTCGATTTCGTCTGGGTCTCGGCGGTCCTGGCGCTCGTCGCCTTCAGCCTCGGCCTCATCCTCGGCGAACTCAAGATTGTCAACGTCGCCCAAGGCGACCTGATGATGGTCGGCGCCTATTGCATGTATGCGCTGCGCGGCCTGCCGTTCGCGCTGGCGCTGGTTCTCACCGTCGTCTTTGGGCTGATCCTCGGGCTCGTGCTGGAGCGCGCCGTCCTGCGCTGGGTCTATGACAAGGGCTTCATCGCCACGCTGCTTGCCACCTGGGGCATCGGCATCGTGCTCGAACAGACGGTCGCCGCCGTCTTCACGGTCTCCCAGAAGGGTGTCGACTCGCCGCTTCCCGGTCAGGTCGCACTGGGCGAGCTGACCTATCCGACCTATCGCCTTGCCGTGATCGCCGGCGTCGTCGTGCTGCTCGCGGCGCTGCTGACGCTGGTCTATCGCACCTCGCTCGGCCTCAGGCTGCGCGCCTCTATCGATAATGTCGAAATGGCCGCGGTCATGGGCATCTCGCCTGAGCGCATGTTCGCCATGGTCTTTTCGGTGGCGACCGCGCTCGCGGTGCTCGCCGGCGCGCTGGTCGCGCCGACGCTCGCCATCACGCCGACACTCGGCCTGTCCTGGCTGGCGCCGGCCTTCTTTGCCGTGCTCATCGCCAAGCCGGGATCGCTGGCCGGGCCGGTCGTCGGTGCCATCGCCGTCGAGTTCACTTTCACGATGTTGCAGGCCTACCTCAACGTCACCATGGCCGAAGGCATCCTCTTCGGCCTCTTGGCGCTGTTCATCGCCATAAAACCCCAGGGCTTCTCGTGGACCTGGAAAACAGCAAGGAGGGGAGCATGACCAAGGATAAAGAGACTCTGCCGCAGGCAGGCGTGTTGTCGCGGCGGCTGACGCGGCGTTCGTTCGGGCTCGGCATCGGCGGGCTTGCCGCGGTCGGCGCCCTCGGCGGCCTCGGTGGATTGGCCGCCGGCAGCGCCCGCGCCGCCGGCTTCATGGGCACGCGGCCTTACAAGATCGGCTTCGTCGCGCCGCTCACCGGCCCGGTGGCGCCGGAAGGCATTTCCATGCAGCGCGGCTTCGATCTCGCCGTCGAGACGATGAACGCCGCCGGCGGCATCGCCGGACAGAAGATCGACGTCGTCAGCCAGGACACCCAGGCGGTTCCCGCCGTCGCCGGCACGGTGATCAAGAAGTTCATCCAGGAGGAGAACGTCGACCTGATCTTCGGCACCATCACCAATGACGAGGAGGTGGTCGCCAGCCAGCTGTGCGCAGCGGCGGGCGTGCCGGTGCTCTTCCCCGAGGTCGGCTTCTGGCACTCCTTCTGCGACGCCACCACGGTCATGATGGGCGCCAACTCCTTCGCCCTCAACGCGCCGCTGGTGCCCTTCGTCGCCGACAAGTTCGGCAAGAAGTTCCTGCTCATCGGCTCGGACTTTTCCTTCCCGCACGCCTATCTCGACGTCGCCAAGCGCTACATGAAGGAAGCCGGCGTCACCGTCGTCGACGAGATCTACGCGCCGCTCGGCACCGCCGACTGGTCGAGCATGATCGCCAAGATCAAGTCGGCCAAGCCCGACGTCATCTATTCGGCGGTGGTCGGCGGCGACGCCATCGCCTTCGTCAAGCAGGCGCAGAGCCTCGGCCTCCTGCCCGGCGCCCATCTCACCGGCGTCAACCTGCAGCCGGAGTTCTATCCGGCCATGGGCGATGCGGTGGACGGCCAGTACACCTGCGTCCACTACACCGACGACATCCAGACCGCAGCCAACAAGAAGT
This sequence comes from uncultured Alphaproteobacteria bacterium, assembly GCA_963732845.1. GTDB lineage: Bacteria > Pseudomonadota > Alphaproteobacteria > Rhizobiales > Kaistiaceae > CAVSRC01. Next base: position 410,275 of record CAVTBE010000005.1, on the reverse strand, counting down.
TCGTCGCCGATTTCGCCGCCAAGTACGGCGCCGGACCCATCCCGCAGGTGGCGGCGACGTCCTACTACTCGCTGGATTTCGTCAGGGCGGCGGTCGAGAAGGTCGGTACCTACGACCGCAAGGCCGTCTTCGATGCCTTCAAGGGCGTCGAGGCCAGCACGATCCTGTCGGACAAGCCCATCAAGATCGATCCGACCACCATGAACCCGGATTATCCGATGTACATCATCCAGATCCAGAAGGGCGGCCTCTACAAGATCGTCAAGGACGTCGGGCTGGTGAAGAACGATCTGCAGTGCGGCTAGCGCGTGGTCGGACGCTTGAATTTCAGGCTGCTCGTCCCCGTCATGCTACTGGCGGCGGCGGTGCTCGTCCCCTTCACGCTCAGCGAGTTCAAGGTCGGCCTCATCGGGCTCGGCCTTACCTACGGCCTGTTCGCCGTCGGGCTCGATCTCGCCTGGGGCCGCACCGGCATCGTCTCGATCGGCCATGCCGTCTTCTTTGGCCTTGGCGTCTATGGCATCGCCATCGCCATCACCCACCACGTTTCGCCTGAGATTGGCGGCCTGATCGCCGTCCTGCTGGCCGGTGGCGCCGGCGCGCTCATCGCCGCCGCGGGGCTGCGCCGCTCGACCAATCCGTCGACCATGGCGGTGCTGACGCTTGCCATCACGCTGCTTGCCGAGAAGGTCGCCCGCGACTGGTGGTCGGTCACCGGCGGTAGTTCCGGCCTCTTCGTGCCGCCGCTGACCGGCACCACCATCTATTACTGGATCTGCCTGGTGGCGATCACGGGTCTCGTCGCAGCGCTGTGGTTCGGCGTGCTCAACCGCCCGCTCGGCAACCGGTTGACCGCCATCCGCCTCAATGACCAGCGCGCCGAGCATCTCGGCATTCCCGTCTTCAAGGGCCGGGTCATTGCCTTCACGCTGAGCGCCATCGTCGCGGCCATCGCCGGCGCCCTGTCGGCGCCGTGGATGTCGAGCGTCAGCCCGGACCGGGTCGGCATCGTCCTGTCCACCCAGGTGCTGGTCTGGGTCGCCATCGGCGGCAAGAACTCCATCCTCGGGCCGATGCTCGGCGCCGTCGCGCTCACCTACGGCCAGGATGCGCTGGCGAGTTCTCTGGGCTCCTACTACCTGCTCATTCTCGGCCTGCTCTTCATCGTCTCGGTGCTGCTCGTGCCGAACGGCATCGCCGGCCTCTTGCGCACGCGCGAGCACCTGGCCGAGACCACGCCTGTGGCAGCGGCGGCGCCCGCTGTCCGCCGCGCCGCCGGCGACGATGCGCTCGCCTGCACCGGCATCGAAAAGAACTTTGTCGGCAACCGGGTCCTGAGCAGCGTTACCCTTGCCGTGAAGCCGGCCGAGATCGTCTGCCTCATCGGCCCCAACGGCGCCGGCAAGAGCACGCTGCTCAACGTCTTCTCCGGCGCCCTTCAGCCCGACGCCGGCACCGTGACGCTCGGCGGTCGGTCCATCGAGGAGACGCCACCGCATGAGCGTGTCGCCGCCGGCCTGGCGCGTACCTTCCAGGTGCCGAGCCTGTTCGCCGGCCTGAGCGTCAACGAACATCTGATGCTGGCGCGCCAGGAGGCGGGCTTCGTCGCACCGCTTCCGGCCGGCTATGCCGCGCTGGAAACCCGGCACGGCGACCAGCGTGTCGAGACGCTCTCATTGAGCGACCGCCGCGCGCTGGAGATCGCCATGGCGCTGTGCGCGCGCCCCGAGGTCCTGCTGCTCGACGAGCCGGCCGCGGGGCTTGCCCGCAACGATGCCGGCAAGCTTGCCCAGACGCTGCGCGCGCTGCGCGACGAGGTCGGTTGCGCCATCGTCTGCGTCGAGCATGACATGGAGATCGTCCGCGACCTCGCCGACCGCGTCATCTGCCTGCATCACGGCCGCATCATCAGCGAGGGGACGATGGACGTGGTCTCCGCCGATCCCATCGTCCGCCGCGCCTATCTCGGGATGGCCTGATGCTCATCGAGGCGCGCACCATCGTCGGCGGCTACGGCGCCATCCGCATCGTCAACGACGTCTCCTTTTCGCTCGCCGAGGGCGAAACGCTGGCGCTGCTCGGCCGCAACGGCGTCGGCAAGACGACGCTGCTGCGCGCGATCATGGGGCTCGCCGACCGCTTCTCCGGCGCGCTCAGCATCGACGGGCAGCCGGTGCCGCCACGCGATGCCCGCCGGCTGGCGCGCCTCGGCGTCACCTTCGTCCCCGACGACCGCGGCGTCTTTTCGCGCCTGACCGTGTCGGAGAACATCGAACTGGCGCATCGCTCGGCCTATGCCGCCACGCCGATCGACGTCTTCGCCCTGTTTCCCGATCTGGCGCTCCGCCGCAATCAACCGGCCGGCACGCTCTCCGGCGGCCAGCAGCAGCAGCTGGCGCTCGCCCGCGCGCTTGCCATGGGGCCGCGGCTGCTGATCGTCGACGAGCTGAGCCAAGGCCTGCAGCCCTCCATCGTACAGAGCCTCACCCGCGCTCTTATCGCGGTCACCAACGAGCACAAGCTGGCGCTGATCCTGGTCGACCAGAACCCGCAGCTTGCCATGACGATCTGTTCCCGCGTCATGGTCATGCAGCGCGGCGAGGTGGTGGCCGAGGGCCAGTCCGCCGCGCTCGCCGGCGACCAGAACTTCCTCGATCTTCTGATCGTCTGAGCAAGGAGCTTGTCCCCGATGCCGACCACCGATCGTCCGCTGCTGCTTGCCGGCAAGACCTGTATCGTCACCGGCGGCGCCGGCAGCCTCGGTCTGGCCGCCGTGCGCCTGTTCCTGGAGGAGGGCGCCCGCGTTGTCCTCGTCGACAGCAACGAAGCGGCGCTCAAGGAGGCCACCGCCGGCCTGCCGGCCGACCGGGTGGCGACCGCGCTGGCCGATGTCAGCCGCACCGCGGATGTCGCCGGTGCCGTCGAGACCGCGGTGACGGCCTTCGGCGCCATCGATGTGCTCTTCAGCAATGCCGGCAATTTCGGCGTCGTCGCGCCGATCGAAGCCTATCCCGAGGACGTCTTCGACGCCGTCTACGCCGTCCATGTCCGCGGGCCATTCCTGATGGCCAAATATGTCGTGCCCCACATGAACGACGGCGGCAGCATCGTCATCACCTCGAGCGTCGCCGCCACCCGCGGCGATCCCGGCGTCTATGCCTACATCACCGCCAAGCACGCCCAGGTCGGTCTGATGCGCTGCCTCGCCAAGGAGCTGGCGCCGCGCCGCATTCGCGTCAACACCATCCATCCCGGGCCCATCGACAACGAGTTCCAGAACAAGGTGGAGGCCGGCATCACTTCGGTCATCGGCCGCAACGCCACCCAGATGTTCAATGAGATGATTCCGCTCGGCCGCCACGCCCGCGCCGAGGAGGTGGCGCAGACCGTGCTCCATCTCGCCTCGGATCGGAGCAGTTTCACCACCGGCGCCATGCTGATGGTCGATGGCGGCATGAGCGTCTAGCGCTCAGGCCACCGAGGACGAGCCCATATCGCGGTCGGTGGCAGCGTGGTCGGACGTTCGCCGGCCGCTCGCCACCCTGTGCGCCAGCGTCGAACCGCAAGTGTCGGCAAACAGCGGCGAATAGCTGATGCGGTTGCGGCCCGATGCCTTGGCATCGTAAAGCGCCCGGTCCGCATCGGCATAGAGGTCGTCGAAACCCCGATCGGCGCCACGGATCGCCACGCCGGCCGATATGGTGACATGAATGGCCGCGCCACCCTCGGCAATCACCGGGGTGAGCGAAATGCGCGTGCGGAGGTTCTCGAGTCTCAGCACCAGCAGGGACGGCGAAACGTCGGAGGTCAGCAGCGCGAATTCCTCGCCGCCGACGCGGCCGAGCGCCCCGAGGTCGCCAAGCTCGACCTGTGCGATACGGCTGACCATGCGGATCACCGCGTCGCCCGCCATGTGACCATGGTTGTCGTTGACCCGTTTGAAGTGGTCGATGTCGGCAATCACCAGCACCATCGTCTCGGGCGGCTGTGTCATCTGCGATCTCCATGAGCGCGCGCCGGTTCAACAGGCCGGTCAACTCGTCGGTACGGCTCAGCGTCTCGACCGCCGTCTTGGAGCGGAACAGTGCCAGGTGCGCCTTGCCGATGGCGCGGGATACGGGCAGGGCGATGGCCGTGGCCAGCGCCACCGTGACGCCCCAGGAGCGCAGGCTGGTCGTCCAGCTCTCGAAGAAGATCATCTGGTTGACCACATCGACGGCGAGCGCCGCGCCCGCGCAGATGATGCAGGTGCGCACAACGAACGCCACCAGCTCCTTTTCGTCCCGGATCACCGGGCGAAAGAAACGCATCAGCGAATGGGACACGGTTTTTCGCTCTCACGGCTCGCGATCGGCCATTGAGCCTACGCCCCACATGCACCGGTTTTGTTACCGGGGATGGTTGCCGGATCGTTAAGTCCAGAGAGAGCCGCGATGCGGCTGGTCGACGTCGGGGAGCTGCCGCCAGGTCCGCCTTGCCCGAACCGTCGGCGCGCTGGAGCGGTCCGCACAATCGCCATACGATTGCAGTGCCAGGGCCACCTGGCGGGCTGAAACCAGCGGCAGACTATTGCACCCGATTGCCGGTATCGATATGATACGTATCGAGACTTGCGATATATAATAAAGCCTTTGGGGAGCGCGAAAACGATGAAGGCGCGGGTTTCAGTTCACAAGGATTTCGTCATCAGTCCGATCGACGATCGGGTGTACAGCGCCTTCCTGGAACATCTCGGCCGCGCGGTTTACGGCGGCATCTACGAGCCGGATCACCCCACCGCCGACGCCAACGGATTTCGTGGCGACGTCATGGGCCTGGTGCGCGATCTGAAGCCCCCGCTGGTCCGCTATCCCGGCGGCAATTTCGTCTCCGCCTATCGCTGGGAGGACGGCATCGGTCCACGCGAGGAGCGTCCGGTACGGCTCGACCTGGCCTGGCGCACCAAGGAGCCGAACTGGGTCGGCACCGACGAATTCGGCGCCTGGTGCGAGGCGGCCGGCACCGAGATGATGCTGGCGGTCAATCTCGGTTCGCGCGACCTCGACGCCGCCCGCAACCTGCTCGAATACACCAACCATCCGGGCGGCACCTATTGGAGCGACCTGCGGCGCAAGAACGGCCGCGCCGACCCTTACAACGTCAAGGTCTGGAGCCTCGGCAACGAGATGGACGGGCCCTGGCAGGTCGGCCACAAGACGGCGGCCGAATACGGCCGCGTCGCCCACGAGACCGCCAAGGCCATGCGCAAATACGACTCCTGCGCTGGAGCTCATCGTCTGCGGCTCGTCGCACAGCTACATGCCGACCTATCCCGAATGGGAGGCGACCGTGCTCGACGAATGCTACGACGCCGTCGATCATGTGTCGCTCCACATGTATTTCGAGAATTACGAGAATAATTATCTGAATTTCCTGGCAAAACCGGTGGTCATGGACCGCTATATCCACACCATCGGCAGCGTTATCGACTACACCAAGGCCAAGAAGCGCTCCAAGAAGGACGTCTACATCTGCTTCGACGAGTGGAACGTCTGGTACCACGTTCGCCAACAGGACCATCAGAACTTCGAGAGCTGGGACTGGCCGATTGCGCCGCCGCTGCTCGAGGAAGTCTACAATTTCGAGGATGTTCTGGTCGTCGGCTGCATCCTCAACACCTTCATCCGGCGTGCCGACCGCGTGAAGATCGCCTGCATTGCCCAGCTCGTGAACGTCATTGCGCCGATCATGACCGAGACCGGCGGCTCGGCCTGGCGGCAGACGATCTACTATCCGCTCTACTTCGCATCTCTCTATGGCCGCGGCGATGCTCTGGCGGTGTCGGTGGACGTTCCCACCTACGACGCCGCGGTCGCCGACGACGTTCCCTATCTCGACATCGCCGCCGTGAAGAACGACGACGGCAAGACGCTGACCTTCTTCGCCGTCAATCGCCATCCCGACGAGGCGATGACGGTCGATGTCAGCCTCGCCGGCTTCAAGCCGAAGGCGGTCGTCGAGCACATGACCATCGCTCACCCCGATCTGCAGGCGGCCAACACCGCCAAGAAGCCGGAGCTGGTCGTCCCCAGGAAGGGGAAGGGCGCCAGTGTCGTGGACTCGGGATTGCGGTGCAAACTTCCTCCCCGGTCCTACCACATGATCCGCGTAGGGATCTGACGGGACCGAACCGGGGCCGGGTGGTGCCTGTTACGCCATCCGGCCTCGGTCGTTTCCCGCCAATTGCATATCCATGTTTATGATATATATCGCATTATCGATTGACCGGCTTTTTCGTACGATATACTCTGGAGATGTAGAAAAAGGTGCGGGGGGAGGACCCGCACGATTTTTCGAGGGAGGACTATCGGATGCGCAAGCTGATAATGCTCGCGCTGGCGGTGAGCGGACTATCGCTCGTCGGCCAGGCGCAGGCGGCGGAAGATTATCTCGCGGGCATCCCCCGCAACGAGATCCTCATCGCCGAGAATCCACAAGGCCGGATCGCCAATCCAGCTTGGTTCAACAGGTGGGTGCCGAATCATGGCGGCTCGTCCACCGGTCTCCAGCAGTTGGCGTTGGATACGCTGTGGTACATCGATCCAGATGCCGGCATCGATGGCGTTTGGGAAAACGCCCTCGCCTCCGAGCCGCCGATCTACAACAGCGATTTCACCGAGATGACGGTGAAGCTGCGGTCGGGCATCTATTGGAGCGACGGCGTGGAGTTCACTGCCGACGACTTGATCTACACCGTTCAAGGTGCAGATGGACCACCCCAGCATGTCTTGGGGCTCGGCCTTCCTGGGCAGCGTAGAGACCATGACCGCCCCCGACAAGTACACGGTGGTGTTCAAGCTCAAGCGGCCGAATTCGCGGTTCCACGCCAACTTCACCGTCCGCTGGGGCGCGTGCTGGATCATCCCCAAGCACGTCTTCGAAAAGGCGGAGGATCCAAGCAAGTTCGACTTCAATCCGCCGATCAGCTTGGGCCCGTACGTGCTCAAGAGCTTCGACCCGAATGGCGAGTGGTACATTTGGCAGAAGCGCGACGACTGGCAGCGCACGACACTCGCCCGCTTCGGCGAGCCCGTGCCGAAATACGTCGCGTACATCGATCCCGGCCCGCCGGACAAGCGCGTGATCATGCAGCAGAACCACCAGCTCGACATCATCCACGACACTTCGCCTGAAGGGGCCATCGCCCTCGTGAAGTCGTCGCCGACGTCGCGCGGCTGGTTCAAGGGCTTTCCGATTGCACACCCCGATCCGACCCTGATTGCGGTCCTGTTCAACAATCAGGTCGACATGTTCAAGGATCGCGATGTGCGTTGGGCCCTGGCGCTGGTGCTCGACATCAAGGCGATCGATATGGCGTCCTATCGCGGGGCGGCCACGATCTCGGCAATCGGCGTGCCGCCGACCGGGCTCTATCCGAAGTACTATTTCGATCCGCTTCAGGGCTGGTTGAAGGACTTCGAGATCGACACCGGAAAGTCGAAGTACAAGCCCTACGACCCAACCGTCGGGCAGCAGATCGCCGATATGCTGCGTCCTTCAATGGGCGACCAGATTCCGTCCGACCCGAAGGCGATCGCGACGGCGTTTGGCTACGGTTGGTGGAAGCCGAACCCGCAGGTGGCGACCGAGCTGCTGGAGCGTGCAGGCTTCAAGAAGCAGGGCGATCAATGGATGAAGCCGGACGGCAGCGCCGTTCTCGATCACCGTCCTGGTGGAGGGTGACCCGCGGCCGGTGACGACCCGGGCCGGCACCATGGTTGCGCAGCAGTGGCGCGAGTTCGGTATCGACGCGAAGACCCAGGCCTACCCGACGGACTTCTTCCCGCGGATCGAGACCGGCGACTACGAAGTCGCGATCGGCTGGAGCGTCGAGACCTGGGGCGGTCACCCGGACCTGTCCTACTTCCTCGAACTCGTGGCATTCGGAATTCCTGAAGCCGCCAGGAGAGAACCAGCCGCCGCGCAATCGCCAGCGTTGGAAGAACGCAGAGCTGGACAAGATCATCGAGGAGATCCGCTCCATCGGATTCGATGATCCCAAGGGCATCGATCTCGGCCAGCAGTACATCAAGCTCGCTGTGCAAGAGATGCCGAACATCCCGCTCATGTCCTACAACGTGTTCACGGTGATGGATCAGACATACTGGACCGGCTATCCGAGTGCGGAAGACGATCCCTACACGGATCCCGTTCCGAACTGGTCCAACAGCAGGTACATGATGGTCAAGCTCCGGCCGACCGGCGCAAAGTGAAGTTGACCTGAGATAAAAGATAGCGAGGCGGCTCGTCGAGGCCGCCTCGCCGTTTCCTTTTCAGCCACCATTGAGCAGATGCTATGCGCACCTACGGCATCTACGTCCTACGCCGTTTTGCACAGTTTGTGCTCGTGGTGTTTATCGGCATAAACATCGCATTCCTGATCACCCACGCCACCCCGATCGATCCTGTTGAACAGGCGATCAGCTCCGCCACGCAGTTCGGCTTTTCCGACCCGACTGCCGTGGATCAGCTGCGGCAGTCTTTGCGCGAACTGTATGGCGTCGAAGGAACGTTCTGGGAGAAATACATACACTTCTGGTCGCGGCTGGCGGTCGGGGATTTCGGCCCGTCACTCTCGGCGTTTCCCGCCCCGGTTTCGTCCCTCATCGGCAGAGCATTGCCGTGGACGATCGGGCTTCTCACGACGTCCACCCTCATTTCCTGGGTGCTCGGCAACTTCCTCGGCGGGCTCGCCGGCTACTACCGTGAGAACCGCATCCTGAAGGCGATCGGAATTCTGGCGACCGGTCTGCAGCCCATACCGAGCTACATCATGTCCCTGCTCGTGCTCATCATGTTCGGCTTCGTCTGGCCGATCCTGCCGATCAGCGGCGGGTTTCAGATGAACATCAACACCGAATTCAGCTTCGCTCTGGTGCGCAGCATCGTGGAGCATTCGATCCTGCCGGTCCTGTCGCTGGTCCTGATCACGATCGGCGTGTGGTTCATCGGCATGCGCTCGCTCGTGTCCAATATCGTCACGGAGGATTACGTCCTCTATGCCGAACTCGCTGGCGTCGACCAGCGCCGGATTCTGACGTTCTACATGATGCGAAACGCGCTCGCACCGCAGCTCACCGGCCTCACCCTTTCGCTCGGTGCGATGTTCAACGGCGCGATCATCACGGAGTTCGTGTTCGGCTATCCCGGCGTCGGCACCTTGCTGGTGCGCGCCGTCGGTACCGGCGACTACAGCCTGGTGCTCGGCATCACCTCAATCTCGATCCTCGCAGTCGCCACCGGCGTCTTCATCATTGATCTGATGTATCCGCTGATCGATCCACGCGTGAAGCTCACCTAGGCCCATGCTCAAAGTTCTCCGCGATCTCTTTCGCTACAATCGTGAATTCGCCATCGGAGCAACTCTCGTTCTGCTGATTGTCCTGCTGTCGGTCGCTTCCTTCTTCTCCCCCTATCCGACGGTGAAAACCTACGTGGTGCCGCCGGACATCCCGCCGTCCTGGGCCTATCCGCTCGGCACCAATTCGCGCGGACAGGACGTCTTCTGGCAATTGGCCGCGTCGATGCGCAACAGCCTGTTGTTCGGCATATCGGTCGCCTTCATCAGCCGGATCATATCGCTCGTCGTGGGCTTGACCTCCGGCTATCTCGGCGGGTTCGCCGACCGCGTGCTCATGTCGATCAACGACTCGTTTGTCGTCATCCCGCTCTTCCCGATCCTGATGCTCTTCTTCTTCCTGATGCACGACAACATGTCGTGGCCGCTGCTGGCGCTGGCCATGGCCGCGCTCGGCTGGCCCTACGACGCCCGTCTCATTCGCTCGCTGGCGCTTAGCCTGAGGACGCGGGAGTTCACCACGCAGTGCATCTTCTCCGGCATGTCCACCCCGAAGATCCTCATCCAGGAGCATCTTCCCTATGTACTGCCGATCGTCTTCGCGACGACGATGAACAACATCAACTGGTCGATCGGCCTGGAAGTGACGCTATCGGTGATTGGCTTCACCAATATCGAGACCCCGACGATCGGCACGATGATCTATTGGGCGAACCAGCACACGGCGATGGTGGCTGGCGTCTGGTGGTGGGTGCTGGCGCCGGTTGCGACCGTCGTGATGACCTTCATTGGACTCTTCCTCCTTGCCGTGTCGATGAACGAATACATCGACCCCAGAAGCCGCCTGGCACGAATGGGAGCTTGAGGTTCCGTGAAAGCAGCGCTGTCGGTCGAGAATCTCCGTGCCTACTATTTGATGGACTACTTCGGCATCAAGCGGGAGGTGCGTGCCGTCGACGACATCACGCTGACCGTCAACAAGGACGAGATCTACGGGCTCGCCGGCGAATCGAGCTGCGGCAAGACAACCTTCATCAAGACCATCGCCGGCGCCATCCGCCCGCCGCTCGAGGTGCTCGGCGGCACGATCAAGTACAGCTTTCTCGATCGCAACCTCTACGATGTCGACGAGGCGACGCTGGCGGACATCCGCTGGAGCCATCTGTCCTGCATCCTGCAGGGCTCGATGAACGTGCTCAATCCGGTACGCCGGATTTACAAGTCGTTTCTCGACTTCGCCTATCCGCATATGGGCCTGTCGCGGCAGGACTTCTTCGCAAGCGGTCGACCAGCACCTGGAACGCCTGCGCCTGCCGCGCGACGTGCTCAAGTCCTATCCCCACGAATTGTCCGGCGGCATGCGCCAGCGCGTCACCATTGCGCTGGCCACCGTCTGCCATCCGGAATTTGTCATCGCCGACGAGCCGACCACTGCGCTCGACGTCGTCGTGCAGCGCGACGTGCTCGCCATGATCCTGGAGGCCCAGCAGCAGTTCAACTCCTCCATGATCTTCGTCACCCACGACCTGACGGTGCATGCCAACATCGCCAATCGGCTGGGCATCATGTATGCGGGCCGGCTGGTCGAGGAGGGGCCCACGGCCGAGCTGTTCCACGAGCCCCTGCACCCCTATACCAAGCATCTGATTGCCAGCCTGCCGCGGATCGGCGACCACACGCCCAAGGCGGCGCTGCCCGGCACGCCGCCAAGCCTCGCCGATCCGCCCTCGGGCTGCCGGTTCCATCCGCGCTGTCCGCTCGCCATGGATATCTGCAGCCAGGCCCACCCCGCCATGACCGAGGTCGCTCCCGGCCGTCGCGTCGCCTGTTTCGCGGTCAATCCGGCATCCGCGTCCGAAAGCGATCTGTCGGTCGGCGAGATCGTTGCCGAGGCGGAGACCGCAGAAAGGTCTGCGTCGTGAGCGAGCTTCTCTCGGTCGATCACGTCACCCGTATTTTCAGCAGGGGCGGCATTCTCAGCCATAGCTATTTCCGTGCCGTCGACGACGTCAGCTTCTCGCTCGACAGCGACAGGCCGGAAATCTTTGCGATCATAGGAGAGTCGGGCAGCGGCAAGACGACGCTGGCGCGCATGATCCTCAACATCCTGCCGGCGAGCGAGGGCGCGATCCGCTTTCGCGGCCAGGATCTCACCAAGATCCGCCGCAGGTCACAGCGTCTGGAGTTCATGGGCCATGTCCAGCCGATCTTCCAGAACCCGTTCGAGGCCTTCAACCCGTTGAAGAAGGTCGACCGCTATCTCTTTTCCTCGGCCTCTCGTTTCGCCGGCGCGCGCGGCCAGCGCGCACGCGAGGCGACCGCCGATGTGGCGCTGGGCAAGGTTGGCCTGTCGATCGCCGAGGTAAAAGGCCGCTTCCCGCACGAATTGTCGGGCGGCCAGTTGCAGCGCGCGGCCATCGCCCGGGCGCTCGTTTCCGAACCGAATCTCCTGATCGCCGATGAGCCGGTGTCGATGGTCGATGCGTCGCTGCGCATGTCGATCGTCAACCTGTTCAAGAAGCTGCGCGACGATCTCAAGGTGTCGATCGTCTACATCACCCACGACCTCGCCACCGCCTATTACATCAGCGACCGGGTGATGATCATGCAGAAGGGCAAGGTCGTCGAAGCCGGAGACGCGCAGGAGGTGCTGGCCAATCCGCAGCACGCCTACACGAAGCTCCTGCGCGAGTCCGTGCTTTCGCCGGATGACGCCGGCACCGGGCGCCTGACGGCCGCGGCACGCTTGCCCGCGGACGAGGCCATTGGCTGAGGCTCGTCACCGCTGCGGCCGCCAGGGTGCAACGTATCATGAATGCTGATATGTTCCTCCGCCTCCCATGACTTGATTCCCGCGAAATCCAATGAAACCCAGCTTTTTGACCGTCAGTCCCGAGGAAGGCATCGATGTCCTGAAGGGCCTGGCCTCGCTGATCCGCGTCCGCATTCTCAAGCTCCTGCGCAAGAAGGGGCTGCTCAACGTCAACGAGATCAGCCGCGAACTCGGGCTGCCGCAATCGACGGTCGCCATCAACATCCAGGTGCTGGAGAGCGCCGGCCTGATCGACACCCATACGATCAAGGCCAAGAAGGGCCATCAGAAACTGTGCTCGGCACGCTTCGACGAGATCATCGTGCGCTTCGAAGCCGAGGAGCCGATCCGCGACAAGAACCTGGTCGAGGTGCAGATGCCGCTCGGCCTGATGACCAGTTGCGATGTCAGCGCGCCTTGCGGGCTGTGTTCGCCCGAGGGCGTCATCGGCCTGCTCGACGTGCCCGACCTGTTTCTCGATCCCGACCGGGTGCGTGCGGCGCTCATCTGGTTTGGCCGCGGCTATGTCGAGTACAAGTTTCCCAACAACGCCAAGCTGCTCAACTCCGACGTCAATTCCGTCGAGTTCTCCATGGAGCTGTCATCGGAAGTGCCGGGCACCAACGTCAACTGGCCGTCCGACATCACGCTATGGGTCAACAGCATCCCCGTCGGCACCTGGACCTCGCCCGGCGATTTCGGCGACAAGCGCGGCGTTTACACGCCGAACTGGTGGAAGCTCGAAGGCTCGCAATACGGCAAGCTCAAGACGTGGCGGGTGAGCAAGGCCGGCTCCTTCGTGGACGGCGTGCGCATCTCCGATGTCAAGGTCGACGATCTCGAGCTGCCGCACCACCATTCCATCCGCATGCGCATCGGCATCGATGACAAGGCAAGCCATCCCGGCGGCGTCAACATCTTCGGCAAGGGCTTCGGCAACTACGACCAGGACATCGTCATGCGGCTGCATCTCAGGCGCTGACGGGCGGGCGACAGCCGCCGGTCGGGGGAAGGGCAGGGACCTCGCCGGAGCCGGGGCCTGACGCCGGTTGCCACTTCCGTCGCGCCCGGACCGCGTGATGGCGAATGGACGTGCGCGGCTCCCGCGGCGCCAAAGACGCCTTGCCGGCCGCAAGAAAAGACAGAGGGAAGGGAGATGCGCCAGTATTCACCGGTCCACTTCAACGAGGTCAGGGTCGAGGGCGCCTTCTGGCGCGAGCGCCTCGACACGGTGTTGAAGCGCACCATTCCGAGCCAGTACCGGCAGCTCGAGAAACACAAAATGCTCGAATCGCTGCGGGTGCCGCAGCCGCCACCGCCGCTCACCATCCCGCGCAACCGGCAGGGGTTCACCACCCAAATCTTCTGGGATTCCGACATCGGCAAGTGGATCGAGGCAGCGAGCTACGCCCTGTTCCACGGCCGCGACAGTGAGACCGAGGCCAGGATCGACGAGATCACCGAGTGGCTGGCCGCGGCCCAGCTTCCCGATGGCTACTGCAATTGCTGGTACATCGGGCGAGAGGTCGACAAGCGCTGGACCAACCTGCGCGACAATCACGAGCTTTATTGCGCCGGCCACATGCTGGAAGGCGCCATCGCCTATTTCATGGCGACCGGCAAGCGCCGCCTGCTCGACATCATGGAGAAGTATGTCGGCCACATCGCCACCGTGTTCGGCCCCGGCCCGGACCAGAAGCACGGTTATCCCGGCCACCAGGAGCTGGAGCTGGCGCTGGTCCGTCTCTACCACCTGACCAAGGAGCGCAAGTACCTGGATCTCGCCGCCTATTTCATCGACGAGCGCGGCAGAGAGCCCCACTACTTCGAGGCCGAAGCCGCGGCGCGCGGCGAACGCCCGGAAGACTTCTGGCAGGGCACCTTCGAATACAACCAGTCGCACAAGCCGGTGCGCGAGCAGGACAAGGCCGTCGGCCATGCGGTGCGTGCGCTCTACATGTACACCGCCATGGCTGACCTCGCCGCCGATCTCGGCGACGATGCGCTCAAGCGCGCCTGTGAGGTACTGTGGGAGGATGTCACCGCCCGGCGCATGTATGTCACCAGCGGGCTCGGCCCGGCGGCGGCGAACGAGGGCTTCACCAAAGACTACGATCTGCCCAACGACACCGCCTATGCCGAGACCTGCGCCGCCGTCGCCCTCATCTTCTGGGCGCAGCGCATGCTCAACCTCGACCTTGACGGCAAATACGCCGATGCGCTGGAGCTGGCGCTTTACAACGGCGCGCTTTCCGGCCTGTCGCGCGACGGCGAGCACTACTTCTACGCCAATCCGCTGGAAAGCGACGGCAGCCACGAGCGCTGGACCTGGCACATCTGCCCATGCTGCACCATGAACGTATCGCGGCTGGTCGCCTCGGTCGGCGGCTACTTCTATTCGACCGGCACCGACGAACTGGCCGTCCATCTCTATGGCGGCACCAGCACCTCCGTCGCGGTAGCGGGCACACAGGTCCACGTGAAGGAGACCAGCCGCTATCCCTGGTCGGGTGCGATCAGGATCGCCATCGATCCTGAAACCCCGGCCGAATTCGCCCTCAAGCTGCGCATCCCCGGCTGGGTCCGGGAAGGGCAGGCAGAGCTCGCCGTCAATGGCGTGCCCGTCGATATCGCCGCCAATATGAAGAACGGCTACGTCACCATCCGTCGCGGCTGGGCCAAAGGCGACACCGTCGCGCTCGAACTGCCCATGCCGGTGGAACGCACCTACGCCAATCCACGGGTCCGCCAGGATGTCGGGCGCGTCGCTTTGAGGCGCGGCCCGTTCATCTATTGCGCCGAGCAGGTGGACAATCCCGGCGGTCAGGTCACCGCGACCAGGCTCTTGCGCGGTTCGGAGATCGTGGCGACGGAGCGCCAGGACCTGTTCGACGGCATCGTCGCGCTTACCGCCGCCGGCACCGCTGCCCGCCTCGAGGATTGGGGATCGGCCCTCTACGCCACCGAGCCGCCGGATGAGGCTCCCGTGACGGTGACGGCAATCCCCTATTTTCTGTGGAGCAACCGCGGCGCCGGCGCTATGTCAGTGTGGCTGCCGGAAGCCAAAGAATAGCGGCGGCCACAAGGGAAGGAAATCGACATGGAATACCGTCTGTTGGGCCGCTCCGGCCTGAAAGTCTCCGTCGTCACCATGGGGACGATGACATTCGGTCGCGCCAAGGAGGGCGTGCTGGGTTCGGTCGACACCGCCGAGGCCAAGCGTCAGATCGACCAGTGCCTCGATGCCGGCGTCAACCTCATCGACACCGCCGACATCTATGCGATGGGCGAATCCGAAGAGATCGTCGGCGAGGCACTCGGCAAGAAGCGCCCGAATGTCCTCGTCGCCACCAAGGTCCGTTTCCCCATGGGCAAGGGCCCCAACGACCAGGGGGCGTCGCGCCACTACATCATCGCCGAGTGCGAGCGCAGCCTGAAGCGCCTCGGCACCGACTGGATCGACCTCTACCAGATCCATGAGTGGGATGGTCAGACGCCGCTGGAAGAGACCATGGAGGCGCTCGATCGCCTTATCCAGCAGGGCAAGGTGCGTTATGTCGGCTGCTCCAACTATTCCGGCTGGCACATCATGAAGGCGCTCGGTATCGCCAAGCTGGACGGACGCCAGCCTTTCGTCAGCCAGCAGATCCACTACACGCTGCAGGCGCGCGAAGCCGAATACGAACTGGTGCCCATCTCGCTCGACCAGGGCCTCGGAATCCTCGTCTGGAGCCCGCTTGCCGGCGGTCTGTTGTCCGGAAAGTTCCGCCGCGACGCCCAGGGCGGGCCCGAGGGCTCCCGTCATTTCGGCCGCGAATGGCGCGAGCCGCCGATCTACGACGAGGACAAGCTCTACGACATCATCGATGTCCTCCTCGACATCGCCAAGGCGCATGATTGCTCGGCGGCGCGTGTGGCGCTCGCCTGGCTGCTCTACCAGCCGGCCGTCACCTCGATCATCATCGGCGGACGCACCAAAGAGCAGTTCGCCGACAACCTCGCCGCCGCCGACCTCAAGCTCAGCGAAGACGAACTGAAGCGGCTCGACGTGGTTTCGCGGCCGAACCTCCTCTACCCCTACTGGCACCAGACCTGGTTCGCCAAAGGGCGTTTTGGTCCTGCCGATCTGTCGCTGACCGCGAAATATATGGAAGACAAGAAATAAGCGCCGCGGAAGCGGCTGAACCTGCCTGTTGCGATGCCGCGGCGGTCCCCGCCGCGGCATCGCCGTTCATGGCCCGGCGCGAAACCACGCGCGCGCCCAAGATAGTGGTTGGCGGGAGCCGCCGGGCTCGCCATAATCGGGCCAATTAGTTTGGGAGGAAACAATATGCAACGCACAAAACCGCCGTTTCGCGCCGATATGGTCGGCAGCCTTCTGCGTCCCGAGCCGCTGAAGGAGGCCCGCGCCAAACGTGCCGCTGGCGCGATCACCGCCGAGGCGCTGCGCGCCGTCGAGGATCGCGAGATCGAGAAGATCCTCGCCAAACAGGCGGAAGTCGGCCTGCAGTCGGCGACCGACGGCGAGTTCCGCCGCTCCTGGTGGCATTTCGATTTCCTCGCCGGGCTCGACGGCTGCGAGCTGGTCCAACTCGACCACGGCATCGCCTTTCACGGCGTCCAGACCAAGGCCGAGACCGTCAACGTCGTCGGCAAGGTCGGCTGGCCGGCCCACCACCCCATGCTCGACCATTTCAAGTTCCTCAAGGAACACACGACGCTCGTTCCCAAGATGACCATTCCGAGCCCGAGCGTCCTGCACTTCCGCTCCGGCTTTAACGCCATCAAGGCGGTCTATCCCGATATCGACGAATTCTTCGCCGACGCCGCTTCCGCCTACGGCCAGGCGATCCGCGCCTTCTACGATGCCGGCTGCCGTTACCTTCAGCTCGACGACACCGTATGGGCCTATCTCTGCTCTGCCGAACAGCTCGAACAGGCCAAGGCGCGCGGCGACGATGTCGACCGCCTGCAGGAGCGCTATGCCCGCACCATCAACAAGGCGCTGGAATCGAAGCCCGCCGACATGACCATCACCATGCATGTCTGCCGCGGCAACTTCCGCTCCACCTGGATTTCGTCGGGCGGCTACGAGCCGGTGGCCGAGACGCTGCTCGCCAACGTCAATATCGACGGCTACTTCCTCGAATACGATACCGAGCGGGCCGGCGGCTTCGAGCCGCTGCGCTTCCTGCCCAAGGGCAACAAGGTCGTCGTTCTCGGCCTCATCACCTCGAAGAGCGGCACGCTCGAGAACAAGGACGACGTCAAGAAGCGCATCGACGAGGCGACCAAATATGTCGACCTCGACCAGCTCGCTCTGTCGCCGCAATGCGGCTTCGCCTCGACCGAGGAGGGCAATATCCTCACCGAGGAGGCCGAGTGGGCCAAGCTCCGCGAGATCGTCGAGATCGCCCACGAAGTCTGGTAGGGCGGGCAGGCCGCATGCGGGTGCCGGCCGGGAAGCCCGTCCGGCCCCGTTGCGGCGCAGCCGACATCCCGTATCTTGCAGGCGTTGCCGCCGCTTCCGGCGGCGACGACCGCTTTGCTGGGAAGGGAATGCTCCGCCATGAAGGTCTGCGTCTACGGAGCCGGTGCAATCGGCGGTGTGATTGCCGCCCGGCTGGCATTGAGCGGCGCCGAAACGTCGATCGTGGCGCGCGGTGCCCATCTCGCCGCGATCCGGCAGCGGGGACTCACCTTTCAGACCCCGCAGGGCAGCCAGGTGATCCCGGTCGCCGCCAGCGACGACCCAGCCACGCTTGGCACCCAGGACGTGGTCATCGCAGCGGTCAAGGCACACCAGATTCCGCCGATCGCGCGTCCGATGCAGGCGCTGCTCGGCCCCGATACCGCCGTCGTCTACGCCATCAACGGCATCCCCTGGTGGTATTTCCACAAGGCCGGCGGAGACTGGAACGAGCGCCGCCTGGAGCGGCTCGACCCCGGCGGCGTGCTGTGGGACCAAGTCGGCATCGACCGCACCATCGGCTGCGTCGTCAATCTGCCCGCCACGGTGACCGCGCCCGGCGTCATCCATTATGAGGGCGGCAACAACCGCCTGGCGCTGGGCGAGCTCGACGACAGCCAGACGCCGCGCCTCCTGGCAATCGCCGATGCATTGCGCGCAGCCGGAATGAACATCGATACGCACCGTCCGATCCGCTTCGAGGTGTGGAACAAGCTGGCGCTCATCATCGTCGCCTCGCCGCTCTCGATACTGACCAACATGCCGGTCGGGCCCGGCCTGTCGGACCCGGCGCTGCGCGACGTGGCGCGGAAGATGTGGATGGAGGCCAACGCCATCGCCGCCGCGCACGGGATCGTGCTGGACGCCGCCATCGACCGCAAGCTCGATGCCATGGCGCAGGGGGGCAACCATCGCCCGTCGATCCTGCAGGACTTCGACAATGGCCGGCCGATAGAGATCGACGCTCAGATCGTTGTGCCGATCGAGCTGGCCCATGACGCCGGCGTACCGGTGCCGACCCTCGACGCGCTGGCCGCGCTGATGCGCGCCCGTGCCCGTGCTGCCGGGCTCTACGACGGCTGAAAGTCGGAAAGCGGGCCGGACGCGGGCGGTATGCCCGGCCGCTCGGCCTGCGGCATATTCAGGCCGGCAGGCGGCTCGTGTGGACCGGCGGTAAGATCGCTGCTAGGTTGTGGCCGCAATGCTCCGACATGTAACAACTGTTTGATTTTGCCAAACAAACGCCTCTACCCGTCGCGTGCGTTGCATGCCCGGGTGGCTCACGAGATCGGCCGTCGCATCGTCTCCAGCGTTTACGCCGAAGGCGCCAGCCTGCCGCGCGAATCGGAACTGGCCGAGGAGTTCGGCCTCAGTCGTCAGGCCGTGCGCGAAGCCCTCAAGGTTCTTGCCGCCAAGGGACTGGTCGCCTCGCGCCGCCGTACCGGCACCTCGGTCCTGCCGCGCGCCCAGTGGAACCTGCTCGACCCCGACGTGCTCGCCTGGCACGCGCCCGAGAACATCCGCAGGGAATTCCTCGACGATCTGATCGAGCTTCGCCGGGTGATCGAGCCGGCGGCCGCAGCGCTCGCTGCGCGCCGCGTCGATCCCGAGCGCCTCGCCCGGATCAAGGCAGCGCTCGACGGCATGCAGGCGAACGTCGACAATCCGACCGAGTTTCTGGCGGCCGATGCCGATTTCCATGCGGCATTGCTGACGGCGAGCGGCAACACCCTGTTCGAGCGGCTCAGCACCATCATCGTCCCGGTTCTCAATATGGGCTTCAAGCTGCAAGCCCAGGCGAGCCCGGAGTTTCACACCGCGCTCGAACAACACACGGCGGTCTACGAGGCGATTGGCCGGAGCGACCCGCAGGCTGCCCACGATACGATGGTTGAGATCCTGACCACCGCACAGCAGACCGTTTACCAGCTCATGCGCCAGCGCGCCGGCGGACTCGGCTGATCCGTTCGCCGTGCGACCGGCCGGACCCTTGCGCCAGGACAGTGAAGCCGCCTAACTGGTGCGACAAGAACACGTGCTCGGGCAGGGCCTCTCATGACGAACCGGTCGGACGAACCCCGCGGCATCGACCGCGGCCTCACCAACTACGGCGACAAGGATTTCGCCCGCTACCTGCGCCGCTCCTTTGCCCGCTCGATGGGCTACACCGACGCCATGCTCGACCGGCCGGTGGTCGGCATCGCCTATACCGCGTCGGGCTTCAACAACTGCCATCGCCATTTCCCCGAAATGCTGGAGGCGGTGAAGCGCGGCGTGCTCGCCGCCGGCGCCCTGCCGATCCCGTTCCCGACCATTTCGCTGGGCGAGGTCTTCCTGTCGCCGACCAGCCTCAAGTTCCGCAACCTGATGGCGATGGACACCGAGGAGATGATCCGCGCCCAGCCGATGGATGCGGTGGTGCTGATGGGCGGCTGCGACAAGACCCTGCCGGCGCAGCTCATGGCCGCCGTCTCCGTCGATCTGCCGGCGGTGGCGCTGGCCGCCGGTCCCATGTCGACCTCGCACCACCGCGGCGAACGCCTCGGCGCCTGCACCGATTGCCGCCGCTTCTGGGCGCGCTACCGCGCCGGCGACATCGACCAGACGGAGATCGAGCAGGTCGAGGGGCGGCTCGCCACCACCGCCGGCACCTGCGCCGTCATGGGGACGGCGAGCACCATCGCCTGCCTGACCGAGGCGCTCGGCATGGGCCTGCCGGGCTCCGCCGCCGCTCCCGCCGTCCACGCCGACCGGCTGCGCATCGCCGAGGAAAGCGGCGCCCGCGCGGCGGCGCTGATCGGCTCGGATCTGACGCCCGCGCGCATCGTCACGCCGGCCGCGATCGAGAACACCATCCGCGTGCTGCTGGCCATCGGCGGCTCGACCAATGCCGTCCTCCATCTCGCGGCCATCGCGCGCCGGCGCGGCTTCGCTCTCGATCTCAATCGCTTCAACCAACTGTCTGAGACGACTCCGGTTCTGGTCAATCTGAAGCCGGTCGGCACCGGCTACATGGAGGACCTCTTCGCCGCCGGCGGAGTGGACGCGGTGATGCGCGAACTGGCCCCGCTGCTCGACCTCACCTGCATGACGGTGACCGGCGAGACGCTCGGCGAGCGGCTTGCCCGTCCGCCCGTCGACCCGGTCGACCGTGCCATCGTCAAGGCGTTCGAAGAGCCCATCGAGCCGCAGGGCGGGCTGGTCGTCCTGTTCGGGTCGCTGGCGCCGGGCGGCGCCATCCTCAAGCGCTCGGCCGCCGACCAGACGCTGCTCGAACATACCGGCCGGGCGGTCGTCTTCACCTCGCTCGAAGACCTGGCAAGCCGCATCGATGCCGACGACCTCGATGTCGCCCCCGACGACATCCTGGTGCTGCAGAACGCCGGCCCGAAGAGCGATGCCGCCATGCCCGAGGCCGGCTACCTGCCGATCCCGAGGAAGCTCGCCCGCGCCAGCGTCAAGGACATGGTGCGCATCTCCGACGCACGCATGTCGGGCACCGCCTATGGCGCCGTCGTGCTCCACGTGACCCCGGACGCCGCCACCGGCGGGCCGCTGGCGCTGGTCAAGACCGGCGACCGCATTCAGTTGAGTGTCAGGCAACGCCGGCTCGATCTGCTGGTGACCGAGGCGGAACTGGCCAAGCGCCGCGCGGCCTATGAGGCGAGCCGTCCGCCGCCGCCGCCCCGCCGCGGCTACGACCGCCTCTACCACGACCACGTGCTGCAGGCGGACGAAGGCTGCGACTTCGACTTCTGCTGAGGCAGGGGGCCGCTTGAATTCTCAGGCTGACTAGTTATATGACTAGTCAGTTCAAGGAGTGCCGTCATGCGAACCTGGCAGGTGCAGGATGCGAAGGCTCGCTTCAGCGAGTTGCTTGAGGCGAGCCAGAGGGAAGGCCCGCAGCTGGTGACACGCCGCGGGGTACCGGCGGCGGTGCTGGTCCCTGCGGAAACCTGGGCGCAGATGGAGCAGGCGCGCAAACCGACCTTGAAGGACCTGCTGTTGTCCGACGAGAACCGTTTCGATATGGAGTTGCCGAAACGCGGACGTTGGCAGCGCCGGCCAATCCCTGATCTCGGCAATTGAGACATGTACCTGCTGGACACCAATGTGGTGTCGGAACTGCGTCGGTCGCGACCGCATGGAGCCGTCGTCGCCTGGCTCGAAAATATTCCCGCTGAACATCTTCATGTCAGCGCCGTGACCTTCGGCGAACTGCAAGCCGGCGTGGAACTCACGCGCGACCGCGACCCCGACAGGGCGGCCGCGATCGAAGCGTGGATCAATCAAGTGGAACGGACTTCCGATGTTCTCGCACTCGACGGCCGGACGTTCCGTATCTGGGCAAAGCTCATGCACCACCGTTCGGGCGATTTGGCCGAAGATGCCATGATCGCGGCGACGGCGCTCGCCCGCGGTCTGACGGTGGTGACCCGCAACGTGCGCGATTTCGAACCGTTCGGCGTGCAGACACTCGATCCGTTCGACACGGAACGCTGAGCGCGTGGACAGTCCTACGCCTTCCCCTCGCGCACCTTCTTAACCGTGCTGGTGGTGCTGTAGCCTTCCAGCAACGGCAGCAGCGTCACGCTGCCGCCGTTGGCCTCGACGAAGGCCTGTCCGGGGATCTGCTGGCCGGCATAGTCGGCGCCCTTGAACAGCATATCCGGCTTCACCGTCTGGATCAGCTCTTCCGGCGTGTCCTCGCCGAAGACCGCCACCAGATCGACGAAACGCAGCGCCGCCAGCACCGCCGCCCGCGTCTCCGCGTTCTGAACAGGGCGCTCCGGCCCCTTCAGACGGCGGGTGGACTCGTCGGAATTGACGCCGACCACCAGGCGGTCGACCCGCCGCGCCGCCTGTTCCAGCGAATGCAGGTGGCCGCGATGGAGGAGGTCGAAGACGCCGTTGGTGAAGCCGACCGTCAGGCCCTTCGCCTGCCATTCCGCGACGCGCGCCGCGGCGTCGTCCCAGTTCACCACGCCGTCGCCGAGGCCGGCGCCGAGCGCGTGGCTGAGCTCTTGCGGGCGCACCGTCGCCGTGCCCGGCTTGGCCACCACGATGCCCGCGGCCACATTGGCCAGCCGTACCGCGTCGTCGAGTGGCGCCCCGACGGCGAGCGCCGCCGCCAGCGTTGCCACCACCGTGTCGCCGGCGCCGGTGACGTCGAAGACCCGGTGGGTCTCGGCGCGAACGTGCAGCGGCTCGCCGTCGCGCTGGACCAGCGTCATGCCGGCCGAACCGCGGGTGAGCAGCACCGCATCGACCGCCGCCGCCGCGAGCACCTCGCGGCAGGCTGCCACGGCGCAGTCGTCGCTGTCGGCGCGGATGCCGGAAAAGGCGGTCATCTCCTCGATATTGGGCGTTACCAGCGTGGCCCCGGCAAAGGCCGTGGCATCGGCCCGGCGCGGGTCGACCACCACCACCTTGCCTGCCTTGCGCGCCGCGCCGATCAGCGCCGCGATCGAAGTACCGTCGAGCGCGCCGCGCCCATAGTCGGAAATCACCAGTGCGCCGCAGGCGGTGATCGCTTCCTCACCCGCCGCCACCAGCCGGTCGCGCACGGCCGGCTCTGCCGGCCGGTCGTCCTCCGCGTCGATGCACAAGAGCTGGTGCCAGCCGCTGAGATAGCGCGTCTTGACGGTCGTCGGCCGGCTCGCATCGGCGATCAGCTTCTCGCTGAGGCGCGGGAAGCTCCGGCAGAGCGCCGCCAGTTCCTGCCCCGCCGCGTCGGCGCCGATGAGCCCCACCAGCGTCACCGCACCGCCGTAGGCGAGCACGTTCGCCGCCACGTTGCTGGCGCCTCCCGGATAGGCGCGCGACGCCCCGTATTTCAGCACTGGCACCGGCGCCTCGCGCGATACCCGCGTCATCCGGCCCTCGACAAAGCGGTCGAGCATCACGTCGCCGACCACCAGAACATCGGCTCTAGCAAGGCGTCCGACGACGTTGGCGTCCATGGCTGGCATTCCCCGTAAAGATGCCCGGTCATATCGGGGGGCGCGGCAGGGGGCAAGCCGCCCCCTCGGCCGGCAGCCGCCGCCTTCGCGCCACGATGCTGGCGCAGGCTTTGCTTAGCCGCGCTGGTGCAACCGCGGATTATCCGGTACGAATTGTGCAATGGCTCAAAAGTCGATGGACCGATTTTCGAGACGATCAGCAAGCGGCGTCCCGGTCGCAGCCGGCGTCGGCCTTGTGCTTGCCTGCCTGGCGTCTGCTGCGGCGGCCGAGGACCCGCCGATCAAGCCCTACAAGGACGACCTGTTCAAGAACCACGTCATCAGGACCCTCTACGATGGCGACATGCGCTTCATCGAGTATTCGAAGGAGCGCGATCTCTACGGCCGCGACAAGGTGGTCGAGAAGAAGGCTTTCGATAAATACGTCTCCCTGGCACCGGACGACGTGCAGCAGGACCTTGTGCTCGATGATGGCGGCAAGCTCGTGCGCTATGTCGGCGTCGGGCGTACCGACGGCGACGCCCGCTTTGTCGTCTTCTTCCTCCACGGCGGCAACGGCAACCGCTTTCAGGCGGTCAACGACTGGTCGTTCGGCGGCAATTTCAACCGGTTGAAGAACCTCGTCACCCGCAACGACGGCGTCTATCTGTCGCCGGATTACGCCATGTTCGGCGGCACGGGCGACATCAAGACGCTGATGAAGGCGTACACGGCGAAATCTCCGGGTGCACCCATCATGGTCGCCTGCACGTCGCTCAGCGGCGAGATATGTTTCGATCTGATGGCCGATGCGCAGACCGCCCCGCTGCTCGGCGGCGTCCTGCTCCTCGGCTCGCTGGTCAAGGACAAGGAATTCTTCGCTTCGCCGGTCTTCACCGATCCCGATCGCCATATCCCGATCTTCATCGGCCACGGCAGCAATGACCCCGTCCTCGACTGGGTGACGCAGGAGCTGTTCTTCAAGAAGGTCAAGGCCGCCGCGCCCGACTATCCGATCCGCTTCGACCTCTTCGTCAACGGGCTGCACGGCACTCCGATGCGCCTGACCGACTGGCGCCGCGTCCTGAACTGGATGATCGGCGGGGCCGGCAGTCCCGCGTCGGCCAACTAGCGTTTATCTCGGCAGCCCGTCCGGGGGGCACGGCTCCCGGAAATGTCACACGCCGGCGACGGAAACAGCCTTTTCCGGCGTTCAACACGCTGCAGCGCAACCAAACGGCCGGTCCCGCATGTCCGTCATCAGACAGATCGTTCTCTCGCTCGTCGTCATCCTCATCGCCGCGGCCGGCTGGTACGCCTATAGCCAGGGCTGGTTTTCCATGAGCCAGGGTGGCGGCGGCCCGGCGGCTGCCGGGCAGGGCGGTGGCGCCGGTGGTCCGCGCGGTGCGGGCTTCGCCGGCGGCCGCGGCGGTCCCGTGCTGGTCGTCACCGCGCCGGTCGGCACCGACAATACCGGCGTCGACGTGCGCGCCATCGGCACCGTTGCGGCGGCGCAGGAGGTGACCCTCTATCCGCAGGACAGCGGCATCGTCGTCGGCATCGAATTCACGCCCGGCGCCAAGGTCACCAAGGGCCAGACCCTCGTCCGCCTTGACGATTCCGACCAGCAGATAGCGCTCGAAAAGGCGAAGATCGCCCTCGACACCGCCCAGTCGGCCTTCGACCGCGCCCAGCAGCTTGCCAAGTCCAACAACATCACCACCGTCGCCCTCACCGACGCCCGCACCGGCCTGCAGAATGCGCAAATCGGGCTGAAGGGGGCCGAGAACGATCTCGCCAAGCGCACCATCAAGGCGCCGTTCGCCGGCATCATCGGCCTCACCGATATCGCCGTCGGCGACCTCATCTCCTCCTCCAAAGCGATCGCCACGCTCGACGACATGTCGAAGGTGACGGTTTCCTTCGACGTGCCGGAGCGCGCATCGGGCCTGGTCGCCGTTGGCCAGGCGGTTACCGCCTCCACCGAGGCGTTTGCCGGCCAGAGCTTCAAGGGCACCGTCTCGGCGGTCGACAACCGCGTCGACCCGGTGGCGCGCACCCTGCGGGTTGAGGCAACGCTGCCCAACGACGCCAGCGTCCTGAAGCCGGGCATGGCGCTCACCGTCGCCATGAGCTTCCCCGGCGCGCCGCACCCCTCCGTGCCCTCGCTCGCCGTGCAGTGGGACCGCGGCGGCGCCTATGTGTGGAAGATCACCGACGGCAGCGCCCATCGCACGCCCGTGCAGATCCTTGGCCGGCGCAGCGGCGCCGTCATTGTCACCGGCGATCTGGCGGAAAACGACCCCGTCGTGGTGGAAGGCCTGCAGCGCCTGCGCGAAGGCAGCGCGGTGACCGGCGGCGAAAACGGCGCCGGGGGCGGACGCGGCGCCGGCGGCAACGGTCAAAGTCCCGGCAATGCCGAAAGCGCGGCACCCGAAGCCGCGGCCGGCGGCGCCGGGCTGGGCGTTGGCGGGGGCAGCGGGGCAGGCCGCGGCAACGGTCCGCGCCGCCCGCCGAGCGGTTGAGCGAGGCTGGCCATGGCGAAGATCGAAGCCAATCCGCATTCCGCCCATGACGGGGGAATTGCTTCCCTGTTCGTCCGCCGGCCGGTGCTGGCCGTCGTCCTCAACCTCTTGATCGTCATCGCCGGTCTGGCGGCCTGGCGCGGCATCGAAGTCCGCGAACTGCCCAATATCGACCGCCCGGTGATTACCGTGCGCACCAACTATACCGGTGCCACCCCCGACACCATCGACAAGGAAGTCACCAGCGTCATCGAAGGCGCGGTGGCGCGCACGCCCGGCGTGGTGTCGATCTCGTCCTCGTCGAGCGCCGGCCAGAGTCCAGGTGACGGTCGAATTCGACCAGAAGACCGACATCAACGTCGCCGCCAACGACCTCCGCGATGCCATCGGCAATCTGCGCAGCCTGCCCACCGACGACAATTTCAAGCCGCCGACGATCGTCAAGGCCGATGCCAATTCCGACGCTATCATGCGCCTGGCGGCGACGTCCTCGACCCTGTCGATCCAGGACCTCACCAAGGTTGTCAACGACACCATCGTCACGCGGCTGGCCGCAGTCGACGGCGTCGCCGACGTGCAGGTCTTCGGCGACCGCGATCCGATCGTCCAGATCATCATCGATCCCAATGCGCTCGCCGCCCACGGGCTCACCATCGCCGATCTCAATTCGGCACTCGGCAGCGTCGCGCTCGATGCGCCCGCCGGCACTATCTCCGACGCCAACCGCACCCTGCTCGTGCGCGCCGATGCCAGCGCCAAGTCGGCCGAGGAGATCGGCAATATCAGCATCAATCCGCAAACCCGCGTGTCCGACGTCGCCGACGTTGTCTTCGGTCCGGCCGACAAGACCACGTCGCTGCGCATCAACGGCATGACTGGCGTCGGCCTCGGCATCGTGCGCCAAGCGCGCGCCAACACGCTCGACATCTCGGCCGGCATTCGCCAGGCGATCGAGGAGATGAAACCGTCGCTGCCGCCCGGCATCAACCTGGTCATCACCTCGGACGACGCCGACTACATCAGTGGCGCCATCCATGAGGTGCTGCTCACGCTGCTCATCGCCACGGCCATCGTCATCGGCATCATCTACCTGTTCCTGCAATCGGTGCGGGTGACGTTCATTCCGGCGGTGACGGTGCCGATCGCGCTCGTCGGCACGCTCGCCGCCATGTGGGTCGTCGGCTTTTCCATCAACGTGCTGACGCTGCTGGCGCTGGTTCTGGCGACCGGCCTCGTCGTCGACGACGCCATCGTCGTCATTGAGAACATCTCGCGCCAGCGCAGCCTCGGCCTCGGCCCCCGCGCCGCCGCCGTTCTCGGCACCCGCCAGGTATTCTTCGCCGTGCTCGCCACCACCGCGACGCTGGCCGCGGTGTTCATCCCCATCTCGTTCTTCCCCGGCCTCACCGGCTCGCTGTTCTCCGAATTCGGTTTCGTGCTCGCCTTCGCCGTCACGCTCTCCTGCTTCGTCGCGCTGACGCTGTCGCCGATGCTCGCCTCGCGCCTGATCGGCGACAAGGAGGCCCAGCACCGCCACAACGCCATCGGCCGCCGCGTCGCCGCCTTCGGCGAGAGCATCATCCACGTCTATGCGCGCCTGCTTGACGCGGCGCTGAAGGCGCCCATGGTGGTCATCGTCGCGGCGCTGCTTTTCGCCGGTGCCGCCGTGGCCGCCTTCAACCTCCTGCCCTCGGAACTGACGCCGAACGAGGACCGCGGCTCCATCCCGATCTCCGTCTCGGTTCCGCAGGGCTCGACCGTCGACTACACCGAAGCGCAGATGAAGCTGGTCGAACAGACCGCGGCACCGCTGCTCAAGAGCGGCGAGGCCACCAACCTGTTCGCCATCGCCCGCAACAGCGGCAACGGCGGCTTCATGTTCCTGACGCTGGCGCCGTGGGGCGAGCGCAGCCGCAGCCAGGCCGAGATCACCGCGCAGCTGAACCGTGAGCTGCAGCAGATCCCGGGCGTCCAGGTCTTCGCCCGTACCTCCAACAGCCTCGGCATCCGCGGCGGCGGGCAGGGCCTGCAGTTCGCCATCACCGGCACCGACTACGACCAGCTTGCCGGCGTCGCCGACACGCTCGTCCAGGCGATGGAGAAGGACCCGGCCTTCGACCGCGTGCAGCTCAACTACGATACCACCCAGCCGCAGATGGCGATCAAGATCGACCGCCAGCGCGCCAGCGACGTGGGCATCTCGGTCGACACCATCTCGGCCGCCGTGCAGACCATCCTCAGCGGCAAGGACCTCGGCAACTACTACATCGGCGACAACCCCATCGAGATCCTCGCCAAGGTGCCCGACGGCATGGTTCAGGATTCCAGCGCCCTCGACAACATGCAGCTGCGCACCAAGGACGGAAAGATGGTGCCGCTGTCCTCGCTGGTCTCCTTCCAGGAGTCGGCAGTGGCGCCCAGCCTGCCGCGTCAGGATCAGCGCCGCGCCATCCCCATCGGCGCCACGCTCGGCGACGGCGTCGACCTGCGCCAGGCCATGAACGAGCTGCAGACGCTGACGAGGAAGATCCTGCCCGCCAACAACGGTCTGGTCTTCACCGGCGAGGCCAAGGAACTGAACAGCGCCACCAGCGGCGTCATCCAGACCTTCGTCTTCGCGCTGATCATCGTCCTGCTCGTGCTCGCCGGCCAGTTCGAGAGCTTCGCCAGCGCCTTCATTCTCATCGCCACGGTTCCCTTCGGTCTGGCGGCGGCGGTCTTCGCCATCCTCATCACCCATGGCTCGATCAACATCTACAGCGAGATTGGACTGGTCATGCTGGTCGGCCTGATGTCGAAGAACGGCATCCTGATCGTCGAGTTCGCCAACCAGCTCCGCGATGCCGGGCAGTCGGTCCGCGATGCGGTGCGCAACGCCGCGCTGATCCGCCTGCGTCCGGTGGTGATGACCATGATCGCCACCGTGCTCGGCGGCCTGCCGCTGGTCTTGCGCGGCGGCGCCGGCTCCGAGGCGCGCCATGCGCTCGGCTGGGTCATCGTCGGCGGCCTCGGCCTCGCCACGCTCGCCACGCTGTTCCTGACGCCGGTCGTCTATGAGCTTCTCGCCCGCTTCTCCAAGCCGCGCGTCGCCGAGGAGCAGAGGCTGGAGCGCGAACTGGAGGAAGCCCACGCAATCGGCGGCGGCCTCACCCCCACTCCCGAAGAGGAGGGGGAGGTGGTGCCCGAGCCCGCCGCGGCGGAGTAGAGGAGGGCGCCGTGCCCGCCATGTCCATGCTGATGGCCTCGCCCTGCCGCTGCCTGCCGGCAGAGCCGGCCCGCCGTGCCTTTGCGCGCCGTGCGATACGCCCGATCATCGGCTATCGTTGGCGGCGGAGCGGTCAGTCGGCTTGGGAGTGCGGATTGGATCAGTCGCGCAGTTCGCTGGATTGGGCACGCATTCATGCCGACCAGGCGACGATGGCCGTCATCGCCGAGGGCGACCAGAGCGCGTTTGCCCGGCTGGCGAACAGCCTCACTCCGGTGCTCCTGCGCTTCGCCCGGGCAACGCTTGCCGCCAGCCCCGCCGAAGCCGAAGAGGTCGTCCAGGAGGTGCTCATCCGCCTCTGGCAGCAGGCGGCCAACTGGCAGCCGGACGGCCGCATTTCGACCTGGGCGCACCGCGTCGCCTACCGCCTTTGCATCGACCGCCTGCGCCGGTGGCGGCCGACCATCTCCATCGATGCCGTCGAGGACGATCTCGCCGATCCGGCACCGCTCCCCGGCGCCCGGCTGGCGCGCCTCGATGACCTGCGCGCCGTGCAGGCGGCGGTCGCCGCTCTGCCCGAGCGCCAGCGTGCGGCGATTGTGCTCTGCCATTACCAGGGCCTCAGCCAGGCCGAAGCGGCGGCCGTCATGGGGCTCGGCGAAGAGGCTTACGAATCCCTTCTGGCGCGCGGCCGCCGTCGCCTGCGCGCCCATTTCGCAGACGGAGGTGACAAGCCATGACCGGCGAAGCACCACTTGCTCCCGACGAATTGCAGGTTCTTGACCACGGCCTTGCCCGCGCGGCCGAGGCGCTCGACCGCGAGATCGCGGCCTCCGGCGCCGCCGAGCGCATCGCCGGCCGCGTCACGGCGCACTTGCGGCGACGTCCGACGCGCCGCGCCGTGTGGTTCGCCATCGCCGCGGCACTGATCATCGCCGCCGGGCTCGGCAGCCTCGCCGATCTCGCCTTCATCGGCGGACGCACGAGCCCCGGCCAGGAGGTCGTCGTGATGGACCCGCTGGTCTTCGGGCCGGCGGTGGTCGACCAGCAATGAGCACACCCGCCAACGGCAGACGCTGGCTCGGCATCGGCCTCGTCCTGTCGCTGGCCGTCAATGCCTTCTTCTTCGGTGCTGCCGCCACCGACCTGGTGCGCTTCGGCAGAGACGATGACGGCCACGCCCGGCGCGGCGTACTGCGCTACGAATTGCGCTGGCTGGAGGCCCGCCTGCCGCCCGATGCGATGGCCAAGATCGAGGCGGCGGTCGCCGCCGAGCGCTCCGATGCGCGCCGTCACATCGCGCGGCTGCATGCGCTGCGCGCCGAGCTCGGGGGCCTGCTCGCCGTGGAGACGCCGGATCGCACGGGCATAGACGCCAAGCTTGCCGAGATCCGCTCGGAGCTGGATGCGATGCTCGGCGGTGCGCAGGCGGCCACCATCGACGCGCTGCTCACGCTGCCGCCCGAGACCCGCAAGACGCTCGCCGGAAACTGATCCGCGTCAGTGCTGCTTGCCGTTGCCGTTGCCGTTCCCGGTACGGCGGGCGTAGGCGACCAGGCCGGCGCCGGCGGCGCGCATCCCGCGCCCACGCCCCGACCTGCGCACCCGCCACCACTTGACCATGCGCTGGCGCCACGCCGCTCCCTTGGCGACCAGGGCAAGCTGCGCCGGCGTCACCACCAGCGTCAGGATGGTCGCGAAGCTGAGGCCGAACACGATGGCCGTCGAGAGCTGCACCCACCACTGGGTCGAGGGCGCACCGATGGTGATGGCGCGATGCACGAAGTTGACGTTGATGCCGAAGGCGATGGGCAGCACGCCAAGCACCGCCGCCCCTGCCGTCAGCAGCACCGGCCGGGCGCGCTCGCGGCAGGTCCTCAGGATCGCTTCCTCGACCGGCACACCCTCGTGGCGCAGCCGGTCATAGGTGTCGATCAGCACGATGTTGTTGTTGGTGACGATGCCGGCGAGCGCGATGATGCCCATGCCGGTCATCACCACGCCGAAGGCCTGGCCCATCACCATCACGCCGACGAACACGCCGATCGTCGACAGGATGATCGAGAATAGCACCAGCGCCACGCTGGTCAGCTTGTTGAACTGCGCCAGAAGCACCGCGAAGATCAGGAAGATGGCGGCGCCGAAGGCCTTGGTGAGGAAGGCGCTGGCGTTCTCGCGCTCCTCGTCGGAGCCCTTCAGCTTCCACGTCACCAGGCCCTTGAAGTCGGCCTTGGCCAGCTCCGACTTGATTGCCTGCTGCACGGCGGCCGTCTGCGTCTCGTCGGCGACGTTGGCGGTCACCGTGATCACCCGCTTGCCGTCGACGCGATGGATGATGCCGGTCGACAGCGCCGGCACGCGCTTGATGAAGTTGCCGATCGGCACCGCGCCGGCTGATGTCTCCACGCGCAACTCGTCGAGCTGGGTCAGCGTGCGGCGGTCTTCCGGCACGCGCAGGATGATGTCGACCGGCTTGTCGCTGGTCTGCGGCCGGTAGCTGGTGATCTTGAGGCCGTTGGTGACGAGTTGGACGACCGCGCCGACCGAACCGACGCCGATCCCGTATTTCGCCGCTTCCGCCTTGTCGATTTCCAGGCGCCAGTCGATGCCGGGGATCGGCAGCCCGTTGTCGAGGTCGCGCACTGCGGGGCTCTTGGCGAGGTCGCCGGCAACCTGCAGCGCCGCCGTGCGCAGCGCCTCCGGATGGTCGCTGGACAGCTGTACCTGGATCGGCTTGCCGGTCGGCGGGCCCTGGTCGGGCGAGCGCACCTCGACCTTGATGCCGGGAATGTCGGCTGTCCGGTCGCGGATGTCGTTCATGATCACCGAGGCCGGCCGGCGCTCCTGCCAGTCGACAAACTCGAACTGGA
Organism: uncultured Alphaproteobacteria bacterium; assembly: GCA_963732845.1. Lineage (GTDB taxonomy): Bacteria > Pseudomonadota > Alphaproteobacteria > Rhizobiales > Kaistiaceae > CAVSRC01. The sequence continues at coordinate 378,114 of CAVTBE010000005.1, read as the reverse complement.
TCTGGCCGATGACGTCCTCGGTAATGTCCGACGAGCCCCGGCCCATCTCGCCGGAGCGGGCGTAGACGCTCGACAGCTCCTTCATGGGCAGGATGCGCGCCTCGACCGCGCGCACCAGGCGGTCCTTCTCGCCAAGCGAGAGATTGCCGCGCGCGTGAACCAGCACGACGCCCTGATCGGGCTCGACATTGGGGAAGAATTCGACGCCCCTGCCGGTCTGGCCGTAGAGGATCGGCACGCCGATCAGCATGGCGAAGGCGAGCAGGATGGTGATGCCCGGATGGCGCACCGCCAGACGCACCGTCTTGATGTAGAGACCCTCGCGCCGGGCGACGTCGTGATGTTCGACGTGGCTCCTGCCGATCAGCGCGCCCAGCGTCGGCGTGAAGATCAGCGCCGCCACCAGCGAACACGACAGCGTCGCGATCAGGGTCAGCGGCAGGTAGCCCATGAACTCGCCGACAATGCCCGGCCAGAAGAGCAGGGGAGAGAAGGCCGCAATGCGGGTCAGCGTCGCCGCCACCACCGGGCCCGACATGCGGTGCGCGGCGAAGGCATAGGCGTCGCGCGGCTTCATGCCCTCGCTCATCCGCCGCTCGGCGAACTCCGACACGATGATGGCGTCGTCGACCAGCATGCCGACGGCGAGGATCAGGCTGAACAGGACGACGATGTTGACCGTCAGCCCGGCCAGGCTGAGGCCGAGGATGCCGACCAGGAAGGAAAAGGGAATTGCAATGCCGATGAAGAACGAGGCGCGTCCGCCGAGGAAGAACAGGATGATGACCGAGACCAGGAAAACGGCGGTGATCACGCTGTTCTGCAGCTCGTCGAGCATGTCGATGATGAAGGTCGACTGGTCCTGCAGGAACTCGACCTTGAGATGGTCCGGCCACTGCTTCTGCGCCGCCGCAATTGCCTTTTTCACCCCGGCGACCGTGTCGATGAGGTTGGCGCCGGCGCGCTTGGCCACTTCGATGGCGATCGCCGGATGACCATTGACGCGCGTCACCGACGTGGCATCGCGGAAGGTCGGCTTGATCGTGGCGACGTCGCCAAGCGTCACCGCGGCGGCGCTGGAGGCGGCGACGGGAATGTTGAGCACGTCCTCCGGCGTCTCGATCAGCGCCGGCACCTTGACCGCGAAGCGGCCCTGCGACCCCTCCAGCGCGCCGGCCGCCACCAGGCTGTTGCCGGCCGCTGCCGCGCCGACGAACTGGTCGAGCGACACGCCGTAGCTCTTCAGCAGCATCGGCTCGGCGATGATCTCGACGACCTCGTCGCGCGTGCCCTGCAGCGTGGCGGAGAGCACGCCCGGCACCTGTTCGATGGCGTCCTGCGCCTGCTGCGCGATGGTCGTCAGCGTGCGTTCGGAAAGATCGCCGGAAAGGGTGACGACGACCACCGGGAAGAGGCTGAGATTGACCTCGTGGACGGCCGGCTCGTCGGCGTCCGCCGGCAGGTCGCTCTTGGCGTCGTCCACCTTGGCGCGCACGTCCTGCAGCGCCGTGTCCTCGTTGAAGCCGGCCTCGAACTCGAGCAGCACGTAGCCGCCGCCTTCGAAGGCCGCGGCGCGCATTTCCTTGACGTTGCCGACCGCCTTGAGGGCGGTCTCGATCGGCTTGACCAGCAGCCGCTCGGCATCCTCCGGCGAGATGCCGCGCTGCGAAACCTGCACATAGATGATCGGGATGGTGACGTCGGGATTGGATTCCTTGGGGATCGCCTGATAGGCGACCGCTCCCGCCAGCAGCAGGAAGGCGAGGACCGCCAGCGTCAGCCGCCAGCGTTCGATGGCGATGCCGACGATGCGCTTCATGCAGGCGGTTCCGTCTTGACGTCGGCCTGCGCCGCCGAAACCGCTTCGACCAGGTCGCCGTCCTTGACGAATTCCTGCCCGACGACGATCACCCGCGCCGTCTTGTCGATGCCGGTCAGCCAGATGACGTCGGTGGCGTCGTCGACGACCTCGACCGGGACGAACTGCGCCCGGCTTTCGGCGTCGGCGATGCGCACGCCGAGCCGCCCGTCATCGGAGAAGACGATGGCCGAGCGCGGCACGGCGACGGCGTTGACCGCGCCGAGATCGACGACCATTTCGCAGGTCACCCCGTCGGGAATGGCGGCGTCGGCATTGTCCATGCGGGTCTCGACGCGGTAGGTCCGCGTCGCCGAGTCGGCGCTGAGGCTGACGAAGGTGACCTTGCCGGTCACCTTGGAATTGTCGATGAAGCGCACCGTCGCTTCCTCGCCGGCCTTGACGCTTGCCCGCCGCGCTTCGCTGACCGCGCCGACCGCGAGCATCGGGCTGGGGTCGACGATTTGCGCGATCTCGGTGCCGATCTGCACCGCCTGGCCGACCTGCACCGGCACGCGATCGATCTTGCCGTCGATCGGCGCGCGCACGGTGACCCGGTCGAGTTCGGCCTGGGCCGCGGCCAGCGCCGCCTTGGCCGCCGCGACCGCCGCTTCCAGTGCCGCCAGATTGTTGCGCGGCTGGTTGCCCTGGTCGATGAGCTGCTTGTTGGCGGTGTATTCGGCCATGCGCTGGTCGAGCAGCGCTTGCGCCTGATCGACCGCCGCCTGGCGGCCCTCGTCGGAGATGCGGGCGATGATGTTGCCGGCCTTGACCACGTCGCCGCGGCTGACCGCCACGCCGAGCAGCACGCCGGCGCCGCGCGCCACGGCCGAAGCCTTGTGGTCGGCCAGGGTGACGCAGGACAGCGTCACCGAACGCCTGTGAAGCACCGGCGCCGCCGGCGCCACGCCGACTTTCTGCACCGGGACGGTCGGCTGTTCCGTGCCGCCGCTTTCGCCGGCATGGGAGTTGTTCGTGGCAATGCCCGAACCGATCCACAGAGCGGCTGCAAGAACGACGGCGACCGCAACGATGCGGCTTGGTTTGAGCAGTCCTGAGGCCATCAGCGTCACCCGTCTAAAGCCAGGAGAAAAGCTCTCCGCCGCCGCATCGCGGCAACGGCCCCGCCCATATAGCAGTGGCATGGGCGAAAGTAAGGACCTTCTGGACCGCCACCGGAAGCTGGCGGCGATTCATGGAAAGCCTCGGTCTATATCGTGCGATACACGTAGTTGCCCCTTTTGGTGGCGTCAAGATATATCTTACGCGGTATTGTTCACGCCGGCGTTGCAACCTGTGATCGCCAGGCCGGGCGCGGGTCCGTGTCGTCGCGGCCGGCGAAACTCGATGCATGGCCATTGTGGCCCCGCCCTGTGACAGGAATGCGGAATGCGACCGGTGCTCGCCGCGGGAGAAATCCGCGCAAAGCCAACAACGCGCGCGATGGCGTCAGGCGAGACGGGGCATGGAGGCTGCTCTATGCAGGGACGTCGCCCGCCCTGGCGGGCAAAACGATCCCCTCAGGCCAGCTTGAATGCAGAGACCTTGAAAACGGCAGCACACCCCGAGGCGGCGACGGCAACATCGGCGGGCACGATCCATTCCCTCCTCAGTTTTGGTCGGGCGGATCACTGCCAAAGAATTTTCGCGCGGCTTTGATGCAGATCAAGAGACGACGCTTATAGGCGGAGTTCGGGATCGATTTCATCCAGCCGGGAAAGGCTCTACGGTCCGTTGCCAGCGTTAGGAGAGGCATTCGTGAAATCCACCAATCCGGTCTACACCGGCCTGCCCGTGACCATCTTCGAGGTCATGTCGCGGCTTGCCATCGATGCCGGCGCGATCAATCTCGGCCAGGGATTTCCGGACGTCGATGGCCCCACCGACGTCAAGCAGGTCGCCGCGCAGGAGCTGGTCTCCGGCCTCAACCAGTACCCGCCGATGATGGGCCTCGTCGAGCTGCGCAAGGCGGTGGCGGACGCCAACCGGCGCTTCTACGGCCTCGATGTCGACTGGCAGCATGAGGTTCTGGTCACCTCGGGCGCGACCGAGGCGCTCTCCGACTGCATGGCCGGCCTGATCGTGCCCGGCGACGAGGTGGTGCTGATCGAGCCGCTCTACGATTGCTACCTGCCGCTGGTGCGCCGCGCCGGCGGCATCCCGCGCCTCGTGCGCATCACGCCGCCCGGCTGGACGCTGGACAGGGACGCGCTCGCCGCCGCCTTCGGCCCGAGGACCAAGGCGATCCTCATCAACAATCCGATGAACCCGGCGGCCAAGGTCTTTACCCGCGAAGAGCTGTCGCTGATCGCCGAGCTGTGCGTCGCCCACGATGCCGTCGCCATCTGCGACGAGGTCTATGAGCACATCCTTTTCGACGGCCGAAAGCACGTTCCGCTGATAACGCTGCCGGGCATGCGCGAGCGCTCGGTGCGCATCGGCTCGGCCGGCAAGACCTTCTCGCTCACCGGCTGGAAGGTCGGCTACGTCACCGCGCCGCCGCACCTGCTCGAGCCGATCACCAAGGCGCATCAGTTCACCACCTTCACCACGCCGCCGAACCTGCAGAAGGCGGTGGCCTTCGGGCTCGCCAAGGGCGACGACTACTACGCCAGTCTGGCCGGGGAGCTGGAGAAGAAGCGTCACCGCTTCGCCGCCGGCATCGCCGCGCTTGGCTTCGAGGTCGCGCCCTGCGCCGGTACCTATTTCATCACCGCCGATGTCGCGCCGCTCCGCTTCAACGCGGACGACGCGGATCTGTGCAAGCGCATGACAGTGGAGGCCGGCGTCGCCGCCGTGCCCATGTCGGCCTTCTACGATGCCGAGGCCCCAAGCCATTTCGTCCGCTTCTGCTTTTCCAAGCGCGACGAGGTGCTCGATGCGGCACTCGCGCGTCTTGCTGCCTGGCTCGGCGGGCGTAAAACCGCCGCATGAGCAACATCCAGCGCGCCGCGGCTCCCCTCGGCGGCTTTCGATTCCTCAGAACGACAGTTGGTTCGGCCATCTATCCGGCCATCGCCTTCGTCGGCGCCGGCCGTCTCGACTGGCCGCGCGGCTGGTCCTACCTCGTCCTCTTCGTCGCGGTGACGCTGGTCGGCGTCACCATCGTCGACCGCGCCAATCCCGGCCTGCTGGCGGCGCGTTCCCGGGGAATGCGCAAGGATACCAAGGGCTTCGACAGGATATTCTATCTCTTCTTCATACCCCTGATGGTGAGCTATCCGCTGCTCGCCGGCCTCGATGCGGTGCGCTTTGCATGGGCGCCGCTGCCGGTGTGGACTGTCTGGCCAGGCGTCGTGCTGTTCCTCGTCGGTTCGGCGCTGACGACGTGGTCGCTGATCGTGAACCGGCACGCCGAGGGCACCGTCCGCATCCAGAGCGACCGGGGTCATGCCGTGGTGACCGACGGTCCCTATCGCACCGTCCGCCATCCGATCTATGTCGGCACGATTGTCGGCCTGCCCGCCGTGGCGCTCGTCCTCGGCTCCGCCTGGGCCCTGCTGCCGATGGTCCTCATCGTGGTTCTGTTCGTCTGGCGCACGGCGCTTGAGGATCGCACGCTAAAGCAAGAACTGGCGGGATATGCGGACTACGCGCGAACCACGCCCTTTCGGCTGGTCCCGGGAATTTGGTAGAAGCCGACCCATGAGCAATCCCATTCCTGATCGAAGTCACCCGCGGCCCGCTTGTCGAGAGCGTCCATCGCGGCGCCATCGCCGTGGTCGATGCCACCGGCAAGACGCGGGCGGCCATCGGCGATATCGGCCAGCGCGTCTTTCCGCGCTCGGCGGTCAAGGCGCTGCAGGCGCTGCCGCTGGTCGAGAGCGGTGCCGCCGACCGCTACGGTTTCGGCAATGCCGAGCTGGCGCTTGCCTGCTCCTCCCACAACGGTGAGCCGCGCCATGTGGCGACGGCCGCCGCGATGCTCGCCAAGGCGGGGCGGGGCGAAGCCGATCTCGAATGCGGTGTCCAGATCCCGTCGTCGCACGCCGCCGCCGAAACGCTTGTCCGCGCCGGCCTGGCGCCTGGCCAGCTCCACAACAACTGCTCCGGCAAACATGCCGGCTTCATCTGCCTCGCCTGCCATCGCGGCTTCGACCCGAAGGGCTACGTCCTGCCCGACCATCCCGCCCAGCAGGAGATCACGGCGGCGCTGGCAGACATGACCGGCGTCAGCCTTGGGCCGGAGGTGCGCGGCGTCGACGGCTGCTCGATCCCCACCCATGCCATCCCGCTCGACCGGCTGGCCTTCGCCTTCGCCCGCTTCATCACCGGCACGGGGCTATCGCCCAAGCGCGCCGACGCCGCGCGTCGGCTCCGCGAAGCCTGTATGGCGGAGCCCTACATGGTCGCCGGCACGGAGCGCTTCTGCACCGATGTCATGGCGGCCTTGCCTGGCCGCGTCTTCGTCAAGACCGGCGCCGAGGGCGTCTTCTGTGGCGCCTTCCCGGAACTCGGCCTCGGCGTTGCGCTGAAATGCGACGACGGGGCAACGCGCGCCTCGGAGACCATGATGGCCGCGGTGATCGACGCTTTCGTGTCGATGAGCCCGGCGGAACGCGGGCGGCTGGCGCCGCGCCTGTCGCCGCCCATCCTCAGCCGCCGCGGCGTTGAGGTCGGCACCGTGCGGCCTGTCGCCGGGCTGGTTGAATCGCTTCGCTAGGAAAAGCCGCTAACTAGCTGATCCGATTGCGCTCGACCAGAAGCTGCGGATAGGCCTCGGCGCCGTTGAGCGCGAGGTCGCCGGTCGCCGCCTTGTCCCAGTGCATGCCGACCACCGCGCCCTTGTCGGCACCCGAGATCAGGTTGTCGCTGATCACCGCCGAGCCGGCGCCGTCCACCACGCTGACGGCGATGCCCATCGGCGCGCGGCGGATGACATTGCCGGTCGCCGCCACGTCGCGCAGATACGGGCCCCAGCCGAGCTGCATGCCGCAGAGCCCGGCGCCGTCGATGACATTGCCGCTCGCCGCCACGTCGGCTTCCACCCCGATGCCGACGCCGAAGGTCGGGCCGCCGGAGGGGTAGGGGCCCTTGCCGGTGATGTCGCGCAGGATGTTGCCCGATACCACGCCGATATGGCCGCCGCTGTCGAAGTTGGTGACGCTGATGCCGCTCGCCGCCCCGGCGACGATGTTGTTGGCGATCAGCGCGCCGGCAAAGCCGAATTCCGAATAGATGGCGACCTCGCCCGAGCGCAGGCAGCTGTTGCCGGTGATCTGCACGTTGTCGGCCGAATTGGCGCGCACCGCGGTGAAGGCGCAGTCGGTGATCCGGTTGCTGGCGACGATCACGCCATGGGCGCGGAACACGTTGATGCCGTTGCCGTTCTCGCCGGTGCCGCCGGCCTTGGCGGAAATCCGCTCGACCCGGTTGCCGCTGACCATGGTGCCGTCCTCGCCGGCCGTCCACCGCCACACCAGGATGCCGCCATTGCCGCAATCCGTAACGATGTTGTCGGTGATCGCCAAGCCGGTCGATTCGATAGCGCGGATGCCGGCGCCCGCCGCGCCGGTGATCGTCGTGCGCCCGATGCGCCCGGCCGATCGGTCGAGCGCCAGGCCGTTGCCGGCGCTGCCGGTGATGACGCAATCCTCGATCGCCACGCCATTACATTCGGCCAGATGCACCAGCCCCGCCGCATACTCGGCCATCGGCAGGCCGGCACCGTCGATGGTGAGGCCGGAGAGCGATACCAGCTCGGCGCGCGTTGCCGTGATCATGCTGTCACCGCCGGCGAAGACCAGCTTCGTCGCGCCAGCGACGCCCGACAGGCGCACCCGCGGCGGCAGGCGCAGGTTGGAGATCATGTAGGTGCCGGGCGGCAGGAAGATCTGGCGGTCTTCCTTGGACGCGGTCTCGATCAGCCGCTGGAGGACGCGGCTCTGATCCTCGGCCTTCTGCGTTGCCAGGCCAAGCTCGGCGGCGTTGAGGGTGCCACGCAGCACCGGCCCGGCGGGGTCGGTGGCGGCGGCAGCGGGTGCGGCGACCATGGCGCCCACCGCGCCGACCAGGAACTTGCGTCGATTCATGCCCGAGAACTCCCGAATCTGGAATCGGGATAGGGGCAATTCAAGTCTTGTGCCGCTGGAAACGTGCCGGAATGAGACGCCTATTGTTCAGGGCAGGCAGGGCATCTGCGGATTCGTACCGTCCCCCGCAAGGGGGGAGGGAGGTGACGGTCCGCCAGACGTGTCAGTCCAGCCCGAGCTTGCCGCGCAGGGTCGAGAGGTCCTCGGCCAGCGTGTTGACCGCGGCGGCGAGCACCGTGCGGTCGGCGTCGGTCAGCTTGTCATAGGTCTCGTAGCCGTCGCCCGCCTTGTACTTGGCGAGCGTCTCGTCGACCGTCTGGAAATTGTCGGTGACCTTGGCGACGAAGGCGTCGTCCTCGGTGAGCAGCGGCTTGACCAGCTCGAAGATCTTGCGCGAGCCGTCGAAGTTCGCCTTGAAGTCCCACAGGTCCGTGTGGCTGTAGCGGTCCTCCTCGCCGGAGATCTTGGTCGCCGCCACTTCTTCCATCAGCGCCGCCGCACCGCCGACAACGATTTCCGGCGGGAAGGTGAGATCGGCAATGCGCTGGTTGAGGTCGGTGACGTCGGCGAGCAGCTTGTCGGCGTAATCGTGCAGCCCCTCGGTGCTGCCCGTCTCCCACAGGCCGTATTCGAGGCGGTGGAAGCCGGTGAAGGCGGGATCCTTCTCGCCCTTCTCGTAGTCGTCGACGCGTGCGTCGATCGACACGTCGAGATCGCTGAACAGCTCCGCGATCGGCTCGACCCGCTCATAGCTCATGCGTGTCGGGGCATAGAGCGCCTTGGCCTTCTCCACGTCGCCTGCCTTGATGGCGTCGACGAACTTCCCGGTGTCGTTGACGAGTTTGGCCGTGTGTTCGGCGACGTAGAGCTTGTAATTGGCGATCGGCTCGACGAGGTCGAGCGTTGCAACGGTAGACGCGGAGGCGGCCATCGGTGCGCTGAGCACCAAGAGCGTTCCTGCCGCGAGCAGAGGTGCAAGCTTCATGGGAAAGGTCTCCGTTGTCGCCTTTAGGGATGGTTTGTGTCGGTGGACGCCACGGCTGCGACCAGGCCCTGGCCGAGATAGCCGCCTGGCTCACGGACGCCGGGAAGAACGAAGAAATAGCCGCCGCCGACCGGCTTGATGTATTCCTCGAGCGGCTCGCCGTTGAGGCGCTCCTGCACCGCGATGAAGCCCTTCGCCAGGTCCGCCTGATAGGCGATGAACAGCAGTCCCTGATCGATCTGGCCGTTCCTGGTGACGCCGTTGGAATAGTTGAACGGCCGCCGCAGGATCAGGTTCTCCTGCGTCGCGGCCCTGCGCGGATTGGCCAGCCGGATATGCGCGGTGAGCGGCGTCGCCTTGCCGTGCGGATCGCTGGCATAGACAGGCACGTCGTGCTCGCGCGTGCCGTCGAGCGGCGCGCCGCTTACCTTCTTGCGCCCGATGATGTGCTGCTGTTCCTGCAGTGGCGTGCGGTCCCAGCGCTCGACAAAATTGCGGATGATGCGCACCGCCTGATAGCTGCCGCCGACCGCCCAGTCCGGCTCGCCGCTTGTCGTCCCGACCCAGACGACGCCGTCCATTTGCCGCTGGTCGTTCGAATCGGGATTGGCCGAGCCGTCGCGGAAGCCGAGGAAATTGCGCGCGCTCTGCCGGGTGCCGTCGAGATTGGGCGCCGTCACCGCCGGCACGTTGCCGTCCTGCAGCCAGCGCAGCACGAGGAACGCCGACAGGGTCTTCACGATGTCGCGCAGCGCGTGGATGACGGTGTCCTGCGTGTTGGCGCAGATCTGCAGCGCGATGTCGCCGTGGCAGAGCGCCGGATCGAGTGCGTCGTTGGAGAACTGCGCCATGCGCTGAAGCTGACGCGGCGTGTGCGGCTTGAGCCACGGCCGGTCCGCGAACAGCGAGGCGCCGAGCGATACGGTGACGGTCAGGTCGTCGGGCGCCACCACCGGCCCGAGGATGCCGGAATCGGCCGGCGGCAGCTTCGGGTCGAGTTCCGGCGGCTGACCGCCCTGGGTCAGAAAGACGATGCGCTCGGTCAGGCGGCGGAGCAGCGCCTCCAGGTCCGCCGGGCTGCGCACCACCGCGTTGAACGCCGCCACCATGCCGTTTGCCGGGCGGGGCGTCACCACGCCGGCCTGATGCAAGCCGTAGAAGGGCGGGTGTTCGGCGGCATTCACGCCCGGCGGCGGCGCATCGGCGGCCTGGGCGCCGCCGGCGGCGTTGGCTGCTTCGGCGGCATAGGCAGGCGAGAGCGTACCGGCCAGGGTGCTGCCAGCGGCGGCGCCCATGCCGAACAGCAGGTTGCGGCGATTGGTGGTGAGCTTGGACATGGCAGTCTTCCCGGATCCCCCGGTCATGTATCAGGCGATGCCGATGGCGCCGTTGATGGCGTCGAGTGATTGCGCCAGTGCCTTGAAGGCATCGGCGAGCGCCTTGCGCTGGTCGGCGGTGATGGTGTCGTAGGCGGGCCAGGCGTCGCCCGGCTTGAGCGCGTCGAGCACCTTCGTTGCGGCGGCGAGCTTTGCGTCGACGTCGGCCATGGCATCCGGCGCGGCGCCCTTTGCCACCGGCCTGAGCAGGCCGACGAGCTTGGCGATGCCGGCGAGATTGGCGTCGATGTCGCCAAGGTCGGTGCCGGCATAGCGGTCCTCGCCTTGCGTGATCCGCCCCTCGGCCAGCTGCTCGGCCATCCAGGCCGCGCTTCCCGCAAGGTCCGCCGGCTGAAGCTTGAGCGTGCCGAGGCGGTCCTTCAGTGCCTTCAGGTCGGCGACCAGCCTGTCCGCCACCGCCGGAAGGTCCGCGGCGTCGCCCTTGCCGAAGAGCGCATATGCGATGCGGTGATAGCCGGTGAAGCCGGGATCGGTCTCGCGCCCGGCAAGATAGTCCGCCACCGGATTGATGGCATTGGCGAGATCGGCGAAGCGGTAGGCGGTGGGCTCGATGCGCTTGTAGGGGAGGCGGGCCGCCGCGTAGAGCGCCCGCGCCTGGTCGAGATCGCCGGCATGGATCGCCGCGGCCAGACCATCAGCCGCGCTCACCATCGCGGCGCTCTCAAGGACCAGATAGACCTTGTATTCCGACAGCGCGCCGATGAAGGCGCGGATGTCCGGCGTCTTGCCGGCCGCGCCGCCGGCGCCTTCGGCGGTGACGTGCAGACGCCCGCGCGGATTGGACAGCAGGCCGCAGGTGATTTCGTAGTCGCCGGGCCGTAGGCGCGCGTCGACCACCGACTTCAGCCCCGGCGCGATGTTCTCGCGCTCGGCCACCACCATCACCCCGTCAAGGATTTCCCATTCGACCGGCCATTCGGAGCGGTTGTGGATCTCGAAGCTGCGCCTGCCCGCCGGCACCGTCAGCTCGTTCGGCTCGCACGCCTCGGCGGTGACCGCGATGGCATGGGCGCCGGGACGGCTCGCGACCCCACGCATCTGGCTGGTGGCGTAGAAGGCAACGCCCCCGGCCAATGCCAGCGCGGCCGCGGCCGGCACCGCGAAGCGCAGCGCGCCACCGGTCGATGCCGCGTCAGGAGCGGACATCTGCGTCTCGGGGCAGTTCGGCGGCCTGCAAGGCAGGACGGGGAGCCGGCGCGGGGCGCAGGAAGAAGAAGAAGGTAACGGCGAGGAAGGCGAGATAGACGATCGCCTGTCCGACGGTCGGTGCCTCCTCATAGTTGAAGATGCCGCCAAGCACGGTGCCGAGCGGACCGGACTCCGGCAGGATGGCGCTCAGGTCATAGGCGTGCGTCTGCAGCGCATTCCACAGGCCGGCTTCGTGCAGATTGGCGAGAACGCCCGACAGCAGGCCCGCCGCGACGAACAGGATGAACGCGCCTGTCCAGCGGAAGAAGACACGGAGATTGAGCCGTGCGCCGCCGACATAGATCGCATAACCCGCGGCAGCGGCGACCAGGATGCCGGCAAAAGCCGCGGCCGGCACCGCCGGGCCCGAGCTTTGCTGGAAGATCGCCAGCAGGAAGAAGACCGATTCCAGTCCCTCGCGCGCCACCGCGAAGAAGACCATGGCCGTAAGCGCCCAGCCCTGGCCCGATGCGGTGGAAAGGGCGGCGTCGATGGAACCGTGCAGCTCAGACTTGATCGAGCGCGCCGCCCGCCGCATCCAGAAGACCATCCACACCAGCACCACCACGGCGATGGCCCTGACCGCCCCCTCGAAAAGCTCTTGGGCCTTCTGCGGGAAGGAAGCGCTGGCGAGTTGCAGCCCGGCGCCGACGAACAGCGACAGGGCGATGGCGAGGAACACGCCGATCCAGACCGCCGGCAGCCAGCCTGAGCGTCCCGTCTGCGCCAGATAGGTTGCGATGATGCCGGTGATGAGGGCGGCTTCCAGCCCCTCGCGCAGCATGATCAGGAATGCAGCGACCATCGTTGAGGTTTCCTTCTCGGCAACGGGGTGCAGCATGCCGACACCGGCGAAGGCGGCGGCCTGGCGCACGAGGCAGTCGTTAAGGCAACCCGCGAAATCGCTGACGCGACACGACGAAACCAGACTTGATCCGCAGGCTCTGACCGCGGCTTTGACGACCGGCGCCGGTTCAAGGCCGACGCGACGCATGCCCACGGGCAGGGGATCGCGTATAGAGAGGCTCAAAAGAGAAAGCAAATAGTTATCAATAGTTTATATGTATTCTAAAGAAAAAGTAGCTCGGTCAAACCTGAGTTTGAGGGGCCTCTCCCCCCGCAACTCCGATTCATCGGAGTTGCTCCGCATACGATGCCCGACATCGGGTAGACCCGATGTCGGGTCGGGGGAGAGACAGAGAGGGGGGTATTGCTGAAGCCCCGCCTCCACCCCCTTCTAGCTCCGCCAGCGGTTTTGCCGACGCGAAACCGGGCTCCGCTATTCTCCCCGCAAGGGGGGAGATGACTCGCGGGGAGGCTCAGCCAAACACCACAAAATCCCGGACGGCTGCCGCCGTCACACCGCCAGATTGACCCGGTCCGCCTCTTCGTAGCCGAGGCGGCGGTTGAGGTCGCGAATCAGCCGCTCGGCGGCGTCGGAGATCACCGTGCCGGGGGCGAAGATGGCGCTGACGCCGGCATCGTAGAGGGCGTTGAAATCGTGCTCCGGCACGATGCCGCCGACCACCACCATGATATCGGGCCGGCCCTGCGCCTCCAGCGCGCGTTTGAGCGCCGGCACCAGAGTCAGATGGCCGGCGGCCAGCGACGACACGCCGACGATATGCACGTCGCAGGCGATGGCGCGCGCCGCGGCTTCCTCCGGCGTCTGGAAGAGGGGGCCGATATGCACATCGAAGCCGAGATCGCCGAAGGCCGAGGCGATCACCTTCTGGCCGCGGTCGTGACCGTCCTGGCCGACCTTGGCGACCAGGATGCGCGGCGGCCGCCCGTCATTGTCGCGGAAGGTGCGGATCAGCCCGCCGACCCGCGCCAAGGTTTCCCCGTCCATGTCGCGCGCATAGGTGCCGCTGATCGCGTGTGCCTCGGTCTCGTAGCGGCCGAAGGCGCGCTCCAGCGCCAGGCTGATCTCGCCCACCGTCGCCTTGGCGCGCGCCGCGTCGATGGACAGCGCCAGCAGGTTGCCGGTGCCGGTGCGGGCCGCATCGGTGAGCGCGGCCAGCGCCTCCTGTGTGGCGGCGCCGTCGCGCTCGGCCCTCAGCTGTTTCAGCTTGGCGACCTGCGCCACCAGCACGGCGGAATTGTCCACCTTGAGGACCTCGATCGGCATCGCCTCTTCGGTGGGGCGGAAGCGGTTGACGCCGATCACCGTCTGATGGCCGCAGTCGAGCCGCGCCTGGGTGCGCGCCGCTGCTTCCTCGATGCGCGTCTGCGGCACGCCCGCCTCGATGGCCTTGGCCATGCCGCCCAGCAAGTCGGTCTCGGCGATGTGGTCGAGCGCCTTCTTCGCCAGTTCCGCCGTCAGCCGCTCGACGTGGTAGGAGCCGCCCCACGGATCGATGATCCGCGTCGTGCCGGATTCCTTCTGCAGGTAGAGCTGGGTGTTGCGGGCGATTCGCGCCGAGAAGTCGGTGGGCAGCGCCAGCGCCTCGTCGAGCGCATTGGTGTGCAGCGACTGGGTGTGTCCCTGCGTCGCCGCCATCGCTTCGACAAGCGTGCGCACGATGTTGTTGAACGGGTCCTGCGCCGCCAGCGACCAGCCCGAGGTCTGGCAGTGGGTGCGCAGCATCAGCGAGCGCGGGTCCGCCGGCTGGAAGCGCTCCTTCATCAGCTTGGCCCACAAGAGGCGCGCGGCGCGCAGCTTCGCCACCTCCATGAAGAAGTTCATGCCGATGTCGAAGAAGAAGGAGATGCGCGGCGCAAAGGCATCCACAGACAGGCCGGCGTCGCAGGCGGCGCGCACATATTCCAGCCCGTCGGCGAGCGTATAGCCAAGCTCCAGGTCGGCCGTCGCCCCGGCCTCCTGCATGTGATAGCCGGAGACCGAGATCGGGTTGAACTTCGGCATGTACGCCGAGGTATGCGCGATGATGTCCGAGACGATGCGCATCGAGGTGGTGGGCGGATAGATGTAGGTGTTGCGGACCATGAACTCCTTGAGGATGTCGTTCTGGATGGTCCCCGACAGCGCCTTCTGCGGGACGCCCTGTTCCTCCGCCGCCACCACGTAGAGCGCCAGGACGGGGAGAACGGCGCCGTTCATGGTCATCGACACGCTGATCTGGCCGAGCGGGATGCCGTCGAACAGCGTGCGCATGTCGTAGATGGAATCGATCGCCACCCCCGCCATGCCGACGTCGCCGGCGATGCGCGGGTTGTCGGAATCGTAGCCGCGATGGGTCGGCAGGTCGAAGGCGACCGACAGGCCCTTCTGCCCGCCGGCGAGGTTGCGCCGATAGAAGGCGTTGGAATCCTCCGCCGTCGAGAAGCCGGCATATTGGCGGATCGTCCACGGCCGTTCGACAAACATGGTGGGGTAGGGGCCGCGGAGATATGGCGGCAGGCCCGGCCAGGTGTCGAGAAAGTCGAGGCCGGCGAGGTCCGCTTCCCCCGCCACCGGGGGTACGGCGATGCCCTCAGGCGTCTGCCAGTCCGCGTCGGGCCTGGCCGGGGCGGACGAGCCGCCGTCGGGCCGGTGCCAGTCGATCTTGGTGTAGTCCGGCAGTCGCGTCACGCCCGCGCCTCCGCGTCCTCCGCCAGCCGCGTGAAGACGAGCGCTCCGGTTGCGCCCGCCCCCGGCTGGTCCTGCGCCGACAGAGGCTCATCGCTCTCGGCGATGAAGGCATTGACACCGATCATTTCGACGGCGCCCTCGGCGACACGGGCGAGGCGCGCCGCGCGCATTGCGGCGATGTCGCTCTGCACGCTGCCGGCCGCCAGCGCCGCCAGCATGCCGCCCGCGGCTTCGATGGTCTGGAAGTGCGTCCAGGCCCGTTCCGCCATCGCCTCGGTCAAGCTCTCCACCGCGCCCGATCCGGCGGCCGGATCGGCGAAACGGGCGACTTGCGCCTCCTCGGCGATGACCAGCTGCGTGTTGCGCGCCAGCCGAAGCGCCTCGGCGCCGGCCGTGCGCGCGAGCGCGTCGAAGGGGAGCACCGTGATCGAATCGGCTCCGCCCACGGCAGCGGCGAAGGCCGCGCCCGTCGCCCGCAGCACATTCATGCGCGGCTCACGCCGGCTCATCGTGCGCCACGCGGTTTCCGCATGGACGGGGAGGGTGGCGGCGATGCCGGCGGCGTCCAGCGCACGCCTGAGCAACAGGCGCACGGCCCGCAGCCTGGCAATGGTCAGGAACTGGTCGGTGTCGGCGGTGAGCGCCACGCCGATTCGCGCTGCCGCGCGGTCGGGGGCAAGGCCATGCGCCGCGAACAGGCGCAGCTGTTCGATAACCGTCGCCAGCACCGCGGCCAGCTCCTGCACCTCGGAGGCGCCTGCCGCATGCCAGATGCGGCCGTCGGCCAGCGCCAGCGTGCCGGTGAAGGAGTCGGCCAGTCCGGCCAGCCTTGCGACTGCCGCATCCGCCTCGCCGGGCCGTCCGGCCGCCACTACCGCTACCGGGTCGAAGGCGAGGCTGCACGCCGCTGCGACATCTGCGAATGCCGGCGCGATGTCCGGCGTTCGTGGTCCCGCGTCGATCGTCACAGCGGCACCGTTTTCCACACTTTCCACTAGTCCCGCGGCAATCGCCTCCGCCGCGTTCGGCGGCAGGGCGCTCGGCAACGGGTGGATGCTGTCGGCGAAGACGAGCGCGACGCCATCCGCCCCGCCGGCAATCTCGTCGCGGCATTGGGCAAGCGCCGATCCCGCATCGCGCGCGCTCACCCGCTGGATGATTCGCCATGTTCGGCCGGCCGGCCGCGCTTCGATCGGCTTTCCGACAACACGTTGATAAATCGGACCGATCGGGATGCCGTCGTCGCTCGAACCGGCCAGATCGCGGTCGGGCTGGATGCCGGACCGCAAGACGCCCGCGCGCCAGTCGGCTTCGGTTGCGGTATGAAAGCCGCCGGCGAGTGGTATGGAAGCCGTCATGGGCGCACTCGGAAGATCACGCCGCCTCCGCAGGAAAGCGAAAACCCGTTGCGTTATACGCGTTTGCCGTCGCAGACGGCAAACCACATTGCGTATTAGAAATACTTCGAACATTGGAAGATGTTGCAGGCATTTCCGCTTGTGCCGCATCAACGGCCGATCATATGATGCCATTGGTGGGGAAGATTGAGTTGCGGGGCGGAAGGCGAAAGTCGGTCGGGGGCGGCCGCTGTCACTTTCCACAATTGATCTAAATGCAAGCCTGCGGCTAGCTGCTGTTCGGGCGGGGATTGTGTAATGGCGAGTGAGATTTACCTGATCGCGCAAGGCGAAAGCTTTTGCGGTATGGCGACGGGTGTGCAGGTTCTGGACGCCGTCCAGGCCGCGTTCCAGGCATTCGGGGCGGATCACATCCTGATATCCGGCATGCCGCTTCCGGGTCGGCCGATCGATCCCCTTCTTTTGCGGTTGGACTGGGGCGATCTGCAAGGCGACCGCCGCACGGCGATCTCCGCCAGCGATTCCGTCTTGCGGCATACGTTCCACGCCCGCCGTGCGGTCCTTTGGGACGAGGCGCGCGATGGCCCGTGGCCGGAGGAATTGGCCCTTCTCTCCCATCTTGGCAACAGCGGCAAGCGCATGCTGGTGCTGGTGCCGATCTGCGCCTTCCTGCCTTATCAGGCCGTCGTGGTCGGCGGCGGCACGGATCTCGATCTCGACACGGCGACGATCCTGGCGCTGGACCATTTCTGCGTTGCTGCCTTCCGCCGCCTGTTCAGCCTGAAATACCTGCGACCGGAGCGGCCGGGCGAGCTTTCTGGGCGCGAACGCAAGGTCGTCGAGCTATCGGCAACCGGCAAGACGGCAGGCGAGATCGCCGAAATCCTCGCGATTTCGCAACGCACCGTTCATGCCCACCTGCAGAACGCCAGCGAGAAGCTGCGCGCGCTCAACAAGACCCACACGGTCGTCGAAGCGCTGCGCTACGGCCAGATCTCGATGTAGCGGAGCACGCTAGATCAGGTGGAGGCCCGGAATGGCTGAAACCACCGCATCGACCTTTTCGGATCCTGCCTTGGCGCGGGCGTGATCGAGCAGCACGCCCGCGAAGCTCTGGATCTCGCCCATGCTGAGGCCGGCGCTGGTCAGGTCGTTGAAGACCCCCAGTAGGCCGCCCTTGCCGCCGCCGGTTTCCGCCGCCAGTTCACGGCTTCCCGGAAGAGCGTCGAGAAGCGCGCCGACCGCTTCGGGCGGGCCCTCGATGGACAGGAAGTTGATGATGATGCCGGTTGCGCGCCGCGCGAGCTGGAGATTGACCCCGGTCGCCTGGCTTATCGCATTGATGAGTTCGTTCATGAGTGCCCGCTGTCACATTGTCGCTGATTGATGCCACAGGCCGCCTTTCCGCGCCACCGTCCCGGCATTATCGTGATGCCGTCTGAATCCCTCCCCGAAAGCCCATTTCCCATGCTCACTGACGTCCTCGATTGGATTGACACCAATCTGCCCGCAAGCCTCGACCGCCTGTTCGACCTCCTGCGTATCGAAAGCATCTCCACCGATCCGGCCTATGCCGCCGCCTGCCGCAAGGCGGCCGACTGGCTCGCCGCCGATCTCGGCCGCCTCGGCTTCGAAGCCAGCGCCCGGCCGACGCCCGGCCACCCCATCGTCGTCGGCCATCATGCCGGCGAGGGGCCGCATCTTCTGTTCTACGGCCATTACGACGTGCAGCCGGTCGATCCGCTCGATCTGTGGGACGCGCCGCCCTTCGAACCCGCCATCGTCAAGCGGGCCGACGGCGTCGAGGTGATCGCGGCGCGCGGCGCTGCCGACGACAAGGGCCAGCTGATGACCTTTGTCGAGGCGGTGCGCGCCTGGAAGGCGGTCACCGGCAAGCTGCCGGCGCGCATCTCCATGCTGCTCGAAGGCGAGGAGGAATTGGGCAGCACCAATCTGGCGCCGTTTCTCTCCGCCAATGCCGAAGAACTGAAAGCCGACCTGGCACTGGTCTGCGATACCGACATGTGGCGCCGCGGCCATCCGGCGATCACCGTCTCGCTGCGCGGTCTGGTCGGCGAGGAGGTTGTCGTCACCTGCGCCAGCCGCGACCTCCATTCGGGCATGTATGGCGGTGCGGCGCGCAATCCGCTGCACGTCCTCGCCGACGTTCTGACGGGACTGCACGACGCCGACGGTCGCGTCACGCTGCCCGGCTTCTATGACGGCGTTGCCGAGCTTCCCGCCGACATCAAGACGCAATGGGATGGTCTCGGCTTCGATGCCGCCGAATTCCTCGGCGAGGTCGGCCTCTCCATTCCCGCCGGCGAGACCGGCCGCTCCGTACTGGAGCAGATCTGGTCGCGGCCGACCTGCGAGGTGAATGGTGTCAGCGGCGGCTATGCCGGCGCCGGCTTCAAGACGGTGATCCCGTCCAAGGCTTCGGCCAAGGTGTCCTTCCGCCTTGTCGGCGATCAGGACCCGCAGAAGATCGTGGAGACCTTCCGCGCCTATGTGCGCTCCCGAATCCCGGCCGACTGTTCGGTAGAATTCCGCGCCCATGGCCGCAGCCCCGGCCTGCGTCTGCCCTTTGACGGGCCATGGCTGCCGCGGGCGCGTGAAGCCCTGGCGGACGAATGGGGGAAGGACCCGGCGCTCTCCGGCAGCGGCGGTTCGATCCCCGTCGTCGGCGATTTCAAGTCGATCCTCGGCATGGACACGCTGATGATCGGCTTCAGCCTCGATGACGACCGGATTCATTCGCCCAACGAGAAATACGATCTCGCCAGCTTCCGCGGCGGCATCCGCTCCTGGGCGCGCGTGCTGGCGGCGCTCGCCGAATGAAGAACGGCCGCGCCGGGCCAAAGCAATTCCAGGAAAAGTGGAGACCACTTTTCCGTCCGGAATTGCGCGCAAACAAAGAGCGAAAGCGAATCATCGATTCCGTGGAACGATGATCCGCTCTCGCGGCGCGGCCGCTCTTCGATCCGCTGCTTCTATCGTTTCACCCGGTAGAGCTCGTGGCACGAGCCGCAGTCCTGGCCAACCGGCACCACCGCCGCCTTGAAGGCGTCGAGACCGTTCGGCGCCGCCGCTTCCGCGACCTCGGCGTCGGCGGCGAGTTTGGCGGCGTGCGCCTTGAAGTCCTCCATGTTCTGCCAGATTGCCGGCGCGGCGGCGGTGTCGCCCTTGTCGCTGCCTTCCGGGAACAGGGTGGGGAACGCGGCCATGTCGTCCTGCAGCGTCTTCATCGCCGCGGCCGCCTTGTCGGCATCAAAGGGAATCTTGCCCTGCATCATGCCGAAGGCGGTCTTCGCCGCCTCGCCGTTAGCCTTCATGATGTCCTTGCGCGCCTGGATGGGATCGTCCGCTGCAAACGCCATCCCTGCGATTCCGACCCCGAATACCAGGGCCAACAACGCCACTTTCACCCGCATGCTTATCTCCTGAAATGTCCACGACGCTCACATCGTCGCGTGGACGAACGGCTGAGGCAACCGCCTGAATCGCCCGATCACGGACGTGTCATCCGCACGTTATCCGCCTTCCATGACGTTTGCCGCGCCTGACCGGCACGGCTAGTCTGTTCCGTGAAACCGGGGAATCCGAGGCGCAACAATGACCGTTCTTGAACAAGGCAAAGTCTATATCGGCACGAGCACGAAGCCGGAATACATCGAGCTGCGCTATGGCAACCGCCACGGCCTCATCACCGGCGCCACCGGCACCGGCAAGACGGTGTCGCTGCAGGTTCTCTCGGAAGGCTTCTCGGCCGCCGGCGTGCCGGTCTTCTGCGCCGACATCAAGGGCGACGTGGCGGGCCTCGCCGAGGCCGGCACGCCTAAGGATTTCCTTGCCAAGCGGGCCGAACAGATCGGCTTCACCGACGAGTACAGGTTCGAGGCCTTTCCGGTCGTCTTCTGGGACCTCTTCGGCGCTGAGGGCCACCCGATCCGCTCCACCGTCTCCGAGATCGGCCCGCTGCTTCTGGCGCGGCTCCTCGACCTCAACGACACGCAGGAGGGCGTGCTCAACATCGCCTTCCGCGTCGCCGACGACGAGGGCCTGCTAATCCTCGATCTCAAGGATCTGCAGGCGATGCTGACCCACGTTGCCGAGGAAGCCTCGGAACTCACCATCCGTTACGGCAATGTCTCCAAGGCCACCGTCGGCACCGTCCAGCGCAAGCTCCTGGTGCTCGAAGACCAGGGCGGCGCCACCTTCTTCGGCGAGCCGGCGCTCGACATCAACCAGATGATCCGCACCGACCCGACCACGGGGCGCGGCATCATCAACATTCTCGCCGCTGACAAGCTCATGGAATCGCCGCGGCTCTATGCCACCTTCCTGCTGTGGCTGATGTCCGAGCTTTTCGAGGAACTGCCCGAGATCGGCGATCCGGAAAAGCCGCGCATGGTGTTCTTCTTCGACGAGGCGCACCTCCTGTTCAACGATGCGCCGAAGGCGCTTCTCGAAAAGATCGAGCAGGTGGTGCGCCTCATTCGCTCCAAGGGTGTGGGCATCTATTTCGTCACCCAGAACCCGCTCGACGTACCCGAGATTGTGCTCGGCCAGATGGGCAACCGCGTGCAGCATGCACTGCGCGCCTTCACCCCGCGCGACCAGAAGGCGGTCAGGGCCGCTGCCGACACCTTCCGGCCCAATCCGGCCTTCTCCGCCGCCGAGGCCATCACCCAGCTCGGCGTCGGGGAGGCGCTGGTCTCGACCCTGATGGACAAGGGCGTGCCCTCCATCGTCGAGCGCACGCTGGTGCGCCCGCCGTCCTCACGCATCGGCACGATCAGCGAGGAGGAACGCCGCAAGGTGATCGCCGCCAGCCCCGTCGGCGGCATCTACGACAAGGCCATCGACCGCGAATTGGCCTTCGAGATCCTCTCCGTCCGGGTCGAGACCAAGGTGACCACCGAGACTGCGCCGGCCCCCGAGGCAGAGGGCGACGCAAAGCCCGCGCCGTCCGGCAGCGGGGGAGGCGACATTCTCGGCGGCATCGGCGGCATGTTGGGCGGCGTGCTCGGCAACAACCGTGGGCGCGGCCGGCTCACCACCACCCAGCGGGTTGCCCGTTCGGTGACGCGGACCGTGACCACCCGCGTCGTCGGCGGTATGGCGGCGCAGATCGGCAAGCAGATGGGCGGTTCGCTGGGCGGTTCCATCGGCCGGGCCATCGTGCGCGGCGTGCTCGGCAGCATTCTCAGGAGCTGAACCCGCGTGGGATCCTCGCTCCGGTTGCCGCCGCGACCGCCGCGACCTATGTTCCCAAGCGAATCCTGATCTGTTTCCTGCTTTTTGCCGCGCGCCGCCCGGCGCCCAGTCCGTTCAACGCTTCAAAGGAGTGTCCCCCAATGGCTTTTGAACTTCCCACCCTGCCTTACGACTATGAGGCGTTGCAGCCCTACATGTCGAAGGAAACGCTCGAATACCACCACGACAAGCACCATCAGGCCTATGTCACCAACGGCAACAAGCTGCTCGAGGGCTCGGGCCTTGAGGGCAAGAGCCTCGAGGACGTGGTCCGGCAGAGCTATGCGAAGAATGCCGGCCTGTTCAACAATGCCGGCCAGCACTTCAACCACATTCACTTCTGGAAGTGGATGAAGAAGAACGGCGGCGGCACCAAGCTGCCGGGCACGCTCGCCGGGGCGATCGCGAGCGATCTCGGCGGCTACGACAAGTTCCGTGCCGATTTCATCCAGGCTGGCGCCACCCAGTTCGGCTCGGGCTGGGCCTGGGTCGCGGTCCAGGAGGGCAAGCTGGTCATCATGAAGACGCCGAATGGCGAGAATCCGCTCGTCCACAACGCTGCGCCGATCCTCGGCGTCGATGTGTGGGAGCACTCCTATTACATCGACTATCGCAACGCGCGCCCGAAATACCTCGAGGCCTTTGTCGATCACCTGATCAACTGGGACTACGTGCTGGAGATGTACGAGAACGCGATGGCGCACGCCTGACGGCGGCGACCCGCGACACGACAGGGGCGCGGCAGTGCGAGAGCTTGCCGCGCTTTTTTATTGACGCCGTCTCAGTAGCCCTTGCGGCACGGCCTGAAGGTGTTCTGGCGCGGCCAGTCGGTCTGCGCCCAGTAGAGCCAGGCCTTGCACGCCGCCTGCGTCCTGAAGCAGGGGTTGGCGGTGTACAGCTCGGGCGGTCCGAACAGCCGGTGGCGCGAGCCGGTGAACCAGGTCTGCCAGACATTGCGCGACCCGATGGTTGCGGCAAGAGAGCTGCAGCTCTGGGCCGCGACCCGCGGCGGTTGGGCGGCGTTCGCCTGGTGTGGGGCGCCCAGCATCAGCAGGGCCGCCAGCCCCAGAAACCCATAAAGAATCCGCATCGTTCGTCTCCTCGGGACAAGAGATCGCCCAGCCCTCGTCCGCAAAATGTAGCGCGCCGGTGGCCTAGCGGGAAGCGTCCGTCGGATCGGCAGGTTGGGCCTGCTCGGCCGCGGCCGGCTCGGCCGCGGCTTGCTCGGCGGTTGCTTGCTCGGCGGCGGCTCTCTGCCGGGCGGCGGCGCCGCGCCTGAGCACGATCCACACCGCCTTCGACTGCCTGGCGACGAAGCGGAAGAGGCGGCCGAGCGCCAGCCGGCCACGTTCGAATTCCTCGATCTCGCCGGAATAGACCTCGGCAAGTGCGGCACGGAAATCCGAGATGCCGTTGTGCGCGACCGTGTGGAAGCGACGGACCGAGACCATCCACAGGGGGCTGACCAGCAGCGACACTGCGATCACCGCGATGGCGAGGCGATAGGCGTCGCCGCTGAACGAGCCGTTGGCGAGCCCGGTCGCCGCCAGCACGAAGGAGAATTCGCCGATCTGCGCGATGATCAGTCCGGCCGGAAACGCCATCTCCCAGGGCTGCCGCACCACA
Organism: uncultured Alphaproteobacteria bacterium; assembly: GCA_963732845.1. Lineage (GTDB taxonomy): Bacteria > Pseudomonadota > Alphaproteobacteria > Rhizobiales > Kaistiaceae > CAVSRC01. Next base: position 354,876 of record CAVTBE010000005.1, on the reverse strand, counting down.
CGCATCAGCGCCACGTTGATCGCCGTCTTCACCGCCAGCACCGCCACCACGAAGAAAATCACCGTGCCGAGATTGGCAATGATGAAATCGAGGTCGATGAGCAGGCCGATCGACAGGAAGAAGACGACGATCAGCACGCTCTGGATCGGGTGGGTGGCAGCGATCGCCTCGCCGCGCAGCGTCGACCCGGCGATCACCAGGCCGGCCAGGAACGCGCCGAAGGCCGCCGACAGACCGAGGATGCCGGTCAGCGACGCCGCGCCGAAGCAAAAGGCGATGGAGGCCAGCGCCACCAGGTCGACCCGGCCGCGGATCGCCTCGGTGAAGGGCAGGCGGTACTTGCCGGCTCGCGTGCCGAGATAGCCGAGCAGGGCGAACAGGACGACGACGGCGAGGCCGAGCTTGGCCGCCAGCCAGGCGCCGTTCTGACCGGCGGTGCTGAACGAGGCGACGATGATCAGCATCGGCACCACGGCGATGTCCTGGGCGATCAGCACGCCGACGGTGATCTGCCCGGTGGGCGTGCGCAGTTCGCCGATCTCGTCCAGCATCTGCACCGCCACCGCGGTCGAGGAGATCGCCACGATGAAGCCGAGCAGCACGATCTGGCTGACCGGCCAGCCCATCAGCCAGCCGAAGGCGCCGGTGATCGCCAGCGCCACGGCGATCTGCCCGATGGCGATCGTCGCCGCCAGCCCCGCCACGCGGGCGAAGGCGCGCACCGACAGCTCCATGCCGACCAGGAAAAGGAGCATGATCACGCCGAGTTCGGCGAGCAGGGTGATGTTGCCGGTGTTGCTGACCAGCCCGAAGCCGGTCGGCCCGAGCACGACGCCGGTCAGGATATAGCCGACGATCGGCGGCTGCCGCAGGCGGACGAGGACGAAGCCGAGCAGGACGGCGACCGCCGTGATGAAGGCTATGCCGGTAAGGTCGCTGATGTGGTCCTGCACCAATCCCTCCGCGTCGCCACCACTCTAGCATGAGCGATTCGCGATGCCTGCGGTGCAGGAAACATGCGCTTCAATGCACGCGTCTAGAGCGTGAACGTCTTTCCGACTGCCGTGGGAACCACCTTGTCGCCGTATGCGGCAGCCAGGGCACTGAGCGCCCGCCAGCCTGTGCAGTGTCCCGGCGCAATCAGCTGGAGGTCGAACTGGGCGAGCGCCTCCACCGTCTCGGGGATGATCGCCTCGGTCGAGCCGGAAAGATGGAAGCCACCGAACACACCGTAGAGCGGAATGTCGGGAAAGCGCGCGCGGGCATGGGTGAGGACGTTGATCAGGCCCGCATGCGAGCAGGCGGTGAAGACAACCTGTCCCTTGCCGGCAATGTGCACGGCCACAAAGCGCTCGTCGGGCAGGATCTCGTCCGGCTCCCAGTCGCCCGATGCCGTCTGCCGGACCTGGCCGGGAAGCCCTCGCTCGAACGACGTGACGCGGGGTATCTCGCCACTCACGTAGAAGAGATCGTCGAGCGCCGACTGCTCGTCGCGCGCGACGATGACCTCCGCGCCGTGTGCCGCAAGCATGTCGGCGCCGGGCACCGGTTCCATCATCTGAAGTCTGCCGTCGCGGGACCGCGTCGCGCGCAGTGCGAACATCTCGGGGTGCATGTAGGTCGGAACCGGGCGGCCGCCGTTGGCGAGCGTTATCATCTGGAGCGCGCGCAGCATGGCGCCGCCGTGATCCCAATGGCCGTGCGACAACACCATGGCCTCGATCGCGCCGATATCGACGCCAAGCCGCAGCGCGTTGCGCTCGAACACCAATTCCTCCGGTCCGGTGTCGAAGAGCAGCGCATGGCTGCCGCCTCCGGCCTTCGCGGTGATCAGGTAGGACAGGCCATGGGCGGCGCAGCACAGGCACTTTCCGGAAAGCAGCTTCATTCCGCGGCGGTAGAGGCCGGCCCACTCCGTCTCCACGAATGACGGCCGAGACGACAGGCTGTCGGTGGTGTTGTCGACCAGGATGCCGATCTCCACCGTATCGATTGCTTTCATGGAATACTCCCTAGGCAGGCACGGGTTCCGGCGTGCGCACCAAGAGTATACGGCCTGTCCCGTCAGCCCCACCACTTTGAGCACAAAGGCTTGGGCGAAGGCGGTTTCGTGCAGCCGGTCGAAGCAGCCCGACGCGGCGCCGTGGCCGGTATCCATGTTGGTACGCAGGATCGTCAGCTTGTCGTCGGTGCGAAGCGCCCTGAGCTTCGCCACCCACTTGGCCGGCTCCCGATAGGTGCCCCGTCGCCCAAACCGGACGTCGGGCCCGGCCTGCTCAAAGACCGGGTGTGACCTGAAGCGGACCAAATGCACATCAGCCGCGCGCCAGGCCGGGGACTATCCGGCTGCGCCGATAGCCAATTTGTCTGACGCCTCGATCCGCGCGATCAGCGCCGGCACTTCGTGCGGCGGCACGGATTTGCTGAACAGGAAACCCTGCGCCTCATCGCAGCCTTTGGCGGAGACCCGGTCGAGTTGCTCGTCGGTTTCGACGCCCTCCGCCGTGATCCGCATGTTCAGCGAATGGCCGAGTTCGATGACGGCCCGGACCAGGGTTCTGGACGCTTGGCGCGTGGCCAACTCGCTGACAAACGAGCGGTCGATCTTGATCCGGTCGAAGGGGAACTGCTGCAGGTAGCCGAGCGACGAGTAGCCCGTGCCGAAATCGTCAAGCGCGATCTTCAGACCGAGTTGGCGAAGGTCGCGGAGGTTGTGTTGGGTCTCGTCGCTGCCGCTGAGGAGAAGTGTCTCGGTGATCTCCAGCTCGAGGCGCCGTGGATCCAATCCCGACCTGGCCAAAGCCTTCGCCACGCGGGGTGCAAACAAACGGCCGCTGAATTGCGCCGACGAAACGTTCACTGCAACGGAGACATGCACCGGCCAGCGCGTCGCTTCCCGGCACGCTCGATAGAGCACCCAGTCGCCGATCGGCACGATCAGCCCTGTCTCTTCGGCAAGCGGAATGAATTCGGATGGGGCCATCATGCCCTTGAGCGGATGCCGCCAGCGCAGGAGCGCTTCGAAGCTGGTCACGGCACCGGTGCGCAGATCGACACTAGGCTGGTATTCGATCTCAAGTTCGTTGTTCGCCAGCGCGGCGGTGAGATCGACTTTCAGCTCCTCGCGGGCGACCAGCCGTTCTTCCATCTCCGACTGAAAAAACAGATAGGGGCTATCACTGCCGGCGGCCTTGGCCGCGTGGAGCGCGATATCCGCCGTCTTGACGAGCGCGTCGGCGTCCTCGCCATCGCGCGGCCCCAGCGAGATCCCGATGCTCGCATCAGCCTTCACCGGACCGCCGTCGGTCGCGTAGGGCTGCGTGACGCGGTCGTAGAGGCGTTCAGCAAGGGCGCGGACGTCGGCTTCGGTTGTCGCGGCCCGACACAGAACCGCGAATTCGTTGCCGCCGAGGCGTGCGACGATATCGCCTTTGGCGACGGTCGCGCGCAGCCGACTGGCCATCTCGACCAGAACTGCATCGCCTGTCGGGTGGCCGAGCGTATCGTTGATCAGCTTGAAGTCGTCGAGATCGAGGAACAAAACCGCCACAATCTTGTCCGGCCCCCGGTGGGTGATCGCATCGGCGAGTTCGATGTGCAGTACGAGTTGATTGAACAGGCCGGTCAGGGAATCGTGCTCGGCAAGATAGGCGATCTCCTCGCGCGCTTGCTTGCGTGCCGTGATGTCCTGCAGCGTCACGAATACGGTGGACGGCGCGCCGCCCTCTTTGACCGCAGTGAGCGTGCGCAGGGCCCACATGACCTTGCCGTCCTTGCGCACGTAGCGCCTCTCGTCGGTCACGAAGGTCAGCTCGCCGGCCTCGAGCGATTTGATCGAGGTGACGTCACTCTCGCGTTCCTCGGGCACCGACAATTCGTCGAAGCGCTTGTTGGTCAGTTCCGCCTCGGAATAGCCGGTGAACTTGGCGTATTGCGGATTGGCCCGGGTGAGGCGGCCGGTCGCGAGATCGACCCACGCGATGGCCACGCCCGAGCTTTCGAAGACGCCTTGCTCGCGCGCGGCCTGAAACGAAAGCGACGCGTTGAGTGTCCTGAGTTCCGCTTCGTTGCGCGCCCGCCGCTGCTCGCGCTCCAGCAGCCCGCCGATCACGACGATGCCAAGCGGAAAGACGAAAACCGTGGAGGAAAAGAACAGCGCGCCAAAGCGAAGCGCCTCTTCCGGTGAAACAGTCGAGAAGAGCAGGGCGGCAATCGGCAGCGAGGCGTTGGCCGCCGCCAGCACGACGCCGAACAAGGCAAGGTTCCACGGCGTCTTCGCCAGCTTCATCCGGGCGAAACCGATGGCCAGGCCGGCGACGACAGCGATGCCGAAGACAGCCGCGGCAGACTCGCCGCCGAGATGGATCCGATAGGCCGCGGCCACAGCCGCCGTGACAAGCGCCGGGACGGGACCGCCGACGATCGCGGCAACCGCGATCACGACGATGCGAAGGTCGCCGATGATCCCCGGACCCATCGGATACGCGTTCATCATGGTTCCGACGACCATCGCGCTGAAGGCGATGCTGAGGACGATCGTGCGCTGCCCATTCGGCCGCGTCCGCAACCACGGGAAGGCGAGGCTGAGGACGAATGCCATCCCCAGCAGCACCAGCCCGTCGATCAATACCGCGTAGCTCGTTGCGAGGAGTTCGGCCATATGTCCTCCGCTCCTTGGCGAAGAGGAGCGATTCTATATTCGAGGTGTTGACGCAAAGTGAAGCGACGATCTGGCGGCAATCTTGGATATACATGGTAAACGGCGGTCAGAGTATTGCGCCGTCATCGAACCGAACCTTCTACGTTTCGCCGTGAACCAAAGTCATGCACGTCACGTCGATGGTCCGGACGTGGCGCCCGACCGAAGTCCGGACTGACGCGGTGCATGTCGGCTTTCGAGAGATGAACGGTCATCGCAATAGCTTCGACGGGCGGTCGCGCTTGATCCGGAGACGACCTCGAGGCTTAGGCTCAGGTCTGCTTGCGAGCCTTGGGGACTAATTTCGCACCTTCGGCAAGCTTGGTCGCTTCGGCCGCAGGCAGCGCCTTCGAGAAATAGTACCCCTGACCGTATTCGCCTCCGCTTTGCACGATCTGGTTCAACGTTTGGGCATGCTCGATGCCCTCGGCGATAGTAGGCAATCCAAGGCTCTTCGCCAGGTTGATCACCGAGTGCACAATCTTGGCGCTCTCGACATTGGTTTCCATCGACAGCACGAACGAGCGGTCGATCTTGATCTTGTCGAAACGGATCTCGCGGAGATTGTAGAGATTGGAATAGCCCGTGCCGAAATCGTCGAGCGATATTTTGATGCCGAGATCCTGGAGGGCGACGAGGGCAGTTCGCGCGGCAGGAAGATCGTTCACGAGCGCCAACTCGGTGATCTCGATTTCGAGGCGCGTTGGCGGAAACGCCGACTCCGACAAGATTGAAAGTATCTTTGCGGTCAACAGAGGATCGCCAAGATGTCTAGGCGAGACGTTGAGGGCGATCGTGATCTCGGGTGACCAGTTGCGCGCGTCGAGACAAGCGCGCCTCAGGAGCGAATAGGTCAGTTCAGCGATCAGGCCGAGCTTCTCCACGACCGGGATGAAGAGTTCCGGCTCGACGTCTCCTCGTGTCGGATGATGCCAGCGCGCCAGGATTTCGAAGCCAACGAGGCGCTTTTCGGCCAGCAGCATCAGCGGCTGATAGTGCGGTTCAATTTCCTCTTTCGCGACTGCCGATCGAACGTCTGCTTCCAGCGCCAGGCGGGCCTTCAGAGCATCTTCCATGCTCCTCTGGAAGAAACGATGCGTGTCTCGGCCTTCTTCCTTTGCGCGATACATCGCCATATCGGCCGCGCGGAGCAGCGTTTCTGGATCAGTCCCGTCCGTCGGACAGATGGCGATCCCGATGCTGGCACCGACATCGACGCATCGATCGCCAATGCTGATTGGGCGCCCGACAGCATCGATGATCCGATCTGCCAGCAATGCCGCTGCGGCGGCAGGCTCTTCATCCAAATCGGTGCAGTGCATGATCAGGGTGAATTCGTCGCCTCCCAGCCGCGCCACCGTGTCGCCTGCCCTGGCAACTCCGCCGATCCGGGCCGCGACCTCACGCAGGACATCATCGCCGGCCTGATGACCGTGGATGTCGTTGATCGGCTTGAAACGGTCCAGGTCGAGGCTCAGAACTGCGAACTGCGCACCGCCACGACCGGCGTGCAGTCTTGCGGCTTCGATCACTTCGGCAAAAACTCGTCTGTTGGGCAGGCCGGTAAGAGCGTCGTGCCGGGCAAGTGACTGCGCGAGTTTCTGGGCAGCCTCAGCTGCCTCATGCGCGTTTTCAAGCGCGGCAAGGTGCTTGCGATAGGTCTGCTCTTTCTCCTCTGCCGCCCGTGCCTCGGCCTCTTTGAGGCTGGTGATGTCGGTGTCCGTACCGATGATCCGGGCGACGCTGCCGTCGGGGTTCCACTCAACCGCCTTGCCGCGGCTCAGAATCCAGATGTAGTGCCCGTCCCGATGCTGCTCGCGGTACTCGAATGAATTCTGGGCCAATTCGCCGGAATTCTGTCGATCTGTCTGGTTGATGATGCGCGGACGATCGTCTGGGTGAACGCGCGCTAGCCACGCTTCGCGCGACCCGTCGATGGTCTCATCCAGACCGAAGCCGCGCATCTGCCTCCACACGCGCGAGTAGAAGGCTTTGCCGTGCTTCAGGTCGTGGTCCCAGACACCCTGACCGGCGCCTTCGAGCGCGAAGTTCCAGCGGCTCTCGCTCTCGGCAAGCGCAGCCTCGACGCGTTTTCGTTCGGTGATGTTGCGGGCGACCCCAACAATGCCAATGACCTCATTCTGGTCATTGCGCAAAGGCACCTTCGACGTCGATAGCCACTTCTTGTTGCCAGAGACGTCGAGCACATATTCTTCAATGTCGAGGAGTGGTTCTCCCGAACTGATCACTTTCTGCTCGTCGGCGAAGAACTTTCGGGCAAGGTCCGGCGGGTGGAGTTCGAAGTCGGTCTTGCTCATCAGATCTTCGGGCCGCAGACCCAGGTCCGCAGCAACGGCCCGGTTGACGACGATGAAGCGACTGGCGGTATCCTTGACGAACAGGTAATCCGGTACTTGGTCGATCATGGCCCGGAACAAGGCGCGTTCGGCCTTCCAGGCCTGTTCAGCGCGTTTGCGCTCGGTGATGTCCCGCGCCACGCCGATCAGCCCGATGATCTCGCCGCGGTCGTCTCTCATCGGCAGCTTTGCCGTCCGTAGCCACTTGGACGCGCCGGCCTCGTCTATCCTGTCCTCTTCCATGTCGATCATCGGCGTTCCGGACGCGATGATCTGCTGCTCGATGTCATGGAAACCCTGCGCCACGTTCGGCGGGAACAGATCGAAGTCGGTCTTGCCGATCAGATCCTCCGCCCGCTCCACACCGACGTCCCGCGCGACCGCATCATTGGCCGCGAGGAACCGCCCGCTGGTGTCCTTGGCGTAGACGAGTTCGGGCAGTTGGCTGATGATTGCCCTGAGCGCGAAGCGTTCGACTTGCCAGTTCAGCCCGGCGGCGAACCGCTCTTGGGCGTCCGCCTGCACCTGAGCATTGGCCGAGACGAGGCGGCCCAACTGCATGTCGACTTTGTCGACAGGGGCGCTGTCCGGCTCGTTCGGCCGATGCTTAACCATTCCTTTCGCCTCGCTAACCGTCCCGGCCGCTGTCGCCGAGTGACGGCTATCGGCTGCTGACTCTAGGCCCGCTGCCTTTCACGACGATTAATTGACGCATTTTGCTGAAAAGCCCGTGACACCCATTGGTTTGACCAGGTGCGAGGTCGTGGTCGGTCCGTTCGGCGGACCAACACCTGAAGTTGTGCCGAAAGCGGTCGTTACTGACCGTTGTTCATGGGCACGCGCCTACCCGGTCAGCCCCTCCGTGGCTTCGGACCGTGACCAACCGCAAGTCAAATATATATATATTTTGCGTGGCTTGTAACGCTGCCCACGCACACCATTTAATATAATTAACAATGAAATAATTTCGACTAAATTACAGGTATGTGCGATGGATAAGGCTACAAATTTACTCAATAATACAAAAGCAATATTTCGTCAAAAGATTGGTATCGCTGATATCCGGCGAGACTGGGGCAAAATAGACGAAGTAGAACTTGAAGCCATTAAGAATAGGGGCGACCTGGTAATGCAGGTCCAGGCCAACTACGGCCTGGACAAGAATCAAGCGCAAACCAAGGTCGACCTGTGGGCGGACGGCCGAGAGTTCTAGGCCAACGTCCCGCCGGTATGGGAGGAGTCATGGTCAAAAAAAGAGAGATGCTAAATAGACCTGCGCGAAGGGCCGCGCTTCGGGCGGCCTCGGTGGAAATCCGGCGGGCACAATTCAACAGCTCACCCCTATACGTCGGCACACTGACTGTACGACTGCAGCGCGAATATCCTCAGTGTCAAGCAAAGGCCGGCGAACTTCAGTCCGAAATCCTTGGGCTTGCAGCCCGCGCATCTGTGCCGGTGGTGGTTGATTTCGTGCCCATGGTTTCTGGCGAGTCGCTGACTTGAGGTACGCGCGGACTTTTCCGCTGCCTTTGACAGAATCCGCAATATGTCGCCGCCGGGAATGAATCGGAAATTGTGTATAACGTCAGTATTTGACGAGAAGTGAATAGTTGCCCCTAGGTCCGTAATCCATATGCAGAACAGACTCCGTAAACATTGCCTTCGTAGGTGTTGTTCCTGAAAGGAACGTTGCTCTAGATCCAGTTACCAGGGGACTTTATGCTCGCGGCGAAAAGAGTTGTATCGTATTCAATATAACAAACGGAGATCAGGACACATGAGAGCTTTACGTTGGGAGGTTAGTGTCGACAGAAATCAAATTGGCGAAGGGGCCGAATTAGAATTTGTGCCCAGCTCGCAGGGCGAACACCAGGCGCCTCCGACAAAGGGTGATCAACTAGTTCTTGAATTTTCCAACGATGTGCCGTCGAAGGGAAAAGTCCTAGAGCGATTGGAAACGGGAAACATCATTATCGAACGAACACCCAATCCGCGGCGCTGGGAGCTCGTCGCCTCCAATCAGCCGGCACCGGTCAATTCCCGCACGCGTTTGCTTCGCTACCACTATGTGGTGAGCCGCGCGCCCGACCAATGAAGGGGCTGACCGCAGGTCCCTTTTGCTGAACGTTCTTGCGGACGCGCCCCCAAAATGTGGCTCGGAAGCATGATCTTAGCCGACATCCCCGAGATGACTGGCTCTTCGGGCCAAGATTGACGCCAGGGAGGGGTGTTGGCAACGCCGAACCTCGCCGTGAGCGGCCAGATAGCCCGGAGGCCGCAAGATCGGCGCGGCGCATGCCGGAAGCTCCGATATTGTCCCCGTTAAGGCTTTTCCCTGAGGCCGGTCAGCGACCAGCGCTTGATTGGCTCCGGTGTAGCCAGCGTGCGAAAGAAATTACCGAGATCGCAGGCGAGCGCATGAAGCTGAAGTCGGACGGCGCTGGCGGCGAAAGTCCGGCATCATAACCGCGTCCACCGGCTATCGGTTCACGCAGCGAAGCAGGTGGCTACTTCTTCCCCGCTGCACGAATGGCCGCGCCCTGGAAGGGGCCGCCAAATAGTGCCGATATCACACACACGTCGAACAGGCCGGCAAGCAGGGGTACCAGCCCGATGACGATTAGGATAATGCCGGCGACCGACGGCAGGAGCACATAGCCCCACGCGATGAGCACGATGCCCGCCACAACGCGCGTAACGCGCCCCGCGCTGGTGGCGAAGAACTGCCCCAATGCACTCCGGTAGAAATCCATGGCATGATCTCCTTATTGTCTCTGGCGCGATAAACACCTTACTGCATTTATACCCGCAACGGCGCGTGGTTTGCGTTGGGTCAACACTCCATTTTCGTCAGGCCGCGATAGTCGCCCTGAGAAAGCAATGCGCTTTGCGTGAACCGGTGCTGCCGCGAATCCGATCCCAGCGGGCTCGGCACGCCACCGGCACTACGTCATTGTCTCGTTGCATTGGCGCCCGTCTCGCGAACTTAGCAAAGGTGCACAGGTCGACTAAGTGCCAGGCGCCCACTTCTGTTGTTGGCGCATTGGCGACATGAGAGGCCGGCCGATAAATGTCCGAGGTTATGCTGAAAGTGGCTATCACCGGCCGTTGTTCATGGGCACGCGCCTACCCGGTCAGCCCCACCACCTTCAGCGCAAAGGCCTGGGCGAAGGCGGTCTCGTGCAGCCGGTCGAAGCGGCCCGACGCGCCGCCGTGGCCGGCGTCCATGTTGGTCCTCAGAATCGTCAGGTGGTCGTCGGTCTTGAGTGCCCGCAGCTTCGCCGCCCACTTGGCCGGCGTTCAGCGCTATTTGGTACCGTTGGCTCCCAACTGTGGCGGGGATGTCTGCGAGGCGCCGATGCTCGTTGGAGGCTTCTTCACCTGCTCGGGTCCCGTGTGATCACGTTGTGGGAACTTCGAGGCGGGGGGACATAGGGGGGGACAATAACCATGATGATGGGCGAGATATTCAGCAGAGCATTTGGGAATGATCCTGCAGAAGCCCGCTTGCGCTCCCGTGGCCGTGGCGATTGCCATGACGGCGATGGCCCCGACGAGAAGGTGCTTGCGGAACACGAGGTCTCACCTTTCAAGGTTGTCTCCCACATCCTGGGTCGTCAGCGGCCGAACAGAGATTGAATGCCATTCGGCTTTGGCCCGCGCTCTGAGGCTGCAACCGAGCTTGGATTACTGCGGCGGCGAGACTGTCGTCGGTGGGTTTTTCACTCGTCCCGGGCCGATACTCCCCGGCGGGTTAGTCGGGTCACCGGGCCCTATGGATTGCGGGTTTTTACCGGAAAACCAATAAGCGTCGCATTTCATCTGGCATATGCCTCGACTCTTGGTAGTCTTGTTATGGGCGTCACACCAATTGGAGCAAGCAGCCCAACCACTCAGGCAGGTATTATTGCATGTGGCTTTTGCCGCGGCAAAAAACCAAGAAGAACAAAGAAATACAATCGAGAGAAACACCAATGACAGGACCGTTGGCGGTTTGGTTGTTGGTAATTTGAACATCAAACGACACCGTTAGTTGTCCGGCTAGCGTCACTCAGTCTGTTTCCGGCTCAGGTTTCGCTGGGAAATGGCGACGTCTCTCAAGTTTACCACCGCGACCGCACGCGCCGCGTCCCCCGATCGGGAGACCCCCAATTCGTGCGTGACGGGAATGCGTTTCCGGCGCTCGCCGGTTCGCAGGAATCAGCCCAGCAGCGGGCTGGTGTAGCCGGCAAAGAGCTTGACCAAATCCGCCTGCCGGCGTGCGCCGGTCTTCTCATAAAGACGCTTGAGATGGGTTTTGACCGTGCCCTCGCCGATGCCCAGCGTCTCGGCAACCTGCGGTGCGCCGCCGACCTCCACGATGGCCAGCAGGACGCGCAGCTCCATCGGCGTCAGCCGGTATGTCTTGGCGATCACCTCGGGCGGGGAATGCGTGGCCAGGGCGGCCTTCTGCACGAACAGGGCAGCCGCGGCCGCATAACTCGCGCCGGCGCCGCGGCGCGCGCCCGACGAGAGCGGCAGGACATGAGCGACATAGTGCTCGCCGTCCCGCCCGACCAGCGGCACGGCCACGCCCCTGGCGCCAACCGCCGCGTCGCCGCTGGCGGCAGCCAGAAAGATGTCCCGCAATGCCCGGTGGACGTCCGGGTCGCTCGCCGCGAGCCTTCCGAGCGGCGCGCGCAAGACATCGCCAGCGGCAACCATGGCGCTGCCGGCGGCATTGGCGTGGGTGATGCGACCGCTCGCATCCACGAACAGGATGGCCGTGCTCAGTCCGTCGAGGGCGTTCACGAACGTGGCGGCTTGCGTCGTTCTGAACTCGATGAGCTCCCCGATCAGCACGGCACGGCGAAGGTGCGGAACCAGGAGCCGCAGCCGGTCGCGCGCCGGCTCGTCGGCAAGTCCTTCGCGCTCATGGCGAAACACGACAAAAGCCGCGTGGTCTTCGCCTGATCTGTCGAGATAGACGCAGACGTTGTCGATCCAGCCCTGCGGCCGGACCCACTCCTTATAGAATTGCGATTGCAGAAACTCGGCATGTGCCATGACGGTCGACGTGCTGAAGACTTCGCCGACGTCAAGCACGAAATAGGTGCCAAACATCGGGTCGATCGTCATGTATTTTTCGAGATAGAGCTGGCGGTAACCGGGGTCAGTGCCGAACTGGTAGTATATGCTGGCGCTCCTTGGCGAGGAATGATGTGCGAACAGGCCGCCCGCCGATCCGCCGACAAAGGCCCCAATCTTGGGCAGAACGGTGTTCCAGAAATCAGGATTCATGGCGGCATCGTAGATCTCGCCAATCAGTGGAAGCAAAGATACGTCCAGCTCCATGCGCAGACGCCCCCAACCGTCCGACAGAAGCTAACCTATTTCGGTTGCGAACGGCATGCTTATAATTTGGATCGTTGAAGGTTAGGTACGTCCGCGCTTGTGCCGAAAGCAGCCGTTACTGACGTTGTTCATGGGCACACGCCTACCCGGTCAGCCCCACCACCTTCAGCGCAAAGGCCTGGGCGAAGGCGGTCTCGTGCAGCCGGTCGAAGCGGCCCGACGCGCCGCCGTGGCCGGCGTCCATGTTGGTCCTCAGAATCGTCAGGTGGTCGTCGGTCTTGAGTGCCCGCAGCTTCGCCACCCACTTGGCCGGCTCCCAATAGGTCACCCGCGGATCGGAGATGCCGGCGAGCGCCAGGATCGCCGGATAGGCGCGCGCCGTCACATTGTCGTAGGGCGAATAGGCGGCGATTTGCCTGTAGTCCGCTGCGTTGGTGATCGGGTTGCCCCATTCCGGCCATTCCGGCGGCGTCAGCGGCAACGTATCGTCGAGGATGGTGTTGAGCGTATCGACGAAGGGCACCTCGGCGATCATGCCGGCGAAAAGCTCCGGTGCCATGTTGGTGACCGCCCCGATGAGCAGGCCGCCGGCCGAGCCGCCCCAGCCGACGATGCGCCCTCGGGCGGTGAATTTCTCCTGAATCAGATAGTCAGCCGCTGAAATGAAGTCATTGAAGGTGTTGACCTTCTTCTCCCGGCGCCCATCCGAATACCAGCGATAGCCCTTCTCCTTGCCGCCGCGGACATGGGCGATGGCATAGACGAAGCCACGATCGACCAGCGACAGCCGGCTGATGCTGAACGAGGCCGCCATCGCCATGCCGTAGGCGCCATAGCCGTAGAGCAGGCAGGGCGCGCTGCCGTCGAGCTTCGTGCCCTTGCGGTAGAGCAGGGAGACCGGCACGGTCTCGCCGTCTTCCGCCGGTGCGAAGACGCGGCGCGTGACGTAGTCGGCCGGGTTGTGGCCCGACGGGATCTCGACCTGCTTGCGCAACACGCGGATTCTGGTCGCCATGTCGTAGTCGTAGACGCGGATGGGCGTCGTCATCGACGAATAGGTGAAACGCAGCGTCGTGGTGTCGAACTCGAAGCCGTCGAGCATGCCCAGCGAATAGGCCTCCTCGTCGAAGTCGATGGCGTGCTCCGCGCCGCTGGCCAGATGCCGGATGACGATGCGCGGCAGGCTCGCCTCGCGCTCCAGCCGCACGAGGTAGTCCTTGTAGACCGTGAGGTTAAGGATCAGCCGTCCGGGAACGTGCGGGATGAGGTCGCGCCAGTGGCGCCGACCGGGGTCGTCGACCGGCGCGGTGACGATCTTGAAGTCCTCCGCCCCGTCCGCATTGGTGAGGATGAAGAAGCGGTCGTCGCCATGGTCGAGATGGTATTCCTCGGCCGTCTTGCGCCGCGCGATCAGGCGCGGCTTTTCGTTCGGACGGTCGGTCTCGAGCACGCGGAATTCCGAGGTCTCGTGATCGTGGGTCGAAATCGTGATGAAGCGCCGCGACTGGGTCTCGCCGATGCCGATGAAGAAGCCCGGGTGCCGGTCCTCGAAGACGATTGCGTCGGCCGCCTGCGCGCTGCCGACGACATGGCGGTAGACCCGCGCCGGGCGGTGGTTCTCGTCCACCCAGACATAGAAGAAGGTCCTGCCGTCGCCGGCCCACACCGTATCGCCGGTGGTGCCCTCGATGCGGTCGGCGAGGTCTTCGCCGGTCGCCGTGTCGCGGACGTGGATGGTGAAATACTCCGCCCCCTTGTGGTCCACCGCATAGGCGAGCAGCCGGTGGTCGTGGCTGTGGCCGAAATCGCCGAGGCGGAAATAGGCCAGCCCCTTGGACATGGCGTTGGCGTCAAGCAGCACCTTTTCGTCACTGCCGTCGCGGCGGCTGCGCACGATCATCGGGTGCTCGCCGCCTTCCTCGTAGCGGGTGGCGTAGGCGTAGTCGCCGTCCGGCGCCGGCACCGAGGAATCGTCCTCCTTGATCCGCCCGCGCATCTCGCCGAACAGCCTGAGCCGCAGGTCTTCGACATCCGCCATCGCCGCCTCGGCGTAGTCGTTTTCCGCCTCCAGATAGGCGCGGATGTCCGCCGCCAGCACCGAGGGGTCGTGCATCACCTCGCGCCAGTTGTCGGCGCGCAGCCACGCATAATCGTCCTGGCGGGTGATGCCATGGCGCGTGTCGGTCACCGGCCGCTTTTCGGCAACCGGCGGCTTGAGGCTCTTCAGGCGTCCGGCACCGGCGCCGCTTGCTTCACTGTCACGTCGGGGATGCGTCATCGTAATCCGTTTTCACTATGCGCCTGTCCCTGCTAAGGGCTGGGCCCGCCAAGCCCTGGCGTCCACGGCGCAGTCTCATGCGCGGCGGACGAGGTGGAGGGCAGGAAAGGGACAGGCGGCACGTTTTGTTGCCGCTGGCCCACAAAATGGGGTCTCCGATGGCCAATCTCAACGGCAATCCGCCGCCAGGGCAAGGGCAGGGCCGCGCACCGGCCGGCCGCGGCGGGATTGATCGGGAGCGCCGGATCGGGACAATGGGGCGCCCGGCGAATCTGCGCCGGAGGGGAGCAAAGGCTTGATCCGCGTTCTCAGCCTCGCTGCTGTTCTGTTTGTGTTCTGGCTGCTGCTTTCCGGCCATTTCACGCCCTTCCTGGTCATTTCCGGTGCCGTCTGTTCGCTTCTGATCGCCTGGCTCGGCAAGGTGCTCGGCACGGCCGACGAGGAGGGCCTGCCCATCGAGCTGGTGCCGCGCGGGCTTCTCTACTGGCCCTGGCTGGTCAAGGAGGCGGCCAAGGCCGCCCTCGACGTGGCCATGATCGTGGTCAACCCGGCGCTGCCCATTGCGCCGCGCCTGATCCGCGTCAAGACCTCGCAGAAGACCGCCGTCGGCGTGACCATCTATGCCAATTCGATCACGCTGACGCCCGGTACCATTACCGTCGAGTGCAACCGCCACGACAACGAACTGCTCGTCCACGCGCTGACCAGGGCCGGGGCCGACGGCCTCGCCGACGGCGAGATGGACCGCCGTGTCAGCGTCATGGAGGGCAAGCGGTGATCCTGGCTGCCGCCATGCTGGCCGTGCTCGCCGCCGCCGCCCTGATGGTGGTGCGGGCGCTGCTCGGGCCGACCGTGTTCGATCGCCTGGTCGCCGCCAATTCGATCGGCAACGCCGCCATCCTCATCCTGGCGATCTACGGCTTCCTCACCGAGCGGCCCGAGTTCCTCGATATCGGCCTCACCTACGCCATGCTCAACATCATCGGCACCTTCGCCGTGCTGAAATTCCTGCGTTTCGGTGCGCTTGGCGATGCCGGCGAGGAGGAGCCATGACCTTCGAGCTCATCCGCTATTGGCTGGGCAGCGGCATCGTGCTGGTCGGCGGCCTGTTCATGATCGTCGGCGCCGTCGGTCTCATCCGCCTGCCCGATGTGTTCACCCGCATGCACGGCTCGTCGGTCTCCGATACGCTCGGCGGCGGCCTCATCCTGATCGGCCTGATCGTCATCGCCGGTGTCTCGCTCGCTGCCGTCAAGCTCGCCTTTCTCATCCTCTTCTTCGGGCTGATGAGCCCGGTCTCCACCCATGCCATCGCCCGCGCCGCGCTCCATGCCGGCGTCAGGCCGGTGCTCGCCGACGATGCCAAATCGGGAGCCGGGGCTAAGCCGAAGGAGGCCAAGCCATCGAAACCCTGATCCCGACGGTCCTCCTGACCCTGCTGGCCGCCACCAGCATCGCCATGGTGCGCCTGCGCAACCTGTTCACGGTCGCCGTGCTGTCCGGCATCTACAGCTTCCTGATGGCGACCGTCCTGATCGCGTTCGACGCGGTCGATGTCGCCATGACCGAAGCCTCGGTCGGCGCCGGCATATCGACCGTGCTGATGCTCGGCACCCTCTATCTCACCAAGACCGAGGAAGCGCGACCGCTGCATTCGGTGGCGCTGCCCCTCTTCGTCGCCGTCGTCACCGCCGCCGCCCTGATGTGGGGCGTTACCGCGCTGCCGCCTTTCGGCGTGGCCGATTCGACCATCCAGGTGGCCGGCCCGGACTATATCGCCCGCTCGATTGCCGAGACCGGCATCCCCAATGTCGTCACCTCGACACTCGCCAGCTACCGCGGCTATGACACGCTCGGCGAGACCACGGTGATCTTCACGGCCGGCATTGCCGTCTTCCTGCTGCTCAAGAAGACAATCAGCCGCGCCACCGGCGGCGACAAGAAGTAGGGCAGCCCGATATGCGTCTCGACGTCATCCTCCGCGTTACCACCAAGGTCGTCCTGCCCTTCATGCTGCTCTTCGCGGCCTATGTGCAGTTCTTCGGCGACTACGGCCCGGGCGGCGGCTTCCAGGCCGGCGTCATCGCTGCCGCCAGCATCATCCTCTATGCGCTGATCTACGGCCTTGGCGCCGCGATGCGGCTGGTGCCGGTCGCCATCATCGAGTTGCTCATTCCGCTCGGCGTGCTCATCTATGCCGGCGTCGGCGTCTACAGCATGCTCAACGGCGGCAATTTCCTCGATTACAACCACCTCGCGCACGACCCCGTCCATGGCCAGGAATGGGGCGTGTTTCTCGTCGAGATCGGCGTCTTCGTCACGGTCTCGTCGACCATGCTGGCGATTTTCTATGCCTTTGCGGGCAGGGGGCGCGGATGAACGAGATGCTCTCCCAGATCGCCGCCCACTACAACCAGTGGATTGCCATCTTCCTCATGGTGGCCGGCCTCTACATCGTCATCGCCCGCGGCAACATGGTGAAGAAGCTGGTCGGCCTGTCGATGTTCCAGACTTCGGTCTATCTGCTCTACATCTCGCCCGGAAAAATCATCGGCGGCACCGCCCCGATCGTCGATCCCGCCTTCACCGTCTATTCCAATCCGCTTCCCCACGTGCTGATCCTCACCGCCATCGTCGTCGGCGTCGCCACGCTGGCGCTCGGGCTGGCCCTCGTCGTGCGCATCAACGAGGCCTACGGCACCATTGAAGAAGACGAGATCTTCAAGCGGGATCAGAAGCGTTGATCCAGCATAACCTGCCCGCTCTGCAAGTGGTGGTGCCGCTCCTGGCGGCGCTGATCGCCGCGGTCTCCCGGCGGCCGGGGCCGGCCTGGGTGATCACGGCGGTGGCGTCGTGGATCGCCTTCGCCATCTCGCTGGCGCTGATGCATCAGGTGCTGACCACCGGCGTGATCTCCTATCACCTCGGCGGCTGGGACCCGTCGATCGGCATCGAGTACCGCATCGACGACTTCAACGCCCTAATCCTGGTGCTGGTGTCGGGCATCGCCGCGGTGCTCGCGCCGTTTGCCTGGCGCAGCGTTCCTTCGGAGATCGAGCCCGGCCGGGTCGCGTGGTTCTACACCATGTACCTGTTGTCGCTGACCGGCCTGCTCGGCATCACCATCACCGGCGACGCCTTCAATGCCTTCGTCTTCCTCGAGATCTCGTCGCTGTCGAGCTACGCGCTGATCGCCCAGGGGCGCGATCGCCGCGCGCTGGTCGCCGCCTACCAGTACCTGATCCTCGGCACCATCGGCGCCACCTTCTACATCATCGGCGTCGGCTTCCTCTATCTGATGACCGGCACGCTCAATCTCGGCCTCATGGCCGAGCGCATCGTCGACGTCGAATCCTCGCGCGCCGTGCTCACCGCGCTCGCCTTCATCACCGTCGGCATCAGCCTCAAGCTGGCGCTGTTCCCGCTCCATGTCTGGCTGCCCAACGCCTATGCCTACGCGCCGTCGACGGCGACGGTCTTCCTCGCCGCGACCGCTACCAAGGTCGCCATCTATCTTTTCATCCGCTACCTGTTCTCCATCTTCGGCGGGCATTTCGTCTTTGCCGAAATGCCGCTCACGCCGATCCTGCTGACGCTGTCGATCGCCGCCATATTCGGCGCCGGCACGGTGGCCATCTTCCAGTCCGACGTGAAGCGTATGTTCGCCTATTCTTCCGTCGCGCAGATCGGCTACATCACGCTCGGCATCGCCATCGCCACCCAGACCGGCCTCACCGGCGGCATCGTCCACATCGTCAATCACGGCCTCATCAAGGGGGCGCTGTTCATGGCGCTCGGCGCCGTGGTGCTGCGCGTCAACACCTGCAACATCGACGATCTCGCCGGCATCGGCCGCAGGATGCCGCTGACGCTCGGCGCGCTCGCCATCGCCGGCCTCGGCCTCGTCGGTGTGCCGGGCACGGTCGGCTTCGTCTCCAAATGGTACCTCGTCGTCGCCGCCTTCGAGCAGGGCTGGTGGTGGCTGAGCTTCCTCGTCGTCGCCAGTTCGCTGCTCACCGTCGTCTATGTCGGCCGGGTGATCGAGGCGGTCTTCTTCCGCGCACCGACCGGGGAGGCGGCCAAGGCGGTCGAGGCGCCGCTGGTCATGCTCGTCCCCATCTGGCTGCTGGCCGGGGCGACCGTCTTCTTCGGCGTCGACGCGGGCCTGACCACCGGCATCGCCGGCAAGGCGGCGGCGCTGCTCATCGGGGGCACGCCATGAGCGACGCCGAGCTGATCGGGCTGGCGCTCATCGTGCCCACGGCGACAGCGGGTCTGATCGCGCTGTTCTTCAGGCGGCCGAACCCGCGCGAAGGCACCACCATGCTCGGCGCCGCGGTCCTGTTCGCCGTCGTCCTGGCCCTGCTTGTCCAGGTGCTTTCCGGCGGGCAGCCGGCCCTGCACCTGATCGAAGTGCTCCCCGGCCTGTCGATCGCCTTCAGCGTCGAGCCGCTGGGCGCGCTCTTCGCCACAGTTGCCTCCGGCCTGTGGATCGTCAATTCGCTCTACTCGATCGGCTACATGCGGGCCAACGACGAACAGCGGCAGACCGTCTTCTATGTCTGCTTCGCTTTGGCGATCGCCGCCACCATGGGCCTGGCGCTCTCCGCCAACCTGTTCACCGCCTTCCTCTTCTACGAGCTGCTGACGCTGGTCACCTATCCGTTGGTCACCCACCGCGGCGACGAGGAGGCCAAGGCCGCCGGACGCCTCTATCTGCTGATGCTGCTCGGCACCTCGACCCTGCTGCTGCTGCCGGCCATCGCCTGGACCGGCGTTGCCGCCGGGACGCTCGATTTCCACGCCGGCGGCATCCTCGCCGGCAAGCTGGCGCCGGCCGCCATGGGCGTCCTGCTCGCCCTCTACATATTCGGCATCGCCAAGGCGGCGGTCATGCCCATGCACTCCTGGCTGCCTGCGGCCATGGTCGCGCCGACGCCGGTCTCCGCCCTCCTTCACGCCGTGGCGGTGGTCAAGGCCGGCGTCTTCCTGATCGTCAAGGTGGTCGTCTTCGTCTTCGGCGTCGACACGCTGAAAGCGAGCGGGGCAGGGGACTGGCTGGTCTATGTCGCCGGCTTCACCGTCATCGTCGCCTCGCTCGTCGCGCTGCGCCAGGACCACCTCAAGCGGCGGCTCGCCTATTCGACCATCAGCCAGCTCTCCTATGTCGTCCTCGGCGCCTCGCTGTTGAACCCGCTCGCCATCGCCGGCGCGATCCTTCATATCGCCGCCCATGCCGTCTCCAAGATCACCCTGTTCTTCGCCGCTGGCTCGCTGCACACCGCCGCCCATATCGACCATGTCAGCGAGATGGACGGCATCGGCTATCGCATGCCGTGGACCATGGGCGCTTTCACGGTCGGCGCGCTCTCCATGATCGGCATGCCGATGACCGCCGGCTTTCTCGGCAAGTGGTTCATGCTGACCGGCGCCGCCGGCAGCGCCCAATGGTTCGCGGTCGCGGTCATCGTGATCTCGACTCTCCTGAACGCCGGCTATTTCCTGCCGGTGGTCTATCGCGCCTTCCGCCGTCCCGATGGCAAGGGCGCGGTCGCGGTCAAGGAAGCGCCGTGGCCGATCGTGGTTGCGCTTATGGTGACGGCGCTGCTGACGATCCTCATGTTCCTGTTTCCCGGCGTGCCCTGGCGGCTCGCCCAGATGACGCTTGGCGGCTAGATGGCGAAGAAGGCTGAACCCACGAAGCAGACGAGCGAACCGCTGGTGCCGCCGGCGGTCGTCCGCGCGCTTGCCGCAGTGGCACTCGCCGCGATGGTGCTCGCCGTCGTCGCCGATGCCGTCGCCGGACATGTCAGCCATTTCGGCCTCGACGGCATCGTCGGCGCCTACGCCGTACTGGGGCTCGTGAGCGGCTTCGTCATCATCGCCATCGCCAAGGGGCTCGGTGTGCTGCTCAGCCGGCCCGACACCTATTACGGCGAGAGCGAGAAGGAGGCGGGCGAATGATGCTGCCTCCCGGTTTCGTGCTCATCGCCGCCGGTCTCCTCCTGCCGGTGCTGCCGCTGCGTGCCCGCCAGGCGGTCATGCTCGCGGCGCCCTTGCTGACCCTGATTCTGGTCTGGTTCGTGCCGGACGGACCGGGCCTCACCCTGCCGTTTCTCGGCTACGACCTGATCCTGGTCGAAGGCGACCGGCTGAGCCGCCTGTTCGGCATCGTCTTTGCGATCATGGCCTTCGGCGGCGCCCTCTACGCACTGAACCGCACCAATGTCGCCGAACTGGTGGCGGCCTTCTGCTATGCCGGCTCGGCCATCGGCGTCGCCTTCGCCGGCGATCTGGTCACCGTCTTTATCTTCTGGGAGCTGATGGCGATCGGCTCGACCATGGTCGTCTGGTCGGGCGGCAAGGGCGCTCGCGCTGCGGGGCTGCGCTATGCGGTCGTCCATCTCCTCGGCGGAGTCCTGCTGATGGCCGGCATTGCCGGCCACATCGCCGAGACCGGCTCCATCGCCTTCGCCGCGATGCATACCGACAGCGTGGCGCACTGGCTGATCATCGCCGGCTTCCTGGTCAACGCCGCGGCACCGCCGGTGTCCGCCTGGCTGCCGGATTCCTACCCGGTAAGCTCCTACAGCGGCACCGTCTTCCTATCGGCCTTCACCACCAAGACCGCCGTCTATGTTCTGCTGCGCGGCTTCCCCGGCGCCGAGGTACTCATCTTCGTCGGCCTGTGGATGGTGTTCTACGGCATCATCTACGGCATCCTCGAAAACGACATCCGCCGCATCCTGTCCTATTCGCTGGTCAACCAGGTCGGCTTCATGGTGACGGCCATCGGCGTCGGCACGCCGTTGGCGCTCAACGGCGCTGCCGCTCACGCCTTCACCCACATCATCTACAAGGCGCTGCTGCTCATGGCGGCCGGCTCGGTGATGACCATGACCGGCCGCACGAAGAGTTCGGAGCTCGGTGGCCTCTACCGATACATGCCGCTGACCGCGATAACCGGCATCATCGGCGGCCTGTCGATCTCCGCCGTACCGCTCACCTCCGGCTTCGTGTCGAAGGCGATGATCGCCGAAGGCGCTGCCGAGGCGCACATGCCGATCGTCTGGCTGCTGGTGACGGCGGCCGCGGTCGGCGTGTTCATCGACATCGGCCTCAAATGGCCCTGGTACATCTTCTTCAACAAGGACCGTGGCCTGCGCCCGAAGGATCCACCCTTGCCGATGCGGGCAGCCATGGTGCTGTTTGCGGCACTCTGCCTCGGCATCGGCATCTTTCCCGGCACGCTCTACAGCCTCCTGCCGTTCCCGGTCGATTACCGGCCCTATACCGTCGGCCATGTGGCGACGATGCTGCAGCTGTTGATGTTCGGCGGGCTGGCCTTCGTGATTGTGCTGCCGCTGCTCAAGCGCAAGCCGACGCTCACCCTCGACTGGGATTGGCTGTGGCGCCGCCTTGGCGCGCGGCTCGCGGATCAGCTCTACCGCCTGGCGGGGCAGCTGCGGCAGCGCTTCATCGGGCGCGCCGAGCGCGCCATTTCGCGCTTTCTGGCCACGGTCTATCGCCATCACGGACCGGCTGGCGTGCTCGCGCGGGCCTGGCCGACGGGCAGCATGGCCTTCTGGGCGACACTGATGCTCGGCGCTTATTTGTTCCTCTATTACATCCTCTGATGCAGCCCTTGCGTGTAAACATTGGCAAAAATCACGTATCGGCGGTTGGAATCAGGCTTGCGACAATTTGCCCGTTCAGTTGAACGGGTTAGCACCAGTGCAGGCGCAGAGCTTCTGCGTTCTTTTGCGAGCTTTGACACAATCAATTGTCTTTTAATACCTGCCAACAAATCTCGTCGTCCTCTTGTCTTTGATCAAGAGCGCGCCTATAGAGGCCGCAAGTATACGGCATTGATCGCCGACGCGACGCAACGTGAGGGCAACGTCCTGTCAAAAGCAGAGCGAGTTGCGTCTTTCTAACGCACAAGAAAACCAAGGAATCAGGTGAAGCAAATGAACGAACAGAACGGCATCGCCGACCTCATCGATCTGGCTGCGGATATTGTCTCTGCTTACGTGAGCAACAACACGGTGCCGGCCGGAGACCTCCCGGCGCTGATTGCCGACGTACATCGCGCGCTGAGCAATACCCAGATGGGATTGCAGCAGCCCGAGCCGGAGCCGCTCAAGCCGGCGGTCAATCCAAAGAAGTCGGTTTTTCCGGATTACATCGTCTGTCTTGAGGACGGCAAGAAATTCAAGTCGTTGAAGCGCCACCTGCGCACCCATTACGATCTGTCGCCGGAGGAATACCGGGAGAAGTGGGGACTGGCCGCCGACTATCCGATGGTCGCGCCGAACTATGCCGCAGCCCGCTCGGCGCTCGCCAAGAAGATGGGCCTGGGCCAGCAGCGCCGCCGCAAGGCCTGATCCGTCAGCGAATTCGATTCGTCCGAGTATCAGCCGCCGGGAGCGTCGCTCCCGGCGGTTCTGCTTTCCGGCGCGCCTGGACGTTGGCCGTCGAGCCACCGGCGCTCCGCCAGGTAAGCCTGCCTCAGCGCGATATGCCGGTTGAGATCGTAGGTCCAGTGACCGGCGCGGCCGCGGTTGCGCTCGGCCCGGAGGGCCTTGGCCAGACGGGCAAGGATGCGTCGCCGCCCCGCGATGCTTTCGTCCGCGACCTCGTCCGGCCCAACCGGCAGGATGCGCGGCAGATGGCGCTGGCGTACATAGTCTTCGACGCTGGCCGCGGTGACCGCCCGTAACGCCGCCGCCGCACGCGTCGCAAACGCCGGCGCGCTTTCCGTTTCATTTGCCTTCATCGATTTGGCCTCTTCGCTATGCGTTGAGGCCAGTGTCGATCCACCGTGGCAGGTGGGGATAAGTCGGCCGCCAATCCCCGCCGACGAAAAAGCCGCGAAAGTTATCCCCGCTGCTGCAAACACGCATAGACTGATAAAGGAATTAATTCCCAATATTGACCTTTGCGTACCCACGCTCGGTGGAGGATGTTATGAATGGTATTCAGGAGCCCTTCGGTTTTTGCAGTTCATCCGGTCAGGGGCGCCGCTGGAGCCTCTGGGAGATGCAGAATTTCTATTTTGGGTATGCATATTTTGTTTTGGGCCAAATCACGATGTTGATTAGCCTGAGCCATCGCAACATGAGATATGTTGCGGCAACCCGAGCCCGTTCGTCCGCCACGCCTTGACGAACCGGTGCACGCTGTCGTGCGCGCCGTCATAGCCGCGCCCGCGCAGCTCCTCAAACAAACGCTGGGTCGACCGGCGCTCCCGCCGCGGCAGCCTGGCTTCCTGTTCCAGGATCTCGCTCAGAACCTCGAGCCACTGACAACTCATTGATCAGAGCCAGAAGATGACGGTGCTGCGATGCAGATGGCCGAGAAGAAGGTATGGCGCATCGGTCGTAACGGGTCGCGAACGACGCCAGTCCTTGAGCTTGGCAAGAGGTTCTCGATCTTGTGGCGCTGGCGTAGAGGTCCTTGTCTAGGGTAAGGCCGCTTGCGGCTACGTGAGACGGGATGCAGGGTCGATGCCTCTGGCGACAAGTTCTCCGGAACCAGGTGCTGTCATAGCCACGATCGGCGATCATGCAGGAGGCTGCCGGCAGGTTGTCGAGCACCATACGCGCACCCTTGTGATCGCTCATCTGGCCCTCCGACAGGACCATGATGATCGGGCGCCCATCACCGTCGCAGACGGTGTGGAGCTTGGAGTTCAACCCACCTTTGGTGCGCCCGATACGGCGGGGAACATCCCCTTTTTGAGCAGGCTCGCCGCCGTGCGGTGGGCCTTCAGATGGGTCGCGTCGATCATGATCCTCTCAGGTTTTGCACCCTGGCCGGCCAGAGCCACAAAGATGCGGTCGAACACGCCCATCCGGCTCCAGCGCATGAAACGGTTGTAGAGCGTCTTGTGAGGCCCGTACGCCTTCGGCGCATCCTTCCACTGAAGGCCGTTGCGGATCACATAAACGATGCCTGAGATCACACGCCGGTCGTCGACCCGCGGCACACCGTGCGCCAACGGAAAAAACGGCGATATCCGCGCCATCTGGCGCTTGCTCAGCAGAAACAAATCACCCATCGCAGCCTCCTCATCGGAGACTGTGAATCACATCCCAGTCCAGATTAATAGGTCCTGAGCCTAGCTTCGGCGCCGGCTGCACGCCGCGCTCGTACTTGAACTCGGTCTTCTGGCTGCGGATAACCTTGCGCACCGTCGCGCGCGATACCCGCAGCGTGCGCACGATCTCCTTGATCGGACGGTGTTGCTCGAAATAGGCGCGCCGAATCTGGCCAATCATGTCCACGCTGATCATCCCCAAACACCCTTCCCCAGCCGCTCACGGCCAAAGGAAGGGACGCTGACACACAGCGTCAGAGAGGGTCAGGATTGGACGCGAAAACCGCCCCTCAGGGGGTCACTATTGCTCGCGATTTTGCATACGGTGCGACATGAACCACGCCGCCTTCAGCGACACGCCCAGAATGCGCTGGAGCTGGTTTGAGCTGATCCCCTTCTTCGATGACGACATGAGCGCCATCGCCTGAAGCCAGATGTGCATGGGGATATGCGACGCTTCAAAGACGGTGCCAACCTTGACGGTGAACGGCTTCCGGCAGGCGTAGCACTTGTAAACGCCGATCCGAGTGGATTTGCCCTGAAGCTTCCCGGAACGGTCCAGAACACCACAATGCGGGCATACGCGGCCATCCGACCAAACACGCGCCTCTACCCAGTCGTAGGCGGCTTGTTCGTCGTGGAAATGCTTGGCCGAAAGAACGGATGCCATGACCTATCTCCCTTGTGTTCTCTAGAGGTAGGTATCCGCAGTGGGTACGTCAAGGATAATATTGGGAATTAATTCCTATTTATGTCTTTCGCACCACAACCGCAAATGCTAGTGGTTAGGCCGATAGGCCGGCGAAAGGCTCCAAACTGAAGGAGCCAAACATGACGAGGAATATTCCTACGAGGACGGAGCGCCGCCGCGCTTCCCGCGTGACGCCCGAGATGATCGATGCTGGCGAAGAGGCTCTTTTGGAAGAGATCGGTGGGATCATTGACCCTTGGATGACTGTTTCGAGTCACCGCGATTTGGCAGAGAAGGTCTACCGGGCCATGCGGCAGCATCAGCCACGTTCCGGACGCCCACGGACAATTGCAAGGCATACTCGCTGAGAACCGTAGCCGTCCTGTTGTCCAGCTTGAACTCGCGCATCAGTCGCTTGCCGCTGAGTTTCAGAGCGCGGGGATTGCCTTGGAAATCATCGGCCGCCAATTGCATTTCTGGGTCTGTGACGAACCAATAGGGCGAATGGATTGCGTCGTTGCGCCGATCGGCCAGTTAGTTGATACGTTTGATGAGCCACAGGATGTCATCGCGGCATTGGGCATTCCGTTCGAGGTCTTTGCGAACAAAAACTGCGGCCACGGTGGCGGCCTTCAGCACCTTACGTTGAGTGCGGTCACTATCGATTGAGTGCCAGATTGCGAGTGGGACTGCTCCGTTGTGGCCGCCAAGGATAGCCCAGAAGAGGTCGCCAAGCCGCTCATGGAGATTGTTCCAGGTAAATACGACGGAGCCAAGCTCGGCAGCGAAAGGCTGGAATTTCTCCTTCAGTGCGTCGATATTTGGATCTGGTGCTATGGTGTGGATAATTCCACTTTGCAAAATGGCAGGCATCGATGACCGACTCCCCCGCTAGACGCAAAGATGAAAAGTACGGCGACAACGAAGCGCAGGAGCGCTTCCACAAGGCCCTAGAGGGCGCGTTCAAAGCCCCCCACAAGCCCCAGAAGGCTATGCGGAAGGGGTTGCCGTCGCAATCGAAGAAGCGGACGCAGGAGGCGGTAGGGAAAGCCGGCAATGGCGGCAAATAGCGTGCTCGCTCGGATTGGAAACGTCCTCTATTGGATTGCGTGCGCGTTCGCCCTTTTCTGGTTCATCGAGACTTCGGTCCGTCTCGTTATCCACCACGCACCGATAACTGATCCGCTCCTGTGGTTTGTCCTTGTAGTCCCATCAGTCGTGGCATGGCTGATCGGTCGCACGCTCCGCTACATCCTTGCTGGCCGTTAAGAAACCACAAGACAAGGTGAGTCGCGCTGGCTACTTGCGACGACATGGCCCTCTCTCTGCTCATTGGCGACGGATTTCAGGTGCTGATTTCTCAGCCTCCGTTTTCAAGGCCCCAGCGATTTGAATGGCCAGCGCTGGAGACATGGCAGTCATTATTGGCAGACCCAAGTCGGTGCGAAGCATCATGCCAACGGAGCCGTCCGGCGAGCGTCCAAACCGAGGCATCGCTATCAAGCGATAGGGCGTTACGACCTCTTCAGCGCTGTTCACCGGATTCTGCGCACGAGCCAACTCTGCCGATCTTTCCAGAATCCCAAAAGGCCGTGAATGAGTTGGTGAAGCATTGAATGGTCTAGCTTAAACCAGTGATCTTTCTCGGCCGTCTTAAGTCCGAAAGCAATTTCCTGACCATCACTGATCGCGCCACCGCTAGGTTGGCCGTTGACTACTCGTTCAGCGTTGTCCCAAGGATTGGCCATTATTTCCTCCCTCGCTTTTTTCTCCAGCGAAGGAAGCGCGCGGCTTTGAATTTGTAAACAGGCTTAGTCAGGTTGCCGGTAGGTCAGGCGCTTGCCTTCAGCAGCCTTGATGGCCTTGGCAGTCCGCGCCATGTCCTCGACACCGAGGGCAGAGCGGTTGTTGTAGCGGAAATCAAACTCCGCCAGATAGCGGTGCAGGTGCTTCTCGTCACAGTGCTGATAGACGCCGCGCATTCCGCGCTTGAACACGGAGAAGACGTTCTCAATCGTGTTGGTGTGGACGGTGCGACCCGGCTCATAGCGGACGTACTCGCCGGCTGAATGTTTCACTGTGGCGTGGTCCGCAAAAAGCTGATCCGCATCGCCGTAGAGGCGGCTTTCATCGGTGTAGAGGTAGCTCTCGCGGGCGATGTTGTCGGCCACGATCCGGGTCACGTTGTCCTTGTCGGCAACCGGGACATGGAACGAGCGAACCTGTCCGCCGCGCTCCACCAGGGCGACGATGGGGCGCTTGTTGGCCGGGCCACCACGGCGACCGCGCTTGCTCTGAGCTTCAGGAAGGGATCGCCCCTTGTCGTGGTCGTGCGGCGCTTCTCGCGGTCGATCTGGCCGTAGTAGGTCTCGTCTGCCTCGACCTCCATGCCAGCGCCGCCCATGGGCGTCTGAAGGTCAAGCTCGCCGCCCGCATGCCTCGCGGATACGGTGCTCCATGAACCACGCAGCCTTGTAGCCAAGCCCCAACGAGCGATGAAGCTGGTGTGCGCTTACGCCCTTCTTCGCCGAACACATCATGTAGAAACCCTGCATCCACTTGTGCAGCGGGATATGGCTTGACGCCATCACGCTATCGGTCGTGACCGTGAAATCCTTCCGGCATTCCGGTGACCCGCAGCGGTAGACCATGGCGCCGCACTTCTGGCGCCGCTCGGTGACGTAGGAGTGATCGACCGTGCCGCAATGCGGACAGAGCGCGGCCATTCACCCACCGGATGCTTTCAAGAAGATTCGCAGGCGGCGATGTCGTCGTGAAAGTACGGGGCGGAAAGAACGGCGGCCATGGCGGCAATCCCTTGTTTTATAGGCATTATCTAGGGATTGTGGATTGTGGTGTCAAGGACATAATTAGCGAATTAATTCCTATAACAGGTTGCAGGTGGAGCGTTCGATGACTTTGCAGGTGGGTATCGAGGGGAAGAAGGGCCAAGCGGCAGCAGCCCGGAGGGAAGCCGTTCCAATGACCGGCTTCGTCGAGATGCTGGTCGAATCGGCGTTCGGCATCGCCCGCTCGGCGTTGCACGCGCCGGGCCGCGGTGCGGCACGCGTTGCCTTTGCGCGCCAGGTCGCGATCTACCTGTCCCACGTTCGGTTGGGGCTCAGCTATTCGGCGGCCGGCCGCTTCTACGGCCGCGACCGCACGACTGCTGCCCACGCCTGCCGCGTGATCGAAGAACGCCGCGAGAATGCCACGCTCGATTCGCTGATCGACTGCCTGGAGCGGGCCATCGACATCCGCCGGCAGGCTGACGCCGCGTGGGGCGACCGCGCATGACGAGCCGGGACGACGACAAGGCGCTGCGTCTGCTCACCCGCCTTGCCCGGCGTGACGGTCGGCTGGTCCGCAAGGCGCGGGACCGTTTTGCGGTTGTCGTGGCGCCAGGCGGCACGCCGGCGCGCGAGGAGGCGGTCGATGCCGGTCTGGTTGCCGTCCTGATGGGGCGCGGCCTGCTCGCTGCCGGCGACGACGGCGCGATGCGCATTTCCCCGGCCGGAGCGGCGGCGGTGCGTCGCCGCCTGGCCGGCGGCAGCGACGCTTACGCCGAACAGCATCAGGATCGCGGGGCGATCATGCTCGACGATCCGGCCTTCGGCCGGCGCCGGGTCACCGTCAACCACGACGAGAGCCCGCTTGCCTGGCTCCGCCGTCGCAAGGACGCCAATGGCCGGCCGCTGATCGACGCCAGCGAATTCGCCGCCGGTGAGCGGCTGCGCGCCGACTATGAGCGGGCGCAGCTGATGCCGCGCGTGACGGCGAACTGGACGGCGGCGGTCGCCGGAAAACGCCGATCGGGCGAGAACGGCGTTGCCGACCTTACCGATTCGGCGCTCGGCGCACGCCGGCGGGTGGAGGCCGTGCTCGCATCGCTGGAGCCGGAAATGGCCAACCTTGCCGTTGATTTCTGCTGCTTCCTGAAAGGGCTGGAACAGATCGAAAGCGAACGGCAATGGCCGGCACGCTCGGCCAAGGTCGTGCTGCGGCTGACGCTCGCCGCGCTCGCCCGACATTACGGGCTATCGGCGCGGGCGCGGGGTCCGGGCGCGGCGCGGCTGCGCCATTGGGGCGTCGAGGGCTATCGGCCGACGATCGACTAGGCGGTCAGGCGGCCGGGATCAGCGCCTGTGCATCCGACTTGATGCGGTCGACCAGCGCCCTCAGCCCGTTCGACCGCTGCGCCGTCAAATGGGCCCTGAGGCCGAGCGTGTCGAACAGCGCGTTGGCGTCGGTCGCCAGGATCTCTGCCGGCGGCTTGCCGTCGAAGAGGGTAACGGCAATGGCCACCAGCCCGCGCACGATCAGCGCGTCGCTGTCGCCGGCGAAGTGCAACACCGGTCGACCGTTCTCCTCGCCGCGGGTGGTCACCAGCCACACCTGGCTGGCGCAGCCGCGCACCTTGTTGGCCTCGCTGTGCTCTGCCTCGGGCAGCGGGTCGAGCATCTTGCCGAGCTCGATCACATAGCGGTAGCGGTCTTCCCAGTCGTCGAGAAGTGCGAAGTCGTCGATGATCTGGTCGATGGTGGTCATGGGGCAGCGATATAGGCGCCGGGCGCGCCGAGGGCAAACGCCGCGCCGACAAAAAGAAACCGCGAGCGGCCAGGGCAGGTAGGCCGTTCGCGGTGCGACCGCTTTTCGGTCACAAGGTGTCTGTTCGGTGGAGAGAGGCTAGGCAGCGCCGCTGCTGGCCGGCTGGCCGCGCCAGGTCGGCCGCAGGTCTTCGGTCTTCAGGGTGCCGCGGTCGGCCCCCTGATCGTGGTGGAGATAGCCGGAAAGCAGTTCCGCGCCGTAACGCACTTTCGATGCAAACACCTGAACGGCAGTGCTGCCGGTGGCACAGGCCTGCGGGTTGCGGTCGCAGAAGGTCGAGAAATCGGCGATGGCCGAACGCGTCGCCATGAGCGCCTGCATCGCCGAGACCCGCGGCGCGTCGGTGCCCGTGTTGGGATCGCCTGGCAGCAGCAGGACGACGATCCCCAGCCAGAAAACCGTGCGAAAGAGAAACCTGATCATGCCTTTCGATCCGCTTCATGCCCCTGCCGGGCGATCGTTGGCCGACACCCTAGCGTGCCCGGCTGAAGGTCAGGTTCAATCGGCCGGACCAAATCGCCTAAAAGTTTAGGCATCTCCTGCCGCTCGCGTGGGGCCCGTCGACGCCGTCATGGTTTAGCGTTCATTAAGCCGGTCTTGCGAGACTGATGGCGGACTTCATTGCCAGTTACCTGCGTCTGAGAGGAAAGAAACGTGCCCGGCAAACCCGCCCGCCGCCGCGCGGCTGGAAAGCGCCCCGAAGCCGAAGCCGCTGCCGACAGCGCGATCGCCCGCGTCGTCGACCGCGCCTTCGAGAATCCGGCGATGTCCGGCGGCCTGATGGTGATGGCCATCACCGCCATGGCGATCATGTCGAACGCCCTCTTCCTGCAGGCCGGGCGCCATCCGGAACCGCTGTTCGCCACACGCCCGGCTGCGGCACCGCTGGCACCGGCGGCCAGGAGGGTGGCGACCGTCCCGCTGCCGCACACGCGCGAAGCAGCCTCCGCTGCCGTCGCGGCAGCGACGCCGAAGGTTGCCGCGCCGTCAGCGGCCGGCGCGCCGGCGCCCGTCGACGATACCAAGCTTCTCATCACCGCCGTGCAGCGCGAACTTGCCCGCCTCGGCATCTATACCGGGGCGATCGACGGTCTCTCCGGCCCGCGCACCAAGGCGGCGATCTCCACCTGGCAGACGGCCGCCGGCATCACGGTCACCGGCGACCCGACGCCCGAGTTGCTCGCCGCCCTGCGCAAGCCCGTAGCCGCGGCGCCGCCGGCACCGGCGCCCGTTCCCGCGGTCGTCGAGCAGGCCGCCAGCTCCGACCAGGTTGCCGCCGCTGTCGCCCGCGCACAGGAACTGGAGCGTGAACAGGCGGCCATCACGCTCGGGGCTGAGTTGCGCAAGGTGCAGGTGGCCCTCAACCAGATCGGCTATGGCCCGCTTGCCGTCGACGGCCAGGCGAGCCGGTCGACCGGCGACGCCATCCGCCGCTTCCAGCTCGACAACGGTCTGCCGGTGACCGGCGAACTCAACGACCGGGTCGTCGCGCGGCTGGTCGGCATCGGCGCCATGAAGACGGAATAGGCACCGACCGGTGCGCGTCACCTCGTCCCTGTGGATCGGGGCCTATGTGCGCCGCTGTTTTGCCGAAGGCGCTTTTGCCACCGTGGCACGCCGCGGTGCCGAGGAGGCCGGTGCGATCTTTGTCATCGTCGACCGATTGAGTGGCTGCGCCGACCTCTACCTGCCGGCGCCGCAGGCAAGCTTTTCGGAATCACACCCGAGCGATCGCCTCTTCCAGCGCGTGGCGGAGGGGGAGCCGCTGGCCGATGTGAATGCGCGCGTCGAGCGCGAGGTCGGCTTCGATCCCGATCTCTGGGTGGTTGCGGTCGAAGACCGCGAAGGCCGCGCCTTTCTCGAGACGATCTGACCTTGTCGCCGATCAGGCGCGCCTGGCGCGGTCTTCGCGCTCGGCCTCGCTGCTGCGCGCCGGCGTGCCCATCGCGCCGCGGCGCCGATCGGCATTCTCGGCGAGATAGGGCTGATGGCCGGCCTTGCGTTCCGCCGTGACGATGCGCCAAGCCTCGCACAGCGTCTCCGCCGTCGCATGGTCCATGCCGGCAAAGAGGTCGGTGAGCGGGAAGAAGGCCTGAACGTCGCGGCCGACGGGGCTCGCCATCAGGAAGACCTGCTGCGCCTGCATGTCGTCGAGACGCAGCGCCTTGAGCAGTATGGCCAGCGGTTCGCCAGAATGGTCGTTCACGCAGGCCGCGACCGCATCCGGATTGAGCTGCAGCCCGTCGGCGATGGCCGCGATCATCTCGGCTGTCCGGCCGTTGCGCGCGTGGCCGACGATCTGTGCGGCGCTAAGGATCGATTGAAAGGCGCGGTCGGCATTCTGCCCGGTCGTCGCCGTGTGTGGGATGAGCGGCCGCACGGCAATGTCGGCGATCACCTTGAGGCGGGTCGTGCGGTCGAGATCGAGGAACTGCCAGACGTCGAAGCGGCTGCGCCGCGGCTGCGGCGCTTCGAGCGTATCGATCGCTTCGGGCGTTTCCCCAGCCTCCTCCGCCGGTGCGGCAGTTATCGGCGGGCCCTTGTCGACATAGCCGATTACGTCGGCATCGCCGGTCAGCCGCAAGGCGCGCTTGACGTCGTCGCCGAGATCGGGACGGCGGGCGATCAGGCGATGGTGCTCGACGTCGGTCGCCGCGATCACGCTGAGCAGATCGAAGGAATCGAGGACCGGCGACTGGCGGATGACTGGCGCCGCGACCTGAAAGATATCGCGCGCCAGCGCCCGGATGACCGCACGCGGCGCGTCGGCGCAGCCCGCGAGGCGTTCGGCAACCGTCGCCCGCACTTCGACGGGCACCTTCGGCAGGAAGTGAATCGCCAGTTCTTCGTAGCGGCGGACCTCGTCTTCGTCATGCTTGAGATCCTGGGCGAACAACTCGGTCGTGGCGCGCAGCAGCGCCGAATCGCGCGTCTGCTGGTTGGCACGCGCGACGTCGGCGAGATCGTCGGAGAGCTTTCGAGATTGCATGCTTGGGACCCCGGGGGGGAATGACGTTGTACGCACATTCTGGAGCGAAGTCGTTAGCAGACTGTTAACCTTGATTGCCGCTAATGAGGTCCGTGCCGGCACGGATTTGCTGCACGAGCGGACCGCCGGCCGAGGTCGATGGACGATCGCATGGGCACGATCATTCACCTCAATCTGCCGCACCGGGCTGCCGTGCCGCCGCCCGCCGGCGAAATACCGCCACAGTGCGAGATCGTGATCTTCCCCGGTGTCAGGATCGA
This sequence comes from uncultured Alphaproteobacteria bacterium, assembly GCA_963732845.1. GTDB lineage: Bacteria > Pseudomonadota > Alphaproteobacteria > Rhizobiales > Kaistiaceae > CAVSRC01. Next base: position 321,558 of record CAVTBE010000005.1, on the reverse strand, counting down.
GCGGGTGGAAACGCCTTATCTCGACGATACCTCGGGCCTGGAGCCCAATGGCGGCACCAGCCACGGCAGCCGTCCGCGCAAGTCGTCCTAGCCGGGAAGAGCTCTACAGAGATCCAGCGCAGTTGGCCGCCTTGAGCGAGGCGGTGACGCTCGCCGTCAGCGAATTGTCGGGCGCGAAGGCTCTGAGCAGCACGAAGCCGACATCGATCGGCAATTCCAGAACGATCGCGGTCTCCAGCGAAGCCGGCGGGTTCTGGCGCAGTTGCGCCATCTGCACCGGGGTCAGGATGGCGAGATCGAGCTGCAGGCGGTCCACCGAGCGGTCGTTCAGGCTGTAGATGTTGCGGCCGCGGCGATCGAACACGGCCACCGACCAGAACTCGTCGGCGAACGAGGCGCTGACCCGCACCGGTCCCTGCGTCAGGCTGAAGCGGCAGACCGCCTGCACCATGCGCGGATCGAGGGACGCCAGCGGCTCGGCCCCGGCCTCCGGCACGGGAAGAACGTGGAACTGGCCGTCGCGACCGAAACGATGCATCTCCGCCCAGGCGTCGTGGTCGGCGTAGTAGGGCACCATGAACACGATGGCGATATGGATGACGCCGCCGAGCAGAAGGCCGCCGATGATGAAGAAGATCGTGCGCTTCATTGGCAGCCGACCTTGCGGATATCCGGCATGGTGAGGTCGGCGATCCGGCTGCCGGTGGTGAGCGGCGTGTCGTAGAGCCGGAGCACGAGGCGGAAATGCCCGACCCGGCTGACCGGCAGCCAGTTGCCCGATACCACCTGCGGCGACACCGTGATGACGAAGCTGCCGTCAGGCCGGCGCACGATCTCGCGCGAATGGAAGCCGGATCGCCGCGCCGCATTGACCATCAGGCGGCCATCGTTGTCATAGGCGGTCAGCGTCCACAACCGGGCGGCCGGGGTCTGGCCGACCACCGCATAGGTGCAGGCGCCCGCCAGCGGGTCGCCGGCGGAATCGTCTTCGGCCGTGAAGGCGATGCCTTCGCCGGCGCCGAGCGGCACCTCACCCGTGCGCGCCAGTGTCGCCAGCGAGTAGGGGTCTGCATCGGCGCTGCCCGCCGTCGGCCAGGCCGTCCATGCCCCGGCCGTCACGGCGCCGAAGATGAAGCCGTGCTCGATCGCATACCACGCCGTCGACACGCCGATCGTCACGGCGATGACCAGCGCGATGGCGATGTCGATGAGAAGACGCACCGGAGGTTACCTATGGGGCCCGACCGCGATCACGGCGTCCGCGCTCTGCGGGAGGAATTTGCCCCGCATACTAGCGGGCCGTCGGCGTCGATGCAGCTACCGCGGTGGCACCGGCCGTGCCGGCCGCATCGGCCGATGTCGGCAGGGGCGGGGCGAGTGCCGCCAGCGGCTTCAGGCGCGATGCCTTGCGCAGCAATTCCTCGATGGTGAGCAGGCGTTCGGTGGTCGCAGCCGACAGCGTTGCCGGCTTGCCGACGTCCGCCGTCGCGCTGCCATCGCCTGCATCGGCCGTCGCCACCGCCGTTCCGGCCGGCGGCTTCTCGAACGGATTTTCGATGTCGGGGATCGGCTTGAGATCGATGCCGTTGTGGGCGAACGTCATGAACTCGTGCCAGGTCCGGGCGGGCAGGCTGCCGCCGGTGACGCGCCGGGTTGGCGTGTAGTTGTCGTTGCCGAACCAGACGGCCGCGGCATAATTGCCGGTGAAGCCGCAGAACCAGGCGTCGCGATAGTCCGACGTGGTGCCGGTTTTGCCGGCGGTGCGGATGCCGTCGAGCTTTGCCGCGCGGCCGGTACCCCATTCCGGCACCTGCACCAGCATGCCGTTCATGTCGGCGACGACCGGCTCGGGCAGCACACGCTGCGGCGGCTTGGTGTCGTGGCGGCGGTCGTAGAGCACCTTGCCGCTGCTGTTGAGAATTTGGGTGAAGGCATAGGGCTTCGCCCGGTAGCCGCCATTGGCGAAGACGGCATAAGCGCCGGCCATGTCGAGCACCTTGACCTCGGAAGCGCCGAGCGGCAGCGAGCGCGTGATGCGCAGTTCGCTGGTGATGCCCATCTTGCGCGCCGTCTCGACGATCTTGTCGCGGCCGAAGGCCTGGGCGAGCTTGACCGGAATGACGTTGATCGACTTGACGATCGCCGTGGTCAGCGTCACCGGACCGGAGAAGCGGCCGCCGTAGTTGTGCGGGCACCAGTTGCCAATGCAGATCGGCGAATCCTGCACGACGCTCTTCGGAGTGAAACCGTTCATCATCGCGGTGGCGTAGACGAACGGCTTGAACGACGAGCCCGGCTGGCGCAGCGCGTCGGTGGCGCGGTTGAACTGGCTCTCACCGTAGTCGCGGCCGCCGACCATGGCGCGCACGGCGCCGTCCGGGCTGACCACCACCGCCGCACCCTGGGAGACGCGGTACGTGGTGCCAAACTGGCGGATCGTGTTCTCGACCGCGTCGTCGGCGGCATTCTGGATGCCCATGTCGACAGTGGTGCGCACGACCAGGACGCGGTCCGGGAAGTCGCCGAAATCCTTGACCTCCTGGAACGCCCAGTCGAGGAAATAATCCGGCGAATTGGTGTTGTTGTCGTGCTCGATCACATCGGCCGGGTGGCGGCGGGCACCGATCACCTGGCCTTCGGTCATGAAGCCTGCCTGCACCATGTTGGTCAGCACCTCGTTGGCGCGGGCGCGGGCGGCCGGCAGGTTGATGTGCGGCGCAAAGCGGGTCGGCGCCTTGAACAGGCCGGCCAGCATCGCCGCCTCGGCGAGGCTCACGTCCTTGATCGACTTGCCGAAGTAGAACTCGGCCGCCGCTTCGACGCCGAAGGTGCCGCCGCCCATGTAGGCGTGGTCGAGATAGAGCTTGAGGATCTGGTTCTTGGTGTAGTGCGACTCCAGCCACAGGGCCAGGAACGCTTCCTTGATCTTGCGCTCGATGGTGCGCTGGTTCGACAGGAACAGGTTCTTGGCGAGCTGCTGGGACAGCGATGAGCCGCCCTGGACGACGGCGTTGGCGCGAAGGTTTTCGACCAGGGCACGCAGCGTGCCCGGAACGTCGATGCCGAAATGGTCGTAGAAGCGTCGGTCCTCGGTGGCCAGCACCGCCTTGACCAGATAGTCGGGCATTTCCTCCAGCGGCACCGCGTCGCTCTGATTGATGCCGCGCTTGCCGATCTCGTTGCCGTAGCGGTCGAGGAAGGTGACGGCGAGGTCGCCCTTGGAGCGCCAGTCGCTGTTGGTCGCCTGAAAGGCGGGAAGCGCGAAGGCAAGCATGAGCACCGCGCCACCAGCGCCGAGCGTCAGGCCTTCGCCGAGGATTTCGACGATGGCGTGGGCAAAGCCGGTCACCTTGAAGCGCCGCATGAAGCGGGAGATCGCCTCGAAACGGCCGGCGACCATGCTGCCGGCGCGGAACAGGCTCGAATTCGACCCAGGCGTCGACTTCGATCAGCCGGAGGCCGCGACGGCGCTTGCGGTTGCTCTGGAACGGGTCGCGCACCTTGCAGGGTCCTGTGACAGCGCCAGTCTATGTGACAGCGCCAGTCTATACGGGTGGATGTGGCGGCGCCGGGGCAGGATAGGCGACAGGCAGGCGTTCGGGAAGCCACAAGCGCGGGCTTGCGAAACTCGAAGAAAGACGTGTGTTTCCAGAAGGTTATGGGACGACGAAAACCGGGGTTCCGACCCTGACCTGGGCAAAGAGGCGCGAAATGTCGCCGTTGTACATGCGGATGCAGCCATAGGAGACGAAGCCGCCGACCGAGTTGGGCCGGTTGGTGCCGTGAATGGCGTAGTCGCCGCCGGTCAGCACCAAGGCCGCCACGCCCATGGGATTGGACGGCGTGCCGCCGCGGATCAGGTCGGGCAGCGAGGGGATATCGCGCTTCACTTCCGCCGGTGGCGCCCAGTCCGGGTGCCACATCCGGCGCTCGATGCGCTTGACGCCGGTCCAGCGTTTTCCCGCCTTGCCGACGCCGACGGGGAAGCGTTCCGCCCGGCCGTCGCCGAGCACCAGATAGAGCCGGCGCTCGGAGGTCTTCACCACGATCGTACCGGGGGCAAAGCCGGCGTCGCGGAAGGCCACGACCTCCATCGCCGCCCGCGCCGGCACGGTGAAGGCCACCGATGCGAGAAGGAAAACTGCGGCCGAACCAATGCCGGCCATCTTGCCGAAGACGCTGTTCATGGGCCGGCACGCTAGATTGGAATGCTGCCGACGTCATCCGGAATCACGAAATATCGTAAAGGCTTGCTGACAGTCGTTAATGTTCCGGAAAGAACTGGGAGAGAGGTGTCGCCGGCGCAGCAGGTGCGCGCCGGCGACAGATGGCAGCCCGATTACATGGTCAGGTCGGCTTCCTTGAGGAAGCTGGCGGCGACGTCCTCGACCGACGTCTTGTCGACATCGACCTCGGCGTTCAGCTTCTGCATGACCGCATCGGTGAGCTTCGCCGCCAGATCGTTGAGGGGCGCGGCGAGCCCGGGATTGGCCTTGAGCGTTTCGCTGCGCACGACCGGCGCGATGGCGTAGTTGGGGAAGAACTCCTTGTCGTCCTTGAGCACGCGGAAATCGAAGGCCTTGATCCGCCCGTCGGTGGCGAAGACGAGAGCGATATCCACGCTGCCGTCCTTCAGCGCCTGATAGGTCAGGCCCGAATCCATCGCCTTGAGGTCGGCGCGGGTCGTCTTGAAGCCGTATTCCTTCTGCAGGCCGATGAGGCCGTCCGGGCGCTTCGGGAACTCGGCATTGACCGCCATGACCAGACCCTTGCCGTCGTTATAGGCGGCGGCGAGATCGGACAGGGTCTTGACCGCGTCGGTCCTGGGATTCGACGCCTGCACGGCCAGCGCATAGGTGTCGTTGGCCGACGACGGATCGAGCCAGGTCAGCCCGACCTTGGCGTCGAGTTCCTTGACCTTCTTGTAGGTATCGGCGGCGCTCATGCGCTCGCTGATCTTGTTGTAGGTGACCAGCGACGTGCCGGTGTACTCCCAATAGACGTCGACCTGTCCGTTGATCTGGGCCTCACGCACCACGTTCGAGCCCATGCCGTCCTTCTTCTCGACGTCGAAGCCCTTGGCCTTGAGAAGCTGGGAGGTCATTTCGGCGAGCAGATACTGCTCGGTGAAGTTCTTGCCGCCGACCACGATGGTCGCGGCCTGGGCGGAAGCGGCGATGCCGACGGCGGCAACGGCGCCGACCAATACCTTCGCGAGTTGTTTCATCAGAGTAGTCCTCCTTGGGGTTAGAGAGCCGCGAAACCGCTATTGCGGCAGTCAGCGCAGCGGGTTGACGCCACGCGGGATGGTCCAGAGCTGAAGCTGGCCCATGAAGAAATCGACCAGGATGGCGAGCAGCGCCGTCGGGATGGCGCCGGCCAGCATCATGCCGAATTCGTTGAGAGCGATGCCGCTGAAGATGAGCTCGCCGAGCCCGCCGCCGCCGATCAGGAAGGCGAGCGGCACGGTGCCGACATTGACGGCAAGTGCGGTACGGACGCCGGCATAGATGACGAACATGGCGTTGGGCAGTTCCACCTGCCACAGGATCTGGCGGGTGTTCATGCCCATGCCGTGCGCCGCCTCGATGAGATAGGGCGGCACGGCGCGGATGCCGGCCAGCGTGTTGGCGACGATGGGCAGCAGCGTGGCGATGAACAGGCCGAAGATCGCCGGCCGGTCGCCGATGCCGAGCGCGCTCATCGACAGTGCCAGCACGGCCAGCGTCGGGATGGTGGCGCCGATATTGAGCACCTGCAGCGCAACGTCGCCGTAGCGGCGAAAGCGCGGGCGCGTGAGCAGCACGCCGACCGGTATGCCGACGAGGATGGCCATGCCGCCGGAAATGGCGACCAGCTGGATGTGCTGCCGGGTCAGGAAGGTAACGTCGTCCCACAGGCTGAAGATGGTCGGCAGCAGCCCGCCGGCCCACGCCCATGCGCCCAGCGCGAAGACGAGGACGAGGAGGCCGTTCCGCCATAGTTGGTGAAGCCCCGCGGTTTCGATCGCATCAGCCATCGCGATAGGCCTGTGCCAGCAGATGGGTGATGCCGCGCAGCGTCACGTAACCCTGGAACATGCCGTCGTCGTCGACGCAGGCGAGCCAGCTCACGTCATGGCGGAACATGGTCGAGACCGCGGTGCGCAGGTTCTCGCTGAGGTCGATGGTCGTCGGCAGGCCCTCGACGTGCTCGCCGACCGCGCCCCTGGTGGTGCGCGCCATGCGCAGGTCGACATAGCCGCGCGCCCGGCCGCGCGGCCCCACCATGACGATCGCGGTGTGGCCATGCTCCTCCATCAACTGCGTGGCGCGCTGGAGCGTGTCCTCGGCCTTGACCCGCGGCGGGTCGTGCATCATCGCGTCGGGCACCTTGAGCAGCTGCAGCCGCTTCAGCGTGCGGTCGCCGCCGACGAAGTCCGAGACGAAGCTGTTCTTGGGGTGGGCGAGCAGGCTGTCCGGCGTGTCGTACTGGATGAGCCGGCCCTCGCGGAAGATGGCGACGCGGTCGGCCATCTTCACCGCTTCGTCGATGTCGTGGCTGACGAACATGATCGTCTTCTTCAACTGCGCCTGCATCTTCAGGAACTCGTCCTGGATGACGGCCCGGTTGATCGGGTCGATGGCGCCGAAGGGCTCGTCCATGAGCAACACCGGCGGGTCGTGGGCGATGGCCCTGAGCACGCCGATGCGCTGCTGCTGGCCGCCGGACAGTTCCTTCGGATAGCGCTTGAGGAAGATCGACGGGTCGAGCCCCACCATCTCGAGAAGCTCGACGGCGCGTTTGCGCGATTTCGCCCGCTCCCAGCCGAGAATGTCGGGGACGACGCAGATGTTGTCCTCGATGGTCTTGTTGGGAAACAGGCCGATCTGCTGGATGACGTAGCCGAGGCTGCGGCGCAGCTCGACCGGGTTCTGGTCCGCGGTGTTCTTGCCGTCGATGAAGATCTCGCCCGAGGTCGGCTCGATCAGGCGGTTGACCATCTTCATGGTCGTGGTCTTGCCGCAGCCCGACGGACCGAGCAGCACGCAAATCTCGCCGGCCGGCACCTCCATGGTGACCTGATCGACCGCCGGCACCGAACCGCCGGTAAAGACCTTGGTGACGCGCGCGAGTTGGATCATGCCTGTTTCAGCCCCGGTGAGGTGAGGAGCCGCTGCAGGCCGAGCAGGACGAGGTCGGCGACGACCGCCAGAATGCTCACCGCCAGCGCTCCGGTAATCAGTTGCCGCGGGTCGGTCTGGCTGATGCCGCGGGATATGAAGGCGCCCAGTCCCCCGGCGCCGATATAGGCGGCGATGGCGGTAACGCCGATGTTCATGACCACCGCCACCCGCACCCCCGACATGATCACCGGCACGGCGAGCGGCAGCTCCACCTCCATGAGGCGCTGCAGCCGGGTGAGGCCCATGCCGCGCGCCGCCTCGCGCAGCGCCGGATCGACATTGTGGATGGCGGTGTAGGTGTTGCGGATGATCGGCAGCTGCGAATAGAGCAGCACCGCGATCACCGCCGGCAGATAGCCGATGCCGTGGCCGATCAACGACAGGACCGGGATCATCAGGCCGAACAGCGCGATCGACGGAATGGTGATGACGATCGAGGCAATGTAGAGCACCGCGTTGGCGGCGCGCCGGTTCTGGGTGATGGCGATGCCGATCGGCACGCCGGTGACGATGGCCAGCCCCACCGCCACACCGACGATCGAAACGTGTTCAGCGGTGCGCGATAGGATGAGGTGCCAGTTGGCAATGATGTAATTGAACGTTTCCATGAGATCGCGCGTAAGATCGCCGATATGGCGGCGCGATTCAACGGTGACAAGAAAATAACAGGCTCATAAGAAAACGCAAAATATTGCTGCGTGTATTATGAAATAGGAAAATGATATCTATAACAATTGAAATATAGGTATAAAGAAGAAAGTGGATTGAGACTTATAGCCTCAAGAAACGATCCGCTTTCTTCAAGAAACGATCGCCGACGGGGCGGCAAGCACCTCGGCCGGCGCCGTTTCGCGCCGGGCATGGCATAAGGTTCGGACGAGCAAAGGTGAGGGCCGGTGAGTCGCAGACCGACAGCACGCAAACCAGCAGACCCCTTCTGGCGGACAAAGACGCTGGAAGAGCTGAGCCGGGACGAGTGGGAATCACTCTGCGACGGCTGCGGCCGCTGCTGTCTCAACAAGCTCGAATACGAGGACACCGGCGTGATCGAGTGGACCGACCTCGCCTGCGAGCTGCTTGACGGCACGACCTGCCGCTGCACCGATTATCGCCATCGCCACAAGCGCGTGGCGGGCTGCATCGCGCTGACGCCGGATAACGTGCGCGGGCTCAACTGGCTGCCGCCGACCTGCGGCTATCGGCTGGTCGGCGAGGGGCACGACCTCTACTGGTGGCACCCGCTGGTCTCCGGCGACCCCGAGACGGTGCATCAGGCCGGCATCTCGGTGCGCGGGCGCACGACAAGCGAGATCGGCAAGTCGATCGAGGATTTCGAGGACCATGTCGTCGAATGGCCGGGCGAGGACCCCGCCGACGGCATCGAGGTTTCCGAGCGCAAGCCGCCGCGGCGCAAGAAGAAGATCGGGTTCTACTGAGGCGCGCCGGCCCGACAGGGCCCGCGCCTACTCCGAGAAATGGCGCTTGCGGACGGCGCGGACCATCAGCCACACGCCGAGCAGGACCAGCGGCACGAGGCCCGACAGGACGAGCGTCTTCTCGACCGCGAGCATTTCGAGCGGGGTCGCCAGCACATAGCCGAGCAGGCCGATGGTGTAATAGGAGATGGCGATCGTCGACAGCCCCTCGACCGTGCGCTGGAGCAGGAACTGGCTGCGGCCGGTCTTGGCGATGGTCTGCAGCAGCTCCTTGTTCTGGACCTGCACGTCGAGACCGATACGCACATTGAGCAGTTCGACGGCGCGCTCGATCTTGGCGAAGAGCACATCGAGGCGCTTTTCCATCGCTGCATAGGTCCTCAGCGCCGGCTCGACCCGGTTGAGGATGTAGCGGGAGAGCGACGAGCCGAGCGGCATCGGGCGCTCGCCGATCGCGCCGAGCCGGGCCTGCAGGATGTCGCCATAGGCCTGACAGGCGGCGAAGCGGTAGGTCAGCTGTTCCGAGAGCCGGCCGGCCCGCACCATCAGCCCGTGCAGCCCCTCGAGCGCCGTCTGGGCGCGGGTGGTTTCGGTCGCCTCGGCGAGCGAGTTGACCCTCTCGGTCAGGTCCGACTCGATGGAGGCGAGTTCGCCGGCGTGCTGCCGCGTCAGCGGCAGGCCGATCAGCGCCATGGTGCGGTAGGTCTCGATCTCGAGGATGCGCCGCACGAGGATGGCCCGCCGCAGCGGCTGCAGCCCGCCGGCAGCGAACTCGAAGCGGGTGAACTGCTCCGCGTCGGGCACGAAATCGGTCGCGAGCTGTCCGGCCCCGCCCTCGACGCCGATCACGCACAGGCTGCGGGGGTTGAATACGGGCAAGAGCGAAACCGCCAGGCGGGTGTCTTCGACCAGGTCGATGCGCATGGCACCGAGGAGCTGCGGGCCATCGACCGCTTCGAGCCCGATACCCTCGGGGGCGCTGTCGGAATCGTCGGGCGCTGCGGTCCAGGTGACGGTGACGAATTCGGTGTGGAACTCCCAGGTCACCTGGCGCGAGCCGGCGGTGAAACTGTGCTGGCGCAGATCCTTGTTGCGCGGCAGCGCCAGCCCGGACCGGTCGCACCAGTCGCAGAAGCTGGTAAGCGCCGCGGCAACGCCGCCGGTTTCGGTCCCGACGACAAAGACGAGACGGCGCACGCGCGATTGCGCCGGCACCAGCTCGACCGGCCGCGCATGGACTTCCTCCAGGATCTGTTGGCGGAATGGATATTCCGCCTTGATCGAAACGCTCATGCTGTCCCCAACCCTTCGGCAGTGTCGTGCTGCGGGCCAGGATATCCAGTCCCGATTTTGACCGTGTCCGCAACTCAGGATCGCGGACTGCGACGATAGAGACGCTTTGGCGGGGAGGGGAGGGTCGGTCGGTTCGATTGTCCCGGCGACCGGCGGGATGCGCTGACGGCTAGCGCGCGGCGGCGCCGCGGCGGGCGGTGCGCGGCGCCTTGGACGACCGTTTGCGGCGCCACATGGTCAGCGAGACCTCGTCGCGGATGATCGCGGTCAGGTCGCCGTTGAAGGCGAGCCGGTCGATGATCCAGCCGGCCACGATCGCTGTCACGAGGGTTAGGAAAACGGTCATTCGACGCCTGTGCTTTTTAACTATTTTTAAATATAGCGCACAGGCGCGTCAGCGCTCTCTAAAGATGAATGTAACGTTAACGCGGGAGGCGGAGCCCGTTCATAAAGCGTTAACTTTGTGCGTCCCTCCCGCGTTACTCAGGCGCTACCGGGTGGCGCAGCGCTGGAAGGCCGGCAGATGGGCGTTCTGCGAGGCATCGCGCAGGTTTTCGAACACCGCCTTGATGTCGGGATAGGCCGCCGCCGCCGGGATCAGCTTGCCGTCGTAGAGGCCCTTGTTGTCGATCTCCGCCGTGACGCCGATGGCGCAGGCTTCGCCGATGGTGGCCGGCACCGACGCCGCGATCTCGGCCGAGCCGAGATAGGGATTCGGCTCCGCCGCGATGCCATAGGTCTGCATCACGTCGGTCAGCATGGCGGCATGCATCCGCTCCGCCCGGATGATGTTGGCGAAGGGGCGCACCGCGCCGAACTTGTCCATCACCGCGGCATAGAACGCCTCGGCGCGGTATTCGTCGGCAATCCCGGCTGCGAGCGCGGCGCGCGCTTCCGTCGTGAGGGGCGTTGCGGCGAAGGCGGTGGGGGCGAGGGCGGCGGCCAGCGCCGCCGTCACCGCCAAGGGGAGGATAGGTTTCAGTAGGTTCATGACATGGGGTCCTGATCTTGCGCCTTGCCTTGTTGGAAAGGCTCTCATCAGGGGCACGCGCCGGGCGGGCCGGTGCCGACGCGGACGGATTGTCGCGGTGGGAGAGGGACGAAGAGAGGAGGGGTAACGCGGGAGGGCGGCCGGGCACGAAATCGTTGACCCTGTCACCGCCCTCGCGCGGCAGCGCTGCGCACGAAGTTGGCGCGGCGCTAATGGCCGGCAGCCGATCGTGGTGCCGACGATGCCAGGAGGAGCGAACGCCTGGACTTTCGGATAGTGCGCCACAGCCGGCCGCGGCATGCCTTGATCGAGATCATTGCCGGCGTTCTTGCTTGGGCAAAACGGCACGGCGACCGCTGGTGCGGCGGCGCCCCTCGCGGCGTGAAGAGGGGTCGTGGGCAATTCCAGCCCGATTCCCGCCATCGCCAGGATGAATCGAGGATTGCAAACAGGCTAAAATTCCTAGGAATATTTTCTTGACAGCGTGACGCTGGGTCTGTATAGTTGGCGTATCGTCGCAGAAGTGGGCGAACGGTTCCTTCCTCCCCCGCTTGCGCCCCTGCCCAACAGACCTCCGGGCATCTGCGACCAGACCTGGACCCCCGCTGTGCCCCGCCGCGGGGTTTCTTTTTCGGGAATCGCCATGAGCTTCGTGGACACAGCAACAGCGGCGCGGCCGAACGGCACCGCCGGGGTGCCGTCAATGGCGCCGCCGCCGGACGAGCGGCCGACGGCCGATCCGGCCGAGAGAGCCACCGATGCTGCGCGGCTGCCGGCCATCGCACCGCAGACGGCGCCGCGGCGCCATCTGGTCATCGGCTTCGACGGGGTGAGCCGGCGCGTGCTCGACGCGGACGCCTATGCCGCGCTGCGCGCCAGGGCGCGCCGCAAAGTGGAGGGCACCACGCAATCGCAGTACGAGATCGCCCGCAGCCTCGACATCAGCACGACGACGCTCTCCTACTGGAAGCGGCGCGAAGGCTGGACGCGGCCGGCGGGCGCGCCGCTGCCGCCACGCCTGGGGCCGGCGCTGCCGCCGGGCGAGAAGAGCGAGGCGCGGCGGCTGCGCATGATCGGACGGCTCTATCGCGTCTTCGAGCGCCAGACGGCGGATCTGGAAGCCCGCGCGGTGCAGCCCGACGCCACCACCGACGAGAAGGACGCACGCGCCCTTTCCGTGCTGGCGAAAACCCTCGAAACACTGATTGCGCTCGACCGGGACGACGGCGCCAAGACTGCCAAGCCGGAGTCCGTCGACCGTGCAGACTACAAAGCCGAACTGGCTCGCTATCTATCTCGCTGGGCTGACGGAATTGGACAGCCCGGAGAAGCGGAAGAGGGAGCAGACAAGACTTCTTGAGGAACTGCCTGACTGGCTGGCCGAAGCCTTCGTCAGGGACTGGAGCTTCCGTGCCCGGCCCGACCAGACGCCGCCGCAGGGCGACTGGCTGACCTGGCTGATCCTCGGCGGGCGCGGTGCCGGCAAGACCCGCGCCGGCGCCGAATGGGTGCGCGCGCTGGCGACCGGCGAAGCCGGACCGGCCGGACCGATCGCGCTCGTCGGCGAGACCTTCGCCGATGCGCGCGAGGTGATGATCGAGGGCGTCTCGGGCCTGCTTGCCATCCATCCTTCGTGGCAGCGGCCGCAATGGCAGCGCACGCGGCGACGGCTGGTCTGGCCGAACGGCACGATCGCGCAGGCCTTCTCGGCGGAAGACCCGTAGAGCCTGCGCGGCCCGCAATTCGCCGCCGCCTGGGCGGACGAGCTGGGCAAATGGCGCTATCCCGACGCCGCCTGGGACATGCTGCAATTTGGCCTGCGCCTGGGCCCGCACCCGCGCCAGGTGGTGACCACGACGCCGCGGCCGATCCCCCTGCTCAAGCGGCTAATCGCCGGGGAGGCGGACGGCACGACGGTCGTCAGCCGCGCCACCACGGCGGACAATGCGCTGAACCTGGCGCCGGGATTCCTCGCGCAAGTGGTCAAGCGCTATCACGGCACGCGCCTCGGCCGGCAGGAACTGCTTGGCGAGATGATCGCGGAGCGCGCCGACGCGCTCTGGCAGCGCGACATGATCGAGAAAGCGCGCGTCGTGGCGGCGCCGTATGGCCTGCGACGGGTCGTGGTGGCGGTCGACCCGCCGGCCTCGAAACGGAGCGGGCGCTGCGGCATCGTCGCGGCGGGGCTCGGGCGCGACGGACTTGGCTATGTGCTCGCCGACGGCAGCGTCAGCGAGGCGCGACCGGCCGAATGGGCGGCGCGGGCGATCGCCCTCTCTCCGCCGGCCGCTCGCCCGACCGGCTCGACGCGCTGGTCTGGGCGCTCACCGCGCTCATGCTCGGCGAAGGCGGCGAGCCGAAGGTGAGGGGGGTGTGAAAAACAGGCGGCCGACCATAGATGCCTCTCGCTCACCTGGGAGACGAGGATAGCAAGTAGCCGGATGAAGCGCAGCGCAATCCGGGGATCGCGTTCCCTCAATCCGCTTCGCTCCTTGCGGGCTACAGTGCTGGAGTGGACGCGCGTACTAACTGCTCTTGGCTGAGTTCGCCCACAACGACGTGGAAGACTGGCGCGCCTAGGTTGGCCAAAAGGCGAAGAGTCACCACTAAAAACATCTGGTCACCCTTTGGAACGAGGCCCCAGCTAAGGACGTGAAGCGCCTCGTCTGGCGCGTAGTCTTGAAGGTCTCCGCCTACAAGGCGGTAGCAGCCGCACCAATTCTCTTTTGGACCAAGGTTGCGGAGAATAAGTTGTGTTGGCGCTAGCGCGTTGAAGCCGGTAAGGCCGAGCTCCGCAGTGGCAAAGCCGTGCGCGATCTTCGCTATCATCTGGCAAAAGCGCACCGTGTCGACGCTCGCTAGCGCAAAATCAGGTACGCCTCTATCGCGCATTGCGTTGACGCTGTCGGCATTTATCTCGTGTAGCCAGAAGCCACCAATGCCTGACATGTCATCGGGTCTGTTGAGGAGAATTCCGGGTGGCTGGAGTTCGCAACAAGAACAGCAATGCTGGATGTTCATTCAGGGGCAGATTGAGGATGACATCCTTGTCATCAACGAAAGCCGTCAGTGGAAATGTAGGTTCGTTCCGTTTTCGCTTCTTGCCCCTGATTTTGAGATGACGACGCGGGGTTAAGAGCGTTGTCTTGAGGACATTTTGCTCAATTTTCGCGGTGGCCGTAGAGCATTTGTCGCAGCTTGCCGCAGGCAATATGAGGCGCCCACCGAGCCCCTCCGGAACGATGTGTTCCTCGCTCAATTTGCATCCCGTCGCTCCGCAATAGATGCAAGTACCGACGGGCGGATACCTCTTGACGGCTCCCTCCGGCAAGAGGCGCACCGAATTGGGAAGCCTCAGCGGTGGGTCTAGGCTCAGGACCTATTAATTTGGATTGAGGTGTGATTCACAGTCACTGTTGGAGGAGGCTGTGATGAGCGATTTGTTTTTGCTGAGCGAGCGCCAGATGGCGCGGATTTCTGGGTTCTTTCCGCTGGCGCATGGCGTCCCGCGCGTCGATGACCGGCGGGTGGTCTCAGGCATTGTCTACGTGATCCGCAACGGCCTTCAGTGGAAGGATGCGCCAAAGGCTTATGGGCCTCACAAGACGCTCTACAATCGCTTCATGCGCTGGAGCCGGATGGGCGTGTTCGACCGCATCTTTGTGGCCTTGGCCGGCGCGGGTCCGAGACCCGAACGGATCATGATCGACGCGACCCATCTGAAGGCCCACCGCACCGCGGCGAGCCTTCTTAAAAAGGGGATGTTCCCCGTCGTATCGGGCGCACCAAAGGCGGGCTGAACTCAAAGCTCCACACCGTCTGCGACGGCCACGGGCGCCCGATCGTCATGATCCTGTCCGAAGGCCAGATGAGCGACCACAAGGGCGCGCGTATGGTTCTCGACGCCCTGCCGCCGGCCACCAGTTTGATTGCCGACCGGGGCTATGACAGCACCTGGTTCCGGCAAGAACTCGCCGCCAGGGGCATCCAACCCTGCATCCCGTCCTCACGCAGCCGCAAGCGGCCTTACCCCTATGACAAGGACCTCTATCGCCAGCGCCACAAGATCGAGAACCTCTTCGCCAAGCTCAAGGACTGGCGCCGCGTTGCCACCCGCTACGACCGATGCGCACACACCTTCTTCTCCGCCATCTGCATCGCAGCAACCGTCATCTTCTGGCTCTGATCAATGAGTCCTGACCCTAGGTTTTCGCCCGATGGCGCGGGTGGTGCATTTGGTCTCGGATCAACCCCGAGACGGACACGGAACCACCTTGCTCGCAAATCGGTCTCGCGAATTTCGGCGGTTTGTCTCTGCCTCATATGTGGAACGGCCCGGTTGGCAAGGTTTTCTTGGCGGATGCCCCCTCGGACGGTGAAGTCATATGTCCGGCCTTTCAGCGCGGTCTATGACCGCTGGCCACGATGAGATCCGCAAGCTGATCGCCTAATCAAATTCACGCGCTCTGCGGCGCACTGAGTCAGACGGTCTGATCGGCATTGGGATATCGTCCCTTGGGGTCATCACTTGTTTGAGCACCTTGCCGCTCCTTCCGACGCCACGGCGCCGGAAAGCTCCTAAAGCTATGTCTTCGCCATGATCGGTGGAGCTCGGTATGTCCCTCCTTTGACCAGCAAGGCCCAGATCGTCCGAGCCAGCTTGTTTGCCAGCGCGACCGCGACGACCTTGAATGGCCGTCGCAACATCAGGGACGCAATCCACGTGGGTAGCTTGAGGCCGCGTCTGGCGAGCTTGAGGATCGATGTCGCGCCGACGATCAGCAAGGTCCTCAATCGCCTGTTTCCCTGCTTCGAGATCTTGCCGAGCCGTTCCTTTCCGCCGCTGGAATGAGCTCGTGGCGTCAATCCGATCCAGGCGGCGAAGTCGCGGCCAGTTCGGAAGCCGGACGGATCCTGCACCGCTGCCCGGACGGTCGCCGCGATTAGCGGGCCAACGCCCGGGATGCTGGTCAGGCGGCGGGCTGCCTCGTCGTTGTTGACGGTGGCGAGGATTGCCCTGTCGAGCTTTTCGATCCGCGTCGTCAGCCCTTCGATCTGAGCCGCCAATTCCTTTAGGGCCAACCGAGCCGCATCTGGCAATCTGGCATCGGTTTCATCGCGAAGGATCGTGATCAGCTTGGCGATGCTGGTCATCCCGGTCGCCGCCACGATGCCCATTTCGGCCATGTGGGAGCGCAGGGCGTTGGCGGTTTGGCTTCGCTGGCGGATCAGCACCTCCCGGGCTTTCAGGATCATCCCTGCGGACTGCTCTTCCCGCGACTTGACCGGCACGAAGCGCATGCTCGGGCGTGTCACCGCCTCGCAGATCCCTTCGGCATCGGCGGCATCGGTCTTGTTGCGTTTGACGTAGGCTTTGACGTAGGCCGGCGGCATCATACGGACCGTATGGCCCATCGATTGAATCGCCTGCGCCCAATAGTGCGCGCTGCCGCAGGCCTCGAGGCCGACAACGCAGGGGTCCAGCCTTCGAAAGAAGTCCAGAACTTGGGATCGTCGAAATGCACGACGCATGACGACGCTCCCATCGTCAGCAACAGCGTGAACCTGGAAGATCGACTTCGCCAAATCCAGCCCTACCGTGACAATCTTCTCCATGGAATGGCTCCTTCTTCTTCGTGGCAGTCGCATCACCACGATAGGCACCTTCGATGCGGCTTCGAAGGGCCGTTCCACACCATCACACTTGGTAGCTCCATGACGGGCGAACCTAAAGAAGAACACAGCGCGCGGGAAACGACGCACCGTCGTGACGATGCCCTCCGCTGCACCATGAACACGCCAAGAGATGATGGCAAAAGGAAACGGACTAGCAAGCCCGTAGCCCGGATGAAGCGAAGCGCAATCCGGGGATTGCGTTCCCCCCAATCCACAGAGTTTACCCTCGGGCGCATCAAAGGTGCGACCCCGGGGGCTTCTTGCGGGCCACGATGGTGCGGCGCGCCCGGGATACCCTCAATCCGCGTCGCTCCTTGCGGGCTACGATGCCGAGGCCCGAATCCGTCACATTGCGTGAAGCCGCCTCGGCGGCTATCACTGGGACAACCCCGCGATAGGGGGTTCCCTCACACGCGATTCAGACGGAAAACAACGATGAAAGAGAGACGTGCATCACGGCTCGGCACCGCGGTGTCGGAAATCGGCTTCGGCGCCTGGGCGATCGGCGGCACTTGGGGCGAGGTGAGCGAGAGCGACGCGGAAGCGGCGCTTAACGCCGCGCTCGATACCGGCGTCACCTTCATCGACACCGCCAATGTCTATGGCGCCGGCCGCTCGGAGACGATCATCGGCCGGGTACTGAAGGCCCGCGGCGGCACGCGGCCGTTCGTGGCCACCAAGACCGGGCGCGAGGGCACCAACAAGCCCGACGCCTACAACAAGGCGAACATCACCGCCTCGATCGAGAAGAGCCTCAAGAACCTGCAGATGGACGCGCTCGACCTCGTCCAGCTGCACTGCCCCAATCCGGCGATCTATTACATGCCCGAGGTGTTCGACATCCTCGACGGCCTGGTCAGGGACGGCAAGCTGAAGCACTACGGCGTCAGTGTCGAGAAGGTCGAGGAGGGGCTGAAGGCGATCGAGTTTGCGGGCGTCGCCTCGATCCAGATCATCTACAACATCTTCCGCCAGCGGCCCGAGCGGCTGTTCTTCCCCGAAGCTGAGAAGAAGGGCGTGGCGGTGATCGTGCGGGTGCCGCTGGCCAGCGGCCTGCTCACCGGCAAGATGACCCGCGACACCAAGTTCGCCGCCGACGACCACCGCACCTTCAACCGGGAAGGCGCGGCCTTCGACAAGGGCGAGACCTTCTCCGGCGTGCCCTACGAGGTGGGGCTCGATGCGGTGGAGGAGCTGCGCAAGCTGGTGCCGGCGGGCGCCACCATGGCCGCCTTCGCGCTGCGCTGGATCCTGATGAACCAGGCGGTGACCGTGGTCATCCCCGGCGCCAAGAACAAGGCGCAGGCGGAGGCGAATTCCGCGGCCGCGGCGCTGCCGGCGCTTTCGGCCGACGTCATGGCGGCGGCGAAGAAGGTCTATGACAACCGCATCGCGAAGTATGTCGATCAGTTGTGGTAGCGGCTGATCGAACCGCCATTGGTCCAGCCCTGGGCGCTTGAGGCATGGTCCCTCTCCCCTCGCGGGAGAGGGCTTTCGGCCTTGGCCGCGCAGGCGGCGTGGCCGCCGAGAGGCTTAGGGCGAAAGGGAGAGGGGTCATGGCCGAGCGTCAGTTTGGAAAGCAACGGCGCAGTCCGGCCCGGTGCCCGTACCCCCCTCTCTGTCTCTCCCCCACAAGGGGGGAGAGGACCCTCAAACGCGGGCCACGCCGTGGAGAAGAGGGAGCACCTGGCTCCCTCACACCCTGATCAGGTCGGGGACAGGGAAAGCCAATTCAGCATCGCTAGCGCTGGCCGAGGAAGGCTGCCGGGATGAGCGTCAGCCAGCCGAGGATCATGGCGCTGCCGCCGATCGGCGCCATGATCGGCAGCGGGCTGGCGCCCATCAGATGGAGCGCGATGAGATCGGCCGAGAAGATCAGCGCGCCGAGGCCGATGAGCACGGTGGCGGCGCGCGTCGACCAGTGACGGCCGGCCATCAGCGCCAGCACCAGCACCGCCGGCGCCTGGCTGAGCGCGATCAGCGCCAGGGAGCCCAGGACGCGGGTGTCGCCGAAATGGGTGGCGCCGGCTGCTGCCATGACGCCGATGGCGCCGAGCAGGCCGGCCGCAGCGATGGCGAGACGGGAGAACCAGGCGGGGTCGGAGGTCATTGGCAGGTCCGATTCGTGGTTGCTTGCATCCGACGGACCCTAGCCAGGGCCGTCGGAGACGAACAGGGGACGAGAGGCCGCGCCTCAATCGGAGGTTGGAGGGGGTTTCGGCTTGCTCTAGGCTCGCACCGGGCGACGGCCGATTGGGCAAGGGAGCTTCGATCATGCGGGCGATCATCTCTCTTTTGATTCTGGCGCTGGCCTGGGTGGCGCCGGCGCTGGCCGCGGCGCCGCCGCCAGTGGGCTACTGGACAACCCGGGACAACAGCGAGGAGCTCTACGTTTCGGCGAGCGGCTGCCGCTTCGCTGCCGTGCAGGGCACGCAGGTGGCCGGCGACTGCGGCTGGAACGCCACCAGCACCGGCGGCATCCTGACCATCACCTATCCCGGCTATACCGGGCCGCAGCACGTCTATTTCAACATCACCTATGTCGACCAGACGACCATCTCGGTGTTCGGCGACATCTTCTATCGCCGCAGCTGAGACGGGCGCTTCAGCGCGTTCGGTTGACCAGCCAGGCGCCGCCGAGAATGGCGAGCGCGGCGACGGCCAGTCCCGGACTTGCCGGCTCGCCGAGGACGACAATGGCAATCGCACCGCCGGCCGCCGCGCCGACCGAACCGATCTGGCTGAGATAGACCGGGCCGGCCAGCGACTGCAGGACGAAGATCAGGCCGAAGGTCGCCGCGAAGACGGCGATCTGGATGGACAGTAAAGCGAGAGCCGTGGCATCGAACGGCGGCAGGAGAGGCGCGCCGGCTATGCCGAGGACGGGCACGAGAAGGAGTGCGGCGGCGGCGAGCATGCCGGGCGCCAGCGACAGCGGCGTGGCACCCGCCGGCCAGTAGAGGCTGCGGAAGATGTTGCCGGCAGCGACGACGACCGGCGCGGCGAGCGCAATTGCGATCCACGCCGGACTAGCATCGCCGACGGAGATTCTGGCGGCGACCAGGACGATGACGCCGGCCAGCGCCAGTAGCAGGCCGGTGGCGCGCTGCGGGCGGAAGCGCTCCATGCGGAGCGCCAGCGCCATGACGTAGGAGAGGAGCGGCGGGAAGGCGAAGCCGAGCGCGACGAAGCCGGCCCCGACATGCGGGATCGCGGCGAAGGAGAGCGCGTTCGGCACCATGCCGGAGAAGAGGCCCGAGCCAAGGAAATAGAGGATCGTGCGGCGGTCGAGACGCGGCCTTTGGCCGAAGCGCAGGGCGAGCCCGGCGAGGATCGCGCCGGAGCCGGCGAGCGACCAGAACAGGAAGGCGAGTGGGTGCCAGCCGGCGACGGTCGCCGCCTTGGCGATCGCCGTGAAGACGCCGAGCAGCGTGCCGACGACGATGAGCAGGGCAAGCGGGGTCGCGCGCGCGGTGGCGACAATCGACGCCACGCCGGCAACACGGGCGGTCATGATCGGTTCTCCGGCGGAGGCGCTTGGCGCGCCTCTCGGGTCGTGATAGTATCTTGGCATAAAGTATCTTGATGTCAAGAGATATAGGCCATGACCGACCGTGCCGCAATCGCTTCGGCGCAATGGCGCAGGGAGCGCCCCGAGATCGACCCGTTTCCGATGGCCCTGCTCGGCCGTCTGAACGAGGCCTCGCTGATCGTCATGCGCGACTGGCTGACGCCGGTCATGGCGCGCTTCGGCTTGCAGCCGGGCGAGTTCGACGTGCTGGCGACGCTGAGGCGCACCGGGCCGCCCTATGCGCTGACGCCGACCGCGCTCTACGAAACGACGATGATGTCGTCGGGCGGCATGACGGCGCGCATCGACCGGCTGGAGAAGGCCGGCCTGGTCAAGCGCAAGAAGCACCCGACCGACCGGCGCGGCACGCTGGTGGCGCTGACCGCCAAGGGGCGGAGGCGGATCGACGAAGCCTACGCGGCCCATGCGGCCAACGAGGCGGAGATCATCTCGACGCTGACCAGGACCGAGCAGAGAGAGCTCGACGCGCTGCTGGCGAAGCTCATTGCCGGGATCACGCGCGAAGCGGAATAATCCTGTCGTGGCGAGGGGGGAGCAAGACGCGTGGCCTGCGAACACTAGAACGCCGGACGCTGGCGTCGTCCTGCTCCCCGCCTGTGCGGGGATGAACGGAGACTTGCCTCATGCGCATTCCATTTCGTGCGCCGCGTGTTCGCGCGGCCGAACCGGCACGCCTGGACGCCAAGGCGTCGGCCGCCGGGCCGCTGATCGCCTTTCAGAGCGCCGGGCGACCGGCGTGGACGCCGCGCAACTATGCGGCACTGGCGCGCGAGGGCTATGCCGGCAACGCCATCGCCTATCGCTGCATCTCCCTGATCGCCGAGGCTTCGGCGAGCGTGCCCTGGCTGCTCTATGACGGCGCGGCCGAGGTGGACGAGCACCCGCTGCTTTCGCTGCTCGCTCGGCCGAACCGCGGGCAGGCGGGCGCCGACTTCCGCGAGGCGCTGGCCGGCTACCTGCTGACGGCGGGCAATGCCTATGTCGAAGCGGTCGCCGTGGACGGCGCGTTGCGCGAACTGCATACGCTGCGCCCCGACCGCATGAAGGTGGTGCCGGGCAGCGACGGCTGGCCGGAGGCTTACGAATATTCGGTGAACGGACGTTCGGTGCGCTTCCCGGTGCCGCCGGACGGGCTCTCGCCGATCCTCCATCTCAAGCTCTTCCATCCGCTCGACGACCACTACGGCTTCGCGCCGATCGAGGCGGCGGCGGTGGCGCTCGACATCCACAATGCCGCCGGCGCCTGGAACAAGGCGCTGCTCGACAATTCGGCGCGGCCCTCCGGCGCGCTGGTCTATCAGGCGAAGGACGGCGGCAACCTGACCAACGAACAATACGAGCGGCTGAAGGCGGAGCTGGAGGCGGGCTTCACCGGCGCGCGTCAGGCCGGGCGGCCGCTGCTGCTGGAAGGCGGGCTCGACTGGAAGGCGATGTCGCTCTCGCCCAAGGACATGGATTTCCTCGAGGCGAAGAACGGCGCGGCGCGCGAGATCGCGCTCGCCTTCGGCGTGCCGCCGATGCTGCTCGGCATCCCCGGCGACAACACCTATGCCAACTTCAAGGAGGCCAACGCCGCCTTCTGGCGCGGTACCGTCCTGCCACTGACGGGCAAGATCGCCGCGGCGCTCGGCGCCTGGCTGGCGCCGTCGTTCGGCGACGGAGCGCCGGCCGGATCGGGATTGAGATTGTGGTTCGACGCCGACCAGGTGGACGCGCTCTCCGCCGACCGCGCGGCGCTGTGGGAGCGCGTCGCCAAGGCCGACTTCCTCACCGTCAACGAGAAACGCGCGGCGGTCGGCTATCAGCCGGTGGAGGAGGGGGAGGGCTGAGCGTGGACTTTGTAAACGGCTGCCAGTCACCAGCCTCAACGAGGTGTCGAGGTCCGCTATGGTAGTGAGCGCAGACATCGCGGTCCGCCGCACAAGGGTCCGCCTCTGACCCACTAGCAGAAATAGACGAGGCGCCCTCGGTGCTCGTCATCAGGGGATGCCCGCCTGAGGTGGTCATCCGTCGATCAGCATCTGTTTGACTGGACGAGCAGCGAGGTGCTCGGGGTCCGGGCCGCTGAGGGCGCCAATGACTCGCCCGCACACGCGATTTAGGCGATACGCAATACGTTCGAAAGCCGGCGCTGTGCCTCCGGTTGATCGGCCTGCTCGACGCGGTTTCGACCAGCCGCCTTGGCTCGGTAGAGAGCGATGTCCGCGTATTCGAGCATTGCTGATAATGAATGGTCGGCGGTCTCGCTGGTCGACACGCCCCCACTCACGGTGGCAGCCACTTCGCGATCGCCAATAGAGCGGCATTGGTCCACAAAGGTTATGCGTATGCGCTCGGCAAGCGCGTGAGCCGCTTCAGCACCCGAGCCTGGCATCGCTACTGCAAACTCTTCACCGCCCATGCGGCCTAACAGGTCGTGCGGACGCATAGTTTTGGCGGCGACTTCGCAAAACTTGCGGATAACATCATCACCAACGGCGTGGCCGTGCGTGTCGTTGATGCCCTTGAAGAAATCCAGGTCAAACATGATGACCGAAACCGGCGCTTCGTCGCGACGGCAACGTTCGACGGCTCTCGTCGCACCTTCCATGAAGGCGGCCCGATTGAAGATGCCGGTCAACCCGTCGATCTTGGCGGCCGCTTGGCTGGCTATCTCCTTTCGCTCGTTGATCAAGGCGAGAACGAACACAGCCGTGCCGATGGCAAATATGTTGGCTTCGAAATGAATCAGTCCGAAAGGACTCAAAACGGGCGGCGCAGCGCCTGATGGTACGCCGCCGCTTAGCGTGCTGACGGCACCGACCAGCAGGACGGCTCCGTGGAGAACCATGAGGGCAACAAGCGGCCAGCGCGCGGGCAACCGCTCCCGTCGCCCCGACCAAAGCGTGACCGCCCCGGCCAGCGCATATGCCGCGCTGACCGCCTCCGACAGCAACGGCGCAACGTCGCGAGAGAATGGAATTGCGCCCCCGCCCACGATGATGACGACACCCGCCAACACGAGCAATAACGGCGCCGGCTTTGCATCAATCGCTCTCGCCGCTTTCCACATGAGCCCCGGTGCGACTGCGACAAAGCCCCCACCGAGGAGGGACCAGATCGCCTGTTGAGAGATGAACGCCAGTGCAAAACAGAGAATGCCCGCTCCCATAATGATGTCGCTAGCAGCCCATACAGCCAACGCCGGTATGGTCCGGTTCTGCCACCACGCCACCAGCAACACCAATCCAGCGCACGCGGAGATGAAACTCCCCATCGTCATCAGCGTGGGCACGTCGAGGTGCATTGTCCGGCTTTCGTTGCCCTTGGGCGCAAGAGCGTCGCCAGCGGCTTATCACCCGCTCAACGTCAAAAGTTCTGACTGTTGGCGGTTAAAATAGACTTTGCGCGGATCATTAAGTTTTACTTGAGACCAGCTCGTAAAAAGATGGGTCGTCGCGGGGCACCGCCTGATCTCGGCACTTCAACACGCTTGTCGACGTCGGCTAATGGCGCACGACGGACGACGGACGACGGACGACGCAGTGCCACCGCCGAATGTCTGCTTTCGAAAGAACAACGGCGTCGGTCACCCGTCAATTTATCGAGTACGCGCCCCAAAAGCCGTCGCGGGATAGCCTGTCGGCGCCAGATACAAACCGAATAGCGAGGCTGTGACAGCGTGAAGGAGGCCTCCTCCACTCCCCTCGGAGCGCCAGCCAGAGGCCGCCGGCGACCAGCAGGCTGCCGCTGGTCCAGCGCACGAAGCGGGCGCGGCCTGAGCTGAGCCCCGTGGCGACACGGGCGGCAGTGAGCACCACCATCGTGTCGGTGATCGCTGCCACCGCCATGGCGGTGAGCCCCATGATGAGGATCTGAAAGGGCGGCGCTCGCGTTGGGATCGATGAATGAACTGCAGAAAGAAGGCGCCGAAAAAGAGCAGGGCCTTCGGGTTGCTGACCTCGACCGCCATCGTCTGGGCAAAGAAGCCGCCGCCTGGCGGGCGCGGGCGTGGATTCATGAAACGACCATGCCAATCACCAGCCTCAACGAGGTGCCGATCTCCGCTTCCCCCAAGCAGGACCAGACATCGCAGTTTCGACGGCCAGATGTCTGCATTCAACCCACAGCAGCCAACTGGGTAGATTCCGAGCCTCGCGCCGATCTGGTTTTGGGCGCTTGATGCGGTGCACAGGCTCGGTCCGACGGCCGGCGCCGGTATCGCAACCGTCGCTGGCATGATCGGCCAAGCTTCTCCCACTTCTTCGGCTTTGGCCGCTGATCTGGCGATGAGGTGCAGGCCTTAAAACGGGAAAGTCCGGGTTCCAAAACCGGACTTAGGAGATTTCACCATGACGGTACCAGAATGGGTCAAGCCCGCGGTATGGGGCGCGATCGGCGGCGCGATCGCTGCGATGATCATCGGTTTCGCTTGGGGTGGCTGGGTAACCGGCGGCACGGCCGGAAAGATGGAGGCGGCAAGCGCACAGTCGGCTGTCGTCCTGGCATTTACGCCACTCTGCGTTGCCAAGGCGCAGCAGCAGCCGGATCAGCTCGTGCTCCTGAAGGCGGAGAGCAGCTATAGGCGCGGCGACTTTGTCGTCAAGGCTGGCTGGGTCGATGACGTGAGCGAAAAATACCGCTCCCAGGTCGCAACCGCGTGCGCGTCGGCGGCGGTTGAAGGCATGAAGTGAAGCCGACTACGAAGTCTGGCGGCTGATACCAGCTGATTGGATCACGACCACCGCTTGATGAGCGTCGCGGTGGCGGCGATCGTGATGAGGGATTCGGCGACGGCGCAGTGGCCGAGCCCCCACTTGCGGACAAAGGTGCTCCCGCCAACACGGCGGCAACGTCCGCAGCTGGCAGTTGGCGCAAACGGACGTCGCAATGCCACCGCCGAATGTCTGCTTTCGGCGGAACAACGGCGTGAGTCACCCGTCATTTGGTGAGTACGCGCCCCATTAAGCCGTGGCGGGACAGCCCGTCGGCGCCAGACACAAGCCCAGCAGTGAGTCTATTACGGCGTGAGGTGGCGGCCCTCATTCCCCCCGGAGCGCCAGCCACAGGCCGCCGGCGACCAGCAGGCTGCCGCTGCCCCAGCGCATGAAGCGGGCGCGGCCTGAACTCAGTCCCGTGGCGACGCGGGCGGCGAGAAGCACATAGATCGTATCGGTGATCGCGGCGACCGCCATCGACGTCACACCCATGATGAGGATCTGCAGCGTCGCGCTGGCGTTGGGATCGATGAACTGCGGAAAGAAGGCGCCGAAGAAGAGCAGCGCCTTCGGGTTGCTGACCTCGACCGCCATCGCCTGGGCGAAGAAGCCGCCGCGCGGGACACGCGGCGCAGCGCCGTCTGCATGGGCGTCCTCGCGCCCGACGATAAGTCTCACGCCGAGAAAGACGAGATAGGCGGCGCCTGCCAGCCGCACCCAGACGAACCATTCGCCCATCGCCGCGATCAGCGAGGCGAGGCCGGCCAGCGTCAGCACTATCATGATGGCGAAGCCAAGCTGGAAGCCGGCGACATTGGCCAGACCCGCGCGGCGGCCGTGACGCAGGCTGTTGGCGACGATCAGGGTCACCGACGGGCCGGGCGCGATCATCACCACGATGGTGGCGGCGAGGAAGGTGAGCCAGGTGGAGAAATGCATGGCGGGGTCGCGGGCAGGTGAGGGCGTGCGCCAAGCCTAGCACGCTGCCGGCATTCCCGCCGACCGGAAATGACACGCGAGTTGGGAGCGCCGATGACGTGGACGACCTTACGCACACCTTCGTCGAGCGCGGCGACCTGGCCCATCTGGCGCTGTTCCTGTGGGCGAGCGGGGCGAGCGCACTGCTCGTCTGGGCACTCAGGGAGCTTGCCGCCTCCAACCGGCGCTTCAACGATTTCGTCAACGAGATCGCGCGGCTGAACCGCTTCTTCGATCGCGATTGAGGGGACACCGATAGATGCCAATGGACCGCCCCCTCACCCGGCTCGGCCGGCGGCCTCGCCACCCTCTCCCGCGAGGGGAGAGGGTTTGGTGCCTTGATCCAGCGCAGTGCCCGAGGGGCCTTGCGCAAGAAGGGCCGCATGCGGACCCTCTCCCCTCGCGGGAGAGGGTGGTGCGCGCAGCGCACCGGGTGAGGGGACGACAAAACCGGCTCCACGCCGTGATTGGACAAGACCCATGAAACACATGCTGACGCTGATCGCGGGGACGCGCTCGGACGAACACCGCACCGTCTTCCACGACTTCGCCCAAGGTCTGGCGCGCATGATCCGCCGCCGCGGATGGACGGCGCGCGTGCGCGCTGTGGAGCTGTAGGAACGACGAGGCGCATTCGCACACTCCGTTCATGCCCGCGGAGGCGGGCATCCAGGCGAGACGTGCCACTGGCGACTCCGGCCTGGGTCCCCGCCTTCGCGGGGACGAACGGAATGGTGACTCCCATGGCCACTGGGTCCCGGCTTTCGCCGGGACAACAACATTTCTCGGAAAGTACTCATGATCCTCACCGAACGGAAATTCGCCCGGGCGACGCTCGCGGCCGTCGAGGCCGATGGCACATTCGCCGGCTATGCCAGCCTGTTCGGCCGTGCCGATCTCGGCCGCGACATGGTGATGCCCGGCGCCTTCCGCGCCTCGCTGGCGAAGCGCGGGGCGGGCGGCGTCAAGATGCTGTTTCAGCACGACCCCAACACGCCGATCGGCGTGTGGCTCGACATCCGCGAGGACGGCGAGGGGCTGTTCGTCAAGGGCCGGCTGACGACGCAGGTGGAGAGGGCGCGCGAGGTGCTGTCGCTGATGCGCGCCGGCGCCCTCGACGGGCTGTCGATCGGCTATCGCACCGTGCGCGGGCGTACCGACGCCAAGACCGGCGTGCGCGCCCTCTACGAGGTCGACCTGTGGGAGATCTCGGTGGTGACGTTTCCCATGCTGCCCGAGGCGCGGGTCACGAGCGTCAAGGATGCGCACGCCCATCTGGCGCGGACGATCCGCCGGGCGACCGATCTGATGCGGCAAGGGATCTCCTCTCCCAGAGGGAGAGGGCTTCGCGCCTTATGAGCGAAGCGCGTTAGGCGCGAAGGGTGAGGGGATGTTGCCTGACGAGAGTCCATACGCCCTCACCCCGCCGGCCTAGCAGGCTGTTGAAGAAGTCACCAACGGCGGGCTTTGAAGGTGGATTCGTCGCCGAGGTGGAAGGCGATTTCGCCGGTGATGGTTCCGTCGTCGTTGAGCTCGGCGGAGCCACTGCCGGAGGCCTCGTCCATCTCGTCGTGGCCGGCCCAAGTGAAGAAGATAGTGGTCGGTGCATATTCGCAGTCGAGGCCGCCAGTGACAGCTCCGAAGACGAACTCGCCCGAGCCGTGAGCGTCGAATGCGATGTAAGCGGGCTCGACCAGATCGACAAAGTCGCTGTCCCACAACTCCATCTCGACGATCCGCCACTTGCCGATCAGAGGATGGGTCGCGAGGTCGCTCATCCGGATGCCTCCGCCAGCAGCTTGGGCAGGCGGACGAGGTTGTAGGCCGCGGCGGCGAAGGTGAAGGCCCATCCGACGCGGCCGACGCCTCTGAAGCGGGTCTTCTCCTGTCCCGCCACCGTCTTGATCCAGCCGAAGGCTTCCTCAATGCGCTTGCGGATGCGCTGGCTGACCGCATAGCCACCATGCCGCGTCGTCCGTCCGTCGATCGCTGATCGTCGGCCGCTGGTGTTCTGGGTAACGTGCGGCGTCACCGCCATCGCGCGCAACGCGTTGACGAAGTCCCGCGTATCGTATCCCTTGTCGGCGCCCAGCGTGATCGCTTTCGGCCGGTCAGCACGGGGCTCGATCATGTGCAGCCCTGCCACCCGCTCGGCATGACCGTCGGCTGGCGTCAGGCAGGCGTCGACCAGAAGCGCCGAGCGGTTCTCCATCAGGCCGTGGCCGAGGAAGCAGAGCTTGGCTTCCTTGCCCGCTCCCTTTTTGTACAGCCGGGCGTCCGCATCGTGGTTGAGGCGTGGGTCTCGTTCGACCGCTTCTGGCCGTGGAAGTCAGCCTGCGGGTTGCGTCCCCCGCCGCCCACCGGCGGCTCGTCGGAGCCATCCCTCGGCTTGAAGCTCTTCATCGACGCCCAGGCCTCGATCAGCGTGCCGTCGACCGAGAAGTGATCGCTGGAAAGCAGCTTCTTCACCCGTGGCTGCGCCAGGATCGCGGCTAGGAACTTCGCCGCGATGTCGCCCTCCAGCAGCCGGTCGCGATTCTTCGAGAAGACCGAATGATCCCACGCCGGATCGTCGATGCCGATCCCGACAAACCATCGGAACAGGAGATCGTACTCCAGCCGCTCCATCAGCTGTCGTTCCGAGCGGATCGAATAGAACGCCTGCAGCAGCATCGCCCGCAGCAGCTTCTCCGGCGCGATCGATGGCCGCCCTATCCGCGAATAGAGCGGCGCGAACTCCCGCTCCATTACCGCCAGCGCCTCGTTGACGATCGCTCGGATCTCTCGCAGTGGATGATCACGCCGAACCCGCGCCTCAAGGTCCACGTAGCTGAACAGCTCCCCGCTCCGATCGTCTCGACCGCGCACAATTCATCCTCCAAACTTCTATGTTCGGAGTGAATCGTCAGCCAAGCCGCGCCGCAAGCGCCTTCTTCAACAGCCTGCTAGTCTCTACCTGCGTCCGACAAAATAGCGATTGGTTAACGGTATCTGGTGGAGGCTTGGATTTTCACGCTGGAGGGTTGGCGATGGATCTCAATGGACACGTCCGGACGACGAGTGAATTGCGGTTTCTGCCGATGTCGAGGGGTTGGCGACGATGTTTCCGGGCCATGCCGATCGCGTGGTGCCGCTGAAGGCCTATTGCACCGGGCTGCTTCTGCCGGGAACGCAAGAGTGTGGAACCGATGGCGGCGCGAGTGGCGCCTGGTCGCGTGCAGGCGGCGCATCAGTCGCTGCATCATTTTGTTGCCAAGGCCAAGTGGTCGGACGACACGATGCTCGCCGCGGTGCAGGCCCAGGTTCTGCCGGTGATCGAGCGGCAAGGAGCGATCCGGGCCTGGATCGTCGACGACACCGGCTTTCCGAAGAAGGGGCGACACTCGGTCGGCGTGGCACGGCAATATTGCGGCCAGCTCGGCAAGCAGGATAATTGCCAGATCGCGGTGAGCGTGTCGGTGGCCATGATGAACGCCAGCCTGCCCGATTGCCTGGCGGCTCTACCTGCCAGAAGGTTCGGCCAACGATCCCGATCGGCGGGCCAAGGCGGGTGTGCCGGAGAATGTCAGGTTCCACACCAAGCCCGAGATCGCACTCGACCAGATAGCACGTCGCTTGCGGCAGGCGTGCCGAGCGGCGTGGTGCTGGCCGACGCCGGATACGGCGTCGACACCGTCTTCCGCAGCGGGCTGACCGGGTTCGCAGTGGCTTGATGCTTGTTGTGGCATCCAATCGTCGACCAGCCTGTGGCCGCCAGGAACCGGGCCGTTGCCACCCAAGGCCTGGAGTGGGCACGGCCGGCCGCCCTCACTGGTTCGCCGCCATCCCGAGCATAAGCCGGGTTCAGCTAGGCAGCTGGCGCAGGCCCTGCCCACGAGCGCCTGGCACATTGTTACTGGTGAAGGCGACCCGAATCCCCGCGCTCAATCCTCCGGCAGATAGAGCTGGAAGGCGATCGGCAGACTCGCGTGATCGTTGGCGACCGACAAGGATACGGCGATCTGACAGTTGTCTTGTTTTCCGAGCTGTCCGCAATATTGTCGGGTCACGCCGACCGAATGTACGCCCTTCTTCGGGAATCCGGTGTCATCGACGATCCAGGCTTTTATGGCGCCGTGCTTCTCAATCGCCGGAAGAACGTGGGCTCGGACCTGTCTGAACATGGCCTTGTCCGACCACTCGGCTTTTGCGACAAAATGGTGGAGCGATTGATGCGCCGCCTGGACGCGACCGGGTTCGACACGGGCCGCCATTGGCTCGACGCTCTTGCGCTCGCCGGGAAGGATCAGGCCGGTGCAATAAGACCGAAACGGTGCCATCCGATCAGCGTGACCCAAGATCGATGACATCGACTCCACAAACCCGGCAAACCGAGATTTACTCGTCGTCCTGCCGTGTCCCTTGAGATCCATCGCCAACCTCCTCAGCGTGAATCTCAAGCCTCTCTAACATTCGTTAACCAATCACTAATTTTATGACACAGTAAGACTAGGGCTCGCTGCGCTTCGCCAAGTCCGGCGGCCCTCTCCCGACGGGAGAGGGGAGCCACACGCAAATCCGAGCTCAAGCAACCGAAAAGGAAGAGCAAGCATGCAGGCTGAACCCGTGCCCGCGCCCGAGACCAAGGCCGCGGAGACGACCGGCGATGTCGCCGGGGCGTTCGAAGACTTCATGAGGACCTTCGAGGCGTTCAAGGCGGAGAACGATGGCCGCCTCGCCGAAATCGAACAGAAGCGCGTCGCCGACGTGCTGACGGTCGAGAAGGTCGACCGCATCAACCGTGCCCTCGACGAGCAGAAGCGGCTGATGGATGCGCTGGTGCTGAAGACCCGCCGGCCGCTGCTTGGCCGCGACGGCCAGCCGCTCTCCGCCGAGACGATCGAGCACAAGGCGGCCTTCGAGGCCTATGTGCGCGGCGGCGCCGAGGACGCGCTGCGTGGCATCGAGCGGAAGGCGCTGTCGGTGGCCTCCGACGGCGGCTATCTGGTGCCCGACGAGACCGAACGCGAGATCGGCCGGCGGCTCTCCGCCGCCTCGCCCATCCGCGCCATCGCCGGCCTGCGCCAGGTCTCGGGCAGCACCTACAGGAAGCCCTTTGTTACCGCTGGTGCCGCCACCGGCTGGGTGGGCGAGACCGACAGCCGCCCGCAGACCACCGCGCCGACGCTGGCCGAGCTCGAGTTCCCGACCATGGAGCTCTACGCCATGCCGGCGGCGACCGCGACGCTGCTCGACGACTGCGGCCGTCAACATCGACGACTGGCTGGCGGGCGAGGTCGAGACCGTCTTCGCCGAGCAGGAGGGCACCGCCTTCGTCACCGGCGACGGCGACAAGAAGCCGACCGGCTTCCTCTCCTACACGACCGTCGCCGAGGCGACGCTGGGCCTGGGAGAAGATCGGCTACGTCGCGACCGGCGTCGACGGCGCCTGGCCGGCGGCGACCCCCTCCGACATCCTGGTCGACCTCGTCTACGCGCTGAAGGCCGGCTACCGCCAGAACGCACCTGCGTGATGAACCGCGCGACCCAGGCGGCGATCCGCAAGTTCAAGGACGACGCCGACAACTACATCTGGCAGCCGCGCGGCGATCGCCGGCCAGCCGGCGAGCCTGATGAACTTCCCCATCGCCGAGTCGGAGGACATGCCCGACATCGGCTCGGACGCGTTCGCCATTGCCTTCGGCGACTTCCGCCGCGGCTATCTGATCGTCGACCGCGTCGGCGTGCGCGTGCTGCGCGACCCCTATTCCGCCAAGCCCTACGTGCTCTTCTACACGACCAAGCGGGTGGGCGGCGGCGTGCAGGACTACGACGCCATCAAGCTCCTCAAGTTCGGCACGGCCTGAGCCGCCCCGTCCCTCCCCGGGCCCGTACCGACGGGCGGCCTCGCGGGCGATGCGCTCGCGGGGCCGCTTGGCAAAGCGGTGAATGGTCAATGGTGAATGGTCAGAGAGTCGCGACCGTTCCTCGTTCCATTCACCATTCCACCATTTCACCATTCTCCGGGTTTCCCATGACCGCAGCATTGATCACAGCGCCGGCGCTGGAGCCGGTGACGCTTGCCGACGCCAAGGCGCATCTGCGCCTCGACAGCGGCGATGACGACGCGCTTATCACTGCGGCGATCGCCGCGGCGCGGGTGCATGTTGAAGCGCTGACGCGGCGCCTGCTGATCGAGCAGGGCTGGCGCGTCTATCTCGACCAATGGCCGCGCAAGCGCATCGTCAGGCTTATCCCGACGCCGCTGATCTCGGTCGATGCGGTGACCGTCTATGATGCCGACGGCAACCCGACCGTGGTTGCCGCTGACGACTACGAGGTCGACACCGTTGCCGTGCCCGGCCGGCTGGTGCTTTCCGGCAGCGCGCCGGTGGTGGTCGGCAAGGCGGTGAACGGCATTGAGATCGACCTGACCGCGGGCTACGGCCCGTCCAGCGTCGACGTGCCGGCGCCGCTCCGCCAGGCGATCATGATGCTCGTCGCCCACTGGTACGAACATCGCGGCGCCGTCGGTCACGACATGGCCGGCGCCGTGCCGCCGCATGGCTTCGACGCGCTGATCGCGCCCTACCGGGTCCTCTCGCTGTGAGTGCGCCGGACTACGACCCCGGCTGGCTCAGCCACCGGGTGACGGTGGAATCCGGCGCCAGCGCGCCGGACGGCGCCGGCGGCGAGACCGTGCTGTGGGACACGCTGGCGACGCTGTGGGCGCATATCGAGCCGGTGACGGCCGGCGAGACGATCGTCGCCGGGCACCTCTCCGGCGTCGTCACCCATCTGGTCACCTTCCGCTTTCGCGAGGATCTCGCCGGCGGCATGCGCATCGCCTTTCGCGGGCGCACCTTCCGCGTGCTCGCCGTCCACGATCCCGACGAGCGCCGCCGCTACCTGGTGGCCAAATGCACGGAGGAAGCGCCATGAACCATGCACGGATGCTGACCGCCGGCGACCTGGCGCGGGCGCTTGGCGGCGCGGTGACGCCAGCAGTGGACCGGGCGGTGCGGCGGCGGGCCGAGGATGTGGCGCGCGCCGCGCAGGAGGCAGCGGGCGACGGCATCGTCACCCGGATCTCACGCCAGGAGAGCGGCGATTATGTCGTCAGCGTCGCAGGGCAGGGGCTTCCTGCACGCGAATTCGGCGCGCTCGATGCGCCCGGCGATGCGGCGATCGCGGATGCGGTCGCGGGGTTGAAGCGATAGGCAAACAGCGGCGCTCCCCCTCACCCGGCTCGGCCTGCGGCCTCGCCACCCTCTCCCGCCAGGGGAGAGGGTTGGGACTTGCGGCGCCGCCACAGCGAACCCTCTCCCCACCGAAGTCGGATGCTTCCGACTTCGGCGGCTTTAGTGCCAAACACGGGCAAGCCCGTGTTTGGTGGGGAGAGGGTGGTGCGCGCAGCGCACCGGGTGAGGGGGCGAATACGGACAAGCTAAGGAAACCATCTCCATGACCTCGGCGGCCCTTGCCCTGCAGAAGGCGGTCTATGCCGCGCTTGTCGCCGACGCCGGTGTCGGCGCGCTGATCGGCGACCGCATCTATGACGTCGCGCCGCGCGACGCCGTGTTCCCCTATGTCACGCTCGGCCGGACGACGCTGACCGACTGGAGCACCGGGACCGAGGACGGCGCCGAGCACCGGCTGACGCTGGATGTCTGGTCGCGCCAGCACGGCAAGAGCGAATCCCACGCCATCGCCGAGGCGATCCGCGCTGTGCTGCACGATGCGGCGCTGGCGCTCGACGGCCATGCGCTCATCAATCTGCGCTTCGAGAGCGCCGATACGGCGCGCGACCCGGACGGCATCACCTTTCACGGGCGCCTGCGCTTCCGCGCCGTAACCGAAGCGACCGAGTGAATTGTGAATAGTGAATGGTGAATGGCGGGTCGTCACCATTCGCGCGGCATCCCATTCACCATTGACCATTCACCACCTCCACCACGGAGACCGACGACATGACCGCACAGAAGGGCAAGGACCTTCTCCTCAAGATCGACAGCACCGGGGCGGGGAGCTTCCAGACCGTCGCCGGGCTGCGCGCCCGGCGCATCAGCTTCAACGCCGAGAGCGTCGACGTGACCGATGCCGATTCCGCCGGCCGCTGGCGCGAGCTGCTGGAAGGGGCGGGGGTCAAGCGCGCCAGCGTCAGCGGCTCCGGCATCTTCCGCGATGCGTTGAGCGACGAAACCGTGCGCGGCGTCTTCTTCGATGGCCTGGTCCGCGACTGGCAGGTGATCGTGCCCGACTTCGGCACGCTCTCCGGCGCCTTCCAGGTGACGGCGCTGGAATACTCCGGCGAGCACAATGGCGAGCTTGCCTATCAGATGACGCTGGAGTTCGCCGGCGCCATTGCCTTTGCGGCGGCGTGACATGGTCAACCGGCAGCGGGGTGAGGTCGAGGGGGTGCTCGACGGGCACTCGTGGACGCTGTGCCTGACGCTGGGGGCGCTCGCCGAACTGGAGGCGGCGCTGGCGGTCGGCGACCTGATGGAGCTGGCGCGGCGCTTCGGCGAGGGCAGGCTCGCCGCGAACGATGCGATCCGCGTCATCGGGGCAGGCTTGCGCGGCGCCGGCAACGAAGTCAGCGATGCCGACGTGGCGCGGATGCAGGCCGAGGGCGGCGCGGCGGGCTATGTCGCCATCGTCGGCGCGCTGCTCGCGGCGACCTTCGGCGAAGCGGATGGCTGAGCCGTGTGAGGGGGCTCCGGCGTATCCGGACAACTCGGCTCCCCCTCACCCGGCTCGGCCTTCGGCCTCGCCACCCTCTCCCACGCGGGGAGAGGGTAGGGATGCCGCACCGGCCGTGCGCGAGCCATCAGGCGCGCCGTCTGCTGGGGGCACGAAACCCTCTCCCCTGGCGGGAGAGGGTGGTGCGCGCAGCGCACCGGGTGAGGGTGCGCCCTCGCTGCTGCCTGAAGCCTTCCCGTGGCGGCAGGCGATGGCCTTCGGCTTCGGTCGACTGAGGCTCTCGTCGTGCGACTTCTGGGCGATGACGCCGCGCGAGCTGGCCGCGGCGGTGGAAGGCGTCTTCGGGGCCATCCCCGCGCCGCTCGACCGCACCGCACTGGATGCGCTGATCGCGCGCTATCCGGACGAGACGAGAAGCTGAGTGGGGCGGACGATCAGCCCTTCGTCCCGGCGCGGGCGATCGCCTCGACGATCATCCGGCGGGCATGGGCGGCGTCGCCCCAGTCGCCGATCTTGACCCACTTGCCGGGCTCCAGATCCTTGTAGTGCTCGAAGAAGTGTTCGATCTGCTTGAGCGTGATCTCCGGCAGGTCGTCGTAATTATGGACGTTGGCGTAGCGCAGCGTGAGTTGCGGCGAGGGCACCGCGATGATCTTCTCGTCGCGGCCGCTGTTGTCCTCCATGATGAGGACGCCGATCGGCCGCACATTGATGACACAGGCAGGCACCAGCGCGCGCGTGTTGCAGACCAGCACGTCGATCGGATCGCCGTCGTCCGACAGCGTGTGGGGAACGAAGCCGTAATTCCCCGGATAGGTCATCGGCGTGTAGAGGAAGCGGTCGACGAAAAGCGTCCCGGCTTCCTTGTCCATTTCGTATTTGATCGGCTGGCCGCCGACCGGAACCTCGATGATGACATTGACGTCGTCGGGCGGGTTCTTGCCGATGGCGATGGCATCGATGCGCATGGGGGTTTCCTCCAGCGGGCTGTCGGTGACGCCGGCCCGGCCGGGCGGCGCCGGGACGCAATAGCGATGTCTCTGCTGCAGTGCACCCTGTTTTTCGTCGAAGGGGCGGTGGCGCGGGCGATTCCCGCGGACCACGGCACCCCACCCGTCTCCTCGCTGCGCTCGGATCCACCCTCCCCGGAGCGGGGAGGGATTGGAGCAAGCCAACCCTGCGGAGAACACCATGACCACCGAAATCGACACGCTGACCATCGCCGTCACCGCCGACACGCGCGCCTTCGAGACGTCGATGCAGAGCCTCGGCCGCGAGGCGAACGGCTTCTCGACCGCCATCTCGCGCGCCTTCAGGGACGCTGTCGTCGGCGGCAGGAATTTCGAGAGCGTGCTGTCGAGCCTGGCGCTGAAGCTCGCCGGCCTGGCGCTCGACCGCGCCCTGCAGCCGGTGAGCAACGCCATCGGCGGAGCCATCGATGCGCTGTTCAAGAGCTTCGGCCTGGCCCATGGCGGGGTTGTCGCCAATGGCGCCGTGCGGCCCTTCGCCGACGGCGGGGTGGTATCGCAACCGACGCTGTTTCCGCTCGCCCGCGGCCTCGGCCTGATGGGCGAGGCGGGCCCGGAGGCGGTGCTGCCGCTGGCGCGCGGGACCGACGGGACGCTCGGCGTCAAGAGCGGCGGCGGCGCATCGCTCGCCGTCACCTTCAACGTCACCGCGACCGACGCGGAGTTCTTCCGCAAGTCGGAGGCGCAGGTGACGGCGATGCTTGCCCGCGCCGTGGCGCGGGGGAGGCGAGGGCTGTGAGCGGTCAATGGTGAATAGCGAATAGCGAATAGTGAATGGTGAATTGTGAATGGTCGGGTGACTGTTCTTCCATTCGCCATTCACAATTTCGCCATTCGCAACCTCCCGTTTCTCCCGCCTGAACTTGAGGACGATTTCACATGCCCACTCCGTTCCACGAGGTGCGTTTCCCGACCGCCATCGCCTTCGGCTCGAGTGGTGGGCCGGAGCGGCGGACGGATATCGTGACGCTTTATTCCGGCGATGAGGAGCGCAACAGCCGCTGGGCGGATTCGCGCCGGTCGTACAATGCCGGCTACGGCGTCAAGTCGCTCGACGACCTGCATACGGTGATTGCCTTCTTCGAGGAGCGCCGCGGCCGGCTCCACGGTTTCCGCTGGAAGGATCGCGCCGACTGGAAGAGCTGCGCGCCGAATGCGACACCGGCGGCAACCGACCAGGCGATCGGAGTCGGCGATGGCTCCACGACGGCGTTTCAGCTCGTCAAGACGTACGGCGTGGCTCATGCGCCGTGGACCCGCGCCATCAGGAAGCCGGTCGCCGGCACCGTGCTCGTCGCGCTCGACGTCACGCCACAGGCAAGCGGCTGGAGCGTCGACACGACCACCGGCATCGTCACTTTCACGTCGGCGCCCGGCCCGGGCGTGGAGATTACCGCCGGCTTCGAATTCGACGTGCCGGTGCGTTTCGATACCGACACGCTGGCAATCAACCTGTCGCACTTCGCGGCAGGCGATATTCCGGCGATCCCGTTGGTGGAAATACGGCTCTAGCGGTGAATGGTGAGTGGCGAATGGTGAATGGCCAGCGGCCATATCGATCCATTCACCATTGACCGTTCACGATTCACCGAAGGCATCCCATGCGCTCCATCAGTCCCGATCTCGCCGCGCACATCGCGGCGGGAGTGACGACGCTCGCCCATTGCTGGAAGGTGACGCTGTCGGGCGGCACCGTTCTCGGCTTCACCGACCACGACAGGACGCTCTCCTTCGGCGGCGTCGACTATGAGCCGGAGAGCGGCTTCACCGGATCGGACATGGATCAGAGCCTCGGCCTGGCGGTGGACACCTCGGAGGTCGAGGGTGTGCTCTCCTCCGACCTTATCAAGGCTGACGATCTCGCGCTGGGCGTCTGGGATAATGCCGCGGTCGAAGTGTGGCTCATCGATTGGTCGGATGTCTCGAAGCGGGTGCTCCTGCGCAAGACCTCGATCGGCGAGGTGTCGCGGCTCGGCAAGATCGGCTTCAAGGCCGAGCTGCGCGGGCTGGCGCACGCGCTCGACCAGGAGACCGGGCGGACCTATCAGCGCCAGTGCGACGTCAAGGATCTCGGCGACGCGCGCTGCGAGGTCGATCTCGGCACGCTCGGCTATATCGGCGCCGGCACGGTGACCGCCGTCGACGACGACCGCGTGATCTATGCCAGCGGCCTCGGCATCGTCGAAAGCGGCTGGTTCTCCTATGGCAACATCCTCTGGCAGAGCGGCCTCAATGCCGGGGTGACGACCGAGGTCCGCGCCCACAGCCTCGTCGGCACGACGGCGGTCTTCACGCTATGGCGGCGGGCGGCGCTGCCGGTTGCCGTCGGCGACACCTTTTATGCCGTCGTCGGCTGCGACCGGACCTTCGCCACCTGCCAGGCCAAGTTCGACAACATCGCCAACTTCCGCGGCTTCCCCCACATCTCCGGCAACGACTTCGCCCTCGGCGTCGCCAAGTCGTCGGAAGAGAACGACGGCGGGAGCTTCTTCAATGAGTGATCTTTCCGAGGAAGTCGTCCGCATCGCGCGGACCTGGGAGCGCACGCCTTACCGGCACCAGGCCTCGGTCAAGGGCATCGCCTGCGATTGCCTCGGTCTGGCGCGCGGTGTCTGGCGCGAGATCTACGATAGCGCCGACCCGGAGAAGGTGCCGGCCTACTCGGCCGATTGGGCCGAGGCATCGGGCGAGGAGATGCTGCTTGAGGCGGCGCGGCGCCACATGGTGCTGGTCGCTGAAGGGTCGGACCCGGAGGCGGTGCTGGCCGCGGCCGAGCCCGGCGACCTCCTGATCATGCGCTGGCGGCCGCACCTGCCCGCCAAGCACTGCGTCATCCTGACCGAGAAGGGCGCCGACGGGCTGCCCTTCGGCTGGCGCATCATCCATGCCTATGACGCGGCGAAGCGCGTGGCCGAGGTCACCCTGGCGCCGCAATGGCGCAAGCGTATCGTCGCCGCCTTCCGGTTCCCGGCTCTTCTTACGTCCCGGTCCGGCCTTCGGCCGTCCCCGCCTCTTGAAGCTACGCCCGGCACCCCCGCGCCGGCCCCCTCACCCTGTCCCTCTCCCACGTTCTCTCTGACATCGGGAACACCCGATGTCAGAGCGGGAGAGGGGACGAAGACGGCGGCCCCGCCGGTTCCCTCTCCCCTTACGGGAGAGGGTGGCCCGAAGGGCCGGGTGAGGGGAGAGAGCGCCGAGCTTCAAGCAGCGGCGAGCGGCGCAGCCGCGACCGGGACGCAACAAGAGGCGGGGAGCGGCGAAGCCGCGACAGGGAAGGAATAGAGATGGCGACGCTTGTTCTCGGTGCCGCCGGCGCCACCCTCGGCGGCGCGTTCGGCCCGCTCGGCGTCATCGCCGGCCGCGCCCTGGGCGCGATCGTCGGCTATGGCGTCGATTTCCTGGCTGTTCGGCAAGAAGACGGTGAGCGAAGGCGCCCGCCTGACGACGACCGACATTCAGACCTCGACCGAGGGCGCCGTGATCGGCCGCCTGTTCGGGCGGGCGCGGGTGTCCGGCCAGGTCATCTGGGCGACGCGCTTCGAGGAAGAGACCACGACCACCAGCTCGGGCGGCGGCAAGGGCGGGTCGAGCGGCGGTTCTTCGACGACGGAGTACTCCTACTACGGCAACTTCGCCGTCGGCCTGGTCGAAGGCCCCATCTACGGTATCGGCCGCATCTGGGCTGATGGCGACGAACTCGACCAGACCGGCGTGACGCTCCGCGTCTACAAGGGCAACGAGACGCAGGAGGTCGACCCGCTCATCGAGGCCAAGGAGAGCGGCAACGCGCCCGCCTATCGCGGCCTCGCCTATATCGTCTTCGAGCGCATGCCGCTGGCGAGCTACGGCAACCGCCTGCCGCAGATCGCGGTCGAGGTCTACCGCCCGACCGACTGGCTGGAATCGTACATCTCCGGCGTCGCCCTGATCGCCGGCAACGAGTACGGCTTCGACACGGAGCTGGTGAAGAAGGACACCGGCGCCGGTGACCAGGTCGACGAGAACCGCCATACGCTGATCGAGGAGACCGACTTCAAGGCGTCGATCCAGGTGCTCACCACCGTCCTGCGCTACACCCAGTCGGTGATGCTGGTGGTGCCGTGGTTCGGCGACGACCTCAGATGCGGCGAATGCACCATCCGGCCCAAGGTCGACAGCGCCGACAAGTCCACCGACCTCGCCTGGCGGGTGTGCGGCGTCACCCGCTCGGGCGCTGCCGTCGTCTCCTATATCGGCGACGAAGCCTCGGCCGGCGGCTCGCCCAACGACGCCTCGGTGGTCCATGCCATCCAGTACCTCACGGCGCTCGGCCAGGCGGTCACCCTCTGCCCCTTCATCATGATGGACATTGCGGCGGGCAACACGCTGCCGAACCCGTACTCCGACAACGCGGCGACGCACGGCCAGCCGGTCTATCCCTGGCGCGGGCGCATCACCGGCTCGCCGGCCGCCGGCTATGCCGGCACGGTCGACAAGACGGCGACCGCGCTCACCCAGGCCGGCGCCTTCATGGGCTCGGCCGCGCCCGGCGACTTCGGCGGATCGGGAACCGAGGTCACCTACAGCGGCCCGGCCGAATGGCGCTACCGCCGCTTCGTCCTGCACTATGCCAAGCTGGCGGCGGTCGCCGGCGGCGTCGATTCCTTCCTGATCGGCTCCGAGATGATCGGCATGACGCAGCTGCGCTCGTCGGCCACCGCCTATCCCTTCGTCGCCGGCCTCATGCAGCTCGCCGAAGACTGCCGCACGCTGCTCGGCAGCGGCGTCTCCATCGGCTACACCGCCGACTGGACCGAATGGGCCAATCACCGGCCGGATGACGGCTCCGGCGACGTGCTCTTCAACCTCGATCCGCTGTGGACCCATGCCGATATCGACTTCATCGGCATCGACAACTACATGCCGCTGGCCGACTGGCGCGACGGCACGGCGCATCTCGACTTCGACGCCGACAACGGCCCGACCACCATCTACGACGTCGGCTATCTCGTCGGCAACGTCGCCGCCGGCGAGGGCTACGACTGGACCTATGCCAGCCAGAGCGCGCGTGACGCCCAGACCCGCACCGCAATCGTCGACAGCGACCCGGCCGACGAGCCCTGGGTGTTCCGCCAGAAGGACATCCGGAACTGGTGGATGAACTTCCACCATGACCGGCCGGGCGGCGTGCGCTCCCCGACGACGACCACCTGGTATCCGCAGTCGAAGCCGATCCGCTTCATCGAGTATGGCTGCCCGGCCGTCGACAAGGGCGCCAACCAGCCGAACGTCTTCTACGATCCGAAGTCGTCCGAGAGCTTCTTCCCCTACTACTCGAGCGGCGCCCGCGACGACGCCATGCAGCGCAGCCATCTGGGCGCGCTCATCGTCTATTGGAGCGACGCGGGCAACAACCTGACCTCGTCCATCTACGGCGACAAGATGGTCGACCTCACCCGCAGCCATGCCTGGGCGTGGGACGCGCGGCCGTGGCCGTCCTTTCCGCTCGACACGAGCTGGGGCGACCACGCCAACTGGGAGACCGGACATTGGCTGTCGGGCCGCACAGGCGGGGCGCCCGCCACCAACACGATTGCGGCGGTGGCCGGCCTGGCGAACTTCACCGATCTGAGCGTCAGCCCGATCCCGTCGGTGGTCGATGGCGTCACCATCGGCGGGCTGGCGAGCCCGCGCTCGGTGCTGGAATCGCTGCAGCCGGTCTACCAGTTCGATGCGGTGGAGAGCGGCAGCGTGCTCAGATTCGTGCCGCGCCTCGGTCAGCCGGTGCGCGTCGCGCTGACCCCGGACGACCTGGTGGCCGACGACAGCGCCGCCGACAGTACCGCCTTCCAGATCAAGCGCGCCCAGGAGACCGAGCTGCCGGACACGGTTAAGCTCACCTATGGCGACCCGGCCCGCGACGACCAGTCGGCCTCGGCCTCGGCGCGGCGGGCCGGCGGCGGCAGCGCCCGCGTCAGCGAGGTCAGCCCGCCGGTGGTCATGGCCGAGAACGTCGCCCGCGCGTCCGCCGAGGCTGAACTCAACGCCGCCTGGGTCGGGCGCGAGACCGCCACCTTCTCGCTGCCGCCGTCGCGGCTCAAGCTGGAGCCCGGCGACGTGGTGTCGCTGACGGTCGAGGACAACCGCACGCGCACCCTCAGGCTGACCACGGTCGGGCAGGCGGCAGCGCTCTCCTGCGAGGCCAAGGCGGTCGAGCCGGCCGCCTTCGCGCCGGTCGTGCTACCGCGCTCGCAGGACAGGCGCGTCATCGCGCCGGTCTCGCTGGCGGCGCTTGCCGTCTTCGCCGACGGCCCACTGCTCGCCGACGACGATCGCGACCATGCCGGCTATGTCGGCGGCGTCATGGCGCCCTTCCGCGGCCTCGCCGTCTATCGCTCGCCGACCACCTCCGGCTATCTGCTCGACACGGTGCTGACTCTCCGCGCCGCGATCGGCCGCACCACCGCCGATTTCCACTCCGGCCCGACCGGACGCTGGGACCGGGTCAACAGCCTCTATGTCGACATCCTGCGCGGCACGCTGTCCTCGGCCGAGGAGCTGCTGGTGCTCTCCGGCGCCAATACGCTACTGCTGCAGAACCAGGACGGCGAATGGGAGGTGCTCCAGTTCGCCACCGCGACGCCGAACGGCTCGCGCAGCACCATCCTCACCGACCTGCTGCGCGGCCAGAAGGGCAGCGAGCACGCCATGCGCGATCCGGTGCCGGCAGGCGCCCGGGTCATGCTGGTCAGCGACGCCGTCAAGCAGACCGGCATCGCCACGTCCGACCTCAACCTGCCGCTCAACTGGCGCGCCGGTCCGGCCAACGAGGACAT
This sequence comes from uncultured Alphaproteobacteria bacterium, assembly GCA_963732845.1. Classification (GTDB taxonomy): domain Bacteria; phylum Pseudomonadota; class Alphaproteobacteria; order Rhizobiales; family Kaistiaceae; genus CAVSRC01. The sequence continues at coordinate 279,204 of CAVTBE010000005.1, read as the reverse complement.
CGGGTCGTCCAAATATGTCAACCAGGTGGTGACGCTCGCCGGCAAGGCGCGGCGGCCGCTGTCGCCGGCCCATCTCGGCGGCGTCCGCGACCCCGGCACCGGCAACTGGACGGTCTCGTGGATCAGGCGCTCGCGCATCGGCGGTGACGACTTCGATGCCGAGGACATCCCGCTCGGCGAGACTGCCGAATACTACAAGCTGGAGATCCTCGACGGGCCCGGCGGGTCGGTCCTGCGCACCGTCGAGCAGGCGGTCGACACCTTCACCTATACCGCCGCCATGCAGACCGCCGATTTCGGCTCCATCCAGTGGAGCTTCACCGCCCGCGTGTCCCAGAAGAGCTCGACCTACGGCTACGGCATCGCCACCGAAGCCCTGATCTGGATCAGGTGACCCCAAGAGGCGAGGACGGCCCCCCGGGCTCACCCTCAGGGCGACCCGAGGACAGGCTCCGGCCGGACCGGGAAGCAAACAAGAGGCGAGGAGCGCCGCAGGCGCGACTGGGAAGGAAAGAAAGACCATGACTGAGACCACCCGCCTCAAGCTGCCGCTGCTCGCCGCCGCCCAGGCGCAGAAGCACGTTACCATCAACGAGGCGTTGACCCTGCTCGACCTGCTGACCGGCATCATTCCGGTGCTGAGCCGCACCTATGCCGCCCCGCCGGAGGGGAATAGCGATGGCGACGTCTACATCCTCGCCGGCAGCGGCACCGGCGATTGGTCGGGCTACGACGCCAACGACGTCGTCATGATGATCGACGGCGGCTGGCGGCGGGCATTGCCCTCGACCGGCATGGTGGCGACCATCGCCGACGAGGCGAACTACTATGTCGCCTGGGACGGCACCGCCTGGTCGGCGGTCGCCAACGCGCCCAATCCGAGCGCCACCCTTGCCCCCAACCTGCGAAACAAGATCATCAATGGCGGCGGGCGGATCAACCAGCGCGGCGCCACCTCCATCGGCGACGACACCTACGGTCACGACCGCCACTATGCCCTCGTCCAGACCGGCGCGATCGCCGTCTCGACCTTGACCGCGCCCGCCGACGGCATCGCCGCCATGATGCGGCTGACGCAGTCGCAGGCCACCGCCCAGCGCATGGGCTATGCCCAGATCGTCGAGGCGGCCAACACCTACGGGCCTGCGCGGCAAGATGATGACGCTCGGCGGCAAGCTGCGCTGCTCGGCCGCCCAGGCGATCCGCTATGCCGTTCTCGAATGGACCGGCACCGCCGATGCCGTCACCTCCGATGTCGTCAACGACTGGGCCAACGGCAGCTTCGCCGCCGGCGCCTTCTTCATCGCCTCCGGGCTGACCGTGCGCCAGGTCGGCGCGATCACGCCAGCCGCCGCCACCATCACCGACTGGTCGATCACGGCGGGCATCGGCTCGGCGGCCAACAACCTCATTGTCGTCTTCTGGACCGAGGCGACCGCCGCCCAGAACGTGACGCTCGACATGCGCTGGTATCTGGTCGAGGGCGATGCGACGGCTGACCCGTTTGCCGAGCGCTTACTCAGCCAAGAATCGGAACTCTGCGAGTGGTATTACGGCATGGAAAATATTGATGGCTATTCACTCTGTTCTATTGGTTGGACGAAGAGTACGACAGATTTTCGCGCAGGATATAATTACCCGAAAATGCGGGAGAGCCCGACAATATCATTCTCGGCAGCATCAACATTTCTTATACAACTGACCTCCAATCAAAATCCCTCTGCCATTTCGGCTGTTTCTACAAGTGATAGGAGAGCCCTGCTTTCGGCAACAGGAACCTATACGGCTGGTCAAGTTGGGGGGTTACTTGGCAGTGGTACGTACATCGCACGCGATGCGGAGTTGTAGGCGATGGTGATCGAGAGCGCAGCATTCACCGAAGAGGGAACGATACAGGCAGTCATCGACGGGGTGACGCTGTTCGTTCCCGACGATCCCGGCAACCGCCACCGTCGGCTGCTCGCCGCATGGGAAGCCGCCGGCAACGCCATCGCCGCCTATCCGCCGGCGCCGCTGGCGGCGGCCGACGTGACGGCTGCCCGCGACGCCCGCCTCGCTGCCGGCTTTGCCGATCCGGTCACCGGCAAGACCTTCCAGTGCGACCCCGTTAGCCAGGGCAAATGGACGGCCGTCGGCACGGTCGCCGGCCTCGCCATCGCCATGGGCGACAGCCCGCTGCCGGACTTCGCCCTGATCGCTGCCGACAACAGCATCGTCGCGCTCACTGCCGGCGATGCCCTGGCGCTGGTCAAGGACCGCATCATCCCGTGGGTCTCGGCGACCATGCTCTTCGCCCGCACGCTCAAGGACGCGATCGAAGCCGGCAACCCGCCGCAGGACGTGGCGGCCGGCTGGCCGTGAGCGCCCGCTGAAAGCGCCGGATTCGCGACAGCCCTCAGGACGCTTTCCCGCTTTCCCGAAGAACAGTGCCATGACCGTGGATTCCGCGAAGGGTCTCCATCGATATCAGGGTGTTCCCCTCGGGCCGATAGGTGTGATGCCCGTTGAGCACGCCCGCATGAAGACCACCTCGCCATGACCGGCGCTGACCTGACGGCACCCATGACGCGGTTATTGCAGGTGTTCGATCTGAGACCCGCACCAACGTTCATCGCCTCATGGAAACGCATAAAAGTCCATATCACCCGCCCGATATATAATTCGCCCCTCTTCTAACCGCTTATTGTGCTTGCAGACAACAACCAAATCCTCCGGAGCAAATATCTCCGAGGCCATCAGGTTCTTAAAGATTACTTTCCTAAGAAGAATACCTGAAATCGCATTATATCGGTAAATATTACAGCTTCCTCTGTCGATTATTATTTGCTTCTGGCGCGCAATGTCACGAATTTCATTCCTCTTCGCAAATATATCCGCGAGTATTGGCCGAACCGGGTTTCTCAATCCGGTCTCCCACGTCCAATAGAAGTTGTAATATCCGCCTAATACGATACTTAGGCCTATTGCCACGCCGAAAAATTTACGTGAACCAGCTTCTCGCAAATGGGCTACAAACGCCCAGGCTGCCAGTAGTAAGATTGGATAAGCATAGACGGTATATCTAAAATTAAAATAGGGCAAATGTCCGCTCTCTAGCTCCAGCAACACAATAGCACCAAAGAAAGCGGTCAACGCCCCAAGTGCAAGGCGCCGTTCTCTGGCCAGCCCGTTGCTCGCTCCCAGAAGTGCCGCCGCTGCCGCAATTACAACTGGAGGATATATCCATAATACATGAAAAATATACGCGCCCGAAAAGGTGCCTATCTTAAAGTCCAACTCGAAACTCATAATGGTCGGGCCAGCCGTCGCGTGAGGAGCATGACGGCGGCGGCGTAGAGGAAAGTCTCGGCCGAGGCGATGGTGGCTTCGAAGTCCTTGGCCAGCCTCCGGTTTCGATTGATCCAAGCGAAGAAGCGTTCGACGACCCAGCGCCGCGGTAGGACCTGGAAGCCGACCTGATCGGCGATTTTCTTGACAATCTCGATGGCGATCGAGGTGGCGTCTCTGACGCGCTCGGCATTGTAGGCGCTGTCGGCGAAGGCGAGTTCGACGAAGGGGAATGACTTTCGGGAGACCTTGAGGAGCAGGACGGCGCCGTCGCGGTCCTGAATGTCGGCCGGATGAGCCTGGATCACCAGGGCCCGCCCGTCGGTGTCGACCATGGCGTGGCGCTTGCGGCCCTTGATCTTCTTGCCGGCGTCATAGCCCCTGAGCCCGCCGGCCTCGACCGTCTTGACCGACTGGCTATCGATGACCGCCGCCGAAGGAGAAGGCTCACGCCCGACCCGCTCGCGGTCTCGCATGACCAGGTGATGGTTGAGAGTCTTGAACAGACCCTGACGGCGAAAGCGCAGGAACCAGCCGTAGACCGTGGTCATGGGCGGAAAGTCCTTGGGCAGCAGGCGCCAAGCGCAGCCAGCCCGCAGCATATAGAAGATGGCGTTCATGATCTCGCGCATCGTCCACAGCCTCGGCCGCCCCGTCCTGGCCGGAGGCGGCATGAACGGGGCGATGATCTCCCACTCCTGATCCGTCAGATCGCTTCCGTAGCGCAGATGATCGCGGCTATGCTGCCGCCGGGTGGTCGGCGTCCACATGACAGGCTCCAAAGGCTTCGACAACCATTTGGAATCACATCTGAGCCCGGCCATCCACCCCACAGCCGCGTTTCAAGACGGCCTCTTAAGCCCGTCTATAACCTTCGGCGGTTGAAAATCAGCACTTGTAACAGAAGTAACCTGCAGAAAATGGATCCCCTCATACAACCATGTCAGGTGAAATGCCCCTACAACGCCAACGGTTAGGATGCCTGAAACCACAAGAAAACGATTGGCGACGGTTGCATCAAATAAACGCTTGCGAAAAGAGCCCTTTGAAGTCGCATATTTGTAGTGCGAATCTGCGACAAACAGTGCCATCGGAAGTGTCAGTGCCTGCAGGCGGCTAAGAAGTAAAACAGAAGTCGCAAGCGCAAAAGCAAGCATGTTGCGGCGAAGGTATGCATTCACAACAAACAGGCTAAATACATTAAGGAGTGTGACGTCTTCTGCGGGTTGATAAAAAATCATTAGATGACTTGAGAATATATAGCTAAATGTGGCGGCCAGTCTTAGCCACGACGAAAATTGTAATTGTCGGCAACAATCAAAAAAGAGCAGCGCACTAATTACTTGGCACGTAGAAACAAAGAATGGAGTGGCTTCGACAGGAAAGAAATGAAGAAACGTTGACTTGATTAGGTTTGGAAGAAAATATAGCGTTTCCTTCCATGGACTGCTCCAACCGACGACTGGGTCGACCCATAAGGAACGAAAATTTCCATATGTTAGATATTGCCAGAGATGCGGCGGGGATGAATATACGTATGCCGTAAGAAAGGCGACCAAAGAAACGGCCAACAATTCCGGGGTTATGGCTGACAGTGGCGCTACTGTGTGGTGTGTTGGATCGGGGTCATTAGGCGAAGGACGTTGATCAAGCGTCCCGTCTTGCTTGCTCGGGGTTGGCTCAAGTATTCTATGGTCGAAAGACGATGGAGATCGCCCATGGACGTAGAGATAAACAATAACGACCACGCCAATTAAGGCGGAGACGAGGACCGGAAATGACGTAAATTGAATTTCCAGCCCAGGATAGCGTGTGCCGGCCCCGCTGGCGGTTGCGACTTTGAGATCCAGCACCGGGTTCCAGATGTGAATAGATACTAAAGCACAGACGTAAATGACGAGGACCGATGTTATTGCAAGGAACAGCCTGGATGTTGTTCTTGTCATGTACCGTTGCGCGCCTCTTGTTGAATCCGGCATCCACCCCGATGACCGGCTCTTCCGGCCAAGTTTGACGCGAAGGGACGGACATAGGCAAGACCGGGCCCTTACCATGGGGGCGGTCATGTTCCTCGCCGTCGCCCGTGGACATACCGTTAGGTAAACTTCCGAGGCACACCATGACCGAAGCAACGACGGCCTCGCCGGCGCTGATCCCGTTCGCGTCGCGCCATGAGGGTCGGGTCCACAAGGCCTACAAGGATTCCGGCAGCGTCATCACCATCGGTATCGGCTTCACCAGCCTGTCGAAAATGTTCGCCGACTATTGGGTGAAGCAGCATGGCCACAGGCTCAAGCTGGGCGACACGATCAGCGACGCCGAATGCGATTTCCTCCTCGGCAAGCTGCTGGCCGAGGAATACGCCCCGCCGGTGGCGAAGCGCTTCAGGGGCACCGGCATCCAGCAACACGAGTTCGATGCCGCCACCGACATGAGCTTCAACTGCGGGCCGGGGGCGCTCAAGTGGAAATGGGCCACTCAGCTTGCAGCGCGGGCCATCGCCACCGCCGCGACGCTGCTACGGTCAACGGCCGTCACCGCCGGCGGCAAGACGCTCAAGGGCCTGCAACGCCGCCGCGCCGACGAGGCGCAGCTCATGGAGACCGGCGATTACGGCAGCGGCACTGTTTCGGCCTCGACCGGCCGCGACGACATCAAGGCCTACCAGCAGCAGCTCGCCACGCTCGGCCTTTACGCCGGCACCATCGACGGCATCGCCGGCACGGCGACGCTGGCGGCCATCCGGCTCTTCCAGCAGGAAAACGACCTAATCGTCGACGGCGTCGTTGGGCCCGCCACGCGCGCAGCGCTCACCCGCGCCGTGGAGGCGAGGCAGGCAGGGCAGGCGGCCGGTGGCGGCGCTGTCGTCGGAACTGCCGCCGGCGGCGCCACCGAGACGGCGCAGCAGGCCGGCCAGATGGACTGGTCGACGCTGGTCACCGCGCTCGAGTGGGGCCTCACCATCGCCATTGTGCTTGGCGTCGCTTTTGTCGTCTGGCGCAATCGCGGGGTGATCCTGCGACGACGCACCGCCGCCTGAGGGCCATCGGAAGATCGTGCCCTGATCCTCACCCTTCGGGCCACCTTCTCCCACTTCTATTGGTCCCGGTCCGGCCTTCGGCCGTCCGTGCCTCTTGGGCGGAAAGGGGACTGAACCTCACCGCCGAGGGAAAGACCATGAGCGCCTACAACAAGCTCTTCGCCGCCATCATCTCGACAATCCTGATCCGGCTCTTCCTGCAGTGGACCGGCCTCGACGTGGTCGCGCTGGGCGTCGGCGACCAGGTCCGCGATCTGGTTTCCGGATTGATCGACATCGCTGCCGCGGCCGTCACCGGCTTCTTCGTCTGGCTGGTGCCCAATGTCCGCAAGGAAATCGACAGGCTCGAGGAGCGCCTGTGATGCTCGCCTGGCTCGTCGGCGTCGCGCTGAAGCTTGCTTCCGGTGGTCTTCTCGACAAGGCGATGGCCGTGCTCAAGGCCGAAACCGACAGCGCGGTCGAAAAGGAGCGCATCACCGCGCAAGTGGCGATCGAGCAGGTCAAGGCTGAACTGGGCCGCCGCCAGGCCCAGCGCGACGTGCTTGTCGCCGAGCAGGGCAGAGCGGTGACCGCCCTGATGCGGCCGGCCTTCGCCTATCCGCTGGCGGTCTACTATGCCGCCGTGATCGCCGATTCCCTGTTCCATTTCACCTGGAACGTGGCCGCCCTGCCGGCCCCCATCGGCGATTGGTCCGGCTGGATCATTTCTGCGATCTTCCTGTCGGAGAGCGGCGAACGGATCACCCGGACCATCGTCGGACGGCGGGCCGGTTGAGGCTCCCCCCCTGTCATTCCGGCAATTCCGGCGATATTCAGGGGGCGATATTCAGGGGGTGTTCATCTGAAGATGGTTATGCCTGCGCGATGTTGGCAAGGTTCTACCGGGGGTTCATCGTCGGCCTGGCAATGATCTCGGCCGTCGCCGCGACGACTTTGCCGACATCTGCTGCCGACGCCTGCCTGCCGCCCAGCGAGGCGCCCCGCGGCCTGTCCGATTTCCTGCCCATGATCCGCGCCATGACCGGTGGCGGGGTCGTCGTCAACGCCTGCCTGCAGAAAGTCGGGAGCCGATATATCTACAAGGTATACATTCAGGTCGGCGCCAAGGTGGTGACGATATCGATCGACGCAGCGACAGGCGCACGGAGATAGGCGAGGAGTGATGCGGGTTCTGGTGGTCGAGGACGACGTCGATCTCAACCGGCAGCTCTCGGAGGCGCTGAAGGAGGCGGGTTACGCCGTCGACGGCGCCACGGACGGCGAGGAGGGGCATTTCCTCGGCGACACCGAACCCTACGACCTGGTCGTGCTCGACATCGGCCTGCCGGTGCTCGACGGCATTTCCGTGCTGGAGAAATGGCGGCGCGACGGCCGCACCATGCCGGTGCTGATCCTCACCGCCCGCGACCGCTGGAGCGACAAGGTGCAGGGCATCGACGCCGGCGCCGACGACTATGTCGCCAAGCCCTTCCACATCGAGGAGGTGCTCGCCCGCGTCCGGGCGCTGGTGCGCCGCGCCGCCGGCCATGCCTCCAACGAGATCGAATGCGGACCCGTGCGCCTCGACAGCCGTGCCGGGCGCGTGACCGTCGACGGCAATCCGGTCAAGCTCACCTCCCACGAATACCGCGTGCTCGAATATCTGATGCACCACCGCGACCGGGTGGTGTCGCGCACCGAGCTGATCGAGCACCTCTACGACCAGGACTTCGACCGGGATTCCAACACCATCGAGGTCTTTGTCGGCCGGCTGCGCAAGAAGATCGCCCCCGACATCATCGAAACCGTGCGCGGGCTCGGCTACCGCATCGTCGAGCCGGGCGATGCGGCCTAGGGCCTTTCGCAGCCATATGGAACCGTTCCGACGCTCCCGCCCCGGCCGGTGCGCCACATCGCCCCACGGCGGTCTCGACGCCGGATCGCCCCGCCGGGCGCGAAACGGAATCGATCCCGGATGGCGGTGAAAGGCCCTCGTTCGCTTGCTTCGCGCCTGATCGTCGCCGCGACGCTGTGGGCCGTGGTGGCGCTGGTCGCGGCCGGCCTGATTCTCGTCTCGCTCTATCGCTCCACCGTCGAGAACGGCTTCGACCAGCGGTTGAGCGTCTATCTGAGCACGCTGATCGGCAGCCTCTCCGCGCAGGACCCCGGCCAACCCTTCAGCGATCCTGGCAATCTCGGCGAGCAGCGCTTCGAGCTGCTCTATTCCGGCTGGTACTGGCAGGTGCGCGACAGCGCCACCGGCAATGTCGTGCTCGCCTCCGGCTCGCTGTTCTCCGATACTATCGACGCCAGCAAGGGGACCGGTACCAAGGTCGAGAATGGCGTGACCGCCGGATCGCTGGTCGGCCCCGACAAGCAGTCGCTGCGCTTTCTCAAGCGCACCGTCACATTCGAGAAGCGCCCCCCGGTGATCCTGGTGGTTGCCGGCGACGCCGGCGAACTCAACGGCCAGGTCGCCGCCTTCGGCACCAGCGTGGCCATCACGCTGGCCGTCTTCGGCATCGGCCTCATCGCCGCCACCCTCATCCAGATCCGCTGGGGCCTCAGGCCGCTCGACCACGTGCGCCGCGCGCTGAGCGAGCTGAGAAGCGGCAAGCGGGCCCGCATCGAAGGCGACTTCCCCGCCGAAATCTCCCCTCTGGTCAAAGAGTTGAACGCGGTTCTTGAATCGAATCAGGAGGTTGTCGACCGCGCCCGTACCCAGGTCGGCAATCTCGCCCACGCCCTCAAGACGCCGCTCAGCGTCGTCATCAACGAGGCGCGGGCGAGCCGCGACCCGGCGGCGGCGAAAATCGTCGAACAGACCGAACTAATGCACCGGCAGGTCAACCACTATCTCGACCGCGCCCGCATCGCCGCCCAGAGCGACGTCATCGGCGTGGTCACCGAGGTCGAGCCGGTGATCGACCGGCTGGTGCGGGTCATGAGCCGCCTGCATGGCGAGCGCGGCATCAAGCTGATCAGCGACGTGCCCGACGGCGCCCGCTTCCGCGGCGAGCAGCAGGACTTCGAGGAAATCGTCGGCAATCTCGTCGACAATGCCTGCAAGTGGGCGCGGACCAAGGTTTCGGTGACGGCGGCCTATCGCCCGCCGGACGGCCTCGACGATCCTGGCCGGCTGGAACTGCACATCGACGACGACGGGCCCGGCCTGACCGGCGAGGAGATCGCCGAGGTCGCGGCGCGCGGCCACCGGCTCGACGAGACCAAGCCCGGCTCGGGGCTCGGGCTGTCCATCGTCACCGATCTGGTCGCCATGTATCGCGGGAAACTGCGCTTCGACCGCGCCCGCATCGGCGGGCTGTGCGCCGTTGTGGAGCTGCCGGCGGCATGAGGGAAGATTTGCCAAAACGTCTCATTTCGGCCATTGGCAGATGGAACGGTGATTCAAGGCCGGGCAAGGGGACTGGAGCGGGTCGGATGAATCGCGTGAAGGGCATCGCGGTTGCCGGAGTGATTCTGGCGCTCGTCGGCTGTGCCGATTCCGGCGCGATCGTCGGCTCGATCGCCGGCGGTTCGCCGGGGATTGTCGGTGGCCTGGCCGGCAAGCAGATCGGCAAGGCCCTCAGCTCCGGTGACCGTGGCCGGGCGCTGGCCGCTGAATACCGGGCGCTGGAATACGGCCGTACCGGCGCCACCACGCCGTGGAGCGACAGCCTGACCGGCCGCTATGGCGAGGTCGTGCCGGGATCGCCCTACAAGGTCAACGACACCACCTGCCGGGAATATGTTCACGTGATCACCATCGACGGGCACCCCGAGACCGGCCGCGGAACCGCCTGCCGCAAGACCGACGGAAACTGGCAGACGGTGGGCTGACAGGGCTTCCCGCGACGCTTTGTCCACAGTAAAGCCACAGGCGTCGATTGTATTGACCGTTCCACACACATGATTGCCCTCTGGATCGCCATGGCCGTTCTCGCGGCCGCCACGTCTCTTGCGGTGCTTGCGCCGCTCTACCGGGCCTCCCGTGCGGCCCGCTCGGAGCGCGGTCAGGCACTGGCGATCTATCGCGACCAGCTCGGCGAGGTCGAGCGCGACCTCGACCGTGGCGTCATCGGCGAGACCGAGGCCGAGGCGGCGCGCACCGAGATTTCCCGCCGCCTGATCCGCGCCGGCCACGAGGCGGCAGACGACGCCACCGCGGACAGCGCCGGCGGGCGTCGCTTCGCCACCTACACCATCATCGCCATGCCGCTGGCAGCCCTTGCCTTTTACCTGTTCGTCGGTTCGCCCGAGATGCCGGGTGAGCCATTGGCCGCGCGGCTCAGTGCGCCGGTCAACCAGCAGGACATTCCCACCCTGGTCGCTCGCATCGAGGCGCATCTCGCCGCCAATCCGGACGACCCCAAGGGCTGGCAGGTGCTGGCGCCGGTCTACATGCGCGTCGGCCGCTTCGACGATGCGGTCAAGGCCTACACCAACGTCATCCGGCTGGTCGGCTCCACCGCCGACAGCGAGTCGGATCTCGGCGAGGCGATCGTCGGCGCCCATGGCGGCACGGTGACCGCCGACGCCCGCGCCGCCTTCGAGCGCGCCGCCAAGCTCGATCCGGCGGCGGTCAGGCCGCGCTTCTATCTGGCGCTGGCGCTCGGCCAGGACGGCAAGACGGACGCGGCGATCGCCGCCTGGAAGGCGCTTCTCGACGGCGCGCCGAAGACCGCCCCCTGGGTGTCGGTGGCCGAAGGCGAGCTGGCCAAGCTCGAAGGTGGCACGGCGACCGCCACGACCGACGGCGCGGCGCCATCCGGACCGACCGCCGATGATGTCAAGGCAGCCGGCGAGATGTCGGCTTCCGACCGCACGGCGATGATCGAGGGGATGGTGGCGCAGCTTGCCGCCAAGCTCGACGCCAATCCGGCCGACGGTGCCGGTTGGGCACGCCTGATCCGCTCCTATATGGTGCTCGGCAAGGCGGACGAGGCCAAGGCGGCGCTCGCCAAGGCGCGCGACGCGCTTTCCGGCGATGCCACGGCGCTGGCCGGGGTCAACGAGGCGGCGAAGGCCGCGGGGGTACCGGAATGACGATGGCTGTACCGCGCCGGACGGGAATGACGCGCAAGCAGCGGCGGCTGATGCTGATCGGCCTTGCCGGGGTCGTTCTGGCGATTGCCGCCGGGCTGATCCTCTATGCGCTTTCCGACAAGATCGTCTTCTTCAACTCGCCGACCGACGTCGCCGAAGGCAAGCTGCCGCCGGGAACCCGCGTCCGCCTCGGCGGCATGGTCGAGGACGGCAGCCTCAAGAAAGGCGCCGACGGCAAGGTGAGCTTCGTCGTCACCGACGGCAGCGCCGAGGTGCCGGTCACCTTTACCGGCATCCTCCCCGATCTCTTCCGCGAAGGGCAGGGGGTGGTGACCGAGGGGACGCTGACCGCCGAGCATTCACTCGACGCCGACACCGTGCTTGCCAAGCATGACGAGCGCTACATGCCGAAGGAAGTGGTCGATGCGCTGAAGGCGAAGGGCCGCTGGGGCGAAACGGCCGACAGCGTCAAGGCGAAGGCAGCCGAGGCAAAATGATTCCTGAGCTTGGCCATTTCGCGCTGGTGCTGGCGCTGTTCCTGGCGCTGGTCCAGTCGACGGTTCCCTTCTACGGCGCGCTCACCGGCGACCGGCGGCTGACGGCGATCGCCGCTCCGGCGTCGCTGACCCTGTTCCTGCTCGTCGGGGTCTCCTTCGCCGCGCTCGTGCAGGCGCATGTCGTCTCCGACTTCTCAGTGCTCAACGTCGCCGAGAACTCCAACTCGAAGCTGGCGCTGCTCTACAAGATCACCGGCGTGTGGGGGAACCACGAGGGCTCGATGCTCCTCTGGGTGCTCATCCTGGCGCTCTTCGGCGCGCTGGTAGCGGCCTTTGGCGCCAACCTCCCCGACAGGCTGAAGGCGCTGGTTCTCTCGGTGCAGGGCTGGATCGGCTTCGCTTTCTTGGCTTTCATCGTCACCACGTCCAACCCGTTCCTGCGCCTGTCGCCGGCACCGATCGAGGGCCGCGACCTCAATCCGGTACTGCAGGACATCGGCCTGGCCATCCATCCGCCGCTTCTCTATCTCGGCTATGTCGGCTGCTCGATCTCCTTCTCCTTCGCCGTCGCGGCGCTGATCGAGGGGCACATCGACGCCGCCTGGGCGCGCTGGGCGCGGCCGTGGACGCTGGCCGCCTGGATGTTCCTCACCGTCGGCATCGCCATGGGCTCCTACTGGGCCTATTACGAACTCGGCTGGGGCGGCTTCTGGTTCTGGGACCCGGTCGAGAACGCCTCGCTGATGCCCTGGCTGGTGGCGACCGCGCTGCTCCACTCGGCGGTCGTCATGGAGAAGCGCGACGCGCTGAAGATCTGGACGGTCCTGCTCGCCATCCTCACCTTCTCGCTGAGCCTGGTCGGCACCTTCCTGGTGCGTTCCGGCGTGCTGACCTCGGTTCACGCCTTCGCCTCCGACCCGACGCGCGGCGTCTTCATCCTCCTCATCCTCTGCCTGTTCATCGGCGGTGCGCTGACGCTCTTCGCCATGCGCGCCGGGGCGCTGGCGCCGGGCGGCGTCTTCGCGCCGATCAGCCGGGAAGGGGCGCTCATCGTCAACAACGTGTTCCTGACCGCCGCCGCGGCGACCGTGGTCGTCGGCACGCTCTACCCGCTGGCGCTGGAAGCGCTCACCGGCATGCGCATCTCGGTTGGTGCGCCCTTCTTCAATCTCACCTTCATTCCGCTGGTGGCGCCGCTTCTCGTCATGGTGCCCTTCGGCCCGCACCTCGCCTGGAAACGCGGCGACCTGCTGGCCGCCACCCAGCGCCTGATGCTGGCCTTCGGCATCGCGCTGGCAGGCGCCATCGTCACCGGCGCCTTTGCCGGCTTCCACAACGCGCTGGCGCTCGCCGGCATCTGGCTGGGCGTCTGGCTGATCGCCGGCGCGCTTTCCGAACTGGCCTTCCGCATCAAGCTCGGCAGCCTGTCGCTTGGCGACAGCCTGCGCCGCGCCATCGGCCTGCCGCGCTCGACCTACGGCACCACGCTCGCCCATGCCGGGCTCGGACTGACCGTGCTCGGCATCGTCGCGGTGACCACCTGGCAGGGCGAGATCATCCGTTCGATGAAGCCCGGCGATACCCAGACGCTGGCCGGCTACGAGCTGACCCTCGACGGCTTCGTCGACCGCGCCGGCCCGAACTATCAAGAGACCGCGGTGAAATTCACCGTGCGCCAGGGCGGCAACACGGTTGCCGTGCTGGAGCCGGCCAAACGCCGCTTCGACTCGCGCGGCATGGACACCACCGAATCGGCGATTCGCACCATCGGCTTTTCCCAGCTCTATCTCTCGATCGGCGACATCGCCGCCGACGGTACGGTGACGGCGCGCCTCTACTGGAAGCCGCTGGTCACGCTGATCTGGCTGGGGGCGCTGGTCATGGCGCTCGGCGGCCTCATGTCGCTCAGCGACCGGCGCCTGCGCGTCGGCGCCCCGCGCCCGGCCAGGCGCGCCGCGCCGGCACCGGCGGAATAGGCATGGAACGCATCGCGCGCCTGCTTGCTCCCTTCAACCTCCCCCTTGAGGGGAGGTCGAAATCGGCGAGCTTGGCGATGCCGATTTCGGGAGGGGGTCATTCCACCGCCGTGCTGCAACCCCCTCCCGAAGTTCTCGCCGCTTCGCGCCTCGACCTTCGACCTCCCCTCAAGGGGGAGGTTGGGCGTGCGCGGCAGAGTTTCGGAAGTCGTCTCGCGCTCCTCGCGCTGCTTGTCATGATCAGCTTAACCGCAATAGCTCCGGCCCTTGCGGTGAACCCCGACGAGATGCTCAAGGACCCGGCGCTGGAAGCCCGCGCCCGCGCGCTGTCGCAGGAGCTGCGCTGCCTCGTCTGTCAGAACGAATCGATCGACGCTTCGGATGCGGCGCTCGCCCACGACATCCGCGTGCTCCTGCGCGAGCGCCTGGAAAAAGGCGACACGGACCAGCAGGCCATCGACTTTCTGGTCGCCCGCTACGGCGAGTTCATCCTGCTGAAGCCCCGCTTCAACCCGCATACCTGGGCCCTGTGGCTGGTGCCGCCGGGCGTTCTGGTCATTGGCGGACTGGTCGCCGCCGGCTTCTACTGGAAGCGGCGCAAGCGGCCGGCTGCACCGGCGCCGCTCGACGCGGCCGAACAGGCGGATGTCGCCCGCCTGATGTCGGAAGACGGCTGAAGCAGCGGCAAAAATCGCCTCACATTACCGAAATGTAACGCGGCCGACAGAGGCCCGTAAGGTCGCCATCTCCATAGTGCCTCGCAACACGGCGCCGGGGAGTGGGGACGGCGCCGATTACAGAGAGAAGGACGGAGACCCTCTATGAACAACCCGATTTCCCCCAGGAAGCACCTGCGCGCGCTGGCGCTGGGCGGCACCGCTCTGGCGCTTGTGCTGGCCGGCGGCGTGCTCGGCGGATCGCTCGATCTGGTGCATCCGACTCCGGCTCTCGCCGATCCCGTCCAGGTTCAGGGCGTCCAGATCCCGAGCTTCGCCGACCTGGTCGAGAAGGTGAACCCGGCGGTGGTCAGCGTGCGCGTCAAGTCGCAGCAGCCCGAGCTGTCGGCGGACAATCAGGACTTCCCCTTCCAGTTTCAGCCCGGTTCGCCGATGGAACGCTTCTTCCGGCAGTTCCGCGAGCTGAACCCGAACGACAACAATAACCAGCAGCAGCCGCAGCAGCAGCCGCGCGGCTTCTCCATGAGCCTCGGCTCCGGCTTCTTCATCTCCGACGACGGTTACCTCGTCACCAACAACCACGTCGTCGACAAGGGCTCGTCCTTTACCGTCGTCCTCGACGACGGAACCGAGCTGCCGGCCAAGGTGATCGGCACCGACGACAAGACCGATCTGGCGCTGCTCAAGGTCAACGATCCCGGCCACAAGTTCACCTATGTGAAATTCGCCGACGGCAAGCCGCGTGTCGGCGACTGGGTGGTCGCGGTCGGCAATCCGTTCGGCCTCGGCGGCACGGTTACCGCCGGCATCGTGTCGGCCGAAGGCCGCCAGATCGGCGGGCCCTACGACGACTACATCCAGATCGACGCGCCGGTGAACCGTGGCAATTCCGGTGGCCCGACCTTCAACACCAACGGCGAGGTCATCGGCGTCAACACGGCCATCTACTCGCCCTCCGGTGGCAGCGTCGGCATCGCCTTCGACATTCCGGCTGCGACCGTCTCCACCGTCGTTCACGACCTGATGACGCACGGCGCCGTGGTGCGCGGCTGGCTCGGTGTCCAGATCCAGACCGTCGATCAGGGCATCGCCGACAGCCTCGGCCTCAAGCAGGCGGAAGGCGCCATCGTCGGCGAGGTCCAGGACGGCAGCCCGGCGCAGAAGGCCGGCTTCCAGGTCGGCGACGCCATTACCGCGGTCAACGGCCAGGCGGTCAAGGACTCGCGCGATCTGGCGCTCAAGATCTCGCAGATGGATCCAGGCGCCAAGGTGACCGTCACCTACTGGCGCGGCGGCGCGAGCCACACTGCCGACGTGACCCTCGGCAAGCTGCCCGACACCCAGAAGATGGCCTCGGCCGATCAGGGCAATGGTGGCGGCCCGGCGGTGCAGCCCTCGGCGCTCACGGACTTCGGTCTGACGCTGAGCCCCGACAACAACCCCAGCAACCAGGATGGCGGCGTCGTGATCTCCGAAGTGGATCCGACCGGCCAGGCGGCAGAGCACGGCCTGCAGGCTGGTGACATCATCCTTTCGGTCGGCTCCAAGTCGGTGAAGTCCCCCGCCGACGTGGAGAAGATGGTGGCAGACGCCAAGGCCGGTGGCCACAAGGCGGTGTTGCTCAGAATCAAGTCCGGCGATCAGACCCAGTTCGTCGCTTTGACATTCGCTCAGACTTGACCAACGCGAGAGGCGGAAGCGCTCTATCGTCGCCCCGAGACTTCCGCTTTTGCGTGGACGGCAGGCCGGCCCCCCGGCCTGCCGTTCTCTTATCCGGGGCTGCATGATCCGTCGTCAGTGATGAGAGCCTTTCCCGACCAGACAGAGCCAATTCCGTTTCTCGACCGACGCGGCGATCCGGCGTCGAGACCGACGAAAGGCGCCTGCCGGCTCGATCCTGTCGCAAAATCGCGCCGTCGGAATGGTTCAATTTGGTCGTGAAAGGCTCTAGCTTTGCGCCATGCGTATTCTCCTGATCGAAGACGACCGCGAGGCCGCCGCCTACCTTTCCAAGGCTCTGCGTGAGGCCGGCCACGTCGCCGACCATGCCGCCGACGGCGACAGCGGTGCCGCCATGGCCGCCGACGGCGGCTACGACGTGCTCGTCGTCGACCGCATGCTGCCCAAGCGCGACGGGCTGTCCATCGTCGAGGAGCTGCGCAAGCGCGGCGACCAGACGCCGACGCTGTTCCTCTCCGCGCTCGGTCAGGTCGACGATCGCGTCGCCGGCCTGCGCGCCGGCGGCGACGACTACCTCGCCAAGCCCTATGCCTTCTCCGAACTGCTCGCCCGCGTCGAGGCGCTCGGCCGCCGGCAGAAGCCGGGTACCGCCGAGACCGTCTACCGCGTCGGCGATCTCGAGCTTGACCGGCTCGGCCACACCGTCACCCGCTCCAGCCAGGCGATCCCGCTGCAGCCGCGCGAGTTCCGCCTGCTCGAATACCTGATGAAGAATGCCGGCCAGGTGGTCACCCGCACCATGCTGCTCGAGAACGTCTGGGACTATCACTTCGATCCACAGACCAATGTCATCGACGTGCACGTTTCGCGCCTGCGCGCCAAGATCGACAAGGGTTTCGGCGAGCCGCTGCTGCACACCGTGCGCGGCGCCGGATACATGATCCGTGACGCCACTCGGTAAGGTCGTCCGCACCACTGCCTTCAAGCTGTCGGCGATCTATATCGCGGTCTTCTCCATCTTCGCTGTCGCCTTCGTCGTCTACATCTCCTACGCCACCGACGCGGTGCTCACCCAGCAGCTGCGCCAGACGATCGCCGCCGACCTGGCCGGTCTCGCCGATCAGGCGCGTTCCGGCGGCCTTGTCGGCCTGGTCGATGCCATCGAGACACGCAGCCGCCAGCCCGGTGCCAGCCTCTATCTGATCACCGACGCCTCCAAGCACCCGCTCGCCGGCAACGTCTCCGACGTTCCGCAAAGCCTGCTCGACCAGGCCAGCGACAATCCCATCATCGTCAGCTACAAGCGCTTTCCCGGCGAGCGCCAGGACCATTTCGCCCTCGTCCAGCTGGTCAACCTGCCCGGCGGCTATCACATGCTGGTCGGCCGCGATCTCGGCGAGCGCGAGCAGTTCCGCCACATCGTCGCCCAGGCCCTGGCCTGGGCGCTGGCGCTGATGATCGGCCTGGCGGCCCTGTCGTGGGTCTTCGTCAGCCGGCGTGTGCTCAAGCGCATCGATTCGCTGTCGGCGTCGAGCCGCAAGATCATGAGCGGCGATCTCTCCGGCCGGCTCGAAGTGACCGGCAGCGGCGACGAGTTCGATCGCCTCGCCGACAGCCTCAACGCCATGCTCGAACGCATCGAGCACCTGCTCTACGGCCTCAAGGACGTCTCCGACAACATCGCCCACGACCTCAAGACGCCGCTGACGCGCCTGCGCAACCGCGTCGAGACGGCGCTGGCCGGCCCCACCGATGCCGACAAGTTCCGTTCGGCGCTGGAGGCGACCATCGAGGAGTCCGACGACCTCATCCAGACCTTCAATGCGCTCCTGATGATTGCGCGCATCGAGGCCGGCTCGCCCGACGGCGCCATGAGCCCGCTCGATTCGCGCGAAATCGTGCAGGACGTGGCCGACCTCTACGAACCGGTGGCCGAGGAGAGTGGCGTCGAACTGAACGTGGAAACGCCGGAATCGGTCACCCTCAAGGGCAGCCGCGAGCTGCTCGGCCAGGCGCTTGCCAACCTCATCGACAACGCCATCAAATACGGCGAGCGCCGCGGCGCGGAGCGCACGCCGCGGATCACCATGTCCACCGCCCGCGACGGCGACAGCGTCGTCTTCCGGGTGGCCGACAACGGGCCGGGCATCCCCGAAGCCGACCGCGAGCGCGTGCTGCAGCGCTTCGTGCGTCTGGAGAAAAGCCGTTCACAGCCGGGCAGCGGCCTCGGCTTAAGCCTTGTCGCGGCGGTCGCGCGCCTGCACCATGGGACGCTCGAGCTCGGCGACGGCAATCCGGGTCTCGTCGTCACCCTTCGCTTGCCGACCGAATGACCGCGCATGGCGACTGCAACAGCGAAGCGACAGGGGAAGCAGACGCCCTCCGGCAGGACGCTGGCTGAACGCATCGCGCCGCGGCTGAAGCCCGCCAACGCCCAGCGCACCAAGGCGCGCATGGCCGAGCTGACCGCCGCGGCCCGGGACGCGGGCGGTGACAAGGCTGTGGCCGAGGCGCTGGCGCGGCCGGGGCTCGCCGCCTTCCTTGCCGGCGTCATGGACTGCGCGCCCTTCCTGCGCTCGCTGATCCTCGACGATCCCGCCCGACTGGCGAAGCTGCTCGCCGCCGATCCCGCCGCCCGCATGCGCAGCCTCACCGGGGCGATTCGCCGCGCCTGGAAGAAGGGCGACGCCGCCGCGCTGATGGCGACGCTTCGCCGCGGCCGCCAGGAGACGGCGTTGCTGACCGCGCTCGCCGATCTCGGCGGCGTCTGGGACGTGGTGCAGGTGACGGCGGCGCTCACCGGCTTCGCCGAGGCCGCGGTCGGCGCGGCCGTGGGCTTCATCCTGCGCGAGACCGCCGAGGCCGGCCGCATCAGGCTCGCCAATGCGGACAAGCCGGAGGAGGGCAGTGGCTGGATCGTGCTGGGCATGGGCAAGTTCGGCGCCGGCGAACTGAACTATTCCAGCGATATCGACCTGATCGTGCTCTTCGACGAGGCGACCGCGCCGCTGGCGGAAGGCACCGAGCCGACGGTCACCTTCGTGCGCATGACCCGGCGGCTGGTGGCGCTCCTGCAGGAGCACACCGCCGACGGCTACGTCTTCCGCACCGACCTCCGTCTGCGTCCCGACCCGGGCTCCACCAACATCGCCATCTCCACCGAGGCGG
The DNA here is from genome assembly GCA_963732845.1 of uncultured Alphaproteobacteria bacterium. Classification (GTDB taxonomy): domain Bacteria; phylum Pseudomonadota; class Alphaproteobacteria; order Rhizobiales; family Kaistiaceae; genus CAVSRC01. The sequence continues at coordinate 259,814 of CAVTBE010000005.1, read as the reverse complement.
CGCTGCAATATTACGAGGGCCTCGGCCAGAACTGGGAGCGCGCCGCGCTCATCAAGGCGCGCACGGTCGCCGGCGACGAAGCGGCGGGCGCCGCCTTCCTCGCCGAACTCACCCCCTATATCTGGCGCAAGTACCTCGATTTCGCGGCGATCGCCGACATCCATTCGATCAAGCGCCAGATCCACGATCATCGCGGCCATGCCGTGGTGGCGGTCGCCGGCCACAACATCAAGCTCGGCCGCGGCGGCATCCGCGAGATCGAGTTCTTTGTCCAGACCCAGCAGCTCATCGCCGGTGGCCGCCAGCCCGAACTGCGCGGACGGCGTACACTCGACATGCTCAAGGCGCTTGCCGTATTCGGCTGGATCGATGATGCCACCCGCGACGAACTGAGCGCCGCCTATGGCGCGCTGCGGGAGATCGAACACTGCCTGCAGATGATCAATGACGCCCAGACCCACACCCTGCCGGACGACGCGGAGGGTCTGGCGGTGGTCGCGCGCATGGCCGGCTATCGCAACACCGGCGCCTTCGAGAAGGCGGTGGCCAAAACGCTGACGACCGTGCGCGACCGCTATGCGGCGCTGTTCGAGACGGCGCCGACGCTCTCCTCCGCCGGCGGCAGCTTGTCGTTTACCGGCGATACCGACGATCCCGAGACGCTCGCCACGCTCACCGCGCTCGGCTATGGCAATCCGGCCGAGATCAGCCGCACCGTGCGCGGCTGGCACTTCGGCCGCTATCCGGCGACGCGCTCGGCCAGCGCCCGCGAGCGGCTGACCGAGTTCGTGCCGGTGCTGCTCGAGGCGCTGGCCGGCAACGCGGGTGCCGATGCCGCCTTCGCTGCCTTCGACCGCTTCCTCGCCCGCATGCCGGCCGGCGTCCAGCTCTTCTCCCTGTTGCAGATCAACAGCGGCCTCCTCAAGCTGCTGGTGACGGTGCTGGCGGCGGCGCCGCGGCTGGCCGAGACCATCGTGCGCCGCGCCCATGTGGTGGACGCGCTGCTCGATCCGGCCTTCTTCGGTTCGCTGCCCGACGCCGCGCTGTTGCGCAAGCGGCTGGCCGAATTGCTTGCCGAGGCGCGCGGCTTCGAGGATGTGCTCGATCGCGCCCGCATCTTCGGCCAGGAGCAGCAGTTCCTCATCGGCGTGCGCGTGCTCGCCGACACCATCAGCGTGCGCCAGGCCGGCTATGCCTACAGCGACCTCGCCGATGGTCTGGTCGCGGCGGTGCTCGACGCCACGCTGAAGGAGTTCGAGCGGGCCCATGGCAGGATGAAGCGCGGCGCCGTGGCGCTGATCGCCATGGGCAAGTTCGGCGGCCGCGAGATGACCGCGACCTCGGACATCGACCTCATCCTGCTCTACGATTTCGACGAGGCGGCGCCATCGTCGAACGGCGCGCGCCCCCTGTACGGCTCGCAGTACTACACCCGCCTGACCCAGCGGCTGGTGGCGGCGCTCTCGGCGCCGACCGCCGAAGGCACGCTCTATGCGGTCGATTTCCGCCTGCGCCCGTCGGGCAAGTCCGGGCCGCTGGCCACCCATATCGACGCCTTCGCCGCCTATCAGGCGAAGGACGCCTGGACCTGGGAGCGCATGGCGCTGACCCGCGCCCGCGTCGTCGCCGGCGACAAGAAACTGACAAAGCGCGCCGGCGAGGACATCCGCGCCATCCTCACCACCCGCCGCGACGCGAAGAAGATCCTTGCCGACATCCGCGAGATGCGGGCGATGGTCGAAGAGGCCAAGGGCGGCAAGGGCGCCTGGGACCTGAAGCAGGCGCCGGGCGGCCTGGTCGATATCGAATTCATCGCCCAGGCCCTGCTGCTGGTGAACGCCCACCGCTTGCCCGCGTTAATCTCGACCGAGACCGTGGCGGTGATCTCGGCGGCGGCGGCGGCCAGCCTGCTGTCGCCGGCCGACGCCGACATCCTGCTGCCGGCGCTGAAGCTCTATCAGGCGCTCATCCAGATCACCCGCCTCTGCCTCGATCAGCCGTTCGACCCGGAGACGGCGCCGCACGCGCTGCTCGAGCGGCTGGCGCAGGCCGGCGAACTGCCCGATTTCGTCACGCTCGACGCCCATGTGCGCACCACCGAAACGGCCGTGCGCGGGATCTTCGAGCGGCTCATCGGAACAGTGCTGGAAAAACCGGCGACATAGTATAGTCGGTTCATCCGACCGGGCTTGTCCGGCGGCTTTCGGGAGGTGCGCTATGAAGCGTGTCTTGCGTGGTTGCCAGGCAACCGTCGCGGCGTTCGTGCTCGGCGGGCTCAGCCCCGCCCATGCGGCCAATCTGTCCTGGCAATTCAGTCAGGACGATGAATCCGCCTTCCTCGGCGTCGTCGATGGCGCCACCCAGGAGGGCGAGGGGGACTATCTCTTCTACATGAGCTGCGCCGCCACCGGCGACGAGACGACGGTCATCTCCAACGTCGACCCCAAGGCGCTCGGCCAGGCGATTGCCGGGGGCACGGTACCGGCGGTCGCCTTCATCCTCGACGGTCAGCCGCAGGACGACAGCGGTGGCGCGGTTGCCGACATCCGCTACGACGAAATGTCCGGCTCCTGGCAGTACCTGCTTGTCGGTGCCGACTACGATCTTCTGCTCACCGCCAAGAGCATCAAGGTCAAGGGTGTCGGCGTCGACCTGCAATTGCCCGAACAGGACCTCACCGCCTCCCTGCAGAAGCTGAAGGACGCCTGCGACGGGCTGCTGTCGACCAGCGACGACGGCAGCGACAACGGCGGCAACGGCGATAGCGGCGGCGCTGGCAGCGACGGCGGCAGCGGCAACTGAGGCGCTATTCCGAAACACTCCGGTCATGCCCGCGGAGAGCCTGTCCCCGACCCGATCTGGGACGAGCATCCCGGCGAGGCGCGCCACACGGCGAATCCTGCCTGGGTGCCCGCATGCGCGGGGACGAACGGAGAAAAGGGCTTTAAGTCCACCGGAGGTGGCGCAATCACGCCGCGGGCAGCTGCTGCAGGTCCAATGCCGGCGGCTCGGTCGGCAGGCGCACCGAGACCACGGTGCCGCGGCCGACGCGCGAGCGGATGCGCATGCGTCCGCCATGGAGACCGGCCAGCGACGCGGTGATGGCCAGCCCCAGACCGGAGCCACGATGGCTCTTGGTGAACTGGTTGCTCACCTGCTCGAACGGCCGGCCGAGCTTCTTCAGCGCCTCGCGCGGGATGCCGATGCCGGTATCGGCGACCGTGAAGACGACGGCGTTGCGGGTGGCCCGCGCCCTGAGGCGGATGCGGCCGCCCTGCGGCGTGAACTTCACCGCGTTGGATAAAAGGTTGAGCATCACCTGCTTGAGCGCCCTTCGGTCGCCGCGTAGCGACAGGCCGCTGACGGCGTCGGCGGTGACCTCGATGTTCTGGGCGGCGGCCTGGGTCCTGACCACGCGCACCGATTCCTCGACCAGATCGTCGAGGACCAGCTCCTCCAGGTGCAGCGTCATGCGCCCGGCCTCGATCCGCGACATGTCGAGCACGTCGTTGATGACGCCGAGCAGGTAGGTGCCGCTGGCGTGAATGTCCTGGCAGTATTCCAGGTATTTCGGTGAGCCCAGCGCGCCGAACATGCCCGACTGCATGATTTCCGAGAAGCCGATGATGGCGTTGAGCGGCGTGCGCAGTTCGTGGCTGACATTGGCCAGGAACTCCGACTTGGTGCGGTTGGCCTCCTCGGCGCGGTCCTTCTCCTCGGCGTATTTTTCGGCCAGCTCGACCATCTGCTGCGCCTGCTGTTCGAGCTTCTGGCGCGACTGGCGGAGGTCGGCGATGGTCGCCATCAGCCGCCGCTCGCCTTCGATCAGCTTGCCTTCGTGGCGCTTCAGCTGGGTGATGTCGGTGCCCACCGAGACGAAGCCGCCGTCCTTGGTGCGCCGCTCGTTGATCTGCAGCCAGCGGCCGTCCTCGAGCTGCAGCTCGAAGCTGCGCGCGCCCGCCTCGGGAATGTCGTCGGTCACCACCTGCGAGCGCACCACCGGCTTGCGCCCGGCGGCGATGACATCGGCATAGGGCGTTCCCGGCGCCAGCACGACGTCGGGGATGCCGTGCAGCTGCTGGTACTTGGAATTGCACATGACCAGGCGGTTTTCGGCATCCCACAGGACGAAGGCCTCGGAGATCGTCTCGATGGCGTCGCGCAACCGGATGTCGGCGGTCTTCGAGCGTTCGACCAGGCGCATCTGCTCGGTCACGTCGACGGCGATGCCGATGAGGTGCGGCTGCGGGCTGTCGCGATCGACCAGTTCGGCGCGCACCCTCAGCCAGATCCAGCGGCCATCGACATGGTGCATGCGGAACATGCGGTCGACCGTCGTCTCGCCGGCTTCGAACAGGGATTCGACCAGCGCCAGCAGATCGCCGTCGTCGGGGTGGATCAGGCGGGCCACCTCGCCGAAGCCGAGCAGGCTGTCGCGCGCGTCGAGGCCGATGATCTCGAACATCGAGCGCGACCAGAAGATGCGTGCGCTGGCCAGGTCCCAGTCCCACAGGCCGCAGCGGCCGCGGGCAAGCGCCGTCTCGAAGCGCGACTGCGTCTCGCCGTAGATGCGGTCGGCCTCCACCGCGCGCGCCGTCTGCGAGAAATAGCCGTAGAGGATGACCAGCAGGATGGCGCTGGTGCCGACGAAGATGGCGACATTGAGCGAGACGTCGGTGCGCCACGCCCGGTAGATGCCGGAGAGCGGTTCGACCACGGCAACGGCGCCGAGCGGCGGGCCGAGATTGTGCAGGGCGGCGTAGGCCTGCTCGCCGTCCGGCAGGGCCACCTCGAGGACGCCGGCGCGCTCGCCGAATGTGGTGAGGAGCTGGGCGGCGCCGATGGCATTGTCCAGCGGCTGGCCTTCGAGCGACAGGTTGCGTGGCGCGGTGGCGATGATCGCGCCGTTGGCGTCGGTGACCAGCACCTGCCGGCCGTCGCGGATGGCGTCGGCGGGCAGCGCGTTGGCGAGGGTGTTGAGCGCGTCGGTGCGCGTCACCTGATCGCCGGCGCCGGCATAGGCATCGGACAGGATGCGCACGATCATGGTGATCGACTTGCGCGCATCGCTCTCGTGGTCGACGCGCAACTCGTACAGCTCGACGAAGCGGGCGAGGCCGACGATCAGCAGGAAGATGGCAATGAGGATGGGGATGAGCCGGCGCAGAAACGGTTCGGCGGCCACGAGCTTACGGTAGGCGGGACCAGCGAGCAGGCGCGCATGGCCCGAAATCCCCGGACGCCGCGCCCCTCCACTGGCCGATTTTGGATAATGCTTCGCCGCAGGCGGCAGTGCCGCCTCTGCCCGCGCCATGGCAGGCTCCCTCGATTTCCGCCGCATAAATCTCGGAGACGCCACGCCCGAATCAGTTTCATTTGAATCGAGACGATTCGGGTTGTCCAGTGCTGTAAACGAAATATTTACCAAGCTGCGTAAGGGCGCGACGCCGCGCTGCGTAACGGTATTCGACCGATGCGCCGTGACGGGGTATGGTCGACGTGGCGACTTGAGAGGCAGCGGACCATGACTCAAGCGACGATGAGCGTGGAAGGGCCGTCGGGCATCGGCGGATGGCTGATCCTGCCGGCCATCGGCATCGTCGTGGCGCCGGTCCAGTTTGCCAAGAACGTTCTGGATTATTTTCCTAGGTTCGAGCTGCTCGCACCGGGCACGCTCCTGCACACCATGACCATGGTCGAAATCCTTGCATGGATCGGCTTCGCCATCCTGGCGACGATGACGGCGGTCCAGTTCTTCACGCACAGGAAGAGCGCGCCGAAGCTCTATCGGGCGCTTCTCGTCGGCCAGCTGCTGTTCGTCGTGGCGGCGTACTGGGCGGCGGCGATCCTCTTCGACGCGCCGATGTTCGATGTCGACGCGGCCATCGCCATCGCCATGCTGCTCGCCGCCTGCGCCATCTGGATCCCGTATTTCCGCTGCTCGGAACGGGTGCGCAACACCTTCGTGCGCTAGGACGGACTGCTCCGCAACGACCTGGGCTCCCGCCGTTGCGGGGGCGAGCGCAAACGGCTCAGGCCAGCGTCCGCGTGACGATGTCGCGCACGTCGGAGGAGAGCGCCTCCGCCGACGCCACGCGGTTCAGCGCCTTTTCGGCCAGCGCCCGGCGATGCGGCTCCAGTGCCCGCCATGAGCGGAAGCTGACCAGCAGCCGCGCCGCCGTCTGCGGATTGCGTCGGTCGAGATCGACGACGAAATCGGCGAGGAAGTCGTAGCCGGCGCCATCCGGGCGGTTGAACTGGGTCTGGTTGGCGCCGGCGAAGGCGCCGACCAGGGCGCGGATGCGGTTGGGATTGGCGATCGAGAAGGACGGGTGGCCGAGGAGTTCGCGCACCCGGCCGAGCGTCCCCGGCGCCGGCACGATCGCCTCGAAGGTCAGCCATTTGTCGAGGACCAGCGGATCGTTGCGGTAGCGGCCGTGGAAGGCCTCCAGCGCCGCGACGCGTTCGGGCAGGGCGCGCGGCGGCGAGGATGGCGAGCGCCGCCGAGCGGTCGGTCATGTTGTCGGCCGCCGCAAAGCGTTGCGTCACGCGCTCGACCGCCTGCCGGTTGCCGTCGGCGACCGCCAGGTCGAGGGCGGCGTTGGCCAGCGACCGGCGGCCGGCAGACGCGGCATCGGGCGAGAACGGCGCCGCCGTGGTGAGCCGGTCGACGAGCGCCATGAGGCGGGCGCCGACCCGGTCGGCGACGCGCGCCCTGACCTGGTTGCGGGCCGACGCGATGGCGTCGGGATCGACGTCGCGGCCGATCTCGCGGGCGATGTCGGCCTCGCCCGGAAGCTGCAGCACCTGGGCGCGGAAGGCCGGCTCGAGCTCCTCGTTTTCGGCGACATCGGCGAGCGCATCGATGAGCGCGACATCGAAGGCGACGATCTCGCCCGATGCCGCGTCGGCGGCGCCCAGCGTCAGCGAGCGCATGGCCAGCGTCTGCGCCGCCTGCCAGCGGTTGAACGGGTCGGCGTCGGTGCGCAGCAGGAACAGCAGGTCGGCTTCCGGGAGGTCGATGTTGAGCCGCACCGGCGCCGAGAAGCCGCGCAGGAGCGAGGGCACCGGCCGGCTGGAGACGCCGTGAAAGACGATCGTCTGGCTGGGCTCGGTGAGCTGGATCACGTCGCCGTCGACGCGCCCGCCGCTGGCCTTGTCGAAGGCGAGGTCGTCGCCATTGGCGCCGACCAGGCCGAAGCGCAGCGGGATGTGCTGCGCCTGCTTGCTCGGTTGGCCCGGCGTCGGCGGGCAGGATTGTTCGAGCGTCAGCGCATAGGTCTTCTGGCGCGGATCGTAGCTGCCCTTGGCGATCACCTCCGGCGTGCCGGCCTGGCTGTACCACAGCTTGAACTGGCTGAGGTCGGTGCCGGTGGCGTCGGCGAAGGCGGCGAGGAAGTCCTCGACGGTGACCGCCTGGCCGTCGTGGCGCTGAAATAGAGGTCCATGCCGGCGCGGAAGCCTTCCGGTCCGAGCACCGTCTTCAGCATGCGCACGACCTCCGCCCCCTTCTCGTAGACGGTCGGCGTGTAGAAGTTGTTGATCTCGTGATAGGTCTCGGGCCGCACCGGATGGGCCAGCGGTCCCGCGTCCTCGGGGAACTGGCGCGCCTGCAGCGTGCGCACGTCGGCGATGCGCTTGACCGGCCGCGAGCGCATGTCGGACGAGAACTCCTGATCGCGGAAGACGGTCAGCCCCTCCTTCAGGCAGAGCTGGAACCAGTCGCGGCAAGTGATTCTGTCGCCTGTCCAATTGTGGAAGTATTCGTGGGCGATGACGCCCTCGATATAGCCGTAGTCGGCATCGGTGGCGGTGTCGGGGTCGGCCAGCACGTATTTGTCGTTGAAGACGTTGAGGCCCTTGTTCTCCATCGCCCCCATGTTGAAATCGGACACGGCGACGATGTTGAACACGTCGAGATCGTATTCGCGGCCAAAGGCGGTCTCGTCCCAGCGCATCGAGCGCTTGAGCGAATCCATCGCCCAGGCGCAGCGCGCCTCCTTGCCGTGCTCGCAATAGATGGCGAGCGCCGACCTTGCGCCCCGACATGGTCGTGAAGCTGTCGGTGAGCTGGCCGAGATCGCCGGCGACCAGCGCGAACAGGTAGGACGGCTTGGGGAAGGGGTCGTGCCAGACCGCAAAGTGCCGGTCGGTGCCCGCGACGTCGCCGGATTCCGATCAGGTTGCCGTTGGCGAGCAGCACCGGTGCAGCGTCCTTCGGCGCCTCGATGCGCGTCGTGTAGACGGCGAGCACGTCCGGCCGGTCGAGGAAATAGGTGATGCGGCGGAAGCCCTCCGCCTCGCACTGGGTGCACCAGGTGCCGCTGGTCCGGTAGAGCCCCATCAGCTTGGTGTTGGCGGTGGGGTCGATCTCGGTGACGATTTCCAGCGTGAACGGCCCCTGCGGGCACGTCGGCGATGGTGAGCGCCTCCGGCGTCGCCACGTAGCGGTCGGGAGCCAGCGCCGCGCCGTCGATCGCCACCGAAACGAGGTTCAGTTCGTCGCCGTCCAGCACCAGCGGCGCGCCCGGATTGGTCGGACGCATGGCCAGCCGCGCGCGTGACGCGGGTGGCGTGCGGGTCGAGCCGGAAATCGAGATCGACCGTGTCGATGGCAAAATCGGGGGCGCGGTAGTCCGCAAGGCGAACGGGGGCCGTCTCGGTCTTCATCGGGGGCTCGGGCTTTCCAAAAAGGCAGGCTCAACCGCGCCTAGATAGCACGCGCATGGCGGAAGGCGATTCCGCAGGCGAATAATCCGGATTCCGGAGAAAACTGTTCGGTGGCGACGACCGCGTCGAATTGCAATCGCCGATTAGTCAGGATAATCAACGGAAAAGAGGAAAAGGCGAGCGCATCCGGGCGGCAGCGCCGCGCGCTTGCCAGGAGGGCGCTTACACATGTATCTCGGTCTTGACATTGGTACCTCGTCGGTGAAGGCGGTGCTCATCGACGAGCGACAGCGCGTTGTCGCCAGCGAAACGGCTGATCTCGAGGTCTCGCGACCCCATTCCGGATGGTCCGAACAGGACCCGGACAGCTGGTGGACGGCATGCGAGAGCGTGCTCGACAAGCTGGCGGCCAAGCACAAGGCGGCGCTCGGCGGCGTCAAGCGGCATCGGCCTTTCCGGCCACATGCACGGCGCCACGCTGATCGACGCCGCCGACAAGCCGCTGCGCCCCTGCATCCTGTGGAACGACGTGCGCTCGGCCAAGGAGGCCGCCGAACTCGACGCCGAATCCGAGCTTCCGCGCCATCACCGGCAATATCGTCTTCCCCGGCTTCACCGCACCCAAGCTTGCCTGGGTGGCGCGCCACGAGCCGGAGGTCTTCGCCAAGGTCGCCAAGGTTCTGCTGCCCAAGGACTATGTCCGCCTGAAGCTGACCGGCGACTACGCCTCCGACATGTCGGACTCGGCCGGCACGTCGTGGCTCGATGTCGCCAAGCGCGACTGGAGCGACGACCTGCTGGCGGCGACCAAGCTGTCGCGCGCCCAGATGCCGGCGCTCTACGAAGGCTCGGCGCCGACCGGCATGCTGCGCCCCGAACTGGCGCAGCGCTGGGGCATGGCCGCGAAGGTCGTGGTGGCCGGCGGCGGCGGCGACAATGCGGCCTCCGCCTGCGGCGTCGGCGTGGTCAGGCCGGGCACCGCCTTCGTCTCGCTCGGCACCTCCGGCGTGCTCTTCGTCTCCAATGCCCGCTTCTCGCCCGACCCGGCGACCGCCGTCCACGCCTTCTGCCACGCGGTGCCCGACACCTGGCACCAGATGGGCGTGATCCTTTCGGCCGCCGGCGCGCTGGAATGGCTGGCCGACGTCTTCTCGACCAGCGCCGCCGACCTGACCAGGCCGCTCGAGGACGACATGAGCGGCCCCGGCGACGTGATCTTCCTGCCCTATCTCGGCGGCGAGCGCACGCCCCACAACGACGCCGCCATCCGCGGCAGCTTCGCCGGCCTCGGCTATGCCACCGACAAGACGGCGCTCACCCGCGCCGTGCTGGAAGGCGTCACCTTCGCCTTCGCCGACTGCCTGAGGGCGCTGACCCAGGCCGGCGCCAGCGTCGAGCGGGCGCTGGCCGTGGGCGGCGGCTCGCGCTCGAAGAAGTGGCTGCGCATCATCGCCAATGCGCTCAACATCATCGTCGACGTGCCGGAGGAGGGCGACTTCGGCGCCGGCCTCGGCGCGGCTCGCCTCGGCCTGATCGCGGCCGAGAACGCCGATCCTTTCGCCGTGTGCGCCCAGCCGGCCATCCGCGAAACGATCGAACCCGATCCCGAACTGGTTCCGGCCTATGCCGCGGCCTACGCGACGTACCGGAAGCTCTACCCAGCCATTAAGGAGGCCATGCCCAGATGAGTGCCCGTTTCTTCAACCAGGAAAAGCCGATCAAATTTGCCGGCGCCAAGGCCGGCGACGGCCTCGCCTATCGCTGGTACGACCCCAACAAGAAGGTCCTCGGCAAGCGCATGGAGGACCATCTGCGCTTCGCCGTCTGCTACTGGCACTCCTTCACCTGGGACGGCCGCGACATGTTCGGCGGCGAGACCTTCAATCGTTCGTGGATGCACATGGACGACGAGATGGAGGCGGCGAAGGTGAAGGCCGACGTCGCCTTCGAGATGTTCCGCCTGCTCGGCGTGCCCTTCTTCACCTTCCACGACCGCGACATCGCGCCGGAAGGCAAGACGCTGGCCGAATCCAACAAGAACGTCCGCGCCATGGGCGAGGTCATCGCCAAGAAGATGGAGAAGACCAAGGTCAAGCTCCTCTGGGGCACGGCCAACCTGTTCTCCAACCGTCGCTACATGGCCGGCGCCGCGACCAATCCCGATCCGGACCTGTTCGCCTATGCCGCCGCGCAGGTGAAGAACGTGCTCGAGCTGACCCATGACCTCGGCGGCGCCAACTACGTCCTGTGGGGCGGCCGCGAGGGCTACGAGACCCTGCTCAACACCAACATCAAGCAGGAGTTCGACCAGCTCGGCCGCTTCCTGACCATGGTCGTCGAGCACAAGCAGAAGATCGGCTTCAAGGGCGCCATCCTCATCGAGCCCAAGCCGAAGGAACCGACCAAGCACCAGTACGACTTCGACGTCGCCTCGATCTGGGGGATGCTGCAGCAGTTCGGCCTCGAGAAGGAGGTCAAGATCAACATCGAGCAGAACCACGCCATTCTCGCCGGGCACACCTTCGAGCACGAACTCGCGCTGGCCGGCGCGCTCGGCATTCTGGGCTCCATCGACATCAACCGCGGCGACTACCAGCTCGGCTGGGACACCGACCAGTTCGCCATGAACGTGCCCGAGATGGCGCTGGCCACCTACTACATCCTCAAGGCCGGCGGCCTCGGCACCGGCGGCTTCAACTTCGATTCCAAGATCCGCCGCCAGTCGCTCGATCCGGACGATCTCCTGATCGCCCATGTCGGCTCGATAGACGCCTGTGCCCGCGGTCTGCTGATCGCCGAGAAGATCATCCAGGACGGCAAGTTCGACGCCTTCGTCGAAGACCGCTACGCCGGTTGGAAGAGCAAGGAGGGCAAGGCCATCCTCGCCGGCAAGCGCTCGCTCGACGATCTCGCCGACTACATCCACAAGAAGGACCTCGAGCCGCAGCCGGTCAGCGGCAAGCAGGAATATCTCGAGTCCCTGATCAACAGCTACCTCTAGGGGAGCTGAGCACGGCCGCGCCTGGCGCGGCCGTGCCACAAGCGGAGGAAACAGAAAATGAAAACAATGAAGGGGCCGGCGATCTTCCTCGCGCAATTCGCCGGCGATGAGGCACCGTTCAACACGCTGGAAAGCATGGCCAAATGGGCCGCCGGTCTCGGCTACAAGGGGATTCAGATCCCGAGCTGGGACGGCCGTCTGATCGACGTGAAGAAGGCGGCATCGAGCAAGACCTACTGCGATGAGTTGAAGGGCGTCTGCGCCGATGCCGGCGTCGAGATCACCGAGCTCGCCTCGCACCTGCAGGGCCAGCTGGTGGCGGTCAACCCGATCTACGATTTCGGCCTTTGACGGCTTCGCCGCGCCCGACGTGCGCGGTGACCCCAAGAAGCGGCAGAAATGGGCGGTCGACCAGATCAGGGCGACGATCAAGGCCTGTGCCAATCTCGGCCTGCCGTCGATGCCGACCTTCTCGGGCGCTTTCGTCTGGCCGTTCATGTATCCGTGGCCGCAGCGCCCGGCCGGGCTGGTCGAGACCGCCTTCGATGAGCTCGCCAAGCGCTGGAAGCCGATCTTCGACTATGCCGACGGTCTCGGCGTCGACGTCGCCTTCGAGCTGCACCCCGGCGAAGACCTGCACGACGGCGTCAGCTTCGAGATGCTGCTCGATCGCGTCGACGGCCATCCCCGCTGCGGCATCAACTACGATCCCTCGCACTTCGTGTTGCAGCAGCTCGACTATCTCGAGTTCATCGACTTCTACCACGAGCGCATCTACGCCTATCACGTCAAGGACGCGGAATTTAATCCGACCGGCAAGCAGGGCGCCTATGGCGGGTTCCAGCCCTGGGTGAAGCGCGCCGGCCGCTTCCGCTCGCTCGGCGACGGTCAGGTCGATTTCAGCGGCATCTTCTCCAAGCTTGCCGAATACGACTATGACCGCTGGGCGGTGCTCGAATGGGAATGCTGTCTGAAGCATCCCGAGCAGGGGGCGGCCGAGGGCGCGCCCTTCATCGCGGCCCACATCATCCGCGTGACCGAGAAGGCTTTCGACGACTTCGCCGCCAGCGGCGTCGACCAGAAGGCCAACCGCAAGATGCTCGGCATCTAGGCAGGAAAAAGGAAGCAGTCAGATGGTCGAGGGACGCAACGACTCCAAATCGGGCGGGCGGATTCGGCTGGGCATGGTCGGCGGTGGCCAGGGCGCCTTCATCGGCGCCGTCCACCGCATCGCCTCGCGCATCGACGACAACTACGAGGTGGTCGCCGGTGCGCTGTCCTCGCAGCGCCAGCGCGCGATCGATTCGGCACTCGAGATCGGCATTGCCCGCGATCGCGCCTATGGCGATTTCGAGGACATGGCCAAGGCCGAAGCCAAGCGCAAGGGGGACGGCATCGAGGCGGTGGCGATCGTCACCCCCAACTACATGCATGCCGCGCCGATCAAGGCCTTTCTCAAGGCCGGCATTCACGTCATCTGCGACAAGCCGCTGGCCATGTCGGTCACCGAGGCGAAGGACATCGTCAGGGCGGTCAAGCGCAGCGGCAAGATCTTCGCGCTCACCCACAACTACACCGGCTATCCGATGATCCGCCAGGCGCGTGCCCTGGTCGCCGCCGGAGAGCTTGGCGAGATCCGCCATGTCCAGGCGGAATACGCGCAGGACTGGCTGACCGAGCGGCTGGAGGCCACCGGCCAGAAGCAGGCCGACTGGCGCACCGACCCCAAGCGGGCCGGCGCCGGGGCGCTCGGCGACATCGCCACCCACGCCTACAATCTCGCCTGCTTCGTCACCGGCCTGCAGCTCGATTCGCTGTGCGCGGACCTCTCGACCTTCGTCAAGGGGCGCAAGCTCGACGACGACAACAACATCCTCTTGCGCTGGAAGGGCGGCGCCAAGGGCATGTTGTGGGCGAGCCAGGTGGCGCCCGGCAACGAGAACAATCTGTCGCTGCGCGTCTACGGCTCCAAGGGCGGGCTGGCGTGGCGCCAGGAGGACCCGAACTATCTGTGGTTCACCCCCTTCGGCCAGCCGACCCGGCTGATCACCCGCGCCGGTGTCGGGGCCGGTCCCGAGGCGGCCCGCGTGACGCGTACCCCGTCGGGCCATCCGGAAGGCTATCTGGAAGGCTTCGCCAACATCTATGCCGAAGTCGCCCGCGCCATCCGCGCCGCGCGCACCGATGCCGATCTCGGCCCCGAGGTGATGTTCCCGACGGTCGAGGATGGGCTTGCCGGCATGCAGTTCATCGACGCGGCCGTGAAGTCGAACGCCAAGGGCGGCGGCTGGGTCAAAATCTAGCCTCCGTCCGGTCCATCCATCGGGGCCGCGCACTGCTTCGCAATGAGGCGGTGCGCGGCTTCGCCATTCTCACGGTCGGTGGCTGGTCCTTGGGCGCAGCCGGGCACGGTCAGGCGGGCGCGTACCACACGACCACGTTGCCGTTCCCGAAGCTGCGCACCTTGGTCTGCCTCAGCCACAGGGGGCCGGGCACGCCTTCGAACATGGTGCGGCCGCTCCCCAGGATCATCGGCTTGACCACGACCTGGTATTCGTCGATCAGGCCGGCCGGCGCGAGTTGGGCGACGATCATTCCGCTGCCGAACATCGCCATGTCCTCGCTGGCCTCCTGCTTCAGGCGGCGGATGGCGGCGACCGGGTCCTCGGCGATGAGCCGCGTGTTGGCCCATGTCGCCGTCTTCAGCGTCCGCGAGAAGACGATCTTGGCCATCGCGTTCATCCGCTCGGCGACGACCGGATCGTTCTCACGCGCCATCTCGGTCGGCCAGTAGCGCGCCATCAGCTCGTAGGTGATGCGGCCGAAGACCAGGGCGCCGCCGCGGCGGGCATTACCCTCGACGAAGTCGCTCCATTCCGGATCGGGGTCGCCGGCATGGGCCCAGCTCATATCGCCATGGGCGTCCTGGATGTAGCCGTCGAGGGAGACGTGATTGAAGACGATGAGCTTGCGCATGTTTGCCTCCGCCTCAGCCCTGTTCTGACCACAGCGGCCGCACCTCGACGACGCCGTGGCCGGTCGCCGGGCAGCGCGCCGCCCAGGCGAGCGCCGCATCGAGATCGGGCACGTCGATGATGTAGAAGCCGCCAATCTGCTCCTTGGTTTCTGTGAAAGGCCCGTCCAACACCTGCGTCTTGCCGTCCCTGGCACGAACGGTCTTGGCCGACGGGCTGGGCTGCAGCCGGTTCCAGCCGACGACCACGCCGGCCTTGGTGAGCGCCTCGGTATAGGTGGCGTAGGCGGCGAGCCCGCGCTGCCGCTCTTCCGGGCTGAGCTTGGGGAAGCCGGCCTCGTCTATGTGAAGCATGAGGATGTACTGCATCGCGCGTGTTCTCCCTCGCGGCGGCCAGGCGCCCCAATCCTGCCGCCGCTATCATGACGAGCGTCTTGCGCCGAATTCGACAGTCGGCGAAGGAATTTCAGCCGCGCGCTGCCGCCGAGGCGGCGCGCCGGCGTTCCTGGGCCTCCGCCGGCCACAGCGTCTTCATGTCGTAGAACTCGGCGAAGGCCGGAACGTCGGCCGGCAGCGCCACCCAGGGCACTTTCGAGCGCGTGTAGATATGGACGTCCGGCGCGATCGCGTGCGGCTCGTCGAGCGCGCCGACGCGCACGAAGCGCAGATAGGACCGGCGGCCGTAATCGCTCCACACCGCCACCTTGCAGCGAGGGCAGCGATAGATGTCGTGCGGCCGGCCGCTGTCGGTCGGCATGGCGATGGCCTCCGCTTCGCCGGCCAGCATCTCGATATGGTCGGTCTCGTAGAGCGCGTTGATCGCAAACGCGCTGCCGGTCTGCCGCTGGCAGTCGAGACAGTGGCAGCAATGCACGAACATCGGCGCCGCGGTGAGGCGGAAGCGCACCGCGCCGCACGAGCATCCGCCTTCGTACTGGGCCATCGGGTTTCCCTCCTCTCAGGCGCTGGCGACCGCGGGCAGCACGGCGGCGGGCAGCGCCAGCGGATCGTAGGTCCCCGGCCGTGCCCGGCGAATGTAGCGCACCAGCACCGGCACGAAGAACAGCAGGATGACCAGCTTGACGACGGCGACCAGCGGGCCGCCCCACGAGAACAGCAGCAGGACGGCGAGCGCGATCATGACGAAGATGAAGACCGTCAGCGCCAGGTTGAGGGCGAAGCCGGCGACGCTGTTGCCCTGCCTGAAGACGACGTCCTTGCCCTTGGCCGCCAGCCGCCGGTGCAGTTCGCTGAGAAAGGCGACGTACGCGTCGTTGTGCTCGGCGAAATCGGCGATGCCGCGATAGTCGGCATTGGTGATCTCGGCCATGCCGCCGGCCTTGAAGATGACCTGCGCGCGATAGCGGTTGGCGGTGAAGCGGGTCGGAACATAGGCGAGGCGCACCTCGGCGATGCCGTCGTAGAAGACGCCGTCGCGCTTGCCGCCGTCTTCCTCCCAGGTCAACGCAGCCTCGGTGAGCCGGTAGGTGCGCGGCTTGACGAAGGCATTCGCCCGCAGCCGATAGACGGTCGGGTCGACGGCTTCGCTCATTGGCCGTTGCGGTCCGGATTCGGAGGAATGCCGGGACCGACGACCAGCGGCTTGTCGGCGAACTGCGACTGGTCGATGTCGGAATGAAACGCCTTGTCGATCGTCTCGATCGCGGTGCCGTCGGCGGCGATCAGGCGGACGGTGACGGCGTAGTCCCGGTCGGCGCGGACGCCGTGCAATGCGTCGGTCATGAAGGAATATTCCCGGCGGCCTGGCGTCACGTCCTTGGCGAGCACGATCGGCGCTCCGCCGGCCGGATTCTCGAACGTCGCCTCGATGCGCGCATGATCGGGGAGGGTGCGCAGCGGTGCGGCGACGAAGCCGGCATAGATCTCCGACTCGGCATAGTTGAAGACGAAGCCGCCGCCGGAAATGTCGAGGTAGGGGCCTTTCTCGGCGCAGCCGGCGAGCACCAGGAGCGCGGCGAAAGCGAGCCACATCACCGTCCGTCGGGCCATGATTCTTCAGCGCTCCTTCCTGCTTGCCGCGCGCGGCAACCCCCGATCCGCAATAGGCGATCCGGCGAAAATCGGCAATCGCCGGCGCTGGCAGAGGCTTGTGGCGCTGGCACAAAGCCTGCAATCCTGCCTCAGGGGCAGGAAGGAGCCGTCGATGGCCATGAAAGGTTCTGGCGCAGCCGCCGCAGCGGCCAATCCCGCTTTTGCAGCACCCTATGCGGCGGATGACACGGCGCTCATCCGCGCCTTCATCGACGAAACGCGCCTCGACGCGGCCGTGGAAGGGCGGATCGACAGGCGTGCGACGGACCTGATCGTGGCGATCCGCGGTGCCTCGGGCAGCATCGGCGGGCTGGAGGATTTCCTGCGCGAGTTCGCCCTGTCGACGCGCGAGGGGCTGGCGCTGATGGTGCTCGCCGAGGCATTGCTGCGCGTGCCCGATGCGGCGACCCAGGACCGCCTGATCGAGGACAAGATCGGCAGCGGCGACTGGAACGAACACGCCGGCCGCAGCGACACGCCGTTCGTCGCCGCCTCGATCTGGGCGCTCGGCCTGACCAGCCGCATCGTCCAGCCCGGCGATACGCCCGAGCGGCTGGTCGGCGGGCTGGTCAAGCGCCTCGGCAAGCCGGCGGTGCGCACCGCCACGCGCCAGGCCATGCGCGTGCTCGGCCATCATTTTGTGCTTGGCGAGACCATCGGCGAGGCGCTCAGCCGGGCGCGGACCATGGAGAAGCAGGGCTTCCGCTACTCCTACGACATGCTCGGCGAGGGCGCGCGCACCGCCGCCGATGCGGAGCGCTATTTCGCAGCCTATGCCGGCGCCATCGCCGCCATCGGCCGCGCCGCCGGCAAGGGCGCGCTGCCTGACCGGCCGGGCATCTCGGTCAAGCTGTCGGCGCTGCACCCGCGCTATGAGGCGGTGAAGCGCGCACGCGTGCTGGACGAGCTGGTGCCGCGGCTGCTCGAGCTTGCCCGCGCCGCCAAGTCTCACGACCTCAACCTGACGGTCGATGCGGAGGAGGCGGATCGCCTCGAAATCTCTCTGGAGGTGGTGGCGGCGGTGCTCGCCGCCCCGTCGCTCGCCGGCTGGGACGGCTTCGGCCTGGCCATCCAGGCCTATCAGAAGCGCGCCGCGGATGTGGTCGACTGGGTCGGCGCGCTCGCCACGGCGCTCGACCGCCGGCTGATGGTGCGGCTGGTCAAGGGCGCCTATTGGGACACCGAGGTCAAGCGCGCGCAGGAGCGCGGGCTTGCTGACTATCCGGTGTTCACGCGCAAGCCGGCGACCGACCAGTCCTATCTCGCCTGTGCCCGCCGACTGCTGGCGCTGCGTCCGCGCATCTATCCGCAATTCGCCAGCCACAACGCACTGACGGTCGCCTGCATCATGGAGATGGCCGGCAGCCCGTCCGGCTTCGAGTTCCAGCGGCTGCACGGCATGGGCGAGACGCTGTTCTCGGCGCTTCGCAAGGACGATCCGGCGGTTGCTGCCCGCATCTACGCGCCCGTCGGCGGTCACCGCGAACTGCTCGCCTATCTCGTGCGCCGGCTGCTCGAAAACGGCGCCAACTCGTCCTTCGTCTCCGTGGTCGGCGATACCGACGTGCCGGTGGAGGATCTCATCCGGCGGCCGGCGGCGCTTCTCGACGATGGCGAGCGCGTCCGCCACAGCCGCGTGCCGCTGCCGCGCGACCTCTACGCACCGGCGCGGAAGAACTCGACAGGGCTGGAATTCGGCAGCGCCGCCGAGGTCGCGGCCTTACGCGCGGGGATCGCCAAGGCGGGCGACGCGCTAGTCGCAGCCCGACCGCTGATCGCAGGCGGAAAGGCAGACGGCGCCGCCCGGCCCGTCATAAGCCCCGTCGATAGAAAAACCAGTGTCGGCAATGTGGTGGAGGCGCCGGTTGAATCGATCGATGAGATCATGGCGGCGGCCAAAGGCGGCTTTGCCGCGTGGTCGCGGGTGCCGGCGACGGAGCGCGCCGCCGCGCTCGACCGGCTCGCCGACCTGATCGAGGGCGAACGCGACGCCCTGGTAGTGCTGATGGCTCGCGAGGGCGGCAAGACGCTCAACGACGGCATCGCCGAGGTGCGCGAGGCGGCCGACTTCTGCCGCTATTACGCCATGCAGGCGCGGCGCCTCTTCGCGCCGGAGGTCATGCCCGGGCCGACCGGCGAGAGCGACCGGCTGATCCGGCGCGGGCGCGGCGTCTTCGTCTGCATCTCGCCATGGAACTTTCCGCTCGCCATCTTCCTCGGCCAGACGGTGGCGGCACTGGCCGCCGGCAATGCGGTGATCGCCAAGCCGGCCGAGCAGACGCCGCTGATCGCCTTGCGCGCCTTCGAACTGCTGCACCGGGCCGGCGTGCCTCTGGCCGCGGCGCAGATGGTGCCGGGCGACGGCAGGGTCGGCGCCGCGCTCACCGCTCACGCCGACGTCGCCGGCGTCGCCTTCACCGGCTCGACCGAGGTCGCCTGGGCGATCAACCGCACGCTCGCCGCCAAGAAGGGTCCGATCGTGCCGCTTGTCGCCGAGACCGGCGGCATCAACGCCATGATCGCCGACGCCACGGCGCTGCCCGAACAGGTCGCCGACGACGTGGTGACCTCCGCCTTCCGTTCCGCCGGTCAGCGCTGCTCGGCGCTCAGGCTCCTCTGCCTGCAGGCGGACGTCGCCGACCGCGTGCTGGAGATGATCGTCGGCGCCGCCAGCGAACTCGCCCTCGGGAACCCAAGCGATCCGGCGACCGACATCGGCCCGGTGATCGACGCCGAGGCGAAGGCCAATCTCGACGCCCATATCGCCGCCATGCGCGCCGCGCCCTACGCCACCATCCGCTATGCCGGCGCGGCGCCAACGGCCGGCACCTTCGTCGCGCCGCACATCATCGAGCTCGATTCGCCGGAGCGGCTGACACGCGAGGTGTTCGGCCCGGTCCTGCATGTTGTCCGCTGGAAGCCACGCGAGCGCGACAGGCTCGTCGCCGCCATCGCCGCCACCGGCTACGGCCTGACGCTGGGCATCCACAGCCGCATAGACGAGACCGTGGAGCGAATCGTCGACGCGCTGCCGGTCGGCAATGTCTACGTCAACCGCAACATGATCGGCGCTGTGGTCGGCACCCAGCCCTTCGGCGGCTCCGGCCTGTCGGGCACCGGGCCCAAGGCGGGCGGCCCGGATTATCTCGGCCGCTTCGCGCTGGAACAGGTGATCTCGGTCAACACCGCAGCCGCCGGCGGCAACGCCTCGCTGATCGCCCTCGAGGACGACTGAGGCTTGTCGCACCAGCCAAAAGCTTGCGATGCTCTGCGTGCAGCAAGGAGCCTTCGATGACCGACAAAGCCTTCCTCTCGCGCGCCATCGACCAGGGCAGGGGCGCCGCGCCCGCCGATCTGGTCATCAAGAACGTCGGCCTGCTCGACATCGTCTATGGCGGCGTGACCGTCACCGACATCGCCGTCTGCGGCGATCGCATCGTCGGAACCTATGAGCCCTATGAGGGGACGCGCGAGATCGACGGCAGCGGCCTCTTCGCCGTGCCCGGCTTCATCGACACCCACCTCCATGTCGAATCCTCGCTGGTCAGCCCGCAGGAGTTCGACCGCTGCGTGCTGCCGCACGGCGTCACCACGGCCATCTGCGATCCGCACGAGATCGCCAATGTTCTCGGCCTCGAAGGCATCCGCTACTTCCTCGAATCGGCCGAGACCACGATCATGGACCTGCGCGTGCAGCTCTCCTCCTGCGTACCGGCGACCACTTTCGAGACGTCCGGCGCGGAGCTGCTGGCGAAGGACCTGATTCCGCTCGCCAGCCATCCCAAGGTCATCGGGCTGGCCGAATTCATGAACTTCCCCGGCGTGCTGGCCAGCCGCGACGACGTGCTCGACAAGCTCGTCGCCTTCCAGGACGGCCATATCGACGGCCACGCGCCGCTGGTGCGCGGCTACGACTTGAACGGCTATCTCGCCGCGCGCATCCGCACCGACCACGAGACCACCATCGCCGAGGACGGCCGCGAGAAGCTCAGGAAGGGCCTCGCCGTGCTCATTCGCGAGGGCTCGGTGACCAAGGACCTGCATGCGCTGGCCGAAATCCTCGACGAGCATTCGTCGAGCATGTGCTGCCTGTGCACCGACGACCGCAACCCGCTCGACATCGCCGAGGAGGGCCACCTCGACTACATGGTGCGCACCCTGATTGCCCTCGGCCGCCCGCTGCACCACGTCTATCGCGCCGCCAGCTGGTCGGCGGCCAATGCCTTCGGGCTCAAGGACCGCGGCATGATCGCGCCCGGCCGCCGCGCCGATATCGTTCTGGTCGGCGACCTCGCCGAATGCTCGGTGAAGACGGTGATCTCGGCCGGCCGCGTGGTCGACGATGCGCTCTTCGCCACCCGCCGCGCGGTGGCGCCGGTCGGCCTCGACAGCGTGATCGTGCGCGCGATGAGCCCGGCCGATTTCCGCATCCCCGGCGCCGCTGCCGAGCTCTCGATGATCGGCGTCGCCCCCGGCCGCGTCGTCACCGACCATGTGCGCAGGATGGTGTCGGCGAAGGGCAACGAGCGCATCGCCGACCCCGCCAGCGACATCGCCAAGGTGACGGTCATCGAACGCCACGGCAGGGACGGCAGCATCGGCCGCGGCTTCGTCACCGGCTTCGGCATGCAGCGCGGCGCCATCGCCTCGTCGGTCGGCCACGACAGCCACAATATCTGTGTCGTCGGCATGGACGACGACGACATGGCGGTGGCGGTCAACCGGCTGCGCGAATTGGGCGGCGGCTTCGTGGTGGCCGATGCGGGCAAGGTGGCAGCCGAACTGGCGCTGCCGCTCGCCGGCCTGATGAGCCTCGAACCCTTCGAGGCGGTTCATGCGGGCCTGATGCCGCTGCGCCAGGCGGCGCGCGTGATCGGCTGCACGCTGCCGGAGCCCTTTCTCCAGGTGGCCTTCCTGCCGCTGCCGGTCATTCCCCACATGAAGATCACCAATTTCGGCCTCTTCGATGTGGACCGGTTCGAGCTGGTGAAGGAGTGAGCGGGCAGCTAGCGGATGGCAG
Organism: uncultured Alphaproteobacteria bacterium; assembly: GCA_963732845.1. Classification (GTDB taxonomy): domain Bacteria; phylum Pseudomonadota; class Alphaproteobacteria; order Rhizobiales; family Kaistiaceae; genus CAVSRC01. The sequence continues at coordinate 238,097 of CAVTBE010000005.1, read as the reverse complement.
GTACCCGGCGGTCGGCGCGCTGCGCCGGGCGTGACATCGAATCCTGCGACTGGACATTCATGGCCGTCCGGACCAAGTGAACCGCCTGGAACTGGTCGCAGCGCAGAACGGCTACTACCATACCGAGCATAATGAGTTGGATACCGAGGAAGAATGGTGGCGCCGCAGGGATCGCGGTGGCGCCGATGATGGACTGGACCGACCGGCACTGCCGCATGTTCCATCGGCAGCTGACGCGCCGGGCGCTGCTCTATACCGAGATGGTCACGGCCGATGCGGTGATCCGTGGCGACCGCGAACGGCTGATCGGCTTCGCGCCGGTGGAACACCCGGTCGCCATCCAGCTTGGCGGCGCCGAGCCCGGCAAACTAGCCGAAGCCGCGCGGATCGCCGCCGATTTCGGCTATGACGAGATCAACCTCAATGTCGGCTGCCCCTCCGACCGGGTTCAGTCCGGTACCTTCGGCGCCTGCCTGATGCGCTCGCCGGCGCTGGTCGGCGAACTGGTCGCCGCCATGAAGGCGGCTGTCGCCGTGCCGGTGACGGTCAAGTGCCGCCTCGGCGTCGACGAGCAGGACCCGGAAACCGCCCTCGACATGCTCGCCGACGCGGTGGTTGCGGCCGGCGCCGACGCGATCTGGGTCCACGCCCGCAAGGCGTGGCTCGAAGGCCTGTCGCCGAAGGAGAACCGCGACGTGCCGCCGCTCGATTACGGCCGCGTCTATCGGCTGAAGCAGCGGCTCGCCGACACCTTCATCGGCATCAATGGCGGCATCGCCACGCTCGACGAGGCGGACGGCCATCTCGCCCACGTCGATGGTGTCATGTTCGGCCGCGCCGCCTATCACACCCCGGCGATCCTCGCCGACATCGACCGGCGCTTCTACGGTGGCGGGGAGGGCCCGACGCCGCATGCGGCCGTGGAGGCGATGCTGCCCCACATCGCGGCGGAGCTTGCCCGCGGCGCGCGCCTGTCGCACATCACCCGCCACATGCTCGGCCTGTTCCACGGGACGCCGGGGGCGCGCTCCTGGCGCCGTATCCTCACCGTCGGCGCGGTGAAGCCGGACGCCGGCATTGCGGTCGTCGAGGAGGCCCTGGCCGCCGTCACGCCGGCGCCGTCGGTACCGGCCGCCTTCTATGGCAGCTACGCCGACAACCTGAGCTAGGGTCAGGACTCATTGATCAGAGCCAGAAGATGACGGTTGCTGCGATGCAGATGGCGGAGAAGAAGGTGTGTGCGCATCGGTCGTAGCGGGTGGCAACGCGGCGCCAGTCCTTGAGCTTGGCGAAGAGGTTCTCGATCTTGTGGCGCTGGCGATAGAGGTCCTTGTCATAGGGGTAAGGCCGCTTGCGGCTGCGTGAGGACGGGATGCAGGGTTGGATGCCCCTGGCGGCGAGTTCTTGCCGGAACCAGGTGCTGTCATAGCCCCGGTCGGCAATCAAGCTGGTGGCCGGCGGCAGGGCGTCGAGAACCATACGCGCGCCCTTGTGGTCGCTCATCTGGCCTTCGGACAGGATCATGACGATCGGGCGCCCGTGGCCGTCGCAGACGGTGTGGAGCTTTGAGTTCAGCCCGCCTTTGGTGCGCCCGATACGACGGGGAACATCCCCTTTTTAAGAAGGCTCGCCGCGGTGCGGTGGGCCTTCAGATGGGTCGCGTCGATCATGATCCGTTCGGGTCTCGGACCCGCGCCGGCCAAGGCCACAAAGATGCGGTCGAACACGCCCATCCGGCTCCAGCGCATGAAGCGATTGTAGAGCGTCTTGTGAGGCCCATAAGCCTTTGGCGCATCCTTCCACTGAAGGCCGTTGCGGATCACGTAGACAATGCCTGAGACCACCCGCCGGTCATCGACGCGCGGGACGCCATGCGCCAGCGGAAAGAACCCAGAAATCCGCGCCATCTGGCGCTCGCTCAGCAAAAACAAATCGCTCATCACAGCCTCCTCCAACAGTGACTGTAAATCACACCTCAATCCAAATTAATAGGTCCTGAGCCTAGACTAGGGCTTGAGCACCAGCCGGTCGCCGGAAATCGAATAGCCGGAGAGGGAGTTGAGGAAGCTCATGCCGAGCAGGCTCTGTTCGAGCGCGCCCGGCGGCGCCACCAGCGCCTTGATGTCGCTGCGCCCGATCGATCCGATGCTGATCTGGCGGATGGTGATCGGCGCCGCCTGGATCAGGCCGTTGGCGGTCTGGATCGGCATGGTGAAGTGAAGCGTCGCGGCGTCGATGCCGATGGCCGCGGCATCCTCCGGTGTCAGCGTCACCAGGCTGGCGCCGGTATCGACCAGCATGGTCATCTGGACTCCGTCGACGCCGGCGCGCACGGCGAAATGGCCGTCCGCATTGCGCATGATCGCCACCGCGTCGCTGCCCTCGCCGGTGATCGAGCCGCTGATCGGAACGCCGGGCGCCAGCACGCCGAACAGGCGCCCGCCGACGACGACGAGTTCGTCGCGATAGGCATAGCCGCCGACCACCAGGACGAGGATCACCCCCCAGCCGAGGATGGCGCGCATCACGTCGCGCAGGCCGACGCGCCCGACCAGCGCCGAGCCGAGGAAGACCAGCACGGCGACCAGATAGACGAAGCGGACCGGTCCGGCGGACGACATGTCGAAACCGAGCGACGGCGCCAGCCTCACCACCAGCGTTGCGACCCCGGCGGCGACCAGCAGCAGCAGGATCCAGAAGAAGAAACGCGGCGGCCGGCTCATCGCCGCAGCGGCTCCCGCGGCGCCGATGCGGCCGCCAGCCGCTCCGTCAGCGTGCCCATGATGCGCTGGCGCTCCCCGTCGGAATAGGACGCCCACTGGCCGATCTCCATCAGCGTGCGGCCGCAGCCGATGCACAGCCGTGTGTCGGGATCGATGGCGCAGAGCTTGGTGCAGGGCGTGATCATTGGGCAGTCCAGATCGGGATGCGTGGGCTTACAAGGTCGCGGCGCCGACCAGCCAGGCAATCAGTGCCACCTGCTGGCAGGCGCCGAGCGTATCGCCGGTGCGGCCGCCGATCGCCTGAACGGTCAGTCGCGTGAAGATATAGGTGGCGAGTGCGGCGAAAATGGCGGCGAGCACGGCCGCCCGCAGGCCGACCACGGGGATCGCCGCCAGGGCCAGGACCGCGGCCGTCGCCAGCGCCAGCACCATGGCGTTGTGATCGGGCGGGCCGGTCTCGCGGGCGAGACCGCTCTCCGCGGCCGGCGGCAGCTCGTGCCACAGGCGCACCAGCGCCGCCCGCGAGATGCCTTCCGCCAGCGCCAGCGCGACCGCCGCGTGGATGGCGCCGGCGCCGAGGATCGCCGCCAGGCAGGCGACGCGGATGACGAGCGACAGGATCAGGGCCACGGCGCCATAGCTGCCGATGCGGCTGTCATGCATGATTTCCAGCCGGCGTGCGACGCTGGCACCGCCGAGGCTGTCGGCCACGTCGGCAAGTCCGTCCTCGTGCAAGGCGCCGGTCAACCCCATCGTCGTCGCCACGGCCAGCGCCGCGGCGACCAGCGACGGCACCCCGATGGCGGCGGCGATGATGAGAACGATGCCGCCGGCGATCCCGACGAGCACGCCGGCGACGGGAAACAGGCCGGCGGCACGCCGGAAATCGGGCCGCACAGTGGGATCGATCCCCAGCCAGCCGGCCGGCACCCGCGTCAGGAAGGCGAGCGCCGATTTGAGGTCACCGAAAGAGGTGTCCATGTCGTGAAACGCGTTGCTGCCACTCATGGTCCGGCCTGAAGACTTCGTCGCTTGCGACCGATAGCGCCGCGGTTATAGAACCTTGCCGTGGCCGGGCCAACGCCGGCTTGGAAAATCCACATTTTCTGTGACTTTGGAGCCCGAATGATTTCTTCCGCCAGCGGGCTTCCCTTCGACGATATCCGTTCCCTCGTCGCCGCCATGCCCGGCCCCGATTCCGAAGCCGCGGCGCATGTCCGCGCCCGCGAGGCGACGCTCACCAAGCCGCCGGGGTCGCTCGGCCGGCTGGAGGAAATCGCCGAATGGCTGGCAGCCTGGCAGGGGCGTGCCCCGCCCACGGTCAACCGGCCGCTGGTCGCCGTCTTCGCCGGCAACCATGGCGTCGCCGCGCGCGGCGTCTCGGCCTATCCGGCCACGGTGACCAGGCAGATGGTCGAGAACTTCGCCGCCGGTGGCGCCGCCATCAACCAGATCTGCCGCGTGCATGATCTCGGCCTCAAGGTCTTCGATCTCGCCCTCGATCTGCCGACCGGCGACATCACGGTGGAAGCCGCGTTCGACGAGAAGATGTGCGCCGGCACCATGGCCTACGGTATGGAGGCGATCGCCGACGGGGTCGACCTGCTCGCCGTCGGCGAGATGGGCATCGCCAACACCACCGTCGCCGCCGCGGTCTATTGCGGCCTCTTCGGCGGCGAGCCCGGCGACTGGGTCGGCCCCGGCACCGGCGTCGACGCGGCCGGGCTGACGCGCAAGCGCGATGCCGTTGCCGCGGCAATGGCCTGTCATGCCGGCCATCTCGACGATCCGCTGGAGGTCCTGCGTCGCCTCGGCGGTCGCGAGATCGCGGCCATGGCCGGCGCCATCCTCGCCGCCCGCATTGACCGCGTTCCGGTGATCGTCGACGGCTATGTGGCGAGTGCCGCGGCGGCTGTGCTCTTCGCCCTGGACGAGACGGCGCTCGACCATTGCCTGTTCGGCCATGTCTCGGCCGAGCCGGCCCACGCCCACGCGCTGGAACGCATGGGCAAGCGGCCCCTGCTCGACCTCGACATGCGTCTGGGGGAGGGCACCGGCGCCGCGCTCGCCGCCGGTATCGTCAAGGCGGCCGCTGCGCTTCATGCCGGCATGGCGACCTTCGAACAGGCCGGCGTGTCGAGCCGCGATGGCTAGCCGGTTCTCAGCCAACTGCGGCGCTCGCGCTCGCGCCTGGGGTCGTTGACCGGCGGCAGGGCCTCCATCACGCGCGACTGCGGGAAGGTGGCGATCGCCTCAGTGCCCTCGCGTAGCTTCGATTTCAGCTCGAACGTGCCGTCATGGGTGGTCATCAGCGCCTGCACGATCGGCAGGCCGAGCCCGGCGCCACGCTCGGCGTTCTTGTGGGCGATCGAACCCTGGCCGAAGGACGACAGCACGATCGGGATTTCTTCCGGCGGAATGCCGGGGCCGTTGTCGCGCACCGACAGGTATTGTCCGCCGTCCGCCGTCGCCGCCACGGTGACCGCGATTTCGCCGCCCGACGGCGTGAACTTGATGGCGTTGGACAGCAGGTTGAGCGCGATCTGGCGCACGGCGCGATCGTCCACCCACAGGCGCGCCAAGGCGCGCTGGTAATCCTGGATGACGGTGATGTTCTTGGAATGCGCCTTGAGCTGCAGCAGGTTGGTGCAATCCTCGGCGACGTGGGCCAGGTTGACCGGCTCCTCGTGCAGTTCGTAGCGGCCGGCCTCGATGCGCGACAGGTCGAGGATCTCGTTGATCAGGTTGAGCAGGTGCTGTCCGCTGGTGTGGATGTCGCCGACATATTCCTTGTAGTGCTTGTGCCCGATGGAGCCCAGCACCTCGTTCTTCATGATCTCGGAGAAGCCGAGGATGGCGTTGAGCGGCGTGCGCAGCTCGTGGCTCATGGTGGCCAGGAAGCGCGACTTGGCGAGATTGGCCTCTTCCGCCCGGCGCCGCGCCTCGTCCGAGATCGAATTGGCCGTCTCCAGTTCGGCAATCAGCAGGTCCTTTTCGGCGCGGTAGCCGAGCATGTTGAGCGTCGCCGAATAGAGGCGCGAAGTGAGGATCAGGAAGAACACCTGGGCGCCGAGCGCCATGATCGACAACGCGATGAGAAGCAGTTCGCCGCTGCCGAGGAACAATGCCACCAGCGTCAGCGTGACCGGCAGTGTGCCGGCGACCGCCACCATCGGTACCGTCGAGGCCAGCGACGTGACCACCGAGATGACCACCAGCATGGTGGCGAACTGGAAGATCTCGACGCCGCTGGCATCGCCGCCGCCGGCCGGGACGAGCACGAGCACCAGGGCCCAGGCGACGCCGGCGAAGAATTCGGCGGTCACGAAGCGCCTGAGCCAGGTCTTGATCGGCACGTCGGCAGGTATCGTGCCGATGTAGCGGCGGCAGAGCGCCAGCATGACGATGTGCATGCCAAGCACCAGCATCGCCCAGCCGACGACCACCAGCGGGCGGACCCACAGGAGCGCGGCGGCGGCGACGATGGCGATGAGCAGCGGCAGCGCGTAGGCCGCGCTGATGCGGTTCTGCGCGAAGGTAAGCAGCAGTTCGTAATCGAAGGCCGGCCGTGTGCCGGAGGTCGAGGTCAACCGCTCGCGCTGGTCGCGCACGGCGCGCACCACCGTGCGGCGCCGTTCGGCCCGCTCACGGCTCTGGGCCGTCTTGTCGCTTTTGGAAGCGGACGAGGCGGTGTTCATGGCGATCAGCAAGCAACCCCAGTGCGGGTTCCCGGCCAGGATTGCGGCGGGAACGAGTATGCATCCTCCCAGCAGGTGTTTAATTTGCTGCTCAACAGAATGGTTAACCTCGGGCAAAAGCGCGATGCGGCAGGGAGTTAACGGGAGCGACGGGCTCGATCGCCTGCTCGGCGCCATTCGCGCCTGCCGCATCTGCCGCGACCGGCCGCAGGACGCGCCCCTGCCGCACGAGCCGCGTCCTGTGCTGCGCGTCTCGCCGACGGCGACGATCTGCATCGTCGGCCAGGCACCGGGCACCCGCGTTCACGCTTCGGGCGTGCCCTTCACCGACCCATCGGGCGACCGCCTGCGCGCCTGGCTGGGGCTCGATGCAGAGACCTTCTACGATGTCGGCCGCGTCGCCATCGTGCCCATGGGCTTCTGCTTCCCGGGGCAGGATGGGCGTGGCGCCGACCTGCCGCCGCGGCGCGAATGCGCCCCCGCCTGGCGGACGCAACTGTTCGCCGCTCTGCCCAGGATCGACCTCCTCATCGCCGTCGGTTCCTACGCCCACGCCTGGCACCTCGGGCCCCTCAGGCGCACAAGCCTGACCGAGACCGTCGCCGACTGGCGCGCGATCATGGCCGCCACGGCCGCCCCAACCATCGTTCCGCTGCCCCATCCGTCCTGGCGCAACAATGCCTGGATCCGCAGGAACCCGTGGTTTGAGGCCGAGCTTCTGCCGGTGGTGCGGCGCGCCGTCGCCGAGCGCCTCGACCCTCGCACGAATTGACAATAAGAAAAAATGTTCCTATAGACGCCGGTATTCTGCGCTTGTGTGGGAAAATATCCCAAGGATTCGTTCCAAATGAAATCTACTCGCGAGGAAAAGGAATGATTGACCGCCTCGACCGCAAGATCCTGCAGATCCTGCAGGAAGACGCGACCGTCCCCGTCGCCGAGATTGGCCGCCGGGTGGGGCTGTCGACGACCCCGTGTTGGCGCCGCATCCAGAAGCTCGAGGAGGATGGCGTCATCACTGGCCGTGTCGCGCTGCTCGATCCGGGCAAGGTCAACACCAAGGTCACCGCCTTCGTCGCCATCACCACCAGCCAGCACAATGACGAATGGCTGCGCCGCTTCGCCGAGGTGATCCGCGACTTCCCCGAGGTGGTCGAGTTCTATCGCATGGCCGGGCAGGTGGATTATCTGCTGCGCGTCGTCGTCCCCGACATCGAAGCCTACGACAACCTCTACAAGCGCCTGATCGCGCGCATCGACATCGCCGACGTGTCGACCACCTTCGCGATGGAGCGGATCAAGTACACAACCGAGCTTCCGCTGAGCTACATCCCCATCGAAAAGGAAAGGGAAAAGGCCAGGGCGTCCTGACGCTCAGCCACGCTTGGCGAGGCGCCGAAGCTGCGCCGGATCGGTCAGTTCCCTGACCGCGTCCTTGCCGATCCAGCGTGCCGATTTGTCGTCGGAGGCGGCGAGCTTGTCGGCGAGCGCCAGCGCCGGGCCGTGCAGCGCCTCGGAATGCTTGCCGATCTGGCGGAGCGCCCAGTTGACCGACTTGCGGACGAAATTCCGCTGGTCGCCGGCATGCCGCTCGACCAGTTCAAGAAATTCCGCGAAGACCTTGTCCGGAATCGTCTTCCCGTGAACCGCATAGACGGCGATGAAGGAGAAGGCGGCGCGGCGCACGAATTCGCGCTCGTCGGCCGCCCATTGTCGGATCTTCGCCTCGACGAAGGGCGTCTTGACGAAGAGATGCAGACACGTGCCGTCGCAGAGCGCCCAGTTGTCGAAATCAGCCGCCCACGCGTCCATCTGCTCCGGCGTCACCTTGGCCGGCTCGTCGAGGTCTGCGGCCATGATGCGCGCCTCGTGCAGGCCGCTCCGCCACAGCGCCGCGGCGAGCGCATGATCGCGTGCGTAGCGCCGCGCGATCGGCTTCATGGCGCTGAGCGACACGCCGGCCGTGTTTCCGGTAATGCCGAAACGCGCCATGCCGGCGCGGTTCTCCGCCGTGCCGGCGGCCTTCAGTTCGGCGACGATCCGCTTCGCTTCCCGCTCCGGATCGCCGACCGCGACCTTGACGCTGCGGGTTGACGTGGGGTCAATCCTTCTCCAGCCGGGCGATCAGGCTGGAGGTGTCCCAGCGCCTGCCGCCCATCGCCTGCACCTCGGCATAAAACTGATCGACGAGTGCCGCCACCGGCAATTGGGCACCGTTTCGCCGCGCCTCTTCCAGCGCGATGGCGAGGTCCTTGCGCATCCAGTCGACGGCGAAGCCGTGATCGAACTTGCCGGCATTCATTGTCTTGTGACGGTTGTCCATCTGCCAGGATTGCGCCGCACCCTGGGAGATGACCGCGACCACCTGCTCGACGTCGAGACCGGCTTTCTTGGCGAAATGGATGCCCTCGGAGAGGCCCTGCACCAGACCGGCAATGCAGATCTGGTTGACCATCTTGGTGAGCTGCCCGGCGCCGGCCGGCCCCATCAGGCCGACCATCTTGGCGTAGCATTCGATCACCGGCTTGGCCTTGTCGAAGACCTGGCTGTCGCCGCCGACCATGACGGTGAGCCGGCCGTTCTCCGCCCCCGCCTGGCCGCCCGAGATCGGCGCATCGAGGAAGCCGATGCCCTTCGCCGTGGCCGCCGCGTAAAGCTCGCGCGCCACATCGGCCGACGCCGTGGTGTTGTCGATGAAGATCGCGCCGGGCGCCATGCCGGCGAAGGCGCCGTCGTCGCCGAGCGTCACCGAGCGCAGGTCGTCGTCATTGCCGACGCAGGCGAAGACGAATTCGGCACCCGCCGCCGCTTCTCTCGGCGTCGGCGCCGTCCTGCCGTGATTCTCGGCGGCCCATTTGGCCGCCTTGTCGGCATTGCGGTTGTAGACCGTCACCTGATGGCCGCCGCGCCGGGCCAGATGCCCGGCCATCGGATAGCCCATCACGCCGAGGCCGATGAAGGCGACGTCTGCCATGTCTGATAACCTCCGGAATTCAGGAAAAGGCGGGACCTGACCTGCGCGCTATGCCGACAGGGTGGTCTCCTCGGGGGATTCGCCCCTCTGCGTCACCGCGAGGTGCCGGGTCAGGCGCACTTCGAACGCGTTCAAGGTCCGGCGCAGCGTCTCCACGATGATCAGATAGAACACCGCCGCCCAAAGATAGAACGAGATGTCGTAGGTCTGCGAAAAGACGTAGCGGGTCTGCCCCATGATGTCGAGAACGGTGATCAGGCTGGTCACGGCGGAAGCCTTGACGATGGAGATCATCTCGTTGCCGTAGGGCCTGAGCGCGGTCATCAGCGCCTGCGGCAGGATCACCTTCCACAAGGTGATGAAGCCGGGCAGGGCCAGCGCCCGTGAGGCTTCCCAGCTCCCCACCGGGACGGCGCGGAACGCGCCGAAGAGGATCTCCGCCTGATAGGCGGCGGTGTTGAGTGCGAAGGCGAAGACCGCGCAGTTGAATGCATCGCGGAAGAACCACCACAGCCCGGCGGCGCGGAAGAAGCCGACGAACTGGCCGGCGCCGTAATAGACCAGGAAGAGCTGGGCGATGATCGGCGTGCCGCGGAAGAAGTAGGAGTAGCCATAGGCGAGCGCGTTGAGCATGCGGCTCTTCGACAGGCGGGCGGTGGCCACCGGGATCGAGATCAGCGCGCCGATGGTCAGGCACAGGACGCACAGCTGGATGGTCGTCCAGAAGCCCTCGAGGATGCCCGGCCCGAAGCGGCTCAGCCGGTCGGCGTCGAGGCTCTGATAGAGCGTGAAGACGAGCCCGACGGCAACCACGATCCAGAACCCGACGAAGACATAGCCGGCCCAGGTCACCCGGCTCCTTGGCTGGGGAGGCGGCGCCTCGTCTACGGAAGCGGCCGCTGTCATCGTTCGGACCCCCGCGACGCCCAGGCGTCGATCCGCCAGATGCCGATGCTCGAGAGGATGGACATGGCAAGATAGATCAGGCAGGCGACCAGATAGAAGAAGAAGGGTTCCTTGGTGGAGCCGACCGCCACCGTCGTCTGGCGCAGGAGGTCGCTCAGCGTGATGGCGGACACCAGGGCGGTGTCCTTCATCATCGACAGGTAGAGATTGGACAGCGCCGGCAAGGCGAGGCGGATCAGCTGCGGCACGATGACGAAGCCCATCGTCTGCAGCCGCGTCAGGCCGATGGCATAGGCGCCTTCATACTGGCCGTTCGGAATGCCGCGGAAGGCGGAAGCGAAGGCTTCGGTCGCATAGGCCGACAGGACAAGACCGAGCGCCACCATGCCGGCGAGAAACGGCGAGATCTCCATCGGCGTGCCGAAGATGGCGCGCGTCATGCTGGAGACGGCGTATTGGGCGCCGTAATAGACGACGAAGAGGGTGAGCAGCTCCGGCAGGCCGCGGAAGATGGTGGTGTAGATTTCCGCTCCGCGGCGCACCAGCGGATCGGACGACTGCTTGGCCAGCGACATGAAGAAGCCGACGGTCACGCCGAGCGGCAGCGTCGCCAATGACAGCGCAATGGTTACGCCGGCACCTGCAGCAAGTTCGTCACCCCAGCCCTTGGAGCCGAATTGAAGCAGGCTGAATAGGTCCCCCAACCGCCCGTTCCTTCCGTCGCGGTCTAGTTATCTCCGGCGCCCGCTATTGCCCCGACGGGGCCGGCCGGCCGAGATGCAGCGGCCGGACCGTCGGCCCGGCCGCCGCAACGCGCCTAGTAGTCTTGGCCGTATGCGTTGAAGTCGAAATACTTGTCGTTGATCTTCTTGTAGGTGCCGTTGGCAAGGATGTCCTTGATGCCCTTGTTGAGCAGCGCGGTGAGGTCCTTGTCTTCCTTGCGCACGCCGAAGCCCTGGCCAAGACCGTGAATTTCCGGGACGATCTTGATCGTGCCGACGATCTCGCAGCAATCCTGAGCTTCCTTGGAGGTCTTCAGCCAGTCGCTCAGCACGACGACGTCGTCGGTAACTGCATCGAGACGGCCGTTGATCAGGTCCAGCTTGAACTGGTCGGCACTCGGATAGAGCTTGATGTCGGACTTGGTGTAGGTCTTCTGCGCGTAGTTGGCGTGGGTAGTCGAGGACTGCACGCCGACGATCTTGCCGGCGAGGTCATCTGCAGTGATGCCCTTGATGCCGGCATCTTTGCGCGCCACCACCACCGGTGGCGTGTTGTAGTACATGTCGCTGAAGTCGATGGACTTTTGGCGCTCCGCCGTGATCGACAGCGACGAGTCGATCACGTCGAACTTGCCGGCGAGCAACGCCGGGATGATGCCGTCGAAGTCCTGATTGACATAGGTGCACTTGGCGCCGATGTCCTCGCAGATGGCGTTCAGGATGTCGATGTCGAAGCCGACGAAGGCGCCGCTGGCGTCGACGGATTCGAACGGCGGATAGGTGGCGTCGGTGCCCACCCGGATTTCTTTCCAGTCCTTGGCCATGGCCAGGCTGGTTCCGGCGACCACGGCGGTGATCGCAAACAGGGTTGTGACAGTTCTGCGCATAGTAGTTTCCTCTACTCGGTTGACACTGAATTCTCGACCGGAGCGGCCACCCCCTCCGCGCCCCCCGAGAACTGTCCCGGCCATCTTTCCACCAAGGCTGGCATGGTGGCAACCGGTCGGTTTGCACTGGCGGAATCGTGCAAGAAACCGGCCAAGTTGACCCGCCGGGCGATGAGGCTATGTTCGCGCCCGACTTCGCTTCCTCCAAGGCTCCCGACCATGCCCGAAATCGACAAGCAAGCAGTTCTCGCCCGCCTGAACGGCATCCGCGGTCCCGATGACGACCGCGACATCGTACGCCGCGGCATGGTGTCCGACATCGTCGTCGCCGACGGGCGGGTGATGTTTTCCATCACCGTGCCGGCCGAACGCGCCAGCGCCTTTGAGCCCATGCGCCAGGCGGCCGAAACCGCCGTCCGCTCCATGCCCGGCGTCGCCAGCGCCATGGTGGTGCTCACCGCCGAGCGCAAGGCGGGTGCTACCGGCCCGCGGCCCGGAACCTCGCCCACGGGGCGCGGCCAGGCGCCTAACTTCGGCCAGCGCCCCGCCGCGCAGCCGGCCAAGCCCGGCGTTCCCGGCGTCGGGGCCATCGTCGCGGTGGCCAGCGGTAAGGGCGGCGTCGGCAAATCCACCTGCGCCGTCAATCTGGCCCTCGGCTTCAAGGCGAACGGGCTCCGCGTCGGCATCCTCGACGCCGACATCTACGGCCCGTCGCTGCCGCGCCTCATGCATCTCTCCGGCCGGCCGGAGGTGCTCGACGGGCGCACGCTGAAGCCGATGGAGGCCTACGGCGTCAAGGTGATGTCGATGGGCTTCCTGGTCGAGGAAGAGACGCCGATGATCTGGCGCGGGCCGATGGTGGTCTCGGCCCTCCAGCAGATGTTGCGCGAGGTCGCCTGGGGTGAGCTCGACGTGCTGGTGGTCGATATGCCGCCCGGCACCGGCGACGCCCAGCTCACCATGGCCCAGCAGGTGCCGTTGGCCGGCGCGGTCATCGTCTCGACGCCGCAGGATCTGGCCCTCATCGACGCCCGCAAGGGCCTCAACATGTTCCGCCGCGTCGATGTGCCGGTGCTCGGCATCATCGAGAACATGAGCTATTTCATCGCCCCCGATACCGGCAAGCGTTACGACATCTTCGGCCATGGCGGCGCCCGGGCCGAGGCCGAGCGGCTCGACACGCCGTTCCTCGGCGAGGTGCCGCTCGACATGGCGATCCGCGAGACCTCCGATGCCGGCACGCCCATCGTCGTTGCCGAGCCGAATGGTGCGCACGCGGCCGCCTTCCGTGAGATCGCCGCCAAGGTGTGGGCCGGCGTCGCCGAGAGCCACCGCGAGGCCCCGAGCTTCGTCATCGAGTAGCGGCGTGCCGGGAGGGCAGGGGGTGTTGCCCGGGTGCCACCGCCAAAGGCAAATCGCCTGTTCCGGCGGCGCGCACGATTGCCGCCGGGCCGGCGCGGCTGCATAGTCCGCGCCTTCGACGGAGGTAATCCGATGAGTGGAATCACGCCCAGCTAGCGCTACTCGCGCGCCTGACCGGCCGCGAGCCGGTGGTTCCCTCATCTCCCGTTCTGTCGGTCTTTCCCCATGGCATACCTGCGCAATGACGCGATCAATCGCGTCAATCTTCACACCGGCATCCAGGCTCTCGCCCAGGGCGCCGGCGGCATCTTCTTCCTTGTCTTTCTGCTGCGCGCCGGCATCGCCGTGCCGCTGGTGCTGGTCGCGATGGCCACCGTCGTCACCGGACGCTTCGCCCTGCGCCCGGCGATCCTGCCGCTCGCCAAGCGCTGGGGCATCAAGCCGCTGCTCATCTTCGGCACGCTCTGCCTCGCCGTGCAGTACCCGGTGCTGGCGATGGTCGACGGCGTCGGTCCCACGCTGCTCGTGCTGATCGTCGTCGTGGCGGTCGGCGATGTCTTCTACTGGCCGAGCTACCACGCCTATTTCGCCGCCCTCGGCGACGCCGAACATCGTGGCCAGCAGGTCGGCGCCCGCGAGGCGCTGGCCGCCGTCGTCGGCATCCTGGCGCCGCTTGTCGGCGCCTGGGCCTTCGTCACCGTCGGGCCCGGCATCACCTTCGCCGCAGCCGGCCTGGTGCAGGCGCTGGCCGTGGTGCCGCTCATCGGCGTGCCCAACGTTGTCGTGAAGCAGGCGGCACCCGGCACGCTGCGCGCCGCCCGCCTGACGGTGGCGCTGATGGCCATCGACGGCTGGTTCGCCGCCGGCTTCTTCTTCGTCTGGCAGATCGCGCTGTTCGTCTCGCTGGGCGGCAACATCCCCGCCTATGGCGGCGCCATGGCGCTGGCCGGTCTGTTCGGCGCCGCCGGCAGCCTGCTGCTCGGCCGCACAATCGATCTCGGCTATGGGCGCCGGGCGGTAACCATCGGCTACGGCATCACCGCCGTCATCATCGTGCTGCGCGCCGTGAGCCTCGGCTCGCCCGTCCTGGCGGTCGCCGCCAATGCGCTCGGCGCGCTCGCCATGCCGCTGTTCGTCCCCGGCATCGGCACCGCCATGTACAACATGGCCAAGGCCTCGCCCTGCGCGCTACGCTTCAACATGGCCAGCGAGGGCGGATGGGACGTCGGCTGCTTCGTCGGCTGCCTCACTGCGGCCGCGTTCTATCACGAGGGCCTGGCGCTCTCGCTCGGCATCCTGCAGGGCGTCCCCGCGGCCCTCGCCATCGTCCTGTTGCTCCGGCGCTATTACAAAAAGGGCGGGCACCTGCCACCGGCGCCGCCGGAGGCGGTCGTCGGAACCGCCAGCGTGGCGGGAGCGTGACGATGGCTGCCGCGAAGATGCATGCCGACGAGGTGGCGACCGATGCCGGGTTGGTCCGGCGGCTGCTCGCCGGCCAGTTCCCGCAATGGGCGGACCTGGTCGTCGAGCCGGTGCCGTCGGCCGGCACCGACAACGCGCTCTACCGGCTCGGCGACGACCTGGTGGTGCGCATGCCGCGCATCGGCTGGGCCACCGGGCAGATTGACAAGGAGCGCCGCTGGCTGCCGGTCCTGGCACCGCATCTGCCGCTCGCCATTCCGGAACCGCTGGCCGTGGGCGAGCCGGCCGCAGGGTTCCCCTGGCGCTGGTCGGTCTATCGCTGGCGCGACGGCGAGAATGCCACCCTCGATCGCCTCGCCGACCCCGTTGCAGCGGCGCGCGATCTGGCGCGCTTCATCCATGCGCTTCAGGCCGTCGACGCGACCGCCGGACCGCGGCCGGAGCCGGAAACGTTTGGGCGTGGTGTGCCGCTCGCATCGCGCGACGCGGGAACCCGCGAGGCGATTGCCGCCTGCGATGGCCTGATCGACATACGCGCCGCGACGGCGGCGTGGGAGGCGGCGCTTGCCGCACCGGAGTGGCGCGGTCCGCCGGTCTGGCTGCACGGCGACCTGCAATCCGGCAACCTGCTGGCGATGGAAGGGCGGCTGAGCGCGGTGATCGACTTCGGCGCGCTGACCGTCGGTGATCCGGCCTGCGACCTGATGGTCGCGTGGAACCTGTTCACGGCGAAACCGCGCGCCGCCTTCCGTGAAGCCATTGGCGTCGATGACGCCACATGGGCGCGCGGTCGCGGCTGGGGATTGTCGCCGGCACTGGTGGCGCTGCCCTATTACCGGGAGACCAATCCGGGCCTGGTGGCCATCGCCCACCACGCCATCGCCGAAGTGCTGGCGGAGGCCGAGGGAGGCCGGAGCCCTTCGGGCTGACGAACGCGGCTTCTGGTTCAGTCGAGACAGAGAACGCGCTGCACCCTGCCTTGCCCGACGATGGCAATGCAGCCCATGACCGGGTAGGCGGGGGCGCACTGGCCGAGCGTCCGCACGACGCCGTGCCGGCGGATGATGTCCATCTGTGCGGCGGAAAGCTTGGCGAGGCACATGCTGTCGCATTCGTCCGCGTCGCCGCAGGTGCGGCCGGCGTCGCGCGCCGGCATGCGGCAGACCGGCTTCGGGAAGATGCCGATCGGCTTCCACGTGCCGCCCAGCGCTTGGCAGCGCGCCTCGTCCCCGGGGGCTCGTGGCTTCTCGATACAGTCGCGCAAGGGGCGTTCGTAGCTCGGCGCGCCGACGGCGACCCATTCGCCCTCGGCACAAGCCCAGTAGCCGAGTTCGGCGCCGGACGCGGCCGAAGCCAGACCCGCAAGGCAGACAGCGAAGAACAATCGCGCAAGGATCAACGCCACCTCCGCTGTCAGCAGGCTAGTACGTCCGGTTTCGGCCCTTTTGATCTGGATCAACCCGGCGCAGGCCGAACGGTTCCCGCCGTTTCGTGCAGGCGGCCTGGGCCGGGCCGCTCACGCCAGCGGCCGCGACGGTTCCTCTTCGGCGATCGGGGCAGCGGCGCGCATGGCGATTAGCCGCTCGCGGTGGAAGGTGTAGACCCCGGTGGCGATGATCACCAGCGTGCCGACGACCATCAGCGTGTCGGGCACCTCGCGCCACACCAGGAAGCCGACGATCACCGCCCAGATGATCACCGTGTAGCGGAACGGCGCCACCACGGCGATGTCGCCGTGGCGCATGAAATCGACCGCCGTGAGGTAGCCGCCGATCAGGAAGATGCTGGCGCTTGCCAGCAGCGCCACGGCGCGTCCCGACGGCATTATCCAGTGCTCGCCGGTGATCACGCCGTAGATCGGCCCGCTGACGGTGACGGTGACCGCGGTGAGGAGCGCGATCATCAGTGTCGGCACGCCGCGCGGCATGATCCGCGTGGTCATGTCGCGCAGCGCGATGAACGCCGCCGCGGCCAGCGCCAGCAGGCTGAATTCGTTGAAGCCGGAGAGCCCCGGACGGATGACGATGAGCACGCCGGCAAAGCCCACCGCGATCGCCGACCAGCGCCGCCAGCCGACCGGCTCCTTGAGGAAGACCGCGGCGGCCGCCGTCACCATCAGCGGCACTACCTGGAGGATGGTGTTGGCGTTGGCGATCGGGATCTGGAACAGCGCCACCAGATAGAGATAGGCGGACGCGATCTCGGCGACCGTGCGCCAGAACACCGCCCGGTTCGCCAGCACCCCGAGCTGGACGCGGGTGCCGGTCAAGGCGACGATCAGGCTCAGCCACGCGGCGGCGAGACAGCCGCGCAGGAGCATGATCTCGCCAAGCGGCAGCTCGGTGCTGACCAGCTTCATCTGCGTGTCGTTGATCAGGAACAGCAGATTGCAGGCGGAGATCGCGGCGATGCCGCGCAGGTTCTCGCGAAAAGGGGTCGGGACAGGCATTGTGCGGTCCGGATGAGCGCACACTGGCGCCCGGCGCGGCCGGTGTCGGTGGCGGGTGTCGGTGTCTATCGGGAGGCGGTTCGTCGCCGTCGCGCAGCATCAATACAGCACCGCGGCGTCCGGCGGGAGGGCCTGTCGATTGAGCGGGCCCTCAGATGCCGAAGCGGGCGAGGCTGAACATGGCGAGATCGAAGCGGCTTGCCCCGGTCGTGGCGAGGTCGGCGACGATCTCCCCGACGACGCTGGCGAACTTGTAGCCGTGGCCGGAGCACGGCGACACCACCACCACCTCGGGCTGGTCCTTGAGCGTATCGATGATGAAATACTCGTCCGGCGTGTTGGTGAACATGCAGGTCTTGAGCGTCATCAGCGGGCCGTCGGCGTCGGGAAAATAGCGGGTGATGCAGCGGCGCAGCACCGCCTCGTCGGCGTCCCCGACCTCGCGCGACAGCGTGTCCGGATGGCCGCGCTCCTCCAGGTGATGGTAGAGGCCGATCTTCAGCCCCGGCACCCCGTGGATGGGCAGCAGGTAGTAGCGCCCTTCCGCAACCTTGAGGTTGAGGACCGGAAAGGCCTCCGGCACGAAACGCTCCGGGTGGGCCGGCTGGAACCAGCCAAGCACCTGCCGCTCAGGCACCGCGATCGGCCTCAGGGCCGGCACCAGGTCGCCGATCCACGCCCCCGGCGACAGCACCAGCCGTCCGGCCTCGTAGCTGCCGCGCGTGGTCACGACCCGCACGCCGCCGCCGGTGATTCGGCTCCACTCCAGCACCTGTTCGCGGGCATGGATCTCGGCACCGGCGGCCATCGCCATCGTGGCATGGGCGACGATGGCGCGCTCCGACAGGACGAAGCCGCCGTCCGGCTGATAGAGCGCGGCGAAATCCTGCGGCAGGCGATAGCCGGGATGACGGGCGTTGACTTCAGCGCCGGTCAGCACCTCATGGGCGAGCCCGTGGCGGCTGCACGATTTCAGCGAGCCGCGGAAGACGTCGCTGTCGGCCGGGCCGGCATCGAGCGATCCGGTGGTAATCAGCAGTGGCTCGCCGGCCGCCTCGGATGCCTGCCACCACAGGTCGTAGGCACGCTCGAGCAGCGGCACATAGGCCGGGTCCTCGTAATAGGCGAGGCGGATGATGCGCGTCACCCCGTGCGACGACCCTTGCGCGTGAGGAATGTCGAAGCGTTCGAGCCCGAGCACGCGCTTGCCCCGGCGGGCGAGCTGCCAGCACGCCGCCGCGCCCATGCCGCCGACTCCGACGACGATCACGTCATAGCTGTTGCCGCGCGCCATGAATTCTCCCCCACTTGTCACCGCCGCATATGAGGGTCAAGCGCAATCGACTTTCAACAGCGCGCCCGCCCTTCTTTCCCTCCCCCCTTGAGGGGCAGGGCTATCGCATGTGGGCGAGGAGAGAGAGGAGGAAGGCATCGTCCCAGGCGGCGCGTTTAACCTTGCGTCGGATGGAAGCTGTGTCGGGGTGGGAGCGCAGCAGGTTGAGGGCAAGCTTTCTGAGGATGGCGATGTTCTCGGGCCCGTGATCTTTGCGGTTCCTGGCGCGATCCTCGTTGAGGATGACGTCGAGCACCCAGTGCAGTTGGTTCTCGATGCCCCAGTGCTGGCGCACGATGGTGAGCAGGCGCTTGGCGGAGAAGCGGCGGGAGAGCAGGAAGTAGCGGACCGTCTCCTCGCTTTGGCCGCCGTCGAGCGTGCGCCGCGCGGTGAGACGGGCCACGGCACGCAGGGCGGGGAAGCCATGCTTGCGGCCGAGGCCGAGGGTCCCCACCACGACGATCTGGCGCCATTCGTGACGGCCATGGCTGATCGGCTGTTCGGTGCAGGCTTGGTCGGACCGCTTGGCGCCTACGATCGTCTGACAGGCATCTGCCCACAGCTTGGGATGGTTCTCCTTGAGGGCGAGCACGTAGTCGGCCTCGGCGTCGCGGATGGCCTGGGCGGTGTCGGCGCGGCAATGCAGGGCATCAGCCGTGACGATGCAGCCCTTGAGCGACAACAGCCCGAGGGCCTCGAGGACGCCGGCCGTCTCGTTGCGGCCGGGAGCGGTGTGTTGCGCCAGAGCCAGCCGGGCCTCGGCCGCCCACACGTTGACCAGATGCAGCGGTGTCGTCTTGCGGCCGCGGCCGTAGGCGCCCTTGACCGCCTTGCCGTCGATCGCCACCACTCCGCGGACGCGGCTGGCCCGCCCGAAGGCGGCCATGAAGCGGCGGAAGGCGGCCTCGAAGGCCTCCGGCCGCAGTACCCGGAACACCCGGCTGAAGGTGTCGTGGCTGGGGATGCCGTGCTCCAGGCGCAATACCTGCCGCAACAGCCCCTCCTTGGCGCGGCCGAAGTCGGCCATGTCGACGCAGCCTTCTGCCCCGCACAACAGCGCCGCCAGCGCGACGAACAGCACCTCGGTGAGATCGTGCATCGCGTTGGCCGCGCGCGGATCAGGCAAATCCGCGAAGCAGTCCTTGAACCTCTCCATGGCTCTCTCCCCGAAAACGCGGAGAGACCCTCAGAATCCTGTTCGCCGAAATTGGCAACAGCCCTCCCAACCCCACATGCAATTCCCCTGCCTTGAGGGGGAGGGCCGTTTCTCTTGGTGAGCGCAAGCGAACCTAGAGAAACGGGGAGATGGGTACACCGACGAGGGAAGCCACAACGGTGATGGCGCCGGCCACGCCGCGGAAACGCGGCTTCGAGCATGTGCCGCAGCCAATTCCATCGGCGTGGTGCCCACACCCCTCACCCTTCGCGCCTAGTTCGCTCCGCTCTCAAGGCGCGAAGCCCTCTCCCACAAGGGGAGAGGGAACAGCACCTCGGATGGCGGAGCTCATCCCAATATCGGCTCGCGGCTGCCGTTCAGAGCCTGACGAGGTCGGGCACCGGCGGCGGCACGTCCTCGTCCGAGGGATGGGCGAAGAAGAACTCGGCATGATACCAGCCGTCGCTCTCGCATGCCGCCGGATCAAGGCCGAGCGCATCGAGATTGGCGAAGACCTCGGCGCGCTCCTTGTCGTCGGCGAAATGGCGCTGACGGAAGGTCCTGGCCGTCAGCTTGAACACGGCATAGCCGCGGTCCTTCAGCATTTCGCCAATTGCGTCGAAGGCGAACATGCGCAGCGTGAACAGCGCCAGCCACGGCCGCCCCGCCGCGGCGTCGAGAATGCGCGTGAATGTCGGCGCACCGACATAGCCGATGGCACCGGTCGAAATGACCAGATCGACGTCGGCGAGCAGCGCCCGCTCCACCTCGGTCGGCGCCTCCGTCTCGAGATCGCGGGTGAGGTAGCCGTCGAGGATGCCGGCCTCGCGGGCATAACCGACGGCGCGCGTCGCCGGATCGAGGCCGATCACGGTGATCTCCTGGTTGCGCTGGTAGGTCGCGCGATCGCGGGCGAGCAGCTCGCGCCGCGAGAGCGCGGCGGCGGTGGTTACGCCATAGGCGCGGAACAGATCGGGGAGGGTGCGATCGTGTTTCAGGATGGCGGCGTTGACGCCGTAGGAACACCCGACATCGAGAAGCTTGAGGGCGCGTCGCCTGCGCACCGATCGTTCGACTTCGATCACCTGGCGGAACACCGGCGCAGCTTCGGCCGGAATGCGGTAGTCGAGATTGGTGAGCGTCTGATAGTAGTCGCGCGGGTCGGGGCGATCGTAGATCGCGCCGAGGTCGATCTTGCCGGTGTCGTCGAGATCGAATTCGGTCAGTGCAGACATGGTCACTCCTAATGCAATGTCAGTGGCGCGGTTGGCTGGCCGCGCGGAAACCTCCAGAAGTGGGTGATGCGGGGCTATTATGCCCGCAAGCGGCGCCATGGCCAAATCGGCGCGTTCACAAGGCTTTGGCCCCGGATTGCAGAGGAAAGAGATGACGGAAAAGACCCCCTGGCCGACGGAAATCCGCCTGCACAAGGATCGTCGCACGCTGTCGGTGCGCTTTGATGACGGTGTGGCGCACGACCTGCCGGCCGAGATGCTGCGGGTGATGAGCCCCTCGGCCGAGGTCCAGGGACACACCCCCGATCAGCGTCAGACGGTGGGCGGCAAGCGCGATGTCGCCATCGCCGCGCTCGAGCCGATCGGCAACTATGCCGTGAAGATCGTCTTCGACGACGGCCACGACAGCGGGCTGTTTTCGTGGACCTATCTGCGCCAGCTCGGCGACGAGCGCGAGGTGCGCTGGCCCGAATACCTCAACGAGCTCGCGGCCAAGGGGATGAGCCGCGACAGGTGAATCGGCATCGCAGGGTCTGCGTCGAAGTCCTTGCCCCGAAAAAGAAAGAGCCGGCGGAAAAGCCCGCCGGCCCTTTGTCCTGCTCCCCGATCGACAGGTCAGTTCAGGACGACGACCTTGGTCCCCACCTTCACCCGGTCGTACAGGTCGATGATGTCGTCATTGGTCAGCCGGATGCAGCCCGACGACACCGCGTGGCCGATGGTCCACGGCTCGTTGGAGCCGTGAATGCGATAGATGCGCGCGCCGATATAGAGGGCGCGGGCGCCCAGCGGATTGTTGATGCCGCCCTTCATGTAGGCCGGCAGGACGCGGCCGTTGGCCTTCTCGCGGGCAATCATCACCGGCGGCGGCGTCCAGCCGGGCCACTCCGCCTTGCGCGAGACGCGGTCGGTGCCCGACCACGTGAAGCCTTCGCGGCCGACGCCGATGCCGTATTTGATCGCGCGGCCCTTGTCGCTCACGTAGTAGAGCCGCCGTTCCTCGGTGTTGACCACGATGGTGCCGGGGGAATAGGGGCCATCGTAGGACACCGTCTCGCGCGGGATCGGGCTGTAGCTGGCGCCACGCGCCTGGGCGCCGCGCGCCATCACCGCCTCGACGTCGTAGGTCACAAACTTCTGCAACGCGTTGTCGTAGTAGGTCCGCACTTCCGCCTGGGCTGCCTGCAGGCCCACGAGAATGCCGGCCATCGCCCCGACGGCGATAAGGAAATGCTTCCGCATCCGATCGTCCTTCCGTCGCCCCAAATTGGAAAACGGCGTCGTCACCCTGCGCCGCTTGTCTGTGTTTGCCCAAATTACCGCAGCCCGACAAGGCGAACAGCGAATCTGCCAAACATTCCAACAGCATTTTTCCGCAAGTGTTGTTGCCAGGCAACGCCCGTATAGTGACCCCGGTCACAGGCAAACCGCGGATTCGCGCCGCCGGCAGGGATTGAACGGACATGGACAACCCCCGGTGGGCGGCGGTCGACCGCTATTTCGAGGAACACCTGATCGGCGAGGACGCGGCGCTCAAATCGGCGCTGGCGGCAAGCGATTCGGCCGGCCTGCCGTCGATCAGCGTCGCCGCCAGTCTTGGCAAGCTGCTGATGATGGTGGCGTCGATGGTCGGCGCCCGCCGCATCCTCGAGATCGGCACGCTGGGCGGCTATTCGACCATCTGGATGGCGCGCGCCCTGCCGGCGGACGGCCGCCTGATCACGCTCGAGATCGACCCGCGCAACGCGCGGGTGGCGCGTGCCAACATCGCCGCGGCGGGACTGGCGGCCATCGTCGACGTCCGCCTCGGGGCGGCGCTCGACACCTTGCCGACGCTCGTCGGTGACGGGCCGTTCGACATGATCTTCATCGACGCCGACAAGACCAGCAACGCTGCCTATCTCGACTGGGCGCTGAAGCTGGCGCGCCCGGGCAGCGCCATCGTCATCGACAATGTCGTGCGCTATGGCGGCGTCCTGGATGCCGTGAGCCGCGACAGCAGTATCCGCGGCACCCGCCAGGTCACCGAAGCCATCGGCGCTGAGCCGCGCCTCACCGCCACCGCGCTGCAGACCGTCGGGGCGAAAGGCCACGACGGCTTCATCCTGGCGCTGGTTCGCTAATCCAGCCGCACGCCGCCGTGGCTGCGGTCGCCGGCCTCGAGGCAGAGATCGAGGATGCGCTGGATCTTGGTGGCCTGGCGGAAGTCGGGATTGGCGTGGGCGCCGGTCTGCACCGATTCGATGAAGCGCCGGTAGACCGAGCGCACCGGCGGGCAGGCGACTTCGCGCCAGGTCATGGTGTGGACGTCGTTGCCGATGCAGCGACCGAGCCAGGACTTGTCGCCGGTGGTGATCATCTGCAGACCGCCCAGGCTGCCGAACAGGTCGAGGCGCAGCGTGTTGGCATAGCCGGTTCCCCAGCGCGTGGCGTGGATGACGCCGAGCGCCCCGTTCTTGAGTTCCACCGACATGGCGAAGGAGTTGTTGGCGTCGAGCGTGTAGTCGCCGATGCGCTCGCCGTCGGCCTTGTGGAAGGTCTTGGCGCGGCTCTCCATCCACACGATGTCGTTGGCGCAGGCATAGGTGGCGAAGTCGACGATGTGGATGCCGATGTCGCCGATGACGCCGTGGCTGCCGTGTCCCGACGACAGGCGCCACAGCCAGCGGTCCTCCGTCTTCCAGTCGCCCCAGTGGTTGCCGACCAGCCAGCTCTGCAGATAGGACGCCTCGAAATGGCGGATCTCGCCGATCTCGCCATTGACGACGATCTCGCGCGCCTTTTCCACCGCCGGCGAGCCGCGATAGGTGAGGTTGACCATGTTGATCACCCCGCGCTTCTCGGCCGCCTCGGTCATCTCCAGCGCCAGCGGATAGGTCGTCGCCAGCGGCTTTTCGCACAGGATGTGCTTGCCCGCGGCGATCAGCTTCATCGTCGTCGGATGGTGGACGGCGTCCGGCGTGACGTTGGCGGCGGCATCGAAGCCGCCCCAGGCGATCGCCGAATCGAGATCGGTGAAACGGTGGGCGATGGCGCACTCGTCGCAGAAGGCGTTGAGGCGATCCTCCTGCGGCTCCACCGCCGCCACCAGCTCGACGCCGGGGAGGATGCGGAAGGCGCGGGCATGGGTGCGGGCCATGCCGCCGGTGCCCACGATCGCCAGCCGGACCACGTCGCTCATGGCCGAAGCCTTTCCTGATCGTTTCGCATCGCGGTCTAGCGGAAGCCGGCTTCGCCCGGCGCGTGCAGGCGCGGGCCCTTCTCCTCGATCGGCTCGGGTGCCCGGTCGACGGGCACGTTCGGTGCGTTGGCGATCCCGGCCCAGGCCGGCGCCGGGTTGGCGGCCCACTTCACTGCGTTGCGCAGCACCTGCTGGACGTTCTTGTCGTGGTAGACCGGATAGACCTCGTGGCCCGGCGAGAAATAGAACACGCGCCCGCCGCCGCGCTGATAGGTGACGCCGGAGCGGAACACCTCGCCGCCGTCGTACCAGCTGATGAACACCGTCTCCATCGGCTCGGGGATGGCGAAAGGTTCGCCGTACATCTCCGTTTGTTCGACGACGAAGCTTTCGCCCAGGCCCTGTGCGATCGGATGCGTGCGGTTGATCACCCAGATGCGTTCCTTCTCGCCGGCCTCGCGCCATTTGAGTGAGCAGGGGGTGCCCATCAGGCGCTTGAAGATCTTGGAGAAATGGCCGGAGTGCAGGACGATCAGGCCCATGCCCTCCCACACCCGTGTCGCCACCCGCTCGACGATCGCGTCGGAGACCGCGCCGTGGGCCTTGTGGCCCCACCAGGTCAGAACGTCGGTCTCGGCCAGCCGCTCCGCGCTGAGCCCGTGCTCGGGCTGTTCGAGGGTCGCCGTCGTCGCCGTGATCTCGGGATCGGCGTTGAGCGCATCGGCGATGCAGCCGTGCATGCCTTCTGGGTAGATCTCACGTACGAGCGCATTCTCGCGGTCGTGGACGTTCTCTCCCCAGACGGTGGTGCGGATCGTCATTCGCATTCTCCGGAAACAAGCAGAGGTGGCGCGCGCCGCCCGAGACGGGTGACCGGCGCGGTTACGAGCGTCGTTTGTGGCGGACTCCCAGCCGATATCGAGGCAAGCCTATACAAGAACCGGGCCGGCTTGCACGGGATAAGTCGGCCGCCGCGGCCCGCTTTGATCTTCTTCTGCGGTCGCGCAACGGAGCCAGTTCCCTCCGCGCCGAAAACGGTCTAGACAGCGCAACCTCGCGATTCTCGTGAGGTTTCTGGGGCGCTCACGGATGAGCGCAACAAAACATTAATACAACCGGGCTATGTCGAAAGGGGCCCAGGGGGATTGCCATGAGCTTGTCGTTTCGCGTTTTTGTGTTCCTCGCTTTGAGTGCCGCTTCGACCGCCGTTCTGGCTCTGCCGTACCTCACCATCCACTAGATCTCCGCAAAATCCGCCATGCGCCCGGCTGGCACAGTCCGGCGCAGCCGCCTGTGACCGACGTCACGGCGCAGCGACGGCCGCCGGTGCATATAAGCGTCATCGTCCGGCTTTCCCGGCTTCAGGTGTGAGCATGTCCCTGTCGTTTCGCATTGCTGCGTTCCTCGTCCTCAGCGCCGCTTCTTCTATAGTATTCGCGCTGCCTTATCTCAGTAACCAGTAGACCGCCGCATCGGCCGGCGCGGACCCCTCGTCCGCGCCCTGGCATCCTCCCCGCTTGGGCGTTGATTCGTCGTACTTTTTGGCCGTAGCGAGACGATCGACCGCGCGTGAAGGGGAGAAAATTACAGCCGGCGCTTTCGTATGCTGATTGCGACATGCTGACCGGAAACGCCCCTAGCCGCCTGATATGGCTTGCAGAGTAACCAGTTTCCTCGATATGGTGCCCCCGTTCCGGCGCTGCACGTTCGGCGAGCAGCCACGCGTGGCTATCGTCGAGTGCAACGGAGCGTCGGTTTGACGGATTGATGCTTCATGGGTGGGGGCCTGCATTTCTCGGCGTTCACCTACCTAACGGGAGGAACTGATGAGGAAGCTACTCGTAACTTCCATCGCGGCGATTGGCCTGGCCGCTTCGGCCAGCGTCTCGCTGGCGCAAGTCGTTGTCGGCGTTTCCTGGAATAACTTCCAGGAAGAGCGCTGGAAAACCGACGAAGCGGCGATTAAGGGCGTGCTGGATGCCGCCGGCGCCAAGTACATCTCGACCGACGCGCAGTCTTCTGCTTCCAAGCAGCTGACCGACGTCGAGAACCTGATCTCGCAGGGTGCCAATGCCCTGATCGTTCTCGCCCAGGACACCGACGCCATTCAGCCGGCCATCCAGAAGGCGGTTGACGAGGGCATTCCGGTGGTCGGCTATGACCGCCTGATCGAGAACCCGAAGGCCTTCTACATCACCTTCGACAACAAGCAGGTCGGCGTGCTCGAAGCCAAGTACGTCTTCGCAGCCCAGCCGAAGGGCAACTACGTCATCATCAAGGGCAACGCGGCTGACCCGAATGCCGACTTCCTGCGTTCCGGCATCGAAGAGGTGATCGGCGCGGCGGTGAAGAGCGGAGACATCAAGATTGTCGGCGAGACCTACACCGACAACTGGGATCCGTCGAACGCCCAGAAGGAGATGGAGCAGTTCCTGACCGTCAACAACAACAAGGTTGACGCCGTGGTCTGCGAGAACGACGGCATGGCCGGTGGCGTCGTCGCCGCGCTGGCCGCCCAGGGCATGGCCGGCCAGGTTCCGGTATCGGGCCAGGACGGTGACCATGCGGCTCTCAACCGCGTTGCGCTCGGCACGCAGACCGTGTCGGTGTGGAAGGACGCCCGCGAGCTCGGCAAGGCTGCTGCCAAGGCGGCTCTTGAAATGGCCGGCGGAACCGCGATGGACAAGATCGAGGGTGCCGTGCAGTTCGACGGTGGCCCGAAGCACGTCATGATGACGTCGCAGTTCCTGGCGCCTGTTCCGATCACCAAGGACAACCTGAACGTCGTGATCGACGCGGGCTGGATCACCAAGGACGAAGTCTGCAAGGGCGTGAAGCCGGGCAGCGTTGCGGTGTGCAACTAAAGGCCTGAACTAGCTACCCGTCTGCGCCGCGCCTCGCGCGCGGCGCAGATGCCCACTGGCATGCAAAATTGGGTAACTGAAAATGGCTGACGCCACCGGTGCGACCGGACCCGCTCCGGTCGGTGGCGCGAGCAGGCGACGCACCGGCCTGCTGCGCTCATTCATGAATGCAACCGAGATCGATGCCCGCATGCTCGGCATGATCGCGGCTCTGGCTCTCATCTGGTTCGGCTTTCAGGTCATGACGGCCTGGCGTTTGTCGGGCAATCCGCTTGCGCTCGGCGAAGGCGTCTTCCTGACGCCACGCAATCTGTGGAATCTCTCGGTGCAGACATCCACGGTGGCCATCATGGCGACCGGGATGGTGCTGGTCATCGTCTCCCGCAACATCGACCTCTCGGTCGGTTCGTTGAACGGCTTCCTGGCGATGCTCATGGGCAAGATGCAGATCGAGATTCTGCCCCATTTCGTCGGCTACGACTGGCCCCTGACCTGGATCATCGTTGTCGTCTTCGGGATCGCGGTTGGCGCTCTGATCGGCGGCCTGCAGGGCTTCGTCATCGCCTTCTTCGGCATCCCGGCCTTCATCGTCACGCTGGGTGCGCTGCTGATCTGGCGCGGCGCGGCGTGGTGGGTGGCCAGCGGCCGCACGCTGGCGCCCATGGATTCAAATTTCGCCAAGCTCGGCGGCGGCGGCTTCGGTTCCATCGGAGAAACGCTGAGTTGGATCATCGCGGCGATCGCCTGTGTCGGCATCATCCTGGCGATCGTCAATGGCCGGCGGCAGCGCGTGCGCTTCCAGTTTCCGCTGCGCCCGATCTGGGCTGAGCTGACGCTCGCCTTCATCGGCTGCGGTGCCGTGATCGGCGCGATCGCGGTCATCAACGCCTATCCGATGCCGATCGGTCTGGCGAAGCAGTATGCCAAGCTGCACGACATCGCCTGGCCGGAGACCGGCGAGTTGTACTTCTCCCTCGGCCTGGCAATCCCAGTGCTGATCGCGCTCGCCGTTGGTTTCGGGGTGACCTTCCTCGCCACGCGCACGCGCTTCGGGCGCTACGTCTTCGCCATCGGCGGCAATCCTGAGGCGGCGGAACTCGGCGGCATCAACACCCGCTGGATCATCATGAAGATCTTCGTCCTCATGGGGGTCCTGTGCGCCATCGCCGGCATCGTCGCATCGGCCCGCCTGAACGCCGCGACCAACGCGCTCGGCACCAACGACGAACTCTACGTCATCGCCGCCACGATCATCGGCGGCACGTCGTTCGCCGGCGGCATCGGCACCGTGCCCGGCGCCATGCTCGGCGCCGTGGTCATGCAGTCGCTGCAATCGGGCATGCAGCTCATGGGCATTGAGTTGCCGCTGCAGAACATCGTCTCGGGCCTGGTGCTTGTGATCGCGGTCGGCATCGACACCGCCTACCGCAGACGGGCCAAATAGGCGTCACGGATTAGGAGTTGCCAGCGATGGCCGATGACCGCACACCGCTCGTCGAGATGCGCAATATCTACGTGTCGTTCGGCGGCGTTCATGCCGTGGAGAACGCGTCCATCTCGCTCTATCCGGGCGAAGTGGTGGGCCTTGTCGGCGGCAACGGCGCCGGCAAGTCGACCCTGATGAAGGTGCTCTCCGGCGCCTACCACGCCGATTCGGGGCAGATCTACGTCAACGGCAAGGCGGTATCGATCAACAACCCGCGCGACGCCAAGGCGCTGGGCATCGAGACGATCTACCAGAACCTGGCGCTGGCGGATAACGTCGATGCGCCGGCCAACGTCTTCCTCGGGCGCGAGTTGTTGTCCCGGTTCAACACGCTCGACGACGTTGCCATGGAGCACGCCACCCGCAACGTGATGGGCCGCCTCAATCCCCTGTTCAAGGGCTTCAAGACGCCGGTCATGGCGCTCTCCGGCGGTCAGCGCCAGTCGGTTGCCATTGCCCGGGCGATCTATTTCAACGCCCGCATCCTGATCATGGACGAGCCCACCGCGGCCCTCGGCCCGGCCGAGACCGCCCAGGTGCGCGACCTCGTCAAGCAGTTGAAGAAGGAAGGCATCGGCATCTTCCTCATCAGCCACGAAATCCACGACGTCTTCGATCTCGCCGACCGCATCACCGTCATGAAGACGGCGCGCATGGTCGGCACGGTCAACAAGGACGAAGTCGATACGGATCAGGTTCTGGGCATGATCATCGGCGGCACCGTTCCGCCCGGCGTGACGATCACGGACGCCTATACAGAGGCGAGGGCATGACGCATGGATCGCACGGGCATGGAAGGCGACACCAGGCTCGACTGAGGGCAGCCGCAATCTGCGCGGCGTTGCTGGTCGGCGGCCCGGCTGCCGCCGGTGACGATGTGCCATGGGCGGAAAAGGCGGTCCACGGCCACGTCGATTTCAGCCAGTTCGAAGGCGCGTTGACCGCCGACCGGCTGGCGCAACTGGTCAAGGACGGCGAGGCGCTGTTTTCATCGAACTTCACCACCGCCGACGGGCTTGGTCGCCCGATGGCCACCCAGTCGATCATCCCGACGCTGCGCAAGCACCCCGTCGACACCATGTTCCGCCGCACCGCCGGCCTCGATTCGACCACCTGCAAGGCCTGTCACAACACGCCGTTTGCCGGCGGCGGCGGTGACTTCACGGTCAACGCCTTCGTTTCCGAGGGTTTTGAGAGCGCCGATTTCGATACGCTCGACCCGCAGTTCTCCAACGAGCGCGGAACGGTTGCCCTGTTCGGCGACGGCCTCGTCGAACTGCTTGCCCGCGAGATGACGGCGGAGCTGCGCCGGGAACGCGAGCAGGCGGTTGCCGCCGCCCGCAAGAGCGGCCAGCCGGAGACCGTCAGCCTGTCCTCCAAGGGCGTCGACTTCGGCAAGCTCACCGTCATGCCCGACGGCCTGGTCGATTTCTCCGAGCTGGACGGCGTCGATTCGGACCTCACCATCCGTCCCTTCAGTCAGAAGGGGGTCTTCGCTTCGATCCGCCAGTTCACCGTCAACGCGGCCAATGCCCACGAGGGCATGGAGGCGAGCGAGCGTTTCGGCAAGCGCTGGACCGGAACCGACGATTTCGACGGCGATGGTGTTCCCGACGAGTTGTCGCCCGGCGATGTCTCGGCGCTGGTCGCCTTCCAGGCGACCCTGGCGGCCCCGACCCGCATGGTGCCGGATGATCAGCGCTGGCGCGACGCGGCCGCCCGCGGCGAGCAAGTATTCGGTGCGCTCGGCTGCGACAGCTGCCACAAACCCTTCCTGCCCCTCGACAGCCTGACCTTCGCCGATCCCGCGCCCTACGATACGGCCGGCACATTGCGCATGGGCGAGGTCGCCAAGCCGATCTCCTACGACCTCGGCATGCTTGACTGGGTGAAGGCCCTGCCGCGCAACGACAAGGGCCAGATTCTCGTGCCGCTGTTCAGCGACATGAAGCGCCACCGCATCTCCGACGGCGAGGAGAGCACGCTCGGCAACGAGCTGATCGCCCAGCGTTTCGTCGAGCGCGACGTCTTCCTGACTCCCCGGCTGTGGGGCGTCGGCTCGACGGCACCCTATGGCCACCGCGCCGACCTCTCGACGCTCGACGCGGTCATTCGTGCCCATGGCGGCTCGGCCACCGATTTGCGCAAGAAGTACATCGCCGCCGACGAGGGCGACCGTTCGGCACTTATCGCCTTCCTGAAGACTCTGGTGGTCCGCCAATGACACGGGGTCCGTTCGCCGCACTTGTCCTGGCCGCCGCTCTGTGCGCGGCCGCTGCGGCCCACGCCGACGACGCCAAGCCGGTTCAAGTGCCCAACGACGTTCCCGACATGCACGAGGAAGCGCTAGCCGCCGGCATCGACCACAAATACACCGGCGGCTGGGAATTCTTCGTCGGTGGCGGCGTGGCGACGTTCGATTGTAACGGCGACCGCAAGCCGGACCTGTTCTTCGCCGGCGGCACCAGCCCGGCCACGCTTTATCGCAACGACAGCCCGACCGGCGGCGCGCTCAGCTTCACCAAGGTCTCCTTGGATATCCCCGATGAGGATCTCACCAAGGTCCTTGGCGCCTATCCGCTCGACATCGACAATGACGGCCTGATGGACCTCGTCGTCCTTCGCCTCGGCCGCAACCTCATCCTCAAGGGCAAGGGCGCCTGCCAATTCGACGTCGCCAACAGCCTGTTCGCTTTCGATGGCGGCAAGGATTGGACGACGGCCTTTTCGGCGACCTGGGAGGAGGGGCAGGCCTTCCCGACGCTTGCCATCGGCAACTATGTCGATCGCAAGGCCCCCGGCGCGCCCTGGGGCACCTGCGCCGACAATTATCTCGACCGTCCCGCCTCCAAGGACAAGCCGGACTACAGCGACCCCTTCGATCTGTCGCCCAGCTACTGCACGCTGTCGATGCTGTTCACCGACTGGAACCAGTCGGGCGTTGCCGCGCTGCGTGTCGCCAATGACCGCCAGTATTATCGCGGCGGCGAAGAACAGATGTGGCACGTCGATCCGGGCAAGCCGCCGCGGCTCTACACCCCGTCGGAAGGCTGGCAGCATCTGGTGATCTACGGCATGGGCATCGCCCAGGCCGAGCTCTTCGGCAACAGCTATCCGGTCTATGCCATCACCTCGATGGGCGACACCAAGCTGCAGCGGCTCTCCGAGGAGTCGGACAACGACCGTCCCGTCTACCAGGATATCGCCTTTCCCCTCGGCGTCACCGCGGCGCGGCCCTATGTCGGCGGCGACGTGCGCCCGTCAACCGGCTGGCACAGCCAGTTCGCCGACTTCAACAATGACGGGCTGCTCGACCTGTTCATCTCCAAGGGCAATGTCGAAGCGATGCCTGACTTTGCCGCCGACGACCCGGACAACCTGCTGCTTGGCCAGTGGGACAAGACGTTCCGCGAAGTGGGAAGCGAAGCCGGCATTGCCCTGATGCGGCGCGGGCGCGGCGCCGCGGCGGTCGATCTCAACATGGACGGCATGCTCGATCTCGTGGTGGTCAACCGCGAGGCGCCGGTGAGCCTGTTCCGCAATCTCGGCGCCAAGGCCGCCTGGGGCGGCGACGAGCCGCTGGGCAACTGGCTCGAGGTCGAGCTGGCCCAGTCCGGGGCCAACCGCAACGCGGTCGGCGCGCACGTCAACGTCAAGGCCGGCGTCAACGTCATGGACCGCACCATCACCGTCGGAGGCGGCCATGCCTCGGGCCAGGCCGGCTTCGTCCATATCGGCCTCGGCACGGCCGAGCGCGCCAACATTCGCGTTCAGTGGCCGGATGGCGAATGGAGCCACTCCTACCGCGTCTTCGCCAACAATTTCGTGCGCATCGAACGCGGCAAGCCGGACGCCGAATACTGGCTGCCGGAACCGCCGCCCGGCAACTGACCGCCCGGCAGCCTGGAACCCGACCGCCATGACACGCTCGCCCGGTGACGTGCGCCTCATCGAGGCGAACCTTCCGGAATTCGGAACCCCCGCGACCCGCCCGGACCTGCCGCCGGCGCTTTATGCCGAACGTCTGGCGCGGCTGATCGGCAGCATCGAGCCGGCGGGGCTGTCGGCGCTTGTCGTCTATGGCGACCGCGAGCATTTCGCCAATCTTGCCTGGGCCACCGGCTTCGACCCGCGCTTCGAGGAGGCGCTGCTCGTCCTTGTGCCGGGCAGGGAGGCGATGCTGCTCGCCGGACCGGAGAACCAGGGCGCCGGTCGCGCCGCGCCGGTTGGCCTCGACGTCCGCCTCTATCCGCCTTTCGGCCTGCTCGGTCAGGAACGCAGGCAGACGCCGCCGCTCGCCGATCTCCTGGCCGAGGCCGGCATCGCCAAGGGGCAGCGCGTCGGCATCGCCGGCTGGAAATATTACGGGCCGCACGAGACGCCGCATCCGGATCTGTGGATCGAGAGCCCAGCCTTCATCGTCGATACGCTCCGCCGGCTGGTGGGGGAGGGCGGTGCGGTGGTCAATGCTACGGCGCTGTTCATGCACGCCAGCGCCGGCCTGCGCGCGGTCAACGAGATCGACCAGCTTGCCGCCTTCGAGTTCGCCGCCGTCCATGTCTCGGAAGCGGTCAAGCGCGTCGTCTTCGGCCTCGCGCCGGGCTTGCGCGAGCGGGAGGCGGCGACCTTGCTGCAACCGATCGGCGCGCCGTTGAGCTGCCACCTGATGCTGTCCGCCGGCCCACGCGCTTCGCTCGGCCTCGGCAGCCCGCTCGACCGCAGAATCGAACGCGGCGATCCCTTCACCACCGCCTACGGTGTCTGGGGCGCCTTGACCTCCCGCGCCGGCTTCGTTGCCGAGGACGCCGGCGACCTGCCGGAGGCGATCCGCGACTACGTGGCGCGGCTGGCGGCGCCGTACTTCGCCTGCGCCGCCGAGTGGTACGAGACCGTCGGCATCGGCGTCTCCGGCGGCACGCTCGACGCGCTCGTCAAGCGCCATCTCGGCGACCCCTTCTTCAATGTCGGGCTCAATCCCGGCCACCTGATCCATCTCGACGAGTGGATGAACACGCCGATCTATCCGGGCAGCGCCGAGACATTGCGCTCCGGCCAGGCGCTCCAGATCGACATCATCCCGGCGACCGGCACGCCCTGGTTCACCTCGAACATCGAGGACGGCATCGCGCTTCTCGACGAACGCGGCCGCGCCGAATTCGCCGAACGTCATCCGGCGGCATGGGCGCGCATCACCGCCCGCCGCGCCTTCATGGCCGACGTTCTGGGCATTCGTCTGAAGCCGGACGTCCTGCCGTTCAGCAACATCCAGGGCTGGCTGCCGCCCTTCCTGCTGGCGCCCGGGCGCATCCTCAGCCTGCGCTGAATTGCCCGATCCGGCACGGATTCAGTTAGGGCGGCGGCCGTGGGCCCGTTTACTGGCTAGCCGGAACCATTTCCGCGCCACGAGACATGGAACCAACCATGGCGGCCCCAGCGGTAGGGATTCTCGTACCACCTGAACGGCCCCATGGGCGCGTCAAAGGAGTTCGGCTGGGCAGGGACCGCGCCACCGCCATGCAGCAGCTCTCCGTGCCACCCCTCGCTCCTCGACCCTTCGGCCGTCACGTAAAGCCGATACGCCCAGGCGTTGGGATCCATAATCACGTTGCCGTTGTGGGGCTCCGTCATCCAGTCGATCATGTTGGCATAGATCATGCCGCAGGGAACGAAGGCCACGGTGCAGGGAACGCTGACGAAGGCTCCCGCACCGTTCGTCACCGTCCGGCCAGGCGGGACAACCATCGGGCCGCCGTCTCGATCGTAGAGCGTCCCATGCCACCCCTGGTTCCTGGAGCCGGGATCGGTGACCTCGATCTGGTAGACGAGCCGCCGGTCATCCGCTTGTGCCGACTGGGCATATGCCAAGGCGGCAATGATCACGCATAGAAGCGTCACGCTGTGCTTCATGACTGCATGCCTCCTCTCAGTCGATCCTGTGAATTGAGAACTGCGACCATTAGTTGCGTCTGGCATCAGCATCAATCAAGACGAACGCCAAGTGTCACACCGCCGCATGGGCGCGCGTCTCCGCCCGCCGCGCCTTCATGGCCGACGTTCTGGGCATTCGTCTGAAGTCGGACGTCCTGCCGTTCAGCAACTGGCCGGCTGGCTGCCGCCCTTCCTGCTGGCGCCCGGGCGCATCCTCAGCCTGCGCTGAGCCGCGGTCGAACGACCCGGCTACGCCTTGCCGGAGGATGAGGCAGCAGGGGGGGCGCAGTCTGGCCCCTGGCAGGGCGGCTCGCTGCCGCCCTTTCGGTTTCGCGCCGGGGTGCAGTAGGCGGTCTCCAGCGCCCCGATGACCAGCAGAACCTCCGGCCGGGCGATGTGATAGTAGACCGTCGTTCCCTCGCGCCGCGATTCGACTAGGCCGTCGGCCCTCAGCCGCATGAGCTGCTGTGACATGGGCACCTGCTCGACACCGCCGAGCAGGCTGCGCAGCTCCGACACCGACTTCTCGCCGTTGCCGAGCGCGCACAGAACCAGCAGCCGCTGCGGATGCGACAAACTGCGCATCAGGCTGGCGGCAAGGTCGCTGGCCGGGATCATGTCTTTCACATTCATGATCTTGAATTTATTCTTCTTGAATGTTAGATGCAAGCGAAAGCCGGGCGACCCAGCAATTTCGGACGTTTTCGGGGGGAGCGTGCCGGCGCCGTCCATCATTCTTGAGGAGTTCACGATGACCGTCGATCGCGCCGTTTTCGCCGTGGCTGGCACCTTGGTTCTGCTGTCCCTGGCACTGGGCTATTTCCTCTCGCCGTACTGGTTCCTGCTGACCGCCTTCGTCGGCCTCAACATGTTCCAGTCGGCTTTTACCGGCATCTGCCCAGCTAGGAGCTTTCTACGCTTGATGGGCCTCAAGTCGCACGCCGCCGGCAGCCGCTAAGCTTATCCCGCCCCACACAGATTCACCGGCTGCCGGTTGGTGGCCCGATGACACTTGGAGTCTGCCCATGAGGGCCCGCCCCGCCGTCCTTGCGATGGCCGCCATCTGCCTTGCCGCGCTTGCCGGAAACGCCGCGGCAGCCGCCGAGTTCACCGTCACGCCGACCAGCATCGAGGAGTTGAAGGCCGTCTTCGGCGAGGTGCGGAGCCGTCACCTCGTGCCGGCGCGCACGCGCATCGGCGGCACCATCACCGAGATCACGGTCACCGAGGGCACCGAGGTCACCAAGGGCGAGGTCATCGCCAAGATCGTCGATCCGAAGATCGCCCTGCAGATCGATGCCGCCGACGCCGACATTCAGGCGATCACCTCGCAGCTGGAGAACGCCCGCGTCGAGCTTGAGCGCGGCCAGCGCCTGTTCGATACCGGCGCCACCACCAAGGCCAAGCTCGACCAGGCGCAGATGCAAGTCGACGTGTACATGAGTCAACTTGCCGCGGCCAAGTCCAAGCGCGACGTGCTCGCCCAGCAGGCCGTCGAGGGCGATACCGTCGCTCCCGAGAACGGCCGCGTCATCACTGTGCCGGTGACCCTCGGCTCGGTCGTCCTGGCTGGCGATTCGATCGCCACGGTTGCCAGTGGCGGCTACTTCCTGCGCCTCTATCTGCCCGAGCGCCACGCCACCGAAATCACCGAGGGCGGCACCGTTCTGGTTGGCCAGCGCGTGCTCGCGGCCGAAGCGGCCAGCGCCGACGGTCCCGACCCGGCTAAGGCGCGCAAGGGCAAGCTGGTCAAGATCTATCCTGAGATCACCGACGGCCGTGTGCTCGCCGATGTCGAGGTCGATGGCCTCGGCACCTATTTCGTCGGCGAGCGGACTCTCGTCTGGGTCCCGGTCGCGCACCGTCAGGTTCTCGCGGTGCCGCGGGCGGCCGTGACCACCCGCCACGGCGTCGACTACATCCGCCTGGCCGGCGCCGGCGAAGCGCCGGTCGACGTCGCCGTCATCCTCGGCGAGACCTTCGAGCGCGACGGCACCGAACTGATCGAGATTCTCACCGGCCTCAATGCCGGCGACAAGGTGTTGGTCCCATGAAGCTCGGTATTGCGGGGCGCCTGACCAGCGCCTTCATCGGTTCGCCGCTGACGCCGCTCTTCCTGCTGGCGGCGGTGATTCTCGGCATCGTCGCGCTGGTCACCCTGCCGCGCGAGGAAGAGCCGCAGATCTCGGTGCCGATGGTCGATATCCACGTCAGCACCAACGGCCTCAAGGCCGAGGATGCAGTCAAGCTCGTTACCGAGCCGCTGGAGACGATCGTCAAGAGCATCGACGGCGTCGAGCATGTCTACTCCCAGACCACCGACGACGGCACCATGGTGACCGCCCGCTTCGTCGTTGGCACCGACGCCGATACGGCGATCCTGCGCGTGCATGAGAAGGTGCGCGCCAATATGGACCGTATCCCGGTCGGCATTCCCGAACCGCTGATCGTCGGCCGCGGCATCAACGATGTGGCGATCGTCACGGTCACGCTGACGCCCAAGCCGGGGGCCGCGGCGCACTGGACGGCCAATGGCCTCACGCGTCTGGCGCGCGAGCTTCAGGTCGAGGTTTCCAAGCTGCGGGATATCGGCCTGACCTACATCGTCGGCGACCAGCCCGAGGAAATCCGCGTCGAGCCCGATCCGGAGAAGCTGTCGCTGTTCGGCGTCACGCTGGCGCAACTTTCCACCAAGATCAAGGGTGCCAACCGCTCCTTCACAGCGGGCACGATCCGCGATGCCAACGGGCAGGTTGCCGTGGTCGCCGGGCAGACTTTGCAGACGCTGCCCGAGATCGGCAACATCCTCATCACCAGCCGCGACGGACGGCCGGTTTACGTGCGCGATGTCGCCAGCATATCGCTCGCCTCCCAGCCGAACGAGACGCGCGCCACCGAAGTGCGCAAGGCCGACGGCACGCTGGAACGGGCGCCGGCGGTGACGCTGGCCATTGCCAAGCGCTCCGGCACCAACGCCGTGGTCATCGCCGAAAACGTCATCAAGCAGCTTGAGGAGTTGCGTGGCCGCATCTTCCCCGAAGATGTCGACATGACGATCACCCGCGACTACGGCGAAACCGCCAACGAGAAGGCCAACGAACTGCTCTTTCACCTTGGCCTTGCCACGGTGTCGATCGTTCTGCTGGTTGCCTTCTCGATCGGCTGGCGCGAGGCGGTCGTGGTCGCCATCGTCATCCCGACGACGATCCTGCTGACGCTGTTTGCCGCGCGCATGATGGGCTACACGCTGAACCGCGTCAGTCTGTTTGCGCTCATCTTCTCGATCGGCATTCTGGTCGACGACGCCATCGTCATCATCGAGAACATAGCCCGGCACTGGGGCATGTATGACGGGCGAAGTCACCGTCAGGCAGCGATTGAGGCCGTTGCCGAGGTTGGCAACCCGACCATCGTGGCAACGCTGACTGTGATCGCGGCCCTGCTGCCGATGCTCTTCGTCTCTGGCCTGATGGGCCCCTATATGAGCCCGATTCCGGCCAATGCGTCGGCGGCGATGCTGTTCTCGTTCTTCGTTGCGGTGATCCTGACGCCGTGGCTGATGATGCGCCTGCGGAAGACCGGCACGGCCGAGCACGAGGCCCATCACGGCCACAAGGGCGCGCTCGCCCGTGCCTATATGGCGGTCGCCCGCCCGGTGCTGGCCACCAAAGGCCGCGCCTGGACGTTCCTCGCCATTGTCGGCATCCTCACCATCGGCTCGCTCGGCCTGCTCTATACCGAGCATGTGACGGTCAAGCTGCTACCCTTCGACAACAAGAACCACCTGCAGATCCTCGCCGATCTGCCCGAAGGCTCTTCGGTCGAGGAGACCAACCGGGTGCTGCAGGAGGCAGTCGACCGTGTTGCTTCGATTCCGGAGATCAAGTCGTTCCAGACCTATGCTGGCACGGCTTCTCCGTTCGACTTCAACGGCCTGGTGCGCCACTACTATCTGCGCTCGCAGCCCTATCAGGGCGATGCTCAGGTCAACCTGACGCCAAAGGGGGAGCGCAGCCGCGAGAGCCACGCGGTGGCACTCGAAATCCGCGAGCGTCTCAAGGGCATCGACGCGCCGGCCGGCACCTCGATCAAGGTGGTCGAGCCGCCGCCGGGGCCGCCAGTTCTCTCCACGCTGCTGGCCGAAATCTACGGGCCGGACGCAGACACGCGTCGTGCCATTGCCGCCAAGGTTCGCGAGGCGTTCCAGAGCGTGCCCTTCATCGTCGACGTCGACGATTCCTATGGGGTCCAGACCGAGCGCGTGCGCCTCAAGGTCGATCAGAACAATCTCGAATACCACAAGGTGGACGAGAGCGACGTCTACGACACGATCACCGCCTTCTATGGCGGCGAGACGGTCGGCTATTCGCATCGTGGCGGTGGGCGCCAGCCCATCCCGATCGTGCTGGAGGCCTCGAAGGCCAACAACGTGGTCAACGAGCGCGCTCTTGCCCTGCCGGTCGGCGCCAACAGCATTCCCGGCAGCACCGGCGTGGTCGAGCTTGGCGACGTGGTCCATGCCGTGCGCGAGCAGACGTCGTTCCCGATCTTCCGCCACAACGGCCGCACCGCCGAGATGGTAACGGCGGATCTGGCCGGCGCCTACGAGGCGCCGCTCTACGGCATGCTCGCCGTCGACAAGGCCATCGCCGATGCCGACTGGGGCGGCGTGCCCAAGCCGACCATCGCGCTGCATGGCCAGCCCGACGACGAATCCCAGCCGACCCTGCTGTGGGACGGCGAATGGGAGGTGACCTGGGTGACCTTCCGCGACATGGGCGCCGCCTTCATGGTCGCGATCTTCGGCATCTACATTCTCGTCGTCGCCCAGTTCGGCTCGTTCAAGGTGCCGCTGGTCATCCTGACGCCGATTCCGCTGACCCTCATCGGCATCATGCTCGGGCACTGGCTCTTCCACGCGCCCTTCACGGCGACATCGATGATCGGCTTCATCGCGCTGGCCGGCATCATCGTGCGCAACTCGATCCTGCTGGTGGACTTCATCCGCATGGCGCGCACGCCCGGCCGCCCGCTGCTGGAGGTTCTGCTCGAAGCCGGCGCCACTCGCTTCAAGCCGATCCTGCTGACCGCGCTGGCGGCGATGATCGGCGCGGCGGTGATCCTCGCCGACCCGATCTTCCAGGGTCTGGCGATCTCGTTGCTCTTCGGCCTTGCCTCGTCGACGCTGCTCACCGTTCTGGTGATCCCGGCGATCTACGTGGTGCTGCGCGGCGACAAGAAACCGGAAGCGCCAAAGGAGACGCCGGCATAACCGGCGCAAGCGTCATGAGCGAAAGGCCCCGGCCGCGCGGCCGGGGCCTTTCTTTTCACGGATTGGCGCGTAGGCGCACGCGCGGATCCGCCGAAGACTGAACGAAAGCGCCGCATGTGAGCCCTACGGCCGCCGCTTCCTCCCGGCGGCCGTCTTGTTAGTGGGGCCAGGACTCAGCCTCGCCGCCACCCTTGAGCGCCAGGATTGCGCGCGCCTCGGCCGCCATGGTCAGTCTCCGATTTCATCGCGCGCCGCGCGCTTGTGGGCGGCCAGCGCCATCAGGCGGCGGTCGCGCCAGGCCGCCCGCCTGGCAACGTCCTTGCGATCGAGGCGCGCCTGCCGTTCCGTTTCGATCGTGTCGATGACCGGGCCCGTCCAGTCGGCGCGCCGGGTCTGCTGTTCGAATATCTCGTCGTAGATGCCGTGATAGCGCCGCACGTAGTCGCGCACGCCGCCGGGCGCGTTGAGGTCGATGGTCTCGAACGGCCCCATGAAGCTCCAGCGCAGCGCCAGCCCGTCGCGGATCGCCACATCCACGTCCTCGACCGAGGCGTCGCCGTCGGCGACCAGCCGGAACGCCTCCTGCAGCAGTGCGCCCTGCAGCCGGTTGACGATGAAGCCGTTCTTCTCGTGCCGCAGCACCATCGGCGTATGGCCGGCCCCCGCCATGATCTGCCGCGTCCGTTCCACCGCCGTCGGGTCGGTCCATGGCGCCGGCACGATTTCGACCGCCGGCACCAGATAGGGCGGGTTGATCGGATGGGCGACGAGGCAGCGTGCCCGGCCCGTCAGTCCCTCGGTGAAGGCCGAGGGCAGCAGCGCCGAGGCCGAACTGCCGATGATCGCGTCGGCCGGCGCCAGTCCGTCGAGTTCGGCAAAGACCGCCCGTTTCGTGTCGAGGTCCTCCGGCGTGTTCTCCTGCACATAGACCGCGTCGGCCAGCGCTTCGGCTAGGTTCGGGGTGCCGGCGATGCGCTGGCGCACCGCCGCCGGGCGGGCGCCGTTCAGGAGGTCGAAGCCGGCGAGGTCTTCGAGCGCGCTGTCGATGAAGGCGAAGGCC
This sequence comes from uncultured Alphaproteobacteria bacterium, assembly GCA_963732845.1. Taxonomy (GTDB): domain Bacteria; phylum Pseudomonadota; class Alphaproteobacteria; order Rhizobiales; family Kaistiaceae; genus CAVSRC01. The sequence continues at coordinate 197,439 of CAVTBE010000005.1, read as the reverse complement.
GCTTCGACTTGGCCCGGCGCGGCGTCGGTCAGCGCCACATCGTATCCGGCGCGGGCAAAGCTCAGCGCCCAGGCCCGGCCGATCAGGCCGGCGCCGACAACTGCGATCTTGGTCATGAATTCGACTCCGTGTTGGGCGCAGTCTCGCCCCAAACCGGTGCCGTTGCCAGCGATTGACGGAGCTGTGGGGGGACCGGCCGCGCTACGAATCCGCTGCGCGATTGGTCCGGGTGCGCCTTCTTCACCGGCGCGGCCACCGCCTGGCGAAGTGCGCGGCCGTGCCCGATCCGCGTGGCCTTACGTCCCGCAGCGCAGGCCCGGCGTCTACTGCGCCCGGTTCAGCCGTAACACGCAGTCCGGCCGGTTCAGTTGCTGCTGCACGCAAAGCGAATGGGTCAGCACCAGCAGATTCGCGTTGGGCATCTGGACGCGCCACAGCTCGCCTCCGGGCAGCGGGCCGCTGTTGCCGCTGGAGCTGGAATAGTGCTGCTTCACCTCGAAGCGCAGCCACTGGTCGTCCATGAACCACACCCCGGCGACCCAGTCGTAGCCGCCCGAGATGCCGAGCTGAATGGCGAAGGTCTTCTGGTAGGTACCGTTCGGCATGATGCTGTATTCGACGCGCATGGCCGTGCCGTTGGCCGGGTCGTTGTATTGGCCGACCCACGCGCCGACCACCGTGGCCGCTTGCGCCGGGGCGAGCGCGCCGGCCAGGAAAAAGACCAGGGCGCCCGCCATGATGATGAGCCTGCGATTGAGCATGGAGTTGCTTCTCCTTGCCGCCGGCACGTCGCATGCCCTGCAGGTTTGTCCTGCCCGCATGAGCCCGTGGCAGTGCGCACGTGCTGCACAGCACACACGCCTCAGGATGTCGCGGTGCGGGCGCGGCTTGCCATTGCGCAGATCGCCGCATTGCGCCGAACGCCCGTCACCCACTGCCGGCAAATGCCTGCCTGCTAGCCCTTCACCGCGCCGAACGACAGGCCGCGGGCGAGGTAGCGCTGCACGAAGAAATAGAAGATCACCGGCGGAATGATGCCGATGATCGTGTTGACGCCGGCGGTGTTGAAATCGACGCCGCGGGTCGAGCGCGCGGCCAGCACCAGCGCCGAAAACGGACTGGCGTCCTGCGAGGTCAACGCCGAGGCGAAGAGCGCCTCGTTCCAGGTGAAGGCGAAGACCAGCACCGACGAAACGACCAGGCCATCAAGCGACAGCGGCAGGGCGATCATCCAGAAGATCTGCCACGGCGTCGCCCCCTCGACCTTGGCCGCGTCCTCGATCTCGATGCTCACATCGCGGAAGATGTCGCGCATGATCACGACGACGAAGGCGAGGTTGAAGGTCGAGTTACACAGGATCAGGCCGATCCAGGTGTCGATCAGGCGCAGGTAGACGAGCAGCAGGTAGAAGGGAACCAGCACGACTGCCGGCGGCAGGACGCGCTGCGACAGGAACCACAGGGCGATGTCGTTCGACTTGAAGCGGCGGAATTCGTAGCGCGCCAGGCTGTAGGCGGCGGGAACCCCGAGGATCAGAGCGAAGATGGTGGTGCCGGCGCTGATCACGCAGCTGTTGACGAAGGCCTTCGTCGTCTGCGGGTCGGACAACACGTCGCGCCAGGAATCCAACGTCGGCTGGAATTCGAGAAAGGGGATGAAGGCGCCGAGCTCGAACGTCTGGCTGAGCGTCTTGACCGAATTGACCGCGGCCCACAGGAACGGCACCACGGTGAACGTCGCCGCCGCGATCAGCAGCACGTAGACCAGCAGGCGGGACCACAGGCTGGCGCGGATCCACAGAATGTTGCCCATCCCTTGCCTCCTAGGTCAGCACTTTGCGCATGCGGTTGAAGAACACCGTGATGACCACCGCGACCAGGACCAGGAATACGACCGCCATCGCCGACCCCCTGCCGAAGTCGAAGAACTGGATGGTCGTCAGGTAGTCCATGGCACTGAACGGCTGCGTACTGGTGCCTGGCCCGCCGGAGGTCAGCGCGAAGGGAATCGCAAACACCTTGAGGCACTCGACGATGCGCAGGAGGATGGCGACCGTCGTCACCGGCCAGGCCAGCGGCACCGCCAGGCGCCACATCACCTGCCAATGGCTCTTGGCGTCGAGGATCGCCGCGTCATAGAGCTCGTTGGGGATGCCGGCGAGGCCGGCCAGCACGATGATGAAGATGAACGAAGTCCACCGCCAGATGTCGAGCAGGATCGCCCCGGCGATGCCGCCATAGGCGGTCGACATCCACGGGATGTGAATGCCGAGCGCGGCAAGCGGCACGGTGATGAGCCCGCCCTGGGCGGTGAAGAAGGTCACGCCGAGATAGCCGATGGCCACTTCCAGGGTGAACAGCGGCGAGCCGATGATGGTTCGGAACGTCTTCGTGCCGGGCGCGTTGAGATTGACCAGCCACGCGGCGAGGAAGCCGAGCACCAGCTCGATCGGCACCGCCACCACCACATAGATGACCGTGACCCAGATGCTGTGCCAGAACTGGGCCGAGGTCAGAACGTCGACGTAGTTGGCGAAGCCGACATAGCCGGTGATGCCCCGCCCGAGCACATAGTTGGCGAAGCTGTAGCGCAGCACCGCCAGCAGCGGCACGAAGGTGAACGCGATGACCCAGATGACCGCAGGCAGCAGCAATATGTATTTGAACGCGCCGCCACTCTCCAGCCTTCGCACGCCGTACGCCACGATGCCCCCTCCCGTGCGGGTCTTCTTCTGACTGCGAAGGTCCGCGGCGGGCGAACCGCCGCGGACCCGATTGCTGTTCTCAGGCGAAGGACGCCGCGTAGAGCTTCTTCTGCTCCTCGCGCCCGTAGCGGTCGGTGATCTTCTCCCAGGCCGCCGCAGTGGCGTCGAGCGCATCCTTCGGCGTCATCTGGCCGCCGAGCACGGCCGACAGATTGATGTCGAGCTCGTGCCAGTATTCGGCGGCACCCGGAATGCGCAGGTATTCCTGCTGCACCGGCGCAGCCAGCGCCTTGTAGTAGCCGCTGAGGTAGTTGACGGCGTCGTCCTCGTTCCAGCCGAGATCCTTCCATTGGCCGGGGTTGCCCGAGCCCTCTGGCGGGAAATACTCGAACTTGAAGCCGGGCTGCACGCCGGTCCAGCCGGTCGCGACTTCCCACAGGGCGTTTTTCTTGTTCGCCATGAACGACAGGAAGTCGTAGACCATCTCCTGCTTCTTCGAGAAGCTCGAGATGACCAGGTGCCAGCTGCCGCCGTTGGTGTTGCCGACCTGGTTGAGGTCGTACTTCTTCCACTCGCCGGTGATCGGATTGAATGCCTCGGTGGTGCCGGGCAGCGGGGCTGCGCCCATCTTGCCCTGAACCTTGGAGGTCTTCGGATCCTGCGCCAGCGTCGGCAGGTCGCCCCACGTCGGCTCGGTCGCCGAATTGCCGGCGAGGAACAGGTTCCAGCCCTGGCCGAGCGTCCAGGCGATCTGCTCCTTGGGCCCGTTGGCGAGGAACTTGACGTAGTCTTCCAGCGCCCTGAGATGGCCTTCGGAGTTGATCAGCGGCTTCATCGTGTCCGGATTGAAGAAGTAATACTTGTTGTCCGGCGAGATGACGAAGGGCGCCGACAGCGTCAGGAAGTGGAAGAAGCCCTGCTCGTTGACCTTGGCGTGGAGCGAGAGGCCCCAGTCGTTCTGGCCGTCGCCGTTCCAGTCCCATCCGGTGAAGAAGTCGCAGACGTCATGGTATTCCTGCATCGTCGTCGGTGGTGTCGGCAGGTCGTAATTGTATTTCACCTTGAACTTCGCCTGGATATCCTTGTCGGCGAAAAGGTCCCTGCGGTAGTACAGCGCCTGTCCGTCGGCATCCGCCGGGCCGCCGTAGATCTTGCCGTCCCAGGAATAGAGCTTCCGGATGGAAGGCAGCCACTCAGCGGGATCCCAGTAGGCATGCTTGGGATCGGGGATCCACTCGTCGATCGGCACGATGTAGGGTTTCTCCGCCTGGAAGAAGTCGCCGTAGAACCAGGCGCCGGGCATATAGGCGTCGTACTTGCCGAGGCCGCTCGCCAGATCCGAGAAGATCTGCTGGTGCAGGGTCTCGATCGGTACTTCGGCGATGTTCACCTTGCCGCCGGTAGCCTCTTCCCAGTGCGGCGCATGATACTTCACGCAGTCGCCGACGGTAATCTTGCAGACCAGGACGTTGATGGTCTGGCCCTTATAGGGCTTGGTCTTCAGGAATTCGACACGCTCCGGCGTGATCGGCGATTCGTATGGCGAGACCGGATCGCTATCGATCATGTTGGCCGCACGGGCCGGCGTCGGCCGTAGCAGCCCGCCCAGCGCGCTCGCCGACAGGCCGGCCGCCGCGCCCATGAAGAGGAGCTGGCGGCGGTCGATCTTGCCGCGAAGGAAGGCGCGCAGCAGATCGTCCAGTTTCTTGTCGACTTCATGCTGATTTTTCATGGTTTCCTCCGCATTTCTTGCGTCCCAGGCATCGTTGCAAGTGCCCGCGCCGCGCCTGGCGACGCTTCATTGTTGATGACGGTGTGGGTAACCGCTCACGCCGCCGCGCGGGCATACCTGTTTCGGTATCGGCGACGTGGAACCGCTAAAGTCTTTCGAGGCGTTCATCCCCCTTTCCGGCTGAACGATCGAAAACACAAAACGCTAAACCCGATCCCCGGTTGCGGTCAATCAAACTTCTATACGTTGTGGCGTGAAGCAGCCGCCGCACCGCACCGGCGGCGCGGCATAGCGGCGCAATCGCTTCCGCGGCTTGTGGACAGCGCGCGCGCGGCGGTGCAACAATCGCCGCCAGCCGATCGGACAAGAAGCGGCGACGCGCTTGCGGACGGACGCCGCCGGGGAGGGGGTGTGCGCATGGCCAAGGTAGAGCTTCGTCACCTGTGGAAGCGCTACGGCGAAGTTGTCGCCGTCGAGGATTTCTCGCTCACCGCCGAGGATGGCGAATTCATCGTGTTCGTCGGGCCGTCCGGCTGCGGCAAGACGACAACCATGCGGGTCATCGCCGGGCTTGAAGTCGCCTCCGAAGGGGAGGTGCTGTTCGACGACCAGGACGTGACCGAGGAGCTGCCGCACAAACGCGACGTGGCGATGGTGTTCCAGAACTACGCGCTGTTTCCGCACCTGAACGTGTTCTCCAACATGGCGTTCGGCATGCGGCTGAGAAAGGTGCCCAAGGAGCAGATCGAGCAGCGCGTCCGCGAGGCAGCGGCGATTCTCGGCATCGAGCCGATTCTGCATCGGCGTCCGCGCGAATTATCGGGCGGTCAGCGCCAGCGCGTGGCGCTCGGCCGCGCGATCGTGCGCGAGCCACGCGTCTTCCTGATGGACGAGCCGCTGTCCAATCTCGACGCGGCGTTGCGCATGGAGATGCGCGCCGAGATCATCAAGCTGCAGGAGCGGTTGGCGGTGACCACGTTCTATGTCACCCACGATCAGGTCGAGGCGCTGAGCATGGGCGACCGCATCGTGGTGATGCGCAATGGCTGCATCCAGCAGGTCGGCAGTCCCACCGAACTCTATGAGCAGCCGCAGAACGCCTATGTTGCCAGCTTCATCGGCAGTCCGCCGATGAACTTCCTCGACGGCCGCGCCGAGGGCGACGGCATCGTCCTGACCGGCGAGCAGACGACCCTGCCTGTCGATGGGGCCGCCCGCGCCGCGCTCGGTCACGCCCGCGGCGGCGAGGTCACCGTCGGCGTGCGGCCGGAACACATCGTCTTTTCCGACCGGCCGGGCGAGGGCGGCTTGTTCAGCATCGCCGGCGCGGTGGACACGGTCGAGCCGCTCGGCCACACGACGCTGGTGCGGGCGAAGATGGCCTCCAAGAAGCGGTTGAGCGCGCTGATCGCCGGCAAAGTGCGCTTACGCGAGGGCGAATCCGTCTACGCGACCTTCCCGCCGGATCGCCTCTATCTGTTCGACCGTGAGAGCGAACAGGCGCTGCTCGGCATCAGCGAGTAGGGGGCCGGCCAGGCCCGCCACGCGGCGCCGCCGGAAAGTATCGGGAATTCCGCCGAATAAATGGTGGGCGATACTGGGATTGAACCAGTGACCCCTCCCGTGTGAAGGGAGTGCTCTCCCGCTGAGCTAATCGCCCGCCCGGCTCGTGAAGCCGAAGGTGGCGGGATTTAAGGGACCAGCGGGAGCGCAGTCAAGGCAAAGCGCTGCCGAGGCTGGCCACCGCGTCCCATAATTCGTCGAAACGGTCGATCAGCCGGTCGGGGCCGAAGGTCGCCACCGGCACCGGGGTGTAGCCGAAGGTCACCGCCACCACCGGCACGCCGGCCGCCCGCGCCGTTGCGATGTCGGTCTCCGAATCGCCGACCATGACGGCGCGCTCGGGCGTTCCCCCGGCAAGCCGGACGGTCTCGGCGAAGACCCGCGGGTCGGGTTTCAGCCACGGCAGGGCACCCTGGCCGACCATGGCGGCGAAGCGCGGGGCCAGCCCCAGCGCCTCCATGATGGGCCGGACGAGGGGATCGGGCTTGTTGGAACACACCGCCAACAGCCAGCCCGCCTCGGCAAAACGGTCGAGCGCCGCCTCGGCGCCTTCGAATGTCCGGCTCTCGTCGGCGACATGCGCCGCATAGTGATCGGTGAAAGCCTTGAACAGCCGCTCCAGCTCGTCGCCCTCAACATGCCGTCCGTCGGCGGCGAAGGCGCTCTGGATCAGCACGCGGCCGCCGCGTCCGACCATGGTCAGCGCAGTTTCGAGCGGCACCGGCGACAGGCCCTCGGCGGCAATCACCGCATTTAGCGCCCGCACCAGATCGGGAGCGGTATCGACGAGGGTCCCGTCGAGATCGAGGACGAGGGTCGGAGAGGTCAAGGCAGGATCGCTGGTCAGCTTCCGTAGCCGCGTGCCATGAAGGCCGCGAAAACCGGAATCAAAATGAAAACGACCAGCTCTAGATGGATGAATCGCCTGATCTTTTCAACCTCGGCCGGGGGCGGCAAAAAGGCCGGATCGTGCCGCGCCTGGCGGCGCCATCTGATGAACCGGACGGTCGGCAGGATGGACAGGATGCCGACCAGCAGCAAGGCGCCGAGCTTGGCGTGGAAGAAGGCGTTATGCCAGTAATAGTCGGCGCCCTTGAGGCCGAAATAGACACGCCCGAAGCCGACGATCAGGATCAGCCCGGCGAGCACGCCGAAGACGACGTCGATGCGCGCCACCTTCAGCGCGTCTGCGGTCGACATCTGCGGCCGCACCAGCATCATCTCGGCAACGAGAACGCCGGCCAGCGCGAAGATCAGCACATGGTGGGCGATCGCCAGTAGCAGGTCGGTCAGCATGGTCGGGTCCCCGTCGAATGTCATGAGACGCACACACCGTTGGCGTGGCGTCAAGGCCGGCCAGATGCTAACAAACCGCGGGAAAGGGCGCGGAACCGCAATCGAAGCGCGGTTTCCCGCGCCTGTCGCGAGAGTGGAGGCGCCCAACAATGATCGAAGGAACGCCGGGCGGCGCGGATGAACAGCGCCGGCTCGCCGCGGAAGCGGCACTGGAGGCCGTGCGCCCAGGCATGAAGCTCGGCCTCGGCTCAGGCCGCACGGCCGCGCACTTCGTCCGCGCGCTGGGCGAGCGCGTCCGCGCCGGGCTGTCGATCGTCGGCGTGCCGACCTCGGACAGGACGGCCGAACTCGCCCGGGCGGAAGGCGTTCCGCTCGCCACGCTCGATGACGAACCGGCCCTCGATCTGGTCGTCGACGGGGCCGACGAGGTCGATCCCCAGCTCCGCCTCATCAAGGGCGGCGGCGGCGCGCTGCTGCGCGAGAAGATCGTCGCCAGCGCCGCCAGGCGCATGATCGTCGTCGTCGAGTCCGCCAAGGTCGTCGATGCGCTTGGCGCCTTTCCGCTTCCCATCGAGGTCGTTCCCTTCGGCCGCGCGCCCGTGCGCCTGGCCATCGAACGCGCCGTGAGCCGCCTCGGCCTGACCGGGTCTTTCACCTGGCGCCAGGCCGGCGCCGGCCCCTACGTCACCGATGGTGGCAATCATATTCTTGACGTAAGTCTTGGTCGTATTGACGAGCCCGAGCGCCTTGCCGAGGAGCTGGACGCGATGCCCGGTGTTATCGAACACGGCCTGTTCATCGGTTTTGCCTCGCTCGTGATCGTGGCGGGAGCCGACGGCATCTCCCGCCTGAGTATATGAACTGCTGTCTGTCCTCATGGAGCACGTGATGATCTCGATCGGTAATTTCGTCCGCACGGCGGCTATTGTGGCCGCCCTTGTCGCTGTGCCGGCCTCCTTCGCTTCGGCCCAGGAGATCAGCCCGTCGCAGCTTGCCGCTGCGCTTGACGTGATCAACGCCACCACCGCCACCGCGAGCTTCGACAACCGCCTGCCGGAAATCGCCAACGAAGTCACCAACCGGCTGATCCGCGCCCGTCCGGACCTCCACCAGGAGATCACCGATACGGTGCAGGCGGTCGCGCTGAAGCTGGTCGCGCGGCGCCGCGAGCTCGATCAGGACGTGGCGCGCGTCTACGCCAAGGCCTTTACGGAAGACGAGCTGAAATCCATCGCCGCCTTCCTCAACAGCCCCGCCGGCAAGAAATACCAGCTGGACGGGCCGAAGGTCTTCGCCGATACGCTGCAGGCGGTCCAGTCCTGGTCAGATCGGGTGGGCACCGAGATGCTCGACAAGACCAGGGAAGAGCTGAAGAAGCAGGGCCACGAACTCTGACCGGCGGCTTCGACTACGATCTGTTCGTCATCGGCGCCGGCTCTGCCGGCGTCCGTGCCGCGCGTCTGGCCGCGGAACTGGGCAAGCGCGTGGCCATCGCCGAGGAAAGCCGCGTCGGCGGCACCTGCGTGCTGCGCGGCTGCGTGCCCAAGAAGCTGTTTGTCAACGCCGCCCATTACGCCGAAGCCTTCGAGGATGCCGTCGGCTTCGGCTGGCGGGTCGAGGGCCTGCATTTCGACTGGCCGACGCTGGTCCACAACGTCGCCGGCGATGTCGCCGGGCTGAGCAGCATCTACGTCCGCAATCTCGAAAAGGCGGGCGCCGAGATCCTCCACACGCGCGCCGTGCTCGAGGACGCGCACACCGTGCGTCTGCTGGCTGATCACCGCACGGTGACGGCCGAATACATCCTCATCGCCACCGGCGGGCGGCCACGCCGCGACCTGCCCATACCCGGCATCGAGCACGTCATCACCTCCGACGAATTCTTCCACCTTGAGCGCCTGCCCAAGCGCGTGCTCATCGTCGGCGGCAGCTACATCGCGCTCGAGATCGCCTCGCTCTTCGCCGGCTTCGGCGCCGACACGACGGTCGTCCACCGCGGCCGCCAGGTGCTGCGCGGCTTCGACGACGAGGTCCGCCGCGAGCTCTGCTCCGCCCTTGAACGGCGCGGCGTCACCGTCATGATCGAGGAAGAGCTGGCCAGCATCGTCAGGGCCGAGCGCGGGCTTGTCGCCACCTTGAAGTCGGATTCGAAGATCGCCGCCGACCAGGTGCTGCTCGCCATCGGCCGCCATCCCAACACCACCGGACTCGGCCTCGAAAAGGCCGGCGTCGCCGTTGACGGCACCGGCGCCATCACGGTCGATGCCTATTCGCGCACCGACGTGGACAATATCTATGCCGTCGGCGACGTGAGCGGCCGCCTGCAGTTCACGCCGGTCGCCATCCGCGAGGGCGCCGCCTTCATCGAGACCGTGTTTCATGGCCGCCCGACCGCGGTCGATTACGATCATGTCCCGGTGGCGGTGTTCACCAATCCGGAGGTCGGCACGGTTGGCCTGACCGAGGAGGCGGCCCGCGAGCGCTATCCCGCCCTCGACATCTACCGCGCCCATTTCAAGCCGCTGCCTTATCGGGTCGCCGGCCGCGACGAGCGCATGCTGATGAAGCTGGTCGTCGACGGCGAGACCGATCGGGTGCTCGGCTGCCATTTCGTCGGGCCCAATGCCGCCGAGATGGCTCAGCTTGTCGCCATCGCGGTCAAGATGGGCGCCACCAAGGCCGATTTCGACGCCACCACGGCGCTCCACCCGACGCTCGCCGAAGAGATTGTCACCATGGCGCGGCCGGCCGAGCGCATTCGCCGTGAGGCGGCCGAATAGCCCGCAAGGCTTCCGGCAGAAACCCGGCAGTATTCGGGTGGAACGGACCGGCGCGGCCGTGTATAACCCGCCCCGCAAGGGCGGAATTTGGCGCTTTTGCGCGGGATTAAGGTGGACGTCATGAAGAGCGCCTGGTCGCCGGCAAGCTGGCGCACGAAACCCATCGAGCAGGTGCCGGTCTATCCCGACGGGCAAGCGCTGGAAGCCGTCGAGGCGCGGCTTGCCTCCTATCCGCCGCTGGTCTTTGCCGGCGAGGCGCGCAAGCTGAAGAAGGCGCTGGCCGGCGTCGCCGAGGGCCGGAGCTTCCTGCTCCAGGGTGGCGATTGTGCCGAAAGCTTCGCCGAGCACCGCGCCGACAACATCCGCGATTTCTTCCGCGTCTTCCTGCAGATGGCGATCGTGCTCACCTTCGCCGGCTCGGTGCCGGTGGTGAAGGTCGGCCGCATCGCCGGCCAGTTCGCCAAGCCGCGCTCCACCCCCACCGAGAAGAAGGGGGCGATCGAGCTGCCCAGCTATCGTGGCGATATCATCAACGGCATCGAGTTCGACGAGGCGACGCGGATGCCCGATCCCAACCGCCTCGAAATGGCCTATCGCCAGTCGGCGGCGACGCTGAACCTGCTCAGGGCGTTTGCCACCGGCGGCTATGCCAATCTCCAGCACATCCACCAGTGGATGCTCGGCTTCGTTGCCGACAGCCCGCAATCGAGCCGCTATCAGGAGCTGGCCAACCGTATCACCGAAGCGCTCGATTTCATGCGTGCCTGCGGCATCGATCCGGAGAACCACCCGGAGATGCGCTCGACCGATTTCTACACCAGCCACGAGGCTCTGCTGCTCGGCTTCGAGCAGTCCATGACCCGCGTCGATTCGACCAGCGGCGACTGGTATGCCACCTCCGGCCATATGATCTGGATCGGTGACCGCACGCGCCAGCCGGGCCATGCCCATGTCGAATATTGCCGCGGCGTCAAGAATCCGATCGGCCTCAAGTGCGGCCCCTCGCTTGCTCCCGACGAGTTGATCCGGCTGATCGACATCCTCAATCCCGACAACGAACCGGGCCGGCTGACCCTGATCAGCCGCTTCGGCGCGAACAAGGTCTTCGACAAGCTCCCCGCTCTGATCCGCGCCGTCGAGCGGGAAGGGCGGAGCGTCGTCTGGTCCTGCGATCCCATGCACGGCAATACGATTACCTCGGCGACCGGCTTCAAGACGCGGCCCTTTGACCTCGTCCTGTCCGAGGTCGAGGATTTCTTCGCCGTGCATCGCGCCGAGGGCACGCATCCCGGCGGCATTCACATCGAGATGACCGGCTCGAACGTGACCGAATGCACCGGCGGCGCCCGCGCCATCACCGAGGACGAGCTGCATGATCGCTACCACACCCATTGCGATCCGCGGCTGAATGCCGACCAGTCGCTCGAACTGGCCTTCCTGGTCGCCGAGCTGCTCAAGCGCAACCGTCTGGAACGCGCCGACCGCGCCGCCGCTTCGGCCTGAGCCTTCGTGCCCATTCTCCGTTCGCTCCCGCGGAGGCGGGAGCCCAGGCAGGATTCACCGCGCGCACAGTGCCTGTCGTGATTCTGGCCTGGATGCCCGGTCGGAGCCGGGCATGAACGGCGCATGTTGCAAGAGCATGCCGCGCGCCGATCCTTTGCCCTTCCCGGAAGAGGCTGTGGCGGAGCCACCATCGCCTACCCACGGCAATCAAGCCTAGTATTACCAAGAATTAATGCGGGACCCCTTGCGCCCCGGTTTGCCTTAATCCCGATGGCAAATTGGCGCGGAATTCCGCGCTAATCTTACGAAACTGTAATCCCCCCGAGGCGGTTTTGCCAGATTCCTGCCACATTTTGAGCCAAGTTAGGCGACCCATTCTATTGGCCCGGAACTGGGTAAGCTCAAGACCAGTTTCCGGAATCATTGGCTCATCTCAAAATAAAGGGGGATGGAGAACATGCGTCCCACGAATGCTATACTTGCTTCGTGCTTGATCGCGTCGGGCTTGTTGTTCGGCGCGGCAGCGAACGCCCAGGATATGACAGCGATGGCTTCGTCGGCTTCGGCCAGCCAGCCGTTGACCGGCCTGTGGCTGACCACCGGCTATCCGTCGCTGACCGTCCATGCCGGCGACGACATCCAGCTGAACCTCACCCTGCAGAACAAGAACCTGCCGCCCCAGCGCGTCGCCTTCAGCGTCAACGGCCTGCCGACCGGCTGGAACTATGAGTTCGACGGCGGCGGCAAGATCGTCAAGGCGGCGATCGTCGAGCCCGACTCGAGCCAGAGCCTGACCCTCAAGCTGACGCCGCCCAAGGACGCCAAGGGCGGCAGCTACGATTTCACCATCGCCGGCAAGGCTGACAGCCAGACGCTCGATCTGCCGATCGCGCTGTCGATTGCCGCGGCCGAGCCCGCCAAGGTCACCGTGACGCCCAAGTTGCCGGCGCTGCGCGGCTCGCCCAAATCAGCCTTCGATTTCGACGTCGCCCTCAAGAACGAGGCGCAGACCGATCAGACCTTCAATCTGCTGGCCAAGGGACCCGCCGGTTTCGACACCACCTTCAAGGAGCAGTACGGCACCCAGGAACTGACCAGCATCCCGCTCAAGGCGGGCGAGTCCAAGACCCTCAAGGTCAGCGTCAAGCCGCCGCAGAACGTCGAGGCCGGCCAGTACAAGGTTGCCATCGCCGCCGCCAGCCCGACTGCCTCCGGCCAGACGGCGCTGCTTCTCGACATCACCGGCCAGCCGACCCTGTCGCTCACCGGCCCCGAAGGCCGCCTGTCGGGCGATGCCACCGCCGGCCAGGAGCGCTCCTTCAAGTTCACCGTGGAGAACAGTGGCAGCGCCCCGGCCAAGGCCGTCATGATGAGCGCCTCCTCGCCGCAGGGCTGGAAGGTCACCTTCGATCCCCAGAAGGTCGACGCCATCGCTCCTGGTCAGAGCCTGCCGGTCACGGTCAGCATGATCCCGTCCGACAAGGCGATCGCCGGCGACTACATGGTCACCGTCAGCGCCAATGGCGACGGCAGCAACGACCGCGCTAATTTCCGCGTCACGGTGCTCACCTCCACCATGTGGGGCATTGCCGGCCTCGGAATCATCGGCGCCGCGGTCGTCGTGCTGGCCTTCGCCGTCACCCGGTACGGCCGGCGATGAGCACCATCGTCATCGAGACCGCCGGACTGACCAAGCGTTATGGCAAGGCGGCGGCGGTCAACGGGCTCGACCTCGCGGTCGAAAAAGGTGAAGTCTTCGGCCTGCTCGGACCGAACGGCTCGGGCAAGACGACCACCATCCTGATGCTGCTCGGCTTGACCGAGCCGAGCGGCGGCAGCGTCAAGGTGCTCGGCTACGATCCGTTCCGTCAACCGCTCGAGGTGAAGCGCCGCGTCGGCTATCTGCCCGACCAGGTCGGCTTCTACGACAACCTCTCGGCGCGCGAGAACCTTGCCTATACGGCGCGGCTCGCCGGCATCGAGAGCGCCGACAGCGCCAAGCGCTTCGGCGAGGCGCTGGCGCGCGTCGGCCTGACGCCGGTCGCCGACCGCCGCGTCGGCACCTATTCGCATGGCATGCACCAGCGTCTCGGTCTGGCCGAGCTCCTGGTCAAGCAGGCCGAGATCGCCATCCTCGACGAGCCCACCAACGGACTCGATCCGCAGGCGACGCAGGAGCTGCTGGAGCTGATCGGCGAGTTGCGCATGGAGGGCATGACCATCCTGCTTTCCTCGCACCTGCTCAGCCTCGTGCAGTCGATCTGCGATCGCGTCGCCCTGTTCCGCAAGGGACGCATCGGGCTGGTCGGCCGTGTCGAGGAACTCGCCCGCGACGTTCTTGGCGGCGCCTATGCCGTCGAGGTCGAGGCCGAGGGTGTCGATCTCGCCGCGGCGCTCGCCGGGCTGGAAGGGGTCGGCGCCGTCACCTCGGTCGGTGCGGTGACCAGCCGTGTCGATGCCGATCGCGACGTGCGCCCCGAGATCGCCCGCCGGGTGGTCGCCGCCGGCGGTGCGCTGCGCAACATGGCGATCCGCCGCGCCAGCCTCGACGAAGTCTATACCCGCTACTTCGAGGAAGCGGACGCAGCCCAGGAGGAGGAGGTGGCCAATGCGGCGTGAAGGATCACCCTTTACCGGGGTCGCCACGGTCGCCCTCAAGGAGGCGGCCGATCATCTGACCAGCGCCCGCATGCATCTGGTGGTGCTGCTCGTGCTGCTCACCGCCATCGGCGCCATCTATGGCGCCATCGGCCAGATCAAGGATACCGTCGGGCAGGATCCGTTCCTCTTCCTGCGGCTGTTCACGACGGCGCGCGCGCCTCTGCCGTCCTTCGTCTCGTTCCTCGGCTTCCTGCTGCCGCTGGTGTCGATCGCGCTCGCCTTCGATGCCATCAATGGCGAGTATGGCCGGCGGACGATGAGCCGCATCCTGGCCCAGCCGATCTACCGGGATGCGCTGCTCGCCGGCAAGTTCCTGGGCGGCCTCCTGGTCCTGGCCATCGTGCTGCTCACCCTGTGGCTGCTGATGACCGGGCTCGGCATCCTGCTCCTCGGCCTGCCGCCGAGCGGCGAGGAGGTTCTGCGCGGCCTCGGCTATCTGCTGTGTTCGCTCGCCTATGGCGGCGTGTGGCTGGCGGTGGCGCTGCTCTTCTCCACCGTCTTCCGCTCGTCGGCGACCTCGGCGCTGGCCGCGCTCACCCTGTGGCTGCTCTTCGCCATCTTCTGGTCGATGCTGACGCCGTTGATCGCCAACGCGGTTTCGCCGATCGATCCGCTCGATCCGATCACGGCCTACAACAACGCGCAGCTCACATCGCTCATCTCGCGCATCTCGCCCAATACGCTCTATGGCGAGATGACCCTGGCGCTGCTCGATCCGTCGACACGCACGCTGGGCGTGGTCTTCCTGAGTCAGCTTCAGGGGGCCCTCATGGGGGCGCCGCTCCCCTTCGGCCAGAGCGCCTTGCTCATCTGGCCGCAGCTCGCGGGTCTCGTCGCCGCCATGGTCGTCGTCTTCACCATCGCTTACGTCAATTTCCAGCGACAGGAGATACGCGCCTGATATCCAAGGCCGGCGGGCCAGTTTCCTCAGGCGGCCCGCCGGAAGTGCACGCTCTCACCTCCCGGATGAAGTGTGCCGCACCGACTGCCGCCGTTGCGCCGGCGGCAGTCGGTTTCTTTTCGGGGCGGCCGGTTGCCGCTACGCTGCAGGGACGAAGGCCAAGGAAGGCCAAGAGAGAAGGGGCGGCTCCCATGACGACCATCAGTCTGACGGCCAAGGACGGCCATCATTTTTCTGCCTATGAGGTGGCGCCTTCCGGGGCTCCGCGCGGCGGCCTCGTCGTCGTGCAGGAGATCTTCGGGGTCAACCGGCACATCCGCGATGTTGCCAATGGCTACGCCGCCGACGGCTATCGGGTCCTCGCCCCGGCGATCTTCGATCGCGCCGAACGCGGCGTCGAGCTGGGCTACGACCAGGAGGGCCGCACCCGGGGCATTGCGCTGCGCCAGGAGATCAGCCTCGAAGAGATGCTGAGCGACGTCGAAGCCTGCGTCGCGGCGCTGAAACCCGCCGGCAAGGTCGCCGTCGTCGGCTATTGCCTCGGCGGCTCGCTGGCCTGGCTGGCGGCAACCCGCTTCTCCGGCCTCGCCGCGGCAGTCGGCTACTATGGCGGCATGGTCGCCAAGCACCTCGACGAGAAGCCGAAATGCCCGGTCATGCTGCATTTCGGCGAGAAGGATCCGAGCATCCCCATGGACGACATCGCCGCCATCCGCGCTGCGGTCGATCCGCACGCCGTGCAGTGTTTCACCTATGCCGACGCCGGGCACGCCTTCAATCGCGCCGGCAACGAGGCTCACCACGCGCCCTCGGCGGTGCTTGCCCGCGTGCGCAGCCTGGCGTTTCTGCGCCAGCACATCGGATAGTTGAAACCGACGAGAAATGAGCCATTGCCGGCAATTCGGCGGTATTGGGCAATGGTTTCTTGATATTCTGCTGGTTGATTACGCCGCTTGGAGCCACAAGAGGCATCCTGCGTGGACAGTCCCCGGCAGATATCGGCACGTGAGATCGAAGTCGCCCTTCAGCGATCATGGTGGAAGCTCAAGTTTCCGGCCGCGCTGGAGGCCGTGTTCGAATCCGAGACCGGGCCGGCGCGTTGCCGGCGCCTGATCATCTACGGGTTCGTCGCTCTCCTGCTCTACGACGCGTATCTGCTGTCCGACTTGCGCCTCGTGCCCGACATCTTCGCAAGCGCGGTGCTGATACGGCTCGGCGTGGTGACGCCGCTGTTTCTGGCGTTCATCCTGGTCCTGCGTTTCAACCCGCCGCCGGCACTGCGCGAGTTGCTGCAGGCCGGGATAATTGTCGTCGTCACGACGAGCATTCTCTGGCTGGCGGCTGTCAGTCAGAGCCCGGCGCACGTCTATCGGCATGTCGGCGTCATCCTTGTCATATTGTTCGCCAACGTCGTGCTGCGCATCCGCTTCTGGTATGCGACGGCCGCGTCACTTGTCTCGCTCGCCATCTACGTGGCGATCGTCATCCAGATGCAGGAACTTCCCTTTGTTGCCCGGATGACCGCGATCGCGGTGCTGGCGAATGTCGCCCTGTTCACGCTCATGGCGAACCACGCACTCGAGCGCGATACCCGCCGCGAGTTCCTGTTCCGCATGCAGGATCGGCTGCGTCGCGACGAGCTGGAGAAGATGGCGCATCGCGATCCGCTGACCGGGATCGGCAATCGCCGCCATCTCAACGTTTCGCTCGACCAGTTGTGCCTCGAAGCACGTGTGTGCAGCGAGACTATTGCGCTGTTGATGCTCGATCTCGACAACTTCAAGGCGTTCAACGACCGGTACGGACACCTTGCCGGCGATACCTGTCTCAAGCGCGTCAGCGCCATCGTCAGCGCCGAGTTGCGCGGGCCCGAGGATGTCGTCGCGCGCTTCGGCGGCGAGGAACTGGTGATGGTGCTGGTCGATACGGAACTCGGCGAAGGCGTGGCGATTGCCGAGCGCATCCGGAGGGCGGTCGAGGCGATCGGAATTCCCCATGGGGGCTCTCCGAATGGCGTGGTGACGGTCAGCATCGGCGTTACTGCCGGCATTCCCGGTCCGGAACTCGCGCAGGACGGTTTCCTGGCGGCCGCCGACGCGGCGCTCTATGCCGCCAAGCGCGCCGGGCGCAACCAGGTGTGGCCGCCGCTTCCTGGGACGAGTCCCGGCGCTCGCGCCAATCCGGACGACCAGCCGCTGGCAAAGGCCGGCTGAGTCTGAAATCGGGCAATTGCCCACCGCCTGCCGCCGGGCTACACCGGCATCCATGGCAACAGACCTGACCGACACCATCCGCATCGCGGTCGCCCAGCTCAATTCCGTGGTCGGCGACATCGACGGCAATTTGAACAAGGCCCGCGCGGCGCGCGCTCAAGCCGCTGCCGCCGGGGCCGACCTTCTCGTCCTCTCCGAGCTGTTTATTGCCGGCTACCCGCCGGAGGATCTGGTGCTCAAGCCCGCCTTCCAGGATGCCTGCCGCGCGGCGGTCGAGGCGCTGGCCGCCGATACCGCCGATGGCGGCCCGGGCGTCGTCGTCGGCACGCCCTGGCCGGCCGAGGACAAGTGCTACAACGCCGTTGCGCTTCTCGATGGCGGCAAGGTCGCGGCGCTGCGCTACAAGGTCGAACTGCCCAATTACGGCGTCTTCGACGAATTGCGCGTCTTCGAGAAGGGACCGCTGCCCGGCCCGGTCGGCTTCCGCGGCCTCAGGCTTGGCCTGCCGATCTGCGAGGACATCTGGTTCGAGCAGGTTGCCGAATGCCTGGTCGAGACCGGCGCCGAGATGCTGATCTCGCCCAACGGCTCGCCCTATTGGCAGGGCAAGGCGGAGGTGCGCCAACAGGTCGCGCTCGCCCGTGTGGTCGAGACCGGCCTGCCGCTCATCTATGCCAACCAGTGCGGTGGCCAGGACGAGCTGGTCTTCGATGGCGGCTCCTTCGGCCTCAACGGCGACCGCTCGCTCGCCTTCCAGATGCCGCAGTTCGTGAGCGGCCTCGAACTCACCACCTGGACGAAGGGGGAGGGCGGCTGGCGCTGTGTCGCCGGGCCCAAGGCGGCCTTGCCCGATCTCCACGAGGCCAACTGGCGCGCCTGCGTCATGGGGCTGCGCGACTACGTCGACAAGAACGGCTTCCCCGGTGTCGTTCTCGGCCTCTCCGGCGGCATCGATTCCGCCGTTACCGCAGCCATGGCTGTCGATGCGCTGGGGCCGGAGCGCGTTCATTGCGTCATGCTGCCCTACCGCTACACCTCCAATGTCAGCCTGTCGGATGCTGCCGAGATCGCCGAGACGCTGGGCGTGCGCTACGACATCGTGCCCATCGAACAGCCGGTCGAGGGCTTCACCGAGGTCCTGGCGCCGCTTTTCGCCGGCCGCGCGCCCGACATCACCGAGGAGAATCTGCAGTCGCGCGCCCGCGGCACCGTCCTCATGGCCGTCTCCAATAAGTTTGGTGCCATGGTGGTGACCACCGGCAACAAGTCGGAGATGTCGGTCGGCTATGCCACGCTCTACGGCGACATGAACGGTGGCTTCAATCCGGTGAAGGACCTCTACAAGACCGAGGTCTACGACCTTGCCCGCTGGCGCAACGACCACAAGCCCGCCGATGCGCTGGGGCCGGCCGGCCGCGTCATGCCCGAGAACGTCATCACCCGCGCGCCCTCGGCCGAGCTGCGTCCGGACCAGACGGATCAGGATTCGCTGCCGCCCTACGATGTGCTCGACGATATTCTCGAATGCCTGGTCGAGGACGAGATGCGCGTCGCCGACGTCGCCGCCCGTGGCCACGATATCGAGACTGTGCGCAAGGTCGAGCGGCTGCTCTACATCGCCGAATACAAGCGCCGCCAGGCGGCACCGGGCGTCAAGATCACGCGCAGGAACTTCGGCCGCGACCGCCGCTACCCGATCACCAACAAGTTCCGGGACCGCGGGTAGGGTGCTCTGGTCGCCGCAGCAGGATGCCGCCCTCCTCGCCGTCTCGCGCTGGCTGAAGGCCGGCACGCCCCAGGTCTTCCGCCTGTTCGGCTATGCCGGCACCGGCAAGACGACGCTCGCCCGCCACATCGCTGAAAACGCAAGCGGCGAGGTCGCCTTCGCCGCCTTCACCGGCAAGGCGGCCCATGTGATGCGCGCCAAGGGCTGCCGCGGCGCCGGGACGATCCACAGCCTCATCTATCGTACGCGTGGCGAGGACGAGAACGGCCCCACCTTCGTCCTCAATCACGACAGTGCCGCCAGCAAGGCGGCACTTATCGTCATCGACGAATGTTCGATGGTCGATGAAGAAATCGGCCGCGATCTCCTCTCCTTCGAGACGCCGGTTCTGGTGCTCGGCGACCCGGCCCAGCTGCCGCCCATCGCCGGTGGCGGCTTCTTCACGGAAAGCCAGCCCGACGTCATGCTGACCGAGGTGCATCGTCAGGCCGCGGACGACCCGATCGTGCGCCTGTCGATGATCGCCCGCGAGGGCGGCCGGCTGGAGGAGGGGCGCTACGGCGAGAGCCGCGTGGTCGGCCGCGATGCCATCGAGCAGGAGGAGGTGCTCGCCGCCGATCAGGTGCTGGTCGGGCGCAACGTCACCCGGCGCAACTACAATGCCCGCATCCGCGAACTGCTCGGACGCGAAAGCCCGGTGCCGGTCGCCGGCGAAACGCTCGTCTGCCTCAGGAACGACCGCAAGCGCGGCCTCCTCAATGGCAGCCTGTGGAGCGTCCAGCGCGCCCGCCAGCCGCGCAAGGGCCTGCTGCGCTACACGCTCTCGCCCGATGACGGCGGGACCGGCAAGGCGCGCACGGTCGTTTCGATCAATCCCGCCTTCTTCGACGGCACCGCCGATGCCCTGCCCCTGCCGGAGCGTCGCCGCTCCGACGAGTTCGACTACGGCTACGTGCTCACCGTCCACAAGGCGCAGGGCTCGCAATGGGACGAGGTTATGCTCTTCGACGAGAGCTTCGCCTTCCGCGAGAACCGCGCGCGCTGGCTGTATACGGGGATCACCCGCGCCGCATCGAAGCTGACCGTGGTCCGCTGAGCCCGGATCAGGTTTTGTTCGCGCCGCCGATCGGCGCGGCCGGTACCGGCGGCGCCGCCAGCGACGTTGGCGGGAAAAGCTGGTCGAACATCTCGGCGATCGGGAAGCTGGTATCCGGCTTGAGCACGATCACCTTGGTGCCGATCGGCGCCCGCTCGTAGAGATCCATCACGTCCTGATCGATCATGCGGATGCAGCCGCTGGAGACGGCCTTGCCGATGCTCGACGGGTCGTTGGTGCCGTGGATGCGGTAGAGCGTGTCCTTGCCGCCCTGGTAGAGGTACATGGCGCGGGCGCCGAGCGGGTTATCGAGACCGCCCTTCATGCCCTTGGCATAGGGCGCGGCCGCCGGATCGCGCGCCACCATCTCCTTCGGCGGTGTCCAGGTCGGCCAGTGCTCCTTGCGCTGGATCGTCGCTTCGCCCGACCATGCGAAGCCGGCGCGGCCGACGCCGATGCCGTAGCGGATGGCGGTGCCGCCCGCCTGCACGAAATAGAGATTGCGGTATTGCGGATCGACGACGATGGCGCCGGGCTCGTCGGGAATGCGGCTTGGCAGCGCGACAATCTGCCGGCGGTATCGGGCCTCGACCTTGTAGAGCGCTACCGCCGGCACATTGAAGCCGTCATCGCTGACAGCGGCATAAATCTCTGGCGCCGAAGGCAAGGGAGGCGATGTCGAAACGGCCACAAGGTCCGTGCATCCGGCAACCGTCAAGGCCAGCGCCGCGATCGCAGCCGCCCAAAAGCGGCCAGGTCCGCCCGTCGCTAACTGCGCGGCCAATCCTGCCTCCTGCTTTCGGCCGTCACGTCTTGTCGCGCGACTGAGAGCCAACGCACACACAATGCCTGCCGGCAGAATATGACGGAGCAGGCGGCAGGCGGAAAGGGGCGAAGCGCAAGAATCAGTTGCTGTGTGATCGCGTTCACACACACACGGAAGGAGGCGCGGCACGCGCCGTGCGCCTCACTGGCCGTAATAGTATTTCGGCCCGACGATCCTGACGGTGGGTTTGCCGGCGGCGACGCCTGCCACCGCGTCGCCGGCGGTCTTCGCCGCCACCGGCCTCGGCGAGAAGTCGCCGGCCCGGTTGGCGAGCGTCTCCGGATCTTCGCCCTTTGCCGGTCGCGCCACCGGCTTCGGCAACACGCTTGTCGGGGCGGCGGGCGCCGGGCTCAGTTGGGCCGGTGCGCTGAGCGGTGTCAGTGCCGCCGCTGCCGGCGCGCCGCAGGTGCATGCTGCGTCGTATTCCTGGCGATAGCGGAAGGCGGTGGAAAGCGCCGTATAGGGCTCGCCGGCAAGCGAGACCATCTGGTTCACCTCCTCGCCGGGGTTCCGATAGACATAGAGGCCCACATCCGAACCCGGGCACATCGACTGGCAGGTCTGCTCGTCGATGGCGAAGCGGCTCGGCACCGTCGAGAAGCTGATCGGGAAGTAGTAGCCGTCGCATGTGTGGACGCCCCGGTTAATGCAAGAGGACTTCGGTCGATTTCGGAAAATGTGGTCAGGTGCGGTCATGTGTCCGGCCTCATTGATGCGGCCTTTCTCATGCCGCGGGCCCGTATGGAGATGCGCGGATCAAGCCCAAACACTTCGGCGAGCTCGAAGGCTCTGTGCAACGGACTGGTTTCCTTGATCCGGTCTCTTTGACCATTTTTTCCTTACCCGTCCTTCGCCCTTCTCACATCCTGACGGTCATTTCGGCTTTGGCTTGATCAGGCCGCCGCCGAACTCAAATAGCCCTCCTTCTTTGTCGTGATCGCCCAGGCCATCCGCGCCATCTTGTTGGCCAAGGCAGTTGCCACCAGCAGGCGCGGTTTGCGCGCCAGCATCCGGGCCAGCCATGACCCTTGTGGTGCACCGTTGCGGCTCGCCCAGCGAACTACCGCCATCGCACCGATGATCAGCAGGCGTCGAATATCGCGCTGACCCATTTTCGATGTTTTGCCCAATACCGGTTTGCCGCCGGTGGATTTCTGCCGTGGTGTGAGCCCGCACCAAGCCGCAAAATCCCGGCCGTTGCGAAAGTTCTGCATCGGCGGGGCGAAAGCTTGCAGGGCCGCCGCACAGATAGGACCGACGCCGGGGATCGTCATCAGCCGGGCGGTGTCTTCGTCCGCCTTGCTGCCTTCACGAATATCTCGTTCCAGCGTCTTGATCGTCGCGGAGCAATCCTCAATCCGCTCCAGATACAGCCGCCCGAGCGCGCGCACCAACTCACGAAGGCCGGAACCGGGATCATCAACAGCCTCTGCGAGCCGGCCAATATGGACGATGCCTTTCGGAGCGATGACGCCAAATTCAGCCAAATGTCCCCTCAATGCATTGATCATCTGCGTGCGTTGGCGCACCAGAAGATCGCGTGTGCGGAACACCATGCTGCGCTCCTGCTGCGCTTCGCTCTTCACCGCCGCAAAGCGCATGGTCGGTCGCGACGCCGCCTCGGCAATCGCTTCAGCATCGGCCGCATCATTCTTTTGCCGCTTCACAAACGGCTTCACATAGATCGGCGGTATCAGCCTGACTTCATGGCTCAGCTTGGCAATCTCGCGGCCCCAGTAATGGGCGCTGGCGCAGCTTTCCATCGCCACCAAACTCGGCGGAACTTGCGCCAGAAAATCCAGCATTCGCGCACGCGACAGCTTCTTGCGAAATATCACCGAGCCATCCGCCCCCGCGCCGTGTAACTGAAAGCTCCGCTTTGCCAGATCAATCCCGATAATGCTAACTTTGCTCACGGACGTTTCCTCCTCGCTCGGCGGTTCCTAAACACCGCCATCTTGGCACTCTCTGATGCCGTCAGGAGGGGCGTCCACCCCATCACTTGCGCACGCACAGCGTCCGGTAGGTGCCGAACTGGCCGCCAGGGGCATAGGCGCGGTCGTTCCAGCCACGCAGGCGGGCATTGCCGAACAGCATGTCGAGGAAATTGCCGTCGCGTGGCGGCGGGGCGCCTGCGGTCGTGTAGCTGGCGCCGCACCGGTTGGCGGCGAGTGCGGAGAGCACCGTGCTCCGCTGCCGGGAGCGTTGGTACGAATCGGTGCTGTAGCTGTCGCGCGTGGCGGTCAGGTGCTGCAGGTTGGCCTTCATGCGGGCAATGGTCGCCGTCAACGGCGCGCATTTCGGCGAGGGTTTGGGCTGGAAGACAAGGAAGCCGCCCATGCAGCCGGCGCGCTGCGCCTGCGCGCTCGCCCGGTCGAGTTCCGCCCGCTGGCGCATGACCGCGGCGTCATATTGGCGGTAGTTGATGACCGCGCCCGCGGCCGGCCCCTGTTCGATGGATGCCAGTTCGGCCTCCAGGCGGGTACAGACGTCGTCCTGCGCTTCAGCCGCGCCATTGGCGCCGGCGGCCGCCAGAACGGCAACCACGGCCACAGCAACCCTGCGGAACCTCATCCCAGGCCCTCTGCTTCCAGCGCGCCGCTGACTCGATCCGCGCGCCCAGCCGGACCCCCCATGCCGCCGAAGCGGCCATGTCCCTCGATACTGGAAATTATGCGGAGGCGCCCGCCTCCGGTCAACGATTCGCTGGACGCGCCCGCCGCAGGATGACCGCGGCGCCATAGACCAGCGCCGACAGCACCGTGATCCAGAAGCTCGTCGGCCAGTCGGTGTAATAGGCGATGGTGATGCCGAGCCAGGCCTGCGCCAGCGCCAGCAGGGCGGAGAGGGCGATGCCGGGGGCAAGCCGGCTGGTGAGAAGCTGCGCCGCCGCCGGCGGGCCGACCAGCAGCGTGAAGACCAGCAGAACGCCGACGATCTGGATCGACTGCGACACCGCCAGCGCCACCAGCGCCAGGAACAGGACGCCGATGAGGCGCAGCGACACGCCCTTGGCTTCCGCCAGTTCCGGCTGCAGCGTGGCGAAGAGGAGCGGGCGGCTGATGACCGCCAGCGCCGCCAGCGTCAGGGAGCCAAGCGCCGCCAGGCCGAGCAGGGTCGTCGGCGACACCGCCAGCACGCTGCCGAAGAGCAGCGACGTTGCCTGCGCCGCATTGGTGGTGGTCAGCCGCAGGAACAGGATGCCGAAGCCAAGCGACAGCGACATCACCACACCGATGGTCACGTCGCGGCCGCTCAGCCGCTCGCCGAGCGAGCCCATGGCGATGCCGGCGGCGAGCGTCAGTCCGAGCACGCCCCAGAGGGGCGACAGGCCGAAGAGCGCCGCGCCGGTTGCCCCGGCAAAGGCGATGTGCGCCAGCCCGTGGCCGGCGAAGGTCTGGCCGCGCAGCACCAGGAAATAGCCGACCGCGCCGGCGACCACGGCAACGATGCCGCTCGCCATGAAGGCGCGGATCATGAAATCGTAGCTCAGCATGGCAGCGCGCCGTCAGGCATGATCGTGGGTATGTTCGTGTTCGTGGCCGTGCTCGCGCTCGATGTCCTGGCCGTGCGACATTACGAAGATGTGGCCGTTGGCCCTCAGCACCTCGATCGGCGCATCGTAGAGCCGCGACAGGACGTCGGGCCGGATAACCTCGTCGACGGTCCCCAGCGCCGCGCAGCAATGGCCGAGATAGAGCACGCGGTCGATGGCGCCGAGCAGCTGGTTCAGTTCGTGGGCGCTGAACAGGACCGTCAGCTTGAGCGAGCGCGACAGGTCGCGCACCAGCGCCACGACGCGATGCTGCTGGTTTGGGTCGAGACCGATCAGCGGCTCGTCGAAGAGGATCATGCGTGGCTTGCCGAGCAGCGCCTGGGCGATGAGAAGGCGCTGGCGCTCGCCGCCCGACATTTCGGAGAGCGGGCGCCTGGCCAGCGCCTCGCCGTGGGTGAGCTCCAGCACCCGGTCGATGTCGCGCGACGCCTCGGCCGAGAGCAGGGGCAGGCCGAGGCGGTTGCCGGCGATGCTGGCGGCGAGGAAATCGCGCCCGGCGATCCCGGCCGTCGGCGGCTGGCTGCGCACCTGCGGCAGATAGCCGATGGTGGGATTGCCGCGCCGCACCGGATTGCCGAAGACGCGGATCGTGCCGGCGCTGATGCCGTGGAGGCCGAGGATGGCGCGGAAGACCGTCGTCTTGCCGGCGCCGTTGGCGCCGAGTACGCCGACGAATTCGCCTTCCGCAACGGCCAGGCTGATGTCCTCGAGGACGGCCCGTCCGCCGACGGAAAGCGTAACCTTGTCAAGAGCTACTGCGGGATTATTCAAGATGTTGTGTGGTCCAGTGCCTTGGCCGTGGCGTCGAGCGTATCGAGCATCCATTGCGCGAAGGTCTTGCCCTCGGGCTCCGTCTCGGTGACCGGCACCAGCGGCACGTCGGAGGATTTGGCCAGCGCTGCCAGATTGCGGGTGAAGGCGTCCTCGACCTGCGCGTTATAGAACAGCACCTTTACCTTGCCTTTGCGGATTGCGTCTTCCATGGCCGCGACCTCGCTCGCCGCCGGCTCGGTCTCGTTCATGATCGCCGTCTGGAACGCCTCGTTTTCCATCTTCAGGCCGATCGCCTCGGCCATGTAGCCGAATACCGGCTCGGTTGCCACCACCGGCGTTCCGGCGAATTTCGCATGAAGCGCCGCCACCCGGGTGGCGATCGGGGCAAGCGATGCCACGAAAGCGTCGCGCCGCTGCTCGTAACCGTTCTTGCCGGCCGGATCGAGCGTCACCAGCTCCGCGGTCAGCGCGTCGGCGAGCGCCGGCATGGCCTTGGGATCGTACCAGACATGCGGATTGTCGCCTCCCTTGTGGCCGGAAAGCGCCGCAACGTCGATCACCACCCGGCCTTGAACCGCGTTGGCGCTCAGCAGACGTTCCATCCAGTGGTCGTAGTCGGCACCGTTCATCACCACGATCTTGGCATCGGCGATCCGCCGCGCCACCGAGGGCGACGGGTCGAACTCGTGCGGATCGGTGCCCGGCGCCACGATGACGCTCTCCACGGAAACGCGGTCGCCGCCGATCGCCTGCGCCACCTCGCCGTAGAAGTTTTCGGCGGCCAAGATCGTGATCGGCGCGGCGTGGGCGGGGAGGGCGAAGGCGGCAGCGGCGAGGGTCGCGAGAAGCAGGGATTTCATGGGAGGTCTCCGGAAGCGATAGGTAACGTTATAACATTACAATTCAGTCGTGCAAGCCACAAATAAGGGGCGGCAGGACGTCGCCTCGGTGGACGCTCACTCCAGATCCGAAGTGGGAACGCGGAAGATGCCGTGGATGCAGTCCGGCTTTCGGACGCAAATCTGGACGCGGGTCTTCTCGAAGAATCCGGCGTCGGGATACAGACGCTCTCCCTCAAAGTAGAAGCCTCGAACCGTATCTATCTCGGGCAAACCCGCTTGTTTCCTTGCAACGTGGAGATGTTCGATCACCGCCCGATCGAGATCGCGCAATAACAGGTCCGATCCGCCACGATTTTGTGGCATCGATTGTCCGGCCGCATGCACGGCCGCTGAAAAGGACCCATAGGCTTGCCTTACCTCTTGCGCCCCAGCCGAAGTGGAGAGGTCGAGGCACAGCCGCAAGTCAATGACCGCTCCGACGACGGCTGGTTCCTTGATTTTCGACTTTGAACCTTCGCGGCGCATGATCTCGCGGGCAAATTCCAGCCCCCGCCGCGGGTTTGCCTCCCAGAAATAGATCCCGACACCGAGCCAGTCGTAAGGATTCGCACTGGTTCTGAATCTCGCACCGGCAACCAGCCGATCGGCAACGGCTTTGTCGCAACCGTGATAGGCGAGGACGAAAGTCGTCGTCAGCCTGTGCATGGTCTACTTGTAGCGAGTTGAGAGCTTCCCTGACGCTGTCAGGAAACCGGATTCCTTTAAAATCTTGACCGCGGAAGCACTTGATTTCCTGACTTCTCTCGTCAATGCGGTATTTGCGGAGGCGAAGCGCTTCGCATCATTGGCATCAACAAGACCGACGAATCGTCCGGACACCGAATCACGCTTCACGCCATTGGCGGACAGCTTCTTCTTGCTTGATGCGCTGTTGCTCACGTTCGACCCTCGGTCACGGACGATGCCCAAGCGTCATATATAAGGCTAGAGACGCAGGAAACAGCGTCAATCTTGACTATGAATGCTGCGCACCAGCTTGGCATCGGGGAAACAAGTGGGCGTCTGGCCGTTTTTCACCTGCCACAGGCCAACGGCGATGCGTGTCTTGAAGCCGACCAGGCCATCGACTGCGCCGACGTCGTAGCCTTCCTTGACCAGTTCCTCCTGCATGCCCTTGACGTCGCCGCGGCTGAAGCCGCCGACCGTCTGCCACTTGGCCGCGAACGGCTTGTTGTCGGCGAAGCGGTCGGCGAGATGGCCGACATAGAGGGCATAGAGGTCCGAGTAGTTGTACTGCTTCAGCACGTAGAAGTTCTCGGTGACGATGAAGGCCGGGCCGAAGCGGCCGGCGGGCATCAGCAGGAAGCCCTGCCGCGTGGCCCTGACCGGCAGCGGCCGTCCGTCGGCCAAGGTCACGCCGAGGCCTGCCCATTCGGCCATCGGCTTGCCCTGCTCGCGCCCTTCCAGCGTGCAGGAGACATTCGCCGGCACCTTGGCCTCGACGCCCCAGCCGCGCTCCGCCTTCCAGCCTTCGCCGGCCAGGTAGTTCGCCATCGAGGCGAGGCTGTCCGGCGCCGAGTCCCAGATGTCGCGCTTGCCGTCGCGGTCGAAATCGACCGCGTATTTGCGGAAGAGCGAGGGCAGGAACTGCGGCTGGCCGAGCGCTCCGGCCCAGGAGGAACGCATGCGCTCGGGCGCGATGTCGCCGTTTTCGACGATCTGCAGGGCGGCAATCAGCTCGGGGCGAAAAAGCGCCTTGCGGTAGCCCATGAAGGCCTGGGTGGCGAGCACCGTGAGCGCCGGCTCCGGCAGCTTCGCGTTACCGAAACCCGATTCCTTCGCCCAGATCGCCACCAGGATACCGGGCGGCACATGATAGCGCTCATAGATCGCGCCCAGTGTCTTGCGCCACTGGTCGATGCGCGCCCGCCCGAGGCCGGCGAGGCTCGACAGCGTCTTCTCGTTGAAATAGGCGCCGGGGCTGCCGAACTCCGTCTGCCACTTGATGCTCGGCGGCTTCACCGGCACGCCCGGCGGCGCCAGCTCCGGCAGGGTCCAGTCGAGCTTCATGCCCTTGAACGCCCGGTCGAAGGTCGCCCGCGACACGCCGGCGGCTTTCGCCTCCGGCCAGATGTCGGTGGCCAGCCACGCCTGGAATTCGCCCTCGACGCGCGTGCGATAGGGTGACTCTGCGGCCGCATCGAAGATGCCGGCGGCGAGCAGGAGAAGGACGGCGGCAATGCGGGCGACGGCGACCATGGCTTTCCCGTAAGCCATGGTCGCCGATCGGGGCAAGGGCAGGGCGGCTCAGCCGCGCTGGCAGTAACGCTCGAGCATGGCCGTATGGTCGGCCGGGTGCGACAGCACGGCCGGGCACTCGCTGGTCAGGTAGGTGCCCTCGGCGCTGGCGAGCGTCTGGGAGGCGTCGCCGTCGCGCGGCACGATGAGAGCCGTCGTATGCGGAGCGATCGCGGCCGTTGCCAGCGGCACCACGACGGCCAGATGGTCGTCCATCGACACCTTGGCCGGTAAATCCGGATAGATCAGCGGTTCGGCGGCGGCGAGCGCCGGCATGGCCAGCACGGCGGCGAATGCGAGGGGGATGGTGAGACGGTGTTTCATGGTCGGGACTCCTTCTGATCTCGCGGGCGGAGGGGCAGGGCGGGCCGCTCGTCAGGCCGGTCAAGGCGGCGAGCGAACGCCCGCCCTCCTCCTCCCGCTTCGCTTTGGCTTAGCCGCGGTATTCGCGGCAGAAGCGGTTGAGCACGGCCGAATAGCCCCCCGGGTACTTCAGCACCATCGGGCAGGCATTGGCGAGATAGTCGTGTTCGGCGTTTGCCATGATCGCCGAGGCATCGCCGTCGCGCGGAATGACGACCGTTGGGAAGGGAAATGCCGGGGGGTGGGAATAGCTGCCGGCTTCGCCCATGGTCGCGGCGGAGGCGAGGGCAGGCACGGCAACGACGGCGGCGAGGGCGAGCAAAGCGGTGACACGGTATTTCATTATGAGGCTCCATCGGGTGTCGCCCCACCAGCCACGACACGACACTTAGGGGGCCGGCGTCGCCGGGCGAGAGGTTTGCACCTGCGATGTCCGGACGCGCCGTTTGATCGCGAAGAAAGTGAGGCGTCGCAAGGGCTTCCAGCGAGCCAGTCGCGACAAGTTGAACGGCGGCCGGCCGGCGGACCGCGCTTGACCTTTGTGCGCAAATGCGTCAATGGGAACGCCATGAGGATGATCGTGCGTTCACGCGCCATTTGCATTTGCGGGATCATTACCGGCTAGCATCGCGCTGGCTGAGGCCGTCCTCTCTTTGCCCATCTGAAGACGAGACGATCCCCCGGCCGGCGGTCGGAGGAAGACGTTTGACATGGGCCTGAGGCTGCACAACACGCTGACCCGGACGAAGGAGGACTTCGTCCCGATCGACCCCGCCAACGTACGCATGTACGTGTGCGGGCCGACGGTCTACGACTTCGCCCATATCGGCAACGCCCGGCCGCTGATCGTCTTCGACGTGCTCTTCCGCCTGCTCCGGCATCTCTACGGGCCGGACCACGTCACCTATGTCCGCAACATCACCGACGTGGACGACAAGATCATCGCCCGCGCGGCGGAAGAGTTTCCTGATCTGCCATTGAATGAGGCGATCCGCGAGGTCACCGGGCGCACCACCAGTCAGTTCCACGAGGACGTGGCGGCGCTCGGCTGCCTGCCGCCGACGGTGGAGCCGCGCGCCACCCAGCACATCGACGAGATGAAGGCGATGATCGAGGCGCTCATCGCCAAGGGCTTCGCCTATGTCGGCGCGGACCATGTGCTCTTCCGCGTCTCGGCGATGGCCGACTACGGCAGGCTCTCCAACCGCACGCTCGACGAGATGATCGCCGGCGCCCGCGTCGAGGTGGCGCCTTACAAGCAGGATCCGATGGACTTCGTCCTGTGGAAGCCGTCGAAGGCCGGCGAGCCGGCGTGGCCGTCGCCGGCCGGCATCGCGACGCCCGGCCGCCCCGGCTGGCACCTCGAATGCTCGGCCATGTCCGAAAGGTGGCTGTGGGAGGATGTGAAAGCGAAGCTCTCGCCGGAGGGCCGCGCCCATCCGCACGAATTCGACATCCATGGCGGCGGCATCGACCTCATCTTCCCGCATCATGAGAACGAGATCGCCCAGTCGCGCTGTGCCCACGGCACG
This sequence comes from uncultured Alphaproteobacteria bacterium, assembly GCA_963732845.1. GTDB lineage: Bacteria > Pseudomonadota > Alphaproteobacteria > Rhizobiales > Kaistiaceae > CAVSRC01. Next base: position 167,072 of record CAVTBE010000005.1, on the reverse strand, counting down.
CCGCTGATGGCGCGCACCTGGCTGCACAACGGCTTTCTGCAGGTCGAGGGCGAGAAGATGTCGAAGTCGCTCGGCAACTTCGTGACGATCAACGAGCTGCTGGCGACCGACACGTTCGGCGGGCGCGCGTGGCCGGGCCCCGTGCTGCGCCTGGCGATGCTGGCGACGCATTATCGCCAGCCGATAGACTGGACGACTTCGGCGCTGGTCGAAGCCGAGCGCGTCGTGCAGGATTGGTCCGCCTTCGCCGGCGCGCTTTCCGGCGATCGGTTGGGGGATGCTCCGACGCCGGTTGTCGAAGCGGTGTCGGACGATGTCAACACGCCGCTCGCGATCAGCCGAATGCATGCCTTGCGCAAGAGCGGCGACGCCGGCGGTCTTGCCGGCGCCATGAACCTGTTGGGGATCGGCCCGGTGGCTGCGGCGGAAGTATCCGCCGAGGTCAAGACAAGTGCCGAGCGACTGATCGTCGCCCGCGCCACCGCGCGCAAGGCGAAGGACTATGCCGAAGCAGACCGCATCAGGAATGAGCTCGATGCCATGGGCATCGCGCTCAAGGATTCTAAGGACCCCGCCACCGGCGAACTCGTGACCACCTGGGAGGTGAAGCGGTGAGCCTTGCCCCTCACCCGTCTCGGCCTGCGGCCTCGCCACCCTCTCCCACGAGGGGAGAGGGTCCGGACGCCGCACGTCCCGTGCAAAGGCCATCAGGCAAGGCCGGGGATCGGGGCACCAAACCCTCTCCCCTGGCGGGAGAGGGTGGTGCGCGCAGCGCACCGGGTGAGGGGGCGAAACCAGCCCGGCGGAAGAAGCAGCCGCGGCAGGTCTTGACCGAGGTGAAGCGCGCCCGCGCGCTCCGCAAGCGCCCCACGGACGCCGAACAAAGCCTTTGGGCCATGCTCAGGCAGTCGCCGTTTGGCGTCGCCAAGTTTCGCCGGCAAGTACCGATCGGCCGCTTTATCGTCGACTTCGCCTCCTATCCGGCGCGTCTTGTCGTCGAGGTCGATGGAGGCCAGCACGCAGAGAGCGCCACGGACCGGCTGCGTGACCGCTGGTTCGCCGCGCGGGGCTTCAGGGTTAGGCGTTATTGGAATTCCGATGTCCTGACCAACGCGGAGGGCGTTGGGGCCGACATCCTGACCGCGCTCAATGATGCACGGCCAGACGAGGAGGTGAAGCGATGACCACTGAAATCGACCATATGGGACTGTGCGTATCCGACTATGAGCGTTCCAAGGCCTTCTACCTGGCGGCGCTGAAGCCGCTCGGCGGCGGCGTCATCATGGAATTCCCCGAGGGCACCATCGGCCCCTTCGCCATGGCCGGGCTCGGCGTCGCCGGCAAGCCGTTCTTGTGGATCATCGCGGGCGAGAAGACGGCGCCGCATCTGCATGTCGCCTTCCGCGCCGAGACGCGCGAGCAGGTCGATGAATTCTATGCCGCTGCCATGGAGGCTGGCGGCACCGACAACGGCCCGCCCGGTCTGCGTCTGCACTATCACGCCAACTATTACGGCGCCTTCGTGCTCGATCCCGACGGCCACAACATCGAGGCCGTCTGCCACTCCTCGCTCGCCGAGATGAATGCGGCGGCCCGCGAGGCTGCGGCGCCCAAGCGCAGGAAGGCGGCGAAGAAGGCTGCCAGGAAGGCTGTGAAAAAGGCAGGAGCGAAGAAGCCGGCGCGCAAGGTCGCCAAGAAGACCGCCAAGAAGGTCGCCAAGAAACCCGCCAGGAAGGTCGCCGGGAAGAAGCTCCCGGCCAGGAAGGCGGCAGCGAAGAAGCCGGTCAAGAAGGTGCCGGCGAAGAAGACGCCAGCGAAGAAGACGGCAGCGAAGAAGTCGGCAGCGAAGAAGGCCGTGCGCAAGCCCGTCGGCCGCGGACGGAAGACCCGGCGATGAGCGAGGGGCCTCTGACCGGCGGCTGTCAGTGCGGGGCTGTGCGTTTCCGGGTCGCAAGCCTCGGACGCGGCTCCATCTGCCATTGCCGCATGTGTCAGAAGGCCTTCGGCGGCTTCTATGGGCCGCTGGTTACCGCCCGTGGCCTCGTCTGGACGCGCGGCGCACCGAAACACTTCCAGAGTTCCAACAAGGCGCGCCGCGGCTTCTGCGGCGCCTGCGGCACGCCGCTGACCTACGAGTATGAGGGCGGCATCGAACTCGCCATCGGTGCCCTCGACGAGCCCGAGCGCGCCGCCCCGACGATCCAGGTGAACCCCGCCGACAAGCTGTCCTTCGTCGATGGCCTGTCGGCGCTGCCCTTCCGCGATCCCGCCGCCGAGCCGGGGCCGGAAGCGTTCAAGGCCACTATCGTCAGCTATCAGCATCCCGACCACGACGCGGCCATGTGGCCGCCGCCCGGAGGGTTCCCGCAATGACCGCGTTGCTTCTCACCGGCGGCTGCCAGTGCGGCGCCGTGCGCTATGCCCTCGATCAGCAGCCGCAGAATGTGCATGTCTGTCACTGCCGCATGTGCCAGAAGGCTGTCGGCGGCCCGTTCGCGGTCATCTGTCCGGTTCTGAAGCCGGCGTTCAGGGTCACCCGTGGCACGATCACCTATTTCATGAGTTCCGACGTGGGGCGCCGCGGTTTCTGCAGCGCTTGCGGGACGCCGCTGACCTTCGACTATCCCGATGGCGACGACATCGGCGTCCTCGTCGGCAGCCTCGACGAGCCGGACCAGGTTCCGCCGGCAATCCAGTACGGCAATGAGAGCCGCGTGGCGTGGTTTCCCGGCCTCACCGCGCTTCCCGGCGACCGCCCGACCTATGCCGACAATCCGGAGATGCTCCATCGCATCAGCAGCACGAACCATCAGCACCCCGACCACGACACGGTCATGTGGCCGCCGCCCGGAGGGTTCCCGCAATGACCGCGTTTCGCATGACCGGCGGCTGCCAGTGCGGCGCCGTGCGCTACGCCCTGCATGAGCCGCCGACCAACCCGCACATCTGCCACTGCCGTATGTGCCAGAAGGCCTTCGGTTCTTTCTTCGCGCCGCTCTTCCACGTGTCCGTCGCGAGCCTCGAGATCACGCGTGGCGAACTCGCCATCTTTCACAGCTCGGACATCGCCGAGCGCGGCTTCTGCCGCGCCTGCGGCACGCCGCTGACGATCCAGGACGACAACGACGCGGATATCTGTGTGTCGATCGGCTCCCTCGACGAGCCGGCGAAGATCGTTCCCGAGTATCAGTACGGCGTCGAGGGCCGGCTGCCTTACTTTGCCGCTCTGGCGAGCCTGCGCGATTCGAAGACCACCGAAGAGGACATGCCGGAAAAGGCTGCCGCCATTGCCCGCAGCAATCACCAGCACCCCGACCACGACACGGTCGTCTGGCCGCCCGCCGAAGGGGGCCCACCATGACCGCGTTCCGTCTCAGCGGCGGCTGCCAGTGCGGCGCCGTGCGCTACGCCCTGCATCAGCCGCCGACCAATCCGCACATCTGCCACTGCCGCATGTGCCAGAAGGCTTTCGGCGGGTTCTTCGCACCGCTCACCGGCGTACCGCTCGACAAGTTCGAGATCACGCGCGGCGCACTGTCGATCTTCAAGAGCTCGGACCAGACCGAGCGCGGCTTCTGCCGCAACTGCGGCACGCCGCTCACTTTCCACTATGTCGACAGTCCGCGCATCGCCGTCTCGATCGGCTCCCTCGACGAGCCGGCGAAGATCGTGCCCGCCCATCAATACGGCATCGAAGTGCGGCTGCCCTATTTCGAGGCGCTGGCGGCCTTGCCCGGCGACCAGACCACCGAGCAGGACGTGCCGGAGAAGGCCGCTTCCATCGCCCGCACCAACCACCAACACCCCGATCACGACACGGAGACCTGGCCGCCCGCGGCCTGAGCAAACGCCATGAGTAAAGAGCGGCTGTATCTTTTCGACACGACCTTGCGCGCCCGTCCGCCCGCAGGCGCGGCGCGCCGAGGACGGACAAAACAAGCAGAACCGTCGCGCGCCAGGGAAATGAACTGATGACCAAGGAACGGCTGTACCTCTTCGACACGACCTTGCGCGACGGTGCCCAGACCAACGGCATCGACTTCACCCTGGAGGACAAGGTCCTCATCGCCGGCCTGCTCGACGATCTTGGTGTCGACTATGTCGAGGGCGGTTATCCCGGCGCCAATCCCACCGACACGGCCTTCTTCGAGACCAAGCGCACCAGCCGTGCCGCCTTCACCGCCTTTGGCATGACCAAGCGCGCCGGGGTCAGCATCTCGAACGATCCGGGCATCCGCGCGCTCGTCCAGGCCGCGGCCGATGCCATCTGCTTCGTCGCCAAGACCTGGGACTATCACGTCCGCGTCGCGCTCGGCGCCACCGAGGAGGAGAACCTCGACGGCATCCGCCAGTCGGTGACCGCGGCGCGCGAGGCGGGCAGGGAGGTGCTGCTCGACGCCGAGCATTTCTTCGACGGCTACAAGGCTAATCCGGATTACGCCGTCGCCTGCGCCAAGGCGGCGTACGAGGCCGGCGCCCGCTGGGTGGTGCTGTGCGACACCAATGGCGGCACGCTGCCCGAGGAGGTGGAGGCGATCGTCACTGCGGTGGCCAAGGCCGTGCCCGGCGATCATCTCGGCATCCACGCCCATAACGACACCGAGCAGGCGGTCGCCAATTCGCTCGCCGCCGTGCGCGCCGGCGCTCGCCACGTCCAGGGCACGCTCAACGGCATCGGCGAGCGCTGCGGCAATGCCAGCCTGACCTCGCTGATCCCGACGCTCCTGCTCAAGCCGGCTTATGCCGACCGCTTCGAGACCGGCGTCACCATGGACGGTCTCGCCGGCCTGACCGCGCTCGCCCACCGCTTCGACGAACTGCTCAACCGCGCGCCCAACCGCCAGGCCCCTTATGTCGGCGCCAGCGCCTTCACCACCAAGGCCGGCATCCACGCCTCGGCCATCGCCAAGGACCCCAGGACCTACGAGCATGTCGTACCGGAAACGGTGGGCAACCGGCGCCACGTCCTGGTGTCCGAGCAGGCCGGCAAGGCGAACCTTCTCGTCGAGCTTGGCCGCATGGGCATCGAGGTGGCCAAGAGCGATCCGCGCCTCGATGCGCTGCTGCGCGCGGTCAAGGAGCGCGAGTCGGTCGGCTACGCCTATGAGGGCGCCAGCGCCTCCTTCGAGCTGCTGGCGCGGCGCGTGCTCGGCGACGTGCCCAGCTACTTCGACGTGGAAGGCTTCAGCGTCACCGTCGAGCGCCGCCACAATGCATTGGGCAAGCTGGTCTCCGTCTCGCAGGCCGTGGTCAAGACCGTGATCGGCGGCGAGCGCGTGCTGACGGTGGCGGAAGGCAACGGCCCGGTGAACGCGCTCGATCGCGCGCTGCGCAAGGACCTCGGCGCCTATCGCAACGTCATCGCCGATCTCGAACTGGTCGACTACCGGGTGCGCATCCTCAATGGCGGCACCGAGGCGGTTACCCGCGTGCTCATCGAATTCGAGCGATTCGTCCGGCGACTCGTGGTTCACCGTCGGCGTCTCCGAGAACGTCGTCGATGCCTCCTTCGAGGCGCTCTACGATTCGGTCGTCTACAAGCTGCTCAAGGCGGGGGTGGAGCCGGCCTGACCGCTCACATCAACCGCGCGCCGTCGCTGGATTCCAGTTCCGCCTGCGGCGTGCGGGCAAGCTCCGCCCGGATGGTCGGGATGACGTCCTCGACCGTATCGACGAAGGTCACCGGCAGCTCGTTATGGCTGCCGGCGAAGGCCTTGTTGAGGAAGCCTTCGTCGCCCATGCGGCGGAAGAGCGCGACCAGCGGGTCGTAGAAGCCGTTGAGGTTGAGGATCAGCACCGGCTTGACGTGTTGGTCGAGCTGCGCCCAGGTCATCATCTCGACCACTTCTTCCAGCGTCCCGATGCCGCCGGGCAGCGCCACGAAGGCGTCGGCGCGGTCGAACATCATCTTCTTGCGCTCGTGCATGTCGGCGGTGACGATGAGATCGTTCACCTCGCGCAACATCAGCTCGCGATCCTTGAGAAACTGCGGGATAATGCCGGTAACCTGGCCGCCCGCCGCCATCGCCGCCCGCGCCAGCAGGCCCATCAAGCCTACCGCGCCGCCGCCATAGACGAGGCGCGTGCCCGATTCGGCGATCTGCCGGCCAAGCGCCTCGGCCGTGCGGGCGTAATCCGGCCGCACACCGACATTGGACCCGCAATAGACGCAGATGCTTCTCAATTCGGCCATAAGCGTGTGTTGCATCGCACAAGGTCGCCCGTCAAGCTGACAGCGGATGCCGGCGACGAACCTTGTGGCCCCTGCAGCCCCGCCCTACAGTTGCCGAGGCGGGCTGCCGCCGTATCGGGTGTCATATGAAAAATAACCGACTGAGCGGTCTCATCGTATTCATCGTCGCCATCCTGGTGGTTGGCGGGCTCACCTACTACGAGTTCGCCCAGATCCCACCGAAGTCGGTGGTCGTCGGCGCGCCCGAATCCGACGATATGGGCCCGCCGGGCGATCAGCCGATCGTCCCGCCCGCTTCGCTGACCGAAAACAAGCCGGCAGAGGGCGCCACCGCCGAGGTGCCATCCGCGCCGACAGCGGAGCCGCCGACCGATCAGGCGAACGCCGCGCCACCGGCCGCCGCTACCCCGGCGCCTGCCGGCGGGGAGCAGGCCGCCGCCACCACCGAGCCGCCACCGGCCGCCGCGACCCCGGCGCCTGCCGGCGGGGAGCAGGCCGCCGCCACCACCGAGCCGCCACCGGCTGCCGCGACCGCGGCGCCTGCCGGCGGGGAGCAGGCCGCCGCCACCACCGAGCCGCCACCGGCTGCCGCGACCCCGGCGCCTGCCGGCGGGGAGCAGGCCGCCGCCACCACCGAACCACCACCGGCTGCCGCGACCCCGGCGCCTGCCGGCGGAGAGCAGCAGGTCGCCACCGCCGAACCGCCACCGGCCGTCGCGACGCCGGCACCTGCCGGCCGAGAGCAGGCAGCCGCCACCACCGAGCCGCCACCGGCCGCCGCAACCCCGGCGCCAGCCGGCGGTGAACAGGTTGCTGTCACCACCGAGCCGCCACCGACCGCCGCGACCCCGGCGCCAGCCGGCGGTGAACAGGTCGCTGCCACCACCGAGCCGCCTCCGGCCGCCGCGACCCCGGCGCCTGCCGGCGGAGAGCAGGCCGCCGCCACCACCGAGCCGCCACCGGCTGCCGCGACCCCCGCGCCTGTCGGCGGAGAACAGGCCGCTGCCACCACCGAGCCGCCACCGGCCGCCGCGACGCCGGCACCTGCCAGCGGTGAACAGGCCGCTGCCACCACCGAGCCGCCACCGGCCGCCGTAACCCCGGCACCTGCCGGTGGAGAGCAGATCGCCACTGCCGAGCCGCCGCCGGCCGCGGCAAATCCGACACCCCCGCCGGCCGTGGCGGCACCGCCCGCGGTCGTCCCGACCTTTGACGTGGTGCGCGTCGAGCCGTCGGGCGACACCGTCGTGGCCGGACAGGCCGCGCCCGGCGCCACCGTCGAGGTGCTCGATGGCGCCGCCCCCGTTGCCACGGCCGCCGCCAACGAACAGGGCGACTGGGCCATCGCGCTCGACAATGCCTTGAAGCCCGGCACCCATGACCTCGCCATCCGCACGACGTCGAAGGACGGTGCAGTGTCGACGCTCTCCGATGAGCGCGTCGCCGTGCAGGTACCCGAACCCGGCTCGAAGGACGTGCTGGTCGTCCTCAATGCGCCGAATCAGCCGAGCCGCGTGCTCGAACTGCCGAAGCCCGAGACGCCCGCCGCCTCAGGCGGCGAGCAGGTGGCCGCCGCGGAGCAGCCCGCGACCGAACAGCCCTCCGCCGCCGAGACACCCAAGGCGGGTGGCCAGGTGGCCGCTGGCGGTGAGCAGGTGGCTACCGCGGAGAAACCCTTGGTTGGCGAGGCGCCTGCTGCCGCAGCGCCGAAGGCGGGAGGCGAGACCGTTGCCGCGCCGTCCGCGGGCGAGACGCCCATGACGGGCAAAGACGTGGCCGCTCTCCAGCCGCAGCCCGGCCCGACCGAGCCGGCCCCCGCCGCGGCGGAAACGCCTGAGCCGGCCGCCGGCTCGCCGGCTGAACAGCCCGCTGAACCCGCAACCGCCGAAAAGGCGCCGCCGGCACCGCCTGCCGCGCCGCCGCCCCCGCCGCCGCCGGCGCCCGAAGTCGCCGTTTCGGCTGTCGAAGCCGATACCGCTGGCATGCTCTACGTTGCCGGCACGGCCACGACCGGCCAGACGGTGCGCGTCTATCTTGACGACCAGCCGCTCGGCGAGGCCAAGCCGTCGCCGTCGGGTACCTGGCTGGTCGAGGCCCACCACGAAGTGCCGCCGGGCACCTATCAGGTGCGCGCCGATCAGCTCTCCGCGGCGGACGGATCCGTGGTCGCCCGCGCCGAAGTGCCCTTCGAGCGCGAGATCGCGGTCGCCAGCCTCAAGGCGTCCGGCGACACCGGCGCCGCCGTCAGCGCCGACGTTTCCGGCCAGATGCCGCAGGTCGAGACCGTCATCATCAAGCGCGGCGACAACCTGTGGCGCATCGCCCGCAATACCTGGGGCCGCGGCATTCGCTGGTCGACGCTCTATCGGGCCAACAAGGATCAGATCCGCAACCCGCACTGGATCTATCCCGGCCAGGTCTTCATCATGCCGGTCAGCCCGAACATCGCGAAGGACTGACAAGCTCAGGCGCCCCTTGATTTGCCGCTGCGTGCGGCGTAAGTGGCTCCATCGTAATTTTACGATGGAGCCACAGTGGCCTTTCAGCCAGAAGACCGAATCCTCGCCCGGCGCATCAAGGCGCTTGCCCATCCCGCCCGTCTCGGCATCGTGCGCGCGCTGATGAAGGTCGGTGGCGACGGCTGCTGTTGCGGCGAGATTGTCAGCCACCTGCCGCTCGCCCAGTCGACCGTCTCCCAGCACCTCAAGGTCCTGCGCGAGGCCGGTTTCATCCGCGGCGAGATTTCCGGGCCGCGCTCCTGCTATTGCCTCGACCGCGCCGCGCTCGCCACCGTCGTCGCGGCGATGGCCGCGCTTGGCGGCGAAGCATCGGCGGAGGCCGGGCGGTGAGGCGGCCGCAAAGCGCCCCCGGTCCGGCGGCCGCCGCCACCATGCAGAAATCGATGTTCGCCACGTTGCGCGGCCTGTGGCCCTACATGTGGCCGAGCGACCGGCCGGACCTGAGGCTCCGCGTCCTGCTGGCGCTGGCCGTTCTGATCACGGCCAAGGTCGTCACCGTCCTGGTGCCCTACACCTACAAATGGGCGACCGACGCGCTGACCGCGCCGCCCACCGCCGGCGGCACGGCCACGCTCGGCCTGGCCGTGCTCGTCAGCATTCCCATCCTTCTGGTCGTCGCCAACGGCGTCGGCCGTATCCTGATCAGTGTATTCAACAACCTGCGCGATGCGCTCTTCGCCCGCGTCGGGCAGCACGCCGTCCGCAATCTCGCTTACCAGACCTTCGTCCACATGCACAACCTGTCGCTGCGCTATCACCTGCAGCGGCGCACCGGCGGCCTGTCGCGCATCATCGAGCGCGGCATCAACGGCATCGAGGTCGTTGTCCGCTTCACCATTCTCAACACCCTGCCGACCTTCCTCGAGTTCGGCCTGGCCGCCGCCGTCATCGCCTACCAGTTCGACTGGATCTATCTGGTGGTGATCGCGATAACGGTGGTTCTCTACGTCTGGTTCACGGTGCAGGCGTCCAACTGGCGCATCAAGATCCGCCGCACCATGAACGAGTCGGATCAGGACGCCCACTCCAAGGCGATCGAACTCGCTGCTCAACTTCGAGACGGTGAAGTATTTCGGCAACGAGAAGATGGAGGCCGGCCGCTACGACCAGGCCATGGAGCGCTACGAGGGGGCCTCCATCCAGATCTGGACCTCTCTTGCCCTGCTCAACATCGGCCAGGCCGTGATCTTCAATACCGGCATGACGATCTGCATGGTCATGTCGGGTCTTGCCGTGGTGCGCGGCGAACAGACCATCGGCGATTTCTTCCTGATCATCGCGCTGCTCACCCAGTTGTCTGTCCCGCTCAATTTCATCGGCACGGTCTATCGCGAGATCCGCCAGGGCCTGATCGACATCGAGGCCATGTTCGACCTGCTCGACGTGGCGCCCGAGATCGTCGACAAGCCCGGCGCACCGCCGCTCGCCATCGACGGCAGCGCCGTCGCCTTCGAGAACGTCACCTTCCACTACGATCCGGCGCGGCCGATCCTCAAGGGCATCAGCTTCGCCGTGCCGCCGGGCAAGACCGTCGCCATCGTCGGGCCCTCCGGCGCCGGCAAGTCGACCATCTCGCGGCTGCTCTTCCGCTTCTACGACGTCACCGGCGGGCGTATCACCATCGACGGCCAGGACGTCCGCGAGGTGACGCAGCAGTCGCTGCGCGGTGCCATCGGCATGGTCCCGCAGGACACCGTGCTGTTCAACGACACGATCCGCTACAACATCCGCTACGGCCGCCCCGACGCCAGCGAAGCGGAGGTGCTCGCCGCGACCGAGATCGCCCAGATCGCCGATTTCATCGCCGACCTGCCCGACGGCTACGACACCGAGGTCGGCGAGCGCGGCCTGAAGCTCTCCGGCGGTGAGAAGCAGCGCGTCGCCATCGCCCGCACCGTCCTCAAGGCGCCGCCGATCCTCATCCTCGACGAAGCCACCTCGGCGCTCGACATTCACACAGAGCGCGAGATCCAGGCGGCGCTCGACCGCGTCTCGCGCGGCCGCACGACCCTGGTCATCGCCCACCGCCTGTCGACCATCGTCAATGCCGACGAGATCATCGTTCTCGCCGACGGCGAGATCGTCGAGCGCGGCACCCATGGCGCGCTGCTCGCCCAAAGCGGGCTCTACGCCTCCATGTGGAACCGTCAGCGCCAGGCGACCGAGGCCGAGGAGGCGCTGCGCGCCGCCAAGGAGATCGAGGCCATCGACCACGTCAAGCCGCGCGCCATCAGTGCCGAGATCGAACCGGCGGAGTGAACTGCCCGCCGGCCGCTTTCCTTGGCCGCTGTTCCGTGCTTTCTAGGCGCCGAACGTCGTGGGAAAGGCAATGGAATCCATCATCGAACTCGGTGAGGAACATGTTCGTGCCGGTCCGCCGCGAGGGCCTGCCGTTCATCGCCATCCTGCTGTTCATCGCCCTGTTCTTCGGCTGGTTCTGGCAGCCGATCCTGTGGATCTTCCTGATCCTCACCGGCTGGTGCGTCTATTTCTTCCGCGATCCGCCGCGCGTTACCCCGCTTGATCCCGATATCGTCGTCAGCCCCGCCGACGGCCGCGTTTCGGCGGTCGCCATCGGCGTCGCGCCCAAGGAACTGGGCCTCGGCGAGCAGAGTCGCCGGCGCGTGTCGATCTTCATGAGCGTGTTCGACTGCCACGTGAACCGGGCGCCGCTGCCCGGCACCGTGAAGAGCATCGTCTACACGCCCGGCAAGTTCTTCAATGCCGAGCTCGACAAGGCCAGCGAGGGCAACGAGCGCAACGGCGTCGTGCTCGAAACCGCTCATGGACCGGTCGGCGTGGTGCAGATCGCCGGCCTCGTCGCCCGCCGCATCGCCTGTTTCGTCGGGGAAGGGGAGACGCTTGCCGCCGGCCAGCGCATCGGCCTCATCCGCTTTGGCTCGCGCCTCGACGTCTACCTGCCGCTCGCCGCCAACGTCCTGGTCGCCGAAGGTCAGCGCGCCGTTGCCGGCGAGACCGTCATCGCCCGCTTCGGCGAACCGGCCAGCGAGCACCGGGTCAGGATCGACTGAGGCGGGCACAGGGCCCGGGACCGAAACCATGTCGCTGTTCCAGCCCTTCGACCCGGACGATCCGGAGCGCAGCAGGCGCCGACTCCCGCCGCTGCCGCAGGTGCCTTTGCGGCTGGTCCTGCCCAATCTGGTGACGCTGGTGGCGCTCTGCGCCGGGCTGACCTCGATCCGCATGGCGATCGAGCACAAGTTCGAGCTGGCGGTTGCCCTGATCGCGGTCGCCGCGGCGCTCGACGGCATCGACGGGCGCATGGCGCGCTTCCTCAAATCGACCTCGCGCTTCGGCGCGGAACTCGAATTCGATCACCGATTTCCTCAATTTCGGCGTCGCGCCGGCGATCCTGCTCTATGTCTGGGCGCTCGGCGATATGCGCTCGGTCGGCTGGATGGCGGCGCTGATCTTCACCATCTGCGCCGCGCTTCGTCTCGCCCGCTTCAATGTCGCCCTCGACGTGCCCGACAAGCCGGATTGGCACACCAGCTTCTTCGTCGGCGTGCCGGCGCCCGCCGGCGCGATGATCGTGATGCTGCCGGTCTATGTGGAATTCGTCGCCATTCCCCGCGGCTTCCTCACCGCGCCGGTGGTCTTCGTCTACACGATCGCGATCGGTCTCCTGATGGTATCGAAGCTGCCCACCTGGTCGGGCAAGCTCATCGGCCGGCGCATCTCGCGCGAGCTGGTGACGCCGCTCTTCGTTTCGGGCGTGTTGATCGTTGCCTTCCTGGCCAGCTATCCGTGGGCGACGATGACGGTGCTGACGCTGTGCTATCTCGCCTGCCTGCCGCTGGCCTGGCGCTCGTATCAGCAGCATGTGAGCGCCGACAGCGCAGCCAGGGATGCCGCGGCCGGCGAGGGCAGCCAAGGCGGAGGACCGGCGAAACCCTAGCGGTAGCTCTTCAGGACGTGGATGCGTTGGCTCAACGGGACATCCGGGAAGGCCTTGCGCATGGCGCCGAGTGCCGTCGCGCCCGTGCCCGGTGCCATCAGCTTGAGCATTTCCCGCATGCGCGCAATCTGCTCGTCGAGCTCGGCCTGGTAAGCTGCCGGCTCCGCCGGTTTGGTCCCATTATTGCTGATGCGGCTCATGCGGTCCTCGCTCATCGGCAGTGATCACGAGTCGACTGGGAGGAAGGTTGAGCACCGAACGTTAACGATGGATTAAGAAACGGAATTGCGCTGGGCCGGTCCGGCGCGGAATCATTGTCTCAAGGTTTGGCGGCAAGCTCCGCCGTTTTCACCGAAATTTCCCGCCAGAGGTGCCTCTATGAACGAACCCTACCCGCGCGACATGGTCGGCTACGGGCGCAATCCGCCCGATCCCAGGTGGCCGGGCGGCGCCAATGTCGCCATCCAGTTCGTCGTCAATTACGAGGAGGGCGGCGAAAACAACATCCTGCACGGCGATGCGGCATCCGAGGCCTTCCTCTCCGAGATCGTCGGTGCCCAGCCCTGGCCGGGCATGCGCCACATGAATATGGAGTCGATCTACGAATACGGCTCGCGCGCCGGCTTCTGGCGCCTGTGGCGCCTGTTTACCGAGCGCGGCATCCGGCCGACGGTCTATGGCGTGGCGATGGCCCTTGCCCGCAATCCGGAGGCGGTTTCTGCCATGAAGGAGGCCGAGTGGGAGATCGCCAGCCACGGCCTCAAATGGATCGACTACAGGGATTATGCCGAGGAGGCCGAGCGCGCCCATCTGATGGAGGCGATCCGCATCCACGAGGAGGTCACCGGCGCCCGCCCGCTCGGCATCTATACCGGCCGCTCGTCGGTCCACAGCATCAGGCTGTCGGCGGAGGAGGGCGGCTTCGTCTACTGCTCCGACGTCTATTCCGACGACCTGCCGTACTGGATCGACGGCCCGCACGGGCCCTTCCTGCTGATCCCCTATACGCTCGACGCCAACGACATGCGCTTCGCCAGTCCTCAGGGCTTCAACTCGGGCGAACAGTTCTTCACCTATCTCAAGGATGGCTTCGACTATCTCTGGGCGGAGGGCGAGAAGGGCGCGCCCAAGATGATGTCGGTCGGCCTGCACTGCCGTCTCGTCGGCCGACCGAACCGCGCCGCCGCCCTTGCCCGCTTCCTCGACTATGTCGCGTCGAAGGAGAAGGTCTGGCTGCCGCGGCGCATCGACATCGCCTGGCACTGGCACGCCAACCACAAGCCGGCTTAAGTGTGGGCAGGGCCGCGCCAAACATTCCGCTCATGTCCGCCTCCGGGCGGGCATCCAGGTCGGACTGTCGACGGGCATAAGGTCCAGCGGCGAATCTCCCCTGGATCCCCGCCTTCGTGGGGACGAACGGAAGATGGCGGCCGCCGTTCAGCCGGCGACGGCCTCGAGAAGCTCGGCCAGTGCCGGCCTGGCGAGCAGGGTGCGGCGCTCCTCCGCGGTGAGGGCTACCAGCGGCGGGCGCACGGTGAGCCAAGTCTCGTCGCCGGTGATGGCGGCCTTCAGCGTCTTCACCGCCGCAACCGTCGGAAAATCCGCGAAGGATTTGCGCACCGCCACCAGCTTCTCCTGGCGGACGGGCGCATCGGCGTCCTTCCAGCCGGCGATCAGGGTCGCGATGTTGCGGGCGTTGACGTTGGCGGTCGCCGAGATGCAGCCGGCCGCGCCCCATTTCAGCGCGTCGAGCAGATACATCTCTGCGCCGGGGAACATGGCGAAGCCCGGAAAGGCCTCGATCACCGACCTGGTGTGCGCCGCGTCGCCGGAGGAATCCTTCATGCCGACGACGATGCCCGGAAAGGCTTCCAGCAGCCGGCCGACCAGCGCATTCGACCAGCCGACCGCCGCCATCGCCGGGAAGTGATAGAGCAGGATGCGTGGCACCTTCGCACCGCACCGCTCGATGATGGCGGCAACGTACGCGAACAGGCCATCGTCCGGGACGTTCTTGTAATAGAACGGCGGCAGCAGCAGCACGCCGGCGCAGCCGATCTCGGCGGCGTGGCGGCTGAGTTCGACCGCATCGTCGATGGCGCAGGCGCCGGTGCCGGGCAACAGCCGCTCCGCCGCGATGCCGGCCTCGACCGGCGCATCGATCACCCGCCGGCGCTCGCCAAGCGTCAGCGAATTGGCCTCGCTCGTCGTGCCCAGCACGGCAAGGCCGGCGGCGCCGTCGTCGAGCAGCCTGCGGCAGTGGCTGACCAGCCGTCGCTCGTCGACGGCGCCGTCAGCGGCGAATGGGGTTGAGGCCGGCACCCAGAGGCCGGCGAGGGGCGTTTGCATAATCAGGATTTCCGGACACAAGCGGTGGGAGTCTATCCGCCAAGTCTAGCAGATCGCGCGGGTTCAGCCGGCTTTTTGCGCTAGGTCGTCGAAACGCACGCCCATCATGCGCTGGGTCATCCAGCGCACGCTGCAGGGGCGGCCCCTGCCGCTCCGGTCCATGACGATCTCGAATTGCCGCGGAATGCCAACCGTGCTCGCCACTTCGAGCAGGGCGCCGCTCGCCGAAAGATTGCGCACGGTGCAATCGAACACCGAATGGCCGAGATTGAACGCAATCCTGGCGGCCTTCAGTGTTCGCATCCGCCGCTCCGAACGGCGGTCAGCGCGCTCCTGCGCTGCTTCCACAACGGTCGTCATGTCCGTATCCCTGGCGCCTCATGCCCCAGCCTGAAGGCGCAAATCTGGGACATGTCCATTGCCACGAGGTAAACGGACTGCTTGGCAAAACTACCGTCTGGATGACCGTGCTGCGTTCCCTCCGCCCGCCGACCGTTTATTCTGCTGACGGCGCCGTGCCGCTGCGCGGGGAGCGCAAATGAGCCTCACCGTCTTCGCGATCCTGCTCTTCGCGGCGATGCTGCATGCCGGCTGGAACGCGCTCGTCCGCCACGATCCGGACCGTGGCGCCGCGGCGACCGCCATGGCCGCCGGCGGAGCGGTGATCGGCATCGTCCTGGTGCCCTTCCTGCCGCCGCTCACCCCCACCGTCGTCCCCTACATTGTCGTCTCGGGGCTGATCCACCTGGCCTATTACGCGCTCATCGGCCGCGCCTATCGCCTCGGCGAATTGTCGGTCGCCTATCCGATCATGCGCGGCCTCGCGCCCCTCATCGTCACGCTGGCGGCGATTGTCTTCGTCGAGCCGGCCAGTGCGCGGGTGCTCGCCGGCGTCGTCGTCGTCGCCTGTGGCATCGTGGCACTCGGCGCCGACGGTCTGAAGCGCCAGCACGCCATCGGCAGCGCGCTTGCCAATGCCTTTGTCATTGCCGGCTACACACTGGTCGACGGGCTCGGCGCCCGTCTGAGCGGCGCCCCGCAGACCTATGTCGCCTGGGTCGTCGTCGCCGCCGGCGTGATCACCGTCGCCGGCCAGGTCCTGCGACAGGGCCGCCAGTCTGCTAAGCGCGTTGGCGACGCGGGTTCCGGTGGCGCTGGTCGGCGGCGCGATGACCTACGCCGCCTATGGATTGGCCCTGTGGGCGATGACCGTGGCGCCGATCGGCGCCGTCGCCGCCGTGCGCGAAAGCTCGGTTCTCTTCGCCACCGCCATCGGCGCCGTCGTGCTCGGTGAGCGCTTCGGCCCCGTGCGCTGGCTGGCGGCCGTGCTGGTGGTCGTCGGCCTCGTCCTGGTCGAAAGCGCCGGCCCGTGACCGGACCCGAATCTTCCCTGTGGATAACTCGAGCTCCTCTGCGGGGCGGGGACGGCTGTCGCCAAACTGAAATCGAACTGTCATCTGCCACGGCTAATGACGCCCAGTCAGGGGGTGGGATCGATTGACGACGGGCGTCTTAAGGCTTCGCCTGACCCAAGCGCCGCCGTGCGTTTTTGCGGTTTCCCTGATGTCCCGGGCCCTTAGGCAATGGCCCCTGCCGCCGGGCGGCCCGGGTGTCGTGACGTGTAACCGCGTAGCCCGGCCGGGCACCATCCGGCCAGTTCAGACGCCGACCTCTCCGCCGAGGGGTCGGCGTCTCTTTTTGAAGAAAAGAGTAGCCGGCGAACTATCCTCTCGCCGGCGTTGATGTGGCGGAAAAGTTGGTTTCGACCTAACGTTTGGGGCGTGCGACCGGCCCGGAGCCTGGCTCTCCTGACATGGAAACGTCAGACGACGGTGGTAGCAGCGCCTTGCGACTTTCGACGCGGGATGAATCCCGCGCGAACCTCCAGACACTGATGGGGAAACAGGATGAACAGGACTCTTTTGGCTTCGGTTTCGGTGCTGGCGATCTGCGCCACGGCCGGTACGGCTTTCGCGGCCTCGATGGACGATCTGGTGGCGGCCGCCAAGAAGGAAGGCCAGCTCACCACCATCGCCCTGCCGCATGACTGGTGCGGCTACGGCCCGCTGATCGAAGGCTTCAAGGCGAAGTACGGCCTCACCGTCAACGAGCTCAATCCGGATGCCGGCTCGGGCGACGAGATCGAGGCGATCAAGGCCAACAAGGGCAACACCGGCCCGCAGGCCCCCGACGTCATCGACGTCGGCCTGCAGTTCGGTCCGCAGGCCAAGGCCGACGGCCTCATCCAGTCCTACAAGGTCTCCACCTGGGACGAGATTCCCGACAGCGCCAAGGACGCCGACGGCTTCTGGTACGGCGACTATTACGGCGTGATGGCCTTCGAGGTGAACAAGGACCTGGTCTCCACCATGCCGACCGACTGGTCCGACCTGGCCAAGCCCGACTACGCCAACGCCGTCGCGCTCGCCGGTGATCCGCGCGCCTCCGCCCAGGCGATCATGAGCGTCTACGCCGCCGGTCTCGCCACCGGTGCGGCTGCTGGCGCCGACGCCGGCCAGGCCGGTCTCGACTTCTTCAAGGAGCTCAACAGCAAGGGCAATTTCGTCCCGGTCATCGGCAAGTCGGCCTCGCTCGCCCAGGGTGCCACGCCGATCGTCGTGCGTTGGGATTACCTGTCCCTGGCCGACCGCGACAGCCTTGATGGCAACCCGCCGGTGGAGACCGTCGTTCCCGCCTCGGGCGTTGTCGCCGGCGTCTATATCCAGGCGATCAGTGCCTATGCGCCGCATCCCAACGCCGCCAAGCTGTGGATGGAGTACCTCTATTCCGACGAGGGTCAGCTCGGCTGGCTGAAGGGCTATTGCCACCCGATCCGCTTCAACGCCATGAGCAAGGCAGGCAAGGTCCCGGCCGAAATGCTGGCCAAGCTGCCGCCGGCCGAAAACTATGCCAAGGCGGTGTTCCCCAGCCTCGACGATCAGGCTAAGGCCAAGGACGTGATCGTGAAGAACTGGGACTCGGTCGTTGGAGCCAATGTCCAATAGCAGCGAACTTGCCGGCCCGGAGCCATCCGGGCCGGCGACCACTCTGACGGCGGCGTTTACGCGTCTGCTGAGATTCGACGTCGCCGGCCTCGCCGGCGTCGTCCCCTTTCTCGTCTTTGCGCTTCTGTTCCTCGTCGTGCCGACGCTCTACCTCATCAGCGGGGCGTTCTTCGACAAGGCGGGCAATCTGACGTTCGCCAATTTTGCCGATCTCGCCCAGCCGACGATCGTCAGTGCCTACGTCATCTCGATCAAGGTATCGGGCGCCTCCGCCGGGCTCGGCGCGCTCGCCGGCTTCCTGCTGGCGCTGGCCATCGCCCGCGGCGGGCTGCCGGACTGGATCCGTTCGGCCGCGCTCACCTTCTCCGGTGTCGCCTCCAACTTCGCCGGCATTCCGCTGTCCTTCGCCTTCCTTGCCACCCTCGGGCGTCTCGGCCTGGTCACCATCATCCTCAAGGCGGTGCTCGGCCTCGATATCTACCACTACGGCTTCAACATCCTCTCCTTCTGGGGTCTGACGCTCACCTATCTCTATTTCCAGATCCCGCTGATGATCCTCATCGTCATGCCCGCCCTCGACGGTTTGAAGGGGGAGTGGGGCGAGGCGGCCGAGATGCTCGGTGCCAGCCGCTGGCAGTTCTGGCGCTATGTCGGCCTGCCGATCCTGTGGCCGAACATCCTGGGCACGCTCGCCCTGCTGTTCGCCAACGCCTTCGGCGCCATCGCCACCGCCTATGCGCTCACCGGCTCGTCGCTCAACATCGTGCCGATCCTGCTCTACGCGCAGATCCGCGGCGACGTGCTGCACAACGCCAATCTCGGCGCTGCGCTGGCGCTCGGCATGGTGGTGATCACCGGCGCCGCCAACCTCATCTACATCGTCTTCCGCACGCGCGCCGAACGGTGGCTGAAATGAAGCACTCGCGGTTCGTTCCCTGGCTGACCTTCATCGCCGGCGCCGCCTATTTCCTGCTGCCGCTGATCGCCACCTTCGAGTTTTCGTTGCGCATCCGCCGCGGCACCTACAGCTTCGATGCCTATCGCAACGTCCTCGACGATCCGCAGTTCGCCGCGACGCTCACCTATTCGGTGGTGATCGCGCTGCTCACCATCGTCGTCGGCGTGTTGCTGGTCGTGCCGGCGGCTTATTTCGTGCGCCTGCGCCTGCCGGGCCTGAGGCCCTATGTCGAGTTCATCACGCTGTTGCCGCTGGTCGTGCCGCCGATCATCCTGGTCTTCGGCTATATCCGCATGTTCAACTCGTCCTCCTTCCTGCCGCTCACCGGCACGACACAGGGGACGGACCTGCTGCTCATCTTCGGCTATGCCACGCTGTCGCTGCCCTACATGTACCGGGCGGTGGATACCGGCCTGCGCGCCATCGACGTGCGCACGCTGACCGAGGCGGCGCAGATGCTCGGCGCCAGGACGCCGACCATCCTCATGCGGGTGATCTTTCCCAACATCCTGGTGGCGGTGCTGTCCGGCGCCTTCCTGACCTTCGCCATCGTCATCGGCGAATTCGTCGTCGCCAGCCTGCTCAACCGGCCGATGTTCGGCCCCTACATGCAGAATATCGGCGCCAACAGGGCCTACGAGCCGGCGGCGCTGGCGATCATCGCCTTCGCCATCACCTGGGTGTGCATGGGGCTGATCCAGCTCGTCGGGCGCACCGGGGCGACGGCCAAACAGAAGTAGAGCGTCGCCCCATGTTTCTGGAGATCGAAAAGGTCCGCAAGCAGTTCGGTTCGACGGTGGTCGTGCGCGGCTTCGATTTGACCGTCGCCCGCGGCGAGTTCGTGTCGTTCCTGGGGCCGAGCGGCTGCGGCAAGACCACGACGCTGCGCATGGTCGCCGGCTTCGAGGCGCCGAGCGAGGGCGCCATCCGCATCGACGGCAAGGACGTCACCAACCTCAAGCCAAACCAGCGCAACGTCGGCATGGTCTTCCAGTCCTATGCGCTGTTTCCCAATCTCAGCGTTGCCGACAACATCGGCTTCGGCCTGAAGATCGCCAAACGGCCGCGCGCCGAGATCAGGGCGCGGGTGCAGGAAATGCTGGCGCTGATCAAGCTGCCGGAGCTTGGCGGGCGCTTCCCCTACCAGCTCTCCGGCGGCCAGCAGCAGCGCGTGGCGCTCGCCCGCGCGCTTGCCGTCAAGCCGCAGGTGCTCCTGCTCGACGAGCCGCTGTCGGCACTCGACGCCAAGATCCGCGTGTCGCTGCGCGAGGAAATCCGTGCCCTGCAGCGCGAGCTTGGCATCACCACCATCTACGTCACCCACGACCAGGAGGAGGCGCTGTCCATGTCCGACCGCGTCGTGGTGATGAACGAGGGGCGGGTCGAGCAGATCGGCACGCCCTTCGAGATCTACAACTATCCGAAGAGCCGCTTCGTCGCCTCCTTCGTCGGCACGCTCAACATCGTCGAGGCGACGGTCGTCGATCCCGAGCACGGCAGGATCGCCATCGACGGTCAGGAGATCGCCACCACCAAGGGCGTCATCGATGCCCGGCCCGGCGAGGTGCGCTCGATTGCGCTGAGGCCCGAGGCGATCTTGCTTAACGGCGCCGGCGAGGGCCGCAACGCCATGCAGGGCAAGATCGACGACGTCAGCTTCCTCGGCGCCGTCGTGCGCATTCGTGTGCGCTTCGCCGAGAGCGTCATCTCGCTCGACATCTTCAACAGCACGGTGACGCAGCCGCCGGCACGCGGCGAGACGGTCACCGTCAGCTTCATGCCGGACGATGTCCTCGTCCTCGATGCAGCGCCGGGCGGCTGAACAACGACGGACCATCAACGGAGAACGGCTTCTCCCCGTTTACTCCCGCACGGAGCGTGACTACAGCTGCGACCTGTTCGCCGGCTCGCGCTCGGCCGGCGTCTCGATGTCGCTGTCGTCGAGGACGCGCAGCGCCGCCCCGTCGAGATCCTCGTACTGGCCGGTATTGAGCGACCACAGGAACATCACCAGCCACAGCAGGCCGAGCAGCAGGGCCAGCGGCACCAGATAGATGAGCACCGTCATGCCGGCACCGTATGGCCGGCGAGTGCCGCTGTCGAGCGCGGCGCGCTGCCGCGCGGCAACGCCCTCAGCGCGTTCGCCGTCACCGTCAGCGAGGAGCCCGACATGGCGATCGCCGCGATCAGCGGCGTCACCAGGCCGAAGATCGCCAGCGGCACCGCAAAGAGATTGTAGAGGCCGGCGAACCACAGGTTCTGGGTCATCAGCCGCCGCGCCCGGACCGCGATATCCACCGCCTCGGCGATTGGCGTCAGCTGCTCGCCGAGGAAGACCGCATCGGCCTCGGCCTGGGCGAGATCGACGGCACTGACCGGCGACAGCGAGACGTGGGCGGCGGCCAGCGACGGCGCGTCGTTGAGCCCGTCGCCGACGAAGGCGACCTTGTGTCCGGCAGCCGCCAGCGCCTCCAGCCGGGCGATCTTGTCGCCGGGCCGCTGGCCGGCAGCGAAATCTGCGATGCCGACGGCGGCCGCCACTGGCGCCACCGCGTCCGCCCGGTCGCCGGAGAGGATCAGGCAGGTCAGCCCACGGGCCTTCAGCGCCGCGACGGTTTCCGCCGCGCCCGGCCGCAGCCGCTGGTGCAGGCGGATGACGGCGGTCTCCTCGCCACGGCGGAAGGCGAGGATCGAGGTTGTGGCGGCGTCGTCAGGCGCGTCCACGGCGCAGAAGGCCGGGCTGCCGAGCCGCGCCTCGACGCCGTCGATCATGGCCGTGATGCCCTGACCCGGTACCTCGCTGACCTCGCCAAGGGGCGCCGCGCCACGGGCACGGACCGCCAAGGCGGCGGCCAGCGGATGGTGGCTGGAGAGCGCCAGCCGCGCAACAGTCGCCAGAAGCGGCGCCGGAATCTCGTCGAGATTGGCGATGCCGGGTTCGGGCAGGGTGAGCGTGCCGGTCTTGTCGAAGACGACCGTGTCGACCTCGGCCAGCCGCTCGATGGCGTCGCCGGCATTGAGGAACACGCCCTTGCGGAACAGCGCGCCGGAAGCCGCCACCTGCACGGCGGGGATGGCCAGCGCCAGCGCGCAGGGGCAGGTGATGATCAGCACCGTGGTCGCCACGATGATCGCCTGATGGATGCCGGCCCCGGCGACGAACCAGCCGACGGCCGCGACAAGCGCGGTGAGATGCACGGCCGGCGCATAGATCTCGGCCGCCTTGTCGGCGATGCGCACGCGCTTCGAGCGCGCCTCGGTCGCCTTGTCGAGCAGCTTCTGCACCTCGTCGATGAGCGAACCGCCGTCCGGCGCCGTCACTGCGATCGTCAGCGTGCCGCCCTGGTTGATCGAACCGGCATAGACCGCGTCGCCCTGAGCCACCGCTTTCGGCGCCGTCTCGCCGGTGACCAGGCTCTGATCGACCGCGGAGGACCCGGCGACGACCCTGCCGTCGGCGGCGATCCGCGCCCCCGGCTTGACCAGGATGGTGTCGCCGACCTCGATGGCGCCGGCCGGCACCGTGCGCACCGTCCCGTCTTCGGCAATGCGGTCGGCCGTCTCCGCCTTGAGCGCGGCGATGTTGCCGGCCAGCGCGCGCGTCTTGCGGCGCATGGCCAGGTCGAGCGTGCGCCCGGCGAGCAGGAAGAAGAGCAGCATGATGGCGCTGTCGAAATAGACGTCGCGCGCCGAGATGATGGTCTCGTAGAGCGACACGCCGAGCGCCAGCAGCACGCCGAGCGAGATCGGCACGTCCATGTTGACGCGCCGGCCCCTGAGCGCGCGAAACGCGCTCTCGAAGAAGGGCTGGCCGGCATAGGCTGCCGCCGGCAGCGCCACCAGCGCCGAGAACCAGTGGAAGAAGTCGCGCGTCGCCGGCGTGATGTCGGTGATGTTGCCCGCCCACACCGATACCGACAGCAGCATGATGTTCATGGCGGCGAAGCCGGCGACCGCGAGCGAGCGGATGTAGCGCTTCATCTCGCGGGCGGCGTCGGCCTCCACCGCGCGCATCTGGTAGGGCCGGGCGGGATAGCCCAGTTGATCGAGCTTGCCGAGCACGGTGGCGGGGTCGAGCGCTCCGTCATGCCAGTCGAGACCGACACGCCTCAGCGTGAAGTTGACCCGCACGCCGTCGAGGCCCGGCAGGTCGGCGAGCCCTGTCTCGATGGCCTGGATGCAGGCGGCGCAGTGGATGCCGTCAACCGCCAGGTCGAGGTGGCAGGCGCCGTCCTCGGCCGCCAGAACGTAACGGTCGACGTCGACCGCCGGCGCGGCCTTGCCCTCCTTGAGGGCCAGATCGGCGGGCGGGCAACACGGCGCGGTCATGGCACGATGACGCGGTTCTTCGAGCGGAAGAGCTGTTCGTCGCCGCGCACCACCAGGAGCTCGATCTGCCACACGCCGGCCGCCACTTTCGCCTGGCCACGGAACGTGCCGGCGTCGATCTGGTTGAGCGCCACCGTCACGTCGTTGCGCTCGTCGATCGGGTGGGCGAGCTTTGCCTTGACGTCGACGCCGGTCACCGGTGCCCCTCTGGCGTCGTGCAGGTCGACGGTCAGCACCTGCTCGTCGCCGCTTGGGCTGAGGTGCGCGTTTACCTGCCAGTCACGGGCATTCTGCGCGGCGGCCTTGGCCACTTCGCCCTCGAACAGGCGCCCGGCTTCATAGGAGCTCTTGGTATCGACGCCGCCGAAGGTGGAGATCGCCGCCTTCACCAGGAAGAAATTGACCAGCATCACGAAGCCGAAGAAGGCGACCAGCATCGCCAGCACGTGGCGGCCGGTCAGCTCCTTGGCCGGAGCGAAGTGGATCGAAGGCATGCGCAGGGTCATGGCGCTGGTTCTCCCGCACGCAGTCCCGGACCGCGGAAGTTGTCGGTGTCGCTGGCGGTCTTGCCGTTGGCGCGGTCGGTGATGGTGAAGACGATCGGCTCGGTATTGCCGGTGTTGTGGTCGAGGCTGACGATGGCGCGCAGCTCGCGCGTCTGGTCGGGGCCGACCTCGGCCACCTGTTCGCCGTCAATCGTGTCGGCGCCGACGATGTCCAGCGCCGCGCCGGCAAGATCGACCGAGATGGCGAACCGGCGCGCATCGGCTTGCTTGTTGATGATGCGCAGCGTGTAGGCGTTGCGCACGCCGCCGTCGGAGAGCACCACATATTCCGGATTGCGGTCGTGGATGACGCTGACGCTGGTGGTCACGCGGTGGGTGAGGCCCCACAGCATGAGCCCGCCGACCGCCAGGATGATGGCCGAATAGAGCAGGGTGCGCGGGCGTGCGATGCGCGTCGTCTGCGGCTCGCCCAGCATGCGCGCCCGGATATTGAGATCGGTGTCGTAGGCGATCAGCCGCGTCGGGCGGCCGAGCTTGGTCATCACCGTGTCGCATGCGTCGATGCACAGGCCGCACTGAATGCAGCCGAGACTGGCGCCATCGCGGATGTCGACGCCGGTCGGGCAGACGGCGACGCACTGGTAGCAGTCGATGCAGTCGCCGGCCGGCTCGCCGAGCGCACGCGCCGCCTTGGCCTTCTTGACCGACACGCGCGGCTCGCCGCGGTCGAAGCGGTAGCTGACGTTAAAGGCGTCCTCGTCGGTCAGCGCCGCCTGGATGCGCGGCCATGGGCACATGTAGAGGCACACCTGCTCGCGCATGTAGCCGGCAAGCGAATAGGTGGTGAAAGTGAGGATGCCGATCCAGATATAGGCGATCAGCGGCGCCTGGAAGGTCGCCAGCTCGCGCACCAGCGTCGGCGCGTCGCCGAAATAGAGCACCCAGGCGCCGCCGGTCCACCACGCCGTCATCAGCCACAGGAAGTGCTTCAGCGTCTTGCGTGCCAAGACGTTCGCCGTCAGCGGCCCGGCGTCGTTCTTGATGCGCTGGCGGCGGTCGCCTTCCGTCCACCGTTCGATGGCCTGGAACAGGTCGGTCCACACCGTCTGCGGGCACAGATAGCCGCACCATACCCGGCCGGCGATGGCGTTCATCAGGAACAGGCCGAGCGCGGCCAGCACCAAGAGGCCGGTGAAGTAGTAGACCTCCTGCGGCCAGATCTCGATGAAGAAGAAATAGAAGCGCCGGTTGGGCAGGTCGAGCAGCACCGCCTGGCCGGGGGCGCCCGGCCCCCGGTCCCAGCGGATGAACGGCGTGAAGTAGTAGATGCCCAGCGTGACCAGCAGCACCAGCCACTTGGTCCGGCGGAAGATGCCGCGCACCTTCTGCGGATAGACCTTGTGATGCGGCTCGTAGAACGGCTGGTCGTCGTCGTCCTTCGCCTGCCCGACCGGCGCGATGACGTTCATTCCGGCTATTCGCCTCCACCGAGGGAATGCACGTAGACAGCCAACGCCTTGATCGTCGTCGGGTCAAGTCGGGCGCCCCAGTCCGGCATCGAGGAGTTGCGGGCATTGGTGATCGTATAGATGACGTCCTTGAGGTCGGATCCGTAGAGCCACACCGCATCGGTCAGGTTGGGGGCGCCGACGTCGCGGTTGCCCTTGGCGTCCGCGCCGTGACAGACGGTGCAGTTGTCCGCGAAGATCTTCTGACCGGCGGCGAGATCGGCATCGTGCGGCACCTCCAGCCCGGAGAGCGAACGCACGTAATAGGCCACCGCGTAGATCTGGGTGGACGACAGGGTGCCGTCCTTGCCGAAGGCCGGCATCTGGCTCTGGCGGCTGTCCGGGTTCTCGTTGCGGATGCCGTGCGAGATGGTCTGTTGGATGGCGTCGATCGACCCGCCCCACAGCCAGTCGTCGTCGATCAGGTTGGGGTAGCCCTTGGCGCCGCCGCCGCCCGGCCCGTGGCAGGGCGCGCAGTTGTCGCCGAAGGCGGCGCGGCCATAGGCAAGCGTGAAGTCGAACAGCCCGGCATCCGCTTTCACCTGGTCGATCGGCACGCCGGTCAGCTTGGCCACCATCGGCGCCCGCTTGGCCTTGAGCGCATTGAGGTCTTCGACCACCGCCTCGCGCGCATGCCAGCCGAAGACGCCGCCGGCGGCGTTGGTGATCAGCGGCCACGACGGGTAGAGCACCCAGTAGCCAATCGCAAAGGCGATGCAGGCATAGAAGATCCACAGCCACCAGCGCGGCAGCGGGTTGTTGAGTTCGGAGATACCGTCCCAGTCATGGCCGGTGGTGGAAACGCCGGTGACGCTGTCGATGTGCGGCTTGTCGTGGTCGGCCATGATCAATCCTCACGCAGCGGCAGGCGTGCCGCTTCCTCGTATTGTTTCTTGCGCGACGGCCGCATGACGAAGATCACGACAGCGCAAAACACGACGAAGAAATAGATAAGCCCCCATGACTGGGCGAAATGGGCGAGGGCGGTATAGGTTTCCATGCTTTCCTCCTCCCTCAGCGGATGTTGGCTTTATCGTTGTAGAGCTTGAAATCGACCTCGGTGCCGAGCGACTGGAGGTAGGCGATCAGCGCATCGGCCTCGCTGATGCGGGCCGGATTGCCGTCGAAGTCGCGGACGTTCGTCTTGGGATAACGCTTGAGTAGCCCCTCGGCGTTGCTGTCGGCCGTGTCCTGGATGTGGATGTCGGCGACGGCCTGCGCGATGTCGTCCTTGCTGTAGGGCACGCCGAGCTGGGCCTGGGTCTGCAGCTTGTCGGCGATATGCGTGAAGTCGAGGTCGGTCTGCTCGAGGAAGTCGTAGTTGGGCATGATCGAGCCCGGCACCACCGAGCGCGGATTGCGCAGGTGGTCCTGATGCCAGGCGTCGGAATACTTGCCGCCGACGCGGGCGAGGTCCGGCCCGGTGCGCTTCGAGCCCCACTGGAAGGGCCGGTCGTACATCGACTCGGCGGCCAGCGAGTAATGCCCGTAGCGCTCGACCTCGTCGCGCAGGGGGCGGATCATCTGCGAATGGCAGAGATAGCAGCCCTCGCGGACATAGATATCGCGGCCCGCCAGCTCCAGCGGCGTGTAGGGGCGCACGCCATCGACGGTCTCGATCGTGTTCTTCAGGTAGAAGAGCGGCACGATCTCGACCAGACCGCCGATCGAGATGACGATCAGCGCCGCGATGAACAGATAGATGGCGTTGGTTTCGAGGATCTTGTGTTTGGTCCACAGAGATGTCGACATCGGTCGCGCCCCCTCACTCGGCCGGGATCATGGAGGGACGCGCCGCCGGCACTGCGCCCAATTCAGGCACCGTGATGGTCTTCCACACGTTGAAGGCCATCAGCAGCGCACCGACGACGAACAGGGAGCCGCCCAGCGCCCGGATGATGTAGAAGGGATGCATCGCCTCGACGGTTTCGACGAAGGAATATTCGAGGAAGCCGAGCGAGGTATAGGCGCGCCACATCAGCCCCTGCAGGATGCCCGCCACCCACATCGAGGTGATGTAGAGGACGATGCCGAGGCTCGAGATCCAGAAGTGCCAGTTGACCAGGCGCAGCGAGTAGAGCCCCTTGCGGTTCCACAGCCACGGCACCAGGCAGTAGATCGCGCCGAAGGAGATGTAGCCGACCCAGCCAAGCGCGCCGGAATGGACATGGCCGATCGTCCAGTCGGTGTAGTGCGACAGCGAGTTGACGACCTTCACCGACATCATCGGCCCTTCGAAGGTCGACATGCCGTAGAAGGCGACCGACACCACCATCAGGCGGAGCACCGGATCGGTCCTCAGCTTGTCCCAGGCGCCCGACAGGGTCATCAGGCCGTTGATCATGCCACCCCAGGAGGGCATCCACAGCATGATCGAGAAGGTCATGCCGAGCGTCTGCGCCCAGTCGGGGAGGGCGGTGTAGTGCAGATGGTGCGGGCCCGCCCAGATGTAGAGGAAGATCAGCGCCCAGAAGTGGATGATCGACAGCCGGTAGGAATAGACCGGCCGCTCGGCGCGCTTCGGGATGAAGTAGTACATGATGCCGAGGAAGCCGGCGGTCAGGAAGAAGCCGACGGCGTTGTGGCCGTACCACCACTGCACCATGGCGTCCTGCACGCCCGACCACACGATGTAGGACTTCGACGAGAACACCGACACCGGCAGCGCCGCGTTGTTGCCGATGTGGAGCACCGCGATGGTCAGGATGAAGGCGAGAAAAAACCAGTTCGCCACATAGATATGCGGCTCCTTCCGGCGGAGCAGCGTGCCCATGTAGACGAGCAGGTAGGTGACCCAGACGATGGTCAGCCACAGGTCGGCATACCACTCGGGCTCGGCATATTCCTTCGACTGGGTGATGCCGAGCAGATAGCCGGTGCCGGCGATGATGATGAAGAAGTTGTAGCCGAGCACGACGAACCACGGCGCGAGGTCGCCGACGAGGCGAGCGCGGCTGGTGCGCTGCACCACGTAGAACGACGAGGCGATGAGCACGTTGCCGCCGAAGGCGAAGATCACGGCAGAGGTGTGCAGCGGCCTCAGGCGGCCGAAATTGACCCATTGCAGGTCAAGATTGAGGCCGGGGAAGGCGAGCTCCAGCGCAATCCACAGGCCGACGGTGAAACCGGCGACGCCCCAAAAGACGCTGGCGACCGTGGCGAACTTGATCGGCCCGTAATTGTAGTTGGGCTTGCCGTCGATCTCGCGCGGTGGCAGTTCGGCCGGCCGGTCCATGAAGCGGTCGACGATCTTGAACACGGCGAAGGCGCTGCCGATGGCGAACAGCATCGCGTGGAAGGAATAGGCCGACGTCCACGCCTTGCCGGCGACCACCAGCGAAGCCAGCGCCAGAATGGTGAAGAAGATAACCAGCCCGGCCTCGCCGCCGGTGAACGTCTTCTTGACGGAGATTGGTTGCGCCACCCCGTGCCCCCCCCTTTGTCAATCGCTTGCGCGAAAGCGCTCAGAACCCCAGACCTTGAGGATTCGAACAATTACAGCTTTGATTTGGATCAATTCTCGTCGCCGATAGCAGAGAAGCCATAGATCGGCGTCGATGCAAAGTCTGCAAGGCGGCGCCATATTGCCGCAATGGACGGCATCCGGCGCCGCTGGCCGCCGTTTCCAGTGGTTCCAGCGCGACGGTTGACGCGATCCGGGCCTGTGCCTATAGCTTCGGGCCGCGCAACGCGCGCGCCTTCGGCGATGCCGCCCAGGCGATCGTGTTGGGGAATCGTCTAACGGTAGGACAGCGGACTCTGACTCCGCCAGTCTAGGTTCGAATCCTAGTTCCCCAGCCACCACCTAAGCCATTGGCATTAAATAGATATTCGTCTTGCCGGCTATCGAGTTTGCGGCCGTGTTGCGGGCCTTTCGGCGATGGTCAAGCGCGCCGGTTTTGCTGAGAG
Source organism: uncultured Alphaproteobacteria bacterium (assembly GCA_963732845.1). GTDB lineage: Bacteria > Pseudomonadota > Alphaproteobacteria > Rhizobiales > Kaistiaceae > CAVSRC01. Next base: position 137,877 of record CAVTBE010000005.1, on the reverse strand, counting down.
ACTCAATTGCGCCGGAGAGGCGCCGCAATGGCCGGAGATATCTCTCGGGCGGCGTTCAGGGGTTGAACTCGTCTCTGGGATAGTTGGGGATGAAGGAGCGGAGACCGACCGCGGCTCGGCAGCCACGGCTCAGGCGGCAGCGGTTTACTGCACAAAGCCGATGAGCTCACGCTGCTGCGACCAGTCGAGTGGAAGATGTGCGGCCAGGCGGAACAGCTTCTGGGCCGTCAGGCGCGACGGTTGGCGACCATTGACGATGGCGTCCGAACTTTTCCCTCAAAAGCCGACATGCGCCGGCTAAATCCCGACTTCGACTGAGCGCCAAATAGGCGAGTTGTCAGGATCCTGGGCGCGTTGTGCGATCACACGGATAACACTGGCGTGGCATTTTGCGGCCTGCGGCCAAGCGAACGCAGATGATGGATGAACGTTCCTAGCCAGCGGATTCCATTTTGACGATCGCACTGAGCTGCAGTGCGCTGTGTCTATCCATTATGAGGCCCGAGATGAAACCTGCCTTGAGAATGGCCTGCGTGGCTTTCACCTTGGTCGGTCCCGCTGAAAGAAGCACTATATCGCTACGCGATAGGGATTCGAGATCGATGGCCAACGTTCGTCGGCATATAGGCGAATCGATGTAGCGGCCGTCGCGGTCGAAAAACAGTCCGAGCGTGTCCCCCACCGCACCGAGTTCATTGAGGCGCGCCATGTCGTCCTGCGACAGATAGCCGTGCTGCGCAAGAAACGCTCCGCTATCGACTTCGCCAACACTGATGAAACAAGCCTGCGCCTTCATCGCAGTGCGAATGACATCTTGGACGACGCGCTGCTGAAAGAAGACCGCACGGTCCTCCTCATAGTCGGCGATAAAGGGAACCGGCAGGTACTTGGCCTCTCCGCCAGTCTTCGACGCGAGCTTCTGCACGACGTCGAACGGGTTGGCGGATGCCGAGCGCGTAAGGGAACCGAGTAATGAGACGAACTGGGTTTTGGGAGCCTTCAAAGGCAGAAAAGCATCCGCCATCGCGCTGATGGTGCGTCCCCAGGCAAGGCCGATCACGGTTTCCTCGCCCAGGCTCTGGGCAAGCAGCGTGCGCAACGTGCGGGCCGCGGCCATACCCACGCTGCGTCTGGCGAGGCCGTCGCGATCTTCGCGAACCACAACATCGGGCAGCACGTCGGCCCCGAGCGCCGGTGTCACATAGCAGAAGCGAAGATTGAAATGCTTGCGCAGCGACTCCTCAAGTTCGCACATCGCCGACAGGCGGTGGTCGATGTCGATGGTCACTATGCCGCGGGCCTTCGCGTCGGCGATGAGTCGCGCAACCTTTACGCGAGATACGCCGAGGATGGTGGCGATCTCGTTCTGCGTGCGTTCGGCTACGAAAGATAGCCACGCCGCCCGCACCATCATGTCGTGTTCGGATTGTGCGCTGTCGTTCATTCTGATCACACCTTCCCCCTTTTTTCATACCGAACATTTGTTCACGTGGCAATCAGAGCATCTTTCTTGGTTGACTTTTTGTGCAGCCAGTGAACAAATATCGGCGCTCGGCGGGAGCGAGCAAAGCTAGGCTCGATAAGACGAGCGAGATCGCGCGAAGGGAGGAAACCAATGCGCAAAGAGACGGAAGCCACGACGGGTGGAGGCGCCGTATCGCGCCGCGACGTGCTGGGCTGGACCGGCAAGCTGGGCGGCGCTGCAGCGATCGCTGCAACGATGCCGAAGATGGCCGAGTTCGTTCTCGGTTCGACGCCGGCCGCCGCTGCCGAAGGCAGGGCGATCAATGTGGCCGTTCTCGGTCAGCAGATGTCCGCACAGTCCGACCAGCGGGCCTGGGACGGCATGCAGGCATGGATGAAGAATACCGGTGTCGACAAGGTCTGGAACGTCAACCTCAGCGACGCCAAGGGCGATCCCGGCAAGCTCGTTTCGCAAATCCAGGACGCCGTGACGGCGAAGGTCGATGCCATCGTTGTGCTTTTCGGCACGCTGACGGCTGCCCACGCCGCGCTTGAGACCGTCAAGGCTTCCAATATTCCGTTCTTCAGCATCGACTCGGGCTGGCAGGCGCCGGCCATCGCCGACCTGACGAGCAACAACTATGTCATGGGCGGCCAAGAGTCACAGTATATGGTCGACCGTCTGCTCGGCATGGGCAAGGAGAAGGCGAAGATCGCCGCGATCATTGCCAATTTCCATCACGGCACGCGCAAGCGCGGCAAGGTCCTCGAGACGGTTCTGACCGAAAACAGCTGGATCGAGCAGGTCGATTCCCGCGTCATCCAGTACGAAGGCTTCTACGAGAAGACCCAGAACATCGTGAACGACTGGCTCACCCGCTACGGCGACGAGCTGGACTGCATCTGGTGCCCGTGGGACGAGCCGGCCATGGCTGCCTCGGAGGCGATCGTCTCCAAGGGCCTGCAGGACAAGATCTTCGTCGTCGGCGTGGACGGTCATCCGACCGCCCTTCAGCGCATCCGCGACGGCGGGGCCAATTGGCCGCAGAAGTGCACCTGCGCCCAGGCCTTCGAGCTCTGGGGTGCCTATTGCAGCTGGCTGGTCAACGAGATCGTCGCCAAGGGCGGCGACGCGAAGAAGCTCGTTCCCGTGCCGATCGTCGAGTTCCCGGCGCCGCTGCTGGTCAGCGAAGTCAACGTGCCCGGCAGTGACGAGGACACGTGGCGGGCGGTTGACCTGTACATGCTCTATCAGCAGCGCGTCATGGCCGGCATGAAGAGCTGACGGTCCGAACACGGGCCGACTTGAACTGCCTCGGGCTGCAGACAATGCAGCCCGAGGGACAGGCGGAGTGTAGGCAGGCAAACTGCCGGAAGCCGCTGAGCGTCTGGGAATACTCCTCGGCCCGACCTTTTTCACGGCAGTTGAACTGCTGTTGCGGTGCAACATGACCACTGAACCTTTGCTGCGTGTGGAGAATGTCTGGAAGTCATTCTTCAGTGTGCGGGTGCTCGAAGGTGTGGGCATCACGCTGCACAGGGGCGAAATCCTCGCCCTGGTTGGCGCCAATGGCGCCGGCAAATCGACGCTGATCAAGATCATCTGCGGTGCCTACGGCGCGGACGAGGGCGTCATCTGGATCGATGGCCACCAGCAGACCTATCGCTCGGTCCGCGAGGCGGTGGCTGCCGGGGTGTCGGTTGCACATCAGCACAACATGACGATTTCACGCCTGACCGGTGCTCAGAACATCGAACTCGGGCGGGAGCCGACGCGCTTCGGCCTGATCGATCACGGCGAACTGAGGCGCCGGGCCGAGGCCCTGTGGCGCGAATTCGACGTCGACATCGATATCGACGCTGAGTGTGGCGACCTGGGGCCCAGCGAGCAGAAGATTCTCGACATCCTCAAGGCGCTCGCGACCAATCCACGCATCCTCATTCTCGACGAGCCCACGGCCACGCTTACGGTGAGCGAGAGCGAGCGCCTGTTCGCCTTCCTCGACCGGCTGCGCAACCGGGACATGGGCATCATTTTCATTTCGCATCATCTTCAGGAGGTCTTCGATCACTGCGATCGCGTCGCGGTGCTGAAGGACGGCAAGATGGTGTTCGAGGGCGAGGTCGATTCGCTGACCAGGGAAGGCCTCGTCAAGTTGATGCTGGGCCGCACGGTCGAAGCTGCGCCGGAGCGCGGCGGAAGTGTAAAGGGCGATGTCGTCGTCTCGCTGCAGGGGCTGACGGTCGGCAAGCTGCGTATCGAGTTGTTCGAAGTCGCCAAAGGTGAGGTCGTCGGTATTGCCGGCCTCATCGGTTCGGGACAGACCGAGCTTCTGCAATGCATCATTGGTGCCCGCCGGCCCGACACAGCAGGTGCGGTTCATGTCTTCGGACGAAAAGGGCTGGCCTCCTCGGTCAGCGCTGCCGTCGCGCACGGCGTCCATTTCATACCCGACGACCGGGCAAAGAACGCCATGTTCGGCAGGCTGTCGGTCGAAGAGAATCTTTCGACGGCATCTCTCCCTGGCCTGTCGAGCCGCGGCTTCTTCAAGGGCCGCGAGGCGAATACGAGAGCGGACGGGCTGATCTCTTCGCTCGCCATCAAATGTGCCAGCCGCCGCCAGGAAATCAGCGAGCTGTCCGGCGGCAACCAGCAGAAGGTCTCCTTCGCCCGCTGGCTTTCGCGCCCCGGCAAGAAAAACGGCGACCTCGCCGATCAACTGTTCCTTCTCGACAATCCAACCGAAGGCGTTGATGTCGGCGCGAAGGCGGAATTCTACACGCTAATCCGTGAACTCGCAGACCGGGGCGCGACGGTCATCGTCGCGAGCGTCGAGTTTCAGGAGCTGATCACGATCTGCGATCGGATCTACTGCATCGCTCAGGACACCCTGCGAGATCATTTCCCAGCTGCGGGCATGACTGAACAAACCCTGTTGCTCAAGACCAACGAGAAGGCAAACTGACGTGACGGCACAAGAGATCAGTGACCAGCGGCCGCGCTCAATCAACATGGTGGACTTCTTCAGCCGCTATGGGACCGTGCTCGCGGCGGTGGTGATCTTCATCGCGTTCTCGGCACTCAGCCCACGCTTCCTGTCGTTCAACAACCTGTCGAATGTGCTCGTCCAGATTTCGTCGCTGACCGTCGTCGCCGCCGCCTTGACCGTCGCCGTCGTCAGCGGCGAGTTCGACCTGTCGGTCGGCCAGGCTGCGGGCCTCTCGGCGATCCTGGTTGCTGGCTTCCTCGTCTGGAGCCATTACCCGGTCTACATCGCCATTCCGCTGGCCGTGCTCGCGGCCATCGTCATCGGCTTCGTCAACGGCCTACTCATCACCTGGCTGCGCATTCCATCGATGATCGCCACCCTCGGCATGGGCCCGATCGCGCTTGGCTTCAACTATTCCTACAGCGGCGGCGACTCGATCTACGCCCAGATGCCGGCAACTTTCTACTACCTGTCGACCGGCAAGGTGTTCGGCTTTTTGCCGGTTCCCGTCATCATCGCCGCGGTCGTGGCCTTTCTCATCTATGTGCTGCTCAATCACACCCGATACGGGCGGGCCACGGTGGCCACCGGCACGAACATCGTTGCGGCGCGTCTTTCGGGCATCAACGTCAATCGCTGCCGGCAGATCGCCATGATCATTTCCGGCACTGGCGCAGGCCTTGCGGGTGTGATGCTGACGGCGCGGCTCGGCACTGGTCAGCCGGGCGCCGGCGAGCCCTATCTCATGGACGCGCTGACGGCGGTCTTCATCGGCATGACCGCGTTCCGCCCCGGACGTGCGTCCGTTCAGGGAACAATCATCGGCGTCGTGATCATCGGCATGCTCGACAACGGTTTGAACCTGATGGGCGCGCCTTTCTTCCTGCAGAACATCGTTCGCGGTGTGGTCATGATCGCGGCAGTCGGTCTTGCCGTGCTGCGCGGTGAAATCCGATTCTTCTAGCAGGAACGTAACCCCTGCCTCGAATACAGACGACGGAAGACAACGAAATGAAAGCGATATCCCAGGGGAAGGAAGTCGACCGGCGCGGTCACAACGCGGCGCTTCTCGACCTCTACAAAATGATGCGGCGGATTTGCAGCTTCGAGGAACGCGTCGGCGAGCTTTTCGTGCGTGGCCAGACTGCCGGCTCCATGTTGCATCTGTCGATCGGCGAGGAGGCGGCTGCCGCCGGCGTTTGCGCCACCATGCAGCCGCAGGACACCTTCACCACGCATCATCGCGGTCATGGCATCTTCCTTGCGCGCGGTGCCGACCCTAGACGCATGATGGCCGAGATCGCCGGCAAGATGGACGGGTACTGCCACGGCAAGGGCGGCTCCATGCATATCGCGGACATGCAGCTCGGCCATCTCGGTGCCAACGCCATCGTCGGTGGTGGCATTCCTGCCGTCGTGGGCGCAGGGCTCAGCAGCAAGAGAAAGAAGCAGGGGTCGGTTTCGGTCGCTTTCTTCGGCGATGGCGCCATGCAGCAGGGTATCCTCTACGAGAGCATGAATATGGCTGCGCTGTGGGACCTGCCGGTCGTCTTCGTCTGCATCAACAACCAGTACGGTATGGGGACGCGGGTCGATCAGGCGACGCGCGCGCCAAATTTCCACGAGCGGGCGATCGCCCTGGGCCTGAACGGCCGAAGCGTGGATGGTCTGGACGTCGAGGCGGTGCGCAATGAGTCGGCCGCAATCGTCGACGCTGCCCGTGAGGGACATCCGGGGTTTCTCGCGGTCTCCTGCTACCGCTTCTACGGCCATGCGCGCATGGACAAGAGCCCCTACCGCACCGAGGAAGAAGAGACCCAAGGCCGGAAAAAGGACCCGGTCAAGTTTGCCCGTGACCGCTTGCTCTCCGAGAAGCTTGCGAAGGTCGACGTCCTCGACGCATTCGACGAAGCAGTCGGCAAGGAGATGGACGAGAGCATCGACTACGCGGTTAGCGCGGAGTTGCCGCCGGCCGACTCAATGTTTCGCGATGTCTATGCCGTCGGGGAACCGGAACCCGAGCCGTTACGCGTGCGGCTCGATCGCATTCTGGCGAGGGACTAGTCCGATGCCGAACATGACATACCGGGATGCTCTCAGGCGCGCGCTGGATGAGGCGATGGCCGAAGACGAGAACATCGTCGTCATCGGAGAGGAAGTCGGCCGTTACGGCGGCGCCTATGGCGTTACCAAGGACCTGATCAAGACCTACGGGCCAGAACGCCTGATTGATGCACCGATCTCGGAGCCGGCGATCGTCGGCGCCGCGGTCGGCGCGGCGATGACCGGGCTTCGACCGGTGGCCGAACTCATGTATGTCGATTTCGTCGGCATGTCGCTCGACCAGCTTGCGAACCAGGCCGCAAAGATACGCTACATGTTTGGCGGCCAAATCGGCGTGCCGATGGTGCTGCGCACCCAGGGCGGGACCGGGCGCTCCACCGGCGCTCAGCACTCGCAGAGCCTCGAAGCGTGGATCATGCATACGCCCGGCCTGCGTTTGGCGATGCCGGCGACGGTGGCTGATGCCTATCATCTGCTGCGCCACGCCCTGACCATGCCCGACCCGGTAGTCTTTATCGAGCACAAGGCGCTGTACGCGCAGAAGGAAGACGTCGATCTCTCCGCGCCGGTACCGCCTTGGGGCAAGGCGGCGATCCGGCGCAAAGGCGACGATCTGGTCATCGTCACCTATTCGCGGCAGGTGCGTTTTGCTCTCGCCGCCGCGCAGAAACTTGCCGAAGCGGGCATAGAGGTGACCGTCATCGATCTACGCACGCTCAATCCCCTGGATTTCGACACTGTGCGCGAAGAGGTCGAGCGCATCGGCAAGGCGATGGTCGTCAGCGAAGGTTCGCTCACCGCTGGCGTTGGCGCCGAGCTTGCGGCCCGCATCAGCGAGGAGTGCTTCGATTTCCTCGAACAGCCCGTGGTGCGCGTTGCGGGCGAAGACGTTCCGATTGCCGTTTCGCCCGGTCTGGAGGCGGCCAGCGTCCCGGGCGTCGAGCTCATCCGCGAAGTCGCGGAGCGGATCGTCCGATGAGCATACATACGCTCACCATGCCGCGGCTGGGCGAGACGATGGAAGAAGGCCGCGTCGCCAACTGGCTCGTCGAGAATGGCGGCAGCTTCAAGCGCGGTGAGACCATCATCGAGATCGAGACAGACAAGACGCTGGTGGAATATCCGGCGCTCGGTGACGGCACGCTTACCGAGAGGCTGGCCCATGTCGGCGATCACGTGGCTGTCGGTGCCCCGTTGGCCCACATCGAGGTCCACGATGCGGCCGACTGGCCGGATATTGCGGGCGCCGAAAAGACCTCGGCAACGACCAATAGGCCACCCATCGCCACCGGCAATACGGCGGCAAGGACGGAAGCGCTCGCCGGCGTCACCGACCTCCAGATGCCCCGCCTCGGCGAGACGATGGAAGAAGGACGCATCGCGCGATGGCTCAAGCAGGCGGGCGATCCCTTTGCCCGCGGTGAGGCGATCGTCGAGATCGAGACCGACAAGACCGTTGCAGAATATCCCGCGCTACAGGCCGGCAAGCTCGTCGAGATTCTGCACCGCGAGGACGAGGTTGTTACCGTGGGCGAGATAATCGCGCGCGTGGAATACCAGGGTGAGAGCGGCGCCGCTGTGACCCTCCCGGCCGCGGCGCACGTTGAGCCGGCACCGCCATCCGATGTGAGTGGCGGTGCCGGCCGCACACCGCCGCCGCAGCCGCCGGGTGCCCGCCGACGCGCAACGCCGCTCGCCCGGCGACTGGCTCGCCAGCACGGTCTCGATATCACGGCGATTACAGGCTCCGGCCGGCGCGGGCGGGTCGAGAAGGCGGACGTGCTCGCTGCGGCTGCGGTTGACGCGCCGAACGTCGACGAAGCGGGCGGTGACGTCGCTCCGGCGGTTCCGGCTCAGCCCGCTGCCGTGCCGGCTGCTGCGGCTCCTGCGCCGACCGGGAAACCGGTCGCACCTTCCATGAGCGACGCGCAGATCATGCAGCTCTTCGAGGAAGGCGAGTACGACGTCGTCCCGCACGACAATGTGCGCAAGGTCATCGCCCGGCGGCTGGTCGAGGCGAAGACCACGATCCCGCATTTCTATCTGACCGCCGACACCGAGATCGACATGCTCTTGGCGCTGCGCCAGCAGATCAACGCTGCCGCGCCGCGCGACAAGGACGGCAATGCGGCCTGGAAGGTGTCGGTCAACGACCTGATCATCAAGGCGCTGGCCATGGCGCTGATGCGCGTGCCCGACGCCAACGTGACCTGGACCGAGGGCGGCATGCTGCATCACAAGCGCGCCGACATCGGCGTCGCCGTGGCCATCCCCGGCGGCCTCATCACGCCGATCGTGCGCCATGCGGACAGCAAGCGCATTTCCGAAATCGCCAACGAGATGAGGGATCTGGCGGTGCGCGCCCGGGCCCGCCGGCTGGCCCCGGAGGAGTATCAGGGGGGTAGCTCGGCGGTCTCCAATCTCGGCATGTTCGGGATCAAGGACTTTGCCGCGGTGATCAACCCGCCGCACGCCACCATTCTCGCCGTCGGTGCCGGCGTCGAGACGCCGGTGGTGCGCGACCACAAGGTCGAGATCCGCACCATCATGACGGTGACGCTGTCCACCGATCACCGTGCCGTCGACGGCGCGCTCGGTGCCCAGCTCCTCAGCACCTTCAAAGAACACATCGAGAAACCAGCGAACATGCTGGCCTGAGCGTCGTCCCGGCCAGCCAAGAAGAAAACGGGAGGATCATAAATGGGCTATTTCCTCACGGCCGATGGCGGAACGGGAAGCATTCGGGCACGGGTCTACGATCTGTCGGGGACTGAAATCGCCAGCGAAGCGGTTCCCTACGATACCCATTTCTCGAGTGGTGCCCGCGCCGAACAGGCCCCTGCCGACTGGTGGCGTTGCTTCGTGACGGCGGCACGCAAGGCGATTGCCGCTTCCGGCGTTGATCCGAGCCAGATCGAATCGATTGCTCTGGCGACGACCTGTTGTTCGGTAGTCGCCTTGGACGAAAACGGCGATGCGTTGCGCCCGGCAATCATCTGGATGGATGTCAGAGCCGGTGAAGAAGCCGATGCCGTGTTGGCCACCGGTGATGAGGCGGTCAAGGTCAACGGCGCCGGCAAAGGCCCGGTTTCGGCAGAGTGGATGATTCCCAAGGCGCTGTGGATCAAACGCCACGAACCCGAAATCTTCGACCGTGCTCACACCATCTGCGAGTACCAGGATTTCATGACGATAAAGCTGACCGGCGAGCGCGTCGGCAGCCTGTCGAATGTTTCGCTGCGCTGGCATCACTCTCCGGAGCGCGGCGGCCGGCCGGACTCGCTCATCGAGAAGCTCGGCCTGGAAGCGTTGAAGGAGAAGTGGCCATCACGGATCGTTGCCGCCGGTGACCTCATTGGTCCACTGAGCCGCAAGGCCGCCGACGAGCTCGGTCTCAGCACGTCGGTCAAGGTTGTCCAGGGCGGCGTCGACGCTCTGGTCGGTGTCGTTGGCCTCGGCGTCTACAAGCCGGGCCAGCTCGCGCTGATCACCGGTTCCTCGCACCTGCAGTACGGCATCACCGCCAAGCCGATCTTCGCACCGGGCATGTGGGGCGCCTACGACAACACGCTCTACCCCGGCCGCTATCTCGTCGAGGGCGGGCAGACGTCGACCGGATCGATCATCGAGTGGCTCGGCCGCATGATGAACGGGACGATGGATCTTGCGGCGCTCAACAAGAAGGCGGCAGAACTCGAGCCGGGTAGCGACGGGCTGATCGTGCAGGACCACTTCCAGGGCAATCGCACGCCCTACACCGACTCCCTGTCGCGTGGCGCCATCATCGGGCTCACCCTTGCCCACGAGCCGCACCACGTCTTCCGCGCCATCATGGAGGGAATCAGCCTGGGAACGCGGCTGATCCTCGACACCATGGCCGAGGCCGGTTTCCCCACCGAGGAGATCACCATCGGCGGCGGTACGCTTGCCTCGCCGCTATGGCTGCAGATTCACGCCGATACGGCCGGGTTGCCGGTCGTCGTTCCAAACGGGCGCGACGCACCGTCGGTCGGCGCGGCGGTGCTTGCCGCCAAAGGCGCCGGCCATTTCGACACCATCGACGACGGCATCGCCGCCATGGTGAAGCCCGGCAGGCGCATTGAACCGCGCAAGTGCGAATCCGCCCTCTATGAGGGCATCTACGCGCGCTACCGCGCGCTTTATCCGGCGCTGAAAGCGCTGCCGAAAGTTAAGTGAGGAAGCAATGCCTTCGCAAACAGACGCTCTTGATGTCTTCAAGGTGACCGGTCGCGTAGCCGTCGTCACCGGTGGCGCGCGTGGAATCGGGCGCGCCATTGCCGAAGTTCTCGTACAGGCGGGTGCCCGCGTGGCGATCGCCGACCGCGACATCGCTGTCGCGCAGACCACCGCAAAGAACCTCAATGCGATCCGCGCGGATGCCGCCGTCGCGGTCGAGATGGACGTTACGTCCAAGGCCAGCATCGAAGCGGCCGCCGCCAAGATCACCAAGGCGCTCGGCCCCGTCGAGATTCTCGTCAACAATGCCGGCATCGTGAAGAACGCGCCGTCGATCGAGGTCACCGAGGAGGACTGGCGCAGCGTGATCGACGTCAACCTCAACGGCGTATTCTACTGCTCGCAAATCTTCGGCGCCGCGATGGTGAAGGCGCAGAAGGGCGCGGTCGTCAACATCGCGTCCATCGCCGGCCAGGTGCCGGTCCGCCCGCAGCCGCAGGCCTCGTACAACGCCAGCAAGGCCGGCGTGAACCTGATCACCAAGTCGCTTGCCGTGGAGTGGGCAAAGACCGGCGTGCGCGTCAACGCGGTGGCGCCGGGCTACATCGCGACCGAGCTCACGGTGGCCGGACGCAGCAATCCCGACTGGTACCCGGTGTGGCTCGATTCGACCCCGATGGGTCGTCTCGGCGAGCCGGCGGAGGTGGCGCGGGCCGTCCTGTTCCTGGTCTCCGACGCGGCGAGCTACATCACCGGCACGACGCTGACGGTCGACGGCGGCTATACGGCGATTTGAATCTTCGGGAGGACATGAAATGGCTGAAGGAAAACAGGCGAAAACTGCCCTGGTCACGGGAGCGAGCCGTGGTATCGGTCGGGCGATCGCGCTCGGGCTCGCCGCGCGCGGCTATGCCGTGGCGTTGAACGATATCGAAAGCCAGCGACCGCAACTTCAGGCGGTTGCCGACGAGATTGCCGGCAAGGGCGGCACGGCCCTGCTCGCCATTGCGGACGTCAGCAAGAAGGCCGAGGTGCAGGCCATGGTGGCGGCCGTCGTCGCGAAGTTCGGGCGCCTCGACGCGATCGTCAACAACGCCGGTATTCTCATCGCAAGCGATGTCGAGACGCTGCCCGAGGAGGCCTGGGATGCCGTGCTCGACGTTAATGCCAAGGGCACCTTCCTGGTGACCCAGGCCGCGCTTCCAACCATGAAGAAGCAGGCCTACGGACGCATCGTCAACATCGCCTCGATCGGCGGCAAGCACGGAGCGCCGATGCAGGCGCACTATTCGGCGTCGAAGGCCGCGATCATGGGCTTCACCCGTGTGCTCGCCCAGGAAGTCGGCGAACTCGGCATCACCGCCAACTGCGTCTGCCCCGGCATCATCTATACCGACATGGGGCGCGTGAACCTGGACGATCCGGCCATTCGCGAAGTGTGGCGCGAAAAGACGGCCATGCGCCGGATCGGCGATCCTGAAGACGTTGTCGGCGCCGTGGCGTTCTTCGCCTCCGACGACGCAGCGTTCATCACGGGGCAGTCGCTCAATGTCGATGGGGGAATCGTCCTGAGCTGATCCCACGAGTGTGGCGCGCCGCGAAGTTGTGGATCGCCGATCGACAGGCGATCCACTTTTTGTATCGGGCTTCGATTCTGCGACGAACATGAGCGGGACGACCTGGTCGAAGGGAGTGACGATGACGCACAAATCGGTGAAGAGTCTCCGACAATACCGCCCTGCATTATGTCGAAACCGGCGAAGGCAAGCCGTTGCTGCTCGTTCCCGGATGGTCGCAATCGGCGGCCGAATTCGTCCACCAGATCGATGAGTTCAGCAAATTCGCGCGCGTGTTGGCGATTGATATGCGCGGCCATGGCGAATCCGAGAAGCCGGAAAGCGGCTACAGGATCCAGCGCCTGGCCAAGGACCTCTACGATGTGATCGGCCAGCTCGGCCTTGAGCAACCGGATGTGCTCGGCCACTCTATGGGCTGCGCCATCATCTGGTCATATCTGTCGATGTTCGGTGACGAGCGGCCGCTGGGCCGCCTGATCATGGCCGATCAGGCACCAGCCACCGTCGCCCAGCCGGGCTGGGACGACGAAACGAAAGCGGATGCCGGTTGCCTCTTTCCGAATTTCGAAGTGCTTGCCGAGTTCGAGGGCAGTGTCGTTGTGGCAAGAGATGCAGCAGCGACCAAGGCGCTCATACGCGGTATGTTCACATCGTCCATCCGCGAGGACGATCTTGACTGGATCGCATCCGAGAACATCAAGCTGCCCCGACGTTATGCGGCCGAGCTTCACCACGACCACGTTTCGCTCGACTGGCGTCGCGAGATCCGCACGATCCGCAACCAGACGCTGGTCGTCGGTGGCGATGTCAGCATCTTCTCGGCGCGGTCACAGCGCTGGATCGCGGAGCAAATTCCCGGGGCGCGCGTCGAAATTTTCAGCAAAGCGGAGAAAGGCGCGCATTTCATGTTTTTCGAGAATGCCGGGAAATTCAACGGCATCGTGCGCGATTTTCTTTCGCATTGAGGTCGCCTCGCGCGAGGCGGAACGCGATATCCTAAAAAGGCCGGAGGCGGCGGCAGCGGCGCCGCGCGCCCATCTCGAATACGGCCTCGTCAGCATCCTTGAATACCGGCAGGCCCTCGACCGACAGGCCGCCAGGGCGGTGCAGTGACGGGCGCGCCTCCATCGGTCGTCATCGGCATCGATGTCGGCACCTCCGGCGTGCGCGCCGTCGCGATCACGCCCGACCGGCAGGTCGTCGGCGGCGGCAAGGCGCTGTTCCGCGATCTCGGCGACGACCATCGCGCGCCCGATCTCTGGTGGCGGGCGCTCTCGGCCGCGCTGACGGCGACGCTGGCCGGCCTCGGCGACGCGCGCCTTCGGGCGCTCGCCATCGACGGCACGTCGGGAACCGTCCTGCCGGTCGCCGCCGACGGCACGCCGCTCGCCCGGCCGCTGATGTACAACGACCCGGTCGGCGATGGCGGGATCGTCGCCCGCATCGGCCGCACCGCACCGGCGGCAAGCGCCGCTCACGGCGCTACCTCCGGGCTTGCCAAGGCGTTGCTGTTCCGTGCGGCTCCCGGCGTGCATCGCATTCTCCACCAGGCGGATTGGCTGGCCGGCCGCTTCCTCGGCCGCTTCGAGCAGAGCGATGCCAACAATGCGCTCAAGACCGGCTACGACCCGGTCGCCGAAGAATGGCCGGCGTGGATCGAAGAGGTCGGCATGGACCGCGCTCTGCTGCCCGCCGTTGCCGCGCCGGGAAGCGTTCAGGGTCGCGTCTGCCGCGCCGCGTCCGTGGCCTTCGGCCTGCCCGATGACGTGCTGGTGGTCGCCGGCACGACGGACGGCTGCGCATCGTTCCTGGCGACCGGCGCCGACCGGCCGGGCGACGGCGTGACCGCGCTCGGCACCACGCTGACGATCAAGATGCTCGCCGATGCGCCGATCTTCGCGCCCGAATACGGCATCTACAGCCACCGGATCGGAAACGCCTGGCTGGCCGGCGGCGCCTCCAACACGGGCGGCGGCGTGCTGGCGCAATTCTTCGACGGCGCTGCGATTGCAGACCTGTCACGTCGCATCGATCCCTCGGCCGACAGCGGGCTGGACTACTATCCGCTGCCCCGGGCGGGCGAGCGGTTTCCCATCAACGATCCCGGTCTGGCGCCGCGCCTGACGCCGCGACCGGCCGACGACGCCGAATTCCTGCATGGCCTTCTTGAGGGCATCGCCCGCATCGAGAGCCTCGGCTACCGCCACCTGGCGAAGCTTGGCGCGCCGCCCCTGCGCTCCATCCGCTCCGTCGGCGGCGGGGCCGGCAACCCGGCCTGGACCGCCATCAGGCAACGGCTGAACCCCGTGCCGTTCCTGCCGGTCCTCTCCGAGGAGGCGGCGATGGGAACCGCCCTTCTGGCGCTCCAGGGCGCGGAAAGCGAAGGGGTCATCGCATGAAGGCGCCGCTCCACACCCGCCTGGCCGACCTGGTCGGCGTGTTCGACACCTTCTTCGTCGACCAGTTCGGCGTGCTCCATGACGGCCAGCAGCCTTACGACGGCGCCGTCGCCGCGCTGCGTCGCATCAGGGACGCGGCCAAGCGCATCGTTCTCCTGTCCAATTCCGGCAAGCGGTCGCGGCCGAATGCCGAGCGCCTCACCGGTCTCGGCTTTCCGCCGGACTGCTACGACCTGCTGGTCACCTCCGGCGAGGTCGCCTGGCGCATGCTCGCCGACGGAAGAATGTCCCTTCCGCGCGAGTCGGAAAGGCCGTTGCGCTGCCTGCTGCTGGAGCGCAACGGCGACGGCTCGGCGATCGCGGGCCTGGGATATGAAACGGTCGAGAGCGGGGCCGATGCCGATCTCGTCCTGATCGCCGGCAGCGAAGGCGACCGCCTGGCGCTGGCCGACTACCGGCAACGCCTCGAACCGGCGGCCGGGCGCAACGTTCCGGCGCTGTGCACCAATCCCGACAAGATCATGCTCACCGCCAGCGGCCCATGCTTCGGGCCGGGCCGCATCGGCGAGCTCTACGAACAGCTCGGCGGACCGGTGACCTGGATCGGCAAGCCCTTTCCCGACATCTATCGCGTCGCGATCGAGGAGGTTGGGGTCGCGTCGACCGACGACATCCTGTGCATTGGCGACAGCGTTGAACACGATATTGCCGGTGCCCGCAGAGCCGGTCTGACATCGGCGCTGGTGCGCTCCGGCATCCTGGCCGAGCTGTCCGAGGCGGAACTCGCTGGCATCTATGCCCGCAACGGCGCGACGCCTGATTTTGTCGTGCCGGCCTTCTATCTCGCCTGAGCCGGAATGATCGGTTTGATCGCCGGCCCGATGCGCCCTATAGTTAAAAATGACTATAAGGTGCCGCAGGGGGGAAGGAATGCGACGCCTGTCCGTCCAGACGTTGGCTTTGCTGCTGGTAGCCGGTGGAACCGGCATCGCTGCGGCCTCCGAGCCGAGCGGATCCGCTGTTGCCGTGATCCAGTCGACCCAGGCTTTCGGCCACGCGGGTAACCGCACCCTGCAGGCCTCCGGCCCCGTCTATACCGGCGACCAGATCGTCACCGGCCCGCGCGGCCAGGCGCAGATCATTTTCACCGACAATACGAAGCTGGTGGTCGGTCCGAACTCGCGCATGAAGATCGATGCCTTCGTGTTCGGCGGGAACGGTTCGGCGAAAGAGGTCTCGCTCAATGCCGTGCGCGGTGCGTTCCGCTTCATCACCGGCAGCAGTGCGAAGAGCGCGTACAAGATCACCACGCCGACGGCCACGATCGGCGTTCGCGGCACCGAGTTCGACTTCAACGTTTCGTCCAGCCGCCTCGATCTCGCGGTGTTCAATGGCCAGACGCGGATATGCGACCACCGCTCCGGAACCTGCTTCACCCAGGGCAGCGGCTGCTCGCTTTCGCGCTCGGGTGCCGGCGGCAAGCCCCGCGTCTCCAGGACGCCCCGTGCGCAGCTTGACCGGATGTTCCCCTTTATCCGCCAACAGGGAAACCTGCGGACCGCGTTTCGCGTCGACACCAGCAGCTGCGGTGTCCAGCGCGCCGCGCTGCCGCCCACCGGCGGGCAGGGCGGGTCCTCGCAGTTCGACTTCTCGACGGTGGGTTCGGTAAGCAGCCCCTCAGGATCCGGCGGTAGCGTAGCCACATCCGGCGGCGGTGGCCCCGGGCCTAGCGGTGGCGGCAGATCGGCACCCAGCAGCGGCGGCGGATCGGCGCTCAGCGGTGGGGGATCGGCGCCCAGCGGCGGGGGAGGCGGACCCGGACCCAGCGGCGGGGGAGGCGGCAACAGTTGCGGGAATTGCGGGAACGGCGTCGGAAACAACGGGGGCAACGGGACCGGCAACGAGGGCAGGGGCAACGGGAACGGCGGCAACAGCAGCAACGCGCCCGGCCACAGCGGGTCCGCGCCCGGCAACAGCGGGAATTCTCCCGGTCATAACAAGCCGTGAATTCCGTGCGTTGTCGCCGACCGGCTTCGGCCGTCTGAAAACCTGAGATTTCCGCGCCAAAACGCGCCGGCTTGCCTGCCGTCCCCCGCCTGATAGACTGGTTGCGAAGAGTAACCGAGGAGACGCGCGGCGCCGGTGAAGCGGTGCCATGCGCTAGAGCCTCCTCCTGAAGGACTTGTGGTTTGTCGACGGGCGAAGATCCGCTGAGCGCGGACAAGCCCGCCGGTCGCGCGGATGAATCTGCCGCGACAGGTGCCGTGTGGCCCGAATCCAGGGCCGCTGTCCCTGTCCGCCCGGCGTCTGGCGGCAAGAGAACGAAGCGAAGGAAAGGCCGGCGGCGCCGCCGCGGCCCGGTCTACGCACGCGACGCGCGCCTGGTCGATGCTTCCCCGCCACTCGAGGTCAATGGAGCCACGGTCAACGGTGTGGTGCCGCCGGTGGCGGCTCCGGCCGTCGTTACCGTCCAGCGGGAGCGTCCCGACGGTCCGCTCTATGCCGCCCTCGACCTCGGCACCAACAACTGCCGCCTGCTGGTGGCCACCCCGCGCGACTACGGCTTCCGTGTCGTCGATGCCTTTTCGCGCATCGTGCGCTTGGGCGAGGGGATCGGCGCCAACCGCCGCCTCGGCGAGGCCGCCATGGCGCGCGCCATCGAGGCGCTCGACATCTGCGGCAACAAGCTCACCGACCGCAATGTCCGCCGTACCCGCCTGATCGCCACCGAAGCCTGCCGCACGGCCGAGAACGGCGCCGAGTTCATCGAGCGCGTGCGCGCCGAGACCGGCCTGTCGCTGGAGGTCGTCTCGCGCGAGACCGAGGCGCGTCTGGCGGTGGCCGGCTGTGCCTCGCTGGTCGATCCGAACGCCAACGGCGTCCTCCTGTTCGATATTGGCGGCGGCTCCTCCGAACTCGTCTGGATCGACCTGACGCCGGCCCCCGACGGCCGCCGCCGCCGCATGGCCGACCGCATCCGCACCTGGATGTCGCTCCCCGTCGGCGTCGTCAGCATCTCGGAGCGCCATGGCGGCCGCCACGTCAGCCCGGCCACCTTCAACGACATGGTCGCCGAGGTGTCGGCGATGCTGATGGACTTCCCGCAGGTCGAGGAGCTGGACCGCGCCGTCGCCGAGGGCGGCATCCACATGCTCGGCACCTCGGGCACCGTCACCACGCTGGCCGGCATTCATCTCGGCCTGCCGCGCTACGACCGCCGCCGCGTCGACGGCACGTGGCTCAACGGCGGCGTCGTGGCCGATCTCATCGAGACCCTGGTGGGGATGGACTACAATGCGCGCACGGCCAATCCCTGCATCGGCCGCGAGCGCGCCGACCTGGTGCTCGCCGGCTGCGCCATCCTCGAAGCGATCCGCCGGCGCTGGCCGTGCGACCGCCTGCGCGTCGCCGATCGCGGACTGCGCGAGGGCATGCTGGTGGAGCTGATGGCCGAAGACGGCCGCTGGCATCCGCGCTCGCGCCGGCGCGGGCGCTGAACCGCGATGGCAGAGAAATCGGGTGGTTCGGGACGGCGGGCGCTTCATGTGCGGGTGAAGACCGCAAAGCGGCGCAAGGCCTCGTCGACGCGCTGGCTCGAGCGCCAGCTCAACGACCCCTACGTCGCCCGCGCCCACGACGAGGGCTATCGCGCCCGTTCCGCCTACAAGCTGATCGAGATCGACGAGCGCTTTCACCTGCTGGCGCCCGGCAAGCGGGTGGTCGACCTCGGCGCCGCGCCCGGCGGCTGGTCCCAGGTGGCGGCGGCCAAGCTGCGCTCGACCGACGCCGATCCGCTGGTTGCCGCCATCGATTATCTCGACATGGACGCGATCCCCGGCGTCACCTTTCTCAAGCGCGACCTCCTCGACGATGGCGCGCCCGATGCGCTCCGCGCCGCACTCGGCGGACATCCCGCCGATGTCGTGCTCTCCGACATGGCGGCGCCGACCACCGGCCATCGCCAGACCGACCACCTGCGCACCATGTATCTGTGCGAGGCCGCCGCCGATTTCGCCGCCACCGTGCTGAAGCCCGGCGGCCACTTCGTCGCCAAGGTCTTTCGCGGCGGCACCGAGGCCGAACTGCTCGCCCGCCTGAAGCGCGATTTCACCAGCCTGCATCACGTCAAGCCGCCGGCCAGCCGCGCGCACTCGGTCGAGCTCTATCTGGTGGCGCTCGGCTTCCGCGGCGGCTGATCTATTCCGCCGGCTTGGTCGTGCCTTGCGTGCCCGGCACCGGCGGCCGGCCCGACATCTCGGCGCCGGCATCCGGCGCCAGCAGCCAGAACGAGATCACCGAGGCCAGGGTGAGGGCGCCCACCGTCAGGAAGGCCGGCCAGAACGCCGTCGCCGTGATCGTCCCGCCCTGGGCGTTCGTCGCCAGTTGCAGCGCGATCGCCCCGACGGTGATGCCCAGCGACACCGCGATCTGCTGCGCCACGCTGGTCATGGTCGTCGCCTGGCTCATTTCGGCGTGCGGCACGTCGGCAAAAGCCAGCGCGTTGATGGCGGTGAACTGCAGCGAACGGAAGAAGCCGCCGACGAGCAGCAGGCTGACCATCAGCGTCACCGGCGTCGTCGGCACGAAGATCGCCGGCAGCGCCGTGAAGACGGCCCCGAGCACGGTGTTGACGATCAGCACGTTGCGGAAGCCGAAGCGGCGGATGATCTGCGGCGCCGTGAACTTCATCACGATGGCGCCGGCGGCGGTGGCAAACGTGATCGAGCCCGACTGGAAGGGCGTCATGCCGAAGCCGAGCTGGAGCAGGAGCGGCAGCAGGAAGGGCGTCGCCCCGATGCCCAGGCGGAACACCGAGCCGCCGATGACGCTGTGCCAGAAGGTCGGAATGCGGAACAGCTTGAGGTCGAGGATCGGATGGACGCTGCGCCGGGCGTGGGCCACGTAGGCGACGAGCAGCGCCGCTCCGACGCCGATGAACACCGCATCGGCGACGAGCGGCAGCAGGTTCAGCCCGAGCGTCGTCGAACCGGTCATGAAGAGCGCAAGACCGAGCCCGACCAGGGCGAAGCCGGTGCTGTCGAAGCGCACCTTGCCCTCGCCGTGGAGGTCAGGCACGTAGCGCGTCGCCAGTGCGATGCCGAGGAAGCCGACCGGCACGTTGATCCAGAAGATCCACGGCCAGCTGGCATAGGTGGTCAGAAACCCGCCCACCGGCGGCCCCAGGATGGGGCCGACCAGCGCCGGCACGGTGAGCCAGGAAAGCGCCGCCACCAGCTCCGATTTCTGCACGGTGCGCAGTACGACCAGCCGGCCGACCGGCACCATCATCGAGCCGCCGATGCCCTGCACGATGCGGGCAAAGACCAGCATCTCGATCGACCGGGAGAGCCCGCAGAGCGCCGAGCCGGCGATGAAGATGGCGATCGCGGCGCGGAAGACAAGGCGCGCGCCGAAGCGGTCGGCCATCCACCCCGAGGCCGGCAGGAACACGGCGATGGTGAGGAGATAGGTGGTCAGAGCCAGCTTCAGGTGGATGGGGTTCGCGCCGAAATCCTGCGCGATCGCCGGCAGCGCCGTGGCGACCACGGTCGAATCGAGGTTCTGCATGAACAGCGCCGACGCGACGATGAGGGGCACCAGCATTTGTTCGGGCATCGGGCGCGTGGGGTTCGGGCGGTGGGGGCAAAAAGGCAGGATTCCGGGCGCTTTTCGTGCCGGAAGGCGGCGACCAGCGGGGCAAGGCGCACCCATTGGACCGGTGCCGTCATTGCATCATTCTAAGGCGATCTCGGATCGGCGCCAGCGGCGTCGGAACCTTTTCCGCGCTCGCTCCATGGAACCGCCCCGGTGGAGCACCTATCTAGCGGGATCGAGCGGGGGCGAAGAGACATATCGTCCTGTTTCGCGAATTCGAAACCGCGTGATATTGACCCTCGCCACTTTCCAATCGCTGCCCGTGTCCGGCGCCTCTGTCGCGCTACCGGCGGCGTTTTCGCATATACGGGAGTGTGCGCCATGGCCGCGATCATCGAATCTCAAACCGGCGGCGAGGCGCTCGCCTTTGACGACGTCCTGCTGACGCCCGGTTACTCCACCGTTCTCCCCGCCGAGGCCGACATCCACACGCGCCTGACGCGCTCGATCAACCTCAACCTGCCGATTCTCTCCTCGGCCATGGACACGGTCACCGAGGCGCGGCTGGCCATCGCCATGGCGCAGGCCGGCGGCATCGGCGTCATCCATCGCAACCTGACGCCCGACGAACAGGCCGAGGCGGTGCGCCAGGTCAAGAAGTTCGAGTCCGGCATGGTGGTCAATCCGGTCACCATCAACCCGGAGGCGACGCTCGCCGATGCGCTGGCGCTGATGGCGCATCACGGCATCTCCGGCATTCCGGTGGTCGCCAATGGCGGCACGCCGGCCCGCCTGATGGGCATCCTCACCAATCGCGACGTGCGCTTCGCCTCCGACCCGTCGCAGAAGGTCGCCGAACTGATGACGGCCAAGAACCTGATCACGGTCACCGAGAGCGTCGACCCGGAGGAGGCCAAGCGCCTGCTCCACCAGCACCGCATCGAGAAGCTGGTGGTGGTCGACGAGGAGTATCGCTGCGTCGGCCTGATCACCGTCAAGGACATCGAGAAGAGCCAGCTCAACCCGAACGCCACCAAGGACGATCAGGGCCGTCTGCGCGTCGCCGCTGCGTCGAGCGTCGGCGACAAAGGCTTCGCGCGCAGCGAGCGGCTGATCGACGCCGACGTCGATCTGGTGGTCATCGACACCGCGCACGGCCATTCGCAGTACGTGCTCGACGCCGTGCGCCGGGTGAAGAAGCTGTCCAACCGGGTTCAGGTGATCGCCGGCAACGTCGCCACCGGCGACGGCGCCAGGGCGCTCATCGATGCCGGCGCCGACGCGGTCAAGGTCGGCATCGGACCGGGCTCGATCTGCACCACGCGCATCGTTGCCGGCGTCGGTGTGCCGCAGCTCACCGCCATCCTGGACGTGGTCAAGGCGGTTGCCGCCTCGGATGTGCCGGTCATCGCCGATGGCGGCATCAAGACCTCCGGCGATCTGGCCAAGGCGCTCGCTGCCGGCGCGTCCTCGGCCATGATCGGCGGCCTGCTCGCCGGAACCGACGAGAGCCCCGGCGAGGTCTATTTGCACCAGGGCCGCTCCTATAAGGCCTATCGCGGCATGGGCTCCATTGGCGCCATGGCGCGCGGCTCCGCCGACCGCTACTTCCAGGCCGAGGTGCGCGACACGCTCAAGCTGGTGCCCGAGGGCATCGAGGGGCAGGTGCCCTACAAGGGCCCGGTCTCCGGCGTGCTTCATCAGCTCGCCGGGGGCCTGCGCGCCGCCATGGGCTATGTCGGCGCCGCCGATCTCGCCGAACTCAGGGACAAGGCGCGCTTCGTGCGCATCTCCGGCGCGGCGCTGCGCGAAAGCCACGTCCACGACGTCGCCATCACCCGTGAAAGCCCGAACTATTCCGGGACGCGGCCGGTAGGGCACCAGGCACTTGAGGAGCACGCACGCGCCATGAGCTTCAATGCTCTTCTCCTGCCCCTGTTCGTCCAGGTGGCGCTGACGCTGGGCCTCATCTTCTGGGGCGGGACGCTCCGCGTCCAGGCGATCCGCAGCGGCGTGACCAAGGTCCACGACATCGCGCTCGGCCAGCCCGCCTGGCCCGAGCAGGCGACCAAGGTCATCAACGCCTACCAGAACCAGCTCCAGCTTCCGGTACTCTATTACGTGCTGGTCGCGCTGGTGCTGCTGGTCGCGCCCGGCGCTCCGGGCATGGTGCTGCTGTCATGGCTGTTCGTCTTGAGCCGCCTGTTCCACGCGCTCATCCACGTCACCACCAACAACGTTCCGCGCCGCTTCTTCGTCTTCCTCGTCGGCAGCGGCGTCCTCGCCCTCATGTGGCTGATCTTCGCAGCCACCGTCGTCCTCGGCCTGTGAGCAAGCGGGGCGCGCGGGCGTGAGACAGGGCGGGCGGCTGGCCGCGGCAATCGAGGTTCTCGGCGCCATCGAGACGCGCCATCGGCCTGTCGCCGAGGCGCTCAAGGACTGGGGCGTCGCCCATCGCTTCGCCGGCTCCGGCGACCGCGCCGCCATCGGCAACATCGTCTATGACGCGCTGCGCTGGCGCGCCTCCTGCGCCTGGGTGATGGGCGCCGACGCGCCGCGGGCGCTGGCGCTTGCGGTTCGTCGGCTGGCGCCGGAGCCTTGGCGCCGATGGACTGGGCGCCATCCTGGCGGACGATCCCCATGCGCCCGAGCCGCTTTCCGACGACGAGACCCGGCGTCTCGCCGCGCCCGACCTCTCCGATGCGCCCGCTCATGTCCGCGCCGACCTGCCCGAATGGCTGGCCGCCCGCTTCGAGCGCCTGTTCGGCGCCGACTGGGTCGCCGAGGGGGAGGCGCTGGCGCTCCGCCCGCCGCTCGACATGCGCGTCAACCGGCTGAAGGCCAATCGGGCGAAGGTCGCCAAGGCGCTCGCCCGCTTCCACGCCGTCGAGACGCCGTTCTCGCCCGACGGAATGCGCATCGTCGCCACCGAGGGCGAGGGGCGCCACCCCAATGTCCAGAACGAGCCGGCCTTCCAGAAGGGCTGGTTCGAGGTGCAGGACGAGGGCAGCCAGATCGCCGCCCTCATGGTCGGCGCAACCATCGGCGACCAGGTTCTCGACCTCTGCGCCGGCGCCGGCGGCAAGACGCTGGCCCTGGCGTCGGCCATGGACAACAAGGGCCAGGTCTTTGCCACCGACAGCGACCGGGCGCGGCTCGCCCCGATCTTCGAACGGCTGAAGCGGGCCGGCGCCCGCAACGTTCAGGTGCGCGAGGCCGGCGCCGCGCTCGACGATCTCGTCGGGCGCATGGACGCCGTGCTGATCGATGCACCCTGTACCGGCACCGGCGTCTGGCGGCGGCGTCCGGACGCCAAGTGGAAGCTCACCGACCGGGCGCTGGAGGAGCGCCTCGGCGAGCAGGCGGCGCTGCTGGCGGACGCCATGCGCTACGTCAAGCCCGGCGGGCGGCTGGTCTATGTCACCTGTTCGCTGCTCCCCGACGAGAATGCCGACCAGGTGGCGGCGTTCCTGGCACAGAACCGTGAATTCAGTGCCGTCCCGCCGGCCGAGGCCGCTTCGGTCATGCCCGGCCTTCGGGCTGCCGCCCGCGACGGCGGCAACGGGCTGGTCCTGTCGCCGCGGTCGACCGGCACCGACGGCTTCTTCATTTCAGTCATGAGGCACACATGACCGCGATCCCGACACCCCATCTGTCCTGCATGGGCAACCTCGCCGTGCTTTTCGTCATGGCGACGGAGCAGGAATACGGCCCCTTTTTGCAGCGCCTGATCAAGCCGGTGATCACCGGCGTCGGGCCGGTGGAAGGTGCCGCGGCGACCGGCGCGGCGCTGGCGACGCTCGCCGCGGGCGGGACCATGCCCGACCTCGTCTTTTCCGTCGGCTCGGCCGGCTCGCGCGCGCTGGACCACGCCGCCATCTATCAGATCGCCAGCGTCGCCTATCGCGACATGGACTGTTCCGCCCTGGGCTTTCCCAAGGGCGTCACGCCGTTCGACCAATTGCCGGCGGTCATTCCCATTCCCCACCGCATTCCCGGCATTCCCGCCGCCTCGATTTCGACCGGCGCCAATATCGTTTCCGGCGCCGGCTACGACGTCATCGACGCCGACATGGTCGACATGGAGTCGTTTGCCGTGCTGCGGGCCGCCCACCGCTTCGGCGTGCCGATGCTGGGCCTGCGCGGCATCAGCGACGGGCGCAACGACCTGACCGGCGTGCACGACTGGACCGAATACCTCCACGTCATCGACCAGAAGCTCGCCGTCACGCTGGAGGATTTCGCCGGCCACGTCACCGCCGGCCGTTTCCGTCTGGAGGCGGCGCCATGACGATTGCCCGGCCGCATTGACTCAGCTAATCGGGGCCATGACCGACACCGTCCTCATCATCGACTTTGGCAGCCAGGTAACCCAGCTCATCGCGCGGCGCGTCCGCGAGGCGGGCGTCTACAGCGAGATCGTGCCGTTTTCCAAGGCGGAGGAGGGGATGGCCCGGCTGCAGCCGAAGGCGATCATCCTCTCCGGCGGCCCGGCCTCGGTGCTCGACAAGGATGCACCCCTGCCGCCCATGTCGGTCTACGAGGCCGGCGTTCCCGTGCTCGGCATCTGCTATGGCGAGCAGTGCATGGCGCACCAGCTTGGCGGCAAGGTCGAGGGCGAGCATCATCGCGAGTTCGGCCGCGCGATGGTCGAGGTCAAGCACAAGTCGCCGCTGACCGACGGCATCTGGCAGCCGGGCGAACGCCATCAGGTGTGGATGAGCCACGGCGACCGGGTGACCAAGCTGCCGGATGGCTTCCACGTCTTCGGCGTGTCGGAGGGCGCCCCCTTCGCCATCATCGCCGACGAGAAGCGGCGCTTCTATGCCACCCAGTTCCACCTCGAGGTCGTCCATACGCCGGACGGCGCCCGGCTCCTGTCCAATTTCGTCCACCGCATCGCCGGCTGCGCCGGCGACTGGTCGATGGCCGCCTTCCGCGAGTCTGCCATCCAGCGCATCCGCGACCAGGTGGGCAAGGGCCGCGTCATCTGCGGGCTGTCGGGCGGCGTCGATTCCGCCGTCGCTGCCGTCCTCATCCACGAGGCGGTCGGCGACCAGCTCACCTGCATCCTGGTCGATCACGGCCTCATGCGCATGAACGAGGCCTTCGAGGTCGTCGGGCTCTTCCGCGGCCACTACAACATCCCGCTCATCCACGTCGATGCCAGCGACCGCTTCATCGGCGAGCTTGAGGGGATCGGAGACCCGGAACAGAAGCGCAAGACCATCGGCCGCCTGTTCATCGACGTCTTTGATGAAGAGGCGAAGAAGGCTGGTGGCGCCGATTTCCTGGCCCAGGGCACGCTCTATCCGGACGTCATCGAGAGCGTCTCCTTCACCGGCGGGCCTTCGGTGACCATCAAATCGCACCACAATGTCGGCGGCCTGCCTGAGCGCATGAAAATGAAGCTGGTCGAGCCCTTGCGCGAATTGTTCAAGGACGAGGTGCGCGCGCTCGGCCGCGAGCTCGGCCTGCCGGAAGCCTTTGTCGGCCGCCACCCGTTCCCGGGGCCGGGGCTTGCCATCCGCATTCCCGGCGCCGTTTCCCGCGAGAAGCTGGAGATCCTGCGCAAGGCCGACGCCGTCTATCTCGACGAGATTCGCCGCGCCGGCCTCTACGACGCCATCTGGCAGGCCTTCGCCGTGCTGCTCCCAGTGCAGTCGGTGGGCGTCATGGGCGACGGACGGACATACGACTACGTCCTGGCCCTACGCGCGGTGACATCCACCGACGGCATGACCGCCGATTTCTACCATTTCGACATGGAGTTTCTCGGCCGCGCGGCGACGCGAATCATCAACGAGGTGAAGGGCGTCAACCGGGTCGTCTACGACGTGACGTCGAAGCCGCCGGGGACCATCGAATGGGAGTAGGAAACGTGCCCGCGGGTAAAGTCAGTTGCCTACATATTGTGCAGGTACGTTATATTGGCAGAAAAGTGGGAAAAACCGGCTGCCTGAAGTAAATATAAGTTTAGTCTCGGAGCTGATCGCGAATTCTGTGTGAAAACATTGGTATTGATAAATATATTTCGTAAGAACGAAATTTTTCAATTTCCTATATATACAGAAATATCGATACCGTGTCTGTCTCAATCACAAAAGCCCATTCGCTCTGGGGGCGTTTGAAAAATATAGGTTGTCTATAAGCATATAAACTATGGGCCGCGCCGGCGGATCGCGCCCTTTCCGGTCCGTTCAAATCGCCAATTTTTGATCTATTCGATATTGCCCCCCAAGAATTTGCGGGAGAGTGCCGGCCGACGCCGTCGTGTTCGGAATGTTGTCGTATCACGTCGGCCAGCTGCATGGGCGGAACCGATGAACAAACACACGATGACCGATAAGCTCCTGAAAACGCCGGTATTTCCTGGTATTCCCGCCGTTATCCATGGCAACGGCGCCGTCGCCGAAGTGATGGGCCACGTATGCGGCGGGGTGATCGGCTATCCGATCACGCCATCCACTGAGATCTCGGAAATTTACGAGGCGTTCCGCGCCAGCGGCGGAACCAATGTCTGGGGCAAGCACCCGTTCTTCTTCGAGCCAGAAGGCGAGCATTCCGCCCAGTCCGGCGCCCTCGGCGCCGCGCTCACCGGCGGCAAGTACATTTCCAACGCCTCGTCCAGCCAGGGCATCCTCTACGGCCTGGAATCGCATTACGTCACCGTCGGCAAGCGTGTCGGCGGCTTCGTGCTTCAGGTTGCCGCCCGCGTCGTTTCCAAGCACTCCCTCAACGTCATGGCCGGCCATGACGACGTCTACGCCCTCTTGCAGTCCGGCTACACCATCATGTTCGGCTCCAACCCGCAGGAAGCCGCCGATCTGGCCGCGATCTCCTACAAGGTGGCGGCCCAGTCGCTGATTCCCGTGACCAACGCGATGGACGGCTTCACCACCAGCCACATGCTGTCCGAAGCGCTGATGCCGGAGCCCGAGCTGCTCAAGCAGTTCCTCGGCGACCCGTCCGGGCGCATCAAATGCCCGACCGTGGCGCAGGAGATCCTGTTCGGCGCCAAGGGCCGCGTCTACCAGCTCAAGCACTATCTCGCCAACCACCGCGACGATCTGGTGCCCGGCGACGTGACGGCGCTCGAGGCGTTCCTCGACGAGAAGGCCGAGGCGGTCGAGAAGGACAATGACGGCAAGCTGGTCGACGAGACCCTCGCTTGGATTCCCGAGGAACTGCGCGGCCAGTGGCGGCGCCAGTGGGTCAACGCCTACGAGAAGGGCACCCGCCAGCGCGTCCCGGCGCTGGTCGACGTGCACAATCCCGGCCTCACCGGCGCGGTGCAGAACCAGCCCGACTTCCAGGCCGGCTCCGCCGACCACCGCACCCACTTCGTGCGCGACGTGCCGCGTTTCGCCCGCGAGGCGATGAAGGAATATTCCGACCTGACCGGCCGCGAATACGCGCCGATCAAGACCTACTTCTGCGACGACGCCGAGACCGTGATGATCGGTCTGGGCTCGGTCACCGACGACGTCCAGGCGGTCGCCAACTATCTGCGCAGCCAGGGCAAGAAGGTCGGCGTCATTTCCGTCAAGCTGCTGCAGCCGTTCCCCGAGGCCGAGGTCGCCGCGGCGCTGAACGGCAAGAAGGCGGTCACCGTGCTGGAGCGCTGCGACGTGCTGGCGCTCACCAACTTCGTGACCCAGACGCTGTTCAAGGCGCGCGAGAACGTCGATGGCGTCCGCCATCCGGGCATCCCGCCGATCAAGAACGCCCCCAAGGTCACCACCGCGATCTTCGGCCTTGGCGCGCACGACCTGCAGCCGCGCCACCTCGTCGCCGCCTACAAGAACATGGACGAAGGCAATGCGCCGCTCGTCTATCTGGGCTCGCAGTTCTTCTCCAAGAACCCGTCGCCGCGCATCGCCGCGCTGCAGGACAAGCTCCGCGTCGCCTATCCCGAGACCGAGCTGATGGGACTCGAGACGGAGGCGAACCCGAACCTGCTGCCCGACGGCGCCTTCCGCATCCGCTTCCACTCGGTCGGCGGCTACGGCACCATGGCCACCGGCAAGCTGCTCACCGATATCCTCGCCGGCGTGCTCGACCTGCACTCCAAGGCGGCGCCGAAATACGGCTCGGAGAAGTCGGGCGCTCCGACCAACTACTACATCACCCTGAGCCCCGAACCGGTGCTGCAGTCCAACGCCGAGATCGAGGACGTCGAGATCGTGGTGTCGCCGGACCACAAGGTGTTCGCGCACTCCAATCCGCTGCGCGGGCTGGTCGAGGGCGGCACCTTCATCATGCAGTCCGCCCTGCCGCCGGTCGAGGTGTGGAAGGAGCTGCCGCCCGCCGCGCGCAAGACCATCCGCAGCCGCAAGATCAAGTTCTTCGTCATCGACGGCTTCGCGGTCGCCAAGCCGCATGCGCCGACGCCGGAACTCGAGACCCGCATGATGGGCATCGCCTTCATCGGCGCCATCTGCGGCCATGTCGACCGCATCGTGTCGGGCGCCACGCAGGACGTGATGCTCGAAAAGATCCGCAAGGATCTCAGCAAGAAGTTCGGCGCCAAGGGCGGCGCCGTGGTCGAGGGCAACCTCACGGTCATCCGCGAGGCCTTCGCGGCGACCCACAAGGTCGACTACAGCGCAGCCGGAATTCGCCGAAGCGGAGAAGGCGCCGGCCAAGGTGAAGGCACGCAGCGTCGGCGATCTCGGCGGCGATGTGCCGTCTGGGGACGCCCGGTGCCAGCTCCAACTTCCTCGATCCGGAATATTTCGACGACATGGTGGCGGCGCCCTTCCGCGACGGCACCATCGCCGAAGCCCCGGTGCTGCCGGGCACCGGCCTGTTCATGCCGGCCGCTAGTGCGGCGGCGAAGGACAAGGGCCTGTTCCGCCGCAGCGTGCCGGAGTTCAATCCCGACCTCTGCACCGGCTGCATGGAATGCGCGCTGGTCTGCCCTGATGCCGCCATCCCCAACACGGTGCACGACATCCACGATCTGCTTCACGCGGCGATCGGCCAGATCGATCTCGCCGAACCGCAGCGCGATGCGCTGCGTGGCCAGGTTCACGCCCTCAGCGATGCGGCGCGTGAGATCTACCGGCAGGACAAGGACGCCAGGCCCTTCCGCGACGTGGTCGTGGGGGCGGTAGCCAAGCTCGACGTCGAAAACGCCACGCTGCGCCGCAATCTCGGCAAGCTGGCGGAAGCCGTCGCCGTCTTCCCGGTGGCCAGGACGCGGCCCTTCTTCGACGCCATGGAAAAGGCCACGCCGGGTTCGGGTGGCCTCTATTCCGCCGCCATCGATCCGTGGAAATGCTCGGGCTGCCTGGAATGCATCGACGTCTGCGGCCCGCACGCCCTGGTCGAACGCCAACAGGACGATGCGCTGCTCGACTCCCTGCAGGAACGCTTCGAGTTCCTGAGCAACCTGCCCAACACGCCTTCGCGCTTCGTCGAAGGCGCCACCAAGCCGGACGGCGATACCAAGCGCCTGATGCTCGATCGCAACAACTACTATGCGACCACCGGCGGCCACGGTGCCTGCCGCGGCTGCGGCGAGGTCACCGCCATCCGTCTGGTCACCAGCGCCAACCACGCCATCCAGGACCGGCGGCGCAAGGAGCACATGCGCGAACTGGAGGAACTGATCGCCAGGCTCGACGCCAAGCAGGCGGCGGTCGACGATACCGAGCGGCGCGAGCGCATTCAGAAGACGATCAAGACTCTCGAGAAGCGGCTGTTCAACTTCGAGACCGGTCCCACCGGCAACGGCCCGGCCGCCTCGGTGATCGCCAATGCCACCGGCTGCTCGAGCGTGTACGCCTCGACCTTCCCCTTCAACCCCTACAACGATCCCTGGGTGAACAGCCTGTTCCAGGACTCGCCGGCGGTTGCCAAGGGCATCTTCGAAGGCCTCGCGGCGGAAACTGCCGAGGACGTCCGTGCCCTGCGCACGGCCAAACTCGAACTCGCCGACGAATACGATCCGCAGGTCCACGACAAGTTCTTCAGGACCTTCGGCTGGAGCGACTTCACTCCGGAAGAACTGACGCTGATGCCGACCGTGTTCTCAATCGGCGGTGACGGCGCCACCTATGACATCGGCTTCGGCGCCCTGTCGCGCGTCCTGGCGACCTCGACGCCGATCAAGACCGTGGTGCTCAACACCGGCGTCTATTCCAACACCGGCGGCCAGGCCTCCACGGCCAGCCTCACCGGCCAGGATTCCGACTTGAGCCGGTTCGGCGCCGCCCATTCCGGCAAACAGGAAGCCCGCAAGGAACTGGGCCTGATCGCGGCGTTCCATCCCAACGTCTTCGTGGTCCAGGCCACCACCGCGCTGCAGGGGCACTTCCTCAATTCCACCATGCAGTTCCTGACGCACAACGATTCGCCGGCAGTCCTCGACGTCTACACGCCGTGCCAGGCCGAACACGGCATCGCCGATGCCGCGGCCAGCCAGCACGCCCGCATGGCGGTCGAGAGCCGCATGAACCCGGTGTTCGTGCATGACCCGCGCCGTGGCACGGATCTGCACAGCCGCTTCGTGCTCGATGGCAATCCGGAGATCGACAAGGACTGGGCCACGGCCACGATCGAGTATGTCGAGGACGGTGCCACCAAGCTCAAGGAGGTGCCTTACACCCCGGCCGACTTCGCGCGGACCGAGACCCGCTTCAAGAAGCAATTCCGCAAGCTGGCCGCCGATGCCGAAAGCGTCGAGATCGCGGAGTATGTCGAACTTCCCGAAGCCGAGCGTGCCGGCAAGACGCCGTTCGTCTGGGCTACGGACGCCGACAAGGCGCTGGTCAAGCTCGAAGCCTCCCAGACCATCGTCCATCTGGTGCAGGAGCGGCGGAAGTACTGGCGCACCCTGCAGTATCTCGCCGGCATCGACGTCGTGCGGATCGACGAAAGCCACCGCGCGGAACTCGAGGCCCTGAGGCGCAGTACAAGACGGCGGTGGACGAGCGCGAAAGCTCGCTCGACTCCATTGCCCGCGCCATGTCCGAGCTGGCGGCGTCTTCCAGTGCGCCACCGAACGGCTTCGCAGCCTCGCTCATGCCGGGCGCGGCGGCGGCGCCCGCACCGGCGGCTGCGGCACCTGCCGCTTCCGGCGGCAACGGCGCGCCTCTGGTCGCCGTGGACGAAGCGGACCTCGTCAAGTGCAACAACTGCAAGACCTGCTACCAGGACCTGCCGGAGTTGTTCGAGAAAGCCAAGATCGTCGTCGACGGCGAGACCAAGGAGATCGGACGTCTCATCCCGGGCGCGGTGGACCGCGTGAAGGTCACGCCCGAGCTGAAGTCCAAGATCGCGCGGGTTGCGGCCAACTGCGATGCGGAGATCATCCATGCCCAGTGAGACAATGGAGAGGGGCTCGGTTCGGGGAGACCTCGATCGTTATCGCGAGGTAACCACCGTCCTCGAGACGACGCAGAGCGAACTTGAGGAGCTGGAGAGCTCCGAAGCCCTGCACGTCTTCAAGAAGCAGCTCGGGCTGTTGCGCAAGCGGCTTCTCAACGATCCCAAGTCGCTGCGCCAGGTATTCGTCGACGACGGCACCCATGCCATCGTCTGGGAGTTCAAGCAGGACCAGCTCGGCGCCGACTTCATCAAGACGCTGTGGAATCTGCTGCTGCGCGACGACGACATGGCGACGATCCTGCAGCGCTTCATCTGGGCGCTGCCGCTGAAGTACAAGCGCAAGTTCATCGCCGCGATCGACGCCGACCTCTCCGACCGCTATCCCATGTTCAAGGGACTGTCGAAGGGCTGGCCGGCGGAGAGCTACATCCCGCCTTATGTGCGCCCGGCCGAAGAACGCGCCCAGGACTTCGATCTCGTCACCATGGGCTATCTCGGCTACCGCACGCT
This sequence comes from uncultured Alphaproteobacteria bacterium, assembly GCA_963732845.1. Taxonomy (GTDB): domain Bacteria; phylum Pseudomonadota; class Alphaproteobacteria; order Rhizobiales; family Kaistiaceae; genus CAVSRC01. The sequence continues at coordinate 105,744 of CAVTBE010000005.1, read as the reverse complement.
GGGCTACAGCCCGCGCGAGGTCGACCTCTTGGTCTGGCTCGAGGTGATGCGCGACAAGCAGTGCGAAGACAAGCCTTGCGAGGTCGGCGTCCTGGTGCAAGGCAGAAAGCAGCCCAAGGGCGGCTGCCCGGTCAAGATCCACATCCCCGAGATGATGGATCTCCTGGGCAACGGCCGCTTCAAGGAAGCCCTCAAACTGATCGAGAGCTGTAACCCGCTGCCCAACGTCACCGGCCGCGTCTGCCCGCAGGAGCTGCAGTGCCAGGGCGTGTGCACCATCACCGGCCGGCCGATCGAGATCGGCCAGCTCGAATGGTACCTGCCCGAGCGCGAGCGGCTCAACGCCAAGGAGAACCCTGGCAGCCGGGATGCCGGGTGGGAGAACTACGTCACCCCCTGGCAGAAGGCCGAGAAGCCGCCCATCGCGGTGGTCGGCTCCGGTCCCGCCGGCCTGATCAACGCCTATCTGTTGTCGACCGAAGGCTTCCCGGTCACGGTGTTCGAGGCCTTCCATGACCTCGGCGGCGTGCTGCGCTACGGCATTCCCGAGTTCCGTCTGCCCAATGCGCTGATCGACGACGTTGTCGGCAAGATCGACCGCCTCGGCGGCAAGTTCGTGCGCAACTTCGTGGTCGGCAAGACGGCCACCCTGCAGGACCTGCGCAACGCCGGCTTCTGGAAGATCTTCGTCGGCACCGGCGCCGGCCTGCCGCGCTTCATGAACGTGCCCGGCGAGGAGCTCAACGGCGTGATGAGCGCCAACGAATTCCTCACCCGCGTCAACCTCTTGCAGGCCAGGCTCGACGACTACGAGACGCCGCTGCCGCTGGTGAAGGGCAAGAAGGTCATCGTCATCGGTGCCGGCAACACCGCGATGGACTCGGCGCGCACCTCGCTTCGTCTCGGCGCCGACGTCACCATCGTTTACCGCCGCACCCGCGCCGAGATGCCGGTGCGTGTCGAGGAGTTGCATCACGCCCTGGAAGAGGGCGTCAAGCTCAAGGTGCTGCGTGCTCCGCGCGAGTTCTCGGGCAACAGCCGTCACCAGGTCTGCCACACCATCCTGGACGTGATGGAGCTCGGGAAGCCGGACGCTTCGGGCCGCCGTTCGCCGGTGCCCACGGGCGAGACCGAGCCGATGGAAGTCGACTTGGTCATCATGGCCCTCGGCAACGCGTCGAACCCGATCATCAAGGACTCCGAGCCGCGCATCAAGACCACCAAATGGGGCACCCTCGATCTGCCCGGCGGCACCTCGCAGGAAACCTCGATGGAGGGCATCTACTCGGGCGGCGATGCCACGCGCGGCGGCTCCACCGCCATCAACGCGGCCGGCGACGGCAAGGCGGCGGCGAGCGAGATCGCCGGCGAGATCCCGTTCTCACCCGCGGAGATCAAGGACCTGGTCGCCAGGGCGCTCGACTACACCGAGAAGGCCGCGGCACCCGCGACCCTGATCAGGAAGGTCGAGCTGTCGCCGGGCATCGTGGAGTTCACGGTCAATGCCCCGGTGATCGCCCGTTCGGCCCAGGCCGGTCAGTTCGTGCGCGTGCTGGCGACGCCGAAGGGCGAGCTCATCCCGCTCACGCTCGCCGACTGGGACGCCAAGGCGGGCACCATCGACCTGGTCATCCAGGGTGTCGGCTCCAGCTCCATCCTGATCAACCAGATGGACAAGGGCGAAGCCTTCGCCGGCGTTGCCGGACCGCTCGGCCAGCCCTCCAAGCTGCACCGCTACGAAGGCAAGAAGACGGTGGTGTTCTGCGCCGGCGGCCTCGGCCTGCCGCCGGTCTATCCGATCATGCGCGAGCATCTGAAGATGGGCAATCACGTCACCCTGATCGCCGGCTACCGCAGCAAGGACCTGATGTTCTGGACGGCCGCAGGCGAGCGCGTCGACAAGCTGCAGAAGGAGTTCGGCAAGCAGCTCGACGTGATCTACACCACCAATGACGGCACCTTCGGGGTGAAGGGCTTCGTCACCACGCCGCTGCAGGCCATGATGGACGACAAGAAGTCCTGGAAGGGCCGCAAGGTCGCCGAGGTGATCGCCATCGGCCCGCCGCTGATGATGAAAGCGGTGAGCGAGCTGACGAAGAAGTACGAAGTTCCCACCGTCGTCAGCCTCAACTCGATCATGGTGGACGCCACCGGCATGTGCGGCGCCTGCATGGTTCCCGTCACCATCGACGGCAAGATGGTGCGCAAGCACGCCTGCATCGACGGGCCGGAACTCGACTCCCACATCATCGACTGGGACAAGTTCCTGCCGCGCTTCGACCAGTTCAAGGAGCAGGAAGCCCACAGCCGCGAGGTCCACGGGCTCGCCTGAGACGCAACGGCATCGGACTGCCCATCGGCCGCCGGACCTTGTCCGGCGGCCGATGGCGTCAAGGCGGCACGCGCCGGCGGCGGACGGATCGCCGGGTATCAGTCCGCCGGCTGCAGGCCGTGCTTCTTTCTCGCCTCGGCACTGACCGGCGTGAAGACGTTGACGAGGTTGCCGTCGGGATCGCGGAACATCAGCGAGCGGTTTCCCCACGGCATGGTGGTCGGCTGTTGCACGACATCGCCCAGCGTTTTCTCGATCCGGACGAATTCCCCGTCGACGTCGCCGACGCGGAATTCGAGGATCACGCTGTGATTGTCGGCGGCGTGCGCCGCGCCGGGGCTGAACAGGCCCATGGTGCGCGTACTGCCGATCGCCAGGGTGCACGACGGCGTCACCAGTTCAGCGAAGTCTTCCGTGTACCAGGTCGGTGTGAGCCCGGTGACCGCCTCGTAGAAGGCGACCAGTCGCTTGATGTCGTCGGTGATGATCCGTGTCGAGACGAGGTTCATGACAGGCCCTCTCGGTTTTCGCGCGGCGGTCGGCGCCCTGTCCGGGAGTTTCGCAAAGCGCTGCTGACAGCCTTGCGTCAGCAGTGTCAGCGCTCGGCCTGACTGCGGATGTAGTCGGTAAGCCCGCGCGCCAATCCGTCGAACACCGTGCGGCAGCGCAGCGTGGCGCGCAGGTTCTCGTGCATGGCCAACCAAACGCCGAGCTTCACGTCGAAAGCCTCGGGGAGCAGCCGCACCAGATCGGGATCGGCAACGGCGAGACCCACCTGGCAGATGCCGATGCCGAATCCGGCCTGAATCGCGCGGAACTGGGCGATGGTGCTGTCGGCGCGCAACGCGAAACGCAGCTCGGCGACATCGGGAAGGTGCGCCACGACGGAGCGGAACGCGGGCGTTTCCCGGTCGACGCCGATCAGGCTGTGCTGCGCCAGGTCGGCGAAGCGCGCCGGCGTGCCGAACGCGGCCAGATAGTCCCGGCGCGCGTAGAAGCCGAGGCTGATGCTGCCCAGCTTCCTGACCACCAGCGCCTCCTGCCGCGGCTCGACCATGCGCACGGCGATGTCGGCGTCGCGGCGCAGCAGATTGTCCACCACGTCGGAGAGCACCAGCTCGAACTCCAGCGCCGGGTGTTGCCGGCTGAGTGTGGCGAGGATGGGCGGCAGGACTTCGCCGCCGACCACCTCGCTGGCGGTGATTCGCACGGTGCCCTTGACCGTGTCTGCGAGGCCGGAGGCGGTCCTCAGCAGGGCCGCGCTGTTCGCCTCCAGGCTTTCGGCATAGGGCTTGAGCTCCAGCGCCGCCTGTGTCGGCGTCAGGCCGTGCTGGGAGCGGGTGAACAGCTCGAAGCCCAGCGCCGCCTCCAGCGCATTGATGTGGCGCGCCAGCGTCGGCTGGGTGAGGGCGAGCGCCCGCGCCGCCCCGGACAGCGACTTTTCGCGGAGGACCGCCAGAAAACTGCGATAGAGGCCCCAGTCGGGCGCGGTCCGGTTCATCTATTTCAGTATAGAGACCCGACGAAATCCGGCAATTCCGTATAGCAGGCCCAACCTCCATCTTGGCCCCGGAGCAAACACCGGACCCAATCCATGGAGGCAGACATGACGAATTCCCGAATCGCTCTGGTTCTCGGCGCATCCGGCGGCATTGGCGGCGAAGTCGCCCGTCGCCTCGCCGAGCGCGGCTGGATGGTGAAGGCGCTTCACCGCAATCCCGACCGGCTTGCGGCGACGGACAAGGCGGCGCCAGTCACCTGGCTCAAGGGCGACGCCATGGTCGCAGGCAATGTCGTGGCCGCGGCGGAAGGCGCTTCGATCGTCGTCCACGCTGTCAATCCGCCGGGCTACCGCAAGTGGAACGAGCTGGTGCTGCCGATGCTCGACAACACCATCGCCGCCGCACGGGCCAGCGGCGCCCGCGTCGTCCTGCCCGGCACTATCTACAATTTCGGGCCGGACACTTTTCCCGAGATCGATGAGACCGCGCCGCAACGGCCCGTCACCGTTAAGGGACGCATCCGCGTCGAGATGGAGCGCCGCCTGCGCACGGCCGCCGATGCCGGCACGCCGGCACTGGTCGTGCGCGCCGGCAACTTCTTCGGAGCCAGGCCCGGCAACAGCTGGTTCTCGCAGGGGCTGGTGAAGCCCGGCAAGCCGGTGACCGGGATCACCTATCCGGGCAAGCGCGGCGTCGGCCATCAATGGGCCTATCTGCCGGATGTCGCCGAGACCATGGTGCGCCTCATCGAGCGCACCGATTCGCTCGAACCCTTTGCCATCTTCCATATGGAGGGCCAATGGGATCCCGATGGCACCCGGATGATCGCTGCCATCCGCTCCGCGGCCGGCAATCCGCGCATCAGGGTGCGCCGCTTCCCGTGGCTCGCCGCACGGCTGCTGTCGCCCGTCGTTCCGTTGTTCCGGGAACTGCTGGAAGTGCGCTATCTGTGGCGCACCCCGGTTCACATGGGCAACCAGCGGCTCGTCCGGGTCCTCGGCGAAGAGCCGCGCACGCCGCTGGTGACCGCGGTGCGCGAGACTCTGGCCGGCATGGGATGCCTGCCAGCGCCGGGCGGGCAGGGGGCGTCCTGACGGGACGATTGGCAAAGGGCAGGGGGGAGCGCATGAGCGATACCAGAGGCGTTGAACGCCTGACGGCTTTCACCGACGGTGTGATGGCCATTGCCATCACGCTGCTGGTGCTCGACATCCGCCTGCCACGCCCGGCCGGAGGGCTCGACGACGGCGCCTTGCTTGCCGATCTCCTCGCCATCTGGCCGAAATATCTCGGTTACGTGCTGAGCTTCCTGGTGATCGGCAATTTCTGGGTCAGCCATGCCCGCCGTCTGCGGACCCTGCAATCGGTCGATGCCACGCTGCTCTGGCTCAATGTCCTCTTCCTGCTGGTGATCGGCTTCATGCCCTTCGTGACGTCGGTGCTGAGCGAAACCGACGGGCGCGTGGCCACAATCCTCTATGCCGCAACGATGGTCGTCGCCTCGCTGCTGCTGACACTGCTCTGGCATCACGCCGTTCGCCGGGAGCACGTCGTTTTGGTCAAGGTCGACCGCGGCGTGGAAAGGCTGCGCTCGCTGACGGTGCCGGCAGTCTTTGGGCTGTCGATTGTGGTTGCATGGTACGCGCCCGACTATGCCCGGCAGACGTGGTTTCTGCTCATCCCGCTGTTGCTGTTGAGCCGGCTTGCCGGCCGCCGCCGCACCTGACAACAGCGGCGGAGCGTTGCGCCCGGGCGGCGGTCGCCTGGCGGGCTCGCATAAGAAAACCGCCGCCCGGCAGGAGCCGGACGGCGGCGATGGTGACCAGGACCCAGAACGCCTTAGAGGGGGGCGGGTTAAGGCGTTGTCGAGCGGGGACTCGGGATACCGCGCCCTGATCGCCTTTACCTAGGCACCCCTGCGACGCCTGTCTGTGAACGGGGTCACAATCTTTCGGCCAGGTCCCCCCACAAGCTTTAACGAACGACGCTAACCAGCGTGTTTTCCTTGCCGTTTTCCTTGACCAGTTGGTAGAAAATCTTGGCGTTGTCCGGGTGCAGGCGCACGCAGCCATGCGACGCCGGCCGTCCCAGCCGGCGCACTTCCGTCGTCCCGTGGACGGCGTAGCCGCCATGGAAGAACACGGACCAGGGCATCGGCGCGTTGTGATACTTCTTCGAGCGGTGGCGGGGCGACAGCCATTGGGCATTCCATTGCCCGGTCGGCGTGCCGTAGCCCCGGCGTCCGGTCGAGACCTTGAACACGTAGGACAGCTTCTGGTCGACATAGATCGTCATGGTCTGGTCGGAGAGGTCGACGCGCGCCACGACCGCCGGCACCGATGGCTCTTGAGGGACATCTGCGGCGATCGAGGCGACCTCCGGCGCAGCCGCCGAAGGCTCTGCCGGAGCCGCCGAAGCGCCGTCCGGCGCCAAGTCCACCTCCGTGACCTCGATCATGGGGGCGCTGACGATCTTGATCTCGTCGGCAAGCGCCGCACCGGCGCCGGCGATGGTCGCCGCCGCCGCCAGCGTCAGCACCCGGGCCGCCCACCGGCGGGCGGCCCCAACGGTTTGCCTGTTCGCTGACATCAGATAAGCCCTGGCGTCAGCGGCTGACCACGATCGTGGTGCTGCCGCGGGCCTGGCTGACGAGCGAATACAGGGTCGCCGCGTTGCTCGGATGCAGCCGCACGCAGCCGTGCGACGCCGGTCTGCCGAGCCGGCCGACGGCATTGGTGCCGTGGATCGCATAGCCGCCACGGAAGAAGATTGAATGCGGCATCGGCGACATGTGGTACTTGCGCGAATACCACATCGGCACCAGGCGCTGCGGCCGGTAGGTGCCGACCGGCGTCACGTAGCCGCTGCGAGCGGTTGAAACGGGCCAGACGTAGCGCTGGGCACCGTTGACGTAGACATGCATTCTCTGTTCGGAAAGATCGATGCGCGCAACAATGGATGATGCCATGGCAGGCGCAGCACAAAGTATCGCCACGGCTGCAAGCGCCCAGACAGATTTTTTCATTGATCCCAGCCCCTGTCTTCTTGTGCGGCCCGTTTGGACCGCAACGCCTCCTTCATCACTATTATGAAGCTAGACTAGCACGGCAACCGTGAATAACGCGTAACTGGCGGAATTCTGCAAGTTCCTGGACAAAGTTGCGTGATCGCAACGCAAGCCGCCGGTGCGGTCTCCTGTCACAAGAATGCTGGAATCCCAGCGTTTGCAACCTTGCGGGGCCGGCGATATGGTGCCGCCGCGCTACCCGCGGGATGGATCGACCGGGACGCCGATGAGGTAAAATGACCGACATATTCAAAGAAGTCGATGAAGACCTCCGCCGCGAACAGGCCAGGAAGCTCTGGGACCGCTACGGTCCGTATGTCATCGGGCTGGCGATTCTCATCGTGGTGGCGACCGCCGGCTACCGTGGCTGGGAGTACTGGCAGGAGAAGCAGGCGCAGGCGACCGGCGACCGCTTCCTGGCGGCGCTCGACCTCGCCGGCAAGGGTGAGCACGACCAGGCGATCGCTGCCCTCAAGGCCATCGAGGCCAATGGCAGCGGCAACTATCCGGTGCTCGCCGGCTTCCGCGTTGCCTCCGAGATGGCCGCGACCGGCAAGACCCAGGACGCCATAGCGGAATATGACGCCATCGCCGCCCGCAGCGGCACCTCCGACTCGATCAAGGCCCTGGCGCGGCTGCGCGCCGCCGCGCTGTTGGTCGATACCGTCAGCCTCGCCGATCTCGAGAAGCGCCTCAGCGATCTCGCCGGCACCGGCAATGTCTGGCGCCATAACGCCCGCGAGCTGCTCGGCCTGGATGCCTGGCGCACCGGCGATTTGCAGGCGGCGCGCAAGTATTTCGACGAGATCAACAAGGACCAGGAAGCGCCGTCGGACCTGCGCCAGCGCGCCCAGGTGATGCTTTCGCTGATCACGGCGCGTATCGGGGAGCCGCCCGCACCGGCCAAGTCGTAGCCGGGGCGGGACGGCGAGCCGCGGCTTTGTGCCCGGGCGGACCACGGCCCCCGCGGAGTTTGTCAGAGCCATGTCCACCAGCAGACGGCCGCTGCGTGTCGCCATCGTCGGGCGGCCGAATGTCGGCAAGTCGACGCTGTTCAACCGGCTCGTCGGCAAGCGCTTGGCGCTGGTCGACGATCTGCCGGGCGTGACCCGCGACCGGCGCGAGGGCGAGGCGCACATCGGCGGGCTCGAATTCACCGCCATCGACACCGCCGGCCTCGACGAGGCGGCGCCGGACTCGCTCGCCGGCCGCATGCGCGCGCAGACTGAGGCCGCGGTGCGCTCGGCCGATGTCAGCCTGTTTGTCGTCGATGCCCGCGCCGGCCTGACCCCGCTCGACCACCATTTCGCCGAGCTGCTGCGCGCCGTCGGCAATCCCATCGTGCTGGTCGCCAACAAGACAGAAAGCCGCGCCTCCGAGGCCGGCGTTCTGGAAACCTATGCGTTGGGCTTCGGCGACCCGGTCGCCATTTCCGCCGAGCACGGCGAAGGTCTCGGCGAGCTCCACGACGCCATCCTGGCATTTGCCCCCGAGGAACAGGTGGAGGAGGGCGAAGCGGCCGAAGGTGAGGCGGCGGCAGGCGAAGCCCGGCCGATCCGCGTTGCCATCGTTGGCCGCCCCAACGCCGGCAAGTCGACGCTGATCAACCGTATGATCGGCGAAGACCGGCTGCTCACCGGGCCGGAGGCCGGCATCACCCGCGATTCGATATCCGTCGACTGGCGCTGGCACGACCGCGACTTCCGCCTGTTCGATACCGCCGGCCTCAGGCGCAAGGCGCGCGTCGACGGCAAGCTGGAGAAGCTCGCCGTCGGCGACGCGTTGCGCGCTATCCAGTTCGCCGAGGTGGTGATCCTCGTTCTCGACGTCGGCCAGCCGTTTGAGAAGCAGGACCTGCAGATCGCCGATCTCATCGAAAGCGAGGGCCGCGCCATCGTCATCGCCCTCGACAAGTGGGACCTGGTCGCCGACCGTCAGCGCATGATGGCCGAGCTGAGGAGCGAAGCCGAGCGCCTGCTGCCGCAGATCGCCGGTGTCGCCCTGGTGCCGGTCTCCGGCGTCACCGGCGAGGGCATCGACCGGCTGATGCAGGCGGTGCTCAAGGCCTACGACCTGTGGAACCGCCGCGTGTCCACCGCACGGCTGAACCGCTGGCTGCCGGAGATCCTCGAACGCCACCCGCCGCCGGCGGTCGCCGGGCGGCGCATCAAGCTGCGCTACCTGACCCAGGCCAAGGCGCGCCCGCCGACCTTCGTCGCCTTCTGCTCGCGGCCGGAAGCCTTGCCCGATGGGTGGCGGCGCTACCTGGTCAATGCCCTGCGCGCGGATTTCGGCCTGCCCGGCGTGCCGATCCGCCTGATGCTGCGCAAGGGCGACAACCCCTATGAGGGGCGCAAGCGCCGCAAGAGCTGACCGCGCCCCTTACGGGAAGCGCAGGGTCTCGCCCGTGGCGTATTCGTACAGCACGCCGTTTTCCGTGTAGTCGGGCGAGAGCATGCGCACGATGTCCGGCACCACCACATCGGGTGTCTCCAGCGTGTCCGGATCCTCACCCGGCATCGCCTGCGCCCGCATGTGGGTGCGCAGCGCTCCGGGGCTGAACAGGTTGGCACGCACGCTGGTATTGGCCACCTCGCCGGCATAGGTCCTGACCAGCGCCTCCAGCGCCGCCTTGGTGATCGAATAGGAGCCCCAATACGGCCCCATGCTCTTGGTGATGCCGCTGGTCATGAACAGGGCGCGGCCGGCGTCGGAGCGCCGCAGCAGCGGATCGAACGAGCGGATCAGGCGCCAGTTGGCCGTCAAGTTGATGGCAACCGCATTGTCCCAGACCTTGGGCTCCAGATGGCCGAGCGGGGTCACCACGCCGAGCACGCCAGCATTGCCGAAGAGGATATCGAGCTTGCCCCAGCGCTCGTAGATGGTGGCACCAAGGCGGTCGATGCCGGCGTAGTCCTTGAGGTCGAGGGGCACCAAGGTGGCGTTGCCGCCCTTGGTGCGGATGGCGTCGTCGAGCTCTTCCAGCCCGCCCGTGGTGCGCGCCACCGCCACCACATGGGCGCCGGCTTCCGCCAGCCCCAGCGCCGCCGCGTAGCCGATGCCGCGCGACGCGCCGGTGACCACGGCGATGCGTCCTGCGAGGCCCGCCATGGCTCTAGCCGGCGCCGGCGACGCGCGGGAAGGGGTGGATGTTGTCGGCCGCCTCGCGGTCGGTCAGCCGCGTCGGATAGGCGCCGGTGAAGCAGGCATCGCAGAACTGCGGCGCGGCACCGTCGCGCTCAACCGCGCCGACGGCGCGATAGAGCCCGTCGATCGACAGGAAGGCGAGGCTGTCCACCTTGATGAAGGCGGCCATCTCCGCGACCGACATGCGGGCTGCGATGAGCTGCGTCTCCTCGGGCGTATCGACGCCGTAGAAGCAGGAATGCACCGTCGGCGGACTGGCGATGCGCATGTGCACTTCGGCCGCACCGGCCTCGCGGATCATCTTGACGATCTTCTGCGAGGTGGTGCCGCGCACGATCGAATCGTCGACCAGCACCACGCGTTTTCCCGCCAGCACGTCGCGGTTGGCGTTGTGCTTGAGACGGACGCCCATGTGGCGGATGGCATCCGACGGCTCGATGAAGGTGCGGCCGATATAGTGGTTGCGGATGATGCCGAGATCGAAGGTGAGGCCGGCGGCCTCCGCATAGCCGATCGCCGCCGGCGTGCCGGAATCGGGCACGGGCACGACGACATCGGCTGCCGCTGGCTTCTCGCGGGCGAGCTCGGCGCCGATGCGCTTGCGGATCTCGTAGACGCCGCGCCCCTCGACCGAGGAATCGGGGCGGGCGAAATAGACATACTCGAAGATGCAGAAGCGGCTCTTCGCCGGTGCGAAGGGAAACTGGCTTTCGATCCCGTCCTCGGTCACGATCACCATCTCGCCCGGCTTCACGTCGCGCACGAAGCGCGCGCCGATGATGTCGAGCGCACAGGTTTCCGAGGCGAGGATGGTCGCTCCGTCCAGCGCTCCGATGACCAGCGGGCGGACGCCGAGAACGTCCCGGCAGCCGATCATCTTCTTGGTGGACATGCAGACCAGCGACCAGGCGCCTTCGATTCTGTGCAGCGCATCGACGATGCGGTCGATCAGCAGGGTGCGGCCCGAGGTGGCGATGAGATGCAGGATCACCTCGGTGTCCGAGGTCGACTGGAAGATCGACCCGCGGCGCTGAAGTTCGTCCTGCAGCGTCAGCGCATTGGTGAGGTTGCCGTTATGGGCAACCGCGAAGCCGCCGCCGGAGAACTGGGCGAACAGCGGCTGGATGTTGTGCTCGATCGACCCGCCATGGGTCGAATAGCGGTTGTGGCCGATGGCGCGGTCGCCGGGCAGGCTGGCGACCACGCTCGGATGGGTAAAGGTATCGCCAACCAGACCGACATGGCGCTCGGCGTGGAAGCCGGCCTCGTCGAAGGAGACGATGCCCGACGCCTCCTGGCCGCGATGCTGGAGCGCATGCAGGCCGAGCACCGTGAGCGCGGCGGCATCGGGGTGACTAAAGACGCCGAAGACGCCGCATTCTTCGCGCAGCTTGTCGTCGTCGAAGGGCCGCGTCGTCAGTTGTTCCATGGTCCGGTTTCCTGCGGCGTCAGTTGCCACCGTTCTCGATCAGCCGGTTGAGCTGCTGGCGAGAGGCATCGCTCGGGCCTGGGCCGGCGTCTGGCGGCGCTTCGTCCGGCGTCTGGCTGACCTCGCCGCTGGAGCTGCCGCGATTGCCGAAGATTTTCTTCAGCGAGGCTTCCAGATCCTGCGGCAGCGCATCCATCAGCGAGTTGCCCAAGGCTTCCAAGATAGGTTTGCTTTTGGATTGTGCCACCCATGCCGGCGTCGTCTGCGCCAGCCACAGGAAGAAAGCCTGCGCCACAACCATCAGGAGCAGGCCGCGCGCCGCCCCGTAGAGGAAGCCGAGCCCGCGGTCGATGGCGCCGACGCGGCTGTCGAGAACGAAGTCGGCGGCCTTCATCGACAGGAAGCTGACGATGATCAGCGCCAGCAGGAAGATGACCGCCGCCGAAACGATGGTCGCCGCCGTGGTGTTGTTGAGGAAGGACTTCACCAGCGGCAAAGGCAGCTTGTAGAGAAGATAGGCGGCGATCGCCGCGGCGGCCCACGAGACCAGCGTCAGGACCTCGCGCACGAAGCCGCGCATCATGGCCAGCAAAGCCGAAATGAGCACGACCACTAGGACGATGACGTCAAGAAGCGATGGCATGGTCTCACGGGACTAGCTGCGGCCGAGCAAGGCTCTAGCACGATTCTGGCGGCTTGGAGGTCGCGTCGCTTAGGCACGGCATGTGTGAGCCCCCGCGCACCCCGACTCTGGCTCTCCACATATCGGTACAAGCCATTGGGTTCAATGGCTTTCGCTCGGCAGTGCACATGCGATCCACGAGGATCCGGAGGTTCAGTCGCGCGCTCCGGCCGTTGCGGCGATGGCCGCCACCAGCTCGGCGAGTGCCGTTACCGTGGTTGCCGGCATCGCGCCGGCATCCCTGGTTTCCGGCAGGGTGGCGCGTGCAAAGCCGAGTTTCTGCGCTTCCTTCAGCCGCGCCGCGGCGTGGGGCACCGGGCGCACCGCACCCGACAGGCTGACCTCGCCGAAATAGACCGTATCGGCCGGCAGCGCCGCGCCGAGCCGCGACGAGACCAGCGCGGCGGCAACCGCAAGGTCGGCGGCCGGTTCGGCGATCCTGAGGCCCCCGGCGACGTTGAGATAGACATCGCAATCGCCCAGCCGCACGCCGCAATGGGCCTCCAGCACCGCCAGCACCATGGCCAACCGCCCGGAATCCCAGCCGATCACCGCCCGGCGCGGCGTGCCGAGCGTGGTCGGGGCGACCAGCGCCTGGATCTCGACCAGCAGCGGCCGCGTGCCCTCCATGCCGGCAAAGACCGCGGCGCCGGGCGTGGTGGCATTGCGGTCGCCGAGGAACAGCTCGGACGGGTTGGCGACCTCGCCAAGCCCCGAGCCGGTCATCTCGAACACGCCGATCTCGTCGGTCGGGCCAAAGCGGTTCTTGACCGCGCGCAGGATGCGAAAATGGTGGCCGCCTTCGCCCTCGAAGTAGAGGACGCCGTCGACCATGTGCTCGACCACGCGCGGGCCGGCGATCTGGCCGTCCTTGGTGACGTGACCGACGAAGACGACGGCGGTGCCGGTCTGCTTGGCGTAGCGGATCAGCGCCTGCGAAGCGGCGCGCACCTGGGTAACGGTTCCCGGTGCGGAATCGGCAAGGTCGGTCCACAGGGTCTGGATCGAGTCGACGATGAGCAGCGCCGGCGGCCTGTCGACGGCGAGCGTCGCCAGGATGTCCTCGACGCTCGTCTCGGCGGCGATCTTCACCGGTGCCTGGGTGAGCGACAGGCGTTCGGCGCGAAGCCGGATCTGGGCGACCGCCTCCTCGCCCGAGACATAGACCACCGACCGGCCGGAGGAGGCCAGGGCGCCGGCCACCTGCAGGAGCAGCGTCGACTTGCCGATGCCGGGATCGCCGCCGACCAGCAGCGTCGAGCCGCGCACGAAGCCGCCGCCGGTCACCCGGTCGAACTCGGCGATGCCGGAGCGGATGCGCGGCGCGTCGTCGGTGCCGCCGGCCAGTGAGGTCAGCGCCACCGGGCGGCCCTTGCCGAGCTTGCGCGTCGACGGGCTCGCCCCGACGCCGCCGGCGGAGCTCTCCTCGACCAGCGTGTTCCATTCCCCGCAATCGTCGCATTTGCCCTGCCAGCGCGATGAGACCGCGCCGCAGTTCTGGCAGACAAAGGAGGTTTTCAGGCGGACGACGGACGATCGGGCCACGCGGCGCTCCATGCAGGTGTTCTCATTATGTTCTCATGGATTCGGGAGAATGGCAATGGTTGGGGCGGGCGGGGAACGCTTCGCCTGCTGCGCTGCCCGGATAGGCCGTGACTCAGCCGTCCGGCCCACCGACATAGACCCGCTGGTAGCGGCGGCCGAGGCTGGTGAGGAGCTCATAGCCGATGGTGCCGGCGTGGCGGGCGACCTCGTCCACCGGGATGTGCCGGCCGAACATCTCCACCCAGTCGCCGCGCACGACGCCGGGGATGTTGGTGACGTCGATGGTGATCAGGTCCATCGACACCCGCCCGACCAGCGGCGCCCGGTGGCCGCGGACCCACACCCAGGCGCCGGCGTGCTCGTTGGTGGCCCCGGCCAGCCGGTGATAGCCGTCGGCATAACCGATCGAGAGGGTGGCCAGCCGGGCATTCATCTTCATGCTCTGGGTCGCCCCATAGCCCACCGTCTCGCCTTCCTCGGCCTCGCGCACCGCCAGCACCCGCGCTTCCAGGGTCGCCACCGCGCGCATGGGGTTGGTCAGCCCCTGCACGGCGACGCCGCCATAGAGCGCGATGCCCGGCCGCACCAGGTCGAAGTGATAGTCGGGGCCGAGGAACACGCCGGCGGAATTGGCCAGCGACGCCGGCAGGTCGGGAAACTGCGCCCGCACCTCGCGGAAGAGGGCGAGCTGGCGACGGTTCATCGAATTGTCGGGCGTATCCGCGCAGGCGAGGTGCGAGATGACGAGGTCGGGCGCCAGCGTGGCGAGCAGCCGCGTGTTGCGGCGGAGCTCGAGGGTGTCGTGCAGCGTCAGGCCAAGACGGTTCATGCCGGTATCGACGTGGACGGCCGCGCCGGTGGTGCCACCCGCTTTGCGGAAGGCGACCCACTCCTCGATCTCCGGCCAAGAGCCGAGCACCGGCCGGATATCGGTGCGGGCATAGGCCTCGGCGCTGCCGATCAGGCCGTTGAGGACATAGATGACCGCATCGGGCAGGACGGCGCGCAGCCGCCGCCCTTCGTCGGGCAGGGCGACGAAGAAGGTGGTGCAGCCGGCCGCGGCCAGCGTGCGGCCGGCCTGTTCCAGCCCGATGCCGTAGCCGTCGCCCTTGACCACCGCGGCCGTGGCATGGCCGCCGCCGGCAACATGGTCGGCCAACGCCTTCCAGTTGGCTGAGAGCGCGACGAGATCGACGGTCAGGCGGCCGCCGGCCGGAAACGTTTCAGGCGATGACACCATGGCGTCAGCATATAGGGGATTTCGGCGGAAGGGACGCCCGTGCGCAGCGATCCTCCGCTTTGTGCACAAGGTGTGGGCGGCAGCGCCGACATTTGCGGCGTGACGAGGGCTTTGCTGCAACGCAGCATGGGGCCCGAGGGAGGATGATTCGTTCTCTGGAGTGAGGACCATGAATTATCACCGCATGCGCCGCCTCGGCGGCGTCTTCCTGGCCAGCTTCGCGGCTATCTCGTTTGTCGCCGTCGCCAGGGCCGAAGACCGCCACGCCTGGTTCGAGGGCCTTAAGATGCCGGGTACCGTCATCCCGTGCTGCGATATCTCCGACTGCCGCCGCACCCGGGCCGACTGGCGCGATGGGCAATGGTGGGCGACGGTCGACGGTGAGTGGACGCCGATTCCGCCCGACAAGGAGCTGAGCAAGCGCTCGATCGACGGCAACGCCCCGTTCTACACCACCCCCGTCAACCCAATCTCCCGGGACCGAACACGAAGGCGGGCACCCAGGCGAGACTTGCCTCGTGGCGAATCCGGCCTGGATGCCCGCTCGGGGCGGGCATGCGCGGAGTTTGTTGCAAAGCTGCAACCCATCAATCTCCCTTCGCTTTTTTCAGAGCGAAGGAGATCGGGAGGAAGTCGGTCCCGAGCGCCGGCCGCCTACAGCGGCTCGCCGGCCACCGCCTTGGCGTAGCGGTCCATCAGCAGCGGCCAGCCGCCTTCCTTGACGCTCATCTGATGGCGGTATTTCTCCCAGCCGGCACCGTGGCGGGGGAAGTCGCGGTGGACGAGCACCACCTCGATCGTGCCGCCCTCCTGCTCGACGAAGCGCACGTCGACGCGACTGGCGCCGGCTTCGTTGTCGATGACCTTGCGATCGGGTGAAATCTGCCAGGCGATCACCAGATGGCTCGGCCGGAAGAAGCTGAGCACCGTGCCCCAGACGGTTTCGCCGCCGGCCTTGTCGCGCTCGACGGCGCGCCCGTACATCTTGGGCTCGATCAGGATCTCGGCGAGATTGTCGCCGGCCAACGTGTATTTCGCCGGCCACCATTTGCCGAACTCGTCGACGAACACGGCGAAGGCGCGCTCCTGCGTCGCTGCCACCGTGCGGCTGACGACCAGCAGTTCCTTGACGCCGCTCGCCTGATCGCCACCACCGCCGCTCTCCTCCTTGCTGCCGAACAGCCACTTGAACATGCACGCACTCCTTCTGCTGTCGGCACCTTACAGGATTTGGCCGGGGGAGGGCACGCAGGGGCCATTTTTCAAGGGGGGCGGCGGAACGGCGCCGAGGGTGTTATCCCTCGAACGGCACCGGATAGGAGCCGTCCGCGGCGAGGTTGGAGAAGCGCGTGACCGAATCCTCGAAGTGCAGGCGCACGGTGCCCGTCGGTCCGTGGCGCTGCTTGCCGACGATGACCTCGGCGATGCCGTGCACCTTGTTCATCTCGTCCTGCCACTTGAAGTATTCCTCGGTGCCGGGCTTCGGCTCGGCGTTCTTCAGGTAATACTCCTCGCGGTAGATGAAGAGCACCACGTCGGCGTCCTGCTCGATGGAGCCGGATTCGCGCAGGTCGGAGAGTTGCGGGTGCTTGTCGTCGCGTTGCTCCACCTGACGCGAGAGCTGCGACAGCGCCAGGATCGGCACCTGCAGCTCCTTGGCCAGTGCCTTCAGCGTCGTGGTGATCTCGGTGATTTCCTGCACGCGGTTTTCGGATGAGCGCCGCGAGGTGCCGGCGAGAAGCTGGATATAGTCGACGATCAGGAGATCGAGGCCGCGCTGGCGCTTCAGCCGGCGGGCACGGGCGGCGAGTTGCGCGATGGACAGGCCGCCGGTCTGGTCGATGTAGAAGGGGATGCGCTGCATCTCGCGCGAGGCTTCGACGATGCGCGCGAAATCGCTCTCGTCGATGCGCCCGCGGCGGATATTGGCCGAGGATACGCCGGACTGCTCGGCGATGATGCGGGTGGCGAGCTGTTCGGCCGACATTTCCAGCGAGAACAGGCCGACGATGCCGCCATCGACGGTCTTCATCTCGCCGTCGGGCTGCAATTCGCCGCGCCACGCCTTGGCGATGTTGAAGCCGACATTGGTAGCCAGCGCCGACTTGCCCATGCCGGGGCGGCCAGCGACGATGATCAGGTCGGACGACTGCAGCCCGCCCATCAGCCGGTCGAGATCGTCGAGGCCGGTGGCGAGGCCGGAGAGGTGTCCGTCGCGCTTGTAGGCGGCGCTGGCGAGGTCGATGGCGCTGGTCAGCGCCGTCTCGAAGGACTGGAAGCCGGCGCCGTACTGGCCTTTCTCGGCGAGGTCAAAGAGCCGCTTCTCGGCCTCCTCGATCTGCACGCCGGGCGTCTGTTCGACGGTGGCGTCGTAGGCGACGTTGACCATGTCCTCGCCGATGCCGACCAGCGCCCGGCGCAGCGCCAGATCGTAGATCGTGCGGCCATAATCCTCGGCATTGATGATCGTCGTCGCCTCTGCCGCCAGGCGGGCGAGATAGGTGGCCAGGTTGATGTCGCCGATGGCCAGCTCGGTGGGCAGGAAGGTCTTGATGGTGACCGGCGTGGCGGTCTTGTTGGCGCGGATGAGTTGGCCGGCGACCTCGAAGATCGCCTTGTGCACCGGCTCGAAGAAGTGCAGCGGCTCGAGGAAGTCGGAGACCCGGTAGAAGGCTTCGTTGTTGACCAGAATGGCGCCGAGCAGCGCTTGCTCCGCCTCGACGTTCTGCGGTGCGGTGCGATAGGTCTCGGTGGTCGTGTTGTCGGCGACCGCGCGAACCGCGAATGCCATTATCCGTCCTCGGTCTCTAGCATCCCCGCACAGCGATCCGATCCGGTGTCTGCCGGCGACGCTGACCGCGATACAGGGAAACGGGTCCCAGCCCCTCCGGGCCCGACGAAGACGCCGTTTGTCGCTCCGTCTTCATGTTCTGTTTACCACGGGTATCGCCACGACCAAGCGGCGACTGTCGAGTTGCCCGCAAATCACAGGCATCGAAGGTGGCGGTTGCGACTCACCGGTGCATTGTCGCAGCGCGACTCAATTCTGATGCGATTCGGTCGGGGAGAGGAAGCCAGAAGTGGCGTGGCGATTTACCCGGATGCAAGGAAAGCCGATGCAGGATCGCCCGCTCCGCGACAAGGCTTCCCATGCATTTCCGTACGGCGACCGAATGTCAGGCTGAAGCGAGCGGCTACGGATTCGATTGCGATCCTGCCCGCAATCATATCGGCTGCAAGCAGCAGCCGTTTCCGCATATCGTCACGCTCGGCTTCTCCGGTGCGCTCGACCGCTCCTTCGCGCTCGCCCAGCGGATCGTCGCCTGGTATGGCCCCTTCGAGCGCCTCGTACTGTGGGTGACGGAGTGGGGCATCTGGCCCTCATCGGAGAACCTGCACCTCTACTACACCGTGCGCCGCGCTTCGGGTGATGCACGCGAACTCGCCGAGGCGCCGGGGCATGTCTTCCTCAAGCACGAGCAGGCCGAGGCAGAGACCTGCCTTGACCTCGTCATCCGTTTCGGCTGGGGCGGATTCCTCTTCGGCGATCCGCAGTCCACCGCCATGACCTTGTCCCATGACGAGTGGTTGCGGATTACCACAGAAAGACCGCTCGCCCCGATCCTTCAGGGTGCCACAGACTTCGGCCTCAAGGTGCTCGACCAGACCGACGGCAACCTTCGCTAGGCTCAGGACCTATTAATTTGGATTGAGGTGTGATTCACAGTCACTGTTGGAGGAGGCTGTGATGAGCGATTTGTTTTTGCTGAGCGAGCGCCAGATGGCGCGGATTTCTGGGTTCTTTCCGCTGGCGCATGGCGTCCCGCGCGTCGATGACCGGCGGGTGGTCTCAGGCATTGTCTACGTGATCCGCAACGGCCTTCAGTGGAAGGATGCGCCAAAGGCTTATGGGCCTCACAAGACGCTCTACAATCGCTTCATGCGCTGGAGCCGGATGGGCGTGTTCGACCGCATCTTTGTGGCCTTGGCCGGCGCGGGTCCGAGACCCGAACGGATCATGATCGACGCGACCCATCTGAAGGCCCACCGCACCGCGGCGAGCCTTCTTAAAAAGGGGATGTTCCCCGTCGTATCGGGCGCACCAAAGGCGGGCTGAACTCAAAGCTCCACACCGTCTGCGACGGCCACGGGCGCCCGATCGTCATGATCCTGTCCGAAGGCCAGATGAGCGACCACAAGGGCGCGCGTATGGTTCTCGACGCCCTGCCGCCGGCCACCAGTTTGATTGCCGACCGGGGCTATGACAGCACCTGGTTCCGGCAAGAACTCGCCGCCAGGGGCATCCAACCCTGCATCCCGTCCTCACGCAGCCGCAAGCGGCCTTACCCCTATGACAAGGACCTCTATCGCCAGCGCCACAAGATCGAGAACCTCTTCGCCAAGCTCAAGGACTGGCGCCGCGTTGCCACCCGCTACGACCGATGCGCACACACCTTCTTCTCCGCCATCTGCATCGCAGCAACCGTCATCTTCTGGCTCTGATCAATGAGTCCTGACCCTAGGCGCTATGCCGCCGCCTTGCCTTCCGCGTCGAGCGCGGCGAACTCGGCGTCGCTGAGCTTGATGTCCGCCGCCGCCACGTTCTCCTCGAGATGGGCAACCTTGGAGGTGCCGGGGATCGGCAGCATCACCGGGCTGCGCTTGAGCAGCCAGGCCAGCGCGATCTCCGAGGGGGTGACCTTGTGGCGCTTGGCGATCGCCTCGATCTCCGATCCCGCAACATGGCCGGAGCTGAGCGGTGCCCACGGAATGAATCCGATCCCCTCGGCTTCGCAAAAATTGAGCACGTCCTCACTCTGCCGGTCGACGAGATTGTAGCGGTTCTGGACGGTGGCGACCTTGAAGGATTTCGAGGCCGCCTTGATCTCCTCGACCGAAACCTCGCTGAGGCCGGCGTAGCGGATGACGCCCTCGTCGAGCAGCGTCCCGATGGCCGCGAACTGCTCGTCGCGCGGCACCTTCGAATCGATGCGGTGGAGCTGCCACAGGTCGACGATGTCGACGCCCAGGCGCCGCCGGCTGAGATGGGCCTGCTGGACGAGATATTCCGGCCGGCCGACCGGCACCCAGCGATCCGGGCCGAGGCGCGTCAGCCCGCCCTTGGTGGCGATGACCATGCCGGCCGGGTAGGGGGCTAACGCCTCGTGAATCAGGAATTCGGAGGTTTCGGGGCCGTAGGCATCGGCGGTGTCGATGAAGTTGACGCCGAGCGCTGGCAGGCGCTTGAGGGTGCGGATGGTTTCCGGCCGATCTGCCGGCTCGCCCCAGATGCCGCGGCCGGTGATGCGCATGGCGCCGAAGCCAAGGCGATTGACCTCGATCTCGCCGCCGACCTTGAAGGTACCGGCATGCGCTGCGTTTGGTGTGGGCATGATCGTGCTTCTTTGTTGACGTCAGGATATCGTGGTGGGAAGGCTCCCGGGAGCGGTAGCCTGCATCAATATGGGGTGCATCGGTGGGGGAGGGAACCCGGGCCATGCTCAAAAAGAGGGGCTCCGATCCGTACGGCGAATACTGGCGGCAGGGCAGGGTGATTGGCGATGTCCACGGTCTTCCTGGTTTCGGAGTCGGCGTTTCCTATGCCGCCCGAAGAATACCGTACCGCCACTTACCTCTTCGTGAGTAGAGCGCAAATGGAGGGGTATCTTGAGCCCTGGTACGTTGACGAGCACTATCTCTGCATCGACGGCGACGGAAACCGGTACGAATTCGTCAACGAACAAAAACGTATCAAGGCGGTCCAAGTTGAACGATCCGAGACCTGGAAACGTCGCTTCGACGCGATGATGTTGGAGTGGCTGTCCGGCTGCACCGACAAGTTCAAGGCCCGGCTCGGCATCGCGCCCGGCGAAGCGATCACCGCTGAAATCGTCCAGCGTGTCCTGGCCGATGAGGCGGCGATACGCTTGCTGGCCGGCGGCTAGCAACGCAGGCCGCGGAGCGGAGGCTCCACAAGCCGTCATCCTCCGGCGCGGCGAAGCCGGGACCGGAGGATCGCTCACCGTGAAGAACGACGTCAGCTGCGTTTGTCGCAGCCGATCCTCCGGTCAAGCCGGAGGATGACAGTGTGCGGTTGCGTAGGCGGTTTCGGGCCTCCACCTTCGCGGAAGACCCGGAACCCCCGATCAGGCCTCACAGCTTGATGCGGTAGGTGTCGAAGCCGCCTTCGCCCGGGCCGGCCAGTTCGATGCCCTTGACGTCGGCGAGGTGGTCTTTGGCCTTCGGGCCCGACGGGAAGATCACCGAGGCACCGGGAACCGGTGCCAGCGACCAGTTGCCGTCCGCCTTGGGGTCGATTGTGCCCTTGTCGACGATGTAGCGCACGATCACGTCGCGGTTGGTGTCGGGGCCGACGAAGACGATCACCTTGTCGTTAATGTCGGGGAAGTTGCCGCCGCCGCCGGCGCGGTAGTTGTTGGTGGCGACGATGAACTTTTGCGCCGGATCGATCGGCTTGCCACCGAACGACAGGTCGACGATGCGGCTGGCGCTCGCGTTGATAACGTTGCCCTTGCTGTCGTATTTCGGCGGCTGCGAGACGTCGATCTTGTAGGTGACACCGTCGATCACGTCGAAATTGTAGCTCGGGAAGTCGAGGTTGATCAGCGGCTGATCGGCCTTGTTCGGCTGGATCTGGTTGAAGATGCCGGCCGACATCTCCAGCCACTCCTTCACCTGGGCGCCGTTGATCTCCACCGCGCGGACCGTGTTCGGGTAGAGGTAGAGGTCGGAGACGTTCTTGATGGCAACCGCGCCGACCGGAACGTCGGTGTAGTAGTCCGGACCGCCACGCCCGCCGGCCTTGAACGGCGCCGCCGCGGAGAGGATCGGCAGGCCCTCCCATTTGGTGCCCTTCATCATCTGGCCGATGTACCAGAGCTGCGCGTTGCTCACGATCTGCACAGACGGGTCGTCGGCGACCAGCGCGAAGTAGCTGTAGAGCGGCGCGTCGGTCTTGCCGACCGGGCGGCGGACATAGGCGAGCGTCGCCTCGTGGTCGTCCTTCAGCGCGTCGTCGATCTCCTGATAATCGGCGACGGTGGGGACGATCTTGTTGTCCTTGCGTTCGTAGATCGGCCGCGCTTCGGAGGTCGCCGAAACGACCTTCCAGGCGTTGCCGTCGCGCTCGAGCATCAGGTCGATGAGGCCCATGTGCGAGCCCCAGAAGCCGCCCATCACCGCCGGCTTTCCCTTGAGCAGGCCGGCCTTGTTGTCGACGCCGTCGAGATTGTCGAAGGACGGGCCGCCGGGGAAGACCAGATGCTGGTGGCCGGTGAAGATCGCGTCGAGACCGTCGATGTCGCCGAGGAAGAGCGAGGCGTTTTCCATCAGCTCGGTCTTGTTGGCGTCGATGCCGGAGTGGGACAGCGCGATGACGATATCGGCGCCGTCTTCCTTGATCTGCGGAACCCACGCCTTCGCCGCCTCGACGATGTCGCGGGTCATGACGTTGCCGACGAGGTTCTTCGAATCCCAGATCATGATCTGCGGCGGCACGAAGCCGATGATGCCGATGCGGATCGGATAGTTCTTGCCATCGCCGTCGGTCACCGTCTTGTCGAGGATGATGTACGGCTTGGCGTAGAGCTTGTCGTCGCGCGGGTTGGAAGCGAGCGCGGTGCCGCGGATCAGGTTGGCGCAGACAAAGGGGAAGTTGGCCCCGGCGATCACCTTGTCGAAGAAGGAGAGGCCATAGTTGAATTCGTGGTTGCCGAAGGTCGAGCACTCGTAGCCGAGCAGGTTCATGCCCTTCATGATCGGGTGGACGTCGCCGTCCTTCATGCCCTTTTCATAGGCGATGTAGTCGCCCATCGGGCTGCCCTGCAGCAGGTCGCCGTTGTCGATCAGCATGGAATTGGTCGCTTCGGCGCGGATCGACTGGATGATCGTGGCGGTGCGCGCCAGGCCCATCGTGTCGTTGGGCCGGTCGGCATAGTAGTCGTAGGGCAGGAGGTTCACATGGATGTCCGTGGTCTCCATGATCCTGAGATGCGCCTGGCCGGCAGCGGCAAACACCGAATAGGGATGCATGACGGCGAGCGCGCCGAAGGCGCTGGACCCGAGCAGAAAGCGGCGACGGTCGATTGATACGGACATCGAGTGAGCCTCCTCGTAAAGAAAACGGCCGCTGCGGCCAGCGCTTTGGAACGCCTGGACCTGAGCAAGCCTGGTCGTGAGTTTGCCCCCGTCCGGCGATCGGTCAATGCCGATTTTTCGGCCAGGCGCATGGGCGTTCTCTGGCACCTTTCGGTGACGCCGTCGTGACGGATGGGGAGACGCAGGAATGGCGGCATTCTGGCGGCAGCGGCAACAATTCGACGCCCCCAAACCCTCGTATTTTTATCAGGGCATTAATACAGCCACAGGATTTGTTGCCTATATGGAAGGGCCCCAATAGGTGCAGGTTCTCATGCGCCATCGTACGCAAACCCCGGCCCAGGCGATCGACAGCGTTGAGGCGCTGCAATCGATCATCGACGTTCTGGCAACACCCGTCTTCGTCAAGGACAGCGAGCATCATTGGCTGCTTGTGAACCGGACCATGTGCGAATTCATGGGGCATTCGCGCGACGAACTCATCGGCAAATCGGACTATGACTTCCTGCTGCGCGAGCAGGCGGACGTCTTCTGGGAAAAGGACGATCTCGTCTTCACCACTGGCGTGGAGAACGAAAACGAAGAAGTGCTGACCGACGGCTCCGGCGCACCGCGGACGATCGTCACCCGCAAGCGTCTGATCGAGGTTGCGGGCATCCCGCTGCTGGTGGCGATCATCACCGATATCACCGCGTTCCGCGAGGCCGAGAAACACAGCCGCTACCTGGCGCATCACGACACTCTGAGCGGCCTGGCCAATCGCGCCATGCTCGACGAGCGCCTCGACAGCGCAATTGCCAAGCCGGCGTCCGGCGCAAGCCGCTGTAGCGTGCTCATCATCGACCTCGATCGCTTCAAGCAGGTGAACGACGCCTACGGCCACGGAACCGGTGACGAACTGATCCGCGAGTTTGCCAAGCGCGTCACCAAGCTTGTTTCCGCCAACGGCATGGTCGCTCGCCTTGGCGGCGACGAGTTCGCCGTTGCGCTGTTCGGCGCCCAGTCGCTTGAAATCTTCGACAGGCTCTGCCACCGCATTCTGGAGGTGGCCCGGGTGCCGTTCATCGTTGCCGGCGTCTCCGTCCATGTCAGCGCTTCGATCGGCTTTTCCTCCGGGCTTGTCAGCGATACCAATCGCAGCGAGTTGTTGCGTCAGGCCGATGTCGCGCTCTACAGCGCCAAGTCAGCCGGGCGCGATTGCTGTCGGATGTACGACGCCTCCATGGACGAGGGTCGCGTCGCGCGGGTTGCGCTTGAGACGGATTTGCGCGAGGCGATCACGACCGGGAACGGCCTCGAAGTTTACTATCAGCCGCTCTACTCAGGCGACTCGATCACCGGCCTCGAGGCGCTGGCGCGATGGAACCATCCGCAACTCGGTCTGCTCCTGCCGCCGCGCTTCATCCCGATTGCGGAGGAAACCGGCCTCATCGCCTCCCTCGGCGACTTCGTCCTCGACCGGGCTTGTGCAGCGCTCGCCAACTGGCCGCATATCACCATGGCGGTCAATGTTTCCGCCGTTCAATTGCGCGACCCCAATCTCCCCATGCGGATCATGCGGAGGCTCGCCGCTAACAATATCGCTCCCGCGCGTCTCGAACTGGAGATCACCGAGACCGTCGTGCTCAGCCCCGGCGACGTCACCCAGACCAACCTGAGGGTGTTGCGCGACGCGGGCTTCCGCATCGTGCTTGATGATTTCGGCACGGGCTATTCGAGCCTCAGCCATTTGCAGAACTTGAAAGTCGACAGCGTGAAGATCGACCAGTCATTCGTCAGCCAACTCGGCCAGTCGTCGGACTCGGCACCGATCATCCAGGCAGTCTTGCATATTGCCCGAATGCTCAACCTCAAGGTCACCGCAGAAGGCGTCGAGACCGACGCCCAGCGCCAGTTCCTGGTCGATGCCGGCTGCTCCAACCTGCAAGGTTTCTTCCTGTCGCCGCCACTACCCGAAGGGGAGGTGGGGTTGCTGCTGGCGAAACAGGCCAACACGCAGCGCGCCGGCAATCAGGACGCCGCCTGAGCCAACGGCCGGCCTCTTGCCGCGCGACGGAACGGATATAGTTGTCCTGTTGCCGCCACCGGTCGCTGTGGCTGTGGCGGATGCTGCCGACAGGACGAAGCGGAATTCCGCCCCCGACCGCGATGAGGGGAGCGCCGATGGGCGACAACGACACCGCCACCAGACCGCGCACGCGAACCAGGACCAAGGTCGAGCGGCCGCGCCTGCACAAGGTCATCCTCGTCAATGACGATTACACGCCGCGCGAGTTCGTCGTGACGGTGCTCAAGGCCGTATTCCGCATCAGCGAGGATCAGGCCCATCGTGTGATGATCACCGCCCACCGCAAGGGTGTGTGCGTGGTCGCCGTCTACACCAGGGACATCGCCGAGACCAAGGCGACGGAAGGAACCGAGGCGGGAAAGAGCGCCGGCTATCCTCTGCAGTTCACGACCGAGCCGGAGGAGTAGGGCGCGTCGCTTGCGCCCTCGGCCGGTTCGCGGGCCCGCACACCAACGATTTATCGATTTGGTAAGGGTTTGCGCCCAGCCTGCCTGCAACTCCGACGAGCTGGATGGGCGCCGGCATGAATTCGTCGCGAGCGCAGAGGAGATATTCCGTGCGCGAATGGCTCCATGATCTGCCGGAACGCGTCCTCGGTTCATTTGTTGCACCGTCCCGTCGCCCAAAGATTCTGGCGATCTTTGTGGTCGTGCTGAGCCTGCTGGGAAGTGCCTGGTTCGTGTACTCTACCGGGGGCGTAAAATACGCTACGTTGCATATCTTGTACTTGCCGATCATTTTCGCCGCGCTGGTCTTTGGCACGCCCGGCGGCGTTTTGGCGGGCGCGTGTGCCGGCCTGGTGATCGGACCCTACATGCCGCTCGATGCGATCACCGGCGAATCCCAAAATCTTGGGAATTGGCTCTACCGCGCCGCGTTCTTTTGTCTGATCGGCGGCTTCGTCGGCATTGGTGTCGACGCACTGCGCAGGCAATTGGCGACACTCGATTGGCTGAATGAGCACGACGCGCGCACCGGGCTGCTTGACCGTACGGGGCTCCTGATCAGGCTGGGGCGAATGGTTGAACAGGAGGGTGGCCGAGCGCGGCCCTTCCTGGTTGTCATGCAGCTGAACAATTTCCTCGACATCCAGAACACCTTCGGTGCGGCGTTTGCCGAAGAGCTGCTCAGGCAAATCTGCGCGCGCGGGCGATCTCTGCTGCCGCCCGACCTGCCGATGGCGGTCATACAGCCGGACCGCCTCGCCATTGCATTCACAAGCAGCCTGGAATCGCAGCAGTTGCGCACCGAGGTGGAGGCGGACTTTCGCGCGCCCTACATGGTCGACGGCGTGCCGATCCACGTTGATTTCGTGATTGGTGCGGCGGAATTTGCAACACACGCGCGAACAGCCGAGGAACTCCTCCAAAAGGCCAGTATCGCGATGCATACGGCCGCCGACCGCATGCTTCCATTCTATCTCTACGAGAGTGCAAGCGACCTCACGAGCCGTGACAACCTGATTCTGCTTGGCAGAATCCCGGCCGCGCTCGCCAACGACCAATTCGTCATTTGGCATCAGGCAAAGGTATCGCTGGCGACCGGCGAGGTATGTGGCACCGAGGCGCTACTGCGCTGGCAGTGTCCCGATCTTGGCATGGTCCTGCCGGGCGATTTCATCCCCCAGGCGGAGAAGTCCATCCTGATCAACGACCTGACGCATTGGGTCATCAAAGCGGCGCTGGCCGACATGGCGGCGTGGAAAGCGCGCGGGCACACCTTGAGCGTCGCGATAAATCTGTCGGTTCGCAATCTGCGCGACCGGACCCTGTTTGAAACGCTGGACGAGACGGTAGCGCGGCATGCGATCGATCCACGACTGGTCGAGCTTGAGATTACCGAGAGCGCGGTCATGGATGACTTCGACTTTTGCGCGCAGTTTGTCTCGCGTCTGCGCACACGCGGATACCGCGTGTCGATAGACGACTTTGGAGTGGGGCACTCCTCGCTCGCCTATATCAAGAACCTGCCGGTCAGCGCGATCAAGATCGACCAGAGCTTCGTGAAATGGCTGGCGCACGACATCGACGACCAGAAGATTGTGCGAACGATCCTCGGTCTGGCAAAGGCGCTGGACCTGGAAACCGTCGCCGAGGGCATCGAGGATGCCGGGGCGCTGGCGCTGTTGCGCGACTGGGGATGCGATTTCGGGCAGGGTTTCTACATTCATCGGCCGACCCGGTGCGCCGAGTTCCTGACCTGGATGGAGGGGCAGCGGCCCCGGCTGACCGCCTGAATTGCCCCTCGGTCAACCGATCTGTCGCTCGCCAAGCACCGCCTCGAAGGCGCGGCTTGCCTTGGTGCGGTAGCGCTCCTTGTGGCGAAGCAGCCGGAAGGCGCGCGGGGGAATCGCGAAGGGGACATGCACCAGCCGCCCGGCAGCGAGATAGGCCGCGACCACCAGTTCCGACACCACCGTTGCGCCGCCGCCAAGCTCGACCGCCGAGCGCACCGCTTCGTTGGAGGGCAGTTCGAGGGCGATGGCAAGCGCGGCCGGATCCATGCCCGTCTGCCGGAGCGCGGTCTCGAAGGCGGAGCGCGTGCCCGAGCCCGGTTCGCGCAGCACCCACGGCATGGTGAGGATCTCGTCGGCTGGCAGCGCCTGGCGGCCCGCCCAGGGATGATCCGGCGCCACCACGACGATCACCTGATCGTGCGCGACCGTCACTGCCGAAAGGACAGGCGCATCGATCTCGCCCTCCACCAGCCCGAGCTCGGCCGTGCCGTCGATGACCGCCCTGGTGACTGTCTCGGTATTGCCGACCGACAGCTTGAGGTCGATGCCCGGATGCGCCCCATGGAAGCGCACGACGCGCGCCGGCAGCCAGTAGCTGGCGATGGTCTGGCTGGCCTGGACGGTGAGCGTGCCGCGCCGCAGGCCGCCCAGTTCCGACAGAACCAGTTCCGCGGCTTGTGCCCGCGTCACGGTCGCCCGCGCCTCGTCGAGGAAGATGCGGCCGGCCTCGGTCAGCTCGATGCGGCGGCCGACCCGGTGGAAGAGGGCGGCGCCGTAGCGGTCCTCCAGCACGCGGATGGCAGAGCTGACCGCCGACGGGGTCAGGTGAAGCGCCGCGGCGGCCTTGGTCAGGTGCTCGCGTTCGGCGACCGCTATAAAGATGCGAAGCTGGTCGAGGGTCATGGTTTCGTTCGATCCAATCGAATGAAACATAGCATTAATTTCGATGGATTGAACGAAAGAGCTTGACCATCCTGCGGTCTCCTTCAACCGGAGCCGCCCATGCCCACCACGCGATTCGCCGCGCGCATGCTTCCCCTGTTGCCCGGAACGGCCTTGAGCATCCTCGTCACCCTCGCCGCCGTCGGCCTCGAATATGGCGAGGTCCGTCTGTTCGGGCGCGCCTGGCTGGAGAGCCTGGTTCTGGCGATCCTCATCGGCACGGCCGTGCGCTCGGCTCTGCAACCCGACGATCGCTTCAGCCTCGGCATCCGCTTCAGCGCCAAGACGCTGCTCGAGATCGCCGTCGTGCTGCTCGGGGCCTCGGTGAGCGCGCGGGCGGTGATGGCGGCCGGCCCTATGCTGCTCGCCGGCATCGTCGGCGTGGTCTCGGTCGCCATTATCGCCAGCTACGGCATTGGCCGGGCGCTGGGGCTCGAACACAAGCTGGCGACGCTGGTCGCCTGCGGCAATTCCATCTGCGGCAACTCGGCGATCGTCGCTGCCGCCCCGGTGATCGGCGCGACCGCCGGCGATGTCGCCGCCTCGATCGCCTTCACGGCGGTGCTCGGCGTCGTCGTCGTGCTGCTGCTGCCCACGCTGGTGCCGCTGTTGCACCTCTCCGAGACCCAGTATGGCGTGCTCGCCGGTCTCACCGTCTATGCCGTGCCGCAGGTGATCGCGGCGACGGCGCCGGTCGCCACCCTCAGTGTCCATGTCGGCACGCTGGTCAAGCTCGTCCGCGTGCTCATGCTGGGGCCGGTGGTGATCGCACTCTCCCTCGGCCGCAAGCACGAGGACGGGCGCCGGCCGAGCCTCGGCCAGATGGTGCCGCTCTTCGTCATCGGCTTCCTGGCGCTGATGGTGTTGCGCTCCGCCGGTGCGATTCCCCCGGTCGTGCTCGGCCCCGCGGCAACGGTCGCGACCTGGCTGACGATCATCTCGATGGCGGCGCTGGGCCTCGGCGTCGATGTGCGCACCGTGGCCAATGCCGGCGGTCGCGTAACCGCCGCCGTGGTGCTGTCGCTGCTCACCCTGGGCACGATCAGCGTGCTGCTGATCTGGTCGCTGCACCTGGCATGAGGGAAGGCGAGGGGCCTATTCCCCGGCGAGCTTCAGCGGTATCGCCGAATCGCCGTCTCTGGCCCGCAACGCCTCTTCATTCTCGAACATGTAGTTGCGCGTCAGCGGCACGGCCAACTGGTTCTTGGTGAGCTGAATCTGGAAGTTCATCATCAGCCCGATCTCGAAGGCGGCTTGCGAGGCGGCGAGGTAGAATTCCCAGATGCGGCAGAAGCGCTCGTCGTAAACCGCCACCACCTGCTCGCGGTGGGCGAGGAAGCACTCGCGCCACGCCTGCAGCGTCTTGGCGTAGTGCAGTCGCAGGATCTCCATGTCGGCGATGAGGAGCCGCGATTTCTCCACCGCCGGGATGACCTCGGATATGGCCGGGATATAGCCGCCCGGGAAGATGTAGCGCTGGATCCACGCACTGGTGTCGCCCGGCCCGTCGGTGCGGCCGATCGAGTGCAGCACCATCGACCCGTCGTCGGCGAGCAGGCTGCGGCAGGCTCTGAAGAAGGCGCGGAAATAGCCGACGCCGACATGCTCGAACATGCCGACCGAGACGATGCGGTCGAACGGTCCTTCGACCTTGCGGTAGTCCTGCAGCAGGAATTTGGCCTTGTCCTTGAGGCCGAGCTCCTCGGCCCGGCGGTTGGCGACCGCGTGCTGCTCCTCCGACAGCGTCACGCCGACGACCTCGACGCCGCAATGCTCGGCGAGATAGAGGCCCAGCCCACCCCAGCCGCAACCGATGTCGAGCACGCGCTGGCCCGGCTTCAGCGCGAGCTTGGCCGCCAGATGCCGCTTCTTGGCAAGCTGCGCCACATCGAGGTCGGTGACGCCGTCTTCCCAATAGGCGCAGGAATATTGCAGGTCGGCGCCGAGGAAGAGCGAATAGAGCCGGCCGTCGAGATCGTAGTGGGAATGGATGTTCTTGCGCGACCGGCTGAGCGAGTTCATCTGCCGGAAGCGGCGGGTGAGCCGGCGCCAGCCGCTGATGGCGATCATGGACAACGGCGGCAGCGCATTGTCGAAGTTCTCGAAGATCACCATCAGGAAGTCGAAGATCGACCCCTGCTCGACGATCAGAGTGCCATCGGAGAACGCTTCGCCGAGCCTGAGGTCGGGATCGCGGATGACGGTCGCTTCGGCTTCGGCGGTGGTGAAGCGCACGCGCACCGCCCGATGCCGCCCGTCGCCGAAAGCGTGTGTCTTGCCCTCGGCGTCGACAACCTCCAGCGATCCTTTGCGGATCGCCTTCGTCAGATAGCACTTCAATGTGGAATTCATCGGATTATCAGTCCAGGCCGTCGCAAACCTTCCCCCTGCGAGGACCGCCTCCGCCGGCGACCCGCGACGCCGGCGGATGATAGTCCCTAATTAGGTTTGGTCTCAACCCATTGCCGGCATGTTAAGATTCCGCAGCTTCTTCGGCCTCCGCGGCAGCCTCGTCGCCTTCCGCCGGGGCGTCTTCGCCTTCGGCCAGGGCCTCGCCCGCCTCTTCCTCCTCGCCGGCACCGGCCCGCGTGACGTCCTCACCGCGCGCCTGACGCTCGGCCTCGTCCTCGCTGCGCGCCACATTGGCGATGACATGGGCCGCGACCTCGGGATGGAGGGCGATCAGCACCCTGTGCATTCCGATGGTCTTGAGCGGCTGGTTGAGGTCGATCTGGCTGCGGTTCACGGTGAAGCCGCCGGCATCCATCGCCTCGGCAAGGTCGCGCGCGGTGACCGAGCCGTAGAGCTGGCCGGTCTCGCCCGCCTGGCGGACCAGAACGAAGGACTGGCCTTCCAGCTTGGCGGCGACCGCCTCGGCCTCCTGGCGGCGCTCGAGGTCACGCGCCTCGAGATGGACGCGCTCGGCCTCGAAGCGCTTGCGGTTGTCTTCGTTGGCGCGCAGCGCCTTGCCCTGCGGCAGCAGGAAGTTACGGGCATAGCCGTCGCGCACGCGCACGACGTCGCCCATCTGGCCGAGCCGGGCGATGCGTTCAAGCAGGATGACTTCCATGGCGGTTCACTCCGTTCGAGACATTCGGGATTATTGCGGGGGCACGCCCTTGAAGCGGCGGGCGCGGAGATGGAAGACGGCTTCGACGACCGCCAGCAGGGCAAAAACGATCAGCGGCAGGCCGGAGAACAGGATCAGCGCATAGACGACGACGAGAAGGACTGTACGGCCGCCGAAGCCCGTCGTGAGGGCGTGCATCACGGCCAGCCCGGTGAGCGCCGCGGCGCCGGCAAGCGCCCCGGCGAAGACCCGCGCCACCTCGCCGCCGACGCCGGGCAGGAGGAAGGCCAGCAGGGTGACGCCGGCGAGCGCGGCCAGTGCCTGATTCGGCAGGTCCACGCCCCACATCGTCTCGCGCGGCCGCTGCAGGCGGCCCGACATGCGCGCCACGACGGCCGCCAGCCACAGGTCGAAAGTGAGGATGAACACCAGCATTGCGCCGACCGAGAAGGGCATGATGGCCAGGTAGAACTGCACGAACGGCGCCACTTCGGCGGCTGTCGGCGGATTGCCTGTCGTGTTCATGGCGGCGAACAGGTCGACCAACGCCCGGGTGACTTCCGGCGTCAGGGTCGCGCGGTCGAAGCCGATGAGGATGCCGACAAGCACCACGCCGACGGCAACCGTGATCGCCAGATGCCCCAGCATGCGGCCGAGCGGATACCATTCGCGCGGCGCGTCGGGAGCGGCGCCGGCGACCGGGCGCGACATCAGGGCAAGCCGCGCGATCCAGAAGACCGGCACGGCGAAGAGCAGCAGGAAGGTCGCCGCTCCCATGGTCGACAGCGCCGCGAAGATCGTCAGCGTCCCGGCGATGACCGCCACGGCGCCGGCCGTCGTGCCCCAGCCGAGGCCGGCAAGCCCGATGGGCAGGCCGGTGAGGATGAAGAGCGGGAAGGCGAGCACGGTCCCACCGACCGGCGCCAGAAACATCAGCGCCGCGCCAATACCCGCTGCAATGCCAACCAGGATCACCTGTATCATCGCTGTCCCGCCTTTCGAGCGGTTAGGGGCAGGTCAGCCACAAAGACCGCCGTGCCCCAACTGGAAAATGGTGAATGGTGAAGTGGTGAACGGCACCGCTAACGGCCATTCACCATTCACTATTCACATCTTCACTTGATCACATACGGCAGCAGGCCGAGGAAGCGGGCCCGCTTGATCGCTCGCGCCAGCTCGCGCTGCTTGGGCGCCGATACCGCGGTAATGCGCGCCGGCACGATCTTGCCGCGCTCAGAGATGTAGCGCTGCAGCAGGCGCACGTCCTTGTAGTCGATCTTGGGCGCATTGGCGCCGGAGAACGGGCAGGTCTTGCGACGGCGGAAGAAGGGCCGGCGCGTCGGCAACTGATTGATGTCGACCATCAGTTTTCTCCTCCTTCGCTGGCACCGTCGCTCTCGTCGCGGCGCGGACGCGGCGGCCGGTCGCCACGGTCGCGGTCGCCGAACTCGCGGCGCGGTCCGCGTTCGCGATCGCCGAAGCGGCCGCCACGCTCGCCGCGATCGTCGCGGTCGCGCTTCTGCATCATCGCCGAGGGGCCTTCCTCCAGCTCGTCCACCTTGATGGTGAGCGAGCGGATGACGTCCTCGTTCAGCCGCTCCTGACGCTCCACCTCGGCGACGGCGGCAGCCGGCGCGTCGAAGTTCATCAGGGTGAAATAGGCCTTGCGGTTCTTGCGGATGCGGTAGGCGAGGGACTTGAGGCCCCAGCTCTCCACCTTGGGGACGCTGCCGCCTGCCTGTTCGATGACGCCCTTGAACTGCTCGACAAGGGTGTCAACCTGCGGGCCGGAAACGTCCTGCCGCGCCAAAAAGAGATGCTCGTATAAGGGCATGGATGCCTTTCCTCATATTAACCGGCGCTAAGCCTCGTCGAAGCCTTCTTGAAGGAAAGGCTCGATGACACTTCGAGAGCAGGAGCACGGGAAGACGGATCGCTTGAGATCCTGCGGCGGGTGCCGCCTTCCGTTCAGCCCCCGGCCGGGGTCCGTCTGGACGGCGTGGTTATAAGCGAAAGCGGGGCGCTTGCAAGCATTTTGCATGGGCGTTCGCCGGCGTTTTGGACTACAGGAATCGCCACGGGCGACTCCGCAGGAACTTTCATCCATGTGTGCCGAGTGCGGACGATTGAGCCGGCGGGCCCTCATCGCCGGTATTGTGGGCGGTGCCGGTGCGCTCCTGGCCTCACGCGGGGCGCTCGCCGCCTGCTGGACGCCGCAAGAGCTCGCTGGCGTGCCCGGCGAGGCCCTGCGCCGCCATGCGGTGGCCGCCGACGCCTTCATCAAGCCGGCGCCGGCAGCGGCCCTGGCGCCCGTCAGCGGCGCTCTGGCGGGCATTGTCCGCCGGGTCGATCTGCCACCGGGCGACAAGGCGATCGCGCTCACCTTCGATCTCTGCCAGACGGTGAGCCCGATTGCCGGCTATGACGGTGCCGTCGTCGACACTCTGCGCGCCGAGAACGTCGCCGCCACCTTCTTCGCGGCGGGCCGCTGGCTGCTGACGCACAAGGTCCGCGCCGAGCAACTGGCCGGCGACCGGCGCTTTCTGCTTGCCAATCACAGCTTCGCCCATCCCGATCTGCACGCCGCTTCGGCGGCCCGCATCGAGAGCGAGATCCTGTTGACCGAGGCGGCGCTCGCCGAGACCCGCATGGCGGCGGCCAAAGCCTGTGCCGCGACCGCGCCGGCAGCGCCCATGCGGCTCTTCCGGTTCCCGTACGGCTCATGCACGCCCGCCGGTGCGGCGACCGTCAATGCCATCGGCTCCGTCGTCATCCAGTGGGACGTGGTCTCCGGCGATCCGGACGGCACCAGCGCCAGGGCCATCGAGCGCAATGTGTTCTCCGGCGTCCGGCCGGGCTCGATCGTGGTGATGCATGCCAATGGCCGCGGCACGCATACGGCCGAGACGCTGCGCACCATCATCCCGAAGCTCAAGGCCGACGGCTATCGCTTCCTCACCATTGCCGAGCTTCTCAAGGCCGGCCGGCCCGTGGCGGCCACCGCCTGCTACATCACCCGCCTGGGCGATACGGCCGGCTACGATGCCAGGCTGGCGCATGGCGCGCCGGCTCCGCCCGGCAGGAAAGGCTAGCGCGGCGTGGCGATGGGGCAGGCGGCGGTGAAGCGGCGCACGATGTCGGCGCCGGCCGCCGCCCTGAAGGTCGCCTCGACGACGCCATAGAGGTCCGAGGTTACCCTGAGGCGCAGCCGGTCCGAGGTTCGCGCATCGGCAAGGAACCGGCGGATGCCGGCGAGGTCGGTCACGCGCTGGCTGGTGCGGTTGACGGTGCGCCCCTCCAGCCTGCGGCCGGGTTGACCGGCGAAGCGGTATTCCAGCGTCAGATGCACCTTGCCGGCGGCCTTGAAGCTCCAGTCGATGTCCATGACCGGTTTGCCGCCGGTGCAGGTGAGGGCGAGGCGCACCTCCTCGCGGCCGGCCATCATGTCCGCGATCTCGGTGGTCATCAGATAGGCGCGACTGACCTTCTGGTCGGTGATGCGGTCGACGCTCTCCGCCCACGTCCAGCGCGTCGCCAGCAGGCTCTCGAAAGTCGCGGCCACCGCCGGCTTCGCCGCCATGACGGCAAGCACAGCGAGGCCCGCTGCAACGATTCCGGAACGCCCCATTGTCCGGCTCCTGTCGCGGCCGAGCGTATCATGCCCCGCGCGCGTCTTGACAGCCTCGGCCGGGCGCGCTCAAACCCGCGGCCAACGGCGGAGACTCGCCGGCAAAGAGGGGCGTTCCGGGCGCAGATGACGGTCGCATTCACATTTCCTGGGCAGGGCAGCCAGGTGGTCGGCATGGGCAAGGCGCTCGCCGACGCCGAATCCGAGGCGCGCGCCGTCTTCGACGCGGTGGACGATGCGCTCGGCGAAAAACTGTCCGAGATCATTTGGGAAGGGCCGGTCGAGACCCTGACGCTGACCGAAAACGCCCAGCCGGCGCTGATGGCGGTAAGCCTGGCGGCGATCCGGGTGCTCGAGGCGCGCGGCATCGCCATTCGCGACAAGGTCGCCTATGTCGCCGGCCATTCGCTCGGCGAATATTCGGCGCTGGCCGCCGCCGGCGCGCTCAGCATTCCCGATGCTGCCCGGCTGCTCCGCACCCGCGGGCGCGCCATGCAGGCGGCCGTGCCGGTCGGCACCGGCGCCATGGCGGCGCTTCTCGGCATGGAGCTCGACGTGGCCAGGGAGGTCGCCGCCCAGGCGGCCGAGGGCGAGGTCTGCGCCACGGCCAACGACAATGGCGGCGGGCAGGTGGTGATCTCCGGCAACAAGGCCGCCGTCGAGCGCGCCATCGTGATCGCCCAGCAGAAGGGCGCCAAGCGCGCCATCCTCCTGCCGGTCAGCGCCCCTTTCCATTGCGAACTGATGGCGCCGGCGGCCGAGGCGATGGAGGCGGCGCTCGCCGCCGTCGAGATCAAGCCGCCGGTCGTTCCGCTGGTCGCCAATGTGCTGGCCGCGCCGATCAGCGATCCCGACCAGATCCGCCGCCGGCTGATCGAACAGGTCACCGGCATCGTGCGCTGGCGCGAATCGGTCACCTGGCTCGGCGACGCCGGAGTGAATCTTTTCGTGGAGGTCGGTGCCGGCAAGGTGCTCTCCGGCCTCGCCAGACGCATCGTCGAGAGGGCCGAGACGCTGGCCGTCGGTGCGCCGGCCGACATCGACGCAGCCGTCGCCAAACTCGACTGAGGAAGGGACAGGGGTGATGTTCGAACTGACGGGCAAGCGCGCTTTGGTAACGGGAGCCAGTGGCGCCATCGGCGGTGCCATTGCCCGCGCCTTTCACCGGCAAGGCGCCATCGTCGGCCTCTCTGGCACGCGGCGCGACGCGCTCGACGCACTCGCCGCCGAACTCGGCGAGCGCTGCGCCGTTCTGCCGTGCGACCTCGCCGATGCGGCGCAAGTGGCCCAACTCGTGCCACAGGCGGAGGAGGCGCTCGCTGGCGAGATCGATATCCTCGTCAACAATGCCGGCATCACCCGCGACATGCTCTTTGCCCGCATGACCGACGAGGACTGGGACCTGGTGCTGACGGTCAACCTGACCGCCGCCATGCGCCTGTCGCGCGCGGTCCTGCGCGGCATGATGCGCCGCCGCGCCGGCCGCATCATCTCGATCACCTCGGTGGTCGGCGTCACCGGCAATGCCGGCCAGGGCAACTATGCCGCCTCCAAGGCGGGCTTGATCGGCATGACCAAGTCGCTCGCCGCCGAGATCGCCAGCCGCAATGTCACCGTCAATTGCGTCGCGCCCGGCTTCACCGCTTCGCCGATGACCGACGCGCTCAGCGAGAAGCAGCGCGCCGCGATCCTGGAACGGGTTCCCGCCCGCCGCCTCGGCACCGCCGACGAGATCGCCGGAGCGTTGGTTTTCCTGGCTTCCGACGAGGCGGCCTACGTCACCGGCCAGACGTTGCACGTCAATGGCGGCATGGCCATGATATGAGCGGCGCGGGCGGTTTCAGTGCCGGCCGGCCAACAGGAGCGACGAGGCGGATTGGTTGGCTGGCAAAGGCCCGTAAAGTGTGTTACGGGCTCCGGCCGGTGCCGGAAGCGCGGCGGTTTTTCAACGCTTCTACCCGTTCCGAACACAGGGCGATGATCGATCCCTTGCCGGGCGAGGGGTCTACCGGATAAGTGGTATTTGGGGCAATCGAGGTTCTGAAAAATGAGCGATGTCGCTGAACGGGTAAAGAAGATTGTCGTCGAGCATCTCGGCGTCGACGCGGAGAAGGTCACCGAGAACGCCAGCTTTATTGACGACCTGGGTGCCGACAGCCTCGACACGGTCGAACTCGTGATGGCCTTCGAGGAAGAATTCGGCGTCGAGATTCCGGATGATGCCGCCGAGACGATTCTGACCGTCGGCGACGCGATCGGTTTCCTCGAAAAGAATACCGCCTGACCGGCGCCGTAAACGGAGCGGTCGGCCCGGCCGCCTGACGGCGGGGCCGCGGTATTCGATTGAGACGAATCGTCGTCACCGGATTGGGCATGGTGTCGCCGCTAGGCTGCGGCGTCGATGTCACGTGGTCGGCCATCCTCGCCGGCCGCAGCGGCATTGCCCGGATCGAAAATTTCGAGGTGAGTGACCTGCCTTGCCAGGTCGCTGGCCAGTTGCCGCCTGGCTCCAAGGCCGACGGCAGATACGATCCCGACGACTGGATGGAGCCGAAGGAGAGCCGCAAGGTCGATCCCTTCATCGTCTATGCGATGGCGGCTGCCGACCAGGCGCTCGACGATGCCGGCTGGCATCCGCGGAGCTACGACGACCAGGTGGCGACCGGCGTGCTCATCGGCTCGGGCATCGGCGGCCTGCAGGGCATCGAGGAAACGGCCCATGTCCTGCGTGACCGCGGGCCCCGGCGCGTCAGCCCGTTCTTCATTCCGGGCCGCCTGATCAACCTCGCCTCCGGCCAGGTTTCGATCCGTCACGGCCTCAAGGGGCCGAACCATGCGGTGGTGACCGCCTGTTCGACCGGCGCCCACGCCATCGGCGATGCCGCCCGGCTGGTCGCCCTCGGCGATGCCGATGTGATGGTCGCCGGCGGCGCCGAATCGCCCGTCTGCCGCATCGCGCTTGCCGGCTTTGCCTCCGCCAAGGCGTTGTCGACGCATTTCAACGATCGGCCGACGGCGGCCTCGCGCCCCTATGACCGCGACCGCGACGGCTTCGTCATGGGCGAGGGGGCAGGCGTCGTCGTCGTCGAGGAGCGCGAGCACGCTCTGGCGCGCGGCGCCCGCATCTATGGCGAGGTCGTCGGCTACGGCCTGTCCGGCGACGCCTACCACATCACCTCGCCGGCCCCGGATGGCGACGGCGCCCGGCGCTGCATGCAGATGGCGCTGAAGCGCGCCGGCATCTCTGCCAGCGATCTCGACTACATCAACGCCCACGGCACCTCGACCCAGACCGGCGACGAGATCGAGTTGAAGGCGGTCGAAAGCCTGGTCGGCAACGCCGGGGCCAAGATCAGCATGTCCTCGACCAAGTCAGCGACCGGACATCTGCTTGGCGCGGCCGGCGCCATCGAGGCGATCTTCTCGCTGCTGGCGATCCGCGACAA
The DNA here is from genome assembly GCA_963732845.1 of uncultured Alphaproteobacteria bacterium. GTDB lineage: Bacteria > Pseudomonadota > Alphaproteobacteria > Rhizobiales > Kaistiaceae > CAVSRC01. Next base: position 67,292 of record CAVTBE010000005.1, on the reverse strand, counting down.
CGTCGTGCCGCCGACCCTCAACCTCGACAATCCCTCGGTTGACACGGCATTCGACCTTGTGCCGCACACCGCGCGCCAGCGCACCGTGGATACGGTCCTGTCGAATTCCTTCGGCTTCGGCGGAACCAACGCGTCGCTGGTGCTGCGCCGTCATTCATGACCGGCGCGACGGCGATCCCGCTTTTGCCACATTGGGTGCTACAGTCGCCCACCGTGCCCGGAGTATGGTAGGGCGCCAGTGAGAGACCGGTTCCATGGTTGACATGAGGAGAGAGCCGTACAGCGACGACGCTGAGGCGTTGTCGGCGCGGCTTCATTCCTCGCTCAGCCGCACCGCGCCGCGCAGCCCCACCGAGGCGCTTCAGCCCGAACCGGTGCCGCCGCCGCCGCCGCGTGCGCGCGCCGTGCGCCATCCCATGGCGGTCTTCCTCAACGTCGTCATCACCGTCATCGTCGTCACCGTTCTCGCCGTCGGCGGCGGTATCTTTTTCGCCAAGTCGCAGTTCGACGGTGCCACCGCCCTCGATAGCGCGCGCACCTTCTCCGTCGCCCGCGGCAGCGGCCTCAATACCATCGCCGACGATCTGGTCAAGGACGGTCTGATCGACACCAAGTGGCTGTTCGTCTTCGGCGTGTGGCTGAGCAACCAGACCTCCAGCCTCAAGGCCGGCGAGTATCTGATACCGGCCCACGCCAGCATGCGCGACATCATGGACACCATGGTGACCGGCAAGGGCATCCTCTATTCGGTGACGATTCCGGAAGGCCTCACCAGCCAGCAGATCGTCGACCGTCTGAAGGCGAACGACATCCTGGTCGGCGACGTCACGCAGATTCCGGCGGAAGGCAGCCTGCTGCCCGAGACCTACAAGTTCACCCGCGGCGACAACCGCCAGGACATCATCGATCGCATGTCACGCGAGCGCGACCGGGTGCTCGCCGACGTGTGGAGCCGGCGGGCACCGGACCTGCCGATCACGACTCCGGCGCAGCTGGTCACCCTTGCCTCGATCGTGGAGAAGGAGACGGCGCTCGCCGACGAGCGCAGCCGCGTGGCGGCGGTGTTCATCAACCGGCTCAAGCTGCACATGCGCCTGCAGTCCGACCCGACCGTGCTCTACGGCATGTTCAGCGGTGCCGGCAAACCGGCCGACTTCACGCTCAGCCGCAAGGACCTCGAGACGCCGACGCCGTACAACACCTACGTCATTCCGGCGCTGCCGCCCGGGCCCATCGCCAATCCCGGCCGGGCCTCGCTCGAGGCGGTCGCCAACCCCTCGCGCACGCGCGACCTCTATTTCGTTGCCGACGGCTCCGGCGGCCATGCCTTCGCCCAGAGCTATGAGGAACACCTGCGCAACGTTGCCCGCTGGCGCGACCTCAACGCCAGCAATGCCACCGGCGCGGCGGCGGGCGAAGCCGGTGCGGGCGGCAACGGCGGCGCCGGCGAGGCAGCGCCGCTTGCCCTTTCGCCGACGCCGAGACCGGCACCGCAGTAATCTCCGTTGCCGCTGCCCTTGAACCCGGGGTCCGAGGCGGCTCATATGCGTTTGGTGCGCCCATAGGCGTCAAACCAATTCTGGCTGGGACCGGCCGCGGATGTCTCTTTGCAGTATGACCGGCTTTGCCCGCGTTGACGGGGCAGGGGAAGGCTATCGCTGGACCTGGGAGGTGCGCAGCGTCAACGGCAAGGGCCTCGACATCCGCGTGCGTGTGCCGGCGGGTTTCGACCATGTGGAGCCGGTGGCGCGCGAGCGCATCGCCGCCCGTCTCGCCCGCGGCAATGTCCAGGCCGGCCTCGCCGCCCAGCACGAGGCGGGCGCGACCAGCGTGCGTATCAACGAGGCGGTGCTCGCCGACGTGATTGCCGCCATGGAGCGGGTGGGACAGAAGGTGGCGGCGGCGCCGCCGACGCTCGACGGCATTCTGGCCATCCGCGGCGTGGTCGAGGCGGCCGACAACGACCCCGACGAGGCAACCCGGACGGCGCTCGCCGGCCACATGATCGCCGACCTCGACCGGGCGGTCGACGCGCTCGTAGCCATGCGTACGCGCGAGGGCGGGGCCATCGCCACGGTGCTCGCCACGCGCCTCGACGAGATGGAGCGCCTCACCGGCGCCGCCGAAGCCTCCCCGGCACGGTCGCCGGAGACCATCCGCAACCGCCTGGCCGAGCAGGTCGCCGCCCTGCTCGACGCCGCCCCGGCGCTCGATCCCGACCGGCTGCATCAGGAAGCCGTGCTGCTCGCCACCAAGGCCGATATCCGCGAGGAGATCGACCGCCTCTATGCCCACATCGCCGCCGCGCGCGAGCTGCTGGCCAGCGACGCGGCGGTCGGCCGCCGCCTCGATTTCCTCGCCCAGGAATTCAACCGCGAGGTCAACACGCTGTGCTCCAAGTCGAACGACCGCGTGCTGACCATGATCGGCCTGGAGATGAAGGCGGTGGTCGACCAGCTGCGCGAGCAGGTGCAGAACGTCGAATGATGAGAGCCTTTCATAGCCAGATGGGGCCAATTCCGTTTCTCGACCGGCGAGGCGATCTGGCGTCGAGCCTGGCGAAGAGCGATGTGGGGCATCGGTCGAGCCGGGATCGGCGTCGGGCGCCCACCGGTCGGAAACCCGAAGGGACGGGCGCCTTTTGCGCCACTATCGTCGCCGTCGGTCGCGGCCGTACCGCCAGTACGACCTTCGCCCGCCAGCTTGATCCTGTCGCAAAAGCGCTCCGTCGGAATGGGTCCATCTGGCTATGAAAGGCTCTGCGCAGCGCGACATCGCCCGGCGCGGCATCATGCTGGTGGTCTCCTCGCCCTCGGGCGCGGGCAAAACGACGCTGACGCGCAATCTCCTGGAGCAGGAGGAGGGGGTCAGCCTGTCGATATCGGTGACCACGCGGACGCGCCGCGCCAGCGAGATCGACGGCGTCCACTACCACTTCGTCACCCGGCGGCAGTTCGAAATGATGCGCGACGCCGGCGACCTTCTGGAATGGGCCGAGGTCCACGGCAATTTCTACGGAACGCCGCGGCAGCCGGTGGAAGACGCGCTCAAGGTCGGCCGCGACGTGCTCTTCGACATCGATTGGCAGGGAACGCTGCAGCTCTACGACAGCATGCGTTCGGACGTGGTCAGCGTCTTCGTGCTGCCGCCTTCAGCCAAGGAGCTGAAGACGCGGCTGGAGCGGCGCGCCGAGGACAGCGGCGCGGTGATCGCCCGGCGGCTGCACAACGCCGCGGCGGAAGTGCCGCACTGGACTGAATACGACTACGTTTTGGTCAACCGCGACCTCGACAAGAGCTTCCAGCGCCTGCGCTCCATCCTCACCGCCGAACGGCTGAAGCGCGTCTATCGGCCCGACCTGGAGCGCTTCGTGGCCAAGCTCCTCACCGATCTCAAGAAGATGGATTAGCGGCACTCACGGCGTTGGCCAGCGCGACGAAGCCGGCGATGTCGATCTCTTCCGCCCGCCGCGTCTCCTCGATGCCGGCAACCGCCAGCAGGTGCAGCGCATCCAGACCCAGTGTCTTCAGGCTCTGGCGCAGCATCTTGCGCCGCTGGCCAAAGCCTGCCGCGGTCACCCGTTCCAGGACTGCCGGATCGCAGGCAAGCGGCCGGGCGCGCGGCGTCAGCCGCACCACCGACGAGGTGACCTTGGGCTGCGGCGTGAAGGCGCGCGGCGACACGTCGAAGAGGATCTCGGCTTCGGCCCGCCAGCCGGCGAGCACGCCGAGGCGACCATAGGTCTTCGAGCCAGGGCCGGCGACGATGCGCTCGGCCACCTCGCGCTGGAACATCAGCGTCATCGATTCGTACCAGGGCGGCCAGGGCGCGGTCTTCAGCCAGCCGACGAGCAGGGGGGTGGCGATGTTGTAGGGCAGGTTGGCGGCGAGACGTGCCGGCCTTGCCGCCAGCGCCGCCATGTCGACCGTCAGCGCGTCGGCATTGATGATGGTGAGGCGCCCGGGCGCCGCTGCGGCGATCTCTTCCAGCGCGGCGATGCAGCGCTGGTCCCGCTCGATGGCGACCACGTGGCCCGCGCCTTCCGCGAGGAGCGAACGGGTGAGACCACCAGGCCCCGGCCCGACCTCCACGACGGTGGTGTCGGCCAGCGGCCCCGCGGCGCGGGCGATGCGCGCCGTCAGGTTGAGGTCGAGCAGGAAATTCTGGCCAAGGCTCTTGCGGGCCAGAAGCTCATGGCGGGCGATGACGTCGCGCAGCGGCGGCAGGTCGTCGATCGCGCTCATTCGGCGATTTCGTTGCGCCTCAGCTCTGCCGCCAGACGCAGCGCCGCGGCAAGGCTCGCCGGGTCGGCACGCCCCGTTCCGGCGATGTCGAAGGCGGTGCCGTGATCGGGCGAGGTGCGCACGAAGGCGAGGCCGAGCGTCACGTTGACCCCGTCGGCGAAGGCGAGCGTCTTGGCCGGGATCAGCGCCTGGTCGTGATACATGCACAGCACCGCATCGAAGGTCGCCCGCGCCGCCGGATGGAACAGTGTATCGGCGGGCAACGGACCGCGCGCATCGATGCCCTCGGCCCGCAGGATGGCGACCGCCGGCCGAACGATGCGCTCGTCCTCGTCGCCGATCGAGCCGCTCTCGCCGGCATGGGGATTGACCCCGGCGACCGCCAGGCGCGGATTCGGCACCGCGAAACGGCGTTTCAGCGAATCGGCGACGATGCGGCCGGTATCCACGATCAGCCGTTCCGACAGCGCCCCCACCACATCGCGCAGCGGGATGTGGATGGTCACCGGCACCGCCTTCAACTCGGGGCTGGCCAGCATCATGACCGGCTTGCCCGGCTCGCCCGTCCACGCCGCCGACAGCGTGCCGAGGAATTCGGTATGGCCGGGATGGCGGAAGCCGGCGTCGTAGAGGACTTTCTTGTTGATCGGATTGGTCACCACCGCCGCCGCAACGCCGGCGCGCACATCGCCGACGGCGCGCGCGATCGCTTCAATGACCGCCTGAGCGTTGGCCGGGTCGGGTTCGCCGACGCGCGCGGCGACCGGCGCCTCCAACTGCACCACGGGGAGGGCGCGTTCGAAACAGGCGGCGGCGGTATCCGCAGTGACGGTCTCGATCGGACAGGCCGCCCCCAGCATGGCGGCCCGCTCGGTCAGCACGGTCTTGTCGGCCAGGCAATAGAAGGGCGGCAACGCCAACTCGTGCCGCCTGAGCCATGCGGCAATCGTGATGTCCGGTCCAATACCGGACGGTTCCCCCATGGTGAGGGCAAGTGGCGGTAGCATCCCCGGTGCCCCTTCGCGTCCCGGTCAGCGATATTCGATGATCGCCGCCTTGCGCAACTCTGCCAAGTAGTCCTTGCCGAGGTCCTTCGCCTGTTTGCCATAGAGCTCGTTGGTCACCGCGGCCCGCGCCGCCGCCTGGCTCTGCACCTGGCGCACCGAACACACGGCGATCAGCTCGATGCCCTGGTCCATCTGGACGGGGGACGCCGTCTTGCCGGCCGGAGTCTTCTTGATGTCCTCGCCCTCGGCGCCGTTGAGTTGGGTATCGTCGCGGCGGCCGATGTTCTTGACCACGACGCCGCGCAACAGTTTCGCCTGGGCGATGCTGTTGTCGCAGCCCGTGAAGCGCTGGCGGAACTGCACCGCCTCGCGCCGCCGCTGGGCGTAGAGGGCAGCCGGCGAGCCCTGCGGCACGATGAAGATGATCTGCTGCAGAATGTACTCGTTGAGCGTCATCTGGGTCGGATCGCCCTTGGCGAGCAGGGCGTTGGTCACGTCCTCGGTCTTGATCGTCGCTTTCGCCTGCGTGTGCCGCTGCACGAGATACTGCCAGGTCACCTGGGCGCGCAGCCGCTGCTTCAGCGACGAGGCGTCGATGCCGCGCGAAGCCAGGGCCTGGGTCAGCTGCGTCGGCGTCAGCTTGAGTTGCTGCGCGATTCCGTTGAAGGCGCCTTCGATCTGGGAATCGGGTGCGTTGACGCCTCTCTTGTTCGCCTCGTACATCTCCAGCGCCTCGTCGATCAGCTCGTCGGTGGCGATCTTGGTGCTGGTCTTGGCGCCACCCAGTGCCATCAGCTTCTGGCGCTGGCTGATGTCGTAATTGGTGATCGGGACTTCGTTGACCAGGACCGCAATGGAGCTGGCCTTCTTGCTGAGTGTCGGGATGTCCGGCATCTCGGTCTTGCCGGTGACCGGCGGTCCGGTGACCTTGTTCGAGCCCGAATCGAACATGTCGCCGAAGCTGCTGCACGCCGAAAGGCCCGCCGTGCCGGCGACAACCAGACCGGCGACCAACAGACGCAATACAAGAACTTTCGGAAGGTTCAACGACATTCCCCGGAAATCGACGCCGGCGCACAACAGCGCAAAATAGCACGACGGCGAAGCATCACGCGATACCGGTCCGGCACCGCGTGGCCGCATCATTGCGCCAAATCTGGCAAAAAGAAGGGTATCGCACCCAAGAGAACCGTCAGTTGGTCAGATTGCCCAGATTGTTCTGGATGACGCTGTTGCCGAGGGTGCGCATCTGCAGACGGAAGGTCAGCCAGCGGCTCGGTGTGACGTCGGTGTAGCCGGCACGGTTTTCGCTGTAGGCAACGGCAACAGTCAAGCATTCGTTGTCGAACGCAATACCCAGGCTCTTGCTGGCGAGCGTGGTGTTCTTGACGTCGTAGATCAACGTCCCGAACACACGCCAGTTGTCCGAGATGTTGAGCGAGCTGGCGCCGCGCAGGATCGAAGCAGATTCGAGGTTCTCGTTGTATGGGTTGTGGCGCAGATAGAGATAGGCGGCCGAGGCGCTAAGCGGTCCGAACGCCGATGTCGCCTCGACCTCGCCGCGATTGATGGCGAAGTCCGAATTGTCGAAGCGCCCGTTGGCGGAGATGCGCGGCCCGAGGCCGCTGTCGAGGGCGGCGCCGGCGACATAGTCGGAGTGGTCCGATTCGAGGCCGGTGAGGCCGCTGCCGCCCAAGCCGCTGACGTCACTCGTCGCATAGGGATTCGTGCCGGCCAAGTGGAACGACTGGCCAAAGGTCGCATCGACCGAGGCGCCATTGTCGAAGGTGCCGTTGTAGTGCAGGCCGGCGTTCAGGCGCGTGCCGCCTTCCTCGCGGTCGTAGCCCGAGAACTTGTCGAGATCGAACAGGTTCGACACGCCAAACACCAGGCTTTGTGCGTCGTTGTTGGGCAGCTTGCCGGCCATCATTTCGTTCGGGCGCACGATCAACTGGACACGCGGCTCGATGATGTTCGTGGAATGGTCGGTCTGGACGAGGATCGGCAGGCGCCAGTCGAGGCCGACCGCCGGCATGAAGCGGTAAGCGTCGGCATCGGATGTTATTCCGGCGGCCACGGCTGCCGCCGTCTGGCCTTGCAGATAGAAGGCGTCGCCACGCACATAGGCGAATGGCGTGATGACCTGTCCCATCGGCCCGATGAAGCGCCGCCGCCAGTCGATCTGTTCAGTCGCACGGACGAAAGTGCCGGCAGTCCCGGCGAAATAGGTCGGGCCGTTCGAACCGGCGTACTGCCACGAATCGTCCTCGCCGCGGGTGAGCGTCGTCAGATTGGCGGTGGACGATAGCTCGCCGCCGAAAACGGGCCCGTCGGCATATTTCTTGTAGTCGATCTCAGGCACCACGATCGCCTGGCGATCCTGATGGTAGCGGGCCCGCTCGGACTTCGCGATGGCCGTCGGGTCGACCAGGATCTTGTAGTAGGACGCTCTGGCCGAGAAGTAGTTCCGATCCTTCAGTCCGGTCAGATAGGTGGTCGAGGTCGCTGATCCCACGACGCCGTCGATGGCACCGTAATCTTTGATGAAGGTGGAATCGGACATGAGCGTGCCGTTCCAGCCGAAGGTCCAGTCGTCAGCGACATCGAGCGAGCCGGAGGTCCTGACCGCGCCACGCCACGTCTGCCGGCTCGGCGAGTCTTTGCGCCAAGCCTCCGGATCCGACTGATGGATTCCCGACACGTTGAGCGTGTACTGGCCGTTCGACAGGCGATGGCGAAATTCGATCGCCCCCAGGAAGCCCTGCCGCGAGAGGTAGGTCGGCGAGAATGTGACGTCCATATTGGGCGCGATCACCCAGTAGTAGGGGACCGTCCCGAAGAAGCCGAGCTTTTCGGAGTAGCCGATGCTGGGGGCCAGGATGCCGGATTTGCGCTTCACCGAGGGATCGGGAACGGCGAAGTAGGGCGACCACGCCAGCGGCACGCCCATGAACTCGAGCCGGGCGTTCGTGAAGTAGACCATGTGCTCCTTGTGGTTGAACACGATCTTGGTCGCCTTCACGTCCCACAGCGGAGGCTTGTCGGGGTTCTCCTTGCACGGTTCGCAGGCGGTGTAGCTGCCCTCCGTGAACGTCGTCTGATCGCCCTCTTGCTGGGCGCTGGCGGCGCCGAAATGGGTGTGATCGGCGCTGTCGACCCTCAGCGACTGGACGAAGCCGTCGCGGAAGTCGTCGGTGATGTCGAGATAATCGCTGTAATAGGCCGAGCCGGTCGGGTCGACCAGCTTCACACGGCCGAAGGCGAACAGCCGGCCACTCGTCTTGTTGTAGGTGACCTTCTCGGCCTCGAGCGTGTAGCCGGCATAGTAGATCTTCACATTGCCGACCGCGGAAACCGCGTTGTTGTCGTAGTCGTAGACGAGCTGATCGGATTCGACGAGCATCTTCTCGCCGGGAGCGACCGATTTGGGCAGGTTGATCGCCGAACTGCCGATGGCGGCACTGCCGATGGCGGCGAAGCCGGCTGTCGGAAGGGCGAACGCGAGCACCACCGCAGCCAGCGCGGCGCGCATCAGACGCCGGCCGAAAATACGGCCGGACCATCCCCCTTCAGCGACCCTGGCCGCCGCCCCGCTCATCCGTCCTCCAGATGCAACAGAACCGTTATTCCAAACAGCGTTGCTACGATCGCCGGCAACCATGCAGCCAGTGGCGGTGGTACGATTCCGCCACTCCCCAAATCCCATGCAATGTTCATGAGAACATAAAGCATGAAGCCCACGGTAACGCCAGTGATAATCATCCATCCAACGTCCCGGGAACGGGAGAATCTCAGGGACACATTGGCCGCAATCAGCACCATGGCGAGGAGCAGGATCGGTCGGGACAGCAGCACGTTGTATTGTAGCAGAAACCGGTTCCCCGGCACACCGGCGCGCTGGGCTGCGGCGGCCAGGGCCGGAAGCGACCAAAACGAAACGGAATCAAGGTGTAAGAAAGTTCTCCTCACCTCTTCGGCGGACAGGTTCGTCGGCAGGTCATAGGTCGCCACCTTGCGCGGATTGGTGTTGACGGTCGTCACGATGGCCTTTTGCAGGTGCCACACGCCCGGCTCGTAGTGGCCCTTATCTGCGTCGATTCGCTCGAGGAACTTCCCGCTCGGGTCGAACACGTAGGCGGTCACGCCGATAAGGCCGAGGCCGTCGTCATAGGACTGGGGGGCGCCGACAATCGATTCGCCGCTTCCGGTCGCCTGGCGCACCCACACCGGCCCGGTGTGAGTCTCCACCGGCCCGTGGCCGGACGGGATCACCTCGGTCGTCAGTTCGTTCGACAGGTTGAGCAGGCTGACGGCCAGCGGGTTGTAGAGGGTCGTTCCGACGATCCCGATCACCAGGCCGACGATGCAGGCCGGCAGCAGGAACTGCATGGCCGAAACCCCGGCCGCCCGCGCCACCACCACTTCCAGCCGTCGGTTGGCCACGACGAAAGCGGCGATCGACCCGTAAAGGACCGCGAACGGCAGCGCGTCTTCGGTCACGCTCGGCACGCGGAAGAGGGCGACGAGGGCGAGCGTGAAGCCGGCCTCGTAGTCACCCCGGAACGCGCGGTTGAAGAACTCGATATACGTGACCACCATGATCAGGATGAAGCCCAGCATGAAGATGGACAGCACCATCTTGGCGAAGTGGCGGGCGAAATAGAGCGAGAGGGTGCGGCTGACCATAGGACCTCAGCGCGTGCCTCCGGCCGGTGCCGCGTTGCCGCTGCGCAGCATGCCGCTCGTCCGGGCAAATATGGCCTCGGCGAAGGCGACCACCGATTCCGGCGGACGCAGCTGACGACCGATCAGGACCAGCAGGATCGAGGCCAGCACTCCGCCGAGCGGGATCGCATACATCAGCCACACGGCCAGCGTGCTCGTCTCGGCGAAGCCCGGCAGGAAGACGCCGAAGGCGCGCATGCTGGTGATGATGGTGACCGCCATCGCCACGCTTGCCGCGCGGCTCTGGCGCGGTGATTCGGCCTGGCCGAGGAAGACCAGTGGCAGCACGGCGAACAGCAGGCCGTAGAGCGGCGAGGACAGCCGGTTGTGCAGTTCCGCCCGGAATTTCCCCGGATACTGGCGGAAATAGGGGTCGTCCGGATTCGGATTGAACAGGTAGCCGGTTTCGCGCTCGGCGGGATGGAGCTGCGGTGTAGTGCTGCTCGAGCGGAACGAGGACAGGTCGAAGGCATAGGACGAGAATTCGATCATCGAGATCGACTGATCGACCTTGCTGCGCCGCTGGATGGCCCCGTTGTTCATGATCATGAACACGCCCAGCGTATTGTCGATGACAGCCCCACGCTCGGCGAGATAGGTGGAGGTCTGCCCATCTTCGCGGTCGTCGGAAACGAAGACGCCATGCAGCGTGCCGTCCGGATCGCGGCCTCTGATGTGGATCGTGAGGCCGCGGACCGGCTGCAGGAACTGCCCCGGCTGCAGGACCGAGGTGAGCACGTCGCTGCGCACATTGGTGATGAGCATCTGCCAGGCACGCAGCGACAGAGGCGCGAAATAGAGCGACATGGAGGCGACCATCAGCGTGACGATGACGCCGATCACCAGCACCGGGCGAAGCACGGTGATCTGCGCCGCGCCGCTGGCATTGATGACCACAAGCTCCGAATCGCCGTTGAGATTGGTGAACGTATAGACCACGGAGATCAGCAGGGCGACCGGCAGCACGATGGTCACCAGCGCCGGCACCAGCAGCGCCGAGACGTAGACGAAGGTCCACAACGTCTGGCCGTTTGCGGTGACCAGATCGAACTGGCGCAACGCCTGCGACAGCCACACCATGGTCCCCAGCGCCACGAATGTCAGCGTCGTGGCCCCGAGGATTTTCCGGAATATATAGCGCTCGATGAGCTTCATGCGCGCCTTCGGGCCAATGTCGCCGTCCGCGATTATGGTGGGATTGCTGCATTGCGCAATGGCCAACCGCGCGCAACCCGGAATATCGCCCAGCCGGCGCATCGTCTGCTATCGTGAGCGCCGAAATCCGCCCTTTCTGAGTGAGACCCCACCCTCATGACCGATCTCGTCCGCATTCACTTCGCCAAGCCGAGTCGCAAATTCGCCGCAACTGTTATCGCCTTGGTCGGTCCGGATCTCGCGCTGGGGCCACAGGCGAAGGGCCTCGGCCTTCACGCCCAGATCACCCGCGCCGCGGCTGCGGCCGGGTTTTCCGGCAAGGCGAAGGCGATCCTCGACCTGCTGGCGCCCGCCGGGGCCGATTTCGACCGGCTGGTTCTGGTCGGCACCGGCGCGCCGGTCGAGATCGGGGAAAAGGACTGGGTCGACCTCGGCGGCGCGGCGGCCGGCGCGCTCGGCAAGGCCAAGGTGGCAACGGTGCTCTTCGAACGGCCCGACGGCGGCGAAGCCGGCAAGGCCGCGGCCGCCGATTTCGCCCTCGGCATGCGGCTGCGCGCCTACGCCTTCGACAATTACAAGACCGACGGCAACGGCAACGGCAACGGCAACGGCGATTCGCGCAAGGAGCCGGTCAAGGTGACGATTTGCGTCGACGACCTGACCGGCGCCAGGGCGGCGTGGACCGGGCGCTCGGCGATCGCCGACGGCGTGCTGATGGCACGCGACCTGGTCAATGAGCCGCCGAACGTTCTCGGGCCGGTCGAGTTCGCCGAGCAGGCCAAGGGCCTCAAGGACCTGGGTGTCGAGGTCGAGGTGCTGACCGAAACGCAAATGAAACGGCACGGCATGCGTGCGCTACTCGGCGTGGCGCAGGGCTCGGCCCGCCCGCCGCGCCTGGTGGTGATGCGCTGGAACGGCGGCCGCGCCAAGGAAAGGCCGATCGCCTTCGTCGGCAAGGGCGTTGTCTTCGACACCGGCGGCATCTCGATCAAGCCGGCCGGCGGCATGGAGGACATGAAGGGCGACATGGCGGGTGCCGCCGCCGTCACCGGCCTCATGCGGGCGCTTGCCGGCCGCAAGGCCAAGGTCAACGCCGTCGGCGTCATCGGCGTGGTGGAGAACATGCCCGACGGTGCCGCGCAGCGCCCGGGCGACATCGTCGCCGCCATGACCGGCCGCACCATCGAAATCATCAATACCGACGCCGAGGGGCGGCTCGTGCTCGCCGACGCGGTCGCCTATACCGAGGACCGCTTCAAGCCGAAATTCATGATCGACCTGGCAACGCTGACCGGTGCCATCATCATCGCCCTCGGCCACCACTATGCCGGCATGTACGCCACCGAGGACGAGCTGGCCGCGGCGCTCTCCGCCGCCGGCGAGGCGACCGGCGAGCGCGTCTGGCGCATGCCGCTGGCCAAGGAATACGACAAGCAGATCGATTCCAAGTTCGCCAATGTCAGGAATGCCGCCGGACGCGACGCCGGCTCGATCACCGCCGCCCATTTCATCAAGCGCTTCGTCAAGGACACGCCCTGGGTCCATCTCGACATCGCTGGCACCGGCTTTGGCTCGCCGCAGAGCGACGTGAACCGCTCATGGGCGTCGGGCTGGGGCGTGCGTATCCTCGACCGGCTGGTGGCCGACAACTACGAGAAATGACCGAGGTCCTCTTCTACCACCTGCACAGCCAGCCGCTGGAGCGGGTGCTGCCCGAGTTGATCGAGAAGTGCCTCGAAAGGAAGTGGCGCGCGGTGGTGCAGGTCGGCTCCGAGGAGCGGCGCGACGCGCTCGACGCCCATCTGTGGACCTTCCGCGACGAGGGCTTCCTGCCGCACGGCACCGTCAAGGACGGCCACGCGGCCGCCCAGCCGGTGTGGCTGACCACCGACGAGGACAACCCCAACGAAGCTCAGGTCCGCTTTCTCGCCGACGGCGCCGACATCGCCGACTACAGCGCCTATGCCCGCGTGGTGCGGCTCTTCGACGGCAACGATCCGGACGCCGTCGACCAGGCCCGCGCGGCGTGGAAGGCGGCCAAAACTGCAGGCCACGACGCCACTTACTGGCAGCAGTCGGAGCGCGGCCGCTGGGAGAAGAAGGGCTGAGGCTTCTTCGCTTGTCCCACCTTTCGACTCGTGAGCCGATCCGACGTCGCGGCCGACCTGGCGAGATTTGGCGCAGGATGGCGGGCGAAGCTGGAAAAGCCGGTCCGGCAATGGCATAAGCCGCCGCGCGACCTCGACCCGGACATCCCAATGAACCCGTTCTGGAGCCAGAACGCACGTGTGCTTTCGCCTTATGTGCCCGGCGAGCAACCGCGTATCGCCAATCTGGTGAAGCTCAACACCAACGAGAACCCCTTCGGCCCTTCGCCGCTCGCTATAGAAGCGATGCGCGCCGCCGCCGCCGATACCCTGCGGCTCTATCCCGATCCCGAGGCGACCGAGTTGCGCGAGGCGCTTGCCGCGCATCACAGCGTGAAGCCTGAACAGGTGTTCGTCGGGAACGGGTCAGACGAGGTGCTGGCGCATGCGTTCGTTGCGCTCCTGAAGCAGCCGAAGCCGCTGCTGTTTCCGGATGTCACCTACAGCTTCTATCCGGTGTGGGCACAATTGTTCGGCCTCGCCTGTGAAACCGTGCCGCTGGATGGCGAAATGCGCGTAGGGGTCGAGGATTACGGCCACGAGGCGGGGGCGATCGTTATTGCCAATCCCAACGCGCCGACCGGGATTGCGCTGCCGCGTGCGCAGATCACCCAACTGGTCGAGGATCGCCCGGACATCCCGGTGCTGGTCGACGAGGCGTATGTCGATTTCGGCGCCGAAAGCGCGGTTCCGCTGATTGCCGATCATCCAAACCTGCTGGTCGTGCAGACGATGTCGAAATCGCGCGCCTTGGCCGGCTTGCGGGTCGGCTATGCACTGGGCGACGTTGGGCTTATCGAGGCACTGCGCCGCGTGAAGGACAGTTTCAATTCCTATCCGCTCGGCCGGTTGGCACAGGCGGGTGCGACGGCTTCGGTCCGCGACGAGACCTATTTCCGTGAAAGCTGCACCAGAGTGGTTGCAGCGCGCGAGGCAATGTCGCGCGAGCTGGCCGGTCTCGGCCTTGTCGTTCTGCCTTCGAGTGCGAATTTCGTGTTCGCCACGCATCCGGCGTGGAGCGGACCCGCGCTGGCGGCTGCGCTACGCGAACACGCGGTGTTGGTGCGGCATTTCAACGGGTCGCGCACCGCGCCCTATCTGCGCATCACCGTCGGCGGGGAAGATGATGTACGCCGGCTAATTATGGCGTTGGCGAATATTCTCCGGGAGCGATAGCGGTCGGCTACTCGCTCTCCGCCATCGCCTCTTCGAGGTCGCTGCTGGCGGCAAGCCAGGTTTCCTCGGCCTTAGCCAGCTTACGAACCGCCTCGGCGCGCGCCTTGGCGAGCTCGGCCGCCTCCGCCGGCTTGCGCGCATAAAGCTCAGAATCGCCGAGCCTTGCGTCGAGACGATGAATCTCTTTCTGAAGAGATTCGATCAAGGACTCGGCATCCTTGATCTTTCGGCGCAAGGGCGCCGTCTGCTGGCGCCGTCCGGCCGCCTCGCGGCGGCGATCCTGCGCCGTCGCCGTCGCTGGCGCCTTGCGGGCGGCGTTGCCGTTACCATTGCCGCTGCCGCCGTTGCGGCTGTCGAGCACCGCGCGGCGGTAATCGTCGAGGTCGCCGTCATAGGGCGCCACCGTGCCGTCGGCGACCAGCCACAGCCGGTCGACCGAGGCTTCGATCAGGTGGCGGTCGTGGCTGATCAGGATGACCGCGCCGGGATAGTCGGCAAGCGCCTGGACCAGCGCCTCGCGGCTGTCGATGTCGAGATGGTTGGTCGGCTCGTCGAGGATCATCAGGTTGGCGCCGGTGAAGGTGGCCAGCCCGAGCAGCAGGCGCGCCTTCTCGCCGCCGGAGAGGTCGGCCGCCTTGGTGTCCATCTTGGCGCGCGCGAAACCGAGCGCGCCGGTGCGGGCGCGCACCTGCGCCTCGGTTGCATCGGGCATCAGCGCGCGCACGTGGTCGTAGGGCGACCAGGTGGGCTTGAGCTCGTCGAGCTGGTGCTGGGCGAAATAGGCGACCTCCAGCCGGTGCAGGCGGCGGAAGCGGCCGCCCATCGCGTCGAGCCGGCCGGCGATCAGCTTGGCCAGCGTCGACTTGCCATTGCCGTTGGCGCCGAGCAGGCCGATGCGGTCGTCGTCGTCGATGCGCAGGTTGAGGCCGCGCAGCACCGGCTTGTCGGCCTCATAGCCGACCGATACCTCCTCCATCGCCATGATCGGTGGGGCGGCGGCCTTGGCCGGCGGGGGAAAATGGAAGGGGACGACCGAATTGTCGGCCAGCGCCACGATCGGCTCCAGCCGCTCCAGCATCTTCAGGCGCGACTGCGCCTGGGTCGCCTTCGACGCCTTGTAGCGGAAGCGGTCGACGAAGGACTGCAGGTGGCGGCGCTGGTCGTCCTGCCTGGCCTTCATCTTCAGTTGCAGCGCCTGGCGCTCGCGCCGCTGGCGGTCGAAGGAATTGTAGCCGCCGCGATACAGCGTCAGCTTGCCCTGGTCGAGATGGACGATGGAGTTGACGGCGCGGTTCAGCAGGTCGCGGTCGTGGCTGATGATGATGACGCTGTAGGGATAGCGGGCGACGTAGGTCTCCAGCCACAGCGTGCCTTCCAGGTCGAGATAGTTGGTCGGCTCGTCGAGGAGCAGCAGGTCGGGCCGCGTGAACAGGGTGGCGGCCAGCGCCACCCGCATGCGCCAGCCGCCGGAGAACGACGCGCAGGGCTCCTTCTGCGCCGCCTCGTCGAAGCCGAGGCCGGCGAGGATCGTCGCCGCGCGCGCCTCCGCCGAATGGGAATCGATGTCGGCCAGCCGCGTGTGGATCTCGGCGATGCGGTGCGGGTCGTGCGCCGTCTCGGCTTCGGCGAGCAGCCGCTCGCGCTCGTGGTCGGCGGCGAGCACCACCTCGATCAGGCTCTCCGGTCCCCCCGGCGCCTCCTGCGCCACCTGGCCGATGCGGACGTTCCTGGGCAGGCCGACCGACCCGCTTTCCGGCCCGACTTCGCCGGAAATCAGGCGGAAGAGGGTGGTCTTGCCGGCGCCGTTCGGCCCCACCAGACCGACCTTGGCGCCGTCGGGCAGCGCCACGGTGGCATGGTCGATCAGCAGGCGATGGCCAATCCGGAAGGTGAGGTCGTTGATGTGCAGCATGGCGGCGGGTGTCTTGCCGCGAACCAGCCGCAGGGGCAAGGGGTGGAGCGGCCGGACCGCACCGCAAGCCGCCGCCCGGTTTCAGCCGCACAGGCCCATGAGCTTGCAGTAGTCCTGCATCGCCTCGGAAATCGCCTGCTTCAACTCGGCGATCCGCTGCTGGTAGCTCTGCACGATGCAGGGCACGTCGCCGCCGCAGGCGTGCCGCTGGGCGAGCCAGGCGCGCTGCTCGTCCTGTGCGGCGCCGCGCGCGCCCATCATCATGGGGATCTGCATGCGCACGCCGTAGAGCGTCGCCATCTCGACATCCAGGTTGGACAGCACCGAGCCGGAACACACCGCCAGTTCGTCGGGGGTTGCGGCCCTGTTGCAATCGAAACTTGCCGCCGCGGCCGGTGCCGCAGCCGCAATCAGCGCAAAAGCCGCCGCACAAGCACGGCTCAAAACGAATCCCATGAATGCCTCCTCGCGTGATCCGCCCCTCGCACCCCCGCGATCAGAATAGCAGGCGGCTGCACCGGGTTCGCCGCCATTCTGCCGAAGATTCCCCGGATTTCCGTGAGCAGATGCCGGGACCGCGGCCGTCTCTTGGCGTGCGCCGCGCATCGGCTAGTATCGCAACAGTGCGGCCCCGGCCGGGAATCGATGGAGCAGGCTCGATGAGACATCTCACCTTCTGCCTTGCCGCCACCTGCCTGGCGTTGCTGGCCGCTCCGCCGCAGGGCGCTGCCGCCGGCACGCTCGACGACGTGCGCAAGGCCGGCATGCTCAGCTGCGGCGTCAGCGAGGGGCTGCCCGGCTTCTCCGACAGGGATGCCGCCGGTGCCTGGCACGGCTTCGACGTGGATTTCTGCAGGGCAGTCGCCACCGCCGTGCTCGGCGATCCCGACAAGGTCACATTCATGCCGCTCTCGGCCGCCGCGCGCTTCGACGCCCTGACCAGCCGCAAGATCGACCTCCTGTCGCGCAACAGCACCTGGACCATGGCGCGCGACCTCAAGCTCGGCATCGATTTCGCCGGCATCTCCTATTACGACGGCCAGGGCTTCCTGGCGCTCGCGCTCGACGGCTTCACCAGCGCGCTGCAGCTGGAAGGCGCGCGCATCTGCGTGATCGAAGGGACCACCACCGAGGCGAACGCCACCACCTGGTTCTCCATGCGGCACATGAAGGTCAGCTTCATGACCTATGCCACGCGCCCGGAGGCGCGGGCCGCCTATGCCGCGCGCGAATGCGACGTGTTCACCGCCGACCGCTCGGCACTGGCCGCCGAACGCTCGCTGCTGCCTGTACCGGCCGACCACATCATCCTGCCCGAGGTCATCTCCAAGGAGCCGCTGGGGCCGGTGACCCGTGACGACGACCGCGCCTGGACCGACCTGGTGCGCTGGACGCTGTTCGGCCTGATCGACGCCGAGGAAGCCGGCCTCACCGCGAGCGGTCTCGCTCCGCAGGCGATCGGCGGCGCGGCCATGCGCCAGCATGCCATGGAGATGGGCAAGCCGGCGGCCGAGGCCCTTGGCCTGGCGGACGACTGGCTGGCGGTCGTCGTTGCCAAGGTCGGCAATTACGGCGAGGTCTTCGACCGCAATCTCGGCGAGGACAGCCCGCTCGGTATCCGTCGCGGCATGAACGCCCTGTGGACCGAGGGCGGCATCCTCTACGCCCCGCCGATGTGAGCCGGCAGTCATGATCCGGGGCCCGATCCTTGCCGTCGCCGCGACGCTGTTTATGGCGTCGCTGTTCGTCACCCCCGCCGCGGCGCTGGTCGAGCAGCTCGCACCGGCCGAACAGGCGGCGGTCACCATCAACGTCACCGACCTGCTCACCAACGAGCCGCGCCTGCCGCTGCCCGTACGCCAGCGCGCCGACGCGCTCGTGGCCTACTACCAGGAGAACGGCGGACCGCTGCTCTGGGTCGGCCACGGGCGCATGGAGGCCATGGTCGCCCGCCTGCGCGCCGCCGCCTATGACGGGCTCGAGCCGGGGTCCTATCCGGCCGACCAGCTGGCCAAGCTCATCGAGGCGTCGGGCCACACCGACCCGCGCAGCCGCGCCATCATCGAGCTCTATTTCTCGGCCGCCTTCCTCGAATACGCCTCTGACCTGCGGGTCGGCCGCCTGCTGCCGCACAAGGTCGATCCCAACTTCTTCCTGAAGAACCGGTCGATCGATCAGGTCGACGCGCTGAACCGGCTCGGGCAGGCGCAGAGCGTCGACGCTTTCTTCGATGCCTGGCAGCCGCAGGAACCGGACTATGCGGCGTTGAAGCTGGCGCTCGCCGACTATTATGCGCTCGCCGGCCATGGTGGCTGGCCGGCGGTGCCGCTCGGCGATTCGCTGAAGCCCGGCATGGCCGACGAGCGCGTGCCGCTGCTCAGGGCGCGGCTGGCGGTCACCGACGGCGCGCCGCACACCGCCCGCAGTGCCGCCGGCGTCTACGACGACGAACTGGCCGCCGCGGTCAAATGGTTCCAGAAGCGTCACGGTCTCGAGGACGACGGCATCGTCGGCAAGAACACGGTTGCCGCGCTCAACGTTTCGGTCGAGGAGCGCATCGAGGAGATCGTCGTCGCGATGGAGCGCTGGCGGTGGATGCCGGCGAACCTCGGCCGCGACCACCTGATCGTCAACATCGCCGGTTTCGACCTCAGGCACGTCGAGAACGGCAAGGTGGTCGACCGGATGGCGGTGGTCGTCGGCAAGCCCTACAGCCGCACGCCGGTGTTCAGCGATCGCGTGCGCTATCTCGAATTCAATCCCTACTGGAACGTGCCCAAGGACATCGCCATCAAGGAAGAGCTGCCCAAGCTCAGGACGAACCCGGCGGCGCGCCAGGCGGCCGGCTTCGAGGCGGTGCGCGACGGCCAGGTCTATCAGCTCACCCAGATCGACTGGAGCCAGTACGGGCCGGGCAACTTCCCCTTCCTGCTGCGCCAGCGGCCGGGGCCGAGCAATGCGCTCGGGCGGGTGAAGTTCATGTTCCCCAACCAGTTCAACGTCTATCTGCACGACACGCCGTCGCGTGGGGCTTTTGCGGAGAACAGCCGCGCCTTTAGCCACGGCTGCGTGCGCCTGTCGCGCCCGCTGGACCTGGCCAGCGAAGTGCTCTCCGGCACGCCTGGCTGGAGCCGGGGGCGCATCGACGGCGTGATTGCCGGGGGTGAGCGCACGGTCGTCAACCTGGCGCAGCCGTTGCCCATCCACATCACCTATCTGACCGCCTGGGTGGACCAGGGCACGCCGAACTTCCGCAACGACATCTACGAACAGGATGCCAAGCTGATCAACGCGCTGGGCGGCCGCGCCATGGCGTGGTGAACCGGCAAGGGGAGGGAAGGGCACGATGACCGGCAAGGTACCGATCGACTGGAAGATGCACGGCGTGAAGGTCATCCCCGGCGATCAGCTCGACCCCAACACGGCGCAGACGCCGGGCATGGACCGCGCCGCGGCGATCAATCTCGCCCGCGTCGGCGCGCAGAAGATCTGGGCGGGCACGGTGACCATCCAGGCCAACGCCAAGACCGGCGCCCATCACCACGGGAGCCTCGAAAGCGTCATCTATGTGGTGAAGGGAAGAGCGCGCATGCGCTGGGGCGAGCATCTCGAATATGTCGCCGAAGCCGGGCCCGGTGATTTCATCTTCGTGCCGCCCTATGTGCCCCACCAGGAGATCAACGCCTCGACCGACGAGCCGCTCGAATGCGTGCTGGTGCGCTCCGACAACGAGGCGGTGGTGGTCAATCTCGACATCGAGCCGGTGGAGAAACCGGAAGAGGTGCTCTGGGTCGACCCGATCCACAGGCATTGAACGGGAAGCAGGGACAACATGGACATTCGTCGTTCCGGCGTGGCGGTGCTCGTCGGCGCCGGATTGCTGCTGGCGGCATCGCCCGCCTTCGCGGTGATCGCGACCTGCACGGCCAGGGATTCCGACGGCCACGTCTATATGAACAAGCAGACCGGCGTGTTCGACTGGCAGGTGAAGACGCTCGCTGAGCGGTTTGCCGGGTTCGACTGCCGGAGTCGCAGCAAGCACCCCCAGAGCTGCAAGATCGTGAGCTGCACGGTCATGCCGTAGGGCGTCCGACCTGACCAACGCCTTCAGCAAGAAGATCGACAAGCACTATCGAAAGCGGGCTGGCGGATGAAGACCACTTTCACAATTGAGTTCAAGGAACATCTCGCGCCGGACAAGGTTTCTAACCTCAAAGGTATCTTGGAGATCGATGGCATTGGGCGTGAGGAATTGGGGCGATTTATCCTTCAGGTGACACGCGAAAACCGAGTTTCCGGGATGGCGATCAAGCTGAACAACTGGACTAACTACGGCTGGCTGACGTGGACATCAGATCCGAAGCTCGAACCTCTCGACACCAAGCCCGCGCCCTGAAGCGCCACCGAAAACTTGCCGCCCTTGCACCCCGCCGCCGCGGGGCGTATCAGAACCCTGTCCCAAATGAGAGCCGCCCGCCGGGCGGCGCCAGCCACAAGGAGCGTTTATGTCTTCGGTCATTGCCCGCCTCCCCGCTGGCGAGGGGATCGCCGCCTGAGCGGTACCGGACCCGTGTGAATTTTCGCCGGCTACCGCTGCCGGCGTTCGTCTCGACCAGCATAAGACTTCGTCCGCTGCCCCATGGTGGCGTGTTGTTGCTCGCTTCGCTTGCCCGCGAAGCCGAAACGGTCGAGACCGATGACCAACAAACCTAGTTCACTGGCCGACTATGGCTGGTCGCAGTTCTTTCAATCGCAGTTGAGCGTTGCCGATCTGGCGCGTTCTCATCCGGTGCGCGTATTTGCCGTTCACCGCGGCAGTCTGGATGTGAAGGGCCCTGAATTCGACGGGCGCATGCCGCCGTTCTTCGGCGAGGGCGATGAAGCCCACGCGACCGTGGGCGACTGGCTGCTCGTCGACCGCATCAGCGGGGCGCCGGAACGCATCCTCGAACGCAAGAGCCTGTTCAAGCGCAAGGCGGCGGGCACCGGGCGGCGCATCCAGCTCATCGCCGCCAATGTCGACACGCTGTTCGTCGTCACATCCTGCAATCAGGACTTCAATCTCGCCCGGCTTGAACGCTATCTGGCACTCGCCCGCGAGGCGGGCGTGACGCCGGTGATCGTCCTCACCAAGGCCGATCTTGCCAAAGACGCACGGCCATATGTGGCCGGCGCGGCGAAGCTGATGCCCGGGCTGCTGGTCGAGTGCCTCGATGCCCGCGCACCGGATCAGGCCGCGATCCTCAGGCCGTGGTGCGGCAATGGCCAGACGGTGGCGCTGATGGGCTCGTCCGGGGTCGGCAAGTCGACCCTGGTCAACACGCTGACCGGAGACGATCTGGCGACCGCGCCGATCCGCGCGGGCGACGCCCACGGCCGCCACACCACGAGCGGGCGCTCGCTTCATCGGCTGGCGGCGGGCGGATTGCTGATGGATACGCCCGGCATGCGCGAACTGCAGGTTACCGACACTGGCGGCGGGATCGAGGATGTCTTCGCCGACATCCTTGCGCTGGCGGCGACCTGCCGCTTCGCCGATTGCAGCCACGAGAGCGAGCCCGGCTGTGCCGTGCGCGCAGCGCTTGACGACGGCAGGCTCGATGCGGTGCGCTACGCCCGCTTCCAGAAGCTCGCCCGCGAGGACGCCCACAATTCCGCCGCCCTGCACGAGCGCCGGGCCCGCGACCGCGACTTCGGCCGCATGGTGAAGAACGTCATGAAGGCCAAGAACACCCGGCGCGGGCTGTAGGGCAGGGGGGCCGGGCGCGTCAGTCAGCCGAGCCCGACCCCCGTCTCCCGCTGGAAGTAGATCAGATCGAGCGACGGTGCGGCGTCCCTGCCGGCGGCGATGGTCAGCAGCGTGTGCGCCTGACCGCGATGATGGGTCTGGTGGTTGAAGAAGTGCGCCAGGGCCGGCGCCAGCTTCTGGATGATGTCGGCCGGTCTGGTGATGGTGCGATAGCTGAAGGTGCCGGCGAGCGTCGCTTCGTCGAGGCCATCGACATAGGCGATGATGCGTTCGTCCTCGGCCTGGCGTGCTTGCGCTAATGGCGCGAGGTCGTCGAACAGGATCTCGTCGAGCCGCGTTGGCTGCGGCCCCTGGCCGGTGAAGCGGCGCATCCAGATGCGGTCGGTGACCAGCAGGTGGTTGAGGGTTCCGTGGAGCGAGCCGAAGAAGGCACCGCGGTCGGCACGATAATCGGCGTCGGGTAGTTTCGCCGCCGCCTCGTAGAGGCGAGCATTCGCCCAGCGGTTATAGGCGGCGAACATCGCAAAATGGCTCTGCATGGCTTGATCCTGGCGCGGACGAAGATAGGTCAAGGGTACTGACGTGAAGGGCGGGAGGGAAGGCCATGCCGTGCGCCGGCGACACCGCGCGCCGCTTCAGCGCTGCGAATCGGCCAGGGCACGCCACCAGGCGACGGTTTCCGGAACCGACTGCGCCAACGGCGTCGCTCCCGTCCCGAAGGTCGTCTCGAACTTGCTGCTGTCGACCACGAAGGGCTGCTCGAATTCGTAGAGCATCTCGTCCAGCTCGCCGACGACCGGACTGAACAGGCCGAGCACCCGCAGAAGCAGCTTCGGTGTGGAAGCGACCGTGATGTCATGCCCAAGCTCGGCGGCGATCATGGCAATCAGCGCGCGCGTCGTGCCCGCCGGTGCGTTAGGCACATGCCAGACCGCGCCGACCGCACGGTCGTCGGTGCCGAGCGTGGCCAGCACGCCGCCGATGTCCGGCAGATAGGAGTAGCTGTGCGGCTGGTCGGGATCGCCCACGACCTGTGCCGATTTTCCGGCAAGCGCGCGGCCGATTACGCGCGTTCCCAGCGGCGACTGCTCGCGCGCCCGCGGCCCGAAGTAATCCGACGCCCGAGCGGTTGCCACCGCGAGGTCGCCGGCTTCGGCGAGCGCCCTCAACTCCGCCGCCATGGCGGCACGCACCTTGCCTTTGCGTGTCGTGGCCGCATGTGGCAGGTCCTCGCTGAGTGGCGCACCGTGCGTGTCGCCGTACATGTAGAGATTCTCGAACGAGACGTAGCGGGCATCGGCGGCTTGCGCGGCAGCGACAGCCGCGTGCTGCAGCGGCGGGAAGAGATCGCCCCAGCGGTGATAGGGCGGGCTCAGGCACTGATAGACGGCGGCGGCGTCCTTTGCGGCTGCCGTGGCGAAAGCCGGGTTGGCCGCATCGCCGGCGGCCGTTTCGACGCCGTCCGGCAGGTTTGATGGCGTGCGGCAGACGACGCGTACCGGCAGGCCGCGTTTGACAAGCGCGTCGATCAGCGCCCGGCCGACCGGCCCGCTGCCGAAGACCACATGAACGTCACCCATGGTCGTTCCCCCCAAAGCACGTACCGGGCAATTGGCTCGTTAATATGACAGTTGAAAGACAGAGACGAAAGTTCGGGCTGTAGTGTCGTCCGACAGCGCCGCCCGATCCGGGTGGTCGTTGGATGCGCGGACGGTCAATCAGAAACGCCGGGCGCGAAGCCCGGCGTTTCATCCTTCCCCCAGTGATGCGTCTGTCGCCGCCCGTCAGCGGTGCAGGTCGAAGCGGTCGGCCTCCATGACCTTGGTCCACGCCGCCACGAAGTCCTTCACGAACTTCTTCTCCGCGTGGTCCTGGCCGTAGACTTCCGCCAGAGCCCGCAACTGCGCGTTCGAACCGAAGACGAGATCGACGCGGGTGGCGGTCCACTTGACCTTGCCGGTCTTGCGGTCACGGCCCTCGAAGATGTCCTCGTCCTCGGAGGTCGGCGTCCATTCCGTGCCCATGTCGAGCAGATTGACGAAGAAGTCGTTGGTGAGCGCCTCGCGCTTGCGGGTGAAGACGCCGTGCTTCGAGCGTCCGTGGTTGGCGCCGAGCACGCGCAGGCCACCGACCAGCACGGTCATCTCGGGCGCGGTCAGCGTCAGCAGTTGCGCCTTGTCGACCAGAAGCTCCTCGGGCGAGATGGTGAAGCGCGTCTTCTGGTAGTTGCGGAAGCCGTCGGACACCGGCTCGAGCGGGGCGAAGGCCTCGACATCGGTCTGCTCCGCCGTCGCGTCGGTACGGCCGGGGGTGAAGGGGACGGTCACCTTGTGTCCGGCCTTCTCGGCGGCCTTCTCGATGGCCGCCACGCCGCCGAGCACGATCAGGTCGGCGAGCGACACCTGCTTGCCGCGCGTGGCCGAGGCGTTGAAGTCCTCCTGGATGGCCTCCAGCGTCTTCAGCACCTTGGCGAGCTTGGCCGGCTCGTTGACCGCCCAGCCCTTCTGGGGTGCCAGGCGGATGCGGGCACCGTTGGCGCCGCCGCGCTTGTCGGAGCCGCGGAAGGTCGCGGCGGACGCCCAGGCGGTCGAAACCAGTTGGGAGACGGACAGGCCCAACTCCAGGATCTCTTCCTTGAGCGCCTTGATGTCCTTGGCGCTGATCAGCTTGTGGTCGACGGCCGGCAGCGGGTCCTGCCAGATCAGGTCCTCTTTCGGAACCTCCGGGCCGAGATAGCGGGCCTTGGGGCCCATGTCGCGGTGGGTCAGCTTGAACCAGGCGCGGGCGAAGGCGTCGGCGAACTCGTCCGGATGCTCCATGAAGTGCTTCGAGATCGGCCCGTAGATCGGGTCCATCTTCATGGCCATGTCGGCGGTCGACATCATGATCGGGACTTGTCTGCCCGAACCGTCGACCTCCGGCGCCATGTCCTTCTCCTCAAGACCGATCGGTCGCCAGATCCAGGCGCCCGCCGGGCTCTTGGTCTTCTCCCACTCGTATTTGAACAGGACGTGGAAATAGCCCATGTCCCAGCGCGTCGGGGTCGACGTCCACGCCCCTTCGAGGCCTGAGGTGATGGCGTCGACGCCCTTGCCGCTCTTCCAGCTCGACAGCCAGCCGAGGCCCATCGCCTCGATCGGCGCGGCCTCAGGCTCGGGGCCGACATTGCTGGCCGGACCGGCGCCGTGGGTCTTGCCGAAGGTGTGGCCGCCGGCGGTGAGCGCCACCGTCTCGTAGTCGTTCATCGCCATGCGCGCGAACGTCTCGCGGATGTCGCGGCCCGAGGCGATGGGATCGGGATTGCCGTCAGGTCCCTCCGGGTTCACGTAGATCAGGCCCATCTGCACCGCGGCCAGCGGGTTTTCCAGGTCGCGCTCGCCGGAATAGCGGCTGTTGGCCTTGTCGCTGGTGGCAAGCCACTCCATCTCACCGCCCCAGTAGACGTCCTCCTCCGGTTCCCAGGTATCGGCGCGCCCGCCGCCGAAACCGAAGGTCTCGAAGCCCATCGACTCCAGCGCGACGTTACCGGCGAGGATGATCATGTCGGCCCAGGAAATCTTGTTGCCGTATTTCTGCTTGACCGGCCACAGCAGGCGCCGCGCCTTGTCGAGATTGCCGTTGTCCGGCCACGAGTTGAGCGGCGCGAAGCGCTGCTGGCCGCCGCCGGCGCCACCGCGCCCGTCGCCGGTGCGATAGGTGCCCGCCGAGTGCCAGGCCATGCGGATGAACAGCCCGCCGTAGTGGCCATAATCGGCCGGCCACCAGTCCTGCGATTCGGTCATCAACGCGCTGAGGTCGGCCTTCACGGCCTTGAGGTCGAGCGACTTGAATGCCTGCGCATAGTCGAACGCCACGCCCATGGGGTTGGACAGGTAGGAGTTCTGGTGGAGAATCCTGAGATTGAGCTGGTTCGGCCACCAGTCGCTGTTCGACCGCATGCCCATGCTTGTGGTCCCGTGCACGACCGGGCATTTGCCTGCGTTATCGGCCTTTGCGTCCATGTTTCTCTCTGAGCCTCCTCCGGGGGGTATCGGGTTAACGCACACCGCACGTCCGGCCGAAACCGAATCGTTTGCGTGAAGCTAAGGCGGCTGCGTTTGGAGGAAAGGTGGCAGGTCGGCACGATAAAATCCAATCATATTGTCATGACGTGCCGATAAGCTATTCTTATCGTCATGGTCACCCTGCGGCAGCTTCGTTATTTCCATGCGCTGGCCGCCTCCGGCCATTTCGGGCGGGCGGCGGACGCCTCGGGCATTTCCCAGCCGGCACTGTCCATGCAACTGCGCGAGCTTGAGACTTCGCTCGGCGGCGCCCTGGTCGAGCGCGGGCCGGATGGCGCCAGCCTGAC
Source organism: uncultured Alphaproteobacteria bacterium (assembly GCA_963732845.1). Lineage (GTDB taxonomy): Bacteria > Pseudomonadota > Alphaproteobacteria > Rhizobiales > Kaistiaceae > CAVSRC01. The sequence continues at coordinate 40,826 of CAVTBE010000005.1, read as the reverse complement.
CGAACTCGGGCGGGACGTCGAAGCGCGTGTCACCCACATCCTTGCCGTCGTGCGCGACCTCGAGGATCTGGCGCGCGCCGGCAGCGGCCCGCTTGCCGGGCCGCTCCGCCTCGGCATCATCCCGTCGATGGCGCCTTTCCTGCTGCCGCGACTGTTGTCGCGTGCGGCGCGGGAGCACCCGGCCCTGCAACTGGTCGTGCGCGAGACGATCACCGCGCAGCTCGTCGAGGAACTGGCCGACGGCGGCCTCGACGCGATCGTGGCGAGCCTGCCGCTCGACACCGGCGACTTCGAGGAGGTGGCGGCCTTCGACGATGCCTTTCTGCTCGCCGCCCCCACCGGCTCGCCGCACGCCCGCCGCTCGCCGGCGCTGGCCGAGGCGATCGCGGCGGAAGAGCTGCTGCTGCTCGAAGACGGCCATTGCCTGCGCGATCAGGCGCTGGCGGTCTGCCACCGCATCGATCCGCGGCGGCTGAGGAGCTTCGGCGCCACCTCGATCGCCACGGTCGTGCAACTGGTGGCGGCGGGGCAGGGGATCACGCTCCTGCCGCAGATGGCGGTGGATGCCGGCATTTCGGCCGACCCGCGCCTGGCACTGGTCCGCTTTGCCGCGCCGGAGCCTTACCGTACCGTCGGCCTCGCCTGGCGCCGGGCCTCGCCGCGGCGGGCGCATTTCCTGGCGCTCCTCGACCTGCTGCGGCCGGCCGACTCGGGCGGGATGGCGGCGCCCCGACAGACAACGACAAGGAGACAGCGGTCATGACGGCAAGCTGGCAATTCTGGGCGGTTCTGTCCGCCGCCTTCGCGGCGCTCACCGCCGTCTTCGCCAAGGTAGGCGTCGCGAACATCAATTCCGACTATGCCACCTTCATCCGCACCATCGTCATCCTGCTGGTCACCGCCGCCATCCTCATCGGCCTCGGCGAGATGCGCCCGCCGACCTCGGTGTCGCCGCGCACCTACCTGTTCCTCGTCCTCTCGGGGCTGGCCACCGGCGGTTCGTGGCTCTGCTATTTCCGTGCGCTGAAGATCGGCAATGCCTCACAGGTTGCGCCCGTCGACAAGATGAGCGTGGTGCTGGTGGCGATCTTCGGCGTGCTCTTCCTCGGCGAGAAGCTCAGCCTGCTGAACTGGCTGGGCGTCGTGCTGGTCGGCGGCGGCGCGATTCTCATCGCCTTCTGACGGCACCCGCGGGCGGCCGTTTCGCCGCCTTGTCGGCCGGCGATCCGCCGGGCTATACACCCGCCACCTGTCAGACACCCGCCACCTTTCAAATCAGTGAGGAACGACCCGATGGCTGTTGAGCGTACTTTTTCGATGATCAAACCGGACGCGACCGCGCGCAATCTGACCGGCAAGATCAACGCCCGGCTTGAGGAGGCGGGGCTCAGGATCGTCGCGCAAAAGCGCGTGTGGATGAGCCGCAAGCAGGCCGAGGGCTTCTACGCCGTCCATCGCGGCCGGCCGTTCTTCGACGAACTCTGCGACTTCATGTCGTCCGGCCCGACCATCGTCCAGGTCCTGGAAGGCGAGAACGCCATTGCCAGGAATCGCGAGGTGATGGGCGCCACCGACCCGGCCAAGGCCGCCGAGGGCACCATCCGCAAGGATTTCGCCAATTCGATCGGCGAGAACTCGGTGCATGGTTCCGACGCTCCGGAGACCGCGCGCGATGAGATCGCCTACTGGTTCGCGGCCATCGAGATCGTTGGCTAGCGCGCGCTGCCATCGAACCGGCCCATTTCGCAATTAGCCCTGCGGCCGCGGCACACGCGGCCGCCTTTCCCTCGATTGACGAAACCACTCCGGGCGGAACCATGAACCGATTCCTCGTTGCGGCGGCGATTCTCATTGCCGGCAGCCTGCCTGCGGCGGCGTTCAGCGCCTCACTGACCAAGCAGCTCAAGTCGCTTTCCGGCACCACCCGCTTCATCCAGGCGTGCAACCTTCAGGCCCTGATCGAGATCGCCAAGGACAAGAACGGCTACCGGCCGGAACATGCCGCCGTCGACGCATTGGCGCCGCCCGAGATCAAGGGCGATACGATGGTGGGAGGGGGTGCGGCGCTGCGCAGCCGCGACAAGTGGTATCAGTTCACCTTCACCTGCGTCACCACGTCGGACCATCTCCAGGTGAAGTCGTTCGAATACAAGATCGGCGCGGCGATCCCCAAGGATCAGTGGGCGAGCCTCAACCTCTATCAGTGATGGTTCGCCGGCTTAGCGCCAGCGCTTGATGCTCTCCGCGTCGGCCTCGCGCGCCTCCACCCAGCCGCCCTCGGCGTCGCCGGCCAGATGCTCCTTCTTCCAGAAGGGTGCCCGGCTCTTCATGTAGTCCATCAGAAAGCCCGCCGCCTCGAAGGCGGCGTGGCGATGCTCGGACGCGACGACGACCAGAACCACGTTGTCGCCGACCGCGATGCGGCCGTGGCGATGGATGACGGTGACGGCGGCGAGCGGCCAGCGCGTCGCCGCCTCTTCGGCGATGCGGGCGATCTCGCCCTCCGCCATGCCGGGATAGTGCTCCAGTTCCAGTGCCGTCAGGCGGCCGCCATCGGCCCGGCACACGCCGGTGAAGCTGACCACGGCACCGACGTCCGTGCCGGCGCGCTTCACCCGTTCGATCTCGGCGGCGATGTCGAAATCGTCCCCCTGCACGCGGACGATGATCGGGACGCCCATCAGCGCTCAGCCGCCGGTCATGGGCGGGAAGATCGCCACTTCGCGCGCGCCGGCGAGCGGCACGTTGCCGGGGACGTGGACCTTGTCGACGGCGATGCGCACGGCGCCGGGCTCGGCAAGCGCCATCTCGTAGCCGGGGCCACGGGTCTTCAGCCAGGCGATGAGCGCGTCCGTCGTGGCCACCGTCGCCGGCGGCGTCACTTCCTCGGACTCGACGCCGATACGCTCGCGCACCCAGGCGAAATAGACGAGTTTCATCACTCGCTTCCCATCAGATGGCGCAGGCCGGCGCGGAAATAGTCGTAGCCGGTATAGACGGTGATCAGCGCCGATATCCACAGCAGCAGCAGGCCGACATAGGTGAACAGGCCGAAGTCCTGGATGTAGTAGCGCATCAGCTTGTCGCCGGCCGGCCCCGCCAGCAGGAAGCCGATGGCGATCATCTGCATCGTCGTCTTCCATTTGGCCAGCGTCGTCACCGGCACGCTGACGCGCAGTTCGGCGAGGAATTCGCGCAGGCCCGACACCGAGATCTCGCGGGTGAGGATGACGATCGCCGCCAGCACCGACCAGCCGGAGATGGTGCCGTCGGAGACGAGCAGGAGCAGGGCGGTCGCCACCAGCAGCTTGTCGGCAATCGGATCAAGGATGCGGCCGATGGCCGATTGCTGCTGCCAGGCGCGGGCGAGGTAGCCGTCGAAGAAATCGGACACCGTGGCGGCGATGAAGACGGCGAAGCTCAGCCAGCGGCTGGCGGTGCTCTCCATGTAGAAGAAGGCCACCAACAGCAGCACCGCGAAGATACGAAAATAGGTCAGCAGGTTGGGCAGCGAAAAGGCGTGGGCCTGGCTGCTTTGGGCCTGCCCGCTATCGGGCTGCTGAATTGGCTGCGTCTTGTTCATCGGATTCCGTCCGTGGCCGGGTGACGGCCACCACTGCGCTCATCGGCTGCTCGCCAATCCTAGCGCCTCGGCGGCGGGAAAGGCACCCTCCGCCATGGCCGCTTTGCGGGATGCGCCGGACCCGCCCCTATCTGGCACTTTGTCCGGCCCGGTCAATCGGCGCTCTGGTTGAAGAAACCGTAGATCGCCCGCGCCATCTCGTCGGAAATTCCGGGCACCGCGCAAAGGTCGTCGATGCTCGCCCGGCCGACCGCCTTGGCCGTGCCGAAATGGCGCAGCAGCGCCCGTTTGCGTGCCGGCCCGATGCCGTCGATCTCGTCGAGGGGGCTGCGCGCGATGTCCGACTTGCGCCGCGCCCGATGCGAGCCGATGGCGAAGCGATGCGCCTCGTCACGCAGCCGCTGGACGAAATAGAGCACCGGGTCGCGCGGCGGCAGCATGAAGGATTCGCGGCCGTTCATGTAGAAGGTCTCGCGTCCGGCGTCGCGGTCCGGTCCCTTGGCGACGCCGATCAGCGGCAGGTCGGTGACGCCGAGCGCGTTGAGCGTCTCAGTCACGACGGCGAGCTGGCCGCGGCCGCCGTCGATCAGCAGCACGTCGGGCCACGGGCCGATCGTCCCGGTCTCCGCCGTGCTCTCCTCGTCGCCTTCCTCTGCCGGCTCTTCGCGCGGTCCCGCTTCCTTGATCAGGCGCGCGAAGCGCCGTCCCAGCATCTCGCGCATCATGGCGTAATCGTCGCCGGGGGTGAGATCCTCGGCGCGCATGTTGAACTTGCGATACTGGCCTTTGACGAAGCCGTCCGGACCGGAGACGATCATGCCGCCGACGGCGTTGGTGCCCATGATGTGGCTGTTGTCGTAGACTTCGATGCGGCGCGGCGTCTCGGGCAATCCGAAACGCTCGGCGAAGCCTTCGAGCAGCGTGCGCTGCGACGAGGCCTGCGCCAGTTCGCGGCCGAGCGCCTCACGGGCATTGGCGGCCGCATGGTCGACCAGCTCCTTCTTCTCGCCGCGCTGGGGGACGGTCACGCTGACCCGCATGCCGGCGCGCTCGCTCAGCGCCGCTTCGAGCAGCGCCCGCTCCTCGAAATCGTGCGACAGCAGGATCAGCTTGGGCGCCGGCTTGTCGTCGTAGAACTGGGCAAGGAAGGCGCCGAGCACGGCACCCGCCTCCAGCCCCTTGTCGGCGCGCGGGAAATAGGCGCGGTTGCCCCAGTTCTGCCCCGTGCGGAAGAAGAAGACCTGGATGCAGGTCTGGCCGCCGGCCTGATGCACGGCGAAAAGGTCCGCCTGCTCGACGGTCTGCGGATTGATGCCCTGATGGCTCTGCACGTGGGAGAGGGCGGCGAGGCGGTCGCGATAGCGGGCCGCCTGCTCGAAATCGAGTTGGTCGGCCGCCGCCGACATCGCCGTCTGCAGCGTGGCGCGCACCGCCTGACTGCGGCCGGAGAGGAAGTCCTTGGCTTCGTTCACCAGCAGCCCGTAATCCTCGAGGCTGATCTCGCCGGTGCAGGGCGCCGAGCAGCGCTTGATCTGGTAGAGCAGGCAGGGCCGCGTGCGGCTGTCGAAGACGGCGTCCGAGCACGAGCGCAACAGGAAGGCGCGCTCCAGCGCGTTGATCGTGCGGCCGACCGCGCCGGCCGAGGCGAAGGGACCGAAATAATCGCCCTTGCGCGTGCGCGCGCCGCGATGCTTGGCGATCTGCGGCGCCTTGTGATCGCCGGTGATGAGGATGTAGGGGAACGACTTGTCGTCCCGGAGCAGCACGTTGTAGCGCGGCCGCAGCCGCTTGATGAGATTGGCTTCGAGCAGCAGCGCCTCGGTCTCGCTACTGGTCGAGACGAACTCCATGGCGGCGGTCGCCATGATGACGCGCTGGATGCGGCCGGAGAGGCCGGCGGTGCGCGTGTAGCTCTGCACCCGCTTCTTGAGGCTGCGCGCCTTGCCGACATAGAGCACCGTGCCCTTGGCGTCGATCATGCGATAGACGCCGGGGCCGTTGGGCAGCCGCCTGACGATGTCGGCGATGACCGCGGGGCCGGTGCGCGCCGGCTTGCCCGTCGTCTTCTCCGAATCTGTCGTGGCCGTGTCGGTCATGGCGTTGGCGCGGGTAGCCGGTCGGTCAGGCGAGGTGCTGACCGCCGTCGAGGCCGATCACCTGGCCGGTGATCGAGTGCGTCTCGACAATATAGCGGATGGTGCGGCCGAATTCCGTCAGCGCCGGTGCGCGGCGGAGCGGGGTGGCGCCGACGAGCTGGCGGTAACCCTCGTCGGTCTGCCGGACGCTGGGCAGCGCCGGCCCGGGCGCGATGCCGTTGACGCGCACATGCGGCGCCAGCGCCTGGGCCAGCCTCTCGGTGGCCGCGGCGAGTGCCGCCTTGCTGATCTGATAGGAAAAGTTGGTAGGTGTCGGCCGCCAGATGCTTTGGTCGAGCAGATTGACGACATTGCCCTCGGCACCCTCGGCGATCTGCCCGGCGAAGGCTTCCGCCAGGAACACCGGCGCCGTCAGGTTGATCGCCATCTGCCGCTCCCACAACGCCCGGTCGAGCGACCCGACCGCATCGAATTCGAAGATCGAGGCGTTGTTGACCAGCAGCGTCAGCGGACCGAGCGCGCTTGCCGCATCGCCGATGACGCGGGCCGGCGTCGCCGGATCGGCGAGATCGCCGGTGACGACCACGGCGCGGCCGCCGTCCCTGCCGATTGCCGCGGCGAGGTCTTCGGCTTCGTCACGCGAATGGTTGCAGTGGATGGCGACCGCCCAGCCATGCGCGGCGAGGTCCGCGACGATGGCGCAACCGATGCGGCGTGCGCCGCCGGTGACCAGCGCGATGGGGGAGGGATCTAGCATAACGGTTGGTTAACCCTATTTAATCATCAGGAGCCGCGCCGCGCCGGGCAGGGCCTAGATAGGACGCATCGGGCAAATGTCCAAATGCCAGTCCGTTCAACGGGTTGTGCCAAGATTGTCACATTGTTGCAACGCCACGATCGATCATCGAATCGCCGCTTTGCGGCCGTATTTCATTAACGTTTACGCCGTATTCCTGCTCGCATATCGGCGGCCAGAAGAACGCGGGAACCTGGCGTCGTGGGCGGCTTTGTCTTGATGTCGCCAGGCAAGAACGAGGAGTAGAACATGTTTTCCATTCGAACCATCGGCGTAAGCGCTCTGGCGCTCGTGGCTAGCGCCGGCGTCGCGCTTGCCGCCGACCTGCCGAACTACCAGCCGCCGCCGGCGGACCAAGTCTACAACCCGGCACCGGCGTTCAACTGGACCGGACCCTATGTCGGTCTCACCGGCGGCTATGGCTGGGGCACCACCGACGGCTTCCTGGGCGGCGGCTTGGCTGGCTACAACTTCCAGGTCAGCCCCAACGTCGTCCTCGGCGTCGAAGGCGACATCACGGGCACCAACCGGAAATCGAACAGCTGGGATTCGTCGCTGCGCGGTCGTGTCGGTTACGCCTATGACCGTTACCTGTTCTACGGCACCGGCGGCCTCGCCTTCGGCGACATCAAGAACGGTGGCGCGTCGACGACCAAGACCGGCTGGACGCTGGGCGCCGGCATCGAGGCGGCTCTGACCAGCAACCTCACCGGCCGTCTCGAGTATCGCCACACCGATCTCGGCTCGGCGTCGGTTGGCGGCGCCACCGTCAGCCAGACCGCCGACGATGTGACCGTTGGCGTTGCCGTGAAGTTCTGATCGGCCACGCCCGATCGAGATCAACGCCCCGCTGCGTGCGTCGCAGCGGGGCGTTTTTCGTTTTTGTGCCGGCCCAAAGCTTCGACCCTCATGGTGAGGTGCGACCCCGGATCTGGTCCGGGGGAGCCTCGAACCCATGAGGCCCATCCTTCGAGGGCCGCCTTACGGCCGCCACCTCAGGATGAAGACCTCGAACCGGGCAAATTTCCGTCCCGGATTACGCTCTCGCTCCATCCGGGCTACGGCCTGGCCGGCTTCAGCGACCCTGCGGCACCGTGATCTCGGGCACGCCGCAGCCGCGCCGGTCGACCTCCAGGCAGCGGCGGAAGGTGAGGGCCTTGGTCAGGCAGATGCGCACCTCCTGCAGGAGCCCGCGATTGCAGACGACGGCGATGCCGGTCTCGGTCATGCGCGGATTGGCGGCGATGAAGGCGGCTTCGATCTCGCGCGGGGCGAGGCGGCGGCCGGCAAGCGACGCCGGCAGCGTCACCGCTTCCGATGAGCGCCTGAGCGTGGCGAAGTAGCTGGCCTGGTTGAGGCCGGAACACATCCCGTGCTTCTGCCATTCGTGATTGACGAGCCCGGCGCCCGGCATGATGTCGGCGAGACCGTCGACGATCTTCTGGCTGACACGGCGCGGCATGTTGGACGGGCAGTCGGAGGGGTAGCCGCTCTCATATTGCGGCCACAGGCCGTGGACGACGAAACCGTGCGGCGTGTTGCACTGGACCGGATCGGGCCGGCCGTCGGTGGCGCAATAGGTCGGCGACCACGACAGCGACAGGACGTAGAAATCGAAATCGCCGGGCCTGCCGCCGGCAAGAGCCGACGCGGCAATCAGAAGGAACGCGGCGAAAAGGCTGGTGCGTCTCACGGACGGATGGAGCGGCACCAGGCGCCGTAGACCCGGTAGGGGTCGTAGCCAGGCAGGCAGGACTGCACGCCCCAGTGGATCGAGGCGAAACCGGCCTGGAACTCGATCAGATAGACCAGCTCGGACCGCCTGCCGTCGGAGAGCGTGGCGGTGGCGTGGCAGTAGCGGCGCGGGATCAGGCCGTGCCCGTCGATGCTCACCTTGGTTTCGCGGATTCCGCCGATATCGGCGATCCTCAGGCCGCTGCCGATGATATTCGCATCGTAATAGGCGAACTTGTTGGTGACCTTGGCGAGTACCTTGGCCTCGTCGCAGACCGGCAGGCAGTGGAAATGCGTGCAATAGGGCACGCCCACATAGCTCTCGTCATAGCCGTTGTAGTAGTCAGCCGCCTGAGCCGGGATGGCCAGAAGGGCCAGTGCCGCAAGACCCATCAGGATGCGCAGCATGGCTGTCGTCTCCCCGTCTTCCTTGTGATCGGGACAATGCGACGGGCCCTGCGTCCGGTCAAGGCAAGCAGCGTCACTCCGCGGCGATTTCGTCGATGGTGTGGCCGGCGCCGTCGCCCTCGGCCAGGATCGGCACGAGGCCGGCCAGCAGCGCGGCGAGCGCCTCGGCGAACTGCCAGGGCGGATTGCAGATGACGAGGCCGGTGCCGTTGAAGGTGCCGCCGGCGCCGCGCGCGCGCACCGTAAGCTCCGCCCTGAGCAGCCGGCGGATGCCGGATTTCGCCAGGCCGACCCGCAGCCGGTCGACGGCGGCGAGCTCCTTGACCGGATACCACAGGCAATAGATGCCGGTCGGCCAGCGGCGATGGGCGTCAGTGAAGCCGTCGATGAGGCGGGCAAATTCGTCCGTCTCCTCATAGGGCGGATCGACCAGCACCAGCCCGCGCCGCTCCTTGGGCGGCAGGAAGGCGCCGAGCGCCAGCCAGCCGTCAAGCGTGATGGTGCGCACCTGGACGTCGCCGGCAAACAGGTCCGCCAGCGCGTGAGCGTCGTCCGGATGCAGCTCGACCGCCGTCAGCCGGTCCTGCCGGCGGAGGAGATGGCGGGCGATCCACGGCGAGCCGGGATAGAGGCCGAGTGTCTCGCGGCCGGCATTGGCTGCCTGCACCGCCGAGAGCAGCGGAGCGAGCAGGGCGGCGAGGCCGGGATCGAGGTCGTGCCGCCATAGCCGGCCCCAAAGTCGGCCGATGCCGTCCCGCCATTCTCCCGAGCGTGTCGCCTCGTCGCCGGCAAGATCGTAGAGCCCGACGCCGGCATGAGTGTCGATCACGCGGAAGGCGGTGTCCTTCTGCTTCAGCCGCTCGATGAGAAGAGCGAGCACGGCGTGCTTGACCACGTCGGCGAAGCCCCCGGCATGAAAGGCGTGGCGGTAGTTCACGGAGGGCGCCTAGATCGAGGTCGGCGAGGTGAGCACGCCGAGCGCCGCCTCGGGTGGCAGGTCGGCGATCACCACCCGCTCGCCAACCACCCGCGTGCGCTCCGCCGCCACCAGTGCCAGCGCTTCAGGAAAGATGCGGTGCTCGGCGCCGAGCACCCGGGCGGCGAGGTCGTGCGGCGTGTCGGTGGCGAGAACCGGAACGGCGGCCTGGGCGATGATCGGCCCGGCATCCATCGCGGGCCTCACGAAATGCACCGTGCAGCCGTGCAGCTTGACGCCGGCCGCGATGGCCCGCTCGTGCGTGTTGAGTCCCTGGAAGGCGGGCAGGATCGACGGGTGGATGTTGATTACCCGGTCGCGCCAGCGCTCGACGAAATCCTCCGACAGAAGCCGCATGAAGCCGGCGAGGCAGACGATGTCGACGCGCGCCGCCTTGAGCTTGGCGTCGATCATGGCCTCGAATTCGGCGCGGTCCTTGTGCTCCTTGGAACTGACGATCGCGGTGGTGATGCCCGCCTCGGCCGCGCGTGCGAGGCCGGCGGCGTCCGACCGGCTCGACAGCACCAGCACGATCTCGGCCGGATAGTCGGGCCGCTCGGCGGCGCGGATGAGCGCGCTCATATTGGAGCCGCGCCCGGAAATGAGGATGGCAACGCGCTTGCGGTCGGGCATTGTCCTAGAGATCCAGCTTTCCCGAGTATTCGACCGGCGCGCCGGCACGCTTGGCGATCTCGCCGACGGCGACGACCGTCTCCCCGGCCTCGGCCAGAGCGGCGGTCACCACTGCAGCGGAAGATGCCGGCACGACCAGCAGCATGCCGGCGCCGCAATTGAAGGTGCGCAGCATCTCCTCCGGCGTAATGTCGCCGAGTTCCGCCATCCAGCGGAAGACCGGCGGCACCGGCAGCGCCTCGAGGTCGATGCGCGCAGCGAGCGACTTCAGGCAAGACGCGCGGCAGGTTCTCGGTGATGCCGCCGCCGGTGATGTGGGCCATGGCCTTGACCGCGCCGGTCGCCTTCACTGCGGCAAGCAGCGGCTTCACGTAGATGCGGGTCGGCTCGAGCAGGGCGCGGCCGAGGCTGTTGCGATTGTCGAACGGGGCCGGCTCCGCGAAGGACAGCCCGGCATCGGCGACCAGCTTGCGCACCAGCGAGTAGCCGTTGGAGTGCACGCCCGAGGAAGCCAGCGCCAGCACCGTGTCGCTCGCCGCCACGTCGCCGCGCGGCAGGATGCCGTCCCGCTCGACGGCGCCGACGGCGAAGCCGGCGAGGTCGAAATCCCTGCCGGCATACATGCCGGGCATCTCGGCGGTCTCGCCGCCGATGAGCGCGGCGCCGGCCTGGCGGCAGCCTTCGGCGATGCCTGAAACGATTCGCGCTCCGGCCTCCGGGTCGAGCCGGCCGGTTGCAAAATAATCCAGAAAGAACAGCGGCTCCGCCCCCTGGACCACCAGGTCGTTGACGCACATGGCGACGAGGTCGATGCCGATCGTGTCGATGATGCCGGTCTCGATGGCGATCTTCACCTTGGTGCCGACGCCGTCGGTTGCGGCGACCAGCACCGGATCGCGGAAGCCCGCCGCCTTGAGGTCGAAAAGGCCGCCGAAACCGCCGATTTCAGCGTCGGCGCCGGGTCGCCGCGTCGCCCGCACGAACGGCTTGATCGCCTCAACGAGGGCGTTTCCGGCGTCGATATCGACGCCAGCATCGGCATAGGAAACCGGCACGCCCGGTTGCTGGGGAGCGTTGGTCATGGATTCAGGGGCCTCCGACCGCTGGCATCCAAATCCATGAAAAGGTATCGGAAAGCAAGATGCCAGGGGGCCGCGGCGGGCCGCGCCGCTCTTGGCCTTGCCGGCCAGCAATGCCATGTCTAAGCAGTTGAACCGGTCGGCGGCCGGGGTGGAGGCAAGGGCGTCTGGTGACGATTCCCAATCTGATCACGATCGGCAGGTTGGTGCTGGTGCCGCTCATCGTCTGGCTGATGATCACCGGCCAGTCGCCGGCGGCCTTCGTGGTGTTCATCGTCGCCGGCGTCAGCGACGGCGTCGACGGCTTTCTGGCGCGCGGCTTCAACCTGCGCTCCACGCTCGGCTCCTATCTCGATCCGCTGGCCGACAAGGCGCTGCTCGTCTCGATCTACATCTCGCTCGCCGTGTTGGCGGAGGTGCCGCTGTGGGTGGTGATCCTCGTGGTCAGCCGCGACCTGTTCATCATCGGCGCGGTGGTGCTGTCGTGGATGCTCGACCAGCCGGTGGAGATGCGCCCGCTGGCGATCAGCAAGGTCAACACGGTGGTGCAGATCGTGCTCGCCGGCGTCGTCCTCGGCGATCTGGCGCTCGGCCTCGACCTTCACATGGTGCGCATGATCCTCGCCTATCTGGTCGGCATCCTCACCGTCGGCTCCGCCGCCGTCTATCTGGTCGACTGGGTCCGCCACATGGGGCTGGGCGAGAGCGCCGCCGGCTCGCCCGATCAGCCGCCTGGCGAGGACCCGCCATGATGAGCCGCCAGACCCGCATCACGCTGTTCTGGCTGGGCACGCTGGCGGTCTTCATCGCGGTGCTGTTCGTCTTCCGCGCCATTCTGCTGCCCTTCATCGCCGGCGCGGCGCTCGCCTATGCCCTCGACCCGGTCGCCAACTGGCTGGAGAAGCGGGGGATCAACCGCACGATCGCGGCGCTCATCGTGGTGGTGGTCATCCTCATTCTCTTCGTCGCCGTCTTCATCCTCGTCGTGCCGGTGCTGATCAGCCAGCTCGCCGATTTCCTGCAGCAGTTGCCGAGCCTGATCGCGCGCCTGCAGACGCTGTTCGGTCCGTGGTTGGAAAGCGATTGGGCGCGCTATCTCGGCATCGACGCGGCGAGCCTGCGCTCCTCGTTGACCAGCTTCTTCGCCAACGGCGCCAGCATCATGCAGACGCTGCTCTCGTCTCTCCTCACCGGCGGGCGGACGGTGATCGACATTGCCTCGCTGCTTTTCGTCACCCCCTTCGTGGTCTTCTACCTGCTGCGCGACTGGCACCGCATGGTCTCCTGGGTCGACGGATTGCTGCCGCGCGACTACGCCGACGACATCCGCCGGCTCGCCCGCGCCATGGACGAGAAGGTCGCTGCCTTCGTGCGCGGCCAGATGCTGTCGGGGACGGTGCTCGGCATGTTCTATGCCGCCGGGCTGGTCGCCATCGGCCTCAACTACGGCCTGCTCATCGGACTGGCCGCCGGCATTCTCAGCTTCATCCCCTATCTGGGCTTCACCAGCGGCTTTGTCGCTTCGATTATCATTGCCACCGTCCAGTTCTGGCCGGACTGGATCTGGCTGGCCGCCACCATCGCCGTCTTCATGGCGGGCCAGGTGCTCGAAGGCTACGTGTTGCAGCCCTATCTGATCGGCACCCGCGTCGGCCTGCATCCGGTCTGGCTGCTCTTCGCGCTCTTCGCCTTCGGCCTGCTCTTCGGATTCCTCGGCTTGCTGGTCGCCATTCCCGCCGCCGCGGCGGTCGGCGTCCTGCTCCAGTTCGCCATCGTGCGCTATCGGGCGAGCCCGCTCTATCGCGGCGGCGCCGGCAAGGCCGGCAATGAGTGAGCGCCAGCCCCGGCAACTGCCGCTGAGCCTGCCACACCGCGCCGCCATGACGCGCGCCGATTATCTCACCGGCGCCGCCAACCGGGTGGCGATCGCGCTCATCGACGGCTGGCCCGCCTGGCCCGACCGTACCGTGCTGCTCTCCGGGCCGGCAGGCTCCGGCAAGACCCATCTGACCGAAATCTGGCGGACGGGAGCCCATGCGGCGGTCGTCGCCGCAAACGCCCTCGGCGATGTCGAGGCGCTGGTCGCGGCGCCCGCCGTGGCGGTCGAGGACCTCCATGCCGGCCCGCTCGACGAGGCCGGCCTGTTCCACCTGATCAACTTGAGCGGCGAGCGGCGCGTGCCGCTATTGCTGACCAGCCGGCTGCCCGCCGGGGCGCTGCGCATCCGCCTGCCCGATCTCGCCTCGCGTTTGCGCGCCGCGCGGCCGATCGAACTCGGCGCCCCCGACGACGCGCTGCTCCGCCTCGTCCTGGTCAAGCTCTTCGCCGACCGCCAGCTCACCGTCGATGCCAACGTCATCGAGACCATCGTCACGCGCATGGAGCGTTCGCTCGAGGCCGCCAACCGCATCGTCGAAGAACTCGACCGCGAGGCGCTGGCCGGCGGCCGCGCGATCAGCCGGCGGCTTGCCGCCGCCACGCTGGCGCAGGTAATCGACCACCAGCCCGACCTGTTCGCGGAATAGGGCCGGCGCCTTCCCCGCAGGCGGGTTCGTGCTAGTTTCCCTGGAAAAATACCAAGATCGCCGCCGGCAGGCGCCGCGGTGGACGGGAGGGGACACGGCAATGGGCAAGTACGCGGATACGTACGCGCGCTGGCAGGACGATCCGATCGGCTTCTGGGCCGAAGCCGCCAAGGCGATCGCCTGGGACACGCCGGCGCACGCCGCCTTCAATCCCGATCAAGGGGTCTACGGCCGCTGGTTCACCGGCGCGACATGCAACACCTGCTACAACGCGCTCGACCGCCACGTGGAAGGCGGGCGTGCCGAGCAGACGGCGGTCATCTACGACAGCCCGGTGACCGGCACCAAGCGGACGATCAGCTATGGCGAGCTGCGCGACACCGTCGCCACCTTCGCCGCGGTGCTCGCCGACCACGGCATCGCCAAGGGCGACCGCGTCATCATCTACATGCCGATGATCCCCGAGGCGATCGTCGCCATGCTCGCCTGCGCCCGGCTCGGCGCCATCCACTCGGTCGTCTTCGGCGGCTTCGCCGCCCACGAACTGGCCAGCCGCATCGACGACGCCCGGCCCAACCTGATGGTCACCGCCTCCTGCGGCATCGAGCCGACCCGCATCGTTCCCTATGTGCCGCTGGCCGCCGCCGCGATCGACCAGGCCGCCCACAAGCCGGCGACCATGATCGTCGTCCAGCGCGCCGAGCATCGCGCCGCGCTCGATCCCGTCCGCGATCGCGACTACGCCGCCGAAATGGCCAAGGCGCGGGCCGCCGGGCGCACGCAACCCTGCGTTCCGGTGGCCGCCACCGACCCGCTCTACATCCTCTACACCTCCGGCACCACCGGCCAGCCCAAGGGCATCGTGCGCGACAATGGCGGCCACATGGTCGCGCTCGAATGGTCGATGTCCAACATTTACGGCGTCGAACCGGGCGAGGTGTTCTGGGCGGCCTCCGACATCGGCTGGGTGGTCGGCCATTCCTACATCGTCTATGCGCCGCTCATCCACGGCTGCACCACCGTGCTCTACGAGGGCAAGCCGGTCGGCACGCCCGACGCCGGCGTCTTCTGGCGGGTGGCCGCCGAGCACAAGGTGGCGTCGCTGTTCACCGCGCCGACGGCGCTGCGCGCCATCAAGAAGGAGGACCCGGACGGCAAGCTGATCGCCCGTTACGACCTCTCCAGCCTGCGCAGCCTGTTCCTCGCCGGCGAGCGCGCCGACCCGGATTCGGTGCGCTGGGCCGAGGAGAAGCTCGGCGTGCCGGTGATCGACCACTGGTGGCAGACCGAGACCGGCTGGGCGATCGTCGCCGATCCGATCGGCATCGAGCTGTTGCCGGTGAAGCGCGGCTCGCCGACCACCGTCATGCCCGGCTACGACGTCAAGGTGCTCGACGATGCCGGCCACCCGGTGAAGCCCGGCACGCTCGGCAACATCGCCATCCGCCTGCCGCTGCCGCCCGGCGCGCTGCCAACGCTGTGGGGCAACGACGAGCGCTTCCGCTTCAACTACCTGTCCATGTTCCCCGGCTACTACCAGACGGCGGACGCCGGCTACATCGACGGCGACGGCTACCTGTTCATCATGGGGCGC
This sequence comes from uncultured Alphaproteobacteria bacterium, assembly GCA_963732845.1. GTDB lineage: Bacteria > Pseudomonadota > Alphaproteobacteria > Rhizobiales > Kaistiaceae > CAVSRC01. Next base: position 25,402 of record CAVTBE010000005.1, on the reverse strand, counting down.
ACCGACGACATCATCAACGTCGCCGGTCACCGCCTGTCGACCGGTGGCATGGAGGAGGTGCTGGCGAGCCACGCCGCGGTCGCCGAATGCGCCGTCATCGGCATCCATGACGGCCTCAAGGGCCAACTGCCGGTGGGCTTCGTCGTGCTCAAGATGGGCGTCCAGGCGAGCCCGGCGGCGGTCGAGAAGGAGATCATCGCGCTGGTCCGCGAGCAGATCGGGCCGGTCGCGGCGCTGAAGACGGTGCTGGTCGTACCGCGCCTGCCCAAGACGCGCTCCGGCAAGATCCTGCGCGGTACCATGCGCCAGATCGCCGACGGCGAGGCGATCCGGGTGCCGGCGACCATCGACGATCCGCTGGCGCTCGACGAGATCACCGGCGCGCTCAGGTCGCGCGGGATGGCGACATAGGCGGCTTGCGGGCTATCTCTGGCCGATTATTGGCGAAATCGTCATAATCGGCGGCTAGAACTGTGTCTTTGTGGAAACCGGCGGCCTAGAAGTGCCCCATGGAACAGAAAAACCCGCAAGTCGCCATTGACGACGCCGCGCCGGTGGCAGCCGACGTTGCTGCCGGCATCGAGCTGCGCAAGTCGAAGTCACGCTTTATCAACCGAGAGTTGTCCTGGCTGCAATTCAACCGGCGCGTGCTGGAGGAGGCGCAGAACGAGAATCACCCGCCGCTCGAAAAGCTGCGCTTCCTGTCGATCTCGGCCAACAATCTCGACGAGTTCTTCATGGTGCGCGTCGCCGGCCTCAAGGGCCAGCAGCGCCAGGGCATCGCCATGGTGTCCGACGACGGGCGCTCGCTCAGCGGCCAGCTCGGCGCCATCGGGGATGCCTGCTCAAGCCTGGCCAGCGACCAGCAGGCGCGCTGGGCGGTGCTGCGCCGCGAACTGGGCGAGGCGGGGATCTACCTCATCGATGCCGCCGAGATCGGCGATGCCGACCGTGACTGGCTGGAGCACTACTTCCTCGATTCGATCTTTCCCGTGCTGACGCCGCTCGCCATCGACCCGGCGCATCCGTTCCCGTTCATCCCCAATCTCGGCCTGACCGTTGCGCTGCAGATGACACGCAAGTCCAACGGTCACCACATGACCGCGCTGCTGCGCGTTCCCAGTTCGATCGAGCGCTTCATCCGCCTGCCGTCGACCGAAGATTGCGTCGACCGTTTCATCAGCCTCGAACAGGCGGTGACGCTGTTCGTCCACAGCCTCTTCCCCGGCTACGGCGTCGACGGGCAGGGCGCCTTCCGCGTCATCCGCGATTCGGACATCGAGCTGGAGGAAGAAGCCGAGGATCTGGTCCGCTTCTTCGAGAGCGCGCTCAAGCGCCGTCGCCGCGGTTCGGTGATCCGCCTCGAGATCGAGGCGGCCATGCCGGAGGCCCTGCGCCAGCTCGTCGCCGAAGCACTGGCGGTGACACCTGACGAGATCTTCCTCGTCCACGGCCTGCTCGCCCTGAACGATCTGTCACAGCTTGTCGCCATCGACCGGCCGAACCTCAAGTTCCCGCCCTATACGCCGCGCTATCCCGAGCGCATCCGCGACCACAATGGCGACTGCCTGGCCGCCATCCGCGAGAAGGACCTCGTCGTCCATCACCCCTACGAGTCCTTCGACGTGGTGGTGCAGTTCCTGCGCCAGGCGGCGTTGGACCCGGACGTCGTTGCCATCAAGCAGACGCTCTACCGGACCTCGAACGATTCCCCGATCGCCAGGGCGCTGGCGGAAGCCGCCGAGGCGGGCAAGTCGGTGACGGCGCTGGTCGAACTCAAGGCGCGCTTCGACGAGGAAGCCAACATCCGCTGGTCGCGCGACCTCGAACGCGCCGGCGTGCAGGTGGTCTACGGCTTCATCGAACTGAAGACCCACGCCAAGCTGTCGCTGGTCGTGCGCCGCGAGGGCGGTCAGCTGACCAGCTACGTCCATATCGGCACCGGCAACTATCATCAGGTCACCGCGCGCATCTATACCGACCTGTCGTTCTTCTCGGCCGACCCGGCGATCGCCCGCGATGTCGCCCGCATCTTCAACTACATCACCGGCTATTCCGAGCCGGAAACGCTGGAGCGGATGGCCATCTCGCCGCATATGCTGCGCGGCGCCATCCTCGGCCTCATCGCCGCCGAGGTCGCCCACGCCAAGGCTGGCCGCCCCGCCCAGATCTGGATGAAGATGAACGCGCTGGTCGATTCCCAGATCATCGACGCGCTCTACGACGCCAGCCAGGCGGGCGTCGAGATCGACCTCGTCGTGCGCGGCATCTGCTGCCTGAGGCCCGGCATTCCCGGCCTGTCGGAGCGCATCCGCGTCAAGTCGATCGTCGGGCGCTTCCTCGAACACGCCCGCATCTACTGCTTCGGCGACGGCCACGCCCTGCCGTCGCCCCAGGCCAAGGTCTTCATCGGCTCGGCCGACATGATGCCGCGTAATCTCGACCGCCGCGTCGAGGCGATCGTGCCGATCCTCAATCCGACCGTCCACGAACAGATCCTCGGCCAGATCATGATCACCAACTTCGCCGACAACCAGCAGAGCTGGCGCGTCATGCCGGACGGGACCTCCGAGCGCATCGTCCCCAAGAAGGGCGAGGTGCCCATCAACGCCCACCAGTATTTCATGACCAATCCCAGCCTGTCCGGTCGCGGCAAGGCGCTGAAGATCGACGCGCCCAAACCGGCGTCGCGCCGGCGGCGGTCGGGGAGCGTGACCTGACCTACGAACTGTCCATCGTCGAAGACGCGCCCGGGCGCCTGGACGGCGGCGGGCCGATCGCCGTCGTCGACATCGGCTCGAACTCGGTCCGTCTGGTCGTCTACGAGCGCCTCGCCCGCTCCGCCACGCCGTTCTTCAACGAGAAGGAGCTGTGCGGCCTCGGCCGTGGCCTGGCGGCGCGCGGCCGGCTGGAGCCGGCCGCCATGGCCTCGGCGCTCACCGCCATTCGCCGTTTTGCCGCGCTCGTCAAACAGCTCGACGTCACCGCGCTGCATGTGCTGGCAACGGCCGCGGTGCGCGATGCCTCCAACGGACCGGATTTCATCGCCTCGGTCGAGGCGATCACCGGGGTCAAGGCGACGGTGCTCTCCGGCAGCGAGGAGGCCCGGCTGAGCGCCCAGGGCGTGGTCTCCGGCTTCCACCGGCCAGACGGGATCGCCGGCGACCTCGGCGGCGGCAGCATTGATGTGGTTGACATCCGCGGCAGCCGCATCGGGACGGGCGAGACCTTCCCGCTGGGCGGCATCAGGCTCGAAGAATCCTCAGAAGGATCGACGAAGAAGGCCGAAAAGATCGCGGCCGAGGCGCTCGACAAGTCGAAGGTGCTGCCCGGCGGCGAGAAGCGGACCTTCTACGCCATCGGCGGCACCTGGCGTTCGCTGGCCCGCCTGCACCTCCGCCAGGCCGGCTATCCGCTGCACGTCATGCACCACTACACGATCGACGCGGGCGAGGCCGCCGACTTCTGCCACATGGTCGCCCGGCGCGAGATCGATTCGCTCGATTCGATCGAGGTCGTCTCGCGCAATCGCCGGCCGTTGCTGCCCTTTGGCGCCGTCGTCCTGGAACAGGTGATCCGGGTAATGAAGCCGTCCCAGGTCGTGATGTCGGCGCTGGGCGTGCGCGAGGGGCTGCTCTACGAGCTGCTCGACCCGGAGGAGAAGGCGCAGGACCCGCTCATCGTCGCCTGTGAGGAGCTGGCCTTTCTGCGCTCGCGCTCGCCGCGGCACGTCCACGAACTGACCGCGTGGTCGGCGATGGCGCTCCGCGTCATCGGCCTCGACGAGACCGAGGCCGAGACCCGCCTGCGCCACGCCGCCTGTCTGCTGATCGATGTCGGCTGGCGCGCCCATCCCGAATACCGCGGCGAGCAGAGCCTCAACCTGATCTCCCACGCTTCCTTCATCGGCATCGACCATCCCGGCCGCGCTTTTCTGGCGCTGGCCAATTTCTATCGGCACGAGGGGTTGATCGACGAGCAGCTGTCGCCGCGCATCCGCGAACTGGTCCCGACCCGCATGATGGAGCGCGCCCGGGCGCTCGGCGCGACGCTGCGCGTGGCGCATCTGCTCTCCGCGGCGACGCCGGGCATCGTCAACCGCACGCGCATGGAAATCCGCGGCAAGACGCTGGCGCTGGTGCTGCCTCAGGACCTCGCCACGCTCGGCGGGGCGCGCGTGCTCCGCCGTCTGGCGCAGGTGGCCAAATTCGCCGGGCTGGAGCCGGCGATCGTGGTGGAGTAGGGCGCCCGCCTTTGCGGGACGAGCCGCGGCGCTCAGCCCTTGTTGATGGCGACCACGTGGTTCTGCTTCACGGCGAGCGCGATCTTGCCGGATTTCAGCTTGAGCGCCGCCTCGCCGAAGAGTTCCCGCCGCCAGCCTGAGAGCGCCGGTACGTCGGCCTCGTCGTCGCTGGCGATCGCCTCGAGGTCATCGACCGTGGCGATGATCTTGGAGGCGACCCCGTGGCTCTCGCTGGTCATCTTGAGCAGCACCTTGAGCAGATCGACCGCCGCGCCGTTGCCGTTCGCCGTCGGCCGGTGCTTGGGGATACGCGGCAGCTCGTCGCGCGGGATGGCCATGGCCGTGCGCACCGCCGCCAGAATGTCCTCCGCCGCGCGCGACCGCTCGAAGCCGCGCGGGATGGTGCGCAACTGGCCGAGCGCCGTCGGGGTGGTCGGCTGCTGCGCCGCGATCTCGTAGATGGCGTCGTCCTTGATGACGCGGCTGCGCGGCACGTCGCGCGCCTGCGCCTCGCGCTCGCGCCACGCCGCCACTTCGCGCATGACGGCCAGCTCGATCGGCTTGCGCACGCGCAGCTTCAGCCGCTGCCATGCCTCCTCCGGCTCCAGCCGGTAGGTGCCGGGCGAGGTCAGCACCTCCATCTCCTCGCGCACCCATTCGGCGCGGTTCTGCTCCTCCAGGCGCTGGGAGAGCGCCTGATAGACGTCGCGGAGGTGGGTGACGTCGGCCAGCGCATATTCGATCTGGCGTTCCGACAGCGGCCGGCGGCTCCAGTCGGTGAAGCGCGACGACTTGTCGATGCGCGTGCCGGTGAGCTTGTGGACGAGCTGGTCGTAGCTGACCGACTTGCCGAAGCCGCAGACCATGGCCGCCACCTGGGTGTCGAACACCGGATGGGGGATCAGATCGCCGAGATGGTAGACGATTTCGATGTCCTGGCGGGCCGCATGAAAGACCTTGATGACTTTCTCGTTCTTCATCAATTTGAAGAATGGATCGAGGTCCAGCTCCGGCGCCGTCGCGTCGATGATGGCGCCCTCGTCGGGGCTGGCCATCTGGATCACGCAGAGTTTCGGCCAGAAGGTCGTTTCCCGCATGAATTCCGTATCTACGGTAACCGCGGGGAAGCGGGCGAGGCGTTTGCACAGAGCGGAGAGATCGGCGGTCGTGGTAACGATGGTCATGACTTGTTCGTATAGCCGACGAGAGGGCGCTTTGTCCCTTGTCTAGCAGACGCCTGCGGCGCTTTTGCTGAATTCTAATGAATTGCCGACAAGGCCCGGTGATGCAAGGCTTTTCTCGATCGGGGCGCTGACCCTCCCGGCGATTTTCCGGTGCATTGTGGCAAGACGGCACAGCCGGGCGAGCCCATCGGCGCCCTGCAACCCCGCGGTATCTCAGGCAGACGGCCGGCCCCGGTGGCCCGCCGGGCGCCCGGCGTCAGCGTCGTGGCGGCCTTGAATGTCCGGGTAAAATGGGCCGGATCGGCGAAGATTGGCGGGCGCGCCCGAGCGGCGCAGGGCGGGCGGGACGGCGCGGCGGTCGCGGCGGCGCGGGCCTTGACAGCCACCCGCTCGCGTGCGCTTTTCCGGCGGCCGGAAACCGGGCATTTCTTGCCCGCCGGGCGACCCTGCATCACGATCCAGAGACCCCCCATGCACCGCTATCGCAGCCATACCTGTGGCGCCCTCACCCCCGCCGATGTCGGCCAGCCCGCGCGTCTTTCCGGCTGGGTGCATCGCGTGCGCGACCACGGCGGGCTGCTGTTCATCGACCTGCGCGACCATTACGGCATGACCCAGTGCGTCGCCGACCCCGATTCGCCGGCTTTCGGCGCCGCCGAGCGGGTGCGCTCCGAATGGGTGATCCGCATCGACGGCAGGGTGAAGGCGCGCACGCCGAAGGGACGGTCAACCCGAACCTGCCGACGGGCGCGGTGGAGGTCTTCATCGACGAGCTGGAAGTGCTGTCGGAGGCGGCCGAGCTGCCCGTGCCGGTCTTCGGCGATCTCGACTACCCGGAAGAGACACGGCTCAAATACCGCTTCCTCGATCTCCGCCGCGACAAGCTGCATCGCAACATCATGAAGCGGGCGGAGATCATCTCCTCGCTGCGCCAGCGCATGACCGGCTCCGGCTTCTTCGAGTTCCAGACGCCGATCCTGACCGCCTCGATCGCCGGAAGGGGCGCGCGACTTCCTGGTGCCCTCGCGCCTGCATCCCGGCAAGTTCTACGCCCTGCCGCAGGCGCCGCAGCAGTTCAAGCAGCTCATCATGATCGCTGGCTTCGACCGCTACTTCCAGATCGCGCCCTGCTTCCGCGACGAGGATGCCCGCGCCGACCGCTCGCCCGGCGAGTTCTACCAGCTCGACATCGAGATGAGCTTCGTCGAGCAGGAGGACGTCTTCCAGGCGGTCGAACCGGTGCTGCGCGGCCTCTTCGAGGAGTTCGCCGAGGGCAAGCCGGTCACCCAGGACTTCCCGCGCATCCCCTATGTCGAGGCGCTGAGGAAATACGGCTCCGACAAGCCGGACCTGCGCAACCCCATCGAGATGCAGGACGTGACGGCGCATTTCGCCGGCTCCGGCTTCAAGGTCTTCGCCGGCCAGATCGAGGCCGACCCCAAGGTGGTGGTGTGGGCGATACCGGCGCCGACCGGGGGCAACCGCGCCTTCTGCGACCGCATGAACGCCTGGGCGCAGGGCGAGGGCCAGCCGGGCCTTGGCTACATCTTCTTCCGCGACGATGGCGCCGGCGCCGGGCCGATCGCCAAGAACATCGGCGAGGACCGCACCGAGGCGATCCGCAACCAGCTCGGCCTGAACGACGGCGACGCCGTCTTCTTCGTCTGCGGCCGGCCCGACCGCTTCCTCGCCTTTGCCGGCGCCGCGCGCCAGAAGGTCGGCCGCGACCTCGAGCCTGGTCGACGAGGACCGCTTCGCCTTCTGCTGGATCGTCGATTTCCCGATGTACGAGTGGAACGAGCAGGAGAAGAAGATCGACTTCTCCCACAACCCGTTCTCCATGCCGAACTACGACCACGACGCCTTCCTGGCGCTCGACCCGGCCGACCACGAGGCGATCCTCGGCATCCACGCCTTCCAGTACGACATCGTCTGCAACGGCGTGGAGCTGTCGTCGGGCGCCATCCGGAACCACAAGCCGGAGATCATGAAGAAGGCCTTCGCCATCGCCGGCTACGGCGAGGACGTGCTGGAATCGAAATTCGGCGGCATGCTGCACGCCTTGCAGATGGGCGCCCCGCCGCATGGCGGCATCGCGCCCGGCATCGACCGCATCGTCATGCTGCTCTGCGGCGAGGACAACCTGCGCGAGGTGACGCTGTTCCCGATGAACCAGCGCGCCGAGGACCTGATGATGGGCGCGCCGTCCGAGGTGACCGCCCAGCAGCTCCGCGAGCTTCACATCCGCCTGAACCTGCCGGAGTAGCCGGCAGGGATATCTTCGCGCTTACTGCGCCGGCACGGCCGGGCGGAGGCTGTCATCCGCCGGGGCGGCGTCAGGCGCCTTGCGGAACCGGCGCCGGCGTGGTGCCTCCGGGGCCCGGCGGCGGCATGGCCGAACTGCCGACCGTCAGCCCGAGCAGGGTGATCAGGGAAGCCGGCTCGTTCTGCACGGCCAGGGTGATCGCCGGGAAGGCGACCGGCGTCGGCGGCGCCAGCGCGACGGTGATCGACGAGCCCGGCGCGGCGATGAACGCCTTCACCACCGGCGCCAGCGTCGCCAGGATCCCGCTCTCGCGCACCACCGCCGCCACCTTGGGATCGTGCAGCACGAAGAGCGACAGCAGCAGCGGCATGGCACTCGGCGAACTGCTGGCGGAACTTCTCCGGGTTGGCGTGCATCTTCTCGGCCAGCAGGTCGAGGCCCTTGCCGACGATCGAATCGTCCTTGAGCGTCAACGTCGCCTTGCCGAGCGTCAGGCCGGGCAGGACGCCGGGCAGCGATCTGCGGCTTCTCGATCGCATCGCGCGGCAGCCCGCTGAGCAGCATCGACAGCACCAGCCCGCCGGCACCCTTCATGTCGAATCGCAGCGTGTCGACATTCAGCGTCTCGTCCGCCGCGTTCCAGTTGGCCTTGAGCTGGTAGCCGAGATCGAGCGTGTCGTAGCCGAGTTTGCCGAAGACCGCCTGGGCATTGGGTTCCAGCGACGATACCGGCACGATGAAATCGCTCATCTCCGCCGAAATCGCCGTCGGCACCGTGCCGACATAATCGGCAAGGTCGATGCGCAGCTTGCCCAGCTCGATCGTGCGGCGTATCGACGATCGGCCGTCTCCAGGCCGGACATCGCGATGAAGCCCGGCTTCGGCGCCAACGCTGCCATGTCGGGATTGCCGCTCCCCTGGCCGGCGCGCATCGCCTGGACCAGCCCGTCGGCGCCGGGCAGCGCCACGTTGCCGATGGCGAAATGGCCGAGCTTGACCGAGCCGACGTCCGCCACCTTCGTGGCGAAATCGTCGATGGCGAACTCGCCGAGCCGGTCGATCGACAGGTCGGAGACGTTCAAGCCCGCCGAGGTGGAAGCCGTCCATGCCGGTGGCGGCGATGTCGAGGCCGCTGATGCCGAGGCGGCCGAGGCCGTAGGCCGACAACAGGTCGGCCATCGCCTGCGCCGATTGCGGATCGGTGGTCGGCGCGTTCGGGTCGGCGAAGATCGCGGTCGAGGAAGGCGGCGAAGCTGTGCCGCGGCTGGCGCAGCTTGAAGTCCTCGACCGAAAGCAGCGTCATGGTCATCTTCAGGCCGGGGCCGTCGACCGCGAAATCGTGATAGGCGGTGAGCCCGGTCACCTTGTGCCAGACGCCGTCGCCGATGCCGCCGGCATAGCGGTCCGGGTCGAGCACCCTGAGCGCAGCGCCGATGTCGATGTCGCGCGTCTCGACGCTGGCGACCTTCATCTTGATCAGGCCGTCCGGGTGCGGCGCTTCCATGCTGAGCGGCCCGGCGGTGATCGCGGCGATCTTGCCGTCGGCCCAGCGGTCGATGCGGAACTGGTCGTAGGTGATGCGGCTGGCGACGCCGGCATTGTCCTCGGTCAGGCCGAGCGACGCCGATGCGGCCGTTGGTCATCGCCAGCCGGCTGAACGGCGCATAGACCCTGAGCATGGACGTGAACGGATGCTGCAGGGTCCCAGGTGACCGCGGGCAGCGCCGGCATGGTGAGGGCGTTCACCTCGGCATCCGACAGGGCGAGCTTGATCGGCCCTGCCGCCAGCGTGCCTTTGTCCGCCGTGATGCGGTCGGCGGTGAAGCCGCCGTCCGCCGCCGCGGCGAAGCCGGTGACGGCGACGGTCCGAAGCCGATGTCGACGCCCACGGCACCTGGCTGCGGATCGTCAGGCCGGACAGCACCGCGCGCCTGCCCGCCGCATCGTAGGTGAGAGACTGGTAGGAGGCCTGCCAGTCGGGCGAGGCGTCGATCGACGCGACCCATCCCTTGATCGCGGTCTCGACCGGCTCCTCGGCGACGGCCGCCTGCATGAACAGGGCGAGGCCGGCACCGGCGACAAGACCGGCGGCGGCGAACCGGAACAGCATGGCAAACCCCCTTGCGTGGCGCGGCGACGGGCCGGCGCTCAGTTGTTGACGGATGATGTCGACAGCAAGCAGGTCGGGAAGCTTCGTCTGGTCTTCTCCGAGCGTCTTGACCACCTCGTCGAAGGAGACCGGAGCCGCCGGCGCCATGCGTGACGGTCAACGACTTCGGCGACTTCAGGAAGGTGGTGACGGCCGTCTGCACCTTCTGCTGGAACTCCATGCCGCCGACATCGCCCATCAGGAACATGAGCGCCATCGGCCACTGGGCGGCGACGTCGTCGCGCGTGGTGCCGAGGATCTGCGCCTGCATGTCGAGCGCCCGCTCGATGATGCCGGCATTGTCGAAGCGGATGGTCAGCGAATCGAGGTTCGGCTTCGATCTTCGGCGCCGGCTTCGTGTCAGTGCCGCCGCCGACCATGCCGTGGACCTTCACGTTGCTGAAGGCGCCGTTGATCTCGAGCTTGCCGACGTCGCCGACATCGAGGGCGAACGAGCGCAGGGCGAGCTTGTCGGCGTTGCTGTCGAAGCCGACGTCGAAGCCGACCGACAGGACCAGATCGGTGTAGCCGAGGCCCTGCATCACGCCCTGCACCTCCGGCGCATCGAAGGCGGAGGCGGGCAGGTGGATGCCGGTCGTCGAGAAGGTGATGCTGTTCGGCTCGCCCTTGTCGTCGGCGGCCATGGCGAGATCGATCTTGGCGACGTCGATGGGCTGCGCCAGTTCGGGCGCCGTGATGGCGATGCCGCTCACCGAGGCGGTGCTGAAGGGCAGAAACTTGTTGCTCAGCGAGCGGATTTCGTCGGGCGTCGGCACGACCGCATTGGTGACCACCGCCGTCTGCCATTTGGCGGAGCCATCCTTGCCGTGCTGGCGCTGCCATCGCTGAAGGTCATGCTGGCGGCGGTGAAGCCGCCCGGCTGGCGCTCGGCGGCGCCGGTGATGACGATGGTGGCGACGGTGATGTCGCGGTCGGTGCGCTTGGGCTGCACCGCCTTGAAGCCGGTGATGGTGATCGTGTCGCCGTCGGCCACGGCATTGTCGTAGCTGGCGACGGCCTTGCCGGAGGCGCCGAAGGCGGCGACGAAGGCATCGGCCACCGCCCGGGCGTCGGGTGCCGCGGAGGCGCCCGCGGCTGGCGAGAACGACAAACAGGAACGAGCCGAACGCGGCCAGACGCGACGCCTTGCGAAGCATGGTCACCCTCCCCGGGCATGGCGGTGGAGCCGGCGGATTCGCCGCCGTGGCGGCGCGATCTTCGCCGCACTTCGCGGCGAGGACAAGGCGGATGGTGGCGCCCTTTGCCGCACCGGCCGCGGCGATGGCGGAGGCGCGCGGCCGTGGCCGGCTCAGTCCTTCTGGAGGATCATGAAGACGTCCGGCCGGTTGGGCGTGCCGGCATCGTGGTACCACAGGCGGCCGTCATACCAGTCGTGGTGGATCGAATCGGCGCAGGGCCAGACGCACTCGGTGTAGCGGGTCGGCGAGGAGACCAGATAGGCGGTCTGCGGCGGCACGTAGATGCCGGCGGGCTGGCCGTGCGGGCAGCGCGGATCGTAGGGCGCCACGTCGTAGATGCGCACGATAGATCGCACATAGTCGGAGCTGGCCGTGCTTGTGCTTGTTGACCGCCAGCGGGCGCATGGTCGATGGCGACGCAGCCGGTCGGCGCGGAGGCGGGCGGAGCCGCAGCGAGATCGGCGGCAAACGCGCCGCCGGCGGGGCCGACAGGGCGCAGGCGATGGCGGCGACGAGCAGCGAACGATGAGACATGGCGGACCCTCCGGCGGCGGGCCGTGTGCCCGGCGCGTCGCTATTGAAACCCGCTTGTGGTTAATGGCGGGTTAGCCGGGAGGCTGCCCCGGGGAACGCGGGCAAACTTGCGTTCAGGCGACAGTCGCACTAGATAAACGCACGCGGATGCCGAGCAGATTCCCGCCAAAGGCCGCGATTGCGCGGCCGGGAAGCGAATTCGCCGGCGACGACTCCGCAAATTCGGGCCATCCCTCCGGCGCGCTATTCGGGATTTCTGTCCCGGATGATTTTCGCCGCCCGGCGGAAAATCCGGCGCGGCGCAGACAGACGAAAGGAAATACCCTGCAAATCCTCGTTCGCGACAACAATGTCGATCAGGCTCTCAAGGTCTCAAGAAGAAGCTGCAGCGCGAGGGCGTCTTCCGCGAACTCAAGCGCCAGCGCTATTACGAGAAGCCCTCCGAGCGCAAAGCGCGCGAAAAGGGCGAGGCGATCCGGCGCGGCCGCAAGCAGGCCCGCAAGCTTGCCCAGCGCGAGGGACTGCTGCCGATGCCGAAGCCGAAGCCGCGCCCCGGTATGGGCCGCAAGCGCGCCTGAGCCAGCGCCTCGGACGCCTACGGCGTTCTCTCCACGTCTTCGGCCGTCACCGGGCTTGTCCCGGTGAAGCGGCACGTCGGACTGCGGCGGACGGGCTTCGCCCGCCGCCCTCGCCACGGGATGAGCGCGGCGACACAAGCACTATGGGCCCGCCTCGGCGCGGCGCCTTTCGGCCAATCGTGGCGGAGCCAGATGCCGGTCGGCCGGCACACCGCCGATTTCGGCTCCTACGAAACCAAAATCATCATCGAGATCGACGACGCGACGCGCGCCGCGGGCGATGCCCATGCCCGCTCGGCCGCCTTCGAATCCGCCGGCTATCTCGTGCTGCGCTTCCCCGAAGATGAGGTGCTCGCCGACATCGACGCGGTGATCGAGCAGATCGGGCGGGCGCTGAAAGTGTGGAACGGATGAGGGGCGGCCGGGCGCCGCATCGCGATACCTCCGCTTATGCCCGGGGCTCCAACCGGGCGGCAGCGGTCGCAAATGTCGCAGCCCGGCCGATCGCCGTCGGGAAAGCACGTCCGGCACGTGTACCGGATGCCCGCCTGCCGGCGGCACCGCCCACAACGCCGTATTCACGGACACCGATCCCATGCGCCAGTTCGTCAACAGATGGGGCTCGACCCTCATCTTTGCCTCGTTCGTCATCACCTCGGTGACGGGCGTCCTGCTCTATTTCCGCATCCACACCCCGCCGACCGAAGCGCTGCACATCTGGATCGGCTTCCTGATGATCGCCGGCGCGCTCTTCCACATCGCCCGCAACTGGCGCCAGTTCCTCGGCTATTTCAGGCGCCCGGCCTTCTATGCCGGTCTGGCGCTCACCGTCGTCATCAGCGGCTTGTTCTCCTATCCGGTGCTGTTCGGCACCGAGACGGCCAGCGAAGGCGGCCGGCCCGACATGCGTGCGGCGTTCGCCATCAGCCAGGCCGTGTCGAGCGCATCGCTCTCCGACCTCGCGCCGCTTGCCAAGACGGATGCCAGTGGCCTCATGGCGAAGCTCTCCGAGATGGGCGTGACCGTCAGCGATCCCACGGCAACGCTGCAATCGGTCGCCGATTCCGCCGGCAAGACCCCGCAGGAACTGGCCGCCGCGCTGCTCGGTGGCGCCTCGGGCGGGGCCGGGGAAGGGGCGGTCAGGCGGGATTAGGGCGCGCGTACGTCATCGCAGCATCGACTCTCGCCTGGGCTCTCGCCTGCGCGGCAGCGAACGGGAGGAGCTACGGCTATGCGTTCCCGCGCGCCGTCGGCGCCGGGTGATCGACCTTTCAAAGAGCACCTCGCGGGACTTTTCTTTCGTCCCGGTCGGGCCTTCGTATCTTTCCCTGTCGGGCCTTCGGCCCTCCACGGTCTCTTTCGGCCCTCCGCGCCTCTTGGGCGCGAGGGGTGGCGGGCGCTCGATGAGTGCCATGCCAGGTATGCTCTGGGCGCTCAGCCGAGCGCCCGCCGCGGGATTTATGCTCCGGGCCGCCTGGGCCAACAGAGGCGAGCTGGCACATGGGCCGCTCTCGACCGCCACGGTCCCGTTGCGGGTTTCCCCGCCCGGTTTGCCCCGGTGGCTGACCCCTGCCGCCTTTAGCGCTGCACCATTTCAGGGCCTTGGCGCGCGGAGGCACCATCGCATTCTCCTCCGCAAGCGGTCTTCCGGGCTCCCGACCTTGCCGCTTGCGAGACGGCAAGGACAGACACCGCACCCCGCTCCGCCTAAAGGTCGCCACCGGTAGACGCCCCTCATCCGAGCGAGGACAAGCGCATCATCTCATGGGGTCGGGGAGGCGGGGATAGATTTATTTCTCTTGTGTCCCTGTCCGGCCTTCGGCCGTCCTCGCCTCTTGTTTGGCTGCCCGTCGCGCCTGCGCGCTCTACCCTACTCCCTTTGATCATCTGTTTCTGGCGCGGCGACGATTGCGAGCATGCCATCTCGCGGTCGATCTCGGCGATGATGATTGCGACCGCGACATCGGTCTGAATGACGAACGGAGGCGCCGTTTAGCGTTCGCGGCCTCTCTGGGAGTCCGCACCCGAACAGCGCGCGCATCAGAACGCCGAGATTGAACCCCGCGACATGGATCAGGTAGCGCTTGTGAACGTTCTCACGCCCACGCAACCACGCGCGGCGCATGCAGCCGCGATCGAGTACATGGGCGGCTGTCGACCATTCTCCGCGTCGGCGCATGGCCTCCCGCCCAATGCCGGATTCAACTCGCACGATTGGCGTAGACGGCGTCGCGCGCCGCTTCATCCGCGCACGCAACCTTCGAGGCGGTCGGCATCCGCGTTCCAGACGCCGCCGTCGATCACGACCAGATCGCCCTGAGCCCCGCTCTCCCGCCGCATCGCCATCGCACAAGCCCTGACCAATTCTCGACCCTCGACGGAATCAGCGACGCACTCTCGCGCTCTACGCCTCTTGTGTTTGTCGCGCTCGCCACTTGCTCAGCCAACCTCCCCCTTGAGGGCAGGGGAATCGCATGTGGGGTTGGGAGGGCTGTTGCCAATTTCGGCGAACAGGATTCTGAGGGTCTCTCCGCGTTTTCGGGGAGAGAGCCATGGAGAAGTTCAAGGACTGCTTCGCGGATTTGCCTGATCCGCGCGCGGCCAACGCGATGCACGATCTCACCGAGGTGCTGTTCGTCGCGCTGGCGGCGCTGTTGTGCGGGGCAGAAGGCTGCGTCGACATGGCCGACTTCGGCCGCGCCAAGGAGGGGCTGTTGCGGCAGGTATTGCGCCTGGAGCACGGCATCCCCAGCCACGACACCTTCAGCCGGGTGTTCCGGGTACTGCGGCCGGAGGCCTTCGAGGCCGCCTTCCGCCGCTTCATGGCCGCCTTCGGGCGGGCCAGCCGCGTCCGCGGAGTGGTGGCGATCGACGGCAAGGCGGTCAAGGGCGCCTACGGCCGCGGCCGCAAGACGACACCGCTGCATCTGGTCAACGTGTGGGCGGCCGAGGCCCGGCTGGCTCTGGCGCAACACACCGCTCCCGGCCGCAACGAGACGGCCGGCGTCCTCGAGGCCCTCGGGCTGTTGTCGCTCAAGGGCTGCATCGTCACGGCCGATGCCCTGCATTGCCGCGCCGACACCGCCCAGGCCATCCGCGACGCCGAGGCCGACTACGTGCTCGCCCTCAAGGAGAACCATCCCAAGCTGTGGGCAGATGCCTGTCAGACGATCGTAGGCGCCAAGCGGTCCGACCAAGCCTGCACCGAACAGCCGATCAGCCATGGCCGTCACGAATGGCGCCAGATCGTCGTGGTGGGGACCCTCGGCCTCGGCCGCAAGCATGGCTTCCCCGCCCTGCGTGCCGTGGCCCGTCTCACCGCGCGGCGCACGCTCGACGGCGGCCAAAGCGAGGAGACGGTCCGCTACTTCCTGCTCTCCCGCCGCTTCTCCGCCAAGCGCCTGCTCACCATCGTGCGCCAGCACTGGGGCATCGAGAACCAACTGCACTGGGTGCTCGACGTCATCCTCAACGAGGATCGCGCCAGGAACCGCAAAGATCACGGGCCCGAGAACATCGCCATCCTCAGAAAGCTTGCCCTCAACCTGCTGCGCTCCCACCCCGACACAGCTTCCATCCGACGCAAGGTTAAACGCGCCGCCTGGGACGATGCCTTCCTCCTCTCTCTCCTCGCCCACATGCGATAGCCCTGCCCTTGAGGGGAGGTCGAAGTTCGGCGAGCATCCTCGCCGAACTTCGGGAGGGGGTAACCCCCGTGGAGGGGGTATGCCGCATCGCTCGGTAGCGCCAACTCATCGCCGTTTCGGCAAGGCCATGCGCCAACGCACGACCGACGCGGAAGCACGTCTCTGGCTGCGCTTCCGCCGGCAGGTGCCCATCGGTCCCACCATCCTACGGCTCACAGGTTGCCCATGAAGTCTTCCTTGTGCAGCGGGACGCCGTTGTGGCGCAGGATGGCGTAGGCGGCGGTGGCGTGGAAATAGAAGTTCGGCATGGAGAAGAAGAGCAAATAGCGCTCGCCGGTCATGGACACCTCAGCACCCCCCGAGGGGAATGTGACGGTGCGCTCGGCGGCATCGGCAAACTGGTCGGGGCTGAGCCCGTTGACGAAGGCGAGCACCCAGGCGATGCGCGCCTTGAGGTCGGCGAAGCTCTCGTCCTTGCCGTCGAACTGAGGAATGGGAAGGCCGCCGATCCGGGCCGGACCGCGCGTGGCGTGATTGCATACGGCGCGCACCTGCTCGGCCAGCGACCACATGTTGGGAAACAGGCGCGCGCCGATCAGCGCCTGCGGCTCGATCTTGTTCGCCTCGCAATGGGCGGCGGCCTTGTCGAGCGTGGCGGCAAGCTGGGTGAGGATCTGTGCGTAGACCGGCACCGAGATCGCGTACATGGAAAGCGGCATGGGGGTTCTCTGGGCTTCAGGTGGCAAAGCGGGGAGGCGGACCGTAACACCAGCCGGACGGATAGCAATCGGGGACGGGAAGGGGGCGGGCGGTGGCGCTTGTGCGTGCGTTTTGGTCACCCCGGCGGAAGCCGGGGTCCAGACAACGCGTGCCGTCTTCGCTGTGAAACGGGCTGGATTCCGGCTTTCGCCGGAATGACGAAAGAATTTGGGGCACGACTTTCCACATTGTCTTTCGTCATCCTCCGCGAAAGCGGAGGATCGGCTTCAGCAGCGGACGGCCTCTGTGCCGTGTGGAAAGCGATCCTCCGGTCCCGGCTTCGCCGCGCCGGAGGATGACGGGGGGCCATATGGCGGTTCGCCGAAGGCGCAACCCGCCGCGCCGGGCGCGGCTTCAGAATGCGCGGAATACGCTTCGCTAATCAGCACGAAGCGCTATTCTGGCGTGCGGGAAATTGGCAGGGCTGGCATTACAAACGCATTACCTTGTTCCAGTCGATCTCGTAGCCCGCGGCCTGTAATTCGGAAGCAAGCTTCTGCCGCCAACCGCCGGCCTCGTCGTACTCTGTCCAAAGCACACCGTCGTAGTCAGAAGGCAAATCGAGATCTCCGCGCTTTAGTGCACAAACTCGATTGCGCCCCAACTTTCCCACGAAGAATCCGAGTTCAAGAAGCGCATTTTGGCGAGGTCGCGGCTTTAGGTGTCCTGAGTCCGTGCCACCGATGTCGTCTGGCGTGAGAAGCACAACTGCGAAGCCGACATCGCTATAGCGTTCAAACTTCTCAATAACGGTCCTGCCTTCATTCGGGCGCTCGTGAAGGATTACAACGTCGAAACCAAGACCTGTGAGGAAACGCGCCGAACTCTCCCTTGCGCCTTCGTCATGGCCATGTACGAGAAAAATGCGTTGGCTGATTGTTTTCGGCTCACCAGCGATTGCTTCTACAGATCTAGGTGCAAGCGACAATTTTGGTCGATATCCTCAATCGCCTGCCGAAGGAGCGATAGTGTAAGCTCCTTCTCTTGGCTTAGTGTCGCTTGGAATTCAGAGGCCGCAACTTTGTAGGCATAATTGTACGGCCCATCATTCAAGCGCGCCGCGCGAGCATATCTCTCATACTCAACGGTTTCGGCACCGAAGGCCCTCTCGAGAGCCGACTTGATGCGCACCCTAAGGGAAGTTACTTCCGGCGAATATTGTATCACCACAGACTGGGGATCAAATTCTTCAACCGCGCCAATAGCACTTGCTATTATCGCCTTTGCGCGATGCATTCCATCGGGCGTCAGGCCAGCGGCTATCGCCGCCTTGGCTGGTGCGGGTCGTCTGGCCATCTACTTCTCGTTGGATCACGCTCCCCCTACGAGCACCCCGTCGTGCCGCCGCAGGTGTCGCACTTCAGGCAGGTGCCGTTGCGCACCAGCGTGAAGTTGCCGCATTCGGGGCAGGCGTCGCCCTGGTAGCCGGCAAGGCGCGCGGCGGCGGAGCGTTGCTCCTTTGACGGCGCCTCCGCCTTGGCGTGGCTGCCGGCCGGCTTGAAGGCCGGGCCGTCAGCGCGTGCCGCGGGCGCCGCCTCCGCCGGCTTCGCCTTGGCCGCGGGGGCGGCTTCGGCGAGGCCGAGCTTCATCTGCGGCGCGCTCGCCGCCACCTCGCGGCGGACCGCGGCCATGGCGCGGGCGGCACCGGCGCCGCTGCCGCCGATGGCGGTGACCGAACCGCCGGTCGCGGGGCCGCGCGGCGTACCGGGATCGTTGCTGCCGCGGGCCTCGGTCGCCGGGCGGTCGACCAGCGCCAGCCGCTTGCCGCGGAAGAGGCCGTGCGAGACCGCCGAATCCGGCGTCGCCTTGACCTGCGGCTCGCCGCCGACGGCGGTGGTGCCGGTGTCGCCGGGGGTGGCATGGGCGAGGTCGTGGCGGCCGAGATAGGAGATCGCGAGCTCCCGGAAGACATAGTCGAGGATCGAGGTCGCGCTCTTGATCGCGTCGTTGCCCTGGACGAAGCCGGCGGGCTCGAAGCGGGTGAAGGTGAAGGCGTCGACATATTCCTCGAGCGGCACGCCGTATTGCAGGCCGAGCGAGATGGCGATGGCGAAGTTGTTCATCAGGCTGCGGAAGGCGGCGCCTTCCTTGTGCATGTCGATGAAGATCTCGCCGAGGCGGCCGTCGTCGTATTCGCCGGTGTGCAGATACACCTTGTGGCCGCCGACGATCGCCTTCTGGGCGTAGCCCTTGCGCCGGTTGGGCAGCTTCTCGCGGTCGCGCACCGCCTTCTCGATGATGCGCTCGACGATCCGCTCGGCGACCACCTCGGCGCGCGCCGCCGGCGTCTTGGCGATCAGCGCCTCGACCGCCTCGTCCTCGTCCTCGTCGTCATCGGCGAGCAGCTGGGCATTGAGCGGCTGCGACAGCTTGGAGCCGTCGCGGTAGAGCGCGTTGGCCTTCAGCGCCAGCTTCCACGACAGCATGTAGGCGTTCTTGCAGTCCTCGACCGTGGCGTCGTTGGGCATGTTGATGGTCTTGGAGATGGCGCCGGTGATGAACGGCTGCGCCGCCGCCATCATGTTGATGTGGCTCGCCACCGACAGGGAGCGCTTGCCGATGCGCCCGCACGGGCTGGCGCAATCGAAGACCGCCAGATGCTCGGGATCGAGGCCCGGCGCGCCTTCCAGCGTCATCGTCCCGCACACCCAGGTGTTGGCCGCCTCGATCTCCTTCTTCGAGAAGCCGAGATGGGTGAGGAGGTCGAAGGCCGGGTCGGAGAGCTTCTCCTCCGGCACGTCGAATTCGGCCATCTGCTCGTCGCCGATGGTCCAGCGGTTGAAGACGAACTTGATGTCGAAGGCGGTCTTCACCGCCGCGTCGACCTTGGCGATGGTGGCGTCGCTGAAGCCCTTGGCATGAAGCGCGGCCGGATTGACCGCCGGGGCGCCATCGAGCGAACCGCGGCCGACGGCATAGTCGATGATGCCCTTGATGGCGGCGTCGTCATAGCCGAGCACCCTGAGCGCCTCGGGCACCGCGCGGTTGATGATCTTGAAGTAGCCGCCGCCGGCAAGCTTCTTGAACTTGACCAGCGCGAAGTCCGGCTCGATGCCGGTGGTGTCGCAGTCCATCACCAGGCCGATGGTGCCGGTCGGCGCGATCACCGAGACCTGCGCATTGCGGAAGCCGTGGGCCTCGCCGAGCGCCAGCGCATGGTCCCAGGCGACGCGGGCGTGCGCCACCAGCGCCTCGTCGGGACAAGCGGCGGCGTTGAGCGGCACCGGGTTGACCGACAGCGCCTCGTAGCCCTCGGCGTGGCCATAGGCGGCGCGGCGATGGTTGCGGATGACGCGCAGCATCGCCTCGCGGTTCTTGCCGTAGCCGGGGAAGGCGCCGAGCTCGCCCGCCATCTCGGCCGAGGTGGCATAGGAGACGCCGGTCATCACCGCGGTGATGGCGGCGGCGATGGCACGGCCTTGCTCGGAATCGTAGGGGATGGCCGACGACATCAAGAGGCCGCCGATATTGGCGTAGCCGAGGCCGAGCGTGCGGTATTCGTAGGAGAGTTCCGCGATGCGGCGCGACGGGAACTGCGCCATCATCACCGAGATTTCCAGCACGATCGTCCACAGGCGCACGGCGTGCTCGAAGGACTCCACCTCGAAGTTGTGGTCCTTGTCGGCGAACTGCATCAGGTTCAGCGAGGCCAAATTGCACGCCGTGTCGTCGAGGAACATGTATTCCGAGCACGGATTGGAGGCGCGGATCGGGCCTGAGGCCGGGCAGGTGTGCCAGTCGTTGATGGTGGTGTGGAACTGGATGCCGGGATCGGCCGACTGCCAGGCGGCATTGCCGATCATTTCCCACAGGTCGCGCGCCTTCAGCGTCCTGTTGGCCTTGTCGGAGATGCGCCCGGTGAGGTGCCAGTCGCCATCGTCCTCGACGGCGCGCAGGAAGTCGTCGGTAACCCGCACCGAGTTGTTGGAGTTCTGGCCGGAGACGGTGAGATAGGCCTCCGAATCCCAGTCGGTGTCGTAGACCGGCACGTCGATGTCGGTATAGCCCTGCTTGGCGAACTGGATGACGCGCAGCACGTAGTTCTGCGGGATCTGCGCCTTCCTGGCGGCCTTGATCTCGCGCTTCAGCGCCGGGTTCTTGGCCGGGTCGAAGCACGAATCGTTGGGCCCGTCGCAGTTGACGCAGGCGCGCATGATCGCCTTGAGGTGCTGGGCCAGGATCTTCGAGCCGGTGACCAGCGCCGCCACCTTCTGCTCCTCGCGCACCTTCCAGTTGATGTAGTTCTCGATGTCCGGGTGATCGACGTCGACCACCACCATCTTGGCGGCGCGGCGGGTGGTACCGCCCGACTTGATGGCGCCGGCGGCGCGGTCGCCGATCTTGAGGAAGCTCATCAGGCCGGAGGACTTGCCGCCGCCCGACAGCCGCTCGCCTTCGCCCCTGAGCCGCGAGAAGTTGGAGCCGGTGCCCGAGCCGTATTTGAATAGGCGCGCCTCGCGCACCCACAGGTCCATGATGCCGCCCTCGTTGACGAGGTCGTCCTCGATGCCCTGGATGAAGCAGGCATGCGGCTGCGGATGCTCGTAGGCGCTCGCCGAGGCGGTCAGTACGCCGGTCCGGTAGTCGACATAGTGGTGGCCCTGGCTCGGCCCGTCGATGCCGTAGGCCCAATGCAGGCCGGTGTTGAACCACTGCGGGCTGTTGGGCGCCGCCTTCTGGCTGGCGAGCATGGCGCGCAATTCGTCGAAGAAGGCGCGGGCGTCCTCTTCCGTGTCGAAATAGCCGCCCTTCCAGCCCCAATAGGTCCACGTGCCGGCGAGCCGGTCGAAGACCTGGCGCGCATCCTGCTCGGAGACCATACGCTCGTC
This sequence comes from uncultured Alphaproteobacteria bacterium, assembly GCA_963732845.1. Classification (GTDB taxonomy): domain Bacteria; phylum Pseudomonadota; class Alphaproteobacteria; order Rhizobiales; family Kaistiaceae; genus CAVSRC01. The sequence continues at coordinate 4,014 of CAVTBE010000005.1, read as the reverse complement.
CTCGGGCAGATCGGCCAGCGCCGCCGCGTCGGGCACCGAGCGCCACAACCATGACGGGACGTCGTTCTCCTCAAAGCGCTTCAGGCGGGCGGGAACACCAGCCTTGCGGAAGTACTTCTGCGCGAGGATATCGCTGGCCACCTGGCTCCACGCGGCCGGCACCTGGATGTCGTCGAGCTTGAAGACGACCGAGCCATCCGGATTGCGGATTTCGCTTCGCGTCGTCCGGAATTCGATGCCGTCATAGGCCGATGCATCTGCCTTGGTGTAGCGCCGCTCGATCCGCATTCTCTTGCCCCAAATGTCGGGCTCGCGCGGTCATCCGCACGCAAGCCAATGGACCCGTGACCGGGTGATTCCTGTCTCTTTCAGCCCCACTCCGGACCCGGGGTTTGCCCCCAGTGCTTGTATGTACGATACCCGGAAACACTAAATATAGGGTTACTCGCGCTCTTTGTCAGGCTTTTTCCGAACTAAAAAAGCCTCGTTCCACACCTCAATCCGCGCACAAAACCAACCCGTTCCCCGGACGTCGGCTAAACGCCGCCAAGGGCTCGAACGCGCACCGCTGTGTTGGAAAATCCGGGGCCGTCACGCACCGCCGGAACGTCAACTCATGACGCTTGGGTGACGCTATTGCGAGTCGTGGCGGAGCGTCAACGCGGCTCCGATCACAAATCCAGCTTCATGTGTGCCGCCTGGGAATTCCGTGAATTTCGTCCCGAATTCGGACAACCTTGCGTGGTATCGGACATATTGTGACCGCAATCACAAGCTGCCCCTTGGACAATCGGGGTTAACAAACCACTTATCGTGCTATGTTGCCGATCGGAGAACGGGCCGGCCACAGGGGACATTTGGGGGTGGCAATGACCGGGTTCAGCAGGATTCGCATCGCTTTGGCGGCCGTCCTTGCGGCTGTCGCCTTCGCCCCCGTCGCGCACGCCCAGCCCGACGGCTTCGTCGTTGCCGTCATCCAGCAGGCGATGATCGATGCCAAGACCGGCAAGACGGTCCTGATGCCGGCCAATCCCATCTACTCGGGTGACAAGATCACCACCGACCGTATCGGCAACGCCCAGATCAAGTTCCGCGACGACACCAAGCTGGTCGTCGGCCCGAACTCGACGCTGGTGATCGACGCCTTTGTCTTCAACAAGGACGACACCGCCCGTCAGGTGTCGATCAGCGCGATCAAGGGCGCCTTCCGTTTCATCAGCGGCAAGAGCCCGAAGGACGTTTACCGCATCACCACGCCGACGGCGACGATCGGCATTCGCGGCTGACCTCTGCGCAGGGACCCCGTCCGATCCGAAGCCGCTGACCGAAATGCCAGCAACTGCAATCGGTTACTGAGACTTCCTCACAAAGCACCGGGCAGCCGGCCGTCATTCTGTGGCGCGGCGGCAACATGCCTACAGTTTAGTCAATGAACGAGGTTAACCAAGTTCTAAAGAAACTCGTAAACAAAACGTAAAGAAAATATAGTGGCCACAGATGCGGTCGCGTTTTTGACCAGGGTTGTGCTGTGGCGGCGTTGCGTGGGAGTTACTTGGGCGTGCTCGCCGGCAGCGGGCTTGCCCATGTTCTGCTGTCACTGCCGGTTGCGGCAGCGACACCGCCGAGCGGTGTCGCTGTGGCCGTTGTTCAACAGGCCGAAGCGAACGGCAACAGCGGCCAGCGCGTTCTGCAACCTGACGCGCCGGTCTTTGCCGGCGATGCCATCGTCACCGGCCCGGTCGGTTCGGCGCAGGTCAAGTTCCGCGACGACACCAAGCTCGTCGTCGGGCCGAATTCGCGCCTCGTCATCGATGCCTTCGTCTTCAACGACAACAACACCGCACGCAAGCTCTCCATCAACGCGCTGAAGGGCGCCTTCCGCTTCATCTCAGGCCACAGCCGCCACGACGCCTACAACATCACCACGCCGACGGCGACAATCGGCGTGCGCGGCACCCAGATCGACGTCAGCGTCGACACCGGCGTGGTCGTCTACGACGGCGCGGCGGAGGTCTGTAAGCGGGATGGCGGCAACACAAAGAGCTGCGTGACGATCCAGGGCGGGTGCGACCTGGCCACGTTCGACCAGGGCAACGTCAAGAAGGTCAGCAAGAAGATCGACCGCAACAAGACGCTGGTGAACGATTTCCAGTACGCCGTCGATCAGCGCCCGCTGCTGCCCGAGTTCCGGGCGAACACGGCAAGCTGTGGCGTCCTGCAGCCGGCCGCGCCGCCGGTCCCCTTCGTGCCCGAACAAAGCCCGCCGCCGATCAAGGTGAAGGACGAGAAGCCGCCGGTGGAAAAGCCGCCGGTCGAGAAGCCACCGGTGGAGAAGCCGCCGGTCGAGAAGCCCCCGGTCGAGAAGCCGCCGGTGGAGAAGCCGCCGGTGGAAAAGCCGCCGGTCGAGAAGCCGCCTGAGGAGCCGCCGCCCGAGGAGCCGCCGAAGTGCGATTACCACCCGTCGCACCATCCCGATCATCACAAGCCTGACCGGCATTGGCCCGATCACCATCGGCCCGACCGCAATCCACGCGGCTGGCACGGCGATTTTCCGCCCCTCCTGTTCGTTCCGCCGGTGCTGATCCATCCCGGCCCGCCGCATGACGGTCCGCCGCACGATGGCCCGCCGCACGATGGTCCGCCACACGATGGCCCGCCGCACGATGGTCCGCCGCATGACGGTCCGCCGCACGATGGCCCGCCGCACGATGGTCCGCCCCATGACGGTCCGCCGCACGATGGTCCGCCGCATGACGGTCCGCCGCACGATGGCCCGCCGCACGATGGTCCGCCCCATGACGGTCCGCCGCACGATGGTCCGCCCCATGACGGTCCGCCGCACGATGGTCCGCCGCATGATGGTCCGCCGCACGATGGCCCGCCGCATGACGGTCCGCCGCATGACGGTCCGCCGCATGATGGCCCGCCGCACGATGGCCCGCCGCACGATGGCCCGCCGCATGACGGTCCGCCGCACGATGGTCCGCCCACGACGGTCCGCCGCATGACGGTCCGCCGCACGATGGTCCGCCCCACGATGGTCCGCCCCACGATGGCCCGCCCCACGATGGTCCGCCGCACGATGGCCCGCCCGTTCAGCCGGACCGCCACGACTGGCGTCCGGGCGGTGACGGTTGGATCGGTGACAGCACCGACCACCATCTGGGCGGCATCCCGGACTGGCGCGAAGCGAAGCCGGGGAAGGGTGGTCGCAACGACTACCACCCTGGCAAGCAGGGTCAGTCCAACGACCACAAGCCGCCGCACACCAATGTCGCGAACACCCCGGACTGGCGCGACACGAAGCCGGGCAAGGGCGGTCGCAATGACTATCACTCGGGCGGCAGCAGCCCTGGCGGGCTGCCGACCCAGTTCCACAACGGCCTGCCATTGCCGGACTCCGCCACCCCCCCAAGGCCGCCGACCCAGTTCCGCAATGGCAGGCCGCTGCCGAATCCGGCCGACTGGATGACGCCCGACCCGAGCGGCCACGGCTGGCGTCCGTCGAACGGGCGCGGTTCAGAAGGGCCCAACGCGGAGTTCGACTTCGGCAAGGGGGACTCCCCGGGCGCGGGGGCCCCGGTGACGGCCATCGTGATCATCCCGGCAGCGGGCTGCCCGGCGGCCTGCCTGCACCCGGCAGCCTGCCTCCGCCTCCCGGCCTGCCCGGTGGCCTGCCTGCGCTCCCCGGTTTGCCCGGTGGCCTGCCGGCGCCCCCCGGCTTTGCCGGCGGTCTGCCCGGCGGCCTGCCTGCGCTCCCCGGTTTGCCCGGTGGCCTGCCGGCACCCCCCGGCTTTGCCGGCGGTCTGCCCGGTGGTCTGCCGGCACCCCCCGGCTTCACTGGCGGTCTGCCCGGCGGCGGTTCCACCAGCAGTCCGGGAGCGCCGCCGCCCGGCGTCAGCCCTCCCGGCGGCGGCTTGCGTGGCCCACCGTCCAACATCAGCGGCGCCCATTCGCCGTCTGACGGCCACCACGGGCGCCGATAAGGAAGGCCTCGATCCGCAGACAAAAAAG
>CAVTBE010000004.1:0-136710 GCA_963732845.1 uncultured Alphaproteobacteria bacterium | reverse complement strand
CGGTCGTGCAGAGGATCGCCGCGCCGAGGGCAACGGCCAGTTTCGTCATGCGCATAACCAGACCTCCTCATCAAAACAGATTGCCGGCCATTGGCCGGCGCGCTCACACCGATTAGTTCGGTTTTGGTGCAGTTTTCTGACAGTCGCCGACACACGATACAGCCAGTCCGCGCCATCGGCTATGGGCGCACCCGTGCCCGCGCGGCGCCGGGCGCCTGCCGGCCACCCCGATTCTCGCCCGATTTCCGTCCGAAAAGATCCCCGGTCTCCGCGCCCGGGCTTGGCAATGGCGCGGCGCTTCGGCGCTTGCCATCGCCGGCCATCCGTCGCAGTTTGCCGGCAGAGACGAAGGCCGGCACGACCCGGCAGGGGACGCTTATGGGAGTTTTGCTGCGCATCAGCGGAGCGATCGATCGCGCGACTGCATTCATCGGACAATCCGTCACCTGGCTGATCCTGCTTTCGGTACTGGTCAGCGCCGGCAATGCTACGTCGCGCAAGCTCTTCTCGTTGTCCTCGAACGCCTGGCTCGAACTGCAGTGGTACCTGTTCGCCGGTGCCTATCTGCTCGCCGCCGCCTACACGCTCCAGCGCAACGGCCACGTCCGCATCGACATCATCTCGAACATGCTGCCGAAACACGTGCGTGGCTGGATCGACATCTTCGGCCACGCCGTGATGCTGCTCCCTTTTTCGGTCCTGATGGTCTGGGAAATCGTGCCTTGGTTCCGGCAGTCCTTTCAGATCGGTGAGGTATCGGCCAACTACGGCGGCCTCACTCTGTGGCCGGCCAAGGCGCTGCTGCTTGCCGGCTTCTTCCTGCTCGCCGTACAGGCGGTTTCTGAAATCATCAAGCGCATCGCGTTCATGCAGGGACTGATCGACGATCCCTACGCGCACGATGTGCCAGTTCCGCCCGAATAGCCGCCATGGTCGCGTTCATCACTGCCAACATGGCGCCCCTGATGTTTGCGTCGCTCGTGGTCGTGCTGCTGCTCGGCTACCCGGTGGCCTTCGCGCTCGCCTTCAACGGCCTCGCCTGGGGCCTGGTCGGCATCCAGCTCGGTCTCTTCTCGCCGACGTTCTTCCAGGCGCTGCCCGACCGCCTCTTCGCCGTGATGAGCAACGACACGCTGCTTGCCGTGCCGTTCTTCACCTTCATGGGCCTGGTCCTCGAACGATCGGGCATGGCGGAGGACCTGCTCGACACCATCGGCCAGCTTTTCGGGCCGGTGCGCGGTGGCCTGGCCCTTGCCGTGGTCGTCGTCGGCGCCCTGCTCGCCGCGACCACCGGCGTCGTCGCCGCCTCGGTCATCGCCATGGGGCTCATCTCGCTGCCGATCATGCTGCGCTACGGCTACGACCGGCGCCTGGCCGCCGGCGTCATTGCCGCCTCGGGCACGCTGGCGCAGATCATCCCGCCGAGCCTGGTGCTGATCGTCATGGCCGATCAGCTCGGCCGCTCGGTCGGCGACATGTACTCCGGCGCGGTCGTTCCGGGGCTGGTCCTCTCCGGCCTCTACGTCGCCTACGTCATCGGCATGACGGCGATCTTCCCGAGCGTGGCGCCGGCGCTGCCGAAGGAATTCCGCACCTATAGCGGCAGTCAGCTTATCGTCCGCGTCATCGTCGCGCTGATCCCGCCGCTGGTGCTGATCTTCCTAGTGCTCGGCACCATCTTCATCGGCCTGGCCACACCGACCGAAGGCGGCGCCATGGGCGCGGTCGGCGCCATGGTGCTGGCTGCGATCAAGGGGCGGCTCAACTGGACGATGCTGCGCCAGGCGCTCGATTCGACCACCAAGCTGTCCTCCTTCGTGCTCTTCATCCTCATCGGCTCGCGCGTCTTCAGCCTGACCTTCTTCGGCGTCGATGGTCATCTGTGGGTCGAGAACCTGTTGACCGGCCTGCCCGGCGGTCAGCTCGGCTTCCTGATCGTCGTCAACATCCTCGTCTTCATTCTCGCCTTCTTTCTCGATTTCTTCGAACTCGCCTTCATCATCGTGCCCCTGGTCGGCCCGGCAGCCGAACACCTCGGCATCGACCTCATCTGGTTCGGCATCCTGCTCGGCATCAACATGCAGACGGCGTTCATGCATCCGCCGTTCGGCTTCTCGCTCTTCTTCCTGCGCTCGGTGGCACCGCGCGACCCCTACATCGACCGTGTGACGGGCGCGCGGATCGCGCCAATCACCACGGCGCAGATCTATTGGGGGGCGCTGCCCTTCGTCGTCATCCAAGTGATCATGATCGGCCTCACCATCGGCTTCCCCGGCATGGTGACCCGCTACAAGGCTGATCAAGTCCACGTCGAGCCGGGCGTGATCGAGATCCAGGCGCCGAATTTCGGCGGCGGCACTCCCAACTTCGGAGCTGGCGGCGGATCGGGCGGCGGGCCGAATTTCGGCGCCGGCGGCAACACCGGCGAACCCAATGTCGGAACTGGCGGTAACAGCGGCGACGGGCCCAATTTGGGCGGAGAGGCCCCGGCCCCCACTCCCGCCCCTGACGGCGGCGGCGCCGCGGGTCCGAATTTCGGCGCCGGCGGCAGCGGGCCGAATTTGGGGGGAAGCTCAGGCAACGGTGGGCCGAACTTCGGCCAATGAAAAAAGGCCCCGGGTTTCCCCGGGGCCTTTTTCATCTCGTCGGCGCGGAGCCTAGCCTGCCTGCAGCTTGCCGGCGCGCTGCTGGTTGAACATGAAGTTGTCGTAGGCGCCGTCGGTGATCTGGAACCAGAGATACTCCTCGTTGCGGAACGCCCGCATCGAATCGTACATCTCCTTGAAGGACGCGTTCTTGGCGCTGAACTCGTCGTAGACCCCGATAGAAGCGTCGAAGCAGGCCGACATGATCTCGTCGGAGAACCGGCGCAGCTGCGCACCGTTTTTCACCAGCTCGCGCAGCGCCCCTGGATTGACCTGGTCGTAGTGCGCCTGCATCTCGCTGTTGACCACGGCCGACGCCGTCTTGATCGCTTCCTGATAGGCCTTCGGCAGCGAATTCCACTTGTCCAGGTTGATCAGGGTGAAGAGCGAGGCGCCGCCTTCCCACCAGCCCGGATAGTAGTAGTACTTGGCCACCTTATAGAAGCCGAGCTTCAGGTCGTCATAGGGACCGACGAACTCGGTGGCGTCCAGCGTGCCCTTCTCGAGCGCCGGATAGATGTCGCTGGGAGCGATGTTGGACGGGATAACGCCGAGCTTGGCCAGCACCGCACCGCCGAAACCGCCGACACGGAACTTGACGCCCTTGAGGTCGTCGACGGTGTTCACCTCCTTGCGCCACCAGCCGCCCATCTGGGCACCGGTGTTGCCGGAGGGGAAGCCAATCATGTTGAACTTGGCGTAGAACTTGTTCATCAGCTCCAGCGCGCCGCCGTAGTACCACCAGGCATTGAGCCCGCGGCTGTTCAGCCCGAACGGCACCGTGCAGCCGAACGCGAAGGTCGGGTCCTTGCCGAAATAGTAGTAGGTGGCGGTATGGCCCATCTCGACGGTATCGTTCTGCACCGCGTCGATGATGCCGGCCAACGGCACGATCTCGCCACCGGCAAAGGGCTGAATCTGGAACTTGCCGTCGGTCAGGTCGCTGACGATCTGAGACGTGCGCGTGGCGCCGTCATAGAGCGTATCGAGGACCTTCGGGAAGGCCGAGGTCAGGCGCCACTTGATTTCTGGCATGGACTGGGCAATGGCCGGTGCTGCGATGGTCGTGGCGGCAGCGCCCCCCGCCACCAGGCCGGCCTTCTTGATGAATGAACGACGATCCATAAGCGAACTTCCTCCCTTGGCCGCTTCGATATAGACAACCACTTCCTCGCCGAAGCGGGCACCACAGGGAAACGGACGCCATCGGCCGGAAGCTGTCAAGCGCCAAGGTGCCCCGCCGGACTCCCGGCGCCGGACCATGGCGTCGCAACCTCGAGATACAGGAATGGGACACATTGCCGCCGAACCGCCGCTGATCATCGTCCCGGCCGACATCAGGCCGGGCGACGGCTATGTCTGGCACGCCGCGCCGGAAACTTATCTTGCCGCGCTTGTCCATGGTTTCGGCGCGATTCCGCTGATCCTGCCCGCCCTCGGCGCGGCGCTCGATCTCGATGCCCTGCTTGGGCGGGTCGACGGTGTGCTTCTCACCGGCAGCCGCTCCAACGTCCATCCCGAACGCTACGGCACCCCGGCGACACAGAAGACCGAGCCGCACGATCCCGGCCGCGATGCGCTCACCATGCCGCTGATCGCGGCGACGTTGCGCCGCGGCCTTCCGCTGTTCGCCATCTGCCGCGGCATGCAGGAGCTGAACGTCGCCCTCGGCGGTAGCCTGATCGCCGAGGTGCAGGAGGAACCGGGGCGCAGCGACCACCGCGCGCCCGTCTCCGACGACGCCGACATCCGCTTCGCCATCCGCCATGAGGTGGCGATCGTCCCCGGCGGCCGGCTCGCTGGCATCCTCGGCACCGATACGATCCGCGTGAACTCGCTCCACCGTCAGGCGGTCGACCGGCTGGCCGAAGGTCTCGCCGTCGAGGCCACCGCAACGGACGGCACCGTCGAGGCGGTCAGCGTGCGCGGCGCCGCCGGCTTCGCGCTCGGTGTGCAATGGCACCCGGAATACTGGGTGAGGACCGACCTGCCCTCGCAGAAGCTCTTCGCCGCCTTCGGCGATGCGGTGCGCCGCCATCGGGCGGATGCGGGGTAAAATGCTAAGTGTGGAAGCCGTTCACCAGCGCACCGCCGAGCATGACAAGTCCAAGAACCAGCACCGCCGCGGCGGCGAGGATCTCGGCGACGCGCACGATGCGCCCGGTCACCGGTGAATCGATCCCTGACAGGCGCACCGCCACGCCGCGTGCGGTCACCGCCAGCACCGCAAGCGATGCGACCGTCAGGCCGGTGCCCAATGCCATGACGAAAGTAGCGGCGACGCCGGCCAGGAAAAGACCCTGCGACAGGGCGAACACCAGCACGATGATGGCGCCCGAGCAGGGGCGCACGCCGACCGCCAGGATCGCCGACCACGCCTGAGACAGCGTCTCTCCCCATGTGCGGACCGGACCGCTGACGGCACCATCGCCATGCGCGTGGTCATGACCATGATCATGATCATGGTCATGCGCATGATCGTGATCGTCGTGATCGTGGTGGTGATGGTCCTCGTGCCCCGCTTCGGACGCCCCGGCATGATGATGATGGTGGTGGTGATGGTGATGGCCGCCGCCGAGGGTCTTCGACCACAGCAGCCAGCCGCCGACCAGGGCCACCAGCGCGTAACTCAGGATCTCGAACCAGTCGGTCGCCCTGGTCATGGTGACCGCGGTGACGCGGAAGACAATCGCCGCCACGCTGACGATGGTGACCGCGCTCAGCGCCTGCACGAAGGCGGCCATGAAGGAGAGCGCGATGCCGCGTTTTGCCGTCTCGCCGGAGGAGACCATGTAGGCGCTGATCACCGCCTTGCCATGGCCGGGGCCGGCGGCATGGAAGACGCCATAGGCGAAGCTGAGGGCAAGCAGCAGCCACACCGCCCAGCCATTGTCCTTGATGTCGGACAGCGCGTGGGTGAGGCCCTGATAGAAGATGCTCTGATAGTAGGCGACGCGCACGAAGAACGGACCGAGCGGCCCGCCGAAGCCGGCACCGCCGGGCGAATCCGGCGTGGCAATGCCGAAGGGGCTGGCCGCATGGGCGACGCCGGCCGCCACCGCCAGCAGCGCCCCCGCAACGGCAACCGCGGCCAGGCGGGACCCTGCCCGCCTCATCGCGCACGCCTCAGAGTGCGCAGCAGGAAGAACCCGGCGACCGCGATGCCGCTGGCAAGCAGGATGGCTAGAGCGAGCGCGCCGATTTCCGCCAGGCCTGATTGGCCCGTCGCGGCCTGATCCTTGGCAGCCACAGGCGGCGTCGCCGTGTCCGCGCCACCGTTTTCATGGATCACCAGTGTCGTCGGCTCGGCAGGCGCGGCCGCTGACGATGCGCCGGGCGAAGCGGGCGGCGGCGGCGCGGCTTGCGGCATGGGCGGTGCTGCACTCCCGCCCGGCGCTGCGGCAATATCGGCCGCTGTCAGGTTCCCGACGGCTGCCGGATCGGCCGCCGCGGCTTGCGGCGCCGGCGGTGGGGCAGGCCCGGCCGCCGGTGTCCCGGCATCCGCCTTGCCGTTGCCAGCCGCCATCACCGCCTCGAACGGGTCGACCGCCGTGCCCGTTGGCGTACCCGGGCATTGCAGTGAAATCAGATTGGCGAGCCCCGCAGCGGCATCCTGCAATTCCGGCGGCAGGTCATGCTGGTCGACCGGAATCGACGACAGCTCCGCCATGGTCTTGGCGTCGAGCATTTGCGGCGGATGATACGCAGCCTCGCACCCGGGCGGCGCATTGGTGAGCGTCACCGGCTTGTGCTCGGGGAAAGTGAAGGCGACGAAATATTCCGGATCGAACACTTCCAGCGTCGCCTTGCCGTGGATCGCCACCGGCGTCTTCAGCGGCAGCGTATAGAACAGGGTCAGCCGGCCACCGTGGAACTCGAGCCAGTATTCGGTCGGCGGCACGAAGCGGAAGGTCTTCTTCCCCTGCCTCAGCCAGGTGAAGAAGGCGTACTCCTTCAGCGAATCGACGTTGACCTTGGCCAGCGGCGCCAGCTCGGCGTCGCTGAGCTTGCCGTCATTATTGGCATCGAGGCCCTGGATGGCGAAGGCGGTGAAGGCCTCGTCGAACTGCCAGATGTGGCGGACGGCGGTGACTTCGCCGGCCTTGTCGAAGACGATCTCGGCGCGGGCATCGACGAAGACGTGCGGGTGCGCCAAAGCCGGCCCCGCCATCGCGACGGCCAGCAACCCTGCAACGGCAATTCCGACCCGGCGGACAGCAGTCACGGCGCGACCCTTCCCCACCCCGAGAACTCAAGACCGAATGCGGCCAATTGGAGGCAAGTCCCGCACCAAGCGTCGAAACGACGCGCGGAGCCATCGCGCGACTTCAGGACGTCGGGCCCGCCGGCGCCGTCAGCCGCGCCTCGCTCCCGGCAAGCGCCTGTTCGATCTCGCCGATCCACGCCGCGTCTTCGCCGCGCGACTGGCGCTTCTCGCGGATAAGCCTGAGGTTGCGCGCCGTCGTCGCCGGCTCCCACGGCTCGCGCACGATCGCCAGCGCGTTGGCCGCGTGGTCCGCCGCCGCATCCTGGTCGCGCGCCAGCACCGCCAGTTCCAGCAGGGTGGCGTGGTCCCAGTAATCGCCACCACCATTGTCGTCCTTGCGCACGCGCTGCTGGGCAGCATAGCGCACCACCGGCAGCATCTGCTCCAGCGTCTCGCCCGGCTTGTCCTCCATCTCCATCAGGGTCACCGCATTGATCCCCGGATAGGGATCGCGCCAGTCCGCCTCGAAGCCGGCGCGGTAGGTGGCGATGGCGCGCTTGAGGAAGCCGCGCGCCGCGAAATCCTGGCCGTCCTTTTTCGCCGCCTCCCACTGGTCCTTGTAGATGCGGCCGAGCAGGCCGTTGGTCTCGCTGCTCTCGCCGTAATCCGCAATCACGGCGGTGAGCACCTGCTCGGCGTCCTGGCGGCGGCCGATCCGGTTGAGCGCGAAACCGAGCTGCTCGCGGATCATGCGTGCCTTCTGCAGTTCCGGCGGCATGCGCTCGTAGAGCTTGACCATCTCCTCGCAGCCCTCGGCATTGCCGACCGCCCGGAACGACAGCATGAGGTCGACGATGACGCCCGCCTGGACGGTGCGCAGATCCTTGAGATTGGGATCGGCGGCGACGGCGCGCACCGCATCGATGCCCCGTATGCGCGCCTCCGTCAGGCGTTTCTTGAAATCCTGCGAGATGGCGACTCTGTCGCGGAACACGTCGGTCTTGATGTGGTCGACCTCGTGGCGCGGCATGCCGTCGATGAGCTGGAACAGCGGGCTGTCGTCATGGACATCGGCATAGGCCGCGCTCAGGCGCCCGCTGACCCGCTGCACATCGCCGGCAACGTCGGTGAGCCTGCCGGTCTCGTCGAGATGGTAGGGGGTGCCGCGCTGCGAGGCGACATCGAAGGGCAGCGTCGTCCCCTCGGCAAACACCATCACCGTGCTGCGCGGTCTGAGCGCATGGCGGATGCCGAGCTCGTAATAGACGTTGGGATTGGCGCCGGTGACGTCGGCCACCGCGAAGTCGGAGAGCATCAGCCGCTCGTACATCGGCTTGTGGATGGTGCCGCCGACCTGTTCCTGATCGGCGCGGATCACCTCCATGCCGGCGGCCTCCGCCGCGGGCGCGAGAATCTGCTCGTAGACCGCGTCGAAGTCGACCAGGCGCCCGCTGCCATGGGACTTGCGGCCGAACGGCATCAGAACGAAACAGAGCGGTTTCACTGGGCTCCCCCCGCGGTGGTCCTCTCTGCCGGAGAGTGTACCGATTTTACCCGGCCGATCACCTCACCCGGCGAGAATCCTGCCGGCAAGGTCGATCAGCGCCCGGTCGCGGCCCCGCGGGCCGATCAGCGACAGGCCGACCGGACAGCCGTCCACCGTCATCAGCGGCAGCGAGATCTGCGGCAGGCCGGCGAGCCCGGCGATGCACAGCATGGAGACCGCCCGCCCGCGAAAGCGCTCGAAGGCATCCTCGCTGGCGTCGAGCAGAGGCGCGATGCCGGGCATGGTCGGCAGCACGATCACCCGGTCGTCGCCGACCAGCTCGGCCACCCGCTGCGCGGCCTGCATGCGGAAGGTCGCCGCTGCGTCGTAGGCGTCCCGCGTCACCGCCTTCGCCGCCGCGAAGCGGGTGACGACCGCCGGATTGAGATCCGGCTTGCGGCTCTCGATCCACGGCCCGTGCGCCGCCCAAGCGTGCCAGCCCTGCATGGTGCGATAGGTGACGTGCCAGCGCTCGAGCCCCTCGGCACCGTCCGCTACCCTCACCGCGCCATCGGAGGCGAGATGCCGCGCCGCTCGCGCGATCGCCGTGTCGAGGACGACGCGATCGTTCTCCGCGGCAAAGAGGGCACACGCATCTTCCGCCACCACCATGCGCGATAGCGGTGGGCCTGCGGCATCCTCGCCGAGCAGCACCGCGCCGACGCGCCGATAGGTCTCGATGTCGCGCGTGAACCAGCCGACCGTGTCGAAGATGTCGGCAAGCGGCATGGTGCCGGAGATGTCGATGCGGCCGAAGGTGGGGCGGAGCCCGATCAGGCCACAGAAGGAGGCCGGCCCACGCACCGAGCCGCCGGTGTCCGAGCCAAGCGCAAAATCGACCAGACCCGCCGCCACCGCCGCCGCCGAGCCCGACGACGAGCCGCCCGGCACGCGGCCGGGCGCCGCCGGGTTGATCGGCGTGCCGTAATGCTCGTTGCGCCCGTCGAGCGAGAAGGCGAGCTCGGCCGTGTAGGTCTTGCCGACGAAGGCGGCGCCGGCGGCAAGCAGCTTCGCCACGCAGGCGGCATGCTTCGTCGGCACCGGGTCTTCCGCTGTCTTCTCCGGACTGCCGCAGCCGGTCGGATAACCGGCGACGTCGTAGATGTCCTTGACCGCGAAGCTCAGCCCGGCGAGCGGGCCGGACGCCGCGTGGGGAACGTCCACGTCGCGATAGGCGACGAAGGCGTGGACGGGATCGGCGGGAATAAGCATCAGCAAGCTCCCTTTGGCGCAGGGCGACAACGAGTGGGCACAGAATCCATCTCCCCCTTTGCGGGGGAGATGGCGGAGCTTACGGCACGCGTGAGCGCGACGTTAGCGCAGCCAGAGGGGCGTGAATGCACTGCCTTGCCAAGCACGCTACGCCGCCACACGCACTCAAACCGCCACCGCCGCGCCGTCCGAGCGCGGGTCGGCAGCACCAAACAGCCGGCCGTCGGGGCGGCGCATGATGGCGCCGGCATGACCGAGCGCCTCGGAATAGGCATCCGGCAGCACGGTAACCTTGTGACCGGCCCGCTCCAGCGCCGAGACGAGATCCGGATCGAAGCGGTTCTCCAGCATCACACCGACATCGTCCGCCCCCCAGCTCCGCCCAAGCCGCCAGCGCGGCGCGTCGATGGCCTCGCCCAGCGCCATGCCGAAGCGGGCAGCGCGGGTGAAGACGGCGGCCTGGAATTGCGGCTGGCCGTCGCCGCCCATCGAGCCGTAGGGCATGATCCGCCCGTCACGGAAACGGGCGAAGGCCGGGTTGAGCGTGTGGAACGGCTTGCGCCCGGGCTGCAGCGGATTCACCGCCGCCGGGTCGAGCGAGAAGCTCACGCCGCGGTTCTGCCAGGTGATGCCGGTGCGCGGCAGCACCACGCCCGAGCCCCATTCCCAGTAGGTCGACTGGATGAAGGAGACGGCGAGCCCGGAGCCATCGACCGCCGCCATGTAGATGGTGTCGCCGTCGGCCGCGCCGCCAAAGGGCGCCGCCCGCTGCCGGTCGATTGTCTCGGCTTCCGCGTCCAGCCAGCCGGCTTCGAGAAAGCGCTTCACGTCGTCGCCATGGGCCGGATCGGTGATCTCGGCATCGCGCACGGCAAAGGCGCGCTTGGTGGCTTCGATCAGTCCGTGAATGTGCTCGAAGCTCTCGCCGCGCGTCACCTTGAGCCGGTCGAACAGGCCGAGGATGATGAGCGAGGCGAGCCCCTGGGTGGGCGGCGGGCCGTTGAACAGCGTGCAGTCGCCGGTCGTCAGCGACAGCGGCGCCCTCAGCCGCGCTTCGTGGCGACGCAGGTCGTCGCGCGTCACCGGGCTGCCGACCTCTTCAAGGTCGGCGGCGATCTCGACCGCCACGTCGCCGCGATAGAAATCGTCGAAGCCGGCCCGGGCGAGCTGATCGAGCGTGTCGGAAAGACGCGGCTGCCGCCAGACGGTGCCGATTTCCGGCGCCTTGCCGTCGGCAAGAAAATGGGCGGCGAAGCCCGGCATGTCCTTCAGCGTCTCGACATTACCGACGGTCTTGCGCCATTGCGACGGGCTGACCGGCACGCCCTCGCGCGCATGACCGATGGCGTCGCCGAGCAGGTCGCGCCGCGACAGGCGACCGCCGAGACTGGCCGCCGCCTCCAGCGCCATGGCCCAGCCCGACACCGCTCCGGCGACGGTGAGCGCCGCCAGCGGTCCGCGTGACGGCAGCACGTCGTAGCCTTCCTTGCGGTAGCGTTCGATGGTGGCGAACGACCCCGCCGCCCCGCAGGCATCGATGAAGCGCGGCGGCTTGCCCGGCTCGGCGATCAGGAAGAAGGCGTCGCCGCCGATCGAGTTCATCTGCGGATAGACCACCGCGATCGTCGCCGCAGCGGCGATCATCGCCTCGACCGCATTGCCGCCGGCGCGCATAACCTCGGCCGCGGCCTCCGCCGCCGCCCGGTGCGGCGCCACCGCCATGCCCTTCTCGCCGACCACCGTCTCGTTCATCTGCTGCCCCGCTCCATGAATCGCCGCGGACTTTTGCCGTTTCTCCACGGTCTTGCCAATGGGCATTGACATGCAACCAAAAGGTTGCCTATTCTCCTGCCCATGGACGAGGTGTTCAAGGCGCTGGCCGACGCAACCCGCCGCGAGCTGCTCGACCGGCTACGAGCCGAGAACGGCCAGACGCTCGGCGAGATGTGCGAGCGCATGGCGATGAGCCGGCAGGCGGTGAGCAAGCACCTCGCCATCCTCGAGGCGGCCAACCTCGTGGCGACCGCATGGCGCGGCCGGGAGAAGCTGCATTTCCTCAATCCGATCCCGATCCACGAGATCGGCGAACGGTGGATCGCGAAGTTCGAACGGGGGCGACTGGACGCCCTCGCCGACCTCAAACGGAACCTGGAGACGAAGGATGAGTGAGTTCGTTTACGTCACCTATATCCGCACCACCCCGGCGAAGCTGTGGGAGGCGCTGACCGACCCCGACTTCAACAGGCGTTACTGGTTCGGCATCCATCTGGAGAGCGGCTGGAAGCCAGGCGCACCGTGGAAGATGATCTTCGGCGACGGCACGGTCGGCGATGGCGGCGAGATCGTCGAGATCGAGCCGGAGAAACGCCTCGTGCTCAAATGGCGCAACGAGTTCCGTCCGGAGCTGAAGGCGGAGGGCTACACCCGCTGCAGCTTCGATATCGCAGCCGACGGCGACACGGTGAAGCTCACCGTCATCCACCAGATCGACCGCATCGGTTCCAAGATGATCGAGGCAGTCTCCGGCGGCTGGCCGAAGATCCTGTCGAGCCTCAAGAGCCTGCTGGAAACCGGCACGGCGCTCGACATCACCTCCGGTGGCCGCGAGGTCCGCGCCGGCGAGGAAGCGGCGCGCGCCCAAGGAAGCGCGTGAGCGAACCGGCGGGCCTCGCTCCGGCGAGGCCCGCCCGGCACCCTCGCCCATGCTTTTCTTCGCGCCACCCCTAAATCGTTCTTGATTGTGAAACCATTTGGCCCTACCTACCGCCCTGCCCAAATTCGCACGTGCCTGTGGTCGCAACAGTCCGAGGGCGAACCGCCGGGAAGGTTCCCGGACGCTTCGAAGGACGCGGCTTAAAGCAACGACGTAGCGGGCTTTTTTGGTCTCTGCCGGCTTTCCATCAGCCGGGGTTACTGAAGAGGCATCTACTTCTTGCCGGGCGTGCGGATCGGGTTCTCCCGCTCCAAGCGAAGGCAGCGAAAGACCGGACAGCCCTGTCCGCCTTGTCGACTGCCACCCGCAAACCAGCCGGACAATCCGGCAAACCGGGACGCTCATGTCCGGAACGATCGTCTCCACATCGATCGTCCGGCCGCAGGCGGACCGGCGGTTCGCAACGCGACTTTTCGCTTGGGGGAGTGCCCGAGAATGACCGACCGCATCCGCTCGTTTCTGCGCGACCGACGACCCGAGGGCCCGTGCCTCGTCGTCGACCTCGACATCGTCCGCGACAATTACCGCGCCTTCGCCACCGCCATGCCGGACAGCCGCGTCTATTACGCGGTGAAGGCCAACCCGGCACCGGAGGTCCTCGCGCTGCTCGCCGAGCTCGGCTCCAGCTTCGACTGCGCCAGTGTCGCCGAGATCGACATGGCGCTTACTGCCGGCGCCACGCCGGAGCGCATCTCCTACGGCAACACCATCAAGAAGGAGCGCGACATCGCCGCCGCCTACGAGCGTGGCGTGCGCCTCTTCGCCGTCGATTGCCAAGAGGAGGTCGAGAAGATCGGCCGCGCCGCGCCCTCGGCGCGCGTCTTCTGCCGCATCCTGATCGCCAATGACGGCGCCGAATGGCCGCTGTCGCGCAAGTTCGGCTGCGCGCCCGAGATGGCCGTCGACGTGCTCGAGCACGCCCACCGCCTCGGTCTCGACGCCTATGGCGTCTCCTTCCATGTCGGCTCGCAGCAGCCGAATCCGAAGGGCCTGGGATGTGGCGCTTTCCGCTTCGGCCGAGATCTTCCGCACGCTGGCCGAACGCGGTATCCGCCTGCGCATGGTCAATCTCGGCGGCGGCTTCCCGGCCAAGTACCTGAGGAAGATCCCGGTGGTGAAGACCTACGGCCAGGCGATCTCCTCGGCGCTCCGCAAGCACTTCGGCAACCGCATCCCCGAGACCATCATCGAGCCCGGCCGCGGCATGGTCGGCGATGCCGGCATCATCAAGGCCGAGGTCGTGCTCATCTCGCGCAAGGAGAACAACGATCCCCTGCGCTGGGTCTATCTCGACATCGGCAAGTTCGGCGGCCTCGCCGAGACCATGGACGAGGCGATCCGCTACCCGATCCGCACGCCGCGCGACCGCGACGCCAAGGCCCCCTGCGTCATCGCCGGGCCGACCTGCGATTTGGTCGACGTGCTCTACGAGAAGGTGCCCTACGAGCTGCCGATCTCGCTGTCGATCGGCGACGAGGTGCTGATCGAGGGCACCGGCGCCTACACCACGACCTACTCGGCCGTCGCCTTCAACGGCTTCGAGCCGCTCAAGGCCTACGTGATCTAGAAAACCGAAGATCGAGCCCCCTCACCCGGTGCGCTTCGCGCACCACCCTCTCCCGCCAGGGGAGAGGGTTGGGATACGCGGTGCCGCCACAGCGAACCCTCTCCCCACCGAAGTCGGATGCTTCCGACTTCGGCAGCTTTAGTGCCAAACACGGGCAAGCCCGTGTTTGATGGGAGAGGGTGGCGAGGCTGCGGGCCGAGCCGGGTGAGGGGGAGCTGCCTACAAAGAATTCGCGCGACGCGCAGAAACGAACACCTGAGATGATCCACTTCGACACCGAACGCCCCGCCGAGGCCGCCGCCCGCGAAGCCCTGCTCGACCGCGTCATGGGCCGCGAGCGCACCTTCAAGCCCTCCGAGCGCCTGCGCCGGGGCCGCAGGCCGGCCGAAGGCCTGGCGCTGGTCGCCCGCGACGCCGCCGGCGACCTCGTTGGCACCGTCCGCCTGTGGCATGTCAAGGCCGGCGACACCCCGGCCCTTCTGCTCGGACCGCTGGCCGTCGACGCAACGGCGCAGGGCGAAGGCGTCGGCGCCAACCTGATGCGGCTGGCCATCGCCCGCGCCAGCACGATCGGGCACACCGGCATCATCCTCGTTGGTGATCCGGAATATTACGAGCGGTTTGGCTTCAGTGCCGAGCGCACCAGCGGCCTCGTTATGCCCGCGCCTGTCCAGCGGCGGCGGTTTCTCGGATTGGAGCTGAAGGCAGAGGGCCTTGCCGAGGGCAGTGGTCTGGTCACCGCGGCCGGCGAACCGCTCGGCGAGCGCCTGCCGCTGGCGGCCTGACGCGACGCATCGCACACACCTTCCGGTTGGAATACTTCCGTCCCGTTGACAGAGATCAACGTCCGGCACACCCTCGCATGCCCATTCTTGAATTTAAGGGCGACCTCTCGCAGGGAGGAATGGCGATGAGACGTTGGGTTCTACTATCGGTCGGCGTGATCGCCGGCGGCTTCACGCTGGTCGGATCGACGACGCTGCTCCCGGTCCCGCAAGCCTGCGCGCAACAGCAGCAGCTGAGCTATTCCCAGGATATCGTACCGATCTTCAAGGGATGGTGCGTCAGCTGTCATCAGCCGGGCGGCGAAGGCTACGAGCAAAGCGGCTTCGACATCAGGACGTACCAGAGCGTGATGAAGGGCAACAAGTTCGGCCCCATGGTCATCCCGGGAAAGCCCGACGAGAGCAATCTGGTCGTGCTGATCAACGGCGAGGCCGAGATTCGCATGCCCTTCCACCACAAGCCGCTGCCCAATTGCCTGCGGACGGACATCTGGACCTGGATCTTCCAGGGCGCGAAGAACAACTGACCCGGCGCCCCTGACGGGGTCGCCGCCGCTGCGCCCGGACCGACGATGCGCCGGTGATGCCCGGCCGTGTTGCTGCACGCCCGGTTCCCGGTCTTTGACAAGTCCCCTCTATCCCGCTTGAAGAGGTGCTGGAGCACCACCACCGCGTTCGCGCGGGTCCCGGATCAGGTCGAAACGCGGGGGGTCATGATTTGCCGGTTCCTTCAGCGCCGCGTCTTCCCCTATCTGCCCTATCCGCACTTCATGGGGCTGGCGCCGCTGGACAGCATCCTCGCTCTTCTCCTGCGCACGCGGCCGCGGGTGCCGCTCGTGCTGTGGCCGCGCCTGATCCTGCTCCTCTTCTTTTCGGCGCTCGCCACGCTCCTCACTCTGCCCGAGCGTCTGGCGATCGCCGCCTGGCTGAAATTCCGTCCACGGCCAATCGCAGCGCATGAAGCGCCGGTCTTCGTGCTCGGCTACTTCCGCTCCGGCACCACGTGGCTGCAGACGCTGTTGGCGCACGATCCGGCGCTGCGCTCGCCCATCTGGGTCGAGGCCCTGTCGCCGCAGCTGTTCGTGGTGAGCTGGACGGTGCTGCGCCTCCTGATGGTGCCGTTCCTCATGCTGGTGCACATCCGCACCGTCTCGCCGCTGGGTGCCGCCCTGCCGGCCGAGGACGACTTCGCGCTGTGCAACTGGGCACGCACCTCGGTCATCGCCGGCCGCGCCGTGCTGCCCGAACAGCAGGATTTCTACAACCGCTTCCACGATCTGGAAGGCCTGACGGCCGCAGAGCGGTCGCGCTGGGAGCGCCACGAGCTGGCCTTCGCCGGCAAGCTGATGCTGACGGCGGCAGGCCGCCGGCTCCTCCTCAAGTCACCCAGCCACACGGCGCGCGTGCGCCACCTGCTGCGCCTGTTCCCCGGTGCCAAGTTCATCCACATCTCGCGCCCGCCGCGCGAGGTCTTCCAGTCGAACCTGGCGCTCATCAAGGGCCTGCAGGACGCCTTCCGTCTCGGCCGTCCGATCGATCCCGACCGGCAGCAGGAGATGATCGTCGAGGAATATCTGGCAACCATGGACCGCTATGTCGCCGACCGGCTGCTGATCCCGCCGGGCGACGTCGCCGAACTGCGCCTGCAGGACCTTGCCGCCGACCCCATCGGCGAAATTCGGCGCGTCTATGGCGAACTCGGCCTCACCTTCAGCGAGACCTTCCGCCAGCGGCTGGTCAAGCAGCTGAGCGCACGCGGGCAGCGCCAGCCGCTCGAGCATGCCGCCCTCACCGCGGCCGAAGAGGCGCGTGTGGCGCGGCTCGATTCGCTTGGGCCCCTCTTTGGCCACGACCGGCCGACAATTCCACGCACTCCGCCCTCATCCTGAGGCGCCGGCCGAAGGCCGGCCTCGCAGGATGAGCCGACGTTCTCGCCCTTCGCGGCCCGCTCCGCCCGCAGGGTGACGGCGCAGGAACTCAGTGCGAGGCGCCGGTCTTCGCCACGCAATCGGTGGGCGCCAGCTTGTCGGCGAAGCGGTCGGCGATCCACGCGACGGCGGCGGTCGCGCTGGCCGGTGCGATGGTGTCGTGGGTCCCGCCCGGCACCGAGAAATAGCGGACGTTCACGCCCTGATTGCACAGCTTGATGGCAAAATTGGTAGTCACCGGCGGATCGACGATCTCGTCATCGCTGCCCTGGGCGATGAAGACCGGCGGCCACCGGCCCGCACGATTGCCCGGCGTGCTCTCCGCCAGAAAAGTGCTCCACGGTGCGATCCGCGTCGGATCGCCCTTGAGAAAACCCGTCTTGATCTGACCATAGGCGGACGCATCGACCAGGAGGTCGGAGAAGCCGGACACGCATTGTCCGCCGATCTCGCCCACCGGCCGGAGGGCATGCGGCTGCACCACCGAGTCGAGCGACGTGTTGTAGACGTGCGACCACGACCAAAGGCTGAGCGCGGTAAGCACCTGGCCCGCCGTCGTGCTGAGGTCGTCGTCGAAGAGCGCCGCCAGTTCGGTCGCCGGCGCCGCGGCGGCGATGCCGACCAGATCCAGTTCCGGCGCGTAGCTTGCGGCAAGTTCGGCCGTCCACAACGCCGCGTGGCCGCCCTGCGAGTGCCCCCAGACGGCAAAGCGATTGCCGGCGCCGGTGAGCGCGCGCACGGCGCGCACCGAATCGAGCACCGCGCGCCCCTCGCTGATCCCCACCAGGTAGGGGTGGACGCTGACCGTGCCCAGGCCCGGATAGTCGGTGGCAACCACCACGAAACCCTGCTTGACCAGCTCGTCGAGCCCGGCAACCGTCGGCATGATTTGATCGAGGAGCAGCGACGGCGCGCATTTGCGCGCCACCCCGGTGGTCGGATGGGCCCAGGCGACGATCGGGTGGCCCTCCGCCGGCGCCGGCCTCGTCGGCACCACGACGACGGCCGAGACCGCGATCGGCTCTCCCGAAAGCCCGGTCGAGCGATAGAGCACACGCGCCGCGCGGGTGCCCCAGGGCGCCCCGGCAAACGGCTCCGTACGGATGATGCTGCCCGGCGGTCCGGGGAGCGTCTCCGCCGGGACGTCATAGAATGCAAAGGAGTCCGCCAAAGCGGGCGATGCGACGAGCCAGACACCGAGGAAGGCGGCAAGCATGCCGCCGAGCCCGGCCAGACGATTGAAGAGGGGTGACATGGCAGGTGACTTTCTAGCCACGACCCTAGTCCCCGGCGCCCATCAACCCAAGGCTCGCACTTCTCCTGGCGTTAATGCTTTGCCAATGGCCAAGCGTATCAGCGCAAAGGGCAGGCCGTTGTCATCGCTCGCCCGCCGGCTCTTTTCGACGAAGCCGAGGCGTCTGTAAAATGCCCGGGCTCCCAGGTTCCGCGCATAGACCTCAAGTTCCAGGAAGCCTCCCTTCAGCGTCGACGCATGGGCAACAAGCGCACGCCCGACGCCACTGCCCTGGGCTTCCGGAGCAACGAACAGGCCGCCGATGAAGCTGTCGAGCAGTCCGATGAATCCGACGAGCGTGCCAGAGCGCGTAGCGACCCAGATTTCGGCCCTTGTCAGATAGACGTCGGCGACGAGCCGTTGCTGCGCGTCGAGCTGTTCGGCAGTGAAGAAGGAATGCGCCTTCTCCGATGCGGCCCGCCAGATCGCCAGCAGGCGCGGTGCATCCTCCGGCGAATAGGGCCGGATGTCGCATGTGGCAACCATGGCCGGCCTCCGTTGGCCTTCGCGGTCAGCCGACCCCCAGCGCCGCCTGCTCGGCGCAGATGCGGTCCATCAGCGGGTCGAGCGCGTGCGGCGCCCGGTCGGCGGTCGCGTTGCGCTTTTTGAAGTTGGCGATCGACTCTTCGAGGATCGTCGGCAGGTCCTGGGCGCAGGTGAAGTCGCCGGCAACCCGCTTCACCTTGCTGTTGTCGAACAGCGCCGACCAGCTCTTGTCGCCGGTGAGCGGCCCTTCCCAGTCCTTGTTGTAACGCACCAGCGTGTCGGTCGGCACATGCACGATTCTCGCCGCGACGCCGAGCCCGGCGGCAATGGCGTTGGTGATCTCGTCCCAGGTGAAGGCGCGGTCGTTGGTGATGTGGAAGTCCTCGCCGAGCGCGGCGGGATTGCCAAGCAGCTTGACGAAGGGCACCGCCAGATCGGCCGAGCGCGTCAGCGTCCACAGCGACGTTCCGTCGCCATGGACGATTACCGGTGCGCCGCGGAGCAGCCGCCGCGCGACCGCATCGCCGTCGCCGATCGCCAGCGGCATGCCGGTGCGCACCGTGTGGCTCGGCCGCACGATCGTCCACGGCAGCGCCGTTTGATTGCGCAGCATGGTCTCGCAGGCGATCTTGTCGCGGCTGTATTGCCAGTACGGGTTCTCCACCGGTGTCTTCTCGGTGATGATGTAGTGCCGCGCCGGCTTCTGATAGGCCGAGGCTGATGAGATGAAGACGTATTGCCCGGTCTTGCCCGAGAAGGCGGCGATGTCCTTCTTCATCTGCTCAGGCGTGTAGGCGCGGAACTGGCAGACGACGTCGAAATGCCGGTCGCCGAGTTCGGCATAGGTCGCCCTGTCGTCCATGTCGCCGACGATGACCGAGACGCCCGCCGGCAGCCCGACATCCGTCTTGCCGCGGTTGAGCACGCTCACCGCATGGCCGGCTGCAACCGCCTCGTGAACGCAGGGCAGCGAAATCTGTCCGGTACCGCCGATGAAGAGAATACTGGCCATGGGAATGCTTCCTCCTGGATTTGATCGTTGTGCCGGTCAGTCGGCGAGCCCGCGTTTTCTGAGCAGCGGTTCGGTCGAGGGCATGCGCCCGCGGAAGGCGGCATAGGCCTCCGCCGGGTCGCGCCGGTAGCCGGCCGAATAGACGTGGTCGTGCAGGCGCCCGGCCGTTTGCGCGTCGAAGATGTCGCCGGTTTCGGCGAAGGCCTCGAAGGCGTCGGCGTCGAGCACCTCCGACCACAGATAGCTGTAATAGCCCGACGCATAGCCCTCGCCGGCGAAAATGTGCTGGAAGTGTGGCGTGCGGTGGCGCGGAACCACCGTCTCCGGCATGTGGATGCGCTGAAGAGCGTCGCGTTCGAAGGCGAGCACGTCGATGTCGTCGGTGTCGGAGGCGAGGTGCAGGCCGAGATCGACCAGCGCCGAGGAGGTGTATTCGACCGTGGCGAAGCCCTGGTTGAAGCGGCGCGCCGCCAGCACCTTCTCGAGCAGCGCTTCGGGCATCGGCTGGCCGGTCTCGGCGTGGAGCGCGAAGCGGCGCAGCACCTCCGGCTGCTCCAGCCAGTGCTCGTAGAGCTGCGAAGGCAGCTCGACGAAATCGCGCGCCACGCTGGTTCCGGAGATCAGCGGATAGGTCACATCGGAAAGCAGGCCGTGCAGCGCATGGCCGAATTCGTGGAAGAGCGTGCGCGCATCCTCGAACGAGATCAGTGTCGGCTTGCCTTCCGGCGCCTTGGCGAAGTTCATCGTGTTCAAGACGATCGGGCGCACGTCGCCGGCGAGCTTGTGCTGGTCGCGCAGGCCCGACATCCAGGCGCCGCTGCGCTTGGTGGCCCTGGCGAAATAGTCGGCCAGGAAGAGGCCGACGAAGCGGCCGCCCTTGCCCGCCACCCGCCAGACGCGCACCTCCGGCCGGTAGAGCTTGAGCCCCTTCACCTCCGCGAAGGCGAGGCCGAACAGGCGGTGCGCGACGTCGAAGGCGGCGGCAATCACGTTGTCGAGCTGCAGATAAGGCTCCAGCTCCGCCTCGTCGAAATCGAATTCGGCCTTGCGCTGGCGCTCGGCATAGTGGCGCCAGTCCCACGGCGCCAGGCGGAAATTGTTGCCGTCCGCCGCGATCATCGCCTGCAGCGCCTGCCCTTCCCTCGCGACACGGCGGAGCGCCGGCTCCCACACCGCGTTGAGCAGGTTGGCCACCGCTTCCGGCGTCTTGGCCATCGAATCGGCCAGACGGAAATGAGCGAAGGTCTCGTAGCCCATCAGCCGCGCCCGCTCGTTGCGCAGGCGAACGGTCTCGCCGATCAGCGCCGCATTCTCCTTTTCGCCGCGCTTTACCCAGGCCGTGAAGGCCTTCTCGCGCAGGTCGCGGCGGGTGGAAGATTGCAGGAAAGGCTCGATCGACGAGCGCGACAGGGTGATGACATGTTTGCCCGGCAGGCCACGGTCGCGCGCCGCCTCGGCCGCCGCCGAACGCACCGATTCGGGCAGGCCGGCGAGATCGTCTTCGCTCTCCAGCACCAGATGGAAGTCGTTCTCGGCGGCAAGCACGTTCTGGCTGAACTCGGTGCCGAGCGCCGCCAGCCGCTCGCTGATTTCCTTAAGCCGCGTCTTGCCAGCCTCGGAGAGCGCCGCGCCGGCACGCACGAAGATGGTGTGGTAACGGTCGAGCACCTGACGCTGCTCGTCGTCGAGGCCGAGCGTGTCGCGCATCTGCCAGAGCGCGTCGACCCGCTGAAACAGTGCCGCATCGAGATAGATCGCATTGCTGTGGCGGGCGAGCAACGGCGCGATCTCGCGTTCCACCGCCTGCAGCGCCGGATTGGTGTCGGCCGAGGCAAGGTGGAAGAACACCGCCGCCACCCGTTCGAGGTCGAAGCCGCTCGTCTCCATTGCGACGATCGTGTTGGCGAAGCTCGCCGGCTCGGCCGATTGCGCGATTCTGTCGACCGTCTCTCTTTGCGCCGCCATGGCGACATCGAAGGCCGGGCGGAAGTGCTCGGGCCTGATCCGGTCGAAGGGCGGCAGGCCAAGGCCTTCCCCGGATTCGTCCCATGGTTCGAGAAGCGGGTTGTCGCTGGGCAGGGTCATGGGCACGTCCGCGCGGGAGAAGAAGGGAACGGGAGGAAGACCTGATATAGTCCTCCCGCACCGCGCTTTGTAGCCCGCCGGTCAGTTGACCCCGTCGCCCTCGTCCGACAGGCGCTCGGCCATCAGCGCGATGGCCGCGTCGAGCTGCGGATCGTGGCCGGCGGCATAGCGCGGGTCGAACGGCACGGCGACGTCCGGCTCAACCGGATTACCTTCCAGCCGCTTGCCGTCCACCAGCACATCGGCCACCGCCAGTTCCAGCAGGCTGTTGTCGGGCAAGAGGTAAGCCGTGCCGGCCAGCACATTGCCGGCGGTCGGTGCCCCGACCATCGGTACGCCGTTCTTCTTCAGCGAATAGGCCAGCGCCTCCATGCCGCTGCGCGTGCCGCCGTCGATGATGGCGACTACCGGCTTGTGCCAGCGGAAGGTGACGATGTTGCGCGTTCCGTCGCGGTTGATGCCCACCATGTCGGCAGCGCCGCCGACGAAGGTCTCGGCCGCATCGCCCGGCGCCCCGCCCCATTTGCTCCTGAGGTCGAGCACCAGTCCGTCGACGTCCTTGAGCCGGCCCTTGCCGAGTTCGTCGTAGAGGATCTGGATCACCGCGTCGCCGCGCGTATAGGCCCAGAGACGGACATAGCCGATACGCTCGCCGCCCTGGTCGATGCTTTTCACGCTGTCGGAGATCGCCTTGACGAAGAGATCGCCCGGCTGGATTTCCGCAACCGGCACGTCGATGGCGATCGGCGCGGTGTCGGGCGCGCGCCGCACCGCCAGATGCGCCGTCGTGCCCGCCTTGCCGCGAAATGAACCGATCTCGGCAAACGGCGCGCCGTCCACCGAGACGATCTCGTCGCCGGTGAGAACGCCGGCCTTCGCCGCCGGCCCGCCGTCATAGACGTGGGTAGCAAAGGTCTTGCCGTCGATCGTGGCGCTGGCCATGCCGATACCGGCATAGGTCACATTTCCCCTTGGCGGGAACAGCCGGCGCATGTCCTGGCGGAGCGCGAAACGGAACACGTCGGCCAATTCGTAATAGTCCACCTGGTCCGGCGTGAAGCGCCCGGTATGGGAGGCATTCAGGCTGCCGAGGACGAACCGGACCGCGTCGCCGACGACGCCGGGCGCGGCGTCCTTGAGGTCGGGCATCTGGGCGGCCGCCAGCGCCGCCGCCCCATTGAACTGCGGCAGCGCCGCGGTCGAGAAGAAGTGCGCGTTGACGAGATCGACCGTGCGGTCGAACACGGCATTGCCGGAGCGCGGCAGGTCCTCCGCGGCTGCGGGAGCCGCGATCCCGGCAGGAACGAGGACGAGCAGCGCGGCAAGCGCCAGTCGGCGTGCTGTCATGATCGGGGTCCCTCCCCATCGCTTCCATTTCCAAATTAGGGGCCGAGTGTGGCGGGCCAAGGGCCGCGGGTTCCGGTCCGCGGGTTGACTTGCGGGGGCAATTGCCGCCAATCACGGCCCTGGCGGATCCGCCACAAATTTCCAAGCCAGGGAGAAAAGCGATGGCCGAATGGCCCGTCTACGGCAAGATCGACGGCCCCATCGTCATGATTGGCTTCGGCTCGATCGGCAAGGGCACCCTGCCCCTGATCGAGCGCCACTTCACATTCGATCAGGCGCGCATGGTGGTCGTCGACCCGGATGCCAGCGTGCAACCGCTGCTCGACCGCCGGGGCATCCGCTTCGCCAATGTCGAGTTGACGCCGGAGAACTATCGTGCGGTGCTCGCGCCGTTGCTGACCGAAGGCGGCGGCACCGGCTTCTGCGTGAACCTGTCGGTGGACACCTCGTCGCTGGAAATCATGCGCCTCGCCCGCGAACTCGGCGTTCCCTACATCGACACGGTGGTCGAGCCCTGGCCGGGCTTCTATTTCGACACCGCGGCGCAACCGGAAGCGCGCACCAACAACGCGCTGAGGACAACCGTGCGCGCCGAAAAGGCAAAGAATCCGGGTGGCACCACCGCCATCTCCTGCTGCGGCGCCAATCCCGGCATGGTCTCCTGGTTCGTCAAGCAGGCGCTGGTCAACCTCGCCGCCGACCTCGATCATCCCTTTACCGAGCCCGGACCGGACGACCGCGAGGGCTGGGCGCGGCTGATGCGCGACCTCGGCGTCAAGGGTGTCCACATCGCCGAGCGCGACACCCAACGATCCATCAAGCCGAAGCCGCGCGACGTCTTCGTCAACACCTGGTCGGTGGAAGGCTTCGTGTCGGAAGGCATGCAGCCGGCCGAGATGGGCTGGGGGACGCACGAGAAATGGCTGCCGGAGAACGGTCGGCTGCACGACCTCGGCGCCCGGGCCGGCGCCTATCTGCTGCAGCCCGGCGCCAATACGCGGGTGAGGACCTGGTGCCCGACGCCCGGCGCCCAATACGGCTTCCTCGTCACCCACAACGAGTCGATCTCGATCGCCGACTACTTCACGCTGAAGGACGGCGACACCGTCACCTATCGGCCGACCTGCCACTACGCCTACCACCCGGCCAACGACGCGGTGCTGTCGCTGCACGAAGTCTTCGGCAGCGGCGCGCTGCACGAGAAGGCGCAGCACATCCTCGACGAGCACGAGATCGTCGACGGCATCGACGAACTCGGCGTGCTCCTCTACGGCCATGCCAGGAACGCCTACTGGTACGGCTCGCAGCTTTCCATCGAGGAGACCCGCGCGCTGGCGCCCTACCAGAACGCCACCGGCCTGCAGGTGACCTCGGCGGTGCTCTCCGGCATGGTGTGGGCGCTGGAGAATCCGAACGCCGGCATCGTCGAGGCAGACGAGATGGACTATCGCCGCTGCCTCGAAGTGCAGCGCCCCTATCTCGGTCCGGTCAAGGGCACCTACAC
Source organism: uncultured Alphaproteobacteria bacterium (assembly GCA_963732845.1). Lineage (GTDB taxonomy): Bacteria > Pseudomonadota > Alphaproteobacteria > Rhizobiales > Kaistiaceae > CAVSRC01. The sequence goes on along the minus strand of CAVTBE010000004.1, from coordinate 112,379 downwards.
CGACTGGACGCCGCTCACCGGCCGGCCCGGCCTCTTCCCCGAGGATATCGACGCCAGCGACCCCTGGCAGTTCCGCAACGTGCTGGTGCACTGAGCCGGCATCGGCTCCCGACCCGGCTCAGCGCCGGCCGGCGGCGGGCCGGCCCGGCGCGATGTCCGCAGCGGTCGAGTCAGTGCCGCGCACGCGGTCGCGCCCATCGGCCTTGGCCTGATAGAGGCGCTGGTCGGCAACGGCGAACAACGGCCTGAGTTCGGCGCCGTCCTGCGGCGCCGTGGCGACGCCGATGCTGACCGTGATCGGTTCGGCGATCCCCGCGATCGTCAGGCCTGAGACGCCGAGGCGCAGACGCTCGGCCGCCAGGATCGCGGCCGCGTGCGGCAGCCCCTGGCTGAGCACGATGAATTCCTCGCCGCCATAGCGATAGACGCGGTCGTTGGTGCGCGTCGCCGAATCCAGTTCGCGCGCGATCTGGCGCAGCGCCTCGTCGCCGACGGCATGGCCGTAACGATCGTTGATGGCCTTGAAGTGATCGACGTCGATGACCAGCAGGCTCAGCGGCTGCATCGAACCCGCACGGTCGAGCGCGCGCTGGCCCTCACGGTCGAAACGGCCGCGGTCGAACAGCCCGGTCAGCGCGTCATAGCCGCTCTGGCGCAAGAGCGCCTCATAGCGCTCGCGGTAGGTGAGCGTCTCGAAGACGTCGCTGACGCGGCGCCGGGTCAACTGCCCGGCCTCGCCGAAACGCAGGTAGAGGCCGGCGAACACCGCATAGACGGCAGCCGCGCCCATCTTGGCGGCCCAGCCGCCATAGAGCACTTCCATCGGCGCGCCGACGTAGAAATGCAGCGCCGTGAAGAAACCGATCTGGTCGAAGGTCAGCACCACGGCCGCGCTGATCAGCATGCGCGGGATCACCCGGTTGCCCAGCCATGCCGCCGAGCGCTCGTAGAGCAGGATGATGAGGATCGAATCGATGAAGAGCAGCGTCGTGCCCCACACCATCAGCCAGCCGGTCTGGTCGAGGAAGGTGAGATCGGGGATCTGGCCGGGCACCGGCACCGGCGCGTGAAGACGCAGCAGCAGCACCGAGGTCACAATCAGCAGGTTGCCGAGGAGCAGACCATAGATCGGCTGGCGCACCACGGCGGCGTCCTCGCGGATGTAGACCACGAGCAGCATCACCAGCTTGCCGGAGAAAAGGACGATCGAGCCCGGAGAGACGACGAAGCCGCCGAGAATGGGAACGTAGAGAACCGCGGCGAGATAGGTCTCGAGAAAGTGCATGCTGCCGAGCGCGGCGAAGAAGACGCCGATGCCGACACGATTGCGCAGCCGGAACAGCGCCGTCATGACGACGAAATAGAGCGTCGCCTCGGCAAGCAGCAGGGCCGTGTTGCTGAGTTCACCCATGCCAAATCGCATTAGTTCTGATGTGCAATGGCGCCAGCCTAGCCGGCGACGGTTACCAAGTCGTGGATTTGGCCGTCGCTGACGCACGGGATTGCAGAACTCCCGGCGGAGGATCTCCTCGCCGGCGGGCACATGTCGCACCGGCCGCCCGGCGGAATCGATTCCCTCCGGCGGCGAAAGGTTCTAGCCTGTCACCGTGATCACGCTTTGACCGGGAGGACGCGATGACCCGTCTCCTGCAGGGCAGATCAGGCCGGTTTGCCCTGGCGATCCTGGCGGCACTTGCCGGCGCCGCACCAGCGATTGCCAATGATTCCACAGCCGAACTTGGCGCCGGCGGCCTTCAGCTGATCCACAACGATGTCGTCACGCTCCTCTCCGAGGATCTCTACATCTCGCCCGATCGGGTGAGCGTCGCCTATCGCTTCATCAACACGACCGATGCCCCGGCGACCTTCCTTGTCGCCTTCCCCCTGCCGTCTCTCGACGCGATGGAACCGGACCACATGAACCTCGTGCTGCCCGAGCCGGCGCGCGACAACTTCGTCGATTTCTCCGTCACGGTGAACGGCAAGGCCATCACTCCGAAGATCGCTGCCCGCGCCAGCATCTTCGGCGTCGACCGCACGGCGCTCCTGCGTCAAAAGGGCCTGCCGCTCAACCCGTTCGCCGAAGGCATCTTCCGCAAGCTCAAGGCCCTGCCCGCCGACGACGTGGCCGAGCTCAACCGCGCGGGCCTGGTCACGGTGCAATCCGGCCAGATCGAATTCGGTCTGGCGCCTCGACCTCTCCTTCTACTGGGAGCAGACCTTCCCGCCCGGCAAGGAAGTCCTGGTCGAGCATCGCTACCGGCCGGTTGTCGGCTACAGCTTCTTCGACCGGACGGACGCAACCAACGACTCGTACCGAACGCGATATTGCATTGACGATGACTTTGCCCGCGCCGTCGAAAGCAAGGTCGATGCCCTGGCCGGCCGACACGGCGGTTTTCTCGAGGGGCTGCGCATCCGCTACATCCTGACCACCGCCAACAACTGGGCGGCGCCGATCAAGTCGTTCCGCCTGCAGGTGGACAAGAACAACCCCGATGCGCTGGTCAGCCTCTGCGGCGCGAGCGCGCGCACGTTCGTCGATCCGGTCACCTTCGCATTCACCGCCCGCAACTTCTACCCGGAGAAGGAGCTGGAGATCCTGATCGTGCGCCCGCACCAGGATCAGTGAAGCGCGCGCCGCCGCCGATTGCGGCGCATCATCCGGGCGCCGGACGGATCAGCCGGCGATGTCGACGATGCCGGCGGCGCCTTCCTCGGTGCCGAAAGCTAGTCTTGTGCCGCGCTTGTCCCAGGCGAGTGCCGATATCGGGCCGCCGCCCGGCCGCCTGAGCAGCGCCTCCTCCGAATCGGCAAAGCGCACGGCCAGCACCATGCCGTCGCGATAGCCCACCGCCACAATTTCCTCGGTCGGATGACAGGCGACGCGCGTGGCGAGTTCCTCGCGCGCGCCGAGCTGCAGCGGCTGACGCCCCATCGGCCCGTCCTTGTAGTGGAACGGCCACAGGATCGCGGCATTCGCCCCCGACGAGGCGAGGAAGCGCCCCTTGACTGACCATGACAGCGAGCGCGGCTTGGCCGGATAGCCGGTCATGCGCATGTCGCGGCCGTCGTCCACGCGCCAGCCATGCAGCGCGTTCTCTTGCATGACGGTGACGAGGTTGCGCCCGTCGGGCGAGAAGGTGACGCCGATATGGGCGCCCTTCCAGGCGTACTGGGTCGGCTCCGCCTCGGTTCCGGCCCACCACAGCGTCACGCCCTCATACCGCGCCACCGCCAGCCGCAGCCCCTTCGGCGCGAAGGCGATGCCGCCGACGGCGCGGGCATGATCGAAGGTGCGCTCGCGCCCGTCGGTGAGCCGCACAAAGGCCTGACGGCCGGAGGCAAAGGCGACGGTGCCGGCCGGTCCGGCGGCGACATGGTCGATCCACTTGCGCGGCCGCTCGGCAAGCTTGATCGCCTTGCCGGTGGCATCGGTCGCAGCAACCAGCCCGTCATCGCCGCCGGTGATCAGGACCTTGCCGTCGAGCGACGGCGTCGCAGCGAGGATGGCGCCGGCGTGGACATGTCCACCTTCCGCCGCCGGGCCGGCAGCGCGGCGTACCGTGCCGTCGCCCAGCGCATAGACCGCGGTGTCGTCGAGGAAGGCGGTCTCGACGACGAAGGCGCCGAAGGGGAAGTCTTGAATGGAGGGCATCAGTTGAACAATACGTTTGACCTAAAGCGGATTTTCGCGGCACCAGCGCCACGCATCGATGATTTCGGAAGCCAGCAGATCGACATCGTCCTCGTGCATCGCATAGCCGATCACCGAAGCCCGGATAATCTTTCTACCGGCCCATACACCGTGACTGGGATACACCTTTCCCCTGTCCTGAACGCGTTTCAGCACGCGCATCGTCTGTGTGTCGCCATCCGGCCCGTCCCCGCAGGCAACGGCAACCTGATTGGAGTGGATTTCGTTTAGCACATGCAATCCCGGCTCCGCAGCCAGGGCATGCGCAACCCGTTCGGCGAGACGGCAATGCCGTGCGATCATCTCGCGCATGCCCGACCGGCCGAGATGGCGCAGGATGGCGTAGCTCGGCACGCCGCGGGCGCGCCGTGACAGTTCCGGCGTCGAGTCCGACGGCTCCCATTGCGCGGTCATTCCGGGAAGGTAGGAACCACGCGCCGACATCGCGGCAACCAGCGGCGCCCGATCGCGGACGATGACCATGCCGCCGTCGTAGGGCGCATTGAGCCATTTATGGAGATCGACCGCCCAGCTATCGGCTTCCACGACGCCCGCCAGCCGATGCGCCAGCTCCGGTACCGCCGCCACCCACAGGCCGAACGCACCGTCCACGTGCACCCAACCGCCGCGTTCGTGGACCAGCGGAATCAGTTCGTCGAACGGATCGAATGCACCGGTGTTGATCTGGCCGGCCTGAAGCACGACAAGCGGCGGCGCCGCGCAGCCATCGAGAGCCACACGAAACGCATCCACGCTGATCCGGCCCTCTCCGTCGGTCGTAATCCGGATCGGGTATTCGGCGCCGAGACCGGCATAACGCAGCGCCGCGAAGGGCGCCGAATGGGCGTCCCTGCCGATGAGCACCGGGAATGGCGGCGCACCGAACAGCCCCTTTTCCTCGACGTTCCAGCCCTGCGCGGCAAGCAGAGCGTGGCGGGCCGCCATGATGCCGACCATGTTGGCCACGGTCGCGCCGGTGACGAAACCCGCTCCGCTTTCGGCGGGGAACGCAAGAAGATCGATCACCCAGTCGCAGACCGCACGCTCCATTGCAGCGACGGACGGGGTCTCGAACGCCGTCGCCGCGTTCTGCCCCCAGGCCGAGACGAGGAAATCGGCGGCAACGCCGACCGGAGCCGAACCGCCGATGACGTAACCGAAGAAGGTCGGCGCCGTCATCTGGTGCAGGCCCTCGCCGGCGTCGCGGACAATCTCTTCGATGACCGTCTGTGCCGTCATGCCCGCCTCGGCCAGCGGCGTGCGGAACCTCTCCTCCGCCTCGTCGGGACCGATCGACGGCCGCGCCAAACGGTCTGGAAGGGACTGCCGATAGGCAAGCGCGGCGCCGTAGGCCGTTTCGAATGCGTCTGCCTCGTCTGCGCTCAGTCCATGCCGATTCGGAGATAGCTCGCCCATGGAATGCCTCCCGGTCTTTCTTCGTGATACGACTGGAGCCGCTCGCGCGGCCGCGGTCCAGTGACGCGATTGGAGCATATTCGGTACAGTTTCTGAACTGGCGCGCCACCCGGTTTTTCGCCGATGGTGGCACTGAGGAGACCGCGACATGCCGATCAGCAAGCTCGCCTTGTTCTGCCCGGTGGTGAAGGCCTGCGAGGTGCTGGAGCCGCGCTGGACCCTTCTGATTCTGACCGAGATGTGGTGGGGCTCGACGCGCTTCAACGAGATCCGGCGCGGCGTGCCGGGCATTTCGCCCTCGCTGCTCAGCCAGCGGTTGAAGCAGCTCGAAGCTCACGGCCTTATCGAACGCATCGCGGATCCGGCGACCGGCACGGTGGATTATGTCCGCACCCAGGCGGCGCGCGAACTGGAGCCGATCATCCAGGCGCTCGGCGAGTGGGCCTATCGCAACATGGATGCCGACGATCAGCTCTGCTGGATCGACCCAAAGTTCTTCATGTGGAACATGCGCCGCAACATCAATACCACAGCACTGCCCAAGCGCCGGATCGTGTTCCAGTTCTCTTTTCCGAAATACGAGAGCGAGCCCCGCGACTACTGGGTCATCGCGCGGCCGAGCGCCCAGGTGGACGTCTGCTTCCAGGATCCGGGTTTCGACGTAGACCTGTTCGTCTCGGCCGAGCTGAAGGCACTCGTCTCGGTGTTCTTCGGCCGCTCCCGGCTGCACAACGAGATCAGCGCCGAACGCATCACGCTGACCGGATCGCAGAGCCTGGCGCGCAGCATGGATGCGTGGCTGACGCTCTCTTCCTTTGCCCGCTCGCAAGCCTCGTCCGGCTGAGATCTGTCCGCCGGCCCCGCGAAACGCTGCATGCGACGCACCTTGACCGGCAGACTCGTGCCCGTCAGGCTCGATAAGCCAGGGTAGCGCCTTCGCTCAATCCCGGCCGAACGAGGCGCGCCATTCTCCTCCAGCCGGCGGGACTCTCCTGTGATTGACATGGTGAGTAGTGTTGCGTCGCCCGGGCTCATACCCGCGCTGGCAGCGAACCTGATCGGTTTCTGGCGCGACTACGGTCGTGCCGCCGGTGCCGAACTCGAAGAAGGCCCGGACATCGTGTGGTTCACGACCGGCGTGCCCTCGCCCGCTTTCAACCGCGCGTTCCCCACTCAGCTCACACCAGAGACGGCAGGACCGGCGCTCGCTCGCATCCTCGCCGCCAGCGCCCGCCGCCAGGTTCCCATGAGTTGGTGGGTTGGCCCACGCAGCGCGCCCGATGATCTCAGGTCGCAGCTGGAAGGGCGCGGCGCCAAGCTGACGGGAAGCGTGACCGGCATGGCCGTCGACCTGGCGCGCCTGCCGGACGAAACCGCATCGATCGAGGATTTCCGGATCGAAGCGATCCACAGCACGGCGGCGCGGCGCCAATGGGCCCAAGTCGTAGGCGAGACCTTCGACTGGGGGCCGGTCGCCACGAATGCGCTTGCCGAGTTCGAGGTGGGTTTCGACATGCGCTTGTATGCCGACAAGCCGCGCTATCTCGGCTTTCTTGGCGGAGAACCGGTTGCCGCGTCGGCGCTTGTCATGGGTGGTGGGGTCGGCGGCATCTACATGGTCGCAACCTTGCCGCCAGCGAGAGGCAAGGGCATCGCCAGCGCCATGACGCTTTTTCCACTTCTGGAGGCCCGCCGCCGTGGCGCCGCAGTCGCGGTTCTTCAGGCGACAGCGATGGGCTGCTCCGTCTATCGCCGGCTCGGCTTCGAAGACGTCTGCCGGTTCGACACCTACATCGTCCCGCCAGGAACAAGCGACCACGAAGCCGGATAGGTCAGGCCATGCACGCCTCGAAGTCGGCGCGGATCTGCTTCTCATCGAGATGGCGGCCGATGAAGACCAGCCGGCTTTCGCGCGGCTCGCCATCCCGCCACGGGCGTTGGTGGTCGCCCTCGATGATCATGTGAACCCCCTGCACCACGTAGCGCTCGGCATCGTCCTTGAAGGCGAGGATGCCCTTCAGGCGCAATATGTCCGGGCCCTGCTCCTGGGTTGTCTGCTGGATCCACGGGAAGAACTTCTGCGGATCGAGCACGCCGCCTCTGAGCGAGATCGAGAAGACGCCGGAGCCCTCGATGTCGTGGTGGTGGTGATGATGGTGGTCGTGATCATGATCATGGTCGTGATCATGATGATCGTGGTCATGATCGTGGTCGTCGGCGTCGAGGAATTCCGGCTCCAGCGTCAGGATGCGGTCGAGATCGAAGGCGCCGCGACCGAGCACCCGGTCGAGCGGAATGGCGCAGCGCTCGGTGCGATGGATGAGCGCGTGCGGGTTCATGGCGCGGATATCGCGCTCCACCGCGGCCAGCTCGTCGGCGCTGACGAGGTCCGTCTTGTTGAGCAGGATCACGTCGGCGAAGCCGATCTGCTCCTGCGCCTCCGGGCTGTCGGCAAGGCTCTCGGTCAGGTGCTTGGCATCGGCGACCGCCACCACCGCGTCGAGCTTGGCCCGCGCCCGCACATCGTCGTCCATGAAGAAGGTCTGCGCCACCGGCACCGGGTCGGCCAGCCCGGTGGTCTCCACCAGGATGCCGTCGAAGCCGCCGGGCCGTTTCACCAGCCCCTCGACGACGCGGATCAGGTCGCCGCGCACCGTGCAGCAGACGCAGCCATTGTTCATCTCGAAGACCTCCTCGTCGCTCTCGACGATGAGGTCGTTATCGATGTTGATCTCGCCGAACTCGTTGACGATGACGGCGTATTTCTTGCCGTGGTTCTCGCTCAGAATGCGGTTGAGAAGCGTGGTCTTGCCCGCACCGAGATAGCCGGTGAGCACCGTGACGGGGATCTGGGTTTCAGCCATCGGGAGGGTCTCCTCGGCGGGTCAAGGCCGCCGGTTCGAAATTGGTTGCCGGCTGATATAGGCGATGGCCTCGAAGAATGCACCTGCCGTAGGGCTTCGTTAGGGCTGCCCCTTGCCTTCGCAGCGGTTAAGGCGCGGCACGGCATTTTCGCGGCGCCGTTAAGCTGCCCGGGATCGGACTGCGAACGGAGCGCGACCAAAACGGCGCCGCGGCCTGTCCCGGCGGAACAGGTCGCGATTCGCCGGGGCGTTTTGTCTCAGGCGAGCGGCGGCTCGCGCAGGAGATCCTCGAGATTCAACCACTCGGTCTTCATCGTCAATGAACCATCCGGGTTGAGCGGCCACGCTTCGCGCGGCCGGTCCCAGTAGAGCTCGACGCCGTTTTCGTCCGGATCGCGCAGATAGAGTGCCTCGCTGACGCCATGGTCGCTGGCGCCGTCGAGTGGCACTTGCGCCGCGATCAGCCGGCGCAGCGCATCGGCCAGTGCGGCGCGGGTCGGGTAGAGGATGGCCGTGTGGTAGAGGCCGGTGGTGCCGCGCGGCGGCGGCGAACCGTTGCGGCTCTCCCAGGTGTTGATGCCGAAATGGTGGTGGTAGCCGCCGGCCGAGAAGAAGGCCGCCTGGCTGCCATAGCGTTGCATCAGCTGGAAGCCGAGCACGCCGCAATAGAAGGCGAGCGAGCGCTCGATATCGGCAACCTTGAGGTGGACATGGCCGATGCGCACGCCGGGATCGATCGGCCGCGTCGACAGTTCCGCCGGTTTCTCTGCAAGCTTGGTCTCGGACATGCGATCGCTCCCGTGAGGCAGGGTTCAGGGAATATAGGGGCCCGCCGCGCCGTGGCCAGACAGGCACGGCGCGGCGCGGCGCGGCGCGGCGGGAATGAAACGTCAGGCGACGAGTTTCCAGGCGCTCTGGAAGCCGGTGCCGAGCGCGCCCTGCAGGGTAATGCCGAGCAGGCCAAGCGCCTCGAGCTGGCGCGCACGCTCCAGCTTGCCGGCGTCGATGCCGCGCAGGCCACCGGCCTCGACCAGGGCAATCACCTGGGCCTTGGCATCCGCGTCGTCGCCGGCCACCAGGACGTCGAGCTTGTGGCCGGAGACCTCGCCGGCAAGCAGCGTTCCGGCGAAATTCGTATTGAACGCCTTCACCACGCGGCTCTTCGGCAGCAGGTTGGCGATCTCTTCCGCCGCGCTCTTGCCCGGCGCCGTGACCAGGCCGTCATAGGTGTCGTTGAGCGGGTTGGTGATGTCGATCACCAGCTTGCCGGCCAGCGCCGCGGCGTTCTCCGCAGCGAAGTCGCGCGCCGCCGCGAAGGGCATCGCCAGCACGATGATCTCATTGGCCAGCGCCGCCGCAGCCGTGGCCGCAAACACTTCGGCGCCGGGCTTGCTCGCCCTGAGATCCTTGGCGAGTTCCGTCGCCTTCACCTGGTCCTTGCCGACCACCGTGACCGAATTTCCGCCGACAACCAGACGGGTGCCGATGCCGCGCGCCATGTTGCCGGCGCCGATGATGCTGATGTTCATGTTCATTCGCTCCTCTGATTCCGGCCAACAGGCACCGGTCTATGCGCCATATGACATCGACCCCTGAATATGATAATCCTAGCCGGACGAGGATGATTTCCTACTAGCGGTATGAAATGCCATGCTCGACCGCATCACCGGAATGCAGGCCTTCGCGCGGGTCGCCGCCCTGGGAAGTTTTTCCGCCGCCGCGCGGGTCCTCGGCATGTCCCCAGCCATGGCCACCAAGCATGTCGACGCCCTGGAGGACCGGCTCGGCACGCGTCTCTTCTTCCGCTCCACCCGCAAGCTCACCCTGACCGAGGCCGGCCAGCGCCATCTGCAGGCGAGCGAGCGCATCCTCGCCGAGATCGAAGAGGCCGAGGCGGCGGCGGCCGAAGACGTGGTCGAGCCGCGCGGCACGCTGAGGCTGAACGCGCCGCTGGCGTTCGGCCTCCGCCAGGTGATGCCGGCCCTTGTCGATTTCGCCGCGCTCTATCCGGCGCTGACCATCGACATTGCCCTCACCGATCGTTTTGTCGACCTGATCGACGAAGGCTGGGATGTCGCCATCCGCCTCGGCACCTTGCGCGACTCCAGCCTGATCGCTCGCGCGCTGGCACCGGTCCGCGTGGCGCTCTGCGCGGCGCCTGCGTATCTCGCCGCCCACGGCACGCCGAAGACGATCGCCGACCTCGCCGCCCACAACTGCCTCGGCTACACGCTGCCGACCCCGGCCAGTGCCAGTCGTTGGGTCTTCGGCGCGGACGGATCGATTGTCGTCCCCGTGCGTGGAACGCTGATGGTGAACAATGGCGATGCGCTGCGCGAAGCCGCCATTGCCGGACAGGGCCTCATCTTTCAGCCGACCTTCATCCTCGCCGACGATATCCGCGCCGGGCGCCTGGTGCCGCTCACCCTCGACCAACCGCTGCCGCGCGTCGGCGCCGCCCACGCCGTCTATCCCGGCGGCCGCCAGCCGCCGGCAAAGGTCAGGGTGCTGATCGATTTTCTCGCCGGGCGCTGGCGCGACGCCCCGTGGGATCACGACCTGCCGCCGCTTGGCGCGAAGAACTGAAGATCGGCGCGCCTCCCGCCCCCTCGCAGCGTTTCCCGCGCGTCATGCCGCCAGGCAGGTGCCCGTCGTCAAATAGTGGTTCATGCGCTTCTCCCACGCCTGCATGAATTCGGCATAGGCGGCCTCGGTCATCCCGTCGACGTAGGCGTCGCCCTCCGGGCCGAGGCTCGTATGGGTGAACGTGATATCCGCCGTCGCGCCCGCCGGCGCCTTGGCCACCTGGATCGTCAGGCGCGTCGCGGTGAGCCCCGGGGTCACCCGCACGAAGCCGATGAAACCCGTCTCCGGCTCGTAGTCGGTGACGTACCAGATCGCGTTGGCCGGCTCCGACCGGGTGACGAAGACGCAGTCGTTCTCGGCAACGCCTGAGTTGGTGGCGACGAACAGCGGGTCCCAGTCCGACAGCCACTCGGTCTCGCGCACCGGGCAGAGCAACGGGAAAACCGTCTCCGGCGGCGCCAGAAGCGACTGGGTGTAGCTGTGGCTGACCCGCTTCGGCGGGACGACCTTCATATCGTGTCTCCTTCGCTGAGGTGATGGCTGTCGGCAGCCGTCAGATCGAGCCCGTAGACCGCCTTCAGCCCTTCGATCTTGGCCAGCAGTTCGGGCGAGAACGGTGGCGCCTTGCCCTCGAGGGCGTGCAGCGCCATCCCTTCGATCAGCTCGGCCACCGGCATGTCGAGATATTCGGCGAGCGCCTTCAGCACCTTCAGCAGCCGCTTTTCGAGGCGCAGTCCGGTCTGCACCCGTTCGATCTGTTTCATCGTGCCGAGTTACTATCTTGGTACCAAGGTGTCAATATACGATATGCGGAGATTCTCTTTCCCAAGCCTTGACTCTAGAAGCTAATGCCATTAGCTTTCTAGCTAATGATGATAATCGAACCGAAGGAAGAGATCCATGGCCGCCGCCGTTTCGACCCGCCTCTCCCCCGCCACCTTCGCTCCCGAGGGCACCCACGCCGACAACCGGACGGCTGCCCGGTCGACCACCGAACATCTCCTCGACCGGCCGGGTGGCCGCATCGCCTATACCGACGCGGGCAGCGGACCGCTGGTGGTGATGGCGCCGGGCTTCGGCGATCTCAAGGAGGAATACCGCTTCCTCGCCCCCCGGCTGGTGGCCGCCGGCTATCGCGCAGTGACCATGGACCTGCGCGGCCACGGGCAGTCGTCGATCGGCTGGGACGATCACAGATGCGCCGCGCTCGGCAGTGACATGCTGGCGCTGGTCGCGCACCTCGGCGCCGGCCCGGCGATCCTCGTCGGCAATTCCATGGCCGGCGGCGCCGCCGCATGGGCCGCCGCCGAGATGCCCGATGCCGTCGCCGGTCTCGTCCTGATCGACCCGTTCGCGCGCAACGTGCCCATCAGCTGGTGGAAGGCGGCGCTCTTCAAGGCGGTCATGCACACCGCCTTCGTCGGCCCCTGGGCGCCGGCGGCGTGGGGCGCCTACTACGCCTCGCTCTATCCGAGTGAGAAGCCCGCCGACTTCGACAGCTACAAGAGCGCGCTCGTCGCCAGCCTGAAGGAGCCCGGCCGCATGGCGGCGCTGCAGGCGATGATGCGCACCGACCGCTCCGACGTCGAGCCGCGCCTTGGCGCGATCCGCGCGCCGACGCTGGTGGTCATGGGCAGCCGCGACCCCGACTTCGACGATCCCGCCGGCGAAGCCGCCGCGATGGCCGGGCTGGTCAACGGCACGGTCGCCATGGTCGAGGGCGCCGGACATTATCCCCATGCCGAGATGCCCGAGGTGGCCGCGCGAGCGATCCTCGCCTTTCTTGCCGAGACGGCGGCCCGCTGATGCCGCGCGCCGGCCTCACCTCCGCCGCCGTGCTTAACGCGGCCGGACACATCGCCGACGCCGACGGCCTGCCGGCCGTCACGCTGAGCCGCCTTGCCGCCACGCTCGGCGTCCGCTCGCCCTCGCTCTACAAGCATGTCGACGGGCTCGACGCCATCCACCGCGGACTGGCGCTGCGCGGCCTCGAAGAGGCCGCCGCTCGCTGTCGGCAGGCGACCATTGGCAAGGCGCGCGACGCGGCGCTCTTCGCCTTCGCCCACGCCTATTGGCAGTTCGCCCGCGAGCACCCGGGGCTTTATGCCGCATCGGTGCGCGCCGCCAGGCCCGGCGAAAACGACATCGCCGCCGCCGGCGAGGCGCTGATCGGCATCGTCCTGGCGGTGCTGGCCGGCTATGCTGTCAAAGGCGACGACGCACTCCACGCGACCCGCGGCCTGCGTGCCATCATCCACGGATTCGTCTCGCTCGACGCCATGGGCGCCTTTCGCCTGAAGCTCGACCTGGCCGAATCCTTCGATCGGTTGCTCGCAGCCTTCGCCGCAGACCTCAGAGCGCGCGGATCGCCGATCGCCGCGTAGAGCCATTCCGGTTCTTGGGAGGTACAAGCCATGTTGATCCGCAACGAGAACCCATCCGACGAAGCGGCCATCCGCGACCTCATCGCCGCTGCCTTCCGCGACATGCCCTACAGCCGTCAGACCGAGCCGTTCATCATGGCGGCGCTGCGCCGCGCCGGCGCCCTCACTGTTTCGCTGGTCGCCGAGGTGGACGGCCAGATCGTCGGCCAGGCCGCCTTCTCGCCCGTCGAAATCGACGGCAGCCGAAGCGACTGGCATGCGCTCGGCCCCATCGCGGTCGCCCCCGAGCGTCAGCGCACCGGCATCGGTTCCACCCTCATCGAGGAAGGCCTCGGCCGCCTGCATGAGCGTGGCGCCGCCGGCTGTATGCTGGTCGGCGACCCGGCCTACTACCATCGCTTCGGCTTTCACAACGAGCCACGGCTGACGCTGGAAGGCGTGCCGCCCGAGGTGTTCATGATCCTGCCTCTCGGCAAGACCGTTCCGGCAGGCAAGGTCGCCTTCCATCCGGCATTCGCGGCGACGCGCTGAATTTGCCGCTGGGCAGATCGGCCGACTTCGCCTATGCCGGTGGCAGCCGTGGCGCTCGTGTTGCGTTGCCGCCTGACCCTGCTCCCGCCGAAACACGACCGACCTTGTCTGCCAATCCGCCGCGCACCAACCCGGCCTGGACCGCCTTCATCCTGGTCCTCATGCCGATCCTGTTCTCCTCGAACCTGATCGTCGGGCGCGCCGCGGTTGCCACTGTCGAGCCGTTCACGCTGGCCTTCTGGCGCTGGCTGATCGCTGCCTTGATCATGCTGCCGATCGTTGCCGGTCCGCTGCGCCGCCATGCCGCCGATCTCCTGCACATGGTGCCGCTGCTGCTGGTGCTCGGCGTGCTCGGCATGTTCATCTGCGGCGCCGGCGTCTATCTCGGCCTGCGCCACACCACCGCGACCAACGCCACGCTGATCTACACCACCTCACCGGCCTTTATCGTGCTCTTCGAGATGATCCTTGGCCGCCGGCCTTTCTCGGTGCTGCAGTTCGCCGGTATCGCGCTCGCCACGCTGGGGATCGCCGACATCGTCTCGCGCGGCGACATTACCGGCCTCGCCACCGTCGGCTTCAACCTGGGCGACATCGCCATCCTCGTCGCGGCGATTTCATGGGCGATCTACTCGATCCTCCTGCACGACCCGCGCCTGCGCGCCCTGCCCGGCCGCGTCGTCTTTGCCGCCATCGCCCTGGCCGGCACGCTGGTGCTCATCCCGGGCTGGCTGTTCGAGAGCGCGAACCACGGCTTCCTGCCGGCGACGGCGGACGGCTGGACGGCCATCGTCGCCCTGGCGGTCATGCCGTCGGTCGGCGCCTTCCTCTCCTATCAGTGGCTGGTACGCGAAGTCGGCTCCATGCGCACCGGCATGGCGCTCTATTTCATGCCCATCGTCGGCGTCGGGCTGGCGGCGATCTTCCTCGGCGAGGCGATCCACAGCTACCATGTGGTGGGCACGCTCTTGACCATCGGCGGCGTCGTACTGGCAACGCTTTTGGGATCGCGCAAGAAAGCAGCGTAGGCGCTACGCCACCGCGGCTTCTTTGCGCTTGCCGAGCTTCCCGTCTCGATCCACCGCCCAGCAGGCGACTTCGGCGCCGGCCTTCGGCTCCAGTTCGGGCCGCTCCGTCATGCAGCGGTCGAAAGCATAGGGACAGCGCGGATGGAAGGCGCAGCCGCTCGGCGGCGCGATCGGCGAAGGCAGCTCCCCCTCCAGCCGGATGCGCTCGTGTCGCCGTTCCGGATCGGCCACCGGCGTCGCCGAGAGCAGCGCCCGCGTGTAGGGGTGCATCGGATTGTCGAAGATGGCGTCGCGCGGCCCGTATTCGACCGGCCGGCCGAGATACATGACCATCACGTCGTCGGCCATGTGGCGCACCACCGACAGACCGTGGCTGATGAACAGATAGGCCAGCCCCAGCGTCTGTTGCAGCTCGACCAGAATGTTGAGTACCTGCGCCTGCACCGACAGGTCGAGCGCCGACACCGGCTCGTCGAGCACCAGGATGCGCGGATTGAGCATCAGCGCCCGGGCGATGGCGATGCGCTGGCGCTGGCCGCCGGAGAACATGTGTGGGTAGCGGTCGTAATGTTCGGGGCGCAGACCCACCCGCCGCATCATCTCCATGGCCGCATGGCGCCGATCGGCGCGCGGCATGTCCCGCCGGTTGATCACCAGTGGCTCTTCCAGCATCGCGCCGATCTTCTGGCGCGGGTTGAGCGAACCGTAAGGGTCCTGAAAGACCATCTGGACATGGGTGCGCATGGCGGCGAGCGTCCGCCGGTCGCTGCTCACGATATTGCGCCCGTCGATGGAGAAGGTTCCCGAAGTCGGCGGCTCGATCATGGCGATCATGCGCGCCAGCGTGGACTTGCCACAGCCCGACTCGCCGACCACAGCAAGCGTCTTTCCCTGGCCCAGCGCCAGACTGACGCCGTCGACTGCCTTCAGCGTCAGCTGTGGCGTCAGCGGTCCGCGCTTGACGTGATAGTGCTGGGCGAGGTTCTCCGCCTTCAGCACCAGCCCGGTGTCGGCCGCCGCGCTCATTCGACCGCCTCGGCAACCAGCCCCGGATGGCCGACCGGGTGACCGTGGGCAAGCGGATAGTGGCACAGCGCGAAGCCGACCTTTGCCCCCTGCTGCTGCGGCGCCTTCTCCGTGCAGTGGCCGGTGGCGAACTGACAGCGCGGTGAGAACAGGCAGCCGTTCGGCCGGTCGTAGAGGCCGGGTACGACGCCGCTGATCGAGGGCAGCTTGCGCCCGACGGCGCGCTCAGGCAGCGAAGCCAGAAGTGCTGCCGTATAGGGATGGTGCGGGTCGGCGAACAGCTCGCTGACGTTTTGTTCCTCGACCTTCTGCCCGGCATAGAACACGGCCACCCGTTCGGCGGTCTCCGCCACCACGCCCATGTCGTGGGTGATGAGGATCAGGGCCATGCCGGTCTGCTTCTGCAGGTCGACCAGCAGGTCGAGGATCTGCGCCTGGATGGTGACGTCGAGCGCCGTCGTCGGCTCGTCGGCGATCAAGAGCTTCGGATTGCAGGCGATCGCCATGGCGATCATCACCCGCTGGTTCATGCCGCCGGAGAGCAGATGCGGGAAGGCCGAAAGCCTGTGCTCCGGTTCGGGAATGCCGACCGCCTTCAACAGCTCGATCGAGCGCTGGCGCCGTTCGCTTTTGTTCAGGCCGAGATGGAATTTCAGCGCCTCGCCGAGCTGATAGCCGACCGTGAAGCACGGGTTCAGGCTGGTCATCGGCTCTTGGAAGATCATCGCCATCTCCTTGCCGACGATCGAGCGCCGCTGACGCGGCGTCAGAGCCATGAGGTCGTTGCCGTCGAAGGCCAGGCGATCGGCGGTGACGGTGGCCGTCCACGGCAACAGGCCCATGACCGCCAGCATCGCCACCGACTTGCCCGAGCCGGATTCGCCGACGATCGCCTGCACCTCGCCCGCCTCGACCGCCAGCGACACGTTGTCGACCGCGCGGAAGGCGCCGTTGACGGTGGCGAAATCGACCGACAGGTTGCGGATCTCGAGGATGGCCATGTCAGCTCCGCCTCAACTTCGGATCGAGCGCATCGCGCAGTCCGTCGCCGATCAGGTTGATGGCCAGCACCGTGGCCAGGATGGCCAGACCCGGGAAGGTCACCACCCACCAGGCCCTCAGGATGAACTCGCGCGCATCGGCCAGCATCGTGCCCCATTCCGGCGTCGGCGGCTGGGCGCCCATGCCCAGGAAGCCCAGCGCCGCAGCATCGAGAATGGCGTTGGAGAACGACAGCGTCGCCTGCACGATGAGCGGTGCCACGCAGTTCGGCAGGATGGTCAGGAACATCAGGCGCAGCGGGCCGGCACCGGCGATCCGCGCCGCCGTCACGTAGTCCTTCGACCGCTCGGTCAGCACCGAGGCTCTGGTCAGGCGGACGAAATGCGGCTGGTAGGAGATCGCAATCGCGATCATGGCGTTGAGCAGGCCGGGGCCGAGGATCGCCACCAGCACCAGTGCCAGCAGCAGGCTGGGGAACGCCAGGATGACGTCCATCACCCGCATGATGACGACGTCGACGGCGCCGCGCATGAAGCCGGCGATCAGGCCGATGATGATGCCGCCGACCAGCGCGAACATCACCACCACGAGGCCGATGAAAAGCGAATAGCGCGCCCCGTAGATCAGCCGCGACAGCATATCGCGACCGATCGCGTCGGTGCCCAGGATGAACTGCCACGCGCCGCCTTCCTGCCACACCGGCGGTTTCAGCAGGGCGTCGCCGAACAGCTCATCGGGCCCGTGCGGCGCGATGAAACGCGCAAAGACCGCGGCCACGACGATGATGCCGAGGACCACCAGACCGGTCACCGCTCCGCGGTTCTCGGTGAAGTACTGCCAGATCTCGCGCAACGGCGCCGGATGCACCGTCTCGGCACTGGCCTCCTCGTTCTCGGGCCCGTGTTCCTCGGTCGGGAATATCGTCTCGGCCATCGTCTACCTCACGTGCCGGATACGCGGATTGACGATGCTGTAAACGACATCGACGGTCAGATTGACGAACATGACGATGACGGCGATGAGCAGCAGCCCGCCCTGGACCACGGGATAATCGCGCCGGAAGATCGAATCGACCATCCATTTGCCGACCCCCGGCCACGAGAAGATGGTCTCGGTGAGGATGGCGCCGGCCATCAGCACACCGACCTGCAGGCCAATGGTGGTAACCACCGGAATGAGCGCGTTGCGCAGGGCGTGAATGCCGACCACGCGCCACGGCGGCAGCCCCTTCGCCCGCGCCGTGCGCACATAGTCGTCGCCGAGCACCTCGAGCATGGCCGAGCGCGTCTGCCGCGCGATCACCGCCAGCGGAATCGTCGACAGCACGATCGACGGCAGGATCAGATGGCTCACCGCCGACTGGAAGGCACCCTTCTGGCCGGAGAGCAGGCTGTCGATGAGCATGAAGCCGGTCACCGGCTTGAAGAAATACATGAGCGAGATGCGCCCCGAGACCGGCGTCCAGTGCAGCCAGCCGGAGAACACGATGATAAGCAGTAGCGCCCACCAGAAGATCGGCATCGAATAGCCGATCAGCGCCCCGCCCATGGTGATGTGGTCGACGGGCTTGCCGCGCCTGACCGCCGCCACGACGCCGGCCGGCACGCCCACCACGATGGCAATGATGATGGCGCAGATCGACAGCTCGAGCGTGGCCGGAAAGAGCGTGAAGAACTCGCTCATGACCGGGCGCTTGGTGACGATCGAGATGCCGAAATTGCCGTGCACGAGCTGGCTGAAATAGACCAGATATTGCTGCCAGATCGGCAGGTCGAAGCCGTATTGGTGCAACAGCTCGGCGTAGCGTTCCGGCTTCAGCCCATGCTCGCCGGCCAGAAGCAGCACCGGGTCGCCCGGCAGGACGCGCACGAACGCGAACGCGACAAAGCTGACGCCGATAAACGTCGGTATCAGCAACCCAACCCGTCTAACGAAGAACCCCAGCATGTCCTGACCCGGTCGCCTCACCCGTCATGGCACTTCACGACAGGACGTACAAGCTTCTGCGGGCACGGCAATGTCGGGAAAAGGCCGGACGGCGCCGGGCTGGCCGCCCGGCGCCGCGTTTCGGTAGTTTGACGACTAGCCGCCGGAAATATCAACACCATCGAAACGGTGCGATCCCAGCGGGTCCATCTTGTAGTTCTCGACCGCCTTCGTCATCGGCATGGTGACGAGCGAGTGGCCAATGGTGAGCCACGGCGCCTGGTCCTTGAAGATGACCTGAGCCTGCTCGTAGAGCTTGGCACGCTCCGCCTGGTCGGAACTCTGCACGGCCTTCTTCATCAGGTCGTCGTAGGGCTTGTAGCACCAGGCCGAGACGTTGTTGGTGGTGCCAACGCTGTCGCAGCCAAGCAGCACGGCCATGAAGTTGTCCGGATCGCCGTTGTCGCCGGTCCAGCCGAGGATCACGGCACCGTCGTGCTTGGGATCGCCGGCGAGCTTCAGGTACTCGGCCCATTCGTGCTGGACGATGGTCACCTTGACACCGATCTTGGCCAGGTCCGCCTGCATCAGCTCAGCCGCACGCTTGGCGTTCGGCATGTAGGGCCGCTGCACGGGCATCGCCCAGATCTTCATTTCAAGGTTGTTGACGCCCGCATCGGCCAGCATCTTCTTGGCTGCTTCCGGATCGTACGGATCGTCCTTGATGTCCTTGTTGTAGGACCACATGGTCGGCGGGATCGGGTTCACCGCGATCTGCCCGGTGCCCTGATAGACGGCGTCCATGATCGCCTGCTTGTTGATCGCCATGTTCAGCGCCTTGCGCACCTTCGGATTGTCGAAAGGCGGCTCGGTCGTGTTGTAGCCGAGATAGGCGATGTTGAGGCCCGGCTGCTGCATGACGGTCAGGCTCGTGTCGCTCTTCAGCGCAGCGATGTCGGCCGGGTTCGGGTAGGCCATGATCTGGCACTCGTTGGCCTTCAGCTTCTGCAGGCGCACCGAGGCGTCAGGGGTGATGGCGAAGACCAGGTCGTCGATCGCCTGCTTGCCGTCCCAGTAGTCCGGGTTGGCCTTGAAGCGGATCACCGCGTCCTTCTGATAGTCAACGAACGTGAAGGGCCCGGTGCCGACCGGCTGCTGGTTGAGCAACTCGGGATGACCGTCGGCAAGCAGCTTGTCGGTGTATTCCTTCGACATGATCGAGGCGAAATCCATCGCCAGGTCCGCGATGAACGGCGCGTTCGGCGCGTTCAGCGTGAACTTCACGGTGTAGTCGTCGACCTTCTCGACGCTCTTGATGGCGTCCGGCATGCCCATGCCGACGAAGTAGTCGTACTGGCCGCCGGCGTAGTTGTAGAACGGGTTGTTCTTGTCGAGCATGCGCTCGAAGGAGAACACCACATCGTCGGCGTTGAAGTCGCGCGTCGGCGTGAAGTAGTCGGTGGTCTGGAACTTCACCCCCTGGCGCAGGTTGAAGGTGTAGACCAGCCCGTCATCCGAAACCGTCCACTTCTCCGCCAGACCGGGGATGACGTTGGTGGTGCCGCGGTCGAACTCGGCGAGGCGGTTGTAGATCGGCTTGGACGAGGCATCGAAGTCGGTGCCCGCAGTGTAGAGGCCCGGGTCGAAGCCCGCCGGGCTGCCTTCCGAGCAATAGACAAGCGTTTTGGCATTCGCGGCGCCGGCCAGGCCGGCTACGAACGCGGTCGCCAAGAGTAGCTTGGTCACCTGTTTCATCATTCTGTCCCTCCTGAGAGCCGCTTGAAATGCGGCACTAAGCAGTCCCGATTCAGGTCTCGCCTTTGCGCCGATCCCGAAAGGGTTAGGCGTAATCGAGCCGAGGCGCGCGGCGATTGCAAGGGGGCGCGCGCTATTAATTGCGGCAGCCTTCCTGACCAAAAAGATTCTCTTTGTTTTTCAGTAGCTTATGACGCATTTCTCGAATCGCAGCTATTCGATATCGACACTTTCGAAATCGTGGTGCCCGAGCGGATCGACCACGTAATTCTTGACCGTCTTGGCAACCGGCACGCTGATCCTGGTGTGGGCGATGGTCAGCCACGGCGCGTCCTCGGCAAAAATGCGCTGCGCCGTCTCATAGAGCTTCACCCGCTCGCCGGGGTCGGCCACGTTGCGCGCAGCGAGCACCGCCTTGTCGAAGTCCTTGTTGCACCACTGGGCGCGGTTGGAAATGCCGACCGTGTCGCAGCCGAGCAGCGCGCCGAGGAAATTGTCGGGGTCGCCGTTGTCGCTGACCCAGCCGAACAGCACCGCGCCGTCGCGGTCAGGCGCCGCCGTCCTCTTGATGAAGGCGCCGAGATCATCGCTGACCACCTCGGCTTCCACGCCCGCCTTGGCGAGATCGGCCTTGATCATCTCGGCCATGCGCTTGGGGTCGGGATCGTAGGCACGGCGCACCGGTGGCACCCAGATCTTCATCTTCAGATCCTTGACGCCGGCATCGGCGAGCGCCGTCTTGGCGGCTTCCGGGTCGGCCGCATCGTCGGGGATGACGGCGACGTGCGACCACAGGCTCGCCGGCAGCGGGCTGTCGGCCACCGCGGCATCGCCGCCATAGATCGCCGCGACCATTGCCCGGCGGTCGATCGCCTGATTGAGCGCCTTGCGTACGCGCTTGTCGTTGAACGGCTTCTGTTGGGTGTTGTAGGCGAGATAGGCGACGTCGGCGGCCTGGGTCTGCATGACGTCGATGTCCTTGTCGTCCTTCAGCCTGGCAACGATGTCGGGCGTCGGGTCGGCCATCACCTGGCATTGGCCTGCCGTCATCATCCGGCCGCGGGCGAGCGGATCGGGATTGATCAGGAAGGACAGGCGGTCGATCGCCGGCTTGCCGCGCCAGTAGTCCGGATTAGCCCGGTAATTGATGCGCACGCCGGGCTGATAGCCGACGAACTGGAACGGTCCGGTGCCGACCGGCATCCGGTCGAGGTCCTGCGGCTTCTTCGCCTCGAGCAGCTGCTCGGCATATTCCGCCGAAAGGATGGAGGCGAAATCCATCGCCAGATCGCCGAGGATTGCCGGGTCCGCCCGCGTCAGCCTGATCTTGAACGTCGCGTCGTCGACCTTGCTGATCGAATCGATCAGCGACGGCATCGCCATGCCGTCGAAATAGGGCCAGTTGCCGCCGGCATAGTCGTAGTAGGGATCCTTCCTGTCCATCTGCCGTCTGAGGCTGAACACCACGTCGTCGGCGTTGAGGTCGCGGCTCGGCGTGAAGAAGTAGGTCGACTGGAACTTGATGCCCTGACGCAGATGGAAAGTGTATTCGAGCCCGTCCCCGGACACGTCCCAGCCTTCCGCCAGCCCCGGCACCGGTCGGGTGGTGCCGGGAGCGAACTCCACCAGGCGGTTGTAGATCGCCTGCGACGACGCATCGAAGGTCGCGCCGGTGATGTGCGGGGCGGGGTCGAAGCCTTCCGGGTCCTGCGCCGCGCAGAAGGCAAGGTCCTTGGCATGGGCGGCCGCAGCCGCCCCGGCGGCGAGCATCGTCGCCACCAGGATCGTCGTCACAGGTCTCATGGGGTCTGGTCGTCCACTGGCAGGGTTGAGCGGCCGGTTCAAAGCGCCTTAAGGGCGCGCACCATGCCACGAAACCGGCCGCTGACAAAATGCCCTAGCGACCACCTGTCACATCGAACAGCGCCCCGTTGACATAGGACGACGCATCCGAGAGCAGCCACACGATGGCCTCGGCGACTTCGTCGGCACGGCCGGCGCGGCCGAGCGGCGTCGACGCGCCCAGCCGTTCGGCGCGACCGGGTTGTCCGCCGCTAGCATGGATCTCCGTGTCGATCAGCCCTGGTCGCACCGCATTGACGCGCACGCCGAGCGGACCGCACTCCTTGGACAGACCGATGGTGAGCGTGTCGAGCGCACCCTTGCTGGCGGCATAGTCGACATATTCGTTGGCACCGCCGAGCCGAGCCGCCACCGACGAGACATTGACGATTGAGCCACCCGCCCCGCCGCGGTTGGTCGCCATGCGCCTGACGCCTTCGCGCGCCACCAGCATGGCGCCGAGGATGTTGATCGCGATGATCATCATCAGCCGCTCGGTCGAAAGATCGGCGAGCGGGCCGGGCGGTCCGAGAACCACGCCGGCATTGTTGACGACACCGAAATCGGCCCGAATCGCTCGGCCGCGGTGTCGAACAGGCGCAGCACATCCTCTTCCTTGGCGACGTCGCCCTTGACCGCAAACGCCTTGCCGCCGGCCGCTTCGACCGCGGCAACGGTCTCCTGCGCCGCTTTGTCGTTCGATAGATAGCTGAGGCCGACCGACCAGCCGCGCGCACCCGCCAGCCGCGCCGTGGCGGCGCCGATGCCCCGGCCGCCGCCGGTAATGACGATGGTCTTGCTCATCTCGGAACCTCCCGATTCTTGTCTGCGCCGAGCTTCCGTCCGGCGCGGGCGGAGAGCAACCACCCGCGACCGAACACCGCTACGCTGGCGGCCAGGCCTTCAACTTGCCGGGATTCATCAGGCCATGCGGGTCGGCAAGGCTCTTGAATTCCGGTTGCGGCGCGTCGGTGCGCTTCCAGCCGGCATTGTCGAGCACATAGCTGTGCGGATTGGAGACGGCGCCGCCCATCGCCTCGACCGTGCGGATCACTTCGTCGAGGCGCGCCTGCGAACTGTAGCGCAGGATCGGCAGGCTCGACACGAAGACGCGCCCGCCGCGCCGCTGATATTCGAGGTGGAGCAGCATTTCGCCGGCGAATTCGCGCTCCATCGCCTCGGCCGTCTCGGTCTCGTGCCCCTCGGGAAAGCGTATCTGCAGATAGGTGATCGTCGGATCGACCTTGAGCGCATGCAGCGTCGTGTGGTTCCAGGTGTATTCGTAGAGCGGCGGCATGGCGCCCTTGCCGTCGAAGGCGGCGGCCTCCGCCTCGCCTGGCCCGCGCTCATAGACGATCCGCCCGCCGTGATCGGCGACCATCTCGGCGAGCACCGGCGCCTGGGCCTCCGCCACCATGACGATCGCCATGGCGTGGCCCGCCGGCACCAGCGGCTTGAGCCGCTTCAGCATGGGCGGGATGTCGGCCGCAAAGACGCCGATCTCCTTCTTGGCGATGCCTTCCGCCGCCGCCAGAGCATGGCCGAAGCGCGCCGCCGCACCGAGAGTTGGAAAGGCGACGACCCGCTCGCTCCAGGGCTGCCACGGCGCCAGCGGCACCGCGACTTCGGTGATGATGCCGTTGACGCCGTAGGCATGCAGCACCTTGAGGATGTCGCGCCCGGTGAGTTCGATCACCCGTGGCGTCTCCTCCACCGTCACCACCTCGACGGCGAGCACCGCGCCGGGATCGGCGATCTGGCCCCATGTGCACGAGCCGCAGCCGGCCGCACCTCCGGCGATGAAGCCGCCGATCGTCGCCTGCTTGCGCGTCGAGGGGTGGAAGCGCAGCTCCCAGCGGCCCTCCGCCGCATGCGCGTCGCGCAGCCTGCGGTCGATATCGAGCAGCCGGGCGCCCGCCGCGAACCGCCCTGCCCCCGGTGTCACCTCGACAATTCCATCAAGGCCGGTCATGTCGAGCACGATGCCGCCTGCCAGCGGCACGGCCTGGCCGTAATTGCCGGTGCCGCCGCCGCGCACCGTCAGCGGCACACGGTGACGCGCCACCGCCGCGGCAACGCGCATCACCTCGTCCTTGCTGCGCGGCGCGACGACCAGGTCGGCGCGCTTCTCTTCGAGCAGCGGCTTCAGGATCGGCGAGAACCAGAAGAAGTCGCGGCTCTTGAGCTTCAGCGTCGCCGCATCGTCGGCAACCGGCACGCCACCGAGATCGGCGCTGAGTGCGGCCAGCCGCGCCGGGCTCACGGCCTCCATAGGCGTCCCGTGTCGAAGCCGTGCACGTCGCGGCACAATTCGACGAAGGCCGCCGCCTGATGATCGACCACCGCCTTGCCCTTGTCGGCGGTGGCGGCGGCAGCATTGCCGAGCGCGCCCTCCGCATTCAGGTCCTGCGCCTTCCAGCCGAACTGCACCGGCCCATGGCCGCGCAGATGCTTGAACTCCTTGATGAAGGCGAGCTGGTTCGAGCGGAAATCCTTGGCCTTGTCCATGCGCACCAGGTCGGCCCTGAGATGCAGCATGATCGACGTCTCGATGTCGCCGCCGTGAATGCCGTAGAGCGATTCCTCCGGTGCCGACGCGCCCTCGGGCAGCCCGAAGCGCGACCACGCGGTTGCCACCACCAGCATGTCGTGGCGCACGCGCAGCTCGCGCGCCACGATGTCGACCATCGGCACGTTGCCGCCATGCGAATTGACGAGGATCAGCTTCTCGATGCCGGCGCGTTTGACGCTGTCGCCGATCTCCAGCCACAGCTTGGTCGTCGTCTCCCAGGATCCGGTCACAGTGCCCGGCGAGGAGATATGCTCGTTGGATTTGCCGATTGCCTGGACCGGCAGGAAGGTCACCGGCAGATCGCCGGGCAACAGCTCGATGGAGCGCCGGACCATGCCTTCGGCGATGCAGGTATCGGTGTACACCGGCAGGTGCGGCCCATGCTGTTCGACCGCCGCCACCGGCAGTACGGCGATCCAGCCGGAGGTGTCGCTGTCGGCGAAGTCGCGGGTGGTCATCTCGACCCAGTAACGTGAGGGAAGCATGGTGGCTTGATCGATCCAGATGGTTGCAATAGCAACAAACTAGGCTGGGACCCACGCCATGGACAACACGATCTTTCTGCTGGTTGGTCATGCCGGCGTCGGCAAACTGACGACCGCGAAGGCGATTGCTGCTCTCACCGGCGCGCGCATTGTCGACAACCACACCGTCAACAACCCGATCTTCAACCTGATCGAGCTGTATCGGTCCGAGCCGCTACCGGCGGTGGTTTGGGAACAGGTCGCCGACGTCCGCGCTGCGATCCTCGAGACGATTGCCACCCTCTCGCCGCCTCAATGGAGCTTCATCTTCACGCTGGCCGCCTTCGACGGCGCGGCGGAAGACATCGCCATCTATCATGCCATTCGCGAGACCGCGCGCCGGCGCGGCGCCCGCTTCCTGCCGGTTCGCCTGACCTGCCGGCCGTCCGAACTTGTCCGCCGGATCGTCGATCCGCAACGCAAGCTCATGAACAAGGATGTCTCGGCGGAGAACGCGGCCACGGACTCGTTGCGCCCGCTGCTGGCCTTCGATGAACCGCAGGCGCTGTCCATCGACAACACCGATCTCGACCCGGAGACGATTGCGCGGCGCATCGTCGCCGCAGGCGAAAGCCTCGCCTTGGAATAACCGTCAGGTCAGGCGGCGAAGGCCTTGCTGCCCGGCCGCTTCATCAAGGCGAGCGCGTCCTTGAGCGGCATCGGCCGGCCGGTGAGGAAGCCCTGCACCTCGGTACAGCCCTCGGCCTTGACCCGCTCGAACTGCTCGCGCGTCTCGACGCCCTCGGCGGTGGTGACGATGCCAAGGCTGGCGCTCAGCCCGGTGACCGCGCGGATGATCGCCAGGGAGCTGCCGTCGGTGTTGATGTCGGTGATGAAGCGCCGGTCGATCTTGATCTTGTCGAAGGGGAAGCTCTGCAGGTAGCTCAGCGACGAATAGCCGGTGCCGAAATCGTCCATGGAGATGCGCACGCCCATGGCGCGCAGGTGGTGCAGCGTCGCCAGTGTCGCTGCGCTGTCGGCAAGCAGCGCCGATTCGGTGATCTCCAGTTCGAGCCGGCTCGCCGCCAGCCCCGAAGACGCCAGCGCGGCGATCACCGATTGCAGAAGACGCTCGCTGCGGAACTGCACCGGCGAAAGATTGACCGCCACCTTCACCGGCGACGGCCAGTGAGCCGCATCGTGGCAGGCGCGCTTCAGCACCCATTCGCCGATCGGCTCGATCAGGCCGGACTCCTCGGCAAGCGGGATGAATTTCGCCGGGTGGATGGTGCCGAGCTTGGGATGGAACCAGCGCAACAGCGCCTCGAAGCCGGAAACCGTATTGGTTTCGAGGTTGAACAAAGGCTGGTAGGCCAACTCGAACTGCTCGGCTTCGATGGCGTTGCGGAGATCGAGTTCGAGCGCCCGGCGCGCCTGCATGCGGGCGTCCATCCCACGCTCGAAGAAGCGGTAGATGCCGCGTCCGTCGCCCTTGGCGCGATGAAGCGCGATGTCGCCGGACTTGAGCAGATGGTCGGCGTCGGTGCCGTCGCTCGGCGCCAGCGAAATGCCGACGCTGGCCCCGGTGATCACCTGATGCCCCTCCAGCAGGTAGGGCTCACTGATGGCGTCGATCACGCGCTGGGCGAGGGTATGGGCGCCCTGCGGCTGCTCCGCACCCACCTGCACGATCGCGAACTCGTCGCTGCCGAGACGCGCCACGATGTCGCCGCCGCGCACGCAGGCCGCCAGGCGCTTGGCCACCGCCATCAGCAGCGCGTCGCCGATCGGATGGCCGAGCGTATCGTTGACGTCCTTGAAGTGGTCGAGGTCGAGACAGAGGATCGCCACCTGGCCGGCGCGGCCGACCCGTTCCAGCGCGTCCTCGACGCGCTCGCGCAGCAGCGTGCGGTTGGGCAGGTCGGTCAGGCTGTCGTGGTAGGTCATATGGGCGACCTTCGCCTCGGCCTTGCGGCGGTCGGTGATGTCCTCGTGGGTCGACACCCAGCCACCGCTCTGTATCGGCTGGAAGACGACACTGACGATGCAGCCGTCCTGGAACTTGACCACATCCTTGAACGGCTCGTTGCGCTCGACGATGCGCGCCAGGGAGTTGGCGTATTCCTGCGCATCGCCGTCGGCAAGGCGTCCGCTATGCCTCCGATGTTCGACGATCGTCTCGAACTGCGTCCCTGGCTTGGCCAGGTCCGCCGGCAACCGATAGATCTCCATATAGCGGGAATTGGCGACGATCAGCTTCCTGTCGCCGTCGAACATCGCCAGTCCGATCGGCATGTTGTCGATGGCCGAGAAGAAGCGCCCCCGATCCTGTTCCACTTCCGCGGCGAGCGCACGGCCACGCACAAGGCTCTCGCGATAGCCCTCGGCCGCTTCGATAAGCGCGCCGATCTCTTGTCCGCCCACGTGCTCCTGGGCAACCGTCACCGACGCATCGCCGATATTGAGCCGGCCCATCGCTTCGCTGACCCGACGGATCGGCACGATGACGTTGCGGCCGAACCAGAAGATGGCCCCGACGACACCGCACGCCGCGATGACAATCGCCGCGATGGTCAGCCAGAAAGCCGTCAGGAAGGTCGTGTCGACCTGTTGCGCGGCTTCCGCACTGCGCCGGTTGGAATAGGTGGTCAACATGTCGATGCGGCTCATGGCATGACTGAGGATCGCGAAACTCGCTGCCGCTGAAGCTTCCGGCTGGGGTGCGGTCCCGTCGGCCCCGGTGTCGGGCGCCTTGCCCACCAGGTTGGTTTCGAATTCGTTCCAGACATCGCGCAGGACCGAGTAGAGGAGGCGCTCCTCCGCATCCCCGGGGATCGCCTCGTAGAACCGCCAGTCGCGTTCGAGCTTCTGCGAGATCGACCGCATCCGATCACTGATGTGAACGTTCGGTCCCAGGGTGTCTTCATGCAGGTGCAAATGCGCGAGCAATCCGTATTCGGCCATCTCCGCCTTGATCTCACCGAGCAGTTCGATGCGCGGCAGCCAGTTGGTCGCGATCTGCGCAGCGGACCGGTTGAGGGCCTGGAGGTTGTAGAGACCGGCCGCTCCGACAAGGACGATGAGCGCCAGGGTCATCCCCAGACCGACGAACAGTTTGATGCGTATGCTGGCGTCGCGGAGCGCGTTCATCGCCCGTCCCCCGGCGCTGGCGCGCGCATCGAATCGGGCCCGCCCGTCAGCACCGCGGCGGCTCCCGGCCGGGAAGCGCGGATCGTAATGGCGGCACCGGCTGCCGGCGGGGACAAATTCAAAACCATCAGGCTTCTCAAGATCAAACGTTCCGGCGCCTTTAGCCGGACGTCGGCAATTGCACTCTGTCCAGTATCAACTCCAGATATTTAAATCTGCTCTAAGGGCGGAAGCGCAAGACGTGCGCTGCCCAAGAAGCAATGGGTTCTCCCGGCGGCACGGCAAACGAATACTTAAAATCCTAGCTGACTACGCAAGGAAACGGAGACGACAAACCGATTTTGCGCAGAAATGCACCGCCTTTGCGGCTGCCCAGGCCCGAGCCGCCAGGCCTCCATAAGGCGGGCCCGGCCGGACGCTCAGAGCGCCTCCAGGAACGCCCTGGCCGCCGCGCCATGCTCGCGGCGCAGTTGCGCAACGTCGACGCCGACCGGCGAACCGTTCTCGACCGTCCACGTGCCGCCGATCATCACCCGATCGGCGGCATGGGCGCCGCACAGAACCAGCGCCGCCAGCGGATCGCCGGCGCCGGAAAAACGCAATTCGTCGAGCGTGTAGAAGGCGAGGTCCGCCTGCTTGCCCACCGCGATGGCGCCGATATCGTTACGACCGATGCAGCGCGCCGAACCCTCGGTTGCCCAGCGCAGGGCATCGAAATGGGTGACGGCGGCGGCGTCATAGGTCAGCCGGCCGATCATCAGCGCGTGGCGCACGCCTTCCATCAGGTTTGAATTGTCGTTCGACGCCGACCCGTCGACGCCGAGCCCGACCGGACTGCCGGCGGCCTCCAGTTCCTTGGTGCGGCACTGACCGGAGGCCAGCACCATGTTCGAGGTCGGGCAGTGGCAGACGCCGACGCCGTGACGACCGAGCAGCTTGACCTCGTTGTCGGTGAAATGGATGCCGTGGGCGAGCCACACCCGATCGCTGAGCCAGCCGCATTCTTCGAGATAGTCCACCGGCCGGCACGCGAAGTGTTCGAGGCAATACTCATTCTCGTCCTGCGTCTCGCCGAGATGGGTGTGCAGCCGGCACTGGAAACGCTCGGCGAGGCCGACGCTGTCGACCATCAGCCGCTTGGTCACCGTGAACGGCGCGCAAGGGGCGAGCGCCACCTGCAGCATCGATCCGTCCTTGACGTCATGGTAACGGGAGAGCACCCGCTCGCAGTCGGCGAGGATGGTGTCCTCGTCCTGCACGACGTTGTCCGGCGGCAGCCCGCCGTCCTTTTCGGAGAGGTTCATCGAACCGCGGTTGAGCGTCATGCGGATGCCGACGCGCGCCGCCTCCTCGGCCTGGATGTCCATGGCGTTGTCGAGGCCGACGGGGAAGAGATATTGGTGATCGGAGCTGCAGGTGCAGCCGGAGAGCATCAGTTCGGTCAGCGCCAACCGCGTCGCCAGTCGGAAGGCGTCCGGTTTCACGTTCTTCGCCCAGATCGGATAGAGCGCCTTCAGCCAGGGGAAGAGCTCCTTGTTGATGGCGGCGGGATGGGCGCGGGTCAGCGTCTGGAAGAAATGATGGTGCGTGTTGATCAGGCCGGGGACCACCACGTGGCGGCTGGCATCGTAGGTCCGGTCGACCGGCGCCGAAGGCTCCTTGCCGGTCGCCACCAGCTCGACGATCCGGCTGTCTTCGACCACCAGTCCGCCGCCGGCGCCTTCCGCCAACACGGCCAGGGGTCCTTTGATCCACAAACGCATGCCGCCCCTCAACGCTCCATTGCGCGATCGCTACCGAACCAAGCAAGGCCCGCGCCGGTCACGGCGCGCTCACCGCCGTCGCCTCGACTTCGACCAGAAATTCCGGCCGCGTGAAGCCCGACACGATGACCAGCGTCGAGGCCGGCGGCGGCTCGCCGACAAGGCGGTCGCGCACCGCCATGTAGTCCATCATGTGCTCGCGCCGGGTGACGAAGGCGTTGAGGCGCACCACATCGGCGAGGCTGAGCCCGGCTTCGGCAAGGATCGCGGCAATGTTGCGGAAACAGACCTCCGCCTGTTCCGCCACGGTATCCGGCACGTGCTCGTCCGGCCCGACCCCGAGCTGGCCCGAACAGAAGACCATGCGGCCGGCGCCCGCCACCGCGATGCCGTGACTATAGCGCCCGAACGGCGCGCGGATGCCGACAGGATTGAGAGGACGCATCATGAACATCCCGGATCGCTTGGTGTTCCGACGCTACGATTGCCGGGCGCCGCCTGACAAGGCCCCGCACCGCGGAGGATAAAGTCAGCCACTGCCGCTTTCTTGTGCAGATGGCTTGTCCTAGAGTGGCGCGCCCATGGCGCCGGGGGGACCAGGAGCAGCCGCTCCTGCGGCGGCGTTCCATACAGGCGATGGCATACGATTTGCGACGAGGGCTGGCCGCGTCTGCAGCGGGAGCAGCGGATTTGCGGAATCCGGTCATAATTGGAACGGAAGACGAAGGACAACGTGGGGTCGCGCGACCGTCCACGTCAACGGAAGGCGGAGAAGGGGATATGAGCACTCTGAAAACCATGAGCCTCGGCCTGGCGGCCGGCGCCGCGCTGTCGGCGCTCGCCGGCCCGGCGCTGGCGCTCGACGAGGTTTCGTTCGGCACCAACTGGCTGGCCGAAGCCGAGCACGGCGGCTACTACCAGGCGGTCGTCGACGGCACCTATGAGAAATACGGTCTCAAGGTCACCATCGTTCAGGGCGGCCCGCAGGCAGCCAACCAGTCGCTGCTGCTCGGTGACAAGATCCAGTTCTACATGGGCGGCATGCTGAACGCCTACAACGCCATCGATCAGGGCGTTCCCGTCATCGAAGTCGCGGCGATATTCCAGAAGGACCCGCAGGTCCTCATCGCCCATCCCGATGCCGGCGTCGAGAAGTTCGCCGATCTCGCCAAGCTGCCCACCATCTTCATGGGCAAGGAAGGCTACACCACCTATTTCCAGTGGATGAAGCAGGCCTACCAGGGCTTCCGCGACGACCAGTACAAGCCCTACACCTTCAACCCGCAGCCCTTCCTCGCCGACAAGATGTCCGCCCAGCAGGGCTATCTCACCTCGGAGCCCTTCGAGATCCAGCGGCAGGGCGGTTTCGAGCCCAAGGTCTTCCTGCTCGCCGACGAGGGCTATGACCCCTACTCGACCACCATCGAGGTCAAGCAGGACTATCTCGCCAAGAACAAGGATGTTGTGCAGCGCTTCGTCGATGCCTCGATCATCGGCTGGTACAATTATCTCTACGGCGACAACAAGGCCGCCAATGAGCTGATCAAGACCGACAATCCGGAGATGACCGACGAGCAGCTCGCCTACTCCATCGCCAAGATGAAGGAGTATGGCATCGTCGATTCCGGCGACTCGCTCACCATGGGCATCGGCTGCATGACCGACGCCCGCTGGAAGGAGTTCTACGACAAGGTCGTCAAGGCCGGCGTGATCAAGGCAGACATCCCGATCGATCAGGCCTACACCACCGACCTCGTCTGCAAGAAGGTTGGCATGGACCTGAAGAAGTAGACAACGACAGCCCCGACGACGGCAATCCGCAGGCGCCGGGGCCAGGGAAGACGGATGGCGGAGCCGCAGCTCCGCCATCTTGATTGGCAACCTGACGGCACCGTGCCGTCGCCGCCCGCGTCCTGGCGTTAAACTGGAGCAAATCCTTGAATAGCAATGTTATGCCGCGCGATATCCCGCCCTCCCCGCCGCAACGCGGGACGCGGCCTCTGGTGTCGCTGCGCGGCGTCTCCAAGATGTTCTCCAACGGCACCGTCGCCTTGCAGAACATGTCGCTCGATATCGGCCAGGGTGAGTTCGTCAGCCTGCTCGGCCCCTCCGGCTGCGGCAAATCGACGGTGCTGCGCATCATCGCCGGCCTCGGCGAGACCACCTCGGGCACCATCGACTGGCCGTCGGCGGACCATTACGACGCCGAGGGCCACCCGCAGAAGGAGATCGGTTTCGTCTTCCAGGAGCCGACCCTGATGCCGTGGGGCACGGTCTTCGCCAATGTCTGGCTGCCGCTGCGCCTGCAGCGCATCTCCAAGGCGGCGGCGCACGAGCGCGTCATGGAGGCCCTCCATATGGTCGGCCTCGAGAAATTCGCCAATTCCTATCCGCGCGAGCTGTCGGGCGGCATGAAGATGCGCGTCTCCATCGCCCGCGCGCTGATCACCAAGCCCAAGCTTCTCCTCATGGACGAGCCCTTCGCCGCGCTCGACGAGATCACCCGCTTCAAGCTCAACAACGACCTGCTCCACCTGTGGGAGACGTTCGGCTGGACGGTGATCTTCGTCACCCACTCGGTCTTCGAGTCGGTCTATCTGTCGAGCCGCATCGTCGTCATGGCGGCGCGGCCGGGACGCGTCGTCCGCGACATCGCCGTCGACGCGCCTTATCCGCGCGAGGAGGAGTTCCGCACCTCGTCCGTCTACAACAATTACTGCCGGCGCACCTCCGAGGCGCTGCACGGCGCGATTGAGGCAACCCATTGACTGCAATGACGATGCTTGAAGCCGAAAAGACCGATCTGACCGCACCGCTCCACCAGGGCGAGGACGAAGCGCCGCGGCCGCCACCCGCCCAGAGCCTCGGCGAGCGCTTCGCGCGCATCGCCATCCCGGTCGGCATGCTCGCCCTGCTCATCGTCGTCTGGCAGGTCTACGTCGACGTCGCGCACGTGCCGCACTACATCCTGCCGAGCCCGCTGCGCATCGCCCAGGCTTTCGGCACCGACTATCCGATCCTGCTGCCGGCCCTGCTGGTCACCCTCAAGATCACCTTCTCGGCGCTCGCCATCGCGCTGGTCGGCGGCGTCGCGCTCGCCATCCTCATGTCCCAGTCGAAATGGATCGAGCTGGCGCTCTATCCCTACGCCGTCATCCTGCAGGTGACGCCGATCGTCGCCATCGCGCCGCTGATCCTCATCTACACGCCGAACACCCAGACGGCGCTCCTCATCTGCGCCTGGATCGTCGCCTTCTTCCCGGTCCTCTCCAACACCACACAAGGGTTGCGCTCGACCGACCACAACCTACTCAACCTGTTCGAACTCTATGGCGCCAACCGCTGGCAGAGCCTCATCCTGCTCAAGCTGCCGAGCGCCCTGCCCTATTTCCTCGCCGGCCTCCGCATCGCCGGTGGCCTCGCGCTGATTGCCGCAGTCGTCGCCGAATTCGCTGCCGGCTCGGCCGGCGCCGGTTCCGGCCTCGCCTTCCGCCTGCTCGAATCGCAGTTCCGGCTGAACATCCCGCGCCTCTTCGCGGCGCTCGTGCTGCTTTCCTTCACCGGCGTCGTGATCTTCTTCGCCACCAGCCTGATCTCTCATCTCTTCCTCAGGCGCTGGCACGAAAGTGCCGTCCGCCGCGAGAACTAGAGGCATGGCAAAGGGCTTCGCCAAGATCCCGCGCGAGGCGCGTTTCGTCCTGGCGAACGCCACACTGCCGGCCGTTCTGGTGGATGGCTTTTCCGGCACGCCGGACCAGGATGGGCTGATCGGCGCCGACATCACCGTGCGCAACGGCCTGATCGAGCGCATCGACCCGCCCGGCCGCCGCACCAGGCTGCCGGGGTTCGACCTCGACCGCGGCATGGTCTGGCCGTGCTTCGTCGACATGCACACCCATCTCGACAAGGGCCACATCTGGCCGCGCCGACGTAATCCCGACGGCACCTTCGCCGGCGCGCTGGAATCGGTGCGTATCGACCGCGAGATGCACTGGCGCCCGCACGACATCGAGCGCCGCATGGATTTCGCGCTGCGCGCCGCTTACGCCCACGGCACGGCGCTCTTGCGCACCCACCTCGATTCCGGCCACCCGCAGCACCTGGAAAGCTGGCCGGCCTTCGCCCGGATGCGCGAGAAGTGGGCCGGTCGCGTCGAGCTTCAGGCGGTGGCGCTGTTCAGCATCGATCTCTTCGCCGATGACGCTTATGCCCGCGAGATCGTCGATCTCGTCGCGGAGCACCGCGGCGTGCTTGGCGCCGTCACCTTCATGATGCCGGACCTCGACGCGCTGATCGAGAAGATGATGGTCGCCGCCGCCGAGCGCGGCCTCGATCTCGATTTTCACGTCGACGAGACAAGCGACCCGCAGGCGCGCTCGCTGCGCGCCATCGCCGATGCGGCCCTCAAGCTCCGCTTTCCCGGCAGGATCGTCTGCGGCCATTGCTGCTCGCTCGCCGTCCAGCCCGACGACGAGGCGCGGGAGACGATTGCGCGGGTGGCCGAGGCCGGCATCGCCGTCGTCTCGCTGCCCATGTGCAACATGTATCTGCAGGACCGCGTCGCCTGCCGGACGCCGCGCTGGCGCGGCATCACCCTGCTGCACGAGTTCACCGACCGCGGCGTGCCGGTCGCCGTCGCCTCCGACAACACCCGCGACCCCTTCTATGCCTATGGCGATCTCGACATGGTCGAGGTCTTCCGCGAGGCGGTGCGCATCGCCCATTTCGACCATCCCCTCGGCAACTGGCCGACGGCCGTCGCCCGCGCGCCCGCCGAAATCGTCGGCCGCCCGGATCGCGGCGTCGTCGTCGCCGGTGGTCCCGCCGATCTGGTGCTCTTCCGCGCCCGCACCTTCACCGAACTGCTCGCCCGCCCGCAGGCCGACCGCACCGTGCTGCGCGCCGGCAGGCCCATCGACCGCACCCTCCCCGATTACCGGGAGCTCGACGACATCATGGTGACCGCATGAGCGCCTACGACATCGACGCCCTCAAGAAAGAACTCGACGGCATCCGGATCGAGGACCATCCGGCCATCGTCAAGCAGAAGAGCCGCGACTTCTACTGGTACTCGCCGGTGCTCAAGCGCCAGCTCGACCACGTCACCGGCGATATCGTCGTCTCGCCGAAAAGCGAGGCCGAGGTCATCGGCGTCCTGAAGGCCTGCTTCGCGCTCGGCATTCCGGTCACCCCGCGTGGCACCGGCACCGGCAATTACGGCCAGGCCATGCCGCTCTCCGGCGGCGTCGTGCTCAGCCTCGCCGACATGAACAAGGTCAAGGCGATCGCGCCTGGCCGCGTCGTCACCGAGCCCGGCGCCGTCGTTGCCCAGGTCGACAGGCAGTTGCGCGCCGAAAGCGGGCAGGAGCTGCGCATGCACCCCTCGACCGCGGCCACGGCGACGATCGGCGGCTTCATCGCCGGCGGCTCGGGCGGCATCGGTTCGATCAACTGGGGCGGCCTGCGCAACATCGGCAATGTCCTCGGCATGCGCATCGTCACCATGGAGGCCGAGCCGCGCGTGCTGGCGCTGGAAGGCTGGGACCTGCTCAAGGTCATGCATGCCTACGGCACCAACGGCATCATCACCGAGGTCGATGTGCCACTCGACGCCGCCTATGACTGGATCGACGTCATCGTCGGCTACGACGACTACATGGACGCGGTGCGCTTCGCCGATCTCCTCGGCAACGAGGACGGCCTTCTCTTCAAGGAGATCGCCACCGTCGCCGCCCCCGCACCGCACGACTATTTCCTGCGTCACCAGAAGTTCTTCCGGCGCGAGCACTCGGTCGTCCTGCTCATGGTGGCGCCGCACGCGCTCTCGCCCTTCCTGGCTCTGGCGCAGCGCGAGAAGGCCGAGATCCTGTTCCGCGCCGACACCGCCAGCGCCGAAGAAAAGAAGGGCCTGCCGCCGGTCTACGAGCTTGCCTGGAACCACACGACGCTCAGGGCGCTGCGCGTCGATCCGACCATCACCTATCTGCAGACCCAGCACCGCTTCCCCCATCACCTGAAGACCGTCGAGACGATGACCAGGCTTCTCGGCGACGAGATGCCGGGCCATCTCGAATTCATCCGCTTCGACGGCAAGGTCACCGCCGCCGGTCTACCCATGGTGCGCTACACCAGCGACGAACGCCTCGATGACCTGATCAGGATCCACGAGGACAACGGCGTCGCCATCTTCAATCCGCACCGCTACACGCTGGAGGAAGGCGGCATGAAGAAGACCGACGCGGTGCAGCTCGCCTTCAAGCAGGAAGCCGACCCCAAGGGCCTGCTCAATCCCGGCAAGATGATCGCCTGGGAGAACCCGGATTTCGACCTGAACTCGGACAAGGTCTATCTCTTCCCCGGCCTCCAGCAGCCCGCGGCGGAATGAGGCCACGCCCATGTTCGACACCAGCGCCGGTCTGCTTTGGCTGGTGCCGGCCCTCTTCGCCGTCCATAACCTGGAGGAGGGCCTGCTGATGAAGCGTTATTTGCCAGCCGCGCGCGCTGCCATGCCGGAGCGGCTGAAGCGTCTCATCGGCATTTACAGCTATCGCCAGTTCGTCGCGCTTCTGGTCTTCATCACGGCCCTTGCTTTCCTCATCGCCTTGTCGGGCGACCCCGCGGCGCCGGAAAGCGCCGCCGGCTATGCCTTGCTCGCCATCCAGGCGACCATGCTCCT
This sequence comes from uncultured Alphaproteobacteria bacterium, assembly GCA_963732845.1. GTDB lineage: Bacteria > Pseudomonadota > Alphaproteobacteria > Rhizobiales > Kaistiaceae > CAVSRC01. The sequence goes on along the minus strand of CAVTBE010000004.1, from coordinate 75,697 downwards.
GAACGTCGCCTCGCATGTCGGAGCGGCAGTCCTGATGCGTGGCTATTCGCCGGGTCTGGTGACGGCCGTCCTCGTCAACCTGCCCTTCTCGCTCTGGCTCATCGCCATCGTCTGGCGGGAGCACTGGTATTCGTCGTCCGCCCTCCTCTGGCTCATCCCGCTGGCGCTGCTTCTCCACGGCCCCGTTCTTCTCGGCCTGCTCTGGGCCGCCGCACGCTTGCCCTTGCAGTGAGACCGCCCCATGCGCGTACTTGTCCTCTTCGCCCACCCGGTCGAGACCAGCTTCGCGGCGTCGGCCCATCGCACCGTTGTCGAGTCACTCGCCGCCGCCGGCCACGAGGTCGACGATTGCGATCTCTATGCCGAGGGCTTCAATCCGGTCCTCTCGCGCGAGGAGCGGCTGAACTATCACGACGTCGAGACCTGCACGAAGCCGGTTCAGGCCTATGTCGATCGCGTCCGCGCCGCCGAGGCGCTGGTCCTCAACTTCCCCGTCTGGAACTACGGCTATCCGGCGATTCTCAAGGGTTTTTTCGATCGCGTCTTCCTGCCCGGCGTCTCCTTCAGGCTCGCCAACGGGCGCACCTGGCCGAATCTCTCCAACATCCGCAAGCTTGCCGCCGTGGTTACCTATGGCGGCGACCGCTGGCGCACGCTTCTGATGGGCGATCCGCCGAAAAAGGTGGTCACCCGCGCCGTGCGCGCCGTCTGCCATCCGTTGGCCAAGACCCGCTACATTGCCCTCCACAACATGAACCGCAACAACGAGGAGGTCCGCGCCGCCTTCCTCGAGCGCGTGGCGCGCGAAATGCGCGCATTTTGAGCCCCTGACAAACCTTGCGGACGCTTTGCGGCCGTCATACAGAATTCATGTTCATTGTTTAGGTCCCTAAATTCATGGGGTTCGACCATCGCCGCACGGTTACGTACAGGCTCGCCCAGGCGGCACACGCCTACCGGGTGCGGGCGGGGAGTCAGCTGTCCCGCATCAACCTGCATTCCGGCCAGGAAACCCTGCTCAAGGCGCTTGCCGGCTCCGACGGCATGTCGATGAGCGACCTTGCCGCCACCCTCGGCGTCCAGCCCCCGACCGTCACCAAGATGATCAGCCGGCTTGCCGCCCAGGATTATGTCGAGCGTCGTGCCGCGCCCGGCGACGGCCGCCAGGCCCAGGTGTTCCTGACCGAGCGCGGCCGCGACGCCATCGGCCAGATCGACAAGCTGTGGAAGCGCATCGAGAAGACGGCGCTCGACGGTATTGACGACAAGGACCGCAAGCGTCTGCGCAAGCTGCTGCGCCAGGTCGAGCGCAATCTCGCCGCCGCGAGGGGCACCCACGCGGCCGACGCCGATAGCGACGACGGCGAGACGGAAGAGGCCGCCGTCGCAGGCTGAGCCGGCAGGAAAGCCGCCCGAGACAATTGCCTCCTGCCGCCGCGCCGGACTACCATCACGCATTCGCCGTCCCGCATTTCCGATCCAGCCAGCAGGTCCGCCGTGCCAATCCAGTTCGATTTCGCAAACCGCGTCGCCGTCGTCACCGGCGGCGCTCAGGGCATCGGCCGCGCGGTGGCCGAGCGCCTGCTCGACGGCAAGGCCGCCGTCGCCCTTTGGGACCGCGACAGGAAGCTGGTCGAGGCGACCGCCGGCGAACTCGCCGGCCATGGCAAGGTGATCGCGCTTGCCGTCGACGTTGCCGACGAACACCAGGTGGATGCCGCCAAGGCGGAGACGCTCGCCCAGCTCGGCCCGGTCGATATCCTGGTCAACAATGCCGGCGTCGCCGGCCTCAACGCCAACGTTGCCGACTATCCGATCGACGAGTGGGACCGCGTCATCCGCGTCAACCTGCGCAGCCAGTTCCTCTGCTGCCGCGCCTTCGTCGGCGACATGATCGCCCGCGACTACGGCCGCATCGCCAACGTCGCCTCCATCGCCGGCAAGGAAGGCAACCCCACCGCCTCGTCCTATTCGGCCTCGAAAGCCGCCGTCATCGCGCTCACCAAGTCGCTGGCCAAGGAGACCGCCGGCAACAACATCTCGGTCAACGCCATCGCCCCGGCGACCGCCGCCACCCGCATCCTCGATCAGGTGAGCGACGCCCACATCGCCTATATGCTGTCCAAGATCCCGCGCGGCCGTTTCGTCGCCGTCGAGGAAATCGCCGCCACCATTGCCTTCATGGTGTCGGAGGAGTGCTCCTTCACCACCGGCTTCACCTTCGATATTTCCGGCGGCCGTGCCACCTACTGACGCCGCGCGACCCTGTGGCGGCGGAACCCGCCGCCGTGCGCCGGCGGGATGCTGCAGTTGAACCCGCGCCACCAACCGCTGACGCCAGAGGAGACCGCCGTCCGCGTGCGCGGCATCGCGCTGATCCTGGCCGCCGTCTTCTGCCTCGCTCTGCTCGACACCATGGCCAAATACGCCGCCCGTGCCGTGCCCTCGCTCGAGGTCGCCTGGTTCCGCTACGCCGTCAATCTGCTCTTCGCCGTCGTCGTGCTGCAGCCCTGGCGCCACTGGTCGGACTACGCCACCAGGCGGCCGTGGCTGCAGGTCTGGCGCGGCCTCTTCCTGCTCGGCTCCACCGTCTTCAACTTCTTCGCCCTGCGCTACCTGCCGCTGGCGGTGACCGGCTCGATCCTGTTCGCCGGCCCGCTGCTCGCCACCGCGCTCGCCGGCCCGGTGCTTGGCGAATGGCCGGGTCGGCGCCGCTGGGCGGCCGTCACCGTCGGCTTCATCGGCGTGCTCGTCGTCGTCCGGCCCGAGCCTGCCTCGTTCAATCCGGCCGCCCTGTACTCGGTCGCCGCCGCCTTCTGCTACGCCGGCTATTCGCTCTCCACCCGCGTGCTGTCGGCCACCAACAGCCCCGCCGGCATGCTGATCTATGCCGCGGCACTGGCAACCGTCGTCCTGACGCCGGCCCTGCCGCCCATCTGGGTCACGCCGCCGACCTGGCAGGTCGCCGCGGCGCTCGTCGGCACCGGCATTGCCGGTGGCATCGGCCACTGGTTCCTGATCGCCGCCCATCGCGATGCCCCGCCGACGGTGCTGGCGCCCTTCAACTACACGCAACTGATCTGGATGATCGTGCTCGGCTATCTCACCTTCGGCGATGTCCCCGTCCCCAGCACGTTGATCGGCGCCGGCATGATCGTTGCCAGCGGCCTCTATGCCCTTTATCGCGAGCGCGTCCGCCGCGATCGCTGAAATTGCCACCCGTGACCTTGCGCCATCTGCCATTGACCCCGGAAGAAACGGCCGTGCGCGTGCGCGGCATCGCACTGATTCTGGCCGCCGTCTTCTGCTTCGCCCTGCTCGACGCCGCGGCCAAGTATCTGTCGCATGTCATCCCAGCGCTGGAGATCGCGTGGTGCCGCTATTTCGTCAATTTCGTTCTCGCCGTCGCCTTCTTCAGGCCCTGGCGCCGCTGGTCGGACTACGCCACGAAACGGCCGTGGCTGCAGGCCACGCGGGCCATGCTGCTTCTCGTCACCACCCTGTTTAGCTTCGTGGCCGTGCGCTACCTGCCGCTGGCGATCATCAGTTCGGTCCAGTTCGCCGGGCCGCTGCTGGCCACCGCGCTCGCCGGGCCGGTGCTCGGCGAATGGCCGGGTCCGCGCCGCTGGGCGGCCGTCACCGTTGGCTTCATCGGCGTGCTGGTGATCATCCGGCCAGATTCCGCCGCCTTCAACCCGGCCACCCTGCTCTCGGTCGGTTCGGCGCTCTGTTACGCCTTCTATTCTCTCGCCACCCGGACGCTGTCGGCGACGGACAGCTCGTCCGGTCTGGCGATCTATGCCGCCGGCCTCGCCACGATCGCGCTGACGCCGACCCTGCCGGTGGTCGCCATCATGCCGCCCACCTGGCTGATCGCCGCGGTGCTCGTCTCCACGGGGGTGTTCGGCGGTCTCGGCCACTGGCTCCTGATCATGGCGCTGCGCGATGCCCCGCCGACCGTGCTGGCGCCCTTCAACTACACGCAGATCATCTGGGCGATCACGCTCGGCTATGTGCTCTTCGGCGATCTTCCCGACCACAACACGCTCATTGGTGCCGCCATGATCGTCGCCAGCGGCCTTTACGCCCTCTATCGCGAACGCGTCCGCCGCGATCGCTGACTTGCGGTCATGCCGTCGCGGGATAAGATTGCCGCCTCACTCCTGGAGAAACCCATTGGACAAGATCGACGTGATTGCCGCCGGCGCGTTGCCGGCGAAGACTGAAAGCGCGCTCGCCGAAGCCTTCTCGGTCCACAGGCTGCATCACGGCCAGGCACTCCCACCGGAGGTCGCCGCCAGGGTGCGCGGCATCGCCCGCGGCCACTTCGCCATCGATGCCGCCTTCATCGACAGCCTGCCCAGGCTCGAGATCATCGCCAATTTCGGCGTCGGCTATGACGGCATCGACCTCGCCGCCTGCGCCGCCCGCGGCATTGTCGTCACCAACACGCCCGACGTGCTGACCGAGGAGGTCGCCGATACCACGCTCGGCCTGCTGCTGATGACGGTGCGCGAGCTCTCCGCCGCCGAACGGCATCTGCGCGCCGGCAAGTGGGCAAAGGAAGGCGCCTACCGGCTGACACCGGCCACCTTCCGCGACCGCACGGTGGGCATTGTCGGCCTCGGCCGCATCGGCATTGCGCTCGCCCGCCGGCTCGATGCCATGCAGGTGCCGGTCGTCTATCACAACCGCACCAGACGCGCCGACGTCCCCTATCGCCACTATGCCGACCTCAAGGAGATGGCCAAGGACGTCGATACGCTGGTCTCGGTGCTGCCCGGCGGCGCCGACACGGCGAAGCTGATCGACGCCGATGTCCTCAAGGCGCTCGGCCCCCGCGGCGTTTTCGTCAATATCGGCCGCGGCAGCGTCGTCGACGAGCCGGCCCTGATCGCGGCGCTGAAGGACGGCACCATTCACGCCGCTGGCCTCGACGTCTTCGCCAAGGAGCCCAACGTGCCGGCGGAGCTGATGGCGCTGGAGAATGCCGTGCTGCTCCCCCATGTCGGCTCGGGCTCGGTCTTCACCCGCAACGCCATGGGCCAGCTCTGCATCGACAATCTCACGAGCGTGTTCACCACCGGCCGGCCGCTCACCCCGGTGCCGGAAACGCCGTGGCCGCCGAAGCCAACCTCATCCTGAGGAGCCCGCGCCAGCGGGCCTCGAAGGGTGAGGGCTCATGGTTCGAGGCGCGGCTCACGCGCGCACCTCTACCCATGAGGCTTCCTCTCACTTCACCCAGGTCCCGCCCAGTTCGTCCTCGATGTGGACGCGGATGATCGCCTCGAAATCCGCCTCCGCGCGGAAGCCGAGCGCGATCGCCCGCTCCGGCGCGAAATTGCGCGGCCATCCCGCCACGATCCCCATGATGGTCGGGTCCGGCTCGTGGCGGATGCGCGCCGCCACCGCGTCGCCGGCCACCTTGCGGAGTGCGGCGATCTGCTCGCCCACCGTCACCGACACGCCCGGCATGGAGAGGCTGCGCCGCGCGCCGAGTCGCGTCCCCTCGAGCCCCGCCGCATGGATCAGGAAGCCCACGGCCGCGCGCGGGCTCGCATGCCAGTGGCGCACGCTCTCGGCGACCGGCAGGATCGCCTCCTGCCCCGCCAGGGGCTCGCGGATGATGCCGGAGAAGAAGCCCGAGGCCGCCTTGTTGGCCTTGCCGGGGCGCACGCAGATCGTCGGCAGGCGGATGCCGATGCCATCCATGAAGCCGCGCCGCGTGTAGTCGGCGAGCAGCAGTTCCTCGATCGCTTTCTGGGTGCCGTAGGAGGTGAGCGGGGTGGAAAAGAACTCGTCGCCGATGGCTTCCGGAAACGGCGCCCCGAACACGGCGATGGTCGAGGTGAACACCAGCCGCGGGCAATAGCCGTCGCCGGCCTTGCGGATCGCCTCCAGGAGCAGCCGCGTGCCGTCGAGATTGACCCGATAGCCCTTGTCGAAATCGGCCTCCGCCTCGCCCGAGGCGATTGCCGCCAGGTGGAAGATCATGTCCGGCCGCGCGGCGACCAGCAATTCCGCCACGCCGGGCGCGGCGAGGTCCACCTCGCGCGTCTCGACCTTGAACGGCACACCGGTCGGCGGCGTCGGCCCGACCCAGTCGACCAGGGTGAGCCTGTCGATCGCCTTGCCGGCAAGCGCACCATCCTTGACGAGGCGCTGGGTGAGCTTGGCACCGACCATGCCGGCGGCACCCGTCATCAGAATGTGCATGGAGAGCCCCGGAATCATGCTTGCAAGTTCACAGAGGGCGCGATCCTATCCGATCGTCGCCGGCTGAGACAGGCTGCCCGGCCACGCCGTCGTCCCGGCGCTGACGACCTTCCGGAGCAATACGCCGCGCAGCTATTCGCCCGACGCATTGCCGGAGGACCTCCTCCCCTGAGGTGGACCTACAGCGAGAAGCCGCCGTCGACGTGATGGATATGGCCGGTGGTGAAGGTGGATTCGTCGGAGGCGAGATAGACCGCCGTCCAGGCGACCTCCTCCGCCGTGCCGACGCGCCCCATCGGCTGGCGGTCGACGAAGGCCCGGCGGATCTCCTCGGTCGGCTTGCCCTGCATCTTCGCCTGCTCGGCGATGCGCCCGTCGAGCGACGGCGACTGGATGGTACCCGGGCAGATGGCGTTGCAGCGCACGCCCTGGCGAATGAAATCGGCGGCCACCGCTTTGGTCAGGCCGATCACCGCGGCCTTCGAGGCGCCATAGACATAGCGGTTGGGAATGCCGCGCACCGACGAGGCGCCGGAGGCGACGTTGACGATCGCGCCGCTTCCTCTTTCGAGCATGCCCGGCAGGTAGGCGTGGATCGTCCGGTGCATCGACTTGACGTTGATGTCGAAGGAGAAGTCCCAGTCCTCCTCCGAGGTGGTCAGCGCGGTGCCGTGATGGACGAAGCCGGCGCAGTTGAACAGCACGTCCACCGGCCCGGTGTCGGCGGCCAGCGCACGCACCGCAACGCTGTCGCAGACATTGAGCGCACGGGTTTCGGCAATGCCGTGATCCTTGAGGTCGGCCATCAGTTCGGGTTTGAGGTCGGTGGCGATGACATGCGCGCCTTCCGCTGCGAAGCGCAGCGCCGTTGCCCGGCCGATGCCCGCGCCGCACGCCGTCAGCAGCGCACGCTTGCCCTTCAGTCTGTCCATGCGGTTCGTTTCCTTCCCTCTATTTCAGGTCTTTATCGCGTCCTGAACGCGGCGAGCTCGCGCTTCTGTGTGCCGGTCTTGTCGAAGTTCTCCGGCTGCAGCCACGCCTCGAAGGCCGCCTTCATCGCCGGCCAGTCGCCATCGGTCATCGCAAACCAGGCGGTGTCGCGGTTGCGACCCTTGACGATCATGTGCTGGCGGAAGGTGCCCTCATAGGTGAAGCCGTAGCGCGCTGCCGCCCGCCGCGACGGCGCATTGAGCGCGTCGCATTTCCATTCGTAGCGCCGGTAGTGCAGCGCATCGAAGACGTAGCGCGCCATCAGGTATTGCGCTTCGGTGCCGGCGGCGGTCCGTTGCAGCAGCGGCGTGTAGACGACGTTGCCCATCTCGACGACGCGCATCGCCGGCCGGATCTCCATCAGCGTGACGACACCGAGCGCCCGGTCGCTCGCCTGGTCGACGACGGCATAGGAGAACGGGTCGAGCAGCACCGTGCGCTCGTCCACCCAGCGCAGGAAGGACGGCTCGTCGGCGAACGGGCCGTAGCCCATATAGGCCCACACGTCGTCATGTCCCTTGACCGCCAGCCACAGGGATTCCCCGTGGCGGACCAGATCGAGTTTCTCGATGCGGCAGAAGCGGCCGTTGAGCCGCACCGCCTCGGGCCATTCCGCCGGCGCGGTGTCGACCACCCCGCCGGGCGACGGCCCGTTCATCGTATCTGTCATCGCGTCCTCCGCGGCCCGTCGGCCTTGAACAGCCGGTTGAGTTCGGCGCCCGAAGCGGCGCCCTCGAAGGCGGCGAAACTGCCGGTCTCCACGATCTCCCGTGCCGCCTTCATCAAGCCGGCCCAGGCCATGCGGGCGAGCGCGCCGCCAACGCTGATACGTCGCACGCCGAGTGCCGCGAGCTGCCCGAATGTCAGGCTGCCCGGCCCGCCGGCGAGCACGTTCACCGGCTTCGGCGCCACCGCCTCCACGATTGCCGAAATATCCTCGATCGTGCTGGCCCCCGGCGCATAGAGGCAGTCGGCGCCGGCCTCGGCGAAGGTGGCGAGCCGATGGACCGCTTCCTTGAGCGGCGTCGCGTGGCCGGTCAGATAGCATTCCGAGCGCGCCACCAGCATGACGTCGCTGCCGCTCGCGTCGATCGCCGCGCGGGCCGCCGCGATCCGCTCGACGGCGAGCGTGAAGTCGAACAGCGGCGCCGCATCGTCGCCGCTCGCATCCTCGATCGACAGGCCGGCGGTGCCGGTGTCGGCGCAGCGGCGCACATTCTCCGCCACCGCCTCCGGCGCCGCTGCAAAGCCGGAGAGGAAATCGGCATTGACCGGCAGGTCGGTGGCTTCTACGAGCGCACGGATATGATCCAGCATCGGCTCCAGCGCCACGGCGCCATCGGCCTGACCGAGACTCCATGCCGCACCCGAGCTGGTCGTCGCCAGCGCGTGATAGCCGAGGCTCGCCAGATAACGCGCCGAGCCCACGTCCCACGGATTGGGCAGAACGAAACAGCCGCTTTCGTGCAAGGCACGGAAAATCTGGCGTCTCTCGGCAACCGTGGTCATGGGCCCTCCCATCCCGCCGCGGCGCCGTGAGGCAGCCCGAACAGGTTTGATTTCCTTGGTTTTATGCGCCTAATCTCTTGGCCAAATCAACGACAACCGGACGGGAAAACGCCCTTGCTTCACACCATTGCCGGCTTCGATCGCATCGGCGAGGAAAACGCCTTCGCCGTACTTGCCCGCGCCACCCAGCTCGCGGGCCAGGGCAAGGACATCATCAATCTCGGCATCGGTCAGCCGGATTTCCGCACGCCCGACCATATCGTCGAGGCGGCGGTCAAGGCGCTACGCGACGGCCATCACGGCTACACGCCGGCAACCGGCATCCTGCCGCTGCGCGAGGCGGTCGCCGCCGACATCCATCGCCGCCTCGCCGTCGAGGTGTCGCCCGATCAGGTGATCGTCGTGCCCGGCGGCAAGGTCACCATGTTCGCCGCCATCCTGATGTTCGGCGAGCCCGGCGCCGACATCCTCTATCCCGATCCCGGCTTCCCCATCTATCGCTCGATGATCGAGTTCACCGGGGCGCGCCCCGTGCCGATCCCGATCCGCGAGGAGAACGGCTTCGCCTTCTCGGCCGAGGAGACGCTCGGCCTGATCACGCCTGAGACACGGCTGATGATCCTCAATTCGCCGGCCAACCCGACCGGTGGCGTCACCCCGCGCGCCGAGATCGACGCGCTGGTCGCCGGCCTCGCCCGCTTCCCCGGCGTCGCCATCCTCTCCGACGAGATCTACGGCCAGATGACCTATGACGGGCTGGAGCACGTCTCGCTGCTCACCTACCCGGAGATCCGCGACCGGCTCATCCTGCTCGACGGCTGGTCGAAGACCTATGCCATGACCGGCTGGCGCATGGGTTATTCGGTGTGGCCGGAACCGCTCTACGACAATGTCCGCAAGCTGGCGGTCAACGCCTGGTCCTGCGTCAACGCGGCGGCGCAATATGCCGGTCTGGCGGCGCTCACCGGCCCGCAGGATTCGATTGCCACCATGGTCGCCGAGTTCGACAAGCGCCGGAAGATCGTCGTCGCGGGAATGAATGCGCTGCCCGGCGTCGCCTGCGCCACGCCGCGGGGTGCCTTCTACGCCTTCCCCAACATTTCCGGGACCGGCTACACGGCCAAGCCGCTTGCCACCGCGCTTCTCGAAGAGGCCGGCGTGGCCGCCATCGGCGGCCCCGATTTCGGCATCCTCGGCGAAGGCTATCTGCGCCTCTCCTACGCCAATTCGGCGGAGAACATCGAGCGCGCCATCGACCGGATCAGGGCGTTTCTAGGCAAGAACAGGTGAGGCGTCAGACTAGCGTCGGAACGCGCGCGCACATCGCGCTGGCGCTGGTCTCCTTCGCCCTTACCCGCCTCAGCGGCGGCGGCCAAGTGCAGTCATCCTGACCCACCACCGCGCTCAACATTGCAGGGCCGGGGCTTCGCCCCGGCCTTGTCTTTTCACACGCCGCTGCCGTCGACCTCCGCCCGTACCATCGAGCTGACCGCCGCCTTATGTTCGGCCATCGGCGCGGCGCAGGCCTGCGCACGATCACGCATCGTGTCGATCAGCCAGCGTCCCGCCTTCCCCGGCGCGCGCCCGCGCGGATAGACCGCGTGGATGCGGAACTCCGGTGCGTTGTGCTGGGCAATATCGAGCACCTTCAGCCGCCCCGCCCGAATGTGCTCGAACACCGAGGGCAGCGGCATGTTGCACCAGCCGAAGCCGCCGAGCAGAAATTCGAGCCGCGTATTGAGGTCGGCAAAGCGCCAGGTGCGATGGCTGATGATGCCGGCGCTGAAGCCGGCGCTCACCGGCGAACTGTCGGTGAGCACCAGCTGCACCTGCCGCTCCAGCACGGCGCGCGACAGCGGCGGCTTCTCGCTGGCAAGCGGATGGTCCGCCGCCACCACCGGCACCGTCGGGATGGTCACCACGAATTCCGTCTCGCGGTTCTCGGTCATGATCGGATACGGCGGATAGAAGGCGATGCGCGCCACGCCGTCACGCAGCCGCTGCTCGGCCCCGCCCAGCGCCTCGGTGTAGACGGTGACCGGCAGCAGCGGAAAGCGCTGCTGCAGCGCCTTCAGCGCGTCGGTCAGTACGGCGATCGGGAACATGCTTTCCACCGCCAGCGTCAGCTCCGGCTCGAGCGCCTCCGCGATGCTCTCCGCCCGCGCCTTCAGCGCCTCGGCGCCGCGCAGCAGGTTGCGCGCGTCCTCGAGCACCACACGGCCGGCATCGTTGAGCCGGGGCACCTTGCCCGTGCGGTCGAACAGCACGATGCCGAGGCTCGTCTCCAGAGCCTGGATCGACTGGCTGACCGCCGACTGGACCCGGCCCAACCGCCGGGCGGCGGCCGAGAAGCTGCCGGTTTCCGCGACCGCTTCGAGGGCCCGCAACTGGTCAAGCGTCATGGTATCGAGCATGTTCCATCACCTCATCTGATGGATAATACCAATATTTGGCCAATCCTAATGATACAAGCCCTTCCCTATCTCTGTGGACGGACAAGAGAGGTCCCGTTTCGGACGAGGAAAGTCATGAACCAGATTGCGAACCAGCGTGCATTCGCTGACACCCAGCCGGCCGACGGCCGCCTCAGCAGCGAGGCGCTGAACCGGCTCTTCCGCGAGGCCCGCACCCACAACGGCTGGCTCGAAAAGCCAGTCCCCCACGAACTTCTCAAGGAGGCGGTCGAACTCGCCAAGCTCGGGCCGACCGCGGTCAACGCCTCACCCTTCCGGGTGGTGTTCGTCGAGTCCGCCGAGGGCAAGGCGCGGCTCAAGCCGGCGCTGTCGCCCGGCAACATCGACAAGACCATGGCCGCGCCGGTGACCGCCATCGTCGGCCATGACCTCGCCTTCCACGATCACCTGCCGCGGCTCTTCCCGCACATGGACGTGCGGCCGATGTTCGCCGACAACGAAGCCGCGGCCGCCGCGACCGCCGCCCAGAGCGGCACGCTTCAGCTTGCCTATCTGATCCTGGCGCTGCGTGCCGTCGGCCTCGACACCGGCCCGATGGGCGGCTTCGACAAGGACAAGGTCGACGCCGCGTTCTTCGCCGGCACGGCCATCAAGTCAAACCTGCTGGTCAACATCGGCTACGGCGACCACAGCAAGCTCTTCCCGCGCAGCCCGCGTCTCGATTTCCACGAGATCGCAAGCTACGCCTGAAGCGATGCCTCTCGCGTCGGAGGGCCGGGGCGGAATCGCCGCCCCGGCCTTTCTATTTCGCCGACACCGCAGCCATGAAAGCGGCAAGGTCGGCACGCACGGCCGAAGCCGGGTGGCTCAGTCCGAGGAACGTCGCGAGGTGGTCGCTGCCCTGATAGGTGGCCACGATCGCTCGCCCGCCATGGGCCATCACCGTGGCGGCGAGGCGGTCGGTTTGGCGCGGTTCGACGACGCTGTCGGCCTCCCCCGTCATCAGCAGCAGGGGCGGCTCCGTGCCGTCGATGAAGGCGTTGACGTTGGCACGGCTACGGGTCGCCAACGGGAAGGTCGCGGCATAGGGTGCCGGCAGATAACCGCTCATGTTGTACGGCCCCGAGAGGAGCACATAGCCGGCGACCGCATCGGCGGGAACGCCCGCGGCGGCAAGATAGCGTTTGTCGGCGGCAAGCATGGCGGCATTGAAGGCGCCGGCCGAATGGCCGCCGATGAAGAGCGCGTGGTGCCCACCGAGATCGGCGAGCAGCGCCCGCACACGGGCGACGGCCGCGGCGCAGTCCTCGACGAACTGTGGAAACACCGCCTCCGGATAGAGCCGGTAATCGGGCGTCGCCACGATCATCCCCGCGGCCGCCAGCGATTCCGCCGTCTCGCGCAGATTCTCCTTGGCGCCGCGCTGCCAGCTGCCGCCGTAGAAGAACACCAGCACCGGCGCATCGTCCCTGACCTCTGCCGGCACATAGAAATCGAGCTTCTGGCGCGCGAGGTCACCATAGGGAATATCGGCGGTGATCCGCGCCGCCGGCTCGGCCGCCGCGCTCGCCGCACCGGCGACAAGCAGCAGAAACGCCATCAATAGAGATCGCACGGCTCACCTCCCTGCCGGCGCGCCCTCTGCCACCGCTTTCTTCTTCCTCGACGGCGCCGTTCCCTTCAGGGTGACGAAAGAAACCGCCGCCGCAATGAGGCACCAGACCGCACCGAAGACCATTGCCGCCGAATAAGCCGACAGGAACGCGCCGACGACCGCATCGTACGCCGCGTCGCCCGCCGGCGGGATGACGCCGAAGCGCGCCGTTGCCGGCGCGGTCCAGCCGAAGACGACGCCGGCGGTGGCGCCGAAGATGGCGATGGCGAAGACGCCCGCAAGCCGGCTCGCCGCATTGCTGATGCCCGACGCCGCACCCGACTTGCCGTCCGGCACCGCATTCATCACCGCGGTGGTCAGCGGCGAGGCCGCCAGCCCCATGCCGATGCCAACCAGCACCACCGGTAGGACGACGCCCAGCCAGACATCCGGGATGACGAGCGCGAAACCAAGCGACCCGGCCCCGACCAGCAGCGGCCCGACGACCAGGAAGAAGCGTGGTCCGTAGCTGTCGGCAGCCGCGCCGGCATAGCGCGACAGGACGCCGATGATGAGGCCGAAGGGCAGCATGATGAGCCCGGTCGTGGCGGCGGAGAGGCCGCGTCGGTTGAGCAGGTCGAAGGGCAACAGGAAGAGCACGCCGGAGAGCGCGCCGTAGAGGAACACGGTGACGATGTTGACGCTGGTGAAGACCTTCGAGCGGAACAGCGCCGGCGGCGTGATCGGATTGGCCGCGCGCCGCTCCACCGGCACGTAGACGGCAAGGCCGATCAACCCCGCCACGATCGCCGCGGCGATGACCGTCACGCTCACCGTGCCCTCCGAGATGGCGCTGAGGCCGTAGGTCAGCGCGCCGAAGGCAAGCACGGCGATTGCCGCGCCCGGCCAGTCGATGCCGCCCTTTACGCTCTCGTCGCGGCTTTCCGGCATGTAGCGCAAGGCCAGCCCCAGGGCCACGACGGCGAGCGGCAGGTTGATCCAGAAGGCGGCGCGCCACGACAGGAGATCGATGAGGAAGCCGCCGATCGGCGGCCCGAGCGCCGTGGTCACCGCCGATGCCGCGGCCCAGGTGCCAATCGCCTTGCCACGGATTTCCTTGGGAAAGGTCGCCGCGATGATGGCGAGGCTCTGCGGCACCAGCAGCGCCGCGCCGACGCCCTGGATCGCGCGTGCCGCAATCAGCAACGCGGCATTGGGCGCGACCGCGCACATGAGCGAGGCCAGGGTGAAGACGACGATGCCGGCGAGGAAGACGCGGCGGCGGCCGATGCGGTCGCCGAGCCCACCGCCCACCAGGATCAGCGCGCCCAGCATCAGCAGATAGGCATTCGCCACCCATTGCATCGCCACGATGTCGGCCGCGAGGTCCTTCTGGATGGCGGGCACCGCTATGCCGACGACGGTCGAATTCGAGGAAGGCCATCGCCGAGGCGATGGTCGTGGCCGCCAGGACGTAGCGCCGCGCCGCGACCGGACGGAGCTGGTACGCCGGCGGCCCGGCTCGCGGCCAATCTGCCCTCGGGGGCGCCCGGTCTGTGGGTCATGCCGACCTCCTCGGTATGGCCCACGTGCCGTTCGGGCCGTACCTTAGAGTAGCTTTAACGCGCCCGTGTGACGACCATCGGCACGGACAGGCCGGCATGCAAAGCGAGCGCCACCGACCGCCGTCGCGTCGTCGTCTCCCCCGTTATCCACTGAAGTCCCAGGATCGGGACTCGGCGCTTTCGCCGGCCCCAGGGCGGGCGCATGATCCTCATACCGCGAAGGGAATTGGTCGAGTTCGACAAGGGCTAAGCCGAACGTCTGAGGCCAGTTTCCGCGGAACCGCGCCGGCGCTGGGTGAAAGCCTGGAAAAGCCGGATGCCCCGCGGCGCCATGGAAAAGCACATAGGCGCAGAAATGCGTCGTATGAGCCGGACCATGGTCCGGGAGGAAGCCGAAAGGCCGAGTTCCGGGTGATCAGCGACGGCTCTCAGCGATGGGGGCTTAACGCGGATCACGCATCGGCTCGCTGCCGATGGCGCCTTTCCCTCGGGTGAGGCTGCTTGATGGCAGACGAACGATCAGGGAGGCGTCGGTTGGGGAAACCCGAACGGCGCCTTTCCTGATTCTTGCAGCGCCTGGAGCCCGGCATCTCCCCGCCATCGCACGCATCGTCGGGCGCATGCCGCAGGCGGGCCGCGTCTTGAGGAGCCCACCGAAGGTGGGCCTCGCAGGATGGGGCGAGCTGACCGACCAAACCCCCAAACGCGAAACGCCGCCGGCGGAGCCGACGGCGTTCTCATCACTGCTTGCCGCCAGCCTGTGGCCGGCAGCGAAAAGGCTCTAGACGAGCTGGAGGCGGACCGCCTTCGGGCCCTTGCCCATCTTGTCCGGCTCGACCTCGAAGGAGACCTGCTGGCCGTCGGCGAGATGGCTGATGCCGGCCTGCTCGAGGGCGCTCACGTGAACGAACACATCCTTGCTGCCTCCGTCCGGCTTGATGAAGCCGAAGCCCTTGGAGGAATTGAAGAATTTTACGGTGCCAGTCTGGCGCATGGGGTAGTCCTCTTCCCTGGTGGTCACTCTAGGCGCATGTCTACGCCCGCGGTCGTCGGCAGCATGTTGATCGGGGAACGGAAGCAAAGCGTCTTATCAAGACGGCCAGGGTAATTCCCAAGTTCCGCGGAGCATTTGCCCACGCGCGTTTGTCCAGTCTCCGGGATACAGTGCCCGAACTGTGAAGATATGACTCGAAAACGCCCATATGGCAACCCTGCGGCATATTCCCACCGGGCTCGGCGCCGCCCGCCGCGACACCGTTTGGGTGAGCGCCGCGCAGGGCCCCGTGCCGAAGGCAGCCCTCGTGGTTCGAGGCGCGGCTCACGCCTACACCCTACCATGACGGCTTGAGTTGAATCCTCATTCTGAGGAGCCCGCCGAAGGCGGGCCTCGCAGGCCGAGGCTCCCCGGATCAGGTCCGGCGTTGCACCCTGGAAGTGCAGCCATCATGGCTGCGTGTCGTCCCGTCCGGCGCTTGTTGCCCCGCGAGATTGCCCTTATAGCTTCGGGGTCGTTTTCCTGCCTTCCCGGGGTCATGCCATGCCGTTGATCAGCTCGTCCCGTGCGCTTGCCACCGCCGTCTGGCCGCGCAGCGTCAACCGCGCCGCACAGGCCGTCGTCCTGGTGCTGGTTGGCACCGCGATCCTCGCCATCTCGGCGAAGGTCAAGGTGCCCTTCTGGCCGGTGCCCATGACCCTGCAGACGCTCGCCGTGCTGCTCATCGGCGCCGCCTATGGCTCACGCCTGGCCGTGGCGACGGTCCTCGCCTACATCGCCGAGGGCATGCTCGGCCTGCCGGTCTTCACCAATACGCCGCCCGCCGTCGCCGGGCCGCTCTACCTGCTCGGGCCGACCGCCGGCTTCATCATTAGTTGGGTTCTGGTCGCCGCCATCGTTGGCTTCGTCAGCGACCGCGGCTGGGACCGTTCGCCGCTCAAGCTCGGCGCGGCGATGCTTGTCGCCGTGGCCGTGCAGTTCGCCATGGGCTTCGCCTGGCTCGCCTGGTTCGCCCAGTTACCGAACGGCGCGGCCGGCATCGGCGCGACGCAAGCCTTTGCTGCCGGCGTCGCGCCCTTCGTCCTTGGCGATGCGCTGAAGGTCGTCCTCGCCGCGCTCCTCATCCCGGCAAGCTGGTCCCTGGTCGAGCGCAAGAGATAGCCGCCACCAAGGTTACCGGCCATGCCGGGCATCGTTCCCCGGACGCGCTGCAGCGTGACAAGAGGCGCGGAGCAAAGCGACCGGGACGCAAACAAACGCTGCCGCGCAGATCCGGGGCCCACGCATGGATCCCGGTTCTGCAGAGCGGCACTTCGTGCCGCACTGCGCCCGGGACACGCTGTCGCGGGAACGAACGGCAACGCTACGACGCCACCCGCACGCCGATCGTGATCGGCTCGTCGCCGAGCTTGCCGTCCGACACAGTGCCGGCCGGCGCATCGGCGAAGCCGAGCGAGACGGCCAGCGTCTCGGCTTGCACCGTGTCGCGATGCGCCGCGATGGCGTCCGTCCCCGCCGGTCCCGCCTTCACCGCGATGGCGATGCGGTCGGCGACGTTGAAGCCGGCATCCTTGCGCGCCACCTGGACGAGACGGATGAAGTCGCGCGCCAGGCCCTCGCGCTCCAGCTCGGGCGTCACCTCGGTGTCGAGCACAACGACGCCGGCATTGCCGTCGAAGGGGGCCGCGGCGATGCCCTGCTTCGGCTGGAAGCGCACCTCATATTCGTCCGCCTCAATGCGCTGGCCGGCCACCTCCGCCGCGCCATCGTCAAGGCGCGTCCACGCGCCGGCCTTGGCGGCAGCCAGGATGTCCTTCATCGCCGGGCCGAGCCGTTTGCCGACGATGCGCGGATTGACCACCAGAACTTCCGAACCGAACGCCGACGGATCGTCGGCGAAGGCAACCCGCTTGACGTTCGCCTCCTCGGCGATGACGCCGGTCAGCGGCGACAGGATCGCGTGGTTGGGGTGGGCGATGGTAAGCGTCGAAAGCGGCAGGCGGTTGCGCAGGTTCTTCGCCGTGCGCACCGAAGCGGCGGACGAGCACACCGCCCGCGCCAGGTCCATGCGCTGCACCAGATCGGCATCGACCGAGAAGGCTTCACGCTCCGGCCAGTTCTCCAGATGCACGCTTTTGCCGTCCACCAGAGCCCGGTGGATGTGGTCGGTGAGATAGGGCAGGAACGGCGCCATGGTGCGCATCAGCGTCACCAGCACCGTGTAGAGCGTATCGTAGGCTGCCGTCTTGTCGGCGTCGTGCCCGCTCTTCCAGAAGCGCTCGCGCGACCGGCGGATGTACCAGTTGTTGAGCGCCTCGATGAAGGGCGGCAGCGCATTGCAGCCGCCGGCGAGGTCGAGCCTGTCCACCGCGCCTTCCACTGCGCGGACCAGTTCCGCCGTCTTGCCGAGGATGTAGCGGTCGAGCTCCGCCTCGGCCGTAGTGATCAGCTTGCCTTTGATGCCGTCGATGTTGGCGTAGAGGGTGAAGAACGAATAGGCGTTCCAGATCGGCAGCATCACCGAGCGCACCGCCTCGCCGATCGCCTTGCCGTCCTTGGGCATGGCGAGATCGCCGCCCGACATCAGCGGCGACGACATCATGTACCAGCGCAGCGCATCGGCGCCGTATGTGTTGAACATCTCGACCGGGTCGGGATAGTTCTTGTGCCGCTTGGAGAGCTTCTGCTTGTTCTCGTCGAGAACGATGCCGTGGCAGATGGCCGAGCGGAACGGGGCGCGATCGAACAGCGCCGTCGACATTACCATCAGCGTGTAGAACCAGCCGCGCGTCTGCCCGACATATTCGACGATGAAATCGCCGGGGAAGTGGCTGTCGAACCATTCCTTGTTCTCGAACGGGTAGTGCACCTGGCAGAAGGGCATCGAACCGGATTCGAACCAGCAGTCGAGCACGTCCGTCACCCGCCGCATGGTCGACTTGCCGGTCGGGTCGTCCGGGTTGGGGCGTGTCAGCTCGTCGACCCAGGGACGGTGCAGCTCCTTCGGCCTGACCCCGAAATCGCGCTCCAGTTCGTCCAGCGAGCCATAGACGTCGGTGCGCGGATAGTTCGGATCGTCCGACTTCCACACCGGGATCGGCGCCCCCCAGAAGCGGTTGCGGCCGATGTTCCAGTCGCGCGCGTTGGCCAGCCAGTTGCCGAAGATGCCGTCGCCGACATGGTTCGGCACCCAGGTGATGTCCTTGTTGAGCTCCACCATGCGGTCGCGGAACTTGGTCACCGCGACGTACCAGGAGGGCATCGCCTTGTAGATCAGCGGCTGGTCGGTGCGCCAGCAATGCGGATAGTTGTGGTCGTAGGTCTCGTGGCGGAAGACGACGCCCGCCTCCTTGAGGTCGCGGATGATCGGCTTGTTGGCCTCGAATACGTTCTGCCCGGCATAAGGCGGCGTTTCTCCGGTGAAGTTGCCCGCCAGATCCACCGGATCGACCACCGGCAGACCTTCCTTCTGGCCGACATTCAAGTCGTCCTCGCCGAAGGCCGGTGCGATATGGACGACGCCGGTGCCCTCGCCCATCTCGATGAAATCGCCGGCAATCACGCGGAAGGCGCCGTTTTCCTTCTCGGCCGCGAAGAAGGGGAAGAGCGGCTGATAGGTGCGCCCGACCAGTTCGATCCCCTTCAGGCCGCCGACGCGGCGGTAGCCTTCCAGCTCCGGCGCGTAATGCTCCACCGAGCTTTCCGCCAGGATGACCCGCGCGCCGTCCTTCTCCATCACCGCATAGTCGGCATCCGGCGCCACCGCCAACCCCATGTTGGAGGGCAGCGTCCATGGCGTCGTCGTCCAGGCGAGCAGGCGGGTGTTGGTATCTCCGTCGAGCAGGAAGCCGATGGTCAGCGCCGGGTCCTGGCGGGCGCGGTAGGAATCGTCGAGCCGCGTCTCCGATTGCGACAACGGCGTCTGCGCCGCCCACGAATAGGGCACGACGCGATAGCCCTCATAGACCAGCCCCTTGTCCCAGAGCTGTTTGAAGGCCCAGATGGTGCTCTCCATGTAGGAGAGGTCCATGGTGCGGTAGTCGTTGTCGAAGTCGACCCAGCGCGCCGAGCGGTTGACGTAGTATTCCCAGTCGCTGCGGAACTGCATCACCGAGGTGCGGCAGTGCTCGTTGAAGCGCGCCATGCCATAGGCGGTGATTTCGGCGCGGCCGTTGAGCCGCAGCTCCTTCTCCGAATGCAGCTCCGCCGGCAGGCCGTGGCAGTCCCAGCCGAAGCGCCGCTCCACCATCTTGCCGCGCATGGTCTGATAGCGCGGCACCACGTCCTTCACGAAGCCGGTGACGATGTGTCCGTAGTGCGGCAAGCCGTTGGCGAAGGGCGGCCCGTCATAGAAGACGTATTCCGGCGCCCCCTGCTCGCGCCGCTGCTCGATCGACCGCTGGAAGGTCTTCTCGGCGGTCCACGCCGCGCCGATCGCTTCCTCGATCTGCGGAAAGCGCGGGCTCGGATCGGCGGGCGGATAGACAGTCTTGGCGGTGGCCGGCGTGGCTGTGTCGTTCATGGCATCGTCTAGATGGTGTGGCCCGCGCCTGTCGGCGAGCCCTTGGGAATTGGCCGGATCGATAGCGTCTTTACCGCCGCTCCGCTACCCCGATCGCGACATCCGGCGACAGCGCCGCGCGCGCCTGGGGCCTGAACCTGAGGTGCCCACCACAGGCGGGCCTCGAAGGATAAGGCCCCACGAACCGCGGTTCAGCTGCGCCAGTCCCGCACAATGACGCTCGTGGCGTCTTTACCCTTCGCCAATTGCATGGCTGCTGTGACATATTTGCAAGCTTGATTATAATAAGTGAGCTTATTATATCGCAAGCATGCAAAACACTCATATGCCTCCCGCCAAGGGCATCGGGCTCTTGGTCCACGATGTCAGTCGTCTCTTGCGCCGCCGTATCGACCATCAGGCGCACGCGATCGGCATGACCAGCGCCCAGTGGCGCGTGCTCGCCTCGGTCTCGCGTGCCGAGATGCTCGGCGAAGAGCCGCCGCATCAGGCGACGCTGGCCGAAATGATGGATATGGAGCCGATCACGCTGTCTCGCCAGATCGACCGCATGGAGGCGGCCGGTCTCATCGAGCGGCGCCCCGACCCGGTCGACCGGCGGGTCAAGCGCCTTCACCTGACCCAGGCCGCCTACCCTCTGGTCGACAAATTCAGAACCGTCGCTACGTCCTGCTACGACAATGTCCTCACCGGCATCAGCGACGAAGAAGTGGAACAGGTCGTCGATGTCCTGACACGGATTCGCGCCAACCTCGTCAATAATACGGTCCAGCCTGCAAGCCACCATTCCGAACCGACAGCAGATACCGATCGATCTCACAAAGAAGGCGTCACGACATGAGTGCCGATGGGGGAACTCCAAACGCTCCGCAGCACGGGGCGTCACCGGCCGCTGCGACACAGGCGGCGGCGCAGCCGAAGCCGCGCCGCAACCTTCGCCGCTATCTCATCATGGCGGCGGTGCCGGTGGTCCTCATCCTCGTCGGCGGCTATTTCTGGCTGTCCGGCGGGCGCTATGTCACGACCGACAATGCCTACGTCCAGCAGGACCGCGTGACAATCACCGCGCAGGTCTCCGGCGCCATCAGCGAAGTCGACGTTTCGACCAACCAGCCGGTCAAGAAAGGCGACGTTCTGTTTCGCATCGACCCGGAGCCGTACAAGATCGCGCTCGCCCAGGCCGACGCGGCGCTCGCCTCCGCGCGTCTGCAGATCGGCGAAGATCGCGCAAGCTACCATCAGGCGTTGGCTGCCCTGAAGGCAGCGCAGGACAACAAAGATTTCCGGGCCAAGAGTTTGCAGCGGCAGAACGACCTGCTGGCCAAGGGCGTCTCGACACAGGCGGATTTCGACCAGGCACAGAACGACGCCCACGCGGCCGAGCAGGCGCTCCTGCAGGCCGAGCAGAACGTCGCGGCAGCATTGTCCGCGCTCGGCGGCAACCCGGACATCGAAACCGACAAGCATCCCCTCGTCTTGGCCGCGTTGGCCAAGCGCGACCAGGCCGCCCTCGACCTTAAGAACACAACCGTCCTGGCGCCTGCGGATGGAATCGTCTCTCAGGCCGACCGTCTCCAGGTCGGCCAGTACGTCACCAATCCGGTCTCCAATCCGACCGCACTTCTCAGCCTGGTCGAGACCGGCACGACCTGGATCGAGGCGAACTTCAAGGAGACCGAACTCGCCGACATGCAACCCGGCCAGAAGGCGACGGTGTCGATCGACGCCTATCCCGGCCATACCTTCGAGGGCGAGGTCGCCAGCGTCGGCGCCGGCACCGGCTCGGAATTCTCGTTGCTGCCGGCGCAGAACGCCACCGGCAACTGGGTCAAGGTGGTCCAGCGCGTGCCCGTGCGCATCCGCTTCGACGTGCCCGATCCCGGCGTGCCGCTGCGCATCGGCCTTAGCGCCTATGTGTCGGTCGATACCGAGAGCACGCCGACCCACACCGCATCGAAGTGACATCCGGTATCTGAGCGGCATTCATGAGCGGCACCGACGCACACGGCCAGCCTTTCAAAGAGGTGAAGCATCGCGGCCTCATCACCGCATCGGTGATGATCGCCATGATCATGGTGATCCTCGACATGACGATCGCCAACGTCGCCCTGCCCCACATGCAGGCGAGCCTCGGCGCCGATCAGCAGACCATTACCTGGGTGCTGACCTCCTACATCGTCGCCCAGGCGATCGCCACGCCGATCACCGGCTGGCTGTCGGACAATATCGGCCGCAAGCGGCTCTTCGCCATCTGCGTCGCCGGCTTCGTCGCATCCTCGGCGCTGTGCGGTACCGCGCTTGGCCTTGAGGAGATGGTGCTGTTCCGCGTCATGCAGGGCGCCTTCGGCGCGGCGCTGGCGCCGCTGTCGCAGTCGGTCATCCTCGACATCAATCCGCGCGAGCGCCACGGCCAGGCCATGGCCGTGTGGGGCATGGGCATCATGATCGCGCCGATCCTCGGCCCCGTCATCGGCGCCTACCTGACCGACAACTTCAACTGGCGCTGGGTGTTCTACATCAACGTGCCGGTCGGCATGGCGGCGCTCACCGGCATTCTGCTGTTCATGCCGGATACCGTGCGCCGCATCCGCAAGTTCGATTTTCTCGGTTTCGGCCTGCTCGCGATTTCCATCGGCGCCCTGCAGCTCATGCTTGATCGTGGCTCCGAGGTCGACTGGTTCAACTCGCCCGAGGTGCTGGTCGAGACCGGCATCACCATCGCTGCGGCCTGGATGTTCATGGTCCACACGGTCACCCACAGGGAGCCGTTCCTCGACCGGCGCCTGTTCACCGACCGCAACTACACGGCGGCGCTCGTCCTCATCTTCATCGTCGGCGTCGTGCTGCTCGCCACCATGGCGCTGCTGCCGCCGATGCTGCAGACCCTGATGGGCTATCCGATCGTCACCGTCGGTCTGGTGCTGGCGCCGCGCGGGCTGGGCACGATGGCGGCGATGATGGTGGTCGGCCGCCTGGTCGGCAAGATCGACCCGCGTCTGCTGGTCGGCTTCGGCCTGTCGATGACGGCCTTCTCGCTCTACCAGATGACGGCGTTCGACATCGGCATGGACTACTGGCCGCTGGTCACCTCCGGCGTTACCCAGGGCTTCGGCCTCGGCTTCGTCTTCGTTCCGCTCACGACCGTCGCCTTCCAGACGCTCGAGCCGCAGCTGAGGACCGAGGCCTCCGGCCTGTTCAACCTCATCCGCAATATCGGCTCGTCGATCGGCATCTCGATCATGGCGGCGCTGCTGGCCACCAACCTGCAGGTCAACCACGCCGACCTTGCCGCGCAGATCAACCTGTTCAACCAGAACCTGCCGGCGCTCGGCATCAATGCGATGCGGCTGGCGACGCCGGCTGGCGCCCAGACCGCGGCCCAGATCGACGGCCTGATCACCCAGCAGTCGCTGATGATCGCCTATCTCGACGACTTCAAGGCGATGTTCCTGATCACGCTCGCTGCGCTGCCGCTGCTGCTTCTGCTGCGCTACAAGAAGCTGGGCCCGGCGCCCGGTGGCGTCCGCCAGAAGGAAGAGCCGGCGATGGCGGTGATGGCCGATTAGGAAAGCGGCCGACTTCTCCGGCCGCCTTCCACAATCGCTGTCACCACCTCACATCGCGGCGAACTGCTTCTCCACCGCTTTGTGGTCCGTCTTCCAGGCGGCGTACATCTGGCTCGACATCGGATCGGGAAAGATGTCTTCCTCACCGGCGTCAATTCCCGCGACGATCGCTCGCGCAACATCGGCCGCGCTCGTCTTCGGCATCTCGACAGCGGCAATCATGTCGGTGTCGACCGCACCCGGAAAGACGCCGTGAACGGCGATTCCCTTACCAGCAAGGTTGGCGCGAAGCGACTGGGTCATGGACCAGGCGGCGGCCTTGGACGCGTTGTAGACACCGAGGCCCGGCATGCTTGCCAGCGCGACCAGCGTCAGCATATTGACAATCGCACCACCGCCGTTCTTCTCGATCACCGGCGCGAATGTACGCGCCAGGACGAGCTTGCCGTAGAAGTTCGTCTCGAACTCGCGAACCACGATGTCGAGCGGCGCGTCGAGGACGCCGCCGAAGTCGAGGACGCCGGCATTGTTGATGAGAAGGTTCACGTCCGGCGCTTCCATGGGAAGCGCCGCGATCCGCGTGCGATCCGTCACATCCGCCTGAAGTGGTATGATCCGCTTGCTGTCGATTGAGGTGACCGCGTCGAGGCTATCGAGCCGCCGGGCGGCCGCATAGACCTTGCCGGCCCCCGCATCGAGCAGAGCCTCGACGAGCACCCTGCCAATTCCACGATTGGCGCCGGTGACAAAGGCAGTTGAGTTCTTGATTTGCATGTTTCCGACCCTCGCTGGAGCTAAAGCCGCCGATAGCGGCACCTCCGGAAGGCTAGTTGCCGACGGCGCCGGCCGACACTGCGGCACCGTCAAGACACTCATGCAGTCCGCGCACGAATGACCCGTCAGACCTGCGCTTCCTTCAGCGACTTCCGCAGGAAGTCGCTGAACACCCGCACCTTCAGGGGAAGATGCGCGCGCGTCGGATAGACCATCCAGATCCCGGTTTCGAAGTCCGAGGCCGTCACATCATAGTCCCCGAGCACACGTTTCAGCACCCCGCTCGCGATATCGTCCGCGACCATCCAGTTCGGCAACAAGGTCACGCCCATTCCTGCGACCGCGCACTGCTGCAGCGCAACAGCCGTCGAGATGACGACGCGCCCGCGGACCGGGACTTCGCGAAGTCTCGCTCTTCCCCTCGCGGAATATCCAACGCGTTCGGAAACCCGGAAACGGAAACAACAGGCACTCGTGGTCGCGGAGATCCTCCGGCTGTCTGATCTCCGCATGCGCAGCAAGATACGCTGGGCTCGCGCACACGACATAGGACGTGCGCAACAGTCGCCGCGCGACGAGGCCGGATTCGGTGAGATGTCCAAGGCGGATGGCAACATCGATGCCCTCAGCGACGATATCGACCACCGACTCGGTCAGAAGCAGGTCGATCGTCAGGTCAGGGTACAGCGCCATGAAGCGGGGGAGCAGCGGCACGAGGCGGCGCTGGCCAAACGACACCGATGTGGTGACGCGAAGCGTACCTCTTGCGTGGGTGTTCGCCTCGGCAACGCTCTCCCGCGCGTCGTGCAACTCCTCGATCACCGGCCGCACACGATCGAAAAACACCGTGCCGGCCTCGGTCAGCGCCAGGCGTCGTGTCGTGCGCTGGAATAATCTGCCGCCGAGTTCTTCCTCGAGAGACGCGATCGTCCGCGAAATGACCGAGGGGTCAGCGTCACGATCGCGCGCAACAGCGGCAAAGCTGCCTCGCCGAACAACATCGACGAATATCTCCAAAGCCGTCACGTCCATGCCCGCACCCCTCTCCGCCAGGAACGCCAGGCGAACCGCCCGGCGGCGTCAATGTACGTGGAGGCACACCCCACGCGGGCTTGGCCGCTGGCCTCTATTCCCCGTAGGGAATCCAGATGTTCTTGACCTGGGTGGCGTGCGCCAGCAGTTCGCGCCCGCCGCCGATGGCGGCATCGTCCCAGTCGCGCCTCACCGTCTCGCACCAGGTCTGCTTGAGATTGCCGGCCGACGCCTTCTCCAGCGCCACCGCGCCGTCCGCATTGCCGAAATACCAGAGCGCATCGACCGCATCGTGTTTCGCCAGTTCCAGCGCCAGCGAACGCTTGTCGCCGGTGACGATATTGACCACGCCGCCCGGCACGTCGGAGGTATCGAGCACCTGATAGAGGTCGGTGGCGATCAGCGCCTGCGCCTCCGACGGCAGCATGACCACCGCATTGCCGGCGGCGATCGCCGCGCCCATCAGCGAGACGAAGGCGATGAGGCCCGGCTCCTCCGGACAGGCAATGCCGACCACGCCCACCGGCTCGTTCACGGCCAGCGCCAGGCCGCGGAACGGCGGGCGATGCACCGCGCCTTCGTGCTTATCGGCCCAGGCGCCCCACTGGAACAGGTGGTGTACGGAGGCATCCACTTCCAGCCGCGTCTTGGCGCTCTTGACCCCGCGCAGGAGCCGCAGCCGGTCGGCGAACTCTGCCGCCCGCGCGTCGAGATTCTCGGCGATGTAGTAGAGGATCTGCGCGCGGTTGTGTTCCGACGTCGCCGCCCATTTCGGGGCGATCTTGCGCGCCGCCTCGACCGCATCGCGGATGTCCTTGCGGTTGCCCTCGCCGACCTCGCCGACAAGCTTGCCGGCGGGCGAGGCGACGCCGCGCGAATAGCCGCCGTCGGGGCGCGCCTGCTTGCCGCCGATATACATCTTGGCCGTGCGGTCGATGCCGCCGCCGACCAGCTCCAGCCCCATCTCCGGCTTGACCGGCGCGCTCTCGGTGAGCCGCCTCGCCGATTTCATCCAGCGCGGCTTGGTATAGGCGGCCACCCCCTCGCGGCCGCCCTCGCGGCCATAGCCCGATTCCTTGTAGCCGCCGAAGCCGGCGGAAGCGTCGAAAAGATTGGTGGAGTTGACCCACACCACGCCGCATTTGAGCTTGGGCGCGATGTCGAGGGCGAGGTTGATCGATTCCGACCAGACGCTGGCCGCGAGCCCGTATTCGGTGTTGTTGGCAAGCTGAACCGCCTCGTCCGGCGTACGGAAGGTCATCTCGACCACCACCGGCCCGAAGATCTCCACCCGCGCCACGGTCGAGGCCGGCTCGACATTGGTCATCAGCGTCGGCGGGAAATAGCAGCCGGTGGCGGGCAGCGGCGCGCTCCCCTGGAAGACCTCAGCCCCTTCCGCCACGCCCTGGCAGACGAGGCTCGCGATCCGTTCGAGCTGCTCCGGCGAAATGATGGCGCCGATATCGATGGTCTTGTCGAGCGGCGGCCCGACGCGCAGCGTCTCCAGCCGCACCTTCAGCTTGGCGACGAAGGCATCGTGGATGCCCTCCTGCACCAGCAGGCGCGAGCCGGCGCAGCACACCTGGCCCTGATTGAACCAGATGGCATCGACCACGCCCTCCACGGCCGAATCGAGATCGGCATCGTCGAAGACGATGAAGGGCGACTTGCCGCCGAGTTCCAGCGTCAACGACTTGCCCGTCCCGGCGGTCAGTTCGCGGATCCTGCGACCGACCTCGGTCGAGCCGGTGAAGGCGATCTTGTCGATGTCCGGATGCGTGACGATCAACTCGCCGGTGGCGCCGTCGCCGGTCACCACATTGACCACGCCTTTGGGCAGGCCGGCCATCTCACAGATCTCGGCGAAAAGCAGCGCCGAGAGCGGCGTGAACTTCGCCGGCTTGAGCACGCTGGTGTTGCCCAGCGCGATCGCCGGGGCGATCTTCCAGGCGGCCATCAGCAACGGGAAGTTCCACGGGATGATCTGGCCGCACACGCCCACCGCCATGCGGTCGGCAAGTTCGATGTCCATCAGCTCGGCCCAGCCGGCATGGTTGTAGAAGTGCCGCGCCACCAGCGGAATGTCGATGTCGCGCGTCTCGCGGATCGGCTTGCCGTTGTCGATGGCCTCGAGCACGGCGAACAGCCGGCTGTGGCGCTGGATCAGCCGGGCGATGGCGTAGAGGTACTTCGCACGGGCATGGCCGGGGAGCCGCGCCCACGGTCCCTGCGCCTTGCGCGCCGCCTTGACCGCCGCGTCGACATCCGCCGCATCGCCGCGCGCGAACCGCATGATGGTCGCGCCGGTGGAGGGATCGTGCGTTTCCAGCCACTGGCCCGATTCCGGTGCCACCCAGGCGCCGTTGATGAACAGCTTGGCGCCCTCGGCATGCCGCGCGATCCAGTCACGCGCCTCGGTGTCGTTCTCGGGCGCCGGCCCGTAGTCCATGGTGTCGAGGATATCAGCAACCGACATGGCTCTTGGTCCTTTCACGCCATCGCGTGACGCTCGAAGGAGGCGTAGCGGCCGGTGACGTAATATTCGAGCTGGCGCTCGATGTCGGCGAGCAGCGACGAGGCGCCGATGCGGAACAGGCCCGGCTGCAGCCATAGGGTGCCGAGTTCCTCCTTCATCACGAACTGGAAGCTCATGGCGTCCTTGGCGGTGGAGATGCCGCCGGCCGGCTTGAAGCCGACGATGTTGCCGGTCATCTCGCGATAGGCGCGGATGGCGCGCACCATCACCAGCGCCACCGGCAGCGTCGCGTTGACGTCTTCCTTGCCGGTCGAGGTCTTGATGAAGTCGGTGCCGGCCATCATCGCCACCAGCGAGGCGCGCCCGACATTCCTGAGAAGTCTTGAGGTCGCCGGTGCCCAGAATCGCCTTCATATGCGCCGGCCCGCAGGCTTCCTTGAAGGCCTTCACCTCGTCATAGAGCGCCTGCCAGTTGCCCCGCAGCACATGCTCGCGGGTGATGACGATGTCGATCTCGTCGGCGCCGGCGGCGACCGACGCCTTGATCTCGGCAAGCCGCGTCTCGAACGGCGCCAGCCCCGCCGGAAACGCGGTCGAGACCGCCGCCACCGGAATGCCGGAGCCCTCCAGAGCGTCCTTCGCCGTCGCCACGAAGCGGTGATAGACGCAAACGGCGGCGGTGGTCACGCGACGGTCGGTCAGCCCCAGCCCCTCGAGGATATCAGGGCGCAGCGGATGGCGTGCCTTGGCGCAGAGCCGGCGCACCCGCCCCTCGCTGTCGTCGCCGGAAAGCGTGGTGAGGTCGATGCATTCCAGCGCCTTGACCAGCCAGGCCGCCTGGTACGCCTTCTTCACCGTCCGCCGTCTCGGCAGCGTCGCCGCGCGGCGTTCCACCGCCGAGAGATTCACGCGCACGCCGGCGACCGGCTCCGCATCGAACGGGATGCCGGGATTGTTGGGCTGGTCGGGCGCGTTCCTCAGATGGTGGATCGCGGCGGATTCGCGGGACAGGACGGGGTCTTGCACGGCCGCTACCTCTCTGCTGACCGACAAATCTACCCTATCGGCGCACCGATCCGAAGACCTGCGGGTGCGTGATCGGACGAGCCCCTATTTCCCGATCACGGCGAAATTGGCGTGGGCCGAAACCAGCCATTTTCCACCGACCCGCCGGAAGACCGTCAGCCGCGGCGCCCTGGCCTGCATGGCCGCGCCGCCAACCGTCGCATCGATCGTCAGAACGTAGCGGACGACCATCACGTCGCCCCCGCCGGTCGCAACCAGTTCGCTCACCGGCGGCGGCGCGGCGATCTTGGGCAGATCGCCGGCGAGATACTGGTCGCGGTCATAGGCGACACCGTTGTCACGGACGATCTGGAACTCCGGCGCAAGCACGGCCGCCACGACGCTCTTGTCGCCGCTGGTCACCGCCGCCACCCAGGAGCTGACGGCCTTGTTCGCCTCGTCCTGGAGTCCCGAGCCGTCGGCGCGGGCCTGCATCGTGCCGAGACCGAGCGTGGCCAGCATTGCGAATACCGCCGCCAGAACCGTGAACCTGCGTGTCAGTCCTGCCATGAAAGCCTCCCTGTTCCATACCGCCCAAAGCACGGCCTCCCTCACCAGACACTTAACGAGATCGGGCGAATTCGCCGTGCTTCGCCCAACCGCCGCCCTTGCCGACGGAAGGGCTGGGTTCTAGAGCATGGCCAGACCAAAGATCGTCGGGGAAAGCCTCATGAAGCTCTATCACTCCACCACCTCGCCCTATGTCCGCAAGGTCATGGTCGCGGCCATCGAACTTGGCCTCGCCGACCGCATCGAGACGATAGCCGCCAAGGTCAGCCCGATCGTGCGCACCAATCCGGTGATCGCCGACAATCCCCTCGGCAAGCTTCCCACCCTCGTCGCCGACGACGGCATGATCCTCTTCGACAGCCGCGTGATCCTCGAGCACCTCGATGCGCTGGCCGGCGGCGGTCGGCTCATCCCGGCCGCCGGTCCGGAGCGCTGGCGGTCGCTCACCGAACAGGCGCTCGCCGACGGCATGCTGGATGCCGCGCTGCTCGAGCGCTACGAGACGTCGCTCCGGCCGCCGGCCTTGCTGTGGCCAGAATGGCGTGACGGCCAGCACGACAAGGTAGAAAAGGCGCTCGACCGCATGGAGAGCAGCGCCGCCGGCTTCGGTCCCCGCGTCGACATCGGCACCATCGCCACGGCCTGCGCGCTGGCCTATCTGGATTTCCGCTTCCCCGATCTCGGCTGGCGCACGGAGCGCCCGCAGCTCGCGACCTGGTTCGCCGCTTTCGCCGCGCGCCCGGCGATGGCCGCCACTGCGCCGAAGGACTAGACGCCGGGCAGACCTCCCGCCTACTGCGCCGTTGCCGGTGCCGCGCTTGCCGGTGCGGCATCCGCCGGCGGCTGGGTCGCATCGGCCGGCGGTGCCGTGTCGGCCGGCGGCTCGGGCGTCTGCATCGACGGCGCGTCGCCGGCGTTCTGGTCGACGCCACCCCCGCTATCGCCACCGCCCTCCGAGTCGCTCATGGCACCGAGCGACCAGACGATGAGATCGGTCGCCGTCTTGCCGAAGGCCTTGTCGATTGCCTTGGCAATCACCTCGGGGTTCTCGATGCTGTCGACTGCCGCCTGCGCCTCGAACAGCTTGGCGTTGATCACGCTGCCGCCGGCATCGACGAGCTTCGCCATCAACGTGACCTCTGCCGTCGGCTTGCCCACCGTCGCCATCTCGAACTTGCGGATGTTGACCAGGAGCTGGAAGTCGCCGGTGATGCCGCTGGCGTCGGTGCCCACGCGCGGGTCGCCGGCATTCTCGAACCCCTGGGTCAGCCGCGACTGCACGAGCAGCGGGATGCTGTCGGCGAAGCGGAAATTGTCGAAGGTCGGCACCAGCCCGTCGGCGCTGTGCAACATGATGCGCTGCGTGTCGAGCGCCACGATGGCGGTTGGCGGTGGAATGGTGAGCTGGCCGGTCGGCTGGGCGACGATATCGGGGAACGCGCTCGGCGCGGTCAACTCGAAGCTGATCGGTTCCGGCGTGTTGCCGCCGCCGACGAATTTCTCCAGGCCCGCCAGAATCGTGTCGACCTTGTCGGAATTCTTCGCCAGCGCCGCGGAGAACGCATCGATATTGGCAATGGCGTCCTTCAACGGCACGGCATTGTCGGCGAGGATGTCGTTCAGCCGGGTCAGCGCCTCGCGCGCTGCCGCACCCATGTCCTGGATCGACTTCGGATCGGCGACCAGCAGTGGCGGCTGGCCGTCCTCACTCGTCGGCGGCAACGCCGAAGGCGAGCCGCCGGTGAGCGCCACCGTCGCCGTGCCGGTCAGGCCGCGGAAATCCATGCCGACATGGGTGTCGGTGCGCACCGGCGTGCGCGCGTCGATGGAGATGCGCGCGATCACCAGGCCGGGATCGTCCGCCGACAGCGACAGCCCGCTGACTTCGCCGACCTGCAACCCGTTGAACAGCACCGGCGAGCCCGGCGCCAGACCCGAGACCGAGCCGTTGAAGCTCACCCGGTAATCCGTCCGCTGGACGAGGCCGCCAGTATTGTAGAGCCAGTAGATGAAGCCGACGACGCCAGCAGCCACGACCAGCACAAACAGGCCGACGAGAAAATAGCGTGCGCGGATTTCCATGGCTTGATGTCCGTCTATTGGTTGGGTTGCGCGGTGCGCCCGTTGGAGCGCCGGCGCCTGCCACTGAAATAGGCCTTGACCCACGGATGATCGGAGGCGAGCAGCGTCTGCATCGGCCCCTCGGCGACGATCTTGCCGTCGGCCAGCGCCGCGACCCGGTCGCAGGCGGTGTTGAGGCTGTCGAGATCGTGGGTGACCATGAAGACGGTGATGCCCAGCGTATGCTGCAGCGTGCGGATCAGTACGTCGAAGGCGCCGGCGGCGATTGGATCGAGGCCGGAGGTCGGCTCATCGAGGAACACGATCTCCGGATCGAGCGCCAGCGCGCGGGCGAGCCCGACGCGCTTGGTCATGCCGCCGGAGAGTTCGGCGGGAAGCTTGTTGGCGTCGTTGGGGCTGAGGCCGACCAGCTCCAGCTTAACCATGGCCAGGTCGTCCATCAGGTTATCGGGCAGGTTGAGATACTGGCGCATGGGGAACTGGATGTTCTCCCGCGCCGTCAGCGAGGAGAACAGCGCGCCGCCCTGGAACAGCACGCCCCAGCGCCGTTCCACCGAGCGCCAGGCGCCTCGTCTGCCGTCGTCGGCATCCACGTCGAACACGCGGATCTTGCCCGAGCGTTTGCGGTTCAGCCCGATGATCGAGCGCAGGAGGACGGACTTGCCGGCGCCCGAGCCGCCGACCACGCCGAGGATTTCGCCGGCGCGCACATCGAGGTTCAGTCCCTTGAGCACCGTCTGCCCGTCGAAGCCGGCGACCAGGTCGCGAACCGAGATGATGGCGTCGTCGCGGGGAGCCGGGCTCATCGTCTCACCACCCGATCGCGGCGAAGAACATGGCGAACAGGCCGTCGAGCACGATCACGGTGAAGATCGACTTGACCACCGACGCGGTGGTCTTGAGGCCAAGCGACTCGGCGCTGCCCTGGACCCGCATGCCTTCCGTGCAGGCAATGATGCCGACCACCAGCGCCATGACCGGCGCCTTGGTCATGCCGATGAGGAAATCGTGGACCGAGACCGCCTCGCGCAGGCGCAAGACGAAGATCTCCGGGCTCATGCCGCCATAGAACCAGGCGACCAGACCGCCACCGACCAGTGCCGCCATGGAGCCGAGGAAAGTCAGGATCGGCATGGCGATGACCAGCGCCGCGACCCGTGGCAACACCAGCACATCGGCCGGATCGACGCCCATGGTCCTTAGCGCGTCGACCTCCTCGCGCATCTTCATCGAGCCGAGCTCGGCCGTATACGAACTGCCCGAGCGCCCGGCCACCATGATGGTCACCAGCAGCACGCCGATTTCGCGCAGGATCAGGATACCGAGCAGGTTGACGACATAGTCCTCGGCGCCGAAGCGGCGGAAATTGTAGATGCCCTGCTGCGAAATGATGCAGCCGACCAGGAAGGTCATCAGCACGATGATGCCGATCGCCTGCCAGCCGACGCGATCGAGATGATGGGTAATGGAGGTGATTCGCGAGAAGCGCGGGCGAATGATCGCGTTGCCGGCTGCCGCCGCGACGGCGCCGAGCATCGAGGTGAAATCCGTCAGTTCGCCGAAGAACCTGAACACACTTGCGCCGACCAGCTCGACGAAACCGATCAGGCCGCGCCGACGGGCGCGCGGCGTCGGCGTCTCGCGATTGGCCTCGCCGACCTCGTCGAGCAGCACGCGGAAGCGATCCGGCACGGCCGTGAGATCCATCGGGGCGCCGCGTTGCCGCGCCTTGCGCGTCAGGTCTTCCAGCAGCCACGCGCCGAAGGTATCGAGCCGCTCGACCGCGGTGAGATCGATCTCGCCGGATTGCTCCGGCAGGCCGGCGACCAGCGTCTCCAGCTCGCGCGCGAATGCAATGGTCCAGGTCCCCCCCGCCACAACCCTGAGCCGGCCGGCGAGCGTGCTGGTGGTGATCGACGGTTGCGCGGTCAAAAGCGCCTCGCGGTGCCGCAATCGAAACTCATGCGCCGGCGATAATACGGAGAAAGCCCGGAAAATCCATGCCGGATGGGGCGATTTTGTTGCGCAGCGGCGGAAATGTCGGAGCAACCGTTTGAGGCGCTGGCAACACGCTTCCATTCACCACTGGTAGACCCCGCAGGCGACTATGATGAGGAATCGCCTGCAAGCCCCGCCCCGCTGCGATTGAGGCGCCAGATCGCGAAATTGAGCGCGGCGGCAAACGACACCCAGGCAAGGTACGGGACCAGCAGCAGGCCGGCGACCAGGTTCACCGGCGCGAAGGCGATGATCGTCGCTGCGATGGCCAGCCAGAGCGCCAGAATGACGACAAAACCCAGATCGAGTTGGTGCAGCCCGAAGAAGACCGGCGTCCACAGGCCGTTGAGGAGAAGCTGCACGGCGAAGAGCGCCAGCGGAACGGCAGCTCCGCTGAAGCCGGCGGTGCGCCAGATCAGCCACCCCGAACACGCCATCGTCAGGTAAAGGGCCGTCCACACAGGGGCGAAGAGCCAGTTCGGCGGCCGCCATGACGGCTTCCTGAGGCGCTCGTACCACGCGCCGGGACGAAACAGCGTGCCCGTCATGGCAGCCAGGAAACAGGCGGCCACGAAACCAAGCAAGACAGCGATGGATGTCAGGTTCATTTGATCAGTCCTCCCGCGCCACTCGATCAGGCCGGCGTCACGACCACGATCGCGGCGGCGCTTGACCGCCCCGTCTGGGCGTAGCTGTGCACGATCGATGAATCGAAATACATGGCGTCGCCCTCGCCAAGCCTGACGTCCTCATCCTCGACGCTCACGGCGACCTGTCCCCTGACGACATAGATGAGTTCCGCACCATCGTGCCGGTGCGGCTCCGATCGCTGGCCGCCCACGGGGAATTCGGCGAAGTAGGCCTCCATCCGGCGATCGGTCACAGGAAAATCGAGGCTCTCGAAGAAATAGGCCGGCTCCTTCGCGTCCGGGCTGTCCGGCAGGCGCAGGCGGTCCTTCTTGCGCACGACCGCCATCGCGGCGCGCGTCTCCGCCTCGGCAAAGAAGTGGTCGAGGCCCACGCCGAAAACGAGCGCAATCCTCAGCAACGTCGGAAGAGTCGGAAAGAGCTGGCCGCGCTCGATCTTGGAAAGCATCCCCGACGACAGCCCGCTGTGCTCGCCAAGCTGCACCAGCCCCATGCTCTTGCGGCGCCGCAGCTCTCGGATCTTCGGCCCGATCCGGTAGGCCTCGAGTCCGTTCGCCAACGTATCGGACAGCATCCGCTCCACCTTTTCTTCCTGCCAGTGAATCCAATATGGCCCGTTTTTCTTTAAATGAAAATGTCTATTCACATCACGAACATGTGAGTTTCAATAAAATTCCTTTTCTCCATATGCAAAACCACTCGGACAGGCGGGACTGCCCGCAACCGATGGGTCGGCCGGCAAGGGCCGGCGCGAACAGAAAACGCGACAACCGGAGAAAACGACATGAAATTTGAAATCGCCAATATGGTTGCCGTTACGGCCATGGCGCTCAGCATGGCAGTGGCGGCGCCCGCTGCCCAGGCCGCGGAAAAGGACATCGTCGACACGGCGGTCGCCGCCGGCGACTTCAACACGCTGGCCGCGGCGCTCGATGCTGCCGGACTGGTCGATACGCTGAAGGGTCAGGGCCCGTTCACCGTCTTCGCCCCGACCGACGCGGCCTTCGCCAAGCTGCCGGCCGGAACCGTCGAAGACCTCCTCAAGCCCGAGAACAAGGCGAAGCTCACGGCAATCCTCACCTACCACGTCGTGCCCGGCAAGGTGATGGCGGCCGATGTCGTCAAGCTGCAGGAAGCCAAGACCGTCAATGGCGCCATGATCGGCATCACGGTCGATGGAAACACCGTGATGGTCGACGGCGCCAAGGTGACGGCAACCGACATCGCCGCTTCGAACGGCGTCATTCACGTGATCGACAGCGTCATCCTCCCGCCCAGCGGCTGACGGCAGGCAGCAGCCCGGGAAACGTCCCGGGCTGCCCCCACAAGGGCTGAAAACACGGAAGCTCAGACATGAAAGCCATCAACATCCTCACCCTCGTCCTCGTGATCGTCGGCGGCCTCAACTGGGGCCTGGTCGGCCTCTTCGACTTCGACCTCGTGGCGACCATCTTCGGCGCCGGCTCGCTTCTGGCGCGCTTGGTCTATGTCGCGGTCGGCCTGTCGGCGATCTGGCAGCTCTGGCCGCTGTCCTCCACTTTCCGCGCCGGCGAAACCGCCGCGCTGCGTGGACACGCCGGCGAATAGATCCGCAGCATCAATGCGGGCCAACCCCGCCCCATCGGGCGGCCAACTGGTCACATCGTCCCCGGACGGTGTGACTTTTTTTGCGGCGAACCGGCCACGGACAACGCGGGCTTGTCCGTCGACCGGCGCCCGCCACCATTACAAACCGGCCATCTTGGCGACGCCGAATTGAATCGCCGCGGACCCGTTCTAGATCGCCATTCAGCACCGCAATCGAGCGATTCTTCGACAGACAGGACGTGTTCGCCATGATCGAGTGGGATGAAGCCTCCAGGCATCGGGCGATCGGCGTCGTGCGCATCCTGTTCGGCGTCGTCTGGGCGATCGATGCGCAGTTCAAGTGGCGCCCGGATTTTCTCGACCATTTCGTCTCCTACCTGACCGGCGCCCAGGAGGGACAGCCGGCACTGGTCAAGGCGTGGATCAGCCTGTGGATCAACGTCGTCAACGTCAATCCGGTCGCCTTCGCGCATGTCGTCGCCATCGGCGAAACGCTGCTCGCCATCGCCTTGATCCTCGGGCTGTTTTCGGATCTCGCTTATCTCGGCGGCATCCTGCTCTGCCTGGTGATATGGTCGACGGCCGAAGGGCTCGGCGGCCCTTACGTCGCCGGCTCGACGGATGTCGGCACGGCCATCATCTACGCCTTCGTCTTCGCGCTTCTGTTTTTCTCGCGTGCCGGCCTCTATCTCGGACTCGATGCCTATCTCGGCCGCTGGCTGGGGAAATTCTCCTGGCTCGCCTCGTTCAATCACGAACCGCAGCACTGACACCCGACGCGCCACCAGTCTGAGGACCACGGATGACGAACCAGGCACGATCCGACGCACTGGTCCTGTTCGGTGCGAGCGGCGATCTCGCCCACAAGAAGATCTTTCCCGCGCTCTACGCCATGTGCCGGCGCGGCAAGCTCGACATGCCGGTCGTCGGCGTGGCGAAATCGGACTGGACGCTTGACGATCTGCGCCGTCACGCCCGCGATGCGGTGTGTACGGCGGGAGCCTGCGACGAGGACGTGCTGGCACGCCTGCTTGGCCTGATGCGCTATGTCGACGGCGACTACCGCGACCCCGCGACATTCGACCAGCTCGGCGCCGCACTCGCGGGAAGCCGGCGGCCACTCTACTATCTGGCCATTCCGCCCAGCATGTTTCCCGCCGTCATCGACGGGCTCGGCCACTGCGGCGCCACCGACGGCGCCCGCGTGGTGGTCGAGAAGCCCTTTGGCCGCGACCTCGCATCGGCGATCGCGCTGAACCGCACCCTGAACGCCGTCTTCCCCGAACCGGCCATCTTCCGGATCGACCATTACCTCGGCAAGGAGCCGGTCCAGAACCTGCTCTACTTCCGTTTTGCCAATGCGTTCCTCGAGCCGATCTGGAACCGCAACTATGTGCGCAGCGTGCAGATCACCATGGCCGAGAGCTTCGGCGTCGCCGGGCGCGGCCGCTTCTATGACGAGGTCGGCGCCATCCGCGACGTCATCCAGAACCATCTCCTGCAGATCGTCGCCATCCTGGCGATGGAATCCCCGATCAGCGACGACAGCGCCTTCGTCCGCGACGAGAAGGTGAAGGTGTTCAACGCCATCCGGCCGCTGAGCAAGACCCATCTGGTGCGCGGGCAGTTCCGTGGCTACCGCCAGGAAGCGGGCGTGGCGCCCGATTCCGACGTCGAGACCTTCGCTGCTCTCAGGCTCCACATCGACTCGTGGCGATGGCAGGGCGTGCCGTTTCTCGTGCGCGCCGGAAAGTCCCTGCCGGTGACCGCGGTGGAGATCGTCGTCGACCTCCACTACCCGCCGCAGGCCGTGTTCCACGCCGACCATACGAAGCGGTCCAACTATGTCCGCTTCCGCCTGAGCCCCGACGTGGCGATCGCGCTCGGCGCCCGCGCCAAGACACCCGGCGAAGCGATGGCCGGCGCGCAGACCGAACTCACCATCATGCACCAGCCAGGCGAGGAGATGAGCGCCTACGAGCGGCTGATCGGCGACGCCATGATGGGCGACACCACGCTCTTCGCCCGCAAGGACAGCGCCGAAGCACAATGGCGCATCGTCGATCCGATCCTCGGCGACAACTCGCCCCTCCACGAATACGAGCCGGGCACATGGGGACCGGCCGAGGCTGCCGACGTCGCAAAGACGGTCGGCGGCTGGTACGACCCAAGCGTCGCCGTTCCCGGCGGCGCCAATGTCGTTGACCTGTCGGCCGGCAGGAGGAAGAGGAGTCCGGCCGGCTGAGCGGCGACGCCTCAGCCGATCACCGCCTCGACCATGACTGCCTTGGTCCCCTTGGCCGGCGGCCGCACCAGATTGCCGTCGATCGCCTTGCCGTCCACCGTGAGCGCCACCGCATTGCCGGGTCCGGCGCGTTTGACCGCGATGGCATAGGTA
The DNA here is from genome assembly GCA_963732845.1 of uncultured Alphaproteobacteria bacterium. GTDB lineage: Bacteria > Pseudomonadota > Alphaproteobacteria > Rhizobiales > Kaistiaceae > CAVSRC01. Next base: position 37,757 of record CAVTBE010000004.1, on the reverse strand, counting down.
ACACCACGGAAGCGCCGGTTGACGGTGAAACCCGGCCAGCTTTCCGGCACCACCGGAGCGATGCGCAGGCCCTCATAGTCCGGCCGCACGCCGAGGATCCACTGGGTAATGGCGGTGTAGTTCCACGCCGCCGTGCCGGTCAGCCACGAATTCTTCGCCTCGCCATGGGTCGGCGCATCGCGCCCGGCGATCATCTGCGCATAGACATAGGGCTCGCAGCGATGCACCTCGCTGATCGCCTCGCGCGCCGACGGATTGATGCGGCTGTAGTAGTCGAACGCCCTGTCGCCGTTGCCGAGCATCGTCTCGGCGATGATCACCCACGGATTGTTGTGGCAAAAGATGCCGGCATTTTCCTTGTAGCCCGGCGGATAGGTCGAGATCTCGCCGTATTCGACGTAGTAGCGCGAATAGGCCGGCTGCTGCAGCACGATGCCGTGCGGCGTGGCCAGATGCGTCGCCACCGCATCGAGCGCCTTGCGTGCCATGCCGTCCTTGAGGCCGATGCCGGCGAGCGTGCAGAAGCCCTGCGGCTCGATGAAGATCTTGCCTTCGGCACAGTCCTTGGAGCCGATCTTGCGGCCGAAATCGTCATAGGCGCGCAGGAACCAGTCGCCGTCCCAGCCGTGCCGGCGGACGGTTCCGTCCATCTTCTCCGCCGCGGCGCGGTATCTCTCGGCATCCGCCGCCTTCCCGCGCTGCCCGGCGATCGCCGCCATCTCCTTCGCCGAGAGCACGAACAGCCCGCCGATGAACACCGACTCGGCGACCTTGCCGTCCTTGCTTTCCGTCGTCTGGAAGGATTCGTCCGGATTGGTCGAGAAGCAGTTGAGGTTGAGGCAGTCGTTCCAGTCGGCGCGGCCGATGAGCGGCAGGCCATGCGGCCCCAGCCGGTCAAGCGTGTACTGGATCGCGCGGGCGAGATGCTCATAGAGCGGCACCTCGGTCCCCGGCGTCGAATCGAAGGCGACCGCCTCGTCGAGGATGGCGAAATCGCCGGTCTCCTTCAGGTACTGGGCAACGCCCACGACCAGCCAGTGCGGGTCGTCGTTGAAATTGCCGCCGACGGCGTCGTTCCCCTTCTTGGTCATCGGCTGATACTGGTGATAGGCGCCACCGCTTTCGAGCTGCGTCGCCGCCACGTCGAGAACGCGCTGGCGGGCGCGCGCCGGCACCATGTGCACGAAGCCGAGCAGGTCCTGGTTGGTGTCGCGGAAACCGAGGCCGCGACCGATGCCCGACTCGAAGGTCGAGGCCGAGCGCGACATGTTGAAGGTCGCCATGCACTGATAGGCGTTCCAGACATTGACCATGCGATCGGTGTGCTCGTCGGGCGAAGCCACCGAATAGATGCCGAGCAGACCGTCCCAGTAGTTGCGCAAGGCCGCGAAGGCGGCATCGGCCTGAGCGATATCGCGGTATTTGTCGATCGTCGGCCTGACCAGCGCCTTGTTGATCGTCTGCGAGCCCGGCGGGTCAAACTTCCGATCGTCCGGGTTCTCGTGATAGCCGAGCACGAACTGAATGCGTTTCGTTTCGCCCGGTGCCAGCCTCACCTTGACGTGATGCGAACCGATCGGCGACCAGCCGTGGGCAATTGAATTGTTCGACGTGCCGGCGGCAACGACCTGCGGCCGGTCCCAGCCGCGCCAGGGCCCGAGGAAGGCTTCGCGCTGGGTATCGAAGCCGGCAATCGGCTCGGAACAGGCGAACCAGGCGAAATGGTTGCGCCGCTCGCGATACTCGGTCTTGTGGTAGATGACCTCGTCGATGACCTCGACCTGGCCGGTGGAGAAGTTGCGCTGGAAGTTGGTGGCGTCGTCGTTGGCTTCCCACAGGCAGAATTCGACCGAGGAGAAAGCCGAGATGTCCGCCGCTTCGGCGCGCTCGTTGGTCAGCGTCAGCTGCCAGATCTCCAGCGTCTCGTCGAGCGGCACGAAATAGCGCGTACTGGCCGCGATCCCGCCATGGCGCGAGGCGATGACGCTGTAGCCCATGCCGTGACGGCACTCGAAGGACTCGAGGTCGCTCTGCGTCGGCATCCACGAGGGCGACCAGCTGTCCCCGTTGCCGTCGTCGCGCAGATAGATGTAGCGGCCGCCGAAATCCATCGGCACGTTGTTGTAGCGGCCGCGGGTGATGCGCCGCTTGCGGGCGTCGCGGTAGTAGGAATAGCCGCCGGCGGTCGCCGACAGGATGCCGAAATAGTCCTGACAGCCGATGTAGTTGATCCACGGCAGCGGCGTGTCGGGACGGGTGATGACGTATTCGCGGTTCGCGTCGTCGAAATGGCCGAATTTCATCGCGTTTCCCCGTTCATGTCAGGCCCTTGGTCCCCCCGGCGGGGACGGCCCTTGTCCGCATGGGCGGTGTTGCGCCACAGGGTATAGCAGTGCGCGAAGCGGTCGTGAAATCGATTACATCGCCCGTCGACAGCCTTGATTGGCATGGCCGGCCACAGATGGATGCACGGTGAGCGTTTCAACGAGACGCTGCCGCCCGACCTATCGCTTGTCGATCAGGATGGCGCGGAAATCGTTGACGTTGGTCAGCGTCGGTCCCGTGATGACCTGGTCGGACAACGCCTCGAAGAAACCGTGGCCATCATTGTCCGCCAGTGCCCGCCTCGGGTTGATGCCGAACTGAAAGGCGCGGGCCAGCGTATCGGGGCCGGCAACCGCTCCCGCGATTTCCTCCAGCCCATCGACGCCATCCGTGTCGCCCGCAAGCGCGTGAATGGCGGAATGGTGGTTGAGGGCGATGGTCAAGGACAGGAGGAATTCGACGTTGCGTCCGCCCCTGCCTTGGCCGCGAACCGTAACGGTCGTCTCGCCACCACTGAGCAGGATGCACGGCGGTTCGAACGGCTGGCCGTGATCGGCAACTTCACGTGCGATTGCCGCCAGCACCTTGCCGACATCGCGCGCTTCGCCTTCGATGGAGTCTCCCAGAATGTGAACCCGATATCCGGCTTGCCGGCCAATTTCCGCAGCCGCGGAGAGCGCCAGACGTGGCGCTGCAATGATGTGCGTCTTACAGCCGGACAGCCGGGCGCCGCCGGGTTTGATGCTTTCTCCGCGTCCACTGGAAAGAACGGCATCGATGCTTGGCGGTACGGCGATGCCATAGCGCGCGATGACATCGAGCGCGTCCTGGCACGTGGTCGGGTCGGCCACCGTTGGACCCGAAGCGATGTCCTTGGGGTCGTCTCCGGGCACATCGGAGATCATCATCGACCAGACCCCGGCGGGATGGCAGGCCGCCGCCAGCCGTCCGCCTTTGACGCGTGAGAGATGGCGGCGAACGATATTCGTCTCGGTGATCGATGCGCCCGATTTGAGCAGCGACCGGTTCACGGCCTGTTTGTCGTCGAGCGAAACACCTTCCAGCGGCAGGACGAGAAGCGCCGACCCTCCGCCCGATATGAGGCATACCACCAGGTCGTCGGCGCAAAGGCCGCCGACCATTTCGAGAATGCGTTCCGCCGCTCTCTGCCCTGCCGCATCCGGGACGGGATGCGCGGCCTCGACAATTTCGATTCTCTTGCACGGCACGCCGTGGCCGTAGCGCGTCACCACCAGACCGGAGAGATCGCCCGGCCACGCCTCTTCAAAGACCCGCGCCATCTCGGCGGACGCTTTTCCGGCGCCGATGACGACCAGCCGGCCTTTGGGCGGTGGCGGCAGGGATGGCGGCACCACCACCGCCGGCTGCGCGGTCTGGATCGCTGCCGCGAACATCCTGCGCAGCAGGGCGACGCGATCAGGGTCTGAGACAGGCGACATCGGCATCGACTTTCCGTTTGCGCTCAAAGCCGGCGCAGACGGTTCCCTCGTCCGAGGCTAGGAATACTCGTAGAAGCCGCGGCCGCTCTTGCGGCCGAGCCAGCCGGCTTCCACCATCTTCACGAACAGAGGGCAAGGGCGATATTTGGAGTCGCGCAAATTCTCGTAAATGCCTGTGATCGTTGCAAGCGCGACGTCGATGCCAACGAAGTCGGCCAGTTCAAGCGGTCCCATGGGATGGTTGCATCCCAGTTTCATCGCCGTGTCGATATCGCTGGGCTTGGCTCCCTCCATCACGCAGAAAACCGCTTCATTGATCATGGGGAGCAACAGCCGATTGACGATGAAGCCGGGATAGTCCTGTGCAAGAACCGCAGTCTTGCCGGCGCCTTCGACGAACGCGCGCGCCCGCTCGTAGGTTGCGTCCGACGTCGCCAGACCCCGGATCATCTCGACAAGCTGCATGCGCGGTACCGGATAGAAGAAGTGCAAGCCCAGCACTCTGTCGGGCCGCTTGGTGACCGCGCTGATCTGGGTAATCGAAAGACTGGACGTATTGCTGGCCATGATCGCGTCGGGGCCGGCGACAGCGTCGAGCTGCTTGAATGCCTCCAGCTTGACGGCAAGATTTTCGAACACCGCCTCGATCAGCAGATCGGCGCTGGCAAGTTCGCTCAATTTGCTGCCAATACGCACCCGCGCAAGGGTCGCGTCGGCATTTGCCTGAGTGATCGTTTCCTTCTCGACTGATTTGCGCAGCCCCTTTTCGATGCGCATTCTGCCCTTGGCGGCCGCATCCGCATTGACGTCCACGAGAATGACGTCGTGACCGGCCCGCGCGGCAACTTCGGCAATGCCCGCGCCCATCAAACCAGCTCCGAGCACACCAACGGTCTTATCTTTCATCGTTACCTCCTAAGATGCATCGGAACTGGCCACGCGGACTGTCGTCAGGCCGCGCGTTCTTGCCCGTCTGCACATGTTGACATTGCGCTGCGGCGCGTCGATCCCGGTCGCAGGGCTCTTCTTACGTTGCGGTCAGAGAACCATGCCGCCACTGACATTGATGACTTCGCCCGTCACATAGGAGGCGTCGTCGGAGGCAAGGAAAGCCACGACGTTGCCGACATCCTCGGGGGCGCCAACCCGGCCGGTCCAGATCTTGCCGACCATTGCATCCCAGACTGCCGGCGGGACGCCCCGCGTCATGTCCGTTTCGATGAAGCCGGGGCAGATGGCATTGACCGTTACCCCTTTCTTGGCGAGCTCACGGGCTGCCGTTTTCGTCAGGCCGATCACGCCGGCCTTCGACGCCGCGTAGTTCGACTGCCCGAAATTGCCCAGCCAGCTCATCGACGAAATGTTGACGATTCGTCCGTAGCCGCGCTCGCGCATCTGCTGGGCGGCCACACGCATGCAGTAGAAGGTGCCGGTCAGATTGACCGCAATGACCTTTTCCCAGTTTTCGTCGCTCATCTTGTGAAGCGCGCCGTCGCGGTTGATGCCGGCATTGTTGACCAGGATATCGACGGGGCCGAAGGCCTCGATCGTCCTGGCGAACATGGCTTCAACTTCGGGCTTCTGCGAAATATCGGCGCGTATGGCGATGGCTGTGCCGGCGGACTGCTCGATTTCCTTGGCGACCGCCGCGGCGTTCTCTTCGACCGCATCGCAGACCGCGACCTTGGCGCCTTCCTGCGCCAGCTTCAGCACGATTCCACGACCGAGCCCGCGTCCGGCTCCCGTTACGATTGCTACTTTGCCTTTCAGTCGCATCTTATTTGTCCTTGTTTCGCGCTGCGTTGGCATAGACCCGGTCTTTCAGGCCGCATGGTCCGGCGCTGTAGATGGCTGGATCGGTAGTCTTGAGGTCCTTGGCGACGATCGGGACGAATTCCATCTGATCGAGAATGTCGCGCTGGAGGTCGATCCCGGGCGCGATCTCGATCAGAACCGGACCCTCCTGGCGGAATTCGAAGACCGCCCGCTCGGTGACAAAGTGCACCTTCTGACCGCTGCGACGGGCCATCTCGCCGTTGAATGAGATCTGTCGGACGTTTGAGACGAGCTTCTTCTGCTTGCCTTCCTTGACGATGGTCACCTTGCCGCCCGAAAAATCGACTTCGAGCCCATCGGCGGTGAAGCTCGAGCAGAACAGCACGTGTTTGGCGTTCTGCGTGATGTCGATGAACCCGCCGCAACCGGCGGCGCGATCACCGAATTTGGTGCTGTTGACGTTGCCGGCCGCGTCCATCTCGGCCGCCCCCATGAACGTGAAAGGCACGCCCATACCGTTGTAGAAGTCGAACTGGGCGGAGTGTTCGACGAGCGCGTAGGGACTGTGCGCCACGCCGAAGTCGATGCCACCTTGCGGCATCCCGCCATAGGTGCCCGATTCGACGGTCACAAGAACGTCGTCCGACAGTCCCTCTTCCGCGATGATCGACCCGACGACATCGTTGGGAATGCCGGTTCCCAGGTTTATCGCCGTGTTTGGAGTGAGTTCGGCGACGGCCCGCAGCCCGATGATCTTGCGCATCGTCATCGGCAGCGGGGTGATCGATGCTTCGGGGAGCACGAGATCCCCGCACAAAGTCGGCTCGTAGTAGAACGAATGGCTCTGCCGGTGATCGAGTTCGGGATTTTCGGAGACCACGATCGCATCGACGAAAAAGCCGGGAATGATGACCTCTTTCGGGTGAAGCGTGCCCTTTCGTGCCACCCGCTTGACCTGCACGATCACCCGGCCGCCATACCGCTTTGCGGTCAGAGCGGCAGCCAGGACCTCGAGCTTCATCGCTTCTTCTTCGAAGCTGATATTGCCCAATTCGTCGGCCGTCGTGCCGCGGATAATGGCCACATCGATCGGCACGGCTTTGTAGAAGAGGTACTCCTCGCCGCCGTATTCGATGACATCGATGATGTCGGGAAGCAGTTGGGTCCGGGCATTCATCTTGCCCCCCTCCTGCCGCGGGTCGATATAGGTCCCAAGGCCAACCTTGCTCATCTTGCCCGGCAGCCCGCAGGCCATTGACCGGTAGAGCTGTGCGAGCTGGCCTTGGGGCAGGTTGTAGGCCTCGACCTTTTCGTCCCGGATCATATCCATGATCTTCGGCGCGAGGCCCCAGTGACTGCCGACAATGCGCCTGAGCATTCCGTCATGAGCAAAATGCTGGATGCCGCGATCGCGGGCGCATTGACCGGCGGAGTGCACGAACGTCAGATCGCGCGGCGTCCCGTCGGCCAAGAACCTGTTTTCGATCGCCTTGAAGATGCTCTCAGCAACGCCACACAGCGTCATGCCAACCGAACAGATCGTCTGGCCGGATTGGATCATGTCCGCCGCCTGCGCGGCCGTGACGAAATTGGCCTTCATAACTCATCCTTTCGGGTGCGGGTTCTCGAAGACGGTCGCAATCCCCTGTCCGCCACCGATGCAGGCGCTGACCACGCCGTAGCGTGCACCGCGCCGCTTCATCTCGTTCATCAGCTTGACGGTAAGGATGACGCCCGTCGCACCGATCGGATGGCCCAGGGCGATGGCCCCGCCATTGACGTTCACCTTTTCCTTCGGGATGCCGAGATCGCGGACGACGGCGAAGCACTGGGAGGCAAATGCTTCGTTGATCTCGAACAGATCGATATCGTCGAGTGTCAGGCCGGCCTTTGCGACGGCCTTTTCGGTGGCCGCTTTGGGGGCATAGCCCATGAGTCCGGGATCGTTGCCGACCACGGCCTGGCTGCGGATGATCAGCAGCGGCTCAAGGCCACGCTTTTCTGCGTTTTTGCGGCTCATGACGACGACGGCCGCGGCGCCGTCATTGATGCCCGACGAATTGCCAGCCGTCGCGGTGCCGCCCTCTTTGAAGGCCGGCTTGAGCCGGGCCAGGTCTTCCATCTTCAGGCCGAAACGGGGATGCTCGTCCTTGTCGAACATCTTCTTCTCCCTGCCGACCTTGATCTCGACGGGCAGGATCTCGCCGACGAACTTGCCTGCATTGATCGCCGCTTCGGCCTTGTGCTGGCTTTCCAGTGCAAACACGTCCTGGTCTTCGCGCGACACCTTGTATGTTTCGGCTACATTCTCGGCCGTGACGCCGTTGAGGTAGGGACCCATGGGCCAGGTCAGAATGGATACCAGCCCGTCCTCGAGAGTTCTCGTTTCCGAATTTGTTGCCGAAGCGGTGTTTGCGAATATAGAAGGGCAGAAGGTTCATGTTTTCGGTGCCGGCGGCAACCACGATCTCGGCTTCTTCGGTCTGGATCGCGAGCGCGGCTGAATTGATCGCCTGAAGGCCCGAACCGCATTGCCGGTTGACCGAAAGGGCGGTGGTTTCGAGGGGGAGGCCGCCCTGAAGCGAGCAAACCCGCGCAACGAAACCATTCTCGGCGATCTGTCCGACGTTGCCGACGATGACTTCATCGACGTCTTCTGCCGGCAATCCGGCGCGGCGCACGGCCTCCTTGATGACCAGGCCTCCCAGATCGTTCTGAGGGGTGTTCTTGAGACTCCCCACCCATCGTACCGATTGCCGTCCTGACGCCGCTAACGATCACGATTTCCTTCGAAAGCATAATGCTTGCCTTTCTTTTATCTTTCCGCCGGCTGCGCCTTCGGGCGTCGATGCTGGTCGATTGCACGGGTTCGGGCCGTATGACCCGAAAGATTCCTCAACTGCCGAAACGGGGCTCCGGCACACCCTTGATCCCGAGGTCGTAGATGGCGAAGAGACTGCCACGCAGCACGCCATCGCCCGGGAAGCGGGGAAGCGGGGGTTTGGCCATTGACGTAACGAACAGGATGTCGAGATTGGGACCGCCGAAGGACACGCTGGTCACCTTCTTGACCGGCATGTCGATGACGCGGTCCACCTTGCCGTCGGGCGCATAGCGGACGATCTTTCCGACATAGACCAGGACATTCCAGAGATATCCTTCGGCATCGACTGTCGAGCCATCGGCCGCGCCACCATTGCTCGTGTCGACCTTGGCAAAGGTTCTCCGGTTGGACGGCGTGCCGGTCTTGATGTCGTAGTCGTAGGCCCAGATCTCGCCGGTCCACGTGTCCTGGAAATAGAAGGTCTTGTCGTCGGGGCTGAAGCACGGCCCGTTGGAGCAGATGATGCCGCTCTCAACCTTGTGGACGGAAAAGTCCGGATCGAGCCGATAGAGCGCGCCCGACGCGTTGTCTTCCATCGTGTCCATCGAACCGGCGAAGAACCGGCCACGCCGATCGACCTTGCCGTCATTGATCCGGTTGTTGGGAAGGTTCGGCTCCGGATCGTGAATGAGCTCGACGTCGCCCGTATTGAAATCAAGGGTATAGAAACCGCCCTGAAGCGACAGGATCGCACCCTCGCCGTTCTTGCGCAGGGCCATCGAGCCGATCTTTTGCGGCACGTCCCAGGCGCGCAATTCGCGTCCATCGGCCGTGGCGCGGAAGACGCGACCGTCGAAACTGTCGATCCAGTACATGCGTTGTTGGTCGATGTCCCAGATCGGGCCTTCGCCGAGGGTCGTTTTGACGTCAAGCAGAACTTCGATACGCATTGTGGTCTCCCTTGCCAGACAACGATGATCCCCCCGTGGCAGAGCGCTGATGGTCGCTAGAACCCGACCGCTTCAGCCCCTTTCAGCGAGAGGATCGCGCGCGCCTCGTCGGGCGTCGCGACCTTCATTCCCATTCCTTCGATGATTGCGCGGACCAGCTGGACCTGCTCGGCATTGGATGTCGCCAGCTTTCCCTTTCCGGCCCACAGGCTGTCTTCCAGTCCGACACGGACATTGCCGCCGAGTGCGATGGCCTGCGCGGCGATGCGCAGCTGGCTGGCGCCGGCACCAAGCACGGACCACCCGAAGTCACCGCCAAACAGCCGATCCGCCGTTCGCTTCATGTGCTGGAGATCTTCGGGATGCGTGCCTATGCCGCCGAGCAAGCCGAAAACCGACTGGATGAAGAATGGCGGCTTGACCAGGCCGCGATCGGCAAAATGCGCAAGGTTGTAGAGGTGCGCGATGTCGTAGCACTCGAACTCGAAGCGTGTGCCGTTGCCGTAGCAGGTCTCGAGCACATACTCGATGTCCTTGAACGTATTGCGGAAGACCAGGTCCTTGGTCGATTCCAAATGCACCCGTTCCCAGTCGTACTTGAAAGCCGTGTACTTCTTCAGGAGGTGATAGAGCCCGAAATTGATCGACCCCATATTGAGCGAGGCAAGTTCCGGGCGGAACTCGGCTGCAGGCTGAACGCGTTCCTCCACACGCATGTGGGGGCTGCCGCCCGTCGTGATGTTCACGATCGCATTCGTCTTTGCCTTGATGCGAGGCAGAAAGCGCGCGAACGCCGCCGGAGACTGGTCCGGACGGCCATTCTCGGGATCGCGGGCGTGCAGATGGAGGATGGCTGCGCCCGCTTCGGCAGCCCCGATGGCGGAGGAGGCGATCTCACCCGGCGTGATCGGCAGATGCGGCGACATCGTCGGAGTGTGAATGGCACCGGTGATTGCGCAGCTGATGATGACCTTGCCCGAAGTGTCCATTTTCAGTTTCCCTGCTTTTCAGCGCCCGATTTCCCGCTCCGCCCGGCGTTTGTGGGCGCGCAGCGCCATCAATCGGCGATCGCGCCAGAGCTGACGTTCAGGCAGACGGTTTGCGGGCAGATTGCGACGCCTTGCGGCCAAGACGGTCGACAGAACCGGTCCCGACCAGTCGATCGTCTCGGTTCGGCTCGCGGTCAGGCCGGAATAGAGTGACTTGTAACGCGCGACATAGTCGGCAACGCCGCCGGGGGAATTGAGGTCAATCGTCTCGAACGGCCCGATGAACGACCAGCGAAGTGCCAGCCCCTCGCATATGCTCCTGTCGACGTCTTCCGGGTCGGCGTAGCCGCCGGCAACCAGCCTGAATGCTTCGTCCAGAAGTGCACCCTGCAGCCGGTTGACGACGAACCCTTCGATTTCCCGCTTCATCACCAGCGGCACTTGCCCGACCGACGACAGAAAGGCGGCGGCACGCTCCATGACGTCCGCCGTCGTCCACCGCGATGGCACGAGTTCGACAGCCGGGACCAGGTGCGGAGGATTGATCGGATGCGCGATGATGCAGCGTTCCCGGCCCTTGAGATTTTCTGAAATCGCCGATGGAAGCAGACCGGACGTCGAACTTGCCAGGATAGCGCTGGGCGAAGCCAAGGCATCCAGTTCGCCGAAAATCGCGTGCTTGTCTGCGAGTGTTTCCGGCCCGCATTCCTGCACCCACTCGGCGTCAGCGAGCGCGTCCTGGAGACTTGCCGGGGCGGTAATGCGCGCCAGCACGTCTGACGGGCTCTGATCCTCGAGAAGGTCGTTGGCAGCCAGATCCCCCAACGACGTCTCGACGAATGCCAGCGTCAGTTTTGTCGCCTCTTCGTTTGGATCCCAGAGACGCACCTGGCAGCCGGCCCGGGCAAAGCTGATCGCCCAGGCCCGTCCGATCAGGCCGCTGCCGACGATGGCGACCTTTGCGGCGGTCGTGTTCATCGCCCTAAAACTCCTTCAGTCTCATTCGCCAGCATTTCAGTCGGACCTCCGCTCGCGCAGCGCGATGACGGCGATCAGAACGACGCAGCCGAAAAGAATTGCCCGGAAGGCGTAGGGAAGCATCGTTCCTGCAAGCAGTGTCTGCAGCGCCGTCAGAAGCAGTGCGCCGCCGACCATGCCGAGATAATGGCCGCGCCCGCCGGTAATCAGCGCACCGCCGACAACCACCACCGCGATGGAGGGCAGCAGGAAGTCGTCGCCCATGCCCAGACTCGCCTGTCCGGAAAAGCCCGTCAGAAGGATGCCGACGAGCGCCGCGCAGAGCGACGACAGGACATAGACGAAAATCAGCACGGATCCGGTCTTGACGCCCGACAGGCGCGCCGCCTCGATGCTGTTGCCAAGCGCATAGACCCGGCGCCCGAAACTCGTTCTGGTAAGCAGCATCGTGCCGCCGGCAACGAACAGGATCAGGAAGATCACCACCGGTGTGATCCCGACGAAATGTCCTGTCATGAACCAGCGCAGCAGCGGCGACGCATAACCGCTCGGTGTTCCGTTGGAATAGAGCAGCGTCGCACCTTGCAGAATGCCGTTCATCGCCAGCGTCACGATGATCGGCGAAAGGCCGAGCACGACGACACCGACGCCGTTGACAAAGCCGATCAGCGCACCGAGCAGCAATACGAATGGAATGGCATAAATCAGCGTGACATCGACGCCCTTTACCATCCCCGCCAGGACGACGCCCGAAAGAGCAATCGTCCAGGGCAGCGACATATCGAGTTCGCCGGTCAGGATGACGGCACCTTGCCCCAGCGCGAGAATGGCGAGGAAGGCGGACAGAACCAGAAGCGAATTCCAATAGCCGAAATTCGTGATGACGTTGCCCAGCACGAATTGCGTGGCCAGAAGCACCAGCAACAGGAAAATAAAGGCAGGAGCGGATTGGCGGATGACAGCGGCATTCCGCTTCAGGAACGACGGTTGCTCACCGGCAGCCGATTCCAGCGAGCCGCGCTTGGCGGCAAAGGCAAGCCGGCGGTCTGCATGATCGCGCTGGAACACAAGCAGCCTGCCGCGGCTCGCCCGAATGGCCGCAAGGCCATGGCGGATTTGCTCGGAAAGCGTCGAGTTCCCTGAAAAGGAGCCGGCGAGCACCGCGATGAGCAGAACCACACCCTCGGCAATCGTCGAGAAGTAGGCGGAGACTTCGAGCGCCAGCAGGATGTTGACCGTGATCATCAGGATGAAGGCGCCGAACACGCTGCCGAGCGGACCACCCTTGCCGCCACCCAGGCGGCTGCCACCGATCACCACTGCCGCGAACACGGGCAGCAGCAGCGAATTGCCGACCAGTGGATCGCCTGAGCCGGTCTGGGCACTGACGAACACGCCGGCGAGTCCGTAGACCCCGCCTGCCAGAACGTAGGTCAGAAAGAGGATCAGCGGCACGCGAAGTCCGGTCGTACCTGCCGAGGCAGGATCGCTGCCGACCGCATAAAGCCCGATTCCGAAGCGTGTGCGTTTGAGCCAGGCCCAAAGAAGAAGAACGACGCCGAGCAGGGCCACGCAGGCCGGAACCACGCCCGGCACGGCATCGCCCATATAGAAGTCGATTATCGACGGGGCGATCGTTCCGCCCGGCTTTTCAAGCACGAGCAGGGTCACACCCTGGACGATGAACATGGTCGACAGGGTCACGACGATCGGCTGCAGGCGGAGGAATGCAATGAAAAATCCGTTGAATGCCCCCGTCAGGACACCGATTCCGATCCCTGCGGCGGTCCACAGGAGAATCGTCGACGCGCCGTTGTCCGCACCCATGCTGGATGCCAGCACCGCATTCGTGAGCGAAACCACCGCGCCGGCCGAGAGGTCGAAGCCGCCGGTCAGAATGACCAGCGTCTGGCCGATCGCAGTCAGTGCGAGCGGTGTTCCACCGCTGGCAAGGAATGAAATGTCGAAATAGCTGATCGGTCCCGGACTGGTCCAGTCGGTGATCATGAAGAGGACCACGAAGACCCCGATTGCGACCAGCACCGCCCGGCTGCGTGAGATTGAACGTGCCGCGCGGCGTAATGCGGAGGCGGTTTTGAACCCGTAGTCGACAGAGCTTTCTGCTCTCAAGCCAGCGTGCGACATCAGGCCGACCTCCCATTCAGCTCAGGCGTGTTGTCGCTCCGTGACCCGCCCAGAGCCGCCCGCATCACGGCTACTTCGCTGATTTCATTGTCATCGAGGCGCGCCACGACCTTGCCGTCGTAAAGCACCGAGATGCGGTCGCACAGATTGACGAGTTCCGGGATTTCCGTGGAGTGCAACAGGATCGCCCCGCCCGCGTTGGCGAAGTCTCGCATCAGGTTGTAGAATTGATGCTTGGTGCCGACGTCGATGCCGCGCGTCGGATCGAACAGCAACAAGATCCGGCTTTCGGCAAGGATCCATTTGGCAACGGCGATCTTTTGCTGATTTCCCCCCGAAAACTCCCCGACAGCCGTGTAGGTTGCATGATCGGCAACTTCCACGGCGCTGAAGGCAAGGCGAGCCGCTGCCTCTTCCTTGACCAGATCGAGCACGCCCAAATGGCTGAATTGATCGATCACGGGCAGGCTGGCATTCGTGGTTCCGTTGAGCTTCAGGAAAAGGCCCTGCGTCTTTCGTTCCGCCGGCAGCAGGCCAATGCGTATTGATGGATGAAGCGCATCCGCCGGCGATGTCAGGTGAACCGCCTTGCCATCGACCTTCAACGCGCCCGAATGAATGGACGTCGCGCCGAAACATGCTGAGAACAGGTCGAGCTGTCCCATTCCCTGGAGTGCGGCGACGCCATGTATTTCGCCCGGCCGCAGATCGAGATCGACGCCCCGCAGTTTCGCGCCTGCCGACACGTTCTCCAGCTCGAGCACCGGTTCGGCATTGCGCCACGCGCCGTCGGTCGGTTTGGGCGGAAAGGTCTGGGCAATCGAACGGCCGATAATCTTCTCGACGACCTCGTCATCGGTGATGGAGCCGATATCGCTGGTCACGATATGCTGGCCGTTGCGCAAGATCGTCAGCCGGTCGCAGAACTGGCGAACCTCCGGCATGCGATGCGTGATGAAAAGGATCGTCGTTCCCTGGGCTTTGACGTTTGCGATGATCTTGCCGAGCCAAACAACATCGCCCTGCGAGAGCGCGGAAGTCGGCTCGTCGAGCAGAAGGATTTGCGGCTTGCGGTAGACAGCGCGCGCGATCTCGATCTTCTGCCGCAAGGCGAGGTCGAGATCGCCGGCATAGGCATCCAGATCGACGTCTTCCAGGCCGATGCTCTTGAAGTGCTGTGCAATCTCGCGCGCGGCGAGTGCCTTGTTCAGCGTTCCCACCAGATTGATCGGCGGATTCGGGATGACCATGTTTTCGAGAACGGTCAGGTCGGGCACCAGCGTCAGTTCCTGGAACGCGGTCTGGATGCCGGCGCGGTGTGCATCGCGCGGCGAACGGAGCCGCATCGTCTGACCGTGGATCTTGATGGTGCCGGTGTCGGGCGCGATCAGCCCCGAGAGCAGCTTCATGGTTGTTGATTTGCCGGCGCCGTTTTCGCCTAGGAGCGCATGGACGGTACCGACTTCAATCTCAAAGCTGACGTCGTCGACGGCTTTCGTCGCGCCAAAGGCCTTTGAGGTGCCGACCAGCTCAATGGCCGGCGGTCGACTTGGAATGGACATCGATTTGATCCGGATGAGTGGCCGCAGAACAAGGGTGCCGGCCGGACGGGAGGTCTGTCCGGCCGGCACACCTTTTCCTAGTACTCAGGCTGTCCGAACAAAGCGGCGTTCAGACCGATCTGCGGCAGATCCTGGTAGAAGATCTGGGCATACCATCCGGGATTGGTGACGATGGCAGGCTTGAAGACGTTGCAGCCTTGCTTCATCTCTTCCCACGAACCAACCTCGCAAAGCTTGATGGATTCGTTGGTCACGTACTTCTGGGGAACGATGGTGTACTGGGGAGTGTCCTTGGCACCTTCGAGCTTGGCCACGGCCAGCTTGAGCGCCAGCGCACCGGTGAAGGGCATGGCGGCATAGGTGATGCCCTTCACGCCTTCCGGCTTGTAGGTTCCGTCCATTCCTTCGACTTCCGTGCCAACCGGCAGCATCTGGATGCGGCTACCATTTTCGCTCTCGCCGGCGCACGGCTTGAGCTGGCTCGGTTCCAGGCCCGCTTCGAGCTCCATCGAGCTTACCGTGTAGCAACCGACCTGGGCCCAAACCCCGGCGATGTCGTCCCATTTGCGCGTAGCCATGAACTTCGACATTTCCGTGCGGGCCACAGCCTGGCTCCACATGCCGGTCAGTTCACCGATGACTTTGATGTCGGGATATTTGTCAAAGACTTCCTTGGCACCTTTGGTGCGCTGAATGTCGACCGACGTGCCGGGGACGCCCTCGATCATCACCACATTGCCCTTGCCGCCGATTTCGTCCGCCAGCCACTGGGCAATCTTGCGGCCGGCATCGGTCTGATCGATGGTGACATTGTATGCGCAAGGCTCGGTGATCTCGGAGTCATACGCAAAGATGGTAACGCCCTTGGCACAGGCGTTCTTGACGACTTGGTTCAATGCCGTGGGCGAGATCGGATAGACGATGATCGCATCCGCGCCGGCCTGGACCATGGCGTTGATCTGCTGGATCTGGCGCTGTGCGTTGGTGCCGGCCACCTGAATTTGCAGGTCCACCTTGTCGGCATAGTCCTTGGACGATGCAAGCGCCTTGACCATGTTGGCGGCCTCAGCTTGCCAGTCGTTGCCGATATAGCTCATCGACAAGAAGATCTTGAACTTCTGGTCCGCCGCTTGAGCGCCCATCGTCAGCACACAGCTAACCCCGGCAGCAAGGGCCAGGGCCTTCATCATTCCCTTCATATTGCTTCTCCCTCCGGCGTCCCTGTTTGAACCTCTCCGACGCCGATGGCGCGGACTATCCGAGATCTTTGATCAAAAATCAATAGGGGCTTTCGCTTGTGCCGATTTCCGCTTAATGCTGGTGTTAAGCGCACCTGGCCAAGCGGGTAGGCAGACACCGAAATGACGGACTTGAATGCACAAGTTACACCTTTGCGGCGCGAAACTTTGCAAGGCAGCGTCTTCAGTCGCCTGTGTGAACTCATTCTCCAGGGCGGCATCGCGCCCGGTGAAAAGATTGCCGTTGCGAGCCTGGCAAAGGCTTTCGGTGTCAGTCCCATGCCTGTTCGTGAGGCGTTGACGCGGCTTTCGGCCGCTGGGGCGGTCAGCGTCTTGTCGGGAAGAACGATCGGCATCCCCGAACTCACACGGGAGCGCCTCGACGATCTTCGTCGGGTTCGACTGGAAGTGGACACGATTGCAGCGGAGTGGGCAGCTGAAAGAACCGACGCTCGCTTCATCAAAGAACTGGAAACGTATTTTTCCAAGCTGCTTGAGGCCCAGAATAAGAACGATACCAAACTGTACATCGAAGCTAATTACGGCTTCCATTTCTGTATTTACCGCCAGGCGCAGTCGCCGACACTATACGGAATCATGGAACGGCTTTGGCTGCAGGTCAGTCCTTATCTCCATCTCCTCCGCGAGTTGGGCAATTTTACGATTTCGAACCGCTTTCACCAGCAACTGTTCGACGCACTTTCGGCCGGAGACAAACGGCTCGCCCGCGCCGCGATGCGGGACGACCTCAATCAGGCGTATGAGAGCCTGACGTGCCTGCTCCATTGACGTACCGAGCGCGCTATCCCGCCTGAACGGCGATCGTTCACGCCCCACAGCCGTGCTCGGCGGTTCTCTTGCTTCGGCACTGACGGTCGACGACCCGTTGACCTGCGCCTCGGCGTTTCCCCCGGATTTGAGGCGCGTTCCTTCCGCGCAAACAAAAAAGCCGCCCCGGAAGGGCGGCGATTTCAAACAGTCCACAAGATTGATTGCGGAGGCAGAATTTGTCGCGCCTGCCCCGCGGCACCTGCCTGCGGCAGGCCTGGCCGCCCCCCCGAGAGGATCCAGATCCCCGCCACCCACAAATGCAAAGGGACCCGTCTTTCGGCGGGTCCCTTTGAAACTGGTTGCGGGGATAGGATTTGAACCTATGACCTTCAGGTTATGAGCCTGACGAGCTACCGGGCTGCTCCACCCCGCGTCAAAAACGGGCCCGCGGGCCCGTCGTTCGCGGCCTTCATATAGACCTTTGCGACGGTCATTTGAAGGTGAAATCGCCTTGGCGAACCGAGTATTTTCGCCTCAACGGGACGGCAGGTGCAGGTTGCGCCCCATTCTCACCTCGAGGACGAGCGCCGTCTTGCCGGCGCGTTTGATTTCGATCGGCGGCAATGGGTCGAGTTGGTCGAAAAAGCCCGCTGCGATGGTCCACAGTCGCTCATTGCCCGGCTCCTGCGGCACGATCACCGGCATGTCGCGGCCGTTCCATCGGGTCTGGTCGTAGCGATAGCGGAACTGCTGAGGATCGCCGCAGGCGCAGATGACCGGAATGTCCGGCCCCAGAGCGTAGCTCACCTTGCCGGCAGTCATCCAGATCGGCGAGGCGACGACCGCGTCCGGCCCCAGCAGGCCGCGCTCCGCCAGCGCCGGCCGCAAGCCCCGCCAGTCGATGAGGTCGAGGGTGACGTCGACGCGTGGATCCGCCGAGGCCGGGATCAGCCCGCCGCGCAGCGTCTGCCAGGTCAGCGCCGCCAGAATCACGGCGACGAGCCCCGCCGACCACGCCATGTAGCGGCGGGCGAAGTGCGGCCGCGCCGCGGCAAGTGCCGCCGCATCGCGACCGAACAGGACGATCGTGAACACCCAGCCCGGCATCGGCCAGTGCGGCAGGCTGTGGGCGAACAGGCTGACGGCATTGAAGAGCAGGATCGGGCCGACCGCGATGAGCGCGATCAGCCAGCCGCGCGGCTCGCGCCGGCCGGCCCTGAGAGCCCGCCACAGCGCCATGGCGAAGGGCACGAAGAGAAGCGGGAAAAGATAGAGCGCCTGCCCGCCGAGGAATTCCAGGAACCAGAGCGGATGCATGGCGCCGCCGACCGGTAGGCGCCGCGTCTGGAACGTGAAGCCGACGTCGCTGTGCTGCAGGTTCCAGTAGAGCGCCGGCGAAAAGATGATGAAGGCAAGAAGCGCGGCCAGCCACGGCCCCGGCGTCGCCAGATGCCGGCGGGCGCCAGGCACTGTGAGCACATAGGCCAGCACCCCGACGAAGACGAAGACGCCGGTATATTTCGACAGCAGAGCCAGCCCGCCGAGGGCGCCGGCGGCGAGCCACCACAAGAGCGGGCGCTTGACCGCGGGGTCCTCGAAGAGGATCGCGGCAACCACACTGGCCGTCGCCAGCATGAAGAACATCACCGGCCCTTCGGGCAGCACCCAGCTCGCATCCACCAGCGTCAGGATCGGTGCGATGTTGAGCGCGGTGGCCGCCCATAGGCCGGCCCGCGCGCCAAAAAGCCGCGCCGTCAGGCGATACATCAGCCAGGTCGAGCCGGCGAAGAACAGGATTGAAGGCAGCCGTACGACCAGCGACGCCTCGCTGTGCAAGAGGCGCATGGCCAGCCCCACCACCCAGTAGTGCAGCGGCGCATGGTCGACATAGCTCAGCATGAACTGCCGCGCGCTGCCGACCGAATAGGACTTGTCCATACCCAGCCCGGTGACCCCGGCCAGCGCCAGCCGGATCGCCGTACCGGCAAGGATGAGGGCAATCACCAGACGGGTGGCCGACTGCGTTTCGTCCAACGTCGTGCCGACGCCGTGTCCACCGGTTATCGTCGTCAATGAAGGTTCCCGCCGAAGCAATCCCGTCACGATCCCGCGCGTCCCTTAGCAGACGATTGCGCCGGATCGAAGCCCGCCGATGGCAGCAGCCCGAACGAAAACGCCGCCCCGAAGGGCGGCACGTTCAATAGCTCAGCAGGCTGGCATAATCCTCGCGCGTAACGTCCCAGCGCCGGATACGGCGGATTTCCGCCGTGCCCTCGGCAAGCTCCCGGGCAAAGTGCGGGTCGGACAAGCGGGACATGGCTGCACGGAGCGCCTCGACCGGCGGTTCGTAGGCCGTCAGGCCGTTCTTCCGCGTCCCGATTGCCCTGCACTCCACCAGAAGCCCGTTCACGCCGTCTTGTATGATCTCGTTGATTGGCGGGATGTTGCAGCTGATCGTCGGCACCGCGAGGGACTGCGCCTCGAACAGATGCATGCCCAGCCCTTCCCAGCGAGCCGGGGCCAGCGAAACGTCCGCCTCGCCGAACAGTGTCATGTAGTCCTTCATGCCAAGATCGTCGGTGACCACCCTGATCCGCGGATCGCTGCGCAGGATGCTGTCATCGCCCAAAATGGCGCGTCGCCTGGTGGTCAGATCCGACATGGTCTCGGGGATGACGAAATCCGAGCGTGTCAGCGCACGCTGCGCCTTGAGGACGAGCTCCACATCCGGGGCGCTCAAGGCGTGAAACGCCGACACGGCCGCAAGCGTCGGCTTCCGCTCCGACATGAACTGCGCATTCCGACGATCGCGACCACCCATTCCGACGCATCGCGACCACCTATTCCGATCGATCGCGACCAGTGTGGCGCGGATGGTGAGGGCGCCGTTGGATGCTTTTGCTGATGTCAGTGTTAGCGGGCCTCGTCAAGCATTGGGTAGGTTGTTGAGGTCGGCGCCCGGCAGCGCCGTTTCCGTCTCGCCAGCCTGGATCTTGCGCATCGACGGGCCGTCGAGGGCAAGCTGGTAGGCGTTGTGAACGATGCGATCGAGGATGGCATCGGCGAAAGTCGGCTCACCGATGACCTGGTGCCAGGTGTCGGTCGGCAGTTGGCTGGTGATGAGTGTCGAGCCGCGGCCGTAGCGATCCTCGACGATCTCCATCAGGTCGCGCCGCTGATTGGCCGAGAGACGATCGGGGCCCCAGTCGTCGAGGATCAGGAGATCGGTCTTGACCAGGGTGCGGAACAGCTTGGCGAAGCGGCCATCGCCGTGCGCCAGCTCGAGATCGGCAAACAGGCGCGGCACGCGGGCGTAGTGGACGGTGTACCCGTCGCGGCACGCCTTGTGGGCCAGCGCGCATGATAACCACGACTTGCCGACGCCGCAGGGCCCGGTGACCAGCAGGTTGCGGTGCTCGGTGATCCAGCGGCCGGTGGCGAGTTGCTGGAACAGCGCCTTGTCGAGCCGGCGCGGGGTTCGGTAGTCGACGTCCTCGATCGACGCCTGGCCGTGACGCAGCCTGGCGCTGCGCAGCCGGCTCTGGAAGCGCTTGGTGTTGCGGGTTGCCGCCTCGCGGTCGAGCAACAGAGCCAGCCATTCGGCGTGCGCCAGATCGGCCGCATTGTCCTGAGCCTGGAGTTCGACGAAGGCGTCGGCCATGCCGTCGAGCTTGAGGGCTCTGAGCTGGTCGATGGTAGGATGGGTCAGCATTGGGTGTCTTCTCCTCAGTGGAAGTAACCGGGGCCACGGATGTTGTCGTGGGCTATCGCCGGCCCGTCCGTGGCGGGTGCGAGCCGTTTGCGATCGAGGTTGGTCTTCAGGATCGAGGTGACGGAGGTGTAGGAGCGGGCTCCAATCGCGAGGGCCCGGTCACAGGCAGCCTCCAGGCGCTCACCGCCAAAACTCCTGGCGTGCCGCAGGATGCCGATACAGGCGCGGAACCCCTGCTCGGGGTGCGATCGCTCGCGCAGGATGATCTCGACCAGTGCCGAGGTCTTCGGGCCGATCTCGCCGGCCTGCCGCTGGATGCGTTCCGGCGTCCAATCGGCGTAGCGCCGGTGGCTCGACGGCATGTGCTCGCGCACCGTCGTGTGCTTGCGATTGGACGACGAGCGGACATGCGCGGCGACGCGCTTGCCGCGATGGAACAGCTCGACCGTGCGCGCCGTGATCCGCGCCCACATCGTCTCGCGCAGCAGCGTGTGCGGCACCGAGTAGTAATGCTTCTCGACCTCGACGTGGTAGTCGAGGCCGACCCGGCATTGCTTCCATTCGGCGTAGACGTAGGGCTCGGCCGGAAGTCGCTTGAGGGCCGATCGCTCCAACGCCGCGAACAGGTCCCGCCGGCTCGCCCCCAGATGCCGCGTCACGCGGTTGTTGAGCTGCGCGACCAGCTCGGCGATCGCTTCGTTCAGCTCGGCCAACGAGAAGAAGCGGCGATTGCGCAGCTTGGCGATGATCCAGCGCGTCGCCACCTGCACGGCGACTTCGACCTTGGCTTTGTCACGCGGCTTGTAGGGTCGCGCCGGCACCACGGCCGTGTCGTAGTGCGCCGCCATCTCGGCGTAGGTGCGGTTCACCGCCGGCTCGTAGAAGCACGCCTTGCTGACGCCCGACTTCAGATTGTCGGACACCACCATCGCCGGAACGCCGCCGAAAAAGCCGAACGCGCGCGTGTGCGAGCCGATCCAGTCGGCGAGACCCTGCGTCCAGGTAGCCTCGGCATAGGTATAGTTGGAGGCGCCCAGGGCAGCGACGAACAGCTGCGCTGTCAGCACTTCGCCGGTCGCCCCGTCGATCACTTCCATCGTCGTGCCGGCGTAGTCGACGAACAGGCGCTCGCCGGCGACGTGGGTCTGCCGCATGGTTGCCGACAGCCGGCCTTCCCAGGCCCGATACAGCTCACAAAAGCGGCTATAGCCGTATCCTTCCGGATGCGCGCCGCGATGCTCCTCCCAGAGCAACTGCAGCGTCACGCCCGGCCGGCGCAGCTCGCGATGGACCCTCACCCAGTCGGGCTGCGGCCGCTGATCCTTGGCCGTGGTCGCCGGCGGCGGGTAGAGACGGCTCTCCAGCGCCGCGTCGGCCATGTCCGCCGGCAGCGGCCAGCCAAGGCCAACACGCCGCGCTCGACGAATACACTCACCGGCCGCCGTCGGGCTGACCCCAAGGCTCGCGGCAATCTTGCGTTTGGACATGCCGCCGGCGCTGAGCCGAAGCACGTCGCGGATCTTGTGCATGGGTAATCTCTGTCCAGGCATCCCCGGCTCCTCTCGAAAGAAGCCGAGCCAATGCCGATTCGAAGATCACCCAACGGTCCTCATCACCCCCGTCCACAGACTGGTCGCGATCGCCCGGAACAGGTGGTCGCAATCAATCGGAACGACCGGTCGCAATCAATCGGAACAGGTGGTCGCGATCACCCGGTGCGCGCAGACATGAACCCGCCAATGAATAGAAACGACCGGCCCCGGTTCTCCCTTTCTGCCCGAAACGCTTCCACTTCCGGATGGCAGCCCCATCGTACACGGGGGCTTTCCAGGCCAAGCGTGTGATAGCGCTCCTGCTCGCAACGTGCCGTCGAATAGACGACGTCAAAGGCTTCCCGAGCCGGCCCGACATGTTCGGCCGCGAAATCTTCCCAGACGAAACATCCGATTGTCCGCACGCCCTGGGCCCGAAGCCCGGCGATCTCGGTGAACTGGTAGTTCTGGAAGAAGAACACCGTCTCGATGGCGTTTTCCGCGACCCAATCGACATATTCGCGCATCGGCACTTCGTATGCGGAAGCGCGCGTCACCCGCGGCTGATTCCACAAATCCTCGGCGGAAACGAAATTGGAATACGTGAAGGCTGCTTTTGTTGGGCGTGCCAGGACAAAGGTCTGGTGGCCCAGATCGTCGAAGACCGAGCGGATCTGCCGTCCGACGGTGGCCTGCCCGCGATTGAACCAGTACGACACAATGCCAACCTTCATCGGGCCTCCCTTTCCGCACGGCATCTGCGCCGTCCAGCCACCGATGAAACAAATTCATTGCGTCGAGCTCAAGCCTTTCTGTTGTCAGCGCCGTTTGCTCGTTAATGGATTTCCTATTTCGAAATCGAACTCGGCTTGGCCCCGGGGTCAACCACTTCCGCCGGCGGCTTCGCGCCCCCGCAACGCGGCTCCCCATCAGACCATCGCGCGATCGGCGATCGGCTCGACTACAACACACCTTCAGCAGCGCCTGCCGGCGGCGGCCCCGATGCGTATCCATCCGGCGAGGGCCGCGGGGTGGCTACTTTGACGGCTGTCGGTGGAGCGAGATGAGGTCGCGGAGGTTTTCGACACCGAAGTCGGAGAACGCCATTACTCCGTCGGGGTGTTCGGGGCCGTAGACCCAGATAAGCCCGTCTTCGGGCTCCATGCCGACGGCGAGATCAGCGAGCCAGCTCTCATCTTCGCCGAGTTCTCGGGAGACGAGAGCGATGGTGCGGACCGAATGGACCTTGTTCAGTTGCATTGTCAGGCGCGCATTGTCAGGCTGCCATCGCAGCCTGCTTGGTTTGCCAGTTCCAGGGCAGCAGATCGGCGAGGCGATTGGCTGGGTGCTCGGCGATGCGGGCGAGCACGTCGGCGAGCCAGGCCTGCGGATCGACGTCGTTGAGCTTGGCCGTCATGATCAGCGTCGCCATGGCGGCCGCGCGGTCGGCCCCACGTTCGGACCCTGCGAAGAGCCATGCTCGTCTTCCAAGCGCGAAGCCTCTCAGGGCGCGCTCGGCCGCATTGTTTGTAAGGCAAATGCGCCCGTCTTCGAGGAAGCGGGCGAAGCCGGCCCAGCGCCTGAGCATGTAATCGATCGGCTTGACGACCGAGGCCGCGCGCGACAATCGGGAGCGCTCCTCGCGCAGCCAGGCCTCCAGGGCGGCCACGAGCGGCGCGCTTTGCTGCTGTCGAACGCGTAGGCGCTCCGCGATGCTCGTGCCATTGATGGCGCGCTCGATGTCGAACAGCGCGTCGATGCGCCGGACGGCCTCCAAGGCGATGGGCGAGATTGCCGGCGCCTTCTTTCCGCGCCGCGCATTGGTCGCGATATCGGCGAGCTCGAAGAACAGACGCCTTGCATGGCTCCAGCACAAAGCCGGCGTGATCGCGCCTTGCGGGCGAAGCGGATCGTAAAGACCGTTATAGCCGCTATAGGCGTCGGCCTGCAGGATGCCGCTGTAATCTCGAAGGTGACGGGCGGGATGCTCCTGGCGTCGGTCGCGCGAGGCATAGTAGAGCGCCGCCGGCGGAGCGTGGCCGCCGAAGGGCCGATCGTCGCGGACGTAAGTCCAGATGTGCCCCGTGACCGTCCTTCCCTTCGCCAGGATCGGCACGGTCGTGTCGTCCCCGTGCAGGCGCTCCGCGCCCAGCACATGGGCCTCGATCAGGGCGTGGAGCGGCCGCAGAAGAGTGGTGCAGATACCGACCTGATCAGCCAGCGTCGACACGCTCAGATCGACGCCTTCCCGCGCATAGCGCTCGCTTTGCCGGTTGAGCGGCTGATGTTGTCCGAACTTCTCGAACAGCACCATCGCCAGAAGATTGGGGCCAGCGAAGCCGCGCGGCGTGACGTGGAACGGCGCCGGCGGCTGCGCGATCCTCTCGCACTCCCGGCACGAGAACTTCTCCCGCACCGTCTGGATCACCTTCCATTGGCGCGGGATCACCTCCAGCGTCTCGGTGATATCCTCACCCAGCTTCGACAGCTTCATCGAGCCGCAACAGGGACAGCTCGTCGGCGCGGCGATGATGACGCGCTCGCGCGGCAGGTGCGCGGGGAATGGCTTGCGGGCCGGCCGCTTGCGCTGGAACGCGGCAACGTTCGTGGTCTTCGTGGCCGCTCCCTCGGCAACCAATTCGTCCTCGGTCGCGGCGGCCTCGAGCTCCTCCAGTTGCAGCTCCATCTGCTCGAGCAGCCGCGCCTTGCGCTCCGAGCGTTGGCCGTAGAGCTCCCGCCGCAGCTTCTCGATCGCAAGCTTCAGATGCGCGATCAAAGCCTCCATGCTCGACAAGTCCGCACGCGCCTTCGCCGCCTCCGCATGGGCATCGGCGAGCCTCACCTCCGCGGCGACACGTGCGGCACGCTCGGCCAGGATCAGCGCATGCGCGACGGCAAGATCGGTGGGAAGCGATTCAGAGGGGTCGTTCACGAGGGGATGGAATCACATCCACCACCAACCGCAAGCAAAAACCGTCAGCCGACCGACGTCGGACGCCAGGTTTCCTGAGGATGCCGCCAATCGATCCCTGACAAAAGATAGCCGAGCTGCGCCGAGGAGATCGATACCGCACCGTCGGCCGGCGTCGGCCACAAGAAGCGGCCCCGCTCCAGCCGCTTGTACCTCACATGGGAATGCAGCCGCGCTCGGTCCAGATCAGCAGTTAGTGCGGGTCACGCATCCATTTCACCCCTTGTTCGCACGGCGGTTGCCCTGCGTCGGCCGGCGCTACAACCGTCATGGCGAACGCGTTTTGCTGCAGGCCGACGACAGCACTGTCCGGTCTGTCCCCCCGCAATGGACTGATCTTGTGAGCCCGGATCCGGAAGTCGTCATGGGGAATGGGCGAGCCCTGCTGCGGCTCTCTGACCTGATGGAGCTGGCCGATCTGGTGGATCGCCTTTCCGCCAAAATCGGTGCAGCGAGCGCAGCGGAATCTGTAAAGATGATTATGCCGCAGATGTAAAGCGGATTACGCCGCCAGAAGGACTCAAATGGACGTAGGAACCCATTCTACCAGCGATATGGTGCGTAGGAGCAACGCGCATGGGCTTGATGTGATCCCAGTGAGCGGCGTAATCATATTTACGTCAATGCTGATTTGCGCGGTTGGGGCCAGCGATGTCTGCAAAGCACGACAGCAAGCGGTCAAAGACGGATGTCCTCATCGAAGAGGGCACATTCAACTCAAACCCGGACAAGGTGCGCGATCCAAAGTTCCGTGGCAGCGAGTTCTTCGATCCGCGCGACGCCGTGCAGGTCAAGTACGAGATGCTGCGGCGCGTCTCCATCGACAAGCTGTCGGTGACGAACGCCTCCGACGAGTACGGCGTTTCCAGGCCGACCTACTACCAGGCCAAGGCGAACTTCGACACCACCGGGATTGCCGGACTGGTGCCGGCAAAGCCGGGCCCCCGTGGCCCCCGCAAGGTCGACGACGAAGTGCTGGCATTTCTGCAGACGCGACTGGTCCCGGGCGAACCCGTTCGCGCTCGGGAGCTGGCGAAGCTGCTCCGCCGCGAACTCAATATCGAGCTGCATCCCAGGACGATCGAGCGGGCATTAAAAAAAAGCGGCAGGTGAACAGTGCCGCGACATCGGCATGTTCAATCCCGTCGTCGACGGTTGCGGACCAGTACGAGATGCTGCGTGGGGCAGCTCTCGGCGAAGTGCTGCCGCTCAAGGCCCGTAGTGGCCTCATGCTCTTTCTGCGCCGGGGCATGTGGGGCTGGGCCCAGGCGCTGACCGCAACGGCAAGCTCCCCTCGAGAGCAAATTTATCCGCCGTCGGACGCTTGGTCGGCGCACGGCGAACACAGCGCCATCGTTCACGTCCTTGCGACAATCGCTACGAGCATCTACGAGCGGAGATCATCATGAACGCCCACCTCAAGGTCCAGCCTGATCACCTTCAACGCAGTGCCTACCTGTACATCCGCCAGTCCTCGATGCGGCAAGTCGTCGAGAACGCCGAGAGCACCAGGCGGCAATATGGGCTTCGTGGGCGCGCTGTCGCCCTCGGCTGGCGCGACGAGCAGATTATCGTCATCGACAACGATCAGGGCGAATCCGGCGCATCGGCGGCCTGGCGCGAGGGGTTTCAGCGGCTGGTCAGCGATGTCGGCATGGGGCATGCCGGGATCGTGATGGGCCTGGAGGTCTCCCGGCTGGCGCGCAACAACGCCGACTGGCAGCGCCTGCTGGAGATCTGCGCCCTTGCCGACACCCTGATCCTCGATGAGGATGGCGTCTACGACCCGGCCAGCTTCAACGACAGGCTTTTGTTGGGTTTGAAGGGCACAATGAGTGAGGCCGAACTCCATGTGATCAAGGCGAGGCTGCGCGGCGGCATCCTCAACAAGGCGAGGCGCGGCGAGTTCCGCTGCCCCCTGCCGACCGGGCTGGTCTATGACCATTCCGGCAATGTGGTGCTCGATCCGGACATGCAAGTCAGGGAGACGATCATCCATTTCTTCGAGACGTTTTCTCGCGTCGGATCCGCCTCCCAGACCGTCAAGGCCTTTCGCACGGAAGGCCTTTTGTTCCCGTCACGCCTGCACAACAGCGACACGGTGTTTCGGCCGCTGACCGCGTCGACCGCGGTGCGCGTCCTGAACAATCCGCGCTACGCCGGTGCATACACCTATGGCCGACGGCAGTTCCGAAGAACCATCGACGGCAAGAAGACCGTACGTGCGCGAGGCAACGACGACTGGCTGGCCTGCATTCCCGATGCTCATCCCGGTTATATCAGCTGGGAGCAACATCAGGAGAACCTGAAGATCCTCAAGGCGAACGGCCATGGATACGACGTCGCACGAGCGTCAATTCCAAGAGAAGGCCCGGCGCTGCTGCAAGGCCGGGCCGTGTGCGGGCAATGCGGCAGGCATTTCCGGGTTCGCTACGCTGCCCGGCGCGGCCGCCAGGAAGCCTGGTACATCTGTGATCGCGCCCACACCTATCGCAGCGAGCCCGTGTGCCAGTCGATCGCTGGACCTCCTGTCGACGAAGCCATCGGCATACTGATTGCCGAGCAGATGACACCGGCCGCCATCGAACTGGCGCTCGAAGTCCGAAAGGAGATCCAGGCACGGCATGACGAAGCAGATCGGCTGCGCTGTCGCGCGATCGAGCGTGCCCAGACCGAAGCCGATCTCGCCCAGCGCCGTTTCATGCTGGTCGACCCCAATAATCGCCTCGTCGCCGACACACTCGAAGGCGAATGGAACGACAAGCTCCGCATATTGGCCAATGCCCGCGAAGAGCGCGAGCGCGCCCGGGAGCACGATCAATTCGTCCTCGATGAAGCTGTCCACGAGCGGCTGGTCTCAATGATGATGGATTTCAAAAAGCTTTGGGCGGATCCCGATACCCCAAACCGCGAACGCAAGCGATTGCTGGCCCACATCATCGAGGATGTCACTCTCCTCAAGCTGCCGGCTGAAGGTACCACCAAGGTTCACGTGCGATTCAAAGGCGGCAAGATCCAGACGCTCACCACCCTGAGCCCCAAATCTTCCGCCCAGCAGATCAAGACACAGCCCGGCATCGTCGAACTGGTCGACAAGCTCCTCGACGACCACATCTATTCGGAGATCGCCGAACTCCTCAACCAACAAGGATATCGCCCAGGCGAGGCCGCGCGCCGCGGGCGCCACGACGCCCACTTCACGGCTCTGCGTGTCGCCTATCTCGTTCACCAATACAAACTGCGCTCTCGCTATGACCGTTTGCGGGAACGTGGAATGCTGACAAAGCAGGAAGCGGCCGCGCGTCTCAATATCCACGAGCACACCGTCGCCAGATGGGCCAAGCACAGCCTCATCACCAGTCACGCCTACAACGGGCACTACTGCCTGTACGAAATCCCCGACTCAGACCCGCCGCAAAAGCACTGCAGCCGATGGAACCGGCTCGTCGATCGCGCTGCCGCACGCCTACAAAATGCCCGCCAGGCAAGACTATCAGCTGAAGATGGAAGCGGTGCAGTATGAACGCAGATCGTTGGTGAACAGGCAAAGCCCGTGTCCGTCCCACCAGACGATCTTGACCAGATCGGCCCGCTTGGCCGCGGAACACGTAAAGCGCACCCGAGAACGGATCGGCGCCGCATCTCTTCGCACCAGAGCCGCCAGACCGTCGGCGCCCTTCCGGAAGTCGACTGGCTTGCTCGCCACCATGACCCGGACCGATCCCGTCGGACCGATCACGGCGTTTCCTTCAAGGCGCGGATCACCGCTGCCACGGTCCTCGCTTCGGCACCACGCCCGACGCGCACCGTCACGCCGCCGATCTCCATCTCGATGATCCCCGCCGCCTTGCCGGCGCGGCCGACCCGACGAGGCTTGCGTTGCTTGCCAACCGGCGCTGACGTCGGCTCCTCCAATACCGCCGGCACAAAGCGCGGTGGACCGGCGTCTTCGCCCCCACCGCCGATCGTCGCGCCGCGCGACGCCAGCCGAACAGTTGCTGCGGTGACAGCCCGTGACGCCGCGCGATCTCCGACACCACCGCGCCCGGAGCCAGCGTCTCCTCGACGATGCGCGCCTTGTCGTCCACCGACCAACGCCGCCGGCCGCCGAGCCCGTTGATGATCTCGACGCGGCGCACAGGCCGCGAAGGCTCAAGCGTAAGGTCAAGTCCAGACACGTGCCGACCCTCGATCCTAATTCCGGGATCGGCAGAATTCACCTCAGAACCCGGCTCGAAAGGTGGGACCAAAACACCGCATACGATGAGGACCGTTGGGTGTCTTCTCCTCAGTGGAAGTAACCGGGGCCACGGATGTTGTCGTGGGCTATCGCCGGCCCGTCCGTGGCGGGTGCGAGCCGTTTGCGATCGAGGTTGGTCTTCAGGATCGAGGTGACGGAGGTGATGGAGTATCTGCAGCATTTTTCGCCAGGCCGTGATCCGCGACTTGCCGATGTCATGTGGAGTTCGATGGGCGCGGTGCTCGGGACCGGGTTCGTGCTTTTGGTAGGTCGCGTCGTGCGGCGAAAGACCAAGGTTGATTCCGGGAATTGCGTGTTGAGGGCGAGGTCGCGTGGCTCGTCCGCGAACTCACTCGTCACCGGCGTGCCAGGTTAATCGTCGATACGCGCGGACCGCACGGCGATGACCGAAAACCCGCAGCGCGTCACCGGCTTCTCGGCTCGGTCCGGTCGCTAGCGGTCAGGCCCAGCCGCGCAGCCGGTAGTAGACCAGGCCGATCATTTCCTTGACTATGGATGTGGTCGTCGCGAGCGCGTCGGCATTCGGCAGGAAATCGAGCGGGCCGTCATAGACGGGGGTACGGGCCGAACGTCGGCCGGCGCCGCCGTCGCGCTGACGCCGACCTTGCGGAAGGTCGCCATCGCGCGGCGCATGTGATCCGCCGAGGTGACCAGTAACACCGAGCGCCAGCCCTTGTCGTTGAGGATCGCGGCCGTGAAGAGCGCGTTTTCATGGGTGTTGCGGCTCTTTTGTTCCAGCGTGATCGCCGCGGCTGGGACGCCCAGTTCGCCGAGGAACCGGGCAATCCATTGCGCCTCTGGGGCGACGATCTCGCTCCATGGCAGGTTGCCGGCGCTGACGACGATGTGCGCCGCCTTGCCGGCATGGAACAGGCGGGCCGTCTCGAACAGACGGTCCGCCGCGCCGTTGAGGTCAGGCACAATGCGTGGCGGCAGGGGCTGCGCGGCGACGCCACCCAGCACCACGATGGCGTCAGCCTGCCGCTGGTCGGCCGCCGCGACCGGCGGATAGGCCGCTTCCCACCAGAGCGCCAAGAGGTTTGCCGTCACCTGCATGGATGGCAGCCAGAGCAGGACGATGGTGAGCAGTAGCACGGTCCGGCGCAGGCGACGGAAGCGGCCGAAGAGCAGGGCGACCAGGGCGAGCAGCAGCGCCAGCCCGAGCGGGTAGAGGAAGGCGGGCAGCAGCTTCGACAGGAAGAGGGTCATGGCCCGGTGTCTCCGGGGCTGTCGCCGCTAAGCGACCCGCAGCCGATCGTTCTCTGAGAACGGGTCGATCTCGACCACGATCTTCTTGATCGCGGCGCTTGGCGCCTTCCGGCGACCAACCGATTTCATCCTGATGAAGCCGGCCGCCTCCAGCTTTGCGAGCGTGCGCGTGAGGTTGGGCTGAGCGCGCCCCGTCAGCTCCACCAGTTCGGCAACCGATCCGGGTTTGCGATCGCGAATGAGGGCGAGCAGCTGACGATTTTCGGGCGTCAACAGCCGAACCAATGCATCGACCGAATTGAAGCTCGGCTTGGTTGCGTCGGCTGGCGCCGCCCGCTCGCCGCGCGTGACCGCTCTCATTTCCTCTTCGAGAGAGGCCAGGCTCTGAAATCTTGTGCTGCTTCATGTCTTCGTCCTCTCTTCGACCCGAACGACTGCTTCAGAAATTCCACGCTCGTTCAGCACGCGTCGCACCTCGAGAAAGAAATCCTGTAGCAACGTATCGGCGTCCTTGAACGCATAGGGCTTGCCAGCATCGACTTCGGTGCGATGCCAATGGTCGCTAGCCAGCTGTCGTCTGCTGAACCGTGAACCCGGCACCGGCACGCTGTGGGCATTGTCGAAGCCGACTAGTCGCATTCCGTCCGGTGCGTGCAGGCTGAACGAATAGGACAGTCCGTGAGGCCGCGTTTTCGTCGCCGCCACCTCTTTGATCTCGAACTTGATCCAATAGCCTTCCTCGAGATGATGAACACGCCCGTCGAAGGCCAAGAGGAATTCGAGCGTATGGTCGGGCTGGTTATCGTCCATATCATATCCCGTCATGATATGTATCGTTGCCGGCCTTTTGCTGTCAAGAGCGGCCTACAGGAAACGGAGCCATTCCGTGCTCTTTGGACTGGCCGGCTCGATCGTGATCAATCAATTGTAATTGATACTGAGGTTATCGCGCTAGCCAGTGGTAACATCGCCAGGGCGTAGTCAAGGGGAACTTGGTTGTTCACCGTAGCAGTTGGACATCACCCCAGCTTGCCCGACGACATGGCTAATCTCTGGCTTCGGGTTCGGTTCGGTTGGTGATGCGTCGTACCAAGCACGCAAAAAGCCCCGCGCGACGGCGGGGCTTTGATCAGTAGTCTTCGGCGAGCATGAGGGTGAGGACGCGGGTCGTCTTGGCGGGATCAGTTGAATCTTCCGAGCCGTACTCCATCGTCGGATCGAAATAATCCACTTTCCAAAAGAACTTCCGGCCGCACAACTCGAAGCTGCCGAAGTCGTGCTCACCGTGGGGATCGTTGTCCGGCGTGAAGTGATCGAAGCGTGCGACCTCAAGCAGGGCGCTCGCCCGAACCATCTCCGGGAGTGCAGCGACGCTCGCCGTCATGACGACCTTCCCGCCAGTGAACGTTTTGCGGAAGGCATCGTTGAGTTGGCGGATGCGCTCACTTGATGGCCGCGTGAAGTCATCGCTCTTGTAGGGCGACATATGACGTGCATCGCAACGCGAGCAGTCGTCATCGCATGTCGCCGACCATTCGTCGGTCCACTCGTACCCGCAGCGGTCACAGCGGTAGTAGTTGTGAAACAACGGCATGGGTTCCTCCGCGTTACCGCCGCCCGATGATTCGGGCCGCGGATGGCGCGGGGGAGGCTTCCACTGACGAGTATAGCGCACGGCGGTTCCGCCATGTGCAACCATGTGCACAGCGCGCAGATGCGTCGCTTGCGTCGCGGCGAAAAGCCGACTACGGCCTCGCGATCGATCAGAGAGGTCGCAGGCTGAGCTACACCGTCATCAAGACCATCAAGGGCCGTCGCTACGTCTATGAGCAGAGGACGTGGCGAGAGGGGAAACGCGTGCGCACCGAGAGCCGGTATCTCGGGCCGGCGGATGGCGGGCAGCGGCCGAAAGGGCTGATCCGCAAAGTTGCCGACCTCGTTGCTGCCAACACACTCACTGCCGAGGAGCGCGGCGCGCTGGCGGCCGAGCGTTTCGGTCGGGAGATGGAAGCCCAGCAGAGAGCCACCTTCGGCGAGACGGCCGCAGAACGGGCCGAACGTGTACGGCAGGAAGCCCTGGACGATCTCCACGACCGCTTCGGGCTGAGGATGGGGCCACCGAACCCGACGCCGATCGACAAGACGCCGGCAGCCGTCGATCTGACCAAAGAAAACCCCTCCGAGCGATCGGAGGGGAAGGGGAGTGCTACCGCGGCATCGGCCGGCGAGACAACGCCAGATGCAACAACCGACGACATGGCGGCACACGGTTCAGAATAGCTGCACCGTCTCGCACTTCTTCTCGTCCATCAGGGCCGCCAGCATTTCCAGCTGAAGGGCTGTGATGTCCTCGGTGAGGAATGCGACGACGTTGTCGATGCCGCTCTCGTGGGCGACCAGGACCCGCAAGGGATCGCGAACGAGATAGAGCTCGCCGCCAGCGGCCCGTT
The DNA here is from genome assembly GCA_963732845.1 of uncultured Alphaproteobacteria bacterium. Taxonomy (GTDB): domain Bacteria; phylum Pseudomonadota; class Alphaproteobacteria; order Rhizobiales; family Kaistiaceae; genus CAVSRC01. The sequence goes on along the minus strand of CAVTBE010000004.1, from coordinate 4,604 downwards.
CGGCATTGTAGATGACGCTGGCTGGCTCGAACCCGTTGGGGAAGGTGAGCGTCGGGCTTTCGCCGTTCACGGCCCGGCCGCAATAGGCGAGGAGGTCGCCGTCGCGGCCGCGGACCGGGATCGCCAGCCGCCCGCGCATGATGCCTTTCGGGGCGTAGCCGGCGCCGAACTGCTCCAATGTCTCCGGAGAGACGCCGAGGGCCTGAACCGCCTCATGACTGGCCTGGAGGTAGGGAAGGGGTTGCAGAGCCCGGCCCTGTGCCTTCTGTGCCGTCCGAGGCTGGGGGGAACTGTTCCCGGGAACAGTACCGTTCCGAGGAACAGTTACAGTTCCCGGAGCAAAGGTCGCGGCAATAAGGGCCGCCGCGTCCTTCAGCGGGATGTCCTTGATCTTGGACACCAGGGTGATGGCATCACCGCCGCCGCACCCGGAAAAGCAGTAGAACAGACCCTTGGCGGGCGTGACGACGAACTCGCGGTCGCTGTCGCCGTGATGTATCGGACAGTGGCCACGAAGCTGGTCGCCGTGCTTCTTGAGTTGCAGGTTTAGCATGCCGACGACTTGCTCGATCGACACCTGGTCCTTCAGTTGCTTGAAGTCGACAAAAGACGACATGTGGATAGACCTCCAATGATGAGCTTCCGAATGAATTATACTTCATTACGGAAGCAACCATTGGAGGTACATATGGCAGAGCAAAGACAAAGCCGGCAACGGGCCGAAGAGGACCGTCAGCCGATGTTCGTGGTGCGGGCGCCGGACTCGACCAAGCGCGGACGATGGGTGACCGTCGGCTACGCCTGGCCGCTGAAGAGCGGCGAGGGTTTCTCGGTAAAGCTCAACACGATCCCAGTCGGTGTGTGGGACGGCGCGTTGGTCCTGCTGCCGCCGTTTCAGGGGGGCGAGGAGCCGGCCGACGGTGTCGACCTCGACGATCGAGAGCGGGTATGAGACACGAGGGTCGCTATCAAGAGGCCGTGTGGAAAGTTGAGGGCTCCGGTTTTCCGGAGCCCTTTTACTTGGCTCAGGCGAGCCTGGCCCTGAGGTTGCCGCTGCCGATCCGGTTGATCATGCGGATCAGGTTGTAGGCGAGAACGCTGAGGGCCGCTTCTGCCCTGACCTTATAGATGCCTCTGGTGAGGAAGCGACCGCCGGCGGTCATGCGTTTGATTGTCCCGAAGGGATGCTCGGCGGTCGCACGGCGCAGACGCATGAGGACGCCTCGAACTACCCGCATTTGTGCGGCTGGCGGGCGGCAATGAGGCTCGGCACGGCGTGACGGACAGCGGTGTCTTTGGTTTCGGTTGTTTCGGATTGGTTCTGCGACGATCGATTTCGGCGTGGCGGCGACGTTCTACGCCGCCTTCGCCGTCATGCTGACGCAGTTCGCCCCTCGTGCCAGACGTAGCGCGTGAGGTTGTAGGCGAGATTGACCATGCCGATCTTCATCCTGGCCCGGGCAATGCCGATGGTCCTCACGAACAGGCCCATGCGGGCTTTCTGCTGCGCGAAGACATGCTCGACGAAGGCCCGGATCTTCGAGCGCCGCCCATTGGCCCGCGCGGTTCGTTCGCTCATCGGCCGGCCCTTCGGCTTCTTGTGATGGATATCGGAGACGTAGCCGTTCTTCGCCAGCCACGCCTCGTTGGTCTTCGAGCGATAGGCGGTGTCGGCCCACACCGTCGATCCGGTGTTGCTCTTGTCCAACACATTGCGAAGCTGCGCCCCATCATAGGCCGACGCGCCGGTAACGGTGAAGCCGCGGATGAACCCATGCCGGCGGTCGATCGCGGCGTGGTTCTTGTAACCGAAGGCAGGGACGGCGATGTCGCGCTGCTTCGTCTTTCCCGCCTCGTCGGTCTTGGCCTTGGAGAACTTCACCGTCCAACGCGCGTCGCGGTCCTTCTGTCTCAGCTTCGCAGGCTTGTCCTTCCAGGCTTCGGGGATCTTGCCTGCCTTGATGTCGGCCTTCTCGCCATCGCTGTTGTGCTGCTTCGGCGCCGCTACGATCGTGGCGTCGACAATCTGGCCGCCCATCGCCAGATAGCCGGCCTTGGCGAGGTGCTTGTCGAAACGGGCAAACAGGTTCTCCACTGCAAAATCGCGAGCAATAGTGACCCCCTGAGGGGCGGTTTTCGCGTCCAATCCTGACCCTCTCTGACGCTGTGTGTCAGCGTCCCTTCCTTTGGCCGTGAGCGGCTGGGGAAGGGTGTTTGGGGATGATCAGCGTGGACATGATTGGCCAGATTCGGCGCGCCTATTTCGAGCAACACCGTCCGATCAAGGAGATCGTGCGCACGCTGCGGGTATCGCGCGCGACGGTGCGCAAGGTTATCCGCAGCCAGAAGACCGAGTTCAAGTACGAGCGCGGCGTGCAGCCGGCGCCGAAGCTAGGTCAGTGGCTCGAGGTTCTGAGCGAGATCCTGGAACAGGAAGCCAGGCTGCCGCGGCGGGAGCGCCGGTCGACCCAGCGTTTGTTTGAGGAGCTGCGCGGGCGCGGCTATGACGGCGCGCACGACAGCGTGCACCGGTTCGTCAAGGCGTGGCGGGACGAACGGGCTCGGGTTCCGGCACAGGCGTTTGTGCCGCTGAGCTTTGCCCCCGGTGAGGCGTACCAGTTTGACTGGAGCCACGAGACGATCACATTCCAGGGGCTGCCGCTGACGATCAAGGCGGCGCACATGAAGCTGTCGCACAGCCGCATGCCGTTTGTGCGCGCTTACTTCCGGGAGACCCAGGAGCTGGTCTTCGACGCCCACGACAAGGCGTTCCAGTTCTATGGCGGGGTCTGCCGGCGCGGCATCTACGACAACATGAAGACGGCGGTGGAGGCGATCTTCGTCGGCAAGGCGCGTCAGTACAATCGCCGCTTTCTGCAGATGTGCTCGCACCATCTGATCGAGCCAGTGGCGTGTACCCCGGCGTCAGGATGGGAGAAGGGTCAGGTCGAGAACCAGGTCGGCAATCTGCGCGACCAATTGTTCCGCCCCAAGCCGCGGGTGAACAGCCTGATTGAGCTGAACGGGTGGCTGGAAGATCAGTGCATCGCGGTGGCCAAGCGCACCAGGCATCCCGAGTTCAAGGATCGGACGATCTGGGAGGTGTTCCAGGAAGAACGTGCGAGCCTGATGGAGCTGCGGGGGCCGTTCGATGGCTTCGTCAAGAAGGCGGTCAGGGCCAGCACGACCTGCCTGATCATGGCCGATCACAACCGCTACAGCGTCGATGCGCGGGCGGCCGGCCGGATGGTGCTGGTGCGCTCCCATGCCGAGCGCATCGTCGTGCTGCTCGGCGACGAGGTCGTCGCTGACCATCCGCGCCACTTCCGGCGTGACCAGATTATCTACGATCCTTGGCATTACCTGCCGGTTCTGGTGAAGAAGCCCGGCGCGTTGCGCAATGGCGCCCCCTTCAAGGATTGGGACCTGCCGCCCGCCCTGGCCCAGGTCCGCGCCAAGCTGAAGAACCACGCCGACGTCGATCGTCAGTTCGTCAAAGTTCTGGGCGCGGTGCTCGATCATGGGCTGGCCGCGGTCGAGGCCGCCTGTGCCGAGGCCCTGGAGGCCGGCATCGCCAGCGGTGATGTGATTCTGACCGTGCTGGCCCGGCAGCGCCAGCCCGAGCCGCCGCCCAGCATCACCACGCCCGATGCGCTGCGCCTGAAGATCGAACCCATGGCTGATTGCGGCCGCTATGACAGCATAAGGAAGGTCGCCTGATGGAACGCCATGAGATCCTGGAGGCCATGGGCGAGCTCAAGCTCTACGGCATGCGCGCCAGCTTCGACGAGATCGCCGGCAAGGGCCTGGCCCGGCGCGATGAACTCTACCCACTCATCGCCAGCCTGCTCCGGGCCGAGCGCACTCACCGCCAGGCACGATCGATCAGCTATCGGATCGCTGCCACAAAGTTCCCGGTCTTGAAAGACCTCGACCAGTTCGTCTTCGCCGACACACCGGTCGATCAGGGGCAAGTCCGCGAGCTGGCCAGCGGCGCCTTCCTCGACGCCAAACGCAATGCCATCTTCATCGGCGGAACCGGCACGGGCAAAACCCATCTGTGCATCGGCGTCGCCTCGGCGGTGATCCGCATGCGGGCCCGCGGGCGGTTCTACAATCTGGTCGATCTGGTCAACCAGCTCGAGCAGGAGAAGGCCGCAGGCCGAAGCGGTCGATTGGCCGAGAAGTTGCTGCGCTACGATCTGATCGTCATCGACGAACTCGGCTATCTGCCGTTCAGTCAGCCCGGCGGCCAGCTGCTGTTCCACCTGATCAGCAAGCTCTACGAGAACGCTCGCTGCTGATCACCACCAATCTTGCCTTCGCCGATTGGCCGCAAGTGTTCGGCGACGCCAAGATGACCACCGCCATGCTCGATCGCCTGACCCACCACTGCGACATCATCGAGACCGGCAACACCAGTTGGCAATTCAAGAACCGCAACTGATCAACTACTCCGCAGATCACCACCCCGTCGCATCGGGTCGCGCGGCATCAACCTCCGATCCCTCCTCCTATCCACTCCATTTGAAAGGCCCAACCTGGCCCCCTCAAGGGGTCGCGATTGGAAGCGAAAAGGGGGTCGCGATTGGAAGCGAATTGAC
>CAVTBE010000003.1:0-119173 GCA_963732845.1 uncultured Alphaproteobacteria bacterium | reverse complement strand
CCTAGCTGTGGAGCCTCAACAGGTTGTTCCTGGTGAGAGCCAGCCTGCTGATGGCGGTTTGGAGTTTAGGCTGCCGTGGGGACGGTGCCAATTGTAACGGTGTAGCCAGCGCGGCAGCTCGTTGCCGCGGTGGTCGGACGTCGGGTAGGCCTGGGCATAGGCCCACTCCCTCAGTGCGGTTTGGATGAGGCGCTCGGCCTTGCCGTTGGTCTTCGGTGTATAGGGCCTGGTCCTGATGTGGCGCAGGCCGAGATCGCGGCAGGCATCGCGGAAGGCGTGGGCTTTGTAGCAGGCGCCGTTGTCGGTCATGACGCGGGCGACGGTGACGCCGAGGCTTGCATAGTAGGCGACGGCGGCACGCAAGAAGGCGACGGCGCTCGCCTTCTTCTCGTCGGGCAGGATCTGCGAGAAGGCCAGGCGCGAGGCATCATCGATTGAGACATGGACGAACTCCAGCCACGCCCCAGGTCTTGCCCTGCCGGACGCCTCGCCTTGAGCTCTGGCGCCGACGGTCGCCGGTGATGCGGTGGCCGACCCGGTCGAAACGGCCGAGCTTCTTGATGTCGATATGGATCAGTTCGCCGGGGTGCTGGCGCTCGTAGCGGCGCACCGGCTCGGCCGGCTCCAGCGCGGCGATGCGGTTCAGTCCGAGACGCCGGAGGATGCGGCTGACGGTGGCCGGCGAGATACCGAGCTCGGCCGCGATCTGCTTGCCGGTCCAGCGTTGCCGGCGCAGCCGCTCCACTTCGGCGACGACTGCCTCCGGCGTCGGCTGGTGCAGCCTATGCGGCCGTGATGAGCGGTCCTTCAGCCCCTCCGGCCCCTCGCGGCGGAAGCGCTCGACCCATTTGCGCACCGTGCGCACCGACACGCCGAAAGCCGTGGCAACCGCTGCCATGGGCTGCCCGGCCTCTACGCGCTGCACCAGATCGGCTGACTATGCGGCGTCAGACGGGCATTCTTGTGCACCTTCATCCGGTCCTCCTCCGAGGGCTCGCTGCAGCTTCGCAACTCCAGCTTCCTCGCTCGGGACCGGATGGACAACCTGTTGAAAGCTCACAGCTAGAGCCTTTTTCGACTCAGATAGAGCCATTCCGACGGAACGATTTTGCGACAGGATCAAGCCGGCGGGCGACGGTCGTACCCGGGTACGGCCAGACCGACGGCGACGATAGTGGTGCAAAAGCGCCCGTCCCTTCGGGTTTCCGACCGGTGGGCGCTCAGCGCCGATCCCGGCTCGACCGATGCCCCACATCGCCCTTCGCCGGTCTCGACGCTGGATCGCTGCGCCGGTCGAGAAGCGGAATTGATCCCATCTGACCGTGAAAGGCTCTGGAACCCGGCGGGCGCCAACCGCCCGACGAACGCTATCCGGCATTGCGCCGGGCAAGTTCGCGATAAAGCGCTTCGGGACTGACGCCGATCTGATGCGCCAGAGATTTCCACTCGCCTTTCGCCGGCAGGCGTTCTCCATGCGACAGCAGCCATGCGTCGAGCCGCGCGGCGACCGTTCTGAGCGACAGGATTTCGCTGCGCAATCGGGCTGCCTGCACCTCGTGCGCCAGATACTCGGCCCACGCCTCGGCAAATGCGGGCGAACGGGCGAGCCTTGAGCGCACATCGGCCATCGGCACGGCGAGCACGATGGAGGGCGAGGCGGCAAATGCGTCGCAATGATAGCGCTCGGAGAAGAGCGACGCTTCGGCCAGGACGGCATTCTGCGACGCCCGCTGCAGGACCACCATGCCGCCATCCGCCTGATGACGCGTGAGCTCGATCGTTCCCTCGAGAACAAGAAACAGGCTGGTGACGGGATCGCCTCTATGGAACAGGAGGCCGCCCTCGGGCAGACGGCGCTCGGCGGAGCGCAGGGCCTTCAGCAGGTGAGTCATCTCAAGCGACATGATAGCTATCATGTCATGTCGATCGCCCGGATGCGATCCTGGAAGCCAGCCAGCCAAACGGGAAAGACCTCACCCATGAAACATCTCGCCTTTGCCGCTGCGGCGGTCGTCATAGCGTCCCATGCATGGGCCGGAGAAGCGGCCGGCGATCCCGGCCAGATGCCCGCCATGCAGCATCAGGCCCATGCCGCGATGAGCCAGGATCAAGCCGCCGTTCCGCGCGAGGGCGGCCAGGCGGCCTTTGCCGCAATCCAGGAAATCGTGGCGATGCTCGAGGCCGATCCGCAGACCGACTGGTCGAAGGTGAACATCGAGGCGCTGCGCGAGCACCTCATCGACATGGACAATGTCACGCTTGGTGCCCATGCAACCAGCGAAGACACCGAAAGCGGCGTCCGTTTCCTGGCGACCGGAGACGGCCCGATCGTCGGCTCCATCCGCCGCATGGTCTTTGCCCATGCCCAGGTCATGAATGGCGTCGGCGGATGGACCTACGAGCCCTCGGAGATTCCGAACGGCGCCGCGCTGATCGTCAGGGTCGCCGATGCTCGCGATATCATGCAGGTCAAGGCGCTGGGCTTCATCGGCGTCCTGGCGAAAGGCAGCCACCATCAGGCGCACCACCTGATGATCGCCGCCGGCCGCGATCCGCATTCATGAGAGCGGCGGAACGGCCGTCCTGCCGCAGGCCGCAAGCGTAGCCTGACCCTCAGCCGCCCCGCAGAGCCAGCGGGCGGCGGTGCGAAACCCGCCCTGACGGGGTCCGTGCGACGGCTAGTGCCGAGGCCCCTCGTCGTAATCCGGGCAATTGATGGTGTAGCCCTGGGTTACGACCCTGTTCCAGGAGTTGGTGCGCAGCGTACAGCCGGTGTCACCGCTGAATTGCACGTTCACATCGACGAAGATCTGTTCCCGTCCACGATTGGTCAGGCAGACGGCCTGCTGGACGCCGAAATGCAAGCCGTAGAAGGGATAGCTGTAGACCTGGTTGCTCTCGGTGCAGGCGCTCGGGCGGCTGGTTCCGTAGCGGTGCGCCCAGGCCGCGTCGATGCATTCGTCGATATTTCTGCGGGCGCGTTCCCGTGCCGTGTTCGGTGCGAAGTACCCCACCGTTCCCTGGCCGCTGAAGCGGTATGACGCGCCTCTCAGTCGCTCACCGGTGGGGCTTTGTGCGTTGATGCCGATCGTTGCAGTGCAGGAGCGTGTGTAGTCCCGCGCTTCCGCACCATTCAGGCCAAGCGAGATCATGGCAACGCTTGCGGCCGCACATGCGAGGACTCTGTCGATATTTCCATGCATCTTGCTGCTCCTTCATCCGAATAGCTCGAAGACTAATGCTGAGATGAACGAACGCGGTATGCACTCCCCCCAGTCTATCTGACTAAGGGGCCCATTGGAGCACTCCGGGGAGGGACCATCTGACGCAAGGCAAGCCGACCGGGTCGGGCTCCGTCGGGGTGCGTTTGGCGTGAGCGAATAATGGCGCGCTTCGAAGGAGCAACTTCGCACACGCCAAGGCCGCAAGTGCGGCCCGGCCGGTCAGGCCGCCCTCGCGCAGCCGGCGAACGCAGTGAGCCTGGCGTGAGCGAAAGATTGGCGCGCCCGGAGAGTATCGAACTCCCGACCTTCGCGTTCGAAGCGCGACGCTCTGTCCACTGAGCTACGGGCGCGACGGCCGATGGCGGCCATGTCTTCAGGGAACCTGGTCGGAGCGACTGGATTCGAACCAGCGACCCCTTGACCCCCAGTCAAGTGCGCTACCAGACTGCGCCACGCTCCGACCGGCGCGGACTATATGGGCGCCGGCGCCGCCGTGCAACGCGCTAGACCTTTGTCGGCGCGGATTCAGCGTCTTTTGCCAGCGCTAGCGCGACTGATCGAGCAGGCGCTTCAATTCGAGCAGGACGCCGAGGGTCGCCTGCAGGCGCTCCTTCTCGCCCTCGGAAAGCCGCGTTGCCGCCCCCTGGGCCGACATTCTGGCGCCGCCGTTGGCCGACGGGACATAGCCGCCGCGCGGATCGCTGTCGGCCAAGGCCGCGATATCGTGGTCGCCGTTCAGCTCCACAGCAACGGAATCGTGCAGCGCATCCGCGTCGTCGCTGCCGCCCCGCACCATGGTCGGCATCTCGCCGCGGCCGCTCGCGATGACGAAGCGCGCGCCCTGCTCCTTGAGGATGCGCTGGACGCCACGAATGGTATAGCCCTCGCCGTAGAGGAGATGGCGGATACCGCGCAAAAGCTCGACATCGTCGGGCCGATAATAGCGGCGACCGCCGCCGCGTTTGAGCGGCTTGATCTGAGCGAAGCGGGTTTCCCAGAACCGCAGCACATGCTGCGGCAGGCTCAATTCGCCCGCGACCTCACTGATTGTCCTGAACGCGTCTGGCCCCTTTGACACTGTTCATTCCCATTGTCGCGCCCGCCGCGGGCGCGGTCGTCATTGGTCGCTTTCCTCCCGGCTGCCACCGTCGATGAGCGCCTGATTGATTTTTTGTTTGAGAACGTTGCTCGGCTTGAAGACCATCACCCGCCGCGGTGATATCGGCACTTCCTCGCCGGTCTTCGGATTGCGGCCAACGCGCTCGCCCTTCTTGCGCACGATGAAGGAGCCGAACGACGACAGCTTCACCGCCTCGCCGGCGACGATGCGGTCGCTGATCTCATCCAGTACCAGCTCGACAAGGTCAGCCGATTCCGTCCGGGACAGTCCCACCGCCTGGTAGACCGCCTCACAGAGATCGGCCCGAGTTACCGTCTTGCCCGCCATGGCCCCGATTGTTTCCCCCCGAGGGATTGCCGCTGTCTTGGCGTAATCTCGCCATCAATCCAATGCGATAGCCTATTGCGTCGGCAACAGGGAATCAACTGTTCGACAGCCGTCCACGCAACCCGGCGGCCACCTCATATGGGGGAATGGTCACCAGCGCAGAATCGCCGACCCCCAGGTGAACCCGCCGCCCATCGCTTCCAGAAGCACCAGATCGCCGCGTTTGATGCGTCCGTCGGCGCTCGCCACCGACAAGGCCAGCGGGATCGACGCGGCCGAGGTGTTGCCGTGCTGCGCCACCGTCTTGACCACCTTCTCCTCGGGAATTCCGAACTTCTTGGCGCTGCCGTCGATGATGCGAATGTTGGCCTGATGGGGCACAAACCAGTCGATGTCGTCGGGCGCTATGCCGGTGGCGCGGAATGCGTCCTGGATGACGTCGCCGATCGCGGTGATGGCGTATTTGAACACCTCGCGCCCTTCCATGCGCAGGTGGCCGACAGTGCCGGTCGACGACGGCCCGCCGTCGACATAGAGCTGAAGCTTGTGGCGGCCGTCGGAGCGCAGGTGCGCGGTCAGCAGCCCGCGGTCGGCCGAGGTGCCCGGCTGCTCCTCGGCCGCCAGTACCACGGCCCCTGCCCCGTCTCCAAACAGGACGCAGGTCGTCCGGTCGGTCCAGTCGAGCAGGCGGGAAAAGGTCTCGGCGCCGATGACCAGCGCCTTGCGCGCGTGGCCGGCGCGGATCATGGCGTCGGTCATGGTGAGCGCATAGACGAAGCCGGAGCACACCGCCTGCACGTCGAAGGCGGCGCCGGAGGTCATTCCGAGCTTCTCCTGCACGGCCACAGCGGCGGCCGGAAAGGTGTTGTCCGGGGTCGAGGTGGCAAGCACGATCAGGTCGATGTCGTCGGCCGACACACCCGCCTGGTCGAGCGCTGCCCGGGCCGCCGCCGCAGCGAGGTCCGAGGTCAGCTCGCCATCGGCGGCGATATGGCGCTCGGCGATGCCGGTGCGCTGGCGGATCCACGCATCGGTGGTGTCGACCATCCTGGCCAGATCGTCATTGGTGAGGATTTTTTCGGGCAGGTATCCACCGACACCCAGAACAACCGAACGCAACTTGCTCACATCGCACCCGTCTTGGCGACCGTATCGGCGGCTGCAACCGCCTGGCGGTGCGCTGACAGGTCCTTGTTGATCTTCTCGACGACGCCGCTCTTCGCCATGCTGTAGCCGATTTCGATGGCCGCGGCGAACCCCTCGGCGTCGGTCCCGCCGTGGCTCTTGATCACCAGCCCGCCGAGCCCGAGGAAGGCACCGCCGTTGCTGCGTCGCGGGTCCATTCTGTGGCGGAGCCGGTTGAAGGCGCCACGCGCCAGCAGATAGCCGATGCGGGCGCTCAGACTGGCGCCCATGGCCTGGCGTAGATAGGAGGTCATCTGCCGGGCCGTGCCTTCGGCAGCCTTGAGGGCGATGTTGCCGGCGAAGCCCTCGGTCACCACCACATCGGTGGTGCCCTTGCCGATGTCGTCGCCCTCGACGAAGCCGAGATATTCCAGATAGGGCAGCTCGGATTCCTTGAGCATCTGGCCGGCGAGGCGGATTTCCTCGATCCCCTTGATCTCCTCGACGCCGATGTTGAGCAGGCCGACGGTCGGCCGCTCCTTGTCGAACAGGGCACGGGCCATCGCCGCGCCCATCACCGCATATTCGAACAGCTGCTCGGCGTTGGCGCCGATCGTGGCGCCAATGTCGAGCACCACCGCCTCGCCCTTCAGCGTCGGCCAGATGCCGGCGATTGCCGGCCGGTCGATGTCGTTCTCACCGCGCAGGCAGAACAGCGCCATGGCCATCAACGCACCGGTATTGCCGGCCGAGACAGCGAAGCCGGCGCCCTGTTTGATCGCCTCGATGGCGCGCCACATGCTCGACTTGCCGCGCCCGCGGCGGAGCGCCTGGCTGGGCTTGTCCTCGCCACGCACGACCACCTCGCAATGCTCGAAGTCGGAGGCGGCCTTGAGGCGCGGATACTGGTCGAGCAGCGGCAGGACCACGGCCTGGTCGCCGAAGAGACGGAAACGTATGCCCTGGTGATGGCGAAGCACCAGGTCGGCACCCGGCAGCACTACCTCGGCGCCCTTGTCGCCGCCCATGACATCAAGCGATGCCGTGATCGTTCCCGCCATCGAGCCTCTGCGCTTCTCGTGTTTTCGTTGATTCGCGGCTGGCGCCGCGTGTCCCCGCGCGAAAGCCGGCGCACATTACAGGCTTAGCCGTGCCAGACAAAGACCCTGCGGTGGACAACCGCGGCCATCATTTTCTGGTCCGCATGACCTCGCGCAGCACGGCAAAGGGCAATTCCTCCTCCGATTCCGCGGTATCGCTGCCGACGGCGGGCAATTCCGCCCCCGGCGCGCGCGGATAGGGGTCGATGGCGAGCACGAACATTTCTTCGACAAGCGCGCCGAGATCGACCGTGGTGCCCGCTATCACCTCGGGCGGATCGGGCGCTTCCGGATTGATCGCCACCTCCCGGGCGGGCGGCGCGGCTGCCCGGGCCGCCGCCGAATTCGGCCGGCACGAAATTCATCTGGAACGGTTCGTCGATGTGCTGGGGCACCGGTTCCAGGCTGACGACGCAGGCCTGGACGATGTCCGCAACGACGCGGCCGGCGACGCTCACCATGCCGCCGCCGGCCGGCGTCAGCGTGACGGTGGCCGAAAGCCCGCCCACCGCCAGCAAATCGTAGGCCTCGGCAAGGGCGACGCGCTCGCCGGCGCCGGCATCGATGGTCACCGCGGTTCCCGCCGCCGGCAGGCGGGCGGTGTCGTAGGGATGGGACAGGATGGCATGGTCGTTCATGTCTCGGCCTCCGCGAAACCGGCCGGATCGGGAAACGCCAGCGCGCCCTCGCCAATTCGCGCGAACGACGCCTCGGCCAGCGACGCTGCACTTGCCATGGCATAGTCGGCCAGCCGGCCGGCACTGGCGGTTGTGGCGCTGTCGGGGAACACGTTACGGGCGATCGCCGCCGCCAGCCCGGCGCGGTCGCCCAGCATGCGGCCATAAGCCTCAGCCCGCCCGTAGAAGCTTTCCCCCAGTTTTTTCATGCGCTTGGGGACGCCGAGATCGCCGAAGCCCAGCTCGCGCAGCGACCGGTCCATGTCGCGGCAGAACCGGTCGAAGACGTGCTGACCGAGCTCGGCACCCGCAGGTCCCTCGCGGCGCAGCCGTTCGATAACCAGAACCGTGTGCAAGACTACCATTTCGAAGCGGCCGGTGACCGAATCGGGCACGCCAAGGAGCGCGTAGAGCGCCGGCGCCCGGGCCTGGGCGACGATGGCATCATAGACCGCCTGGGCGGCGGTTTCGGCCGCTCGGTCGGCACGGAACAGGCGTGCGAACAAGGTGAGCGTTCCCTCCGGTTAGCCTTCCGACACTCCTCCACGCCGGGACCCGTTGCAAGCGGCGCTTCGGCAGGGTAGGCCATGGCGGTTATCGGCGCGGGATACCACGTTTCCGACACGATCATGCTGAAGCTTCTGTCGGCGCATGCGGGTTGGCGTCGCGGGCTGAGCCGGGGCGACAAAAAGCAGGACGGGACCGGGCGGAATGACCAAGGACGGATACGGAAACAACGGCGTCTCTTCGATTTCCGGGCGTCTGCGGGCCACCTTAGCGGCGGGCGCCGCACTGACGGTGCTTCTCGGCCTTGCCGGCTGCGGTGCCACCGGCGCCGGCAGTGCCGGCGCGTTCACCGGGGTCGCCGAGACCACCCAGCACGGCTATGTGGTGTCGCCCATGGCGCTGGAACAGGTGCCGCCGGGCTCCAGCAAGGAGCAGGTGCTCATCGCGCTGGGCTCGCCCTCGACCTCGGCCAATTACGGCAACGACGTCTTCTACTACATCAGCCAGACGCGCCAGCGTCCGGTCGCCTTCATGCCCGAGAAGGTCATCGACCAGCGTGTCGTGGCCGTCTATTTCAACGACAAGGACCAGGTCGATCACGTCGCCAATTACGGCCTGAAGGACGGCAAGGTGTTCGACTTCATCTCGCGTACGACGCCGACCGGCGGTTCCGACCAGAGCTTCCTGCAGCAGGTCCTGTCGGGCGTCATCGGCTTCGGCAAGCCGAGCCTGTAGGCGACGCCGGGGGATCGGCGTTCAAGGCTTCAGATACTTGAAGTTGGCGAGCAGCGCCCCGCCGCGGGTGCGGGCGAGATCGTCCACCGTCTTCACCGGCATCCGCGACACCACGATATTGGCGATCGCCGCGACGCCGTCCGCCCCGTCCGGGTTGGGAATGCCGACCAGCCGGACCACCATCGCGCCGAGTTCCGGGTCATCGTAGTGGCCGACGACCTCGACTGCGTCGTAATCGCCGATCTTGGTGGCGCGCACCGTATCGCGGCCGGCATTGGCCTTGTCCTTGATGACGGCCGTCAGCCCGCCTTTGACGAGCACCCCCGCCACCGCCTGCAGCCGCGCCTGCAGCTCGCCCATCGGCACGCGCATGCTGACGAACTGGATGTTCTCGATGAGCTGGCGGTCAGCCGTGGCGAAGTTGATCTTGATCCATGCCTCGCCCGGCTTGGGTGCCGGATCGACGAAGACCTCGTATTCCTTGCTCGGCGACAGCGGCACCACGAAGGAGAACGGTGCGGCGACCGGCAGGTTGTGCTCGGCGCCGAAGGCCTTGTCGATGGTGATCGTCTTGCCGATCACCAGCCCTTCGACCGACAGGAGGTTGAAGCTGAATGACGGCTTGGCCTCGTCGGCCTGCGTCGCCACCGCCGGCATCAGGGCGGCAAGGACGAGGCAGAGGACAGTGGCGACAATCCGCGTACGGGGCATGGCTGGCAGCTCCGGTGGAAAGACCCTTCCGCCCGCCAGCTTAGAGCCCGAATAAAAAGGGGCAACCGTGCCGTCCAGCACGGTTGCCCCTTGTCTGTGACCTATCGGTCGTTAGTGCGCCAACACTGCCAGCAGAAGCAGGGCAACGATATTGGTGATCTTGATCATCGGGTTCACAGCCGGGCCGGCCGTGTCCTTGTAGGGGTCGCCGACGGTGTCGCCGGTCACCGACGCCTTGTGCGCCTCGGAGCCCTTCATGTGCTTGACGCCGTCCTTGTCGACAAAGCCGTCCTCGAAGCTCTTCTTGGCGTTGTCCCAGGCGCCACCGCCCGAAGTCATCGAGATGGCGACGAAGAGACCGTTGACAATGACGCCAAGCAGCGACGCGCCGAGCGCGGCAAAGGCCGAGGCCTTGGAGCCGGAGATCAGCAGCACGCCGAAGTAGACGACGAAGGGCGCCAGGACCGGCAGCAGCGAGGGAACGATCATCTCCCGGATCGCCGCCTTGGTCAGCATGTCGACCGCCCGGCCGTAGTCCGGCTTCTGCGTCCCCTTCATGATGCCCGGCATTTCCTTGAACTGCCGACGAACCTCCATCACCACCGATCCCGCCGCGCGGCCGACCGCAGTCATCGCGATGCCGCCGAAGAGATAGGGGATGAGACCGCCGAAGATCAGGCCGGCGACGACATAGGGATTGGAGAGGTTGAAGTCGACCGTGCCGACATCCTTGAAGTACGGCACGCCGGTCTCGACGAAATGCCTGATGTCGTTGGTGTAGGCGGCGAACAGCACCAGAGCGCCGAGGCCGGCGGAGCCGATGGCATAGCCCTTGGTCACCGCTTTGGTGGTGTTGCCGACCGCGTCCAGAGCGTCGGTGGTCTTGCGCACCTCGGCCGGCAGGTCCGCCATTTCGGCGATGCCGCCGGCATTGTCGGTGACCGGGCCGAAAGCGTCCAGCGCCACGATCATGCCGGCCAGGCCGAGCATGGTGGTGACCGCGATGGCGATGCCAAACAGTCCGGCGAGCTGGGAGGCCACGATGATGCCGGCAACGATGACGAGAGCCGGCAGCGCCGTCGATTCGAGCGAGACGGCGAGGCCCTGGATGACGTTGGTGCCATGGCCGGTGACCGAGGCCTGCGCGATCGACACCACCGGACGCTTGCCCGAGCCGGTGTAGTATTCGGTGATGACGACGATGAGGCCGGTGACCGCCAGGCCGATAAGCCCGCAGATGAACAGGTTCGTGCCGGTTATCGACCTGCCCGCAACCGTGCCCATTTCGCCCCAGCCGATCAGGAAGGTGGCGATGGCCAGACCGACGACCGACAGGACGCCCGTGGCAATCAGGCCCTTGTAGAGGGCGCCCATGATCGAATTGTTGGCACCGAGCTTGACGAAGAAGGTGCCGGCGATCGAGGTGATGATGCAGGCCGCACAGATGGCCAACGGATAGAGCATCGTCACTCCGAGGTTCGGCGCCGTGGCGAAGAAGATCGAAGCAAGCACCATGGTCGCGACCACCGTGACCACATAGGTCTCGAACAGGTCGGCCGCCATGCCGGCGCAGTCGCCGACATTGTCGCCGACGTTGTCGGCGATGGTCGCGGGATTGCGGGGGTCGTCCTCGGGAATGCCGGCTTCGACCTTGCCGACGAGGTCGGCACCGACGTCAGCACCCTTGGTGAAGATGCCGCCGCCGAGACGGGCGAAGATCGAGATCAGCGAGGCGCCGAAGCCGAGCGCCACCAGCGCGTCGATGACGATGCGGTCGCTGGGCGCGTGGCCCAGGAACTGTGTGAGGATGAGGTAGTAGACGCTGACACCGAGCAAAGCGAGGCCCGCAACCAGCATGCCGGTGATCGCGCCGGAGCGGAAGGCGATGGAGAGGCCCGCCGCGAGGCTCTTGCTCGAAGCCTGCGCGGTGCGCACATTGGCGCGGACCGATACCATCATGCCGATGAAGCCGGCCGAGCCGGAGAGGATGGCGCCGATCAGGAAGCCGATACCCACCGTGATCGACAGGAACCAGGTGATGATGATGAAGACCACCACGCCGACCGCGGCGATGGTGGTGTACTGGCGGCGCAGATAGGCGGTAGCGCCTTCCTGCACGGCGCGCGAAATCTCTTGCATGCGCGCCGAGCCGGCATCTGCGGCCAGCACTGCGCGAACGGACCATACGCTATAGGCAATAGCGATGAGACCGCACAGAATGATCAGGTAAATCACGGGTCTTTCCCTCCGTCAGCTGGAGCCGACGAGCGCCCAAAAACCGCTCGCGCCCAGCCAGATTCAAGCGATATGGCCGAACGATACCGCCCCCCCGGCGGACTGGAACCGGCGTGGGTATGGCCCGTCGGGAAACGGGCGTCAAGCCATGTGTCGGCTCGCGTTTGACCTCGCTCAAAGCCCTGCGCGGCCGATTCAGCCCGTCCGCCGCCAGCGCAGAACGAACGCCACCACGAGCGCCGCCGCACAGATTGCGATGACCGGAAAAGCGTAGAGATTCAGCCGTTCCCAGCCCACCGAAGCGTAGAGCTTGCCGGACGACAGCGAGGCAACGGCGACGGAGCCGAAGACCAGGAAGTCGTTGAGCCCCTGAACGGTGTTCTTTTCTTCCGGCCGGTAGGTCTCGATGAGCATGGCGGTCGAACCGATGAAGCCGAAATTCCAGCCGACGCCCAGCAGAATCAGCGCCACCCAGAAATTAGCCAGATCGACGCCGGCGATGGCGATGGCGGCGCACAGCGCCAGCAGCCCTATGCCGATGGCGATCACCGGCTCCTTGCCGTAACGGGCGATCAGCTGGCCGGTGATGTAGCTCGGGGCGAACATGGCCATCACGTGCCACTGGACGCCGAGGGCGGCCATGTCCTGGCTGAAATCCGCAACCGACGATTGCCAGCGGCGCCGCCGTCATCAACAGGCTCATCAGCGCGTAGGAGCCCATGGCGCAGACGATCGCCACGATGAAGCGCGGCTGGCGGGCGATCTCGACAAGCGAGCGACCGCCGGAGCGTTCGGTCAACGGCGGCGGCTGGCGGGCATCGCCGCTGAGTTGCGACAGGATCGCCATCGCCACCAAAGCGAGGATGCCGATGGCGAAGAAGCTGCCGGCGAAGGGAATCGGGCTGAGCAGGTTGCGGGTCAGGATGACCGTCTGCGGGCCGATGACCGCCGCGGCGATGCCGCCGGTCAGCACCCAGGAGATGGCGCGGGCGCGGAAGGCGGGGCTGCCGACATCGGCCGCGGCGAAGCGGTATTGCTGGGCGAAGGCGGCGGAGAAGCCGACGGTGAGCAGGCCGACGGCGAAGAGGACGAAGGAGCCGACGAGCACCGCATAGCCGGCGACGAGACCGCCGAAGATGGCGACGCTCGCGCCTGACAGGAAGCCGGCGCGGCGACCGACCCGGCGCATCAGCAGGGCGGCGGGTATGGTGCCGAGTGCCACGCCGACGTTGAAGCCGCTCACCGGCAGGGTGGCCAGCGACTTGTCGGCGTCAAGCAGGTAGCTGCCGGCGAGACCGCCCAGCGAAATGTTGATCGACGGAATGGCGCCGCTGAAGGCTGCCGCAGCGGACAAGAGCATGGCGTTGCGCCGCGCATGGCGCGGTCCGCCGATGGTGGTCGTCGCTGTTGCCGTCGCCATGGGCGGCTGACATAGCCGGCGGACACATTCAAATCACGCTAAAAATGCGTGTGCCCGGCTCCGTCGAGGCGGATCGGCTGACCGGTGGCGTCGAGCAGACGCGGCGGGCCCTTGCCCGCGACGATGGTGCCGATGCGGGTCACCGGCACGCCGGCCTCCTCGGCGGCGGCGGCAAAGCTCGGTGCCGCCGAGCGGCTCACCGTCGCCAGGATCTCGTAGTCGTCGCCGCCGGTGACGATGGTGCGCAGCAGACCGCGGTCACCGGCGAGCAGCCGCCGCGCCGCCGGCGACAACGGCACCAGCGCCGATTCGATCTCGGCGCCCACCCCGGACACGTCGCAGATATGCGCGAGATCGGCGACAAGACCATCGGACACGTCCATGGCGCTCGAGGCATGGTGGCGCAGCGCCGAGGCCAGCGCCATGCGCGGCTGAGGATGCAGGTAGCGGTCGATGAGGTGCTTGGCGCCCCTGCCCTCGCCGGCATCGATCCGACCCAGCCGCATGCCGAGGCCGAGGGCCGCATCGCCGATGGTGCCGGTGACGAAGACCGCGTCGCCCGGCCGGGCGCCGGCGCGGGTGACCATGCGTCCCTTGGGG
The DNA here is from genome assembly GCA_963732845.1 of uncultured Alphaproteobacteria bacterium. Lineage (GTDB taxonomy): Bacteria > Pseudomonadota > Alphaproteobacteria > Rhizobiales > Kaistiaceae > CAVSRC01. Next base: position 105,392 of record CAVTBE010000003.1, on the reverse strand, counting down.
ACGCGGCCAAGCGCGGTCACCGACACGGTGAGGCCGCCGGACGCGCGGATGGTGTCGCCGCCGATGAGGGTGATGTCGTAGCGTTCCTGGTCGCCCTTCAGGCCCCTGGCGAAGCCGGCCAGCCAGCTTTCGGTCCAGTCCTCGGGCAGGGCCAGCGAGAGCAGGTAGCCGAAGGGGGTCGCCCCCTTGGCGGCAAGGTCGGAGAGATTGACGCGCAGCGCCTTGCGGGCCACCGAGGCCGGCGCATCGTCGGCCAAGAAATGGATGCCGGCCGCGATCATGTCGGTGGTCAGCACCAGGTCCTCGCCCGGCCGCTGGCGATACACCGCCGCGTCGTCGGTGAGCGCGAACGCACCGGGATCGCCGGCCAGAGGCCGGAAATAACGTTCGATCAACTCGAACTCGCCGGGACGCTTCCTGCGGTTCACCGCCATCTAGGCTCCGCCCTCCGGCCGGGTGAACTCGCCCGCCCTCAACTCGTGCGCCAGTGCGTCGAGCACCGCGTTGACCACCGCCGGCGCATCGTCGTCGAAGAAGGCCTTGGCGACGTCGACATATTCGCTGATCACGACGCGCGAGGGCACATCGGTGCGGTTGGCCAGTTCGAAGGCACCGGCGCGCAGGATGGCGCGCAGCGTCGTGTCGATGCGGGTCAGCGGCCAGCCCATGGCGAGCGTCCGGTCGATGGCCGGGTCGAGCGTCTTCTGGTCGCGCACGACGCCGGCGACGATGTCGCGGAAGAAGGCGGCATCGGCGTTGCGATACTGGTCGCCGTCGACCTCCTTGCCGAGCCGGTAGGTCTCGAACTCGGCGATCACCTCGGGCAGCGTCGCGCCGGAGAGGTCCATCTGGTAGAGCGCCTGCACGGCGGCCAGCCGCGCCGCACCGCGCTGGTTGGCCGGCCTGGCGGCGCGTTCGGCGTGGTTTGGATGGAGAGCGGCCATCGGTGGCGGAGCGGCCTAAAGACCGAAGCGCGCCCGCAGCGCGATCATGCGCAGCGCCGCCTCGGCCGCCGCGCCGCCCTTGTTCTTGCCGTCGACGCGCGCCCGCGCCCAGGCCTGCTCGTCGTTCTCGACGGTGAGGATGCCGTTGCCGAGGGCGATCGCCTCGTCGATCGCCAGCTCCATGAGCCCACGCGCCGACTCGCCCGCGATCGTCTCGTAGTGCGTCGTCTCGCCGCGGATCACGCAGCCGAGCGCGACGTAGCCGTCATATTCGACGGTGCCCGCGTCGACCGCCTCGAGCGCCATGGACAGCGCCGCCGGAATCTCGAACGCGCCGGGCACGGTGATGCGCTCATAAGTGGCGCCGGCACGCTCCAGCGCGCCGAGAGCGCCGCGTAGAAGTTCGTCGGCGAGGTCGTCGTAGAAACGCGCTTCGATGATCAAAAGATGCGGCACGGACACACTCGGGACAGCGATTGGGGAAGCGGGCGTGAGCAATAGCGTGCGAGCCGGGCTTGTCCAGCGGAATCGACGGGCAGCGTCCGGCGCCGGTCTTCAGGCGGCCCCGGCGATCCGCGCGACGTAGCGGGCGATGGTATCGACCTCGAGGTTGATCCGGTCGCCGGCCCGGCGCCCGCCCCAGTTGGTCACCTTCAGCGTATGCGGGATGAGCAGGCAGTCAAAGCGGTCGCCGTCGACGCCGTTCACTGTCAGCGAGACGCCGTCGAGCGCCACCGAGCCCTTGGTCGCGATGAAGCGCGCCAGGTCGTGCGGCGCCTCGAAGACGAACTTGGTGGTCTCGCTGTAGTCCTCGCGCGACACGATCGTCGCCAGGCCGTCGACATGGCCGCTGACCAGGTGGCCGCCGAGCTCGTCGCCGAGCTTCAGCGAGCGCTCCAGATTGATCAGCGTGCCGACGCCCCAGTCCTGTGCAGTGGTCACGTTGAGCGTCTCCGGTGCCGCCTCCACCGCGAAGGTCGAGGCGCCCGCCGGGTTCGCGTCGCGCGCGACCACCGTCAGGCAGATGCCGTTGCAGGCGATCGAGGCGCCAACGTCGATGGTCTCGGCATCGTAGGCCGACGCAATCGCGATGCGGCGCACGTCGTTGCGCTCGTCGACGCGGGTGATCCGGCCGACATCGGTAACAATTCCGGTAAACATGATGCTCATGCCCTCACATAACGCCGCATGACGTCCTTGCCGGCCGCGGCCGTCTCAACCAGCCGGTAGCGCGGACTACGTTCCAGCGCCGACAGCGCCGTGCCGCCGAGCGCGCGCACGCCGTTCGGCCCGACCACCACCGGCGCGCGGAAGATCACCACCTCGTCGATCAGATCGGCGGCGACCAGCGACGCGGCGACCTCCGCCCCGCCCTCGGCGAAAAGCCGAGAGAAGCCTTCCTTGGCCAATGCTTCGAGCGCCTGACGCAGATCGACGCCGCCCTGCGCCGCATCGACCGCAATGATCTTCGCGCCGGCCGCTTCGAGGCCCGCCTTGTGGGCATCGGGCGCCTGCGGCCCGACGATGACGATGAGCGGCGCCTCGCGCGCGCTCTGCACCAGGTTCGATTCCAGCGACAGCCGCGCCGTGGCATCGAGGATGACGCGCGCCGGCGTGCGGCCGGTCATGCCGGGCAGGCGCACGGTCAGGCGCGGATTGTCGATCAGCACGGTGCCGATGCCGACCATCACGAGATCGAAGGAGGTGCGCATCGCCTGGACGGCGGTGAACGCCTCCATGCCGGTGATGATCATGCGCTCGCCGCCGCGCGTGCCGATCATGCCGTCGGCGGAGACGGCGAGCTTGAGGCTGACGTGCGGCCGGCCCTTGGTGATCCGCTGGATGTGGCCGGAATGGGCGCGGGCCGCCTCCTCGGCCAGTACGCCGGTGGTCACCGCGATGCCGGCTTCCTGCAAGATCGCGTGGCCCTTGCCTTGCGTGCGTGGATCGGGATCGGCGATCGCCGTAACGACGCGGGCGACCTTGGCCGCCACCAGCGCCTCGCTGCACGGCTTCACCCGGCCCTTGTGGGCGCAGGGCTCCAGCGTCACGTAGGCGGTGGCGCCTTCGGCCCGTGCGCCGGCCTCCTTCAGCGCTTCCTTCTCGGCATGGGGCCGCCCACCGACCGCCGTCCAGCCGCGCCCGACGACCACCGGCGTGGCGCCATCGGTGCGCACGATGATGCAGCCGACCGCTGGGTTGGGATGGGTCTGGCCGAGATTGCGGCGGCCGAGACGCAGGGCGGCCGCCATCATGCGCCGGTCGAATTCCGGATCGTTGCGCGGGGCAGTGCGGCGGGCCGGCATGGTTCTATTTCTTCAGGATCGCCGGCTGTTCGCCGGAAAGCTCGCCGAGGGCGTTCTTGAAGTCCTCGGCGTCGTTGAAGTTCTTGTAGACCGAAGCGAAGCGCACATAGGCGACCTCGTCGAGATTGCGCAGGCCCTCCATCGCCAGTAGCCCGATGGCCTCGGACGCGATGTCGCTCTCGCCGCTCGATTCCAACTGGCGGACGATGCCGTTGACCATGCGTTCAACGCGCTCGGGATCGACCGTGCGCTTGCGCAGCGCCACCTGCACCGAGCGCATCAGCTTGTCGCGGTCGAAGGGCACACGGCGGCCGTTACGCTTGATCACCGTCAGCTCTCGCAACTGCACGCGCTCGAAGGTGGTGAAGCGCCCGCCGCAATCCGGACAGACGCGCCGGCGGCGGATCGCGGTGTTGTCTTCCGACGGCCGCGAGTCCTTCACCTGCGTATCGGGATTGCCGCAATAAGGACAGCGCATCGCCCCAGCCTGCCTTCAGTGCCCCGCCTGGCCGCGCCTCACTGGTAGATCGGGAAGCGGTCGGCGAGCGCCCTCACCTTCTGCTTGACCGCGGCTTCCACCAGCGGCGCCGACCCGTCCTCGCTCTGCGCCACCGCGTCGAGCACCTCGGCGATGAGCTGGCCGACCTGGCGGAACTCGGCGACGCCGAAACCGCGCGTGGTCGAGGCCGGCGTGCCCAGCCGGATGCCGGAGGTGACGAAGGGCTTCTCGGGATCGTAGGGAATGCCGTTCTTGTTGCAGGTCAGGCCGGCGCGGCCGAGCGCCCTCTCCGAGATGTTGCCGCGCAGGCTCTTCGGCCTGAGGTCGACCAGCATGAGGTGGTTGTCGGTGCCGCCCGAGACGATCTCGAAGCCGGCGCTCTTCAGCGTTTCGGCAAGCGCACGAGCGTTGTCGACGATGTTCTTCGCGTAAACCTTGAAGTCCGGTCGGAGCGCCTCGCCGAGCGCCACCGCCTTGGCGGCGATGACGTGCATCAGCGGGCCGCCCTGCAGGCCCGGGAACACCGCCGAATTCAGCTTCTTGGCGAGCGCCTCGTCATTGGCGAGGATCAGCCCGCCGCGCGGGCCGCGCAGCGACTTGTGGGTCGTCGTGGTGACCACATGGGCATGGGGGATCGGCGAGGGATGCATGCCGCCGGCCACCAGTCCGGCGAAGTGGGCCATGTCGACCATCAGATAGGCACCGACCGAATCGGCGATCTCGCGGAAGCGCTTGAAGTCCCAGTAGCGCGAATAGGCGGTGCCGCCGGCGAGGATCAGCTTGGGCTTCGCCTCGTGGGCGATGCGCTCGATCTCGTCATAGTCGAGAAGCTGGTCGTCGCGGCGCACATTGTAGGGCGCGACCTTGAACCACTTGCCCGACATGTTGACCGGCGAGCCGTGGGTCAGGTGGCCGCCGGCAGCCAGGTCAAGGCCCATGAAGGTGTCGCCGGGCTGAAGCAGCGCCAGGAAGACGGCCTGGTTCATCTGGCTGCCGGAGTTCGGCTGCACATTGGCGAAATTGGCGCCGAACAGCTTCTTGGCGCGCTCGATCGCCAGCGTCTCGGCGACATCGACGAACTGGCAGCCGCCGTAATAGCGCTTGCCCGGATAGCCCTCGGCATACTTGTTGGTCATCACCGAGCCCTGCGCTTCCAGCACCGCCTTGGAGACGATGTTCTCGGAGGCGATCAGCTCGATCTCGTGCTGCTGGCGACCGAGTTCGCTGGCGATGGCGTCGGCGATCTCGGGATCGGATTCGGCCAGCGAGGCGGAGAAGAATCCGGGCGCGGTGTTGGCGCCGAGGGCGGCTGTCACGGACATGGTCGCTTGTATTCCTGTCAGCAAAACAAAGGGGTGCCGTCAACCGGCTGACGCAGGCACGGGAACCGGACCGGGCTCTATCACAGTTGCGCGCCGGGCGCCACGCGAGCGCCCGGCCAAGGGCCCCTTCAAGGCCGGCATTTGCCTACTGCACGGCGGCCGGGGCGGCGGCCGGAAGCAGGGGAACGGTCCCGGTGGCGTCGGGGGCCACGGCGCCAGGAGCGGCGGAGGCTTCCGCCGCCAACTGGTCGAGCCCGTCGAGATTGTAGATGTCATTGCGGAAATTGACGATGCCGTCGGTCGTCGACCAGGCCGTGATGTAGGTCCAGTGCAGCGGCACCGGATTGGCCACCTTCACGTTCAGCTGTTCCGGGTTGCGCAGTTCGGATTCGACCACGTCCGAAGTCTGGCCGGGGGTGTCCTGAAGAATCCAGGTGATCAGCTCGCGGATGTTCTGGATGCGCACGCAGCCCGACGAATCGAAGCGGTAGTCGTCGTTGAACAGGCCCTTGTGCGGCGTGTCGTGCATGTAGACGCCGTCGGGGCTGGGGAAATTGATCTTGACGATGCCCAGCGAGTTCTCGTCGCCGGGGTCCTGGCGGAACATGTAGCCCTTCGTCGCCTGGTCGGTCGACCAGTCGATCTGATCGGGCGAAATTTCGCTGCCCTTGGGATCGTAGACGCGGATCTTCCACGTCGACAGATAGGTCGGGTCCTTCTGCATCAGCGGGATCAGATCCTTGCGGATAATGCTCGCCGGCACCGTCCAGTAGGGATGGAAATTGATCTCGGTGATCCTGGAATTGACGATCGGCGACGGCCGCGAGACCTTGCCGACCACGGCGGTGTGGCGCTGCACGACGACGCCGTTCTCGACCGCCTCGACCGAGGCCGCCGGGATGTTGACCATCACGTAGCGATTCGGCAGCGCCTTGGAGGTCAGCACCTTGAGGCGCGTCAGATTGGTGGCGAGCTGGGTAAGGCGCACCTGCGCCGACACGTTAAGCGCCGCAAAGCTCGAATCGCCGACGACGCCGTCCGGCTGGATGCCGTGGCGCGCCTGGAAGCGCTTGACCGCCGCATCGACGTAGGAATCGAAGGCGGTCGAATTGTTCGCCGCCGCATTAGGCAGATCGCCGGCAATCGCCAGGCGCTGACGCAGGACGGCAACCGCCGGATCGCTCATGCCGATCCTCAGCGCCTTGTCGGACGGCACCGTCGGCCAGCCGCCGCGCGCAACGATGTCGGAATATTCGGCGATGGCCGCCTGCAGGGCGCCGATGATCTGCGGCGACATGGTCGGGATCGAGGTGCGCACGTCGGCCGCACTCACCGAGGCGGCATCGAATCCGTCCGACCATTCCGAGCCGCCGTTTTGCTGCAGCACCTCGCCGATCGGGTCCTGGGCGAGCGCCGGAACGGCGGCCAGCCCTGCCGCCAGTACGGCGACAGCGAAGACGCCCTTGCGGACGATGGTGACACTGGGGGCAGTCATCAGGCTACAATTCTCCTGCAAGTCCTTTGAATCCCCGCTATTTACGCCCTCTCCCTCCGGCGTAACACGCGCATCCACGAGTGACAATTGCAACGGCCATACCCCTCACGCCAGTTCGCGCAGATTTGAACCCGAGACCGGGAATGCCGTCGGAATCTTTATAGGGGAGTTTATGTGGCGCTTTCGCGGCATAATTCCAGAGTGCCGCCTGCGGCAGAATCGAAACGGCCCGGCAGAGCCGGGCCGTTTCGCATTCGGCATCGCCTGGGAGGCCGGCTCTATAGCCGGTAGAGAATCTGGTCCGTCCAGAAGCGCTCCAGCCGCTGCAGGGAGCGGTTGAGTGTCTGGAAATCGTCGGCGCCGATGCCACCGACCTGATCGATCGAGCGGATGTGGCGCTCATAGAGGCCGTTGACGATGTCGGCGACCTGGCGGCCCTTGTCCGTCAGGCTGACACGCACCGAACGGCGGTCCATGCGCGAACGCTGGTGATGGATATAGCCCATCTCGACCAGCTTCTTGAGGTTGTAGGACACGTTCGAGCCGAGATAGTAGCCGCGCGTCCTGAGTTCGCCGGCGGTCAGCTCCGAATCGCCGATATTGGACAGGAGCAGCGCCTGGACGCTGTTCACGTCCGACCGTCCGGCGCGATCGAATTCGTCCTTGATGACGTCCAGCAGGCGCCGGTGCAGGCGCTCGACCAGCGTCAACGCCTCCATATAGAGCGGCTTCAGTTCCGACCCCTGCGGGGGCTGAGCCACAGCCTCCACTGCCCTTTTTGCAATAGCCATAATCGCCTCTCCGTTCGGCAGGGTTTTCCCTGCTCTGTGGAAGCGACCATACGCAAAGCGACTAAAAATCGCCTTAAGCACCAGCCTTAACAGCGACTTACCGGAATAGCTCGATTTGCTCGGAATTCCGCCGTCGTTTCGGTGCCGTGGATCAGCTGCGGCGCACCAGGAAGGTGAGCACGACGAAGGCGGCGATGGTGAGCACATGCAGGAGGGTCATCGGCAGATCGCTGCCGAAGGTGCGGACGAAGACCGTGTGCAGCGCGATGCCCGCGAGCGCCGCGAGCAGCCACACCACCTTGCCCCAGGCGACCCGCATCCACAGGCCGACCGAGGCCACCAGGTCGATCACCGACATGATCATGGTGGCGACCTTCCACGAGGCGTCCATCGCCTCGAACGATCCGGTGGGGCCGTTGAGGATGCCGAGGATGATCGCCCACTCGCGCAGGCCGAGCAGCATCATCAGCACCGAGAGCGCGATGAGGTAGTAGTCGAACGCGATGTCGAGCCCGGTGCGTTCGACCGCATCCGGCTTCGCCGACAGATCGTCGTTTGCCATCTGCATCGGATTCTCCGATGGCCTCCTTGTGCCCGGGCCCGGCCAGCCCATACATCCTGACCGTCGACCTTGTCACCCGCAATCGGCTGCCCCTCCCGCAAAAGGTGATATGGTCCCGCCCTTCCCTATTCCGCAGGACCGTCATGACTCGTCAGCCCCCGCCGTTTTCGCTCGACCCCGTCACGCGGCCGGACATGGACGCCATCCTCGGCGGCCGGCGCATGCGCCGCAATCGCCGCACGGCGTGGTCGCGCCGGCTGGTGCGCGAAGCGACGCTCACCGTCGACGACCTGATCTGGCCGCTGTTCCTCACCGACAAGCCTGAGAACGAACCGGTGGCCGCCATGCCGGGCGTTGTGCGCCAGACGATCGACGGTGTGGTCGCGGAGGCCGGCCGCGCCCGCGATCTCGGCATTCCGGCGATCGCGCTTTTCCCCAACACCGACCCGAAGCTGCGCGATGCGGTCGGCTCCGAGGCGCTCAACCCGCAGAACCTCGTCTGCCAGGCGCTCCGCGCCATCAAGGCCGCGGTGCCCGAGATCGGGCTGATCACCGACGTGGCGCTCGACCCCTATACCAGCCACGGCCATGACGGCGTCATGCAGGGCGAGGAGATCGTCAACGACGCAACGGTCGAGCGGCTGGTGGTGCAGGCGCTGGTCCAGGCCGAGGCCGGTGCCGACATCATCGCCCCCTCCGACATGATGGACGGGCGCGTCGGCGCCATCCGCAAGGCGCTCGACTCCGCCGGCTACGGCCATGTCCAGATCATGGCCTATACGGCGAAATACGCTTCGGCCTTCTACGGGCCCTTCCGCGACGCGGTCGGCACCAAGAAGACGCTCATCGGCGACAAGCGCACCTATCAGATGGACCCCGGCAACGGCGACGAGGCGCTGCGCGAGGCCGAACTCGACATCGCCGAGGGCGCCGACATGATCATGGTCAAGCCCGGCCTGCCCTATCTCGACATCGTCTGGCGGCTGAAGGAGGCCTTCGGCATGCCGACCTTCGCCTATCAGGTGTCGGGGGAATATTCGATGATCCGCGCGGCGGCGGACAATGGCTGGATCGACGGCGACCTGGCGATGGTGGAATCCCTGCTTGCCTTCAAGCGCGCCGGCGCCGACGGCATCCTCACCTACTTCGCCCCCTTCGTAGCGGAGAGGCTGAGGCGGTAGCCGACAGGCTCCAATCTACTGCGGAGAGAACGCCGATGCTGGCGGTCGTGCATAACGAAGTAATGCAGGCGATCGAGATCGAGCTAGACCGTAAGGGCATCGACCTCCTAATCGAGACGCTGCAAGGGCTCAAAGAGGCTGGCGATCACTGCCACATCAGGCCGTCAGACGGCCTCTCAGCGGTTTCGCTCTATTATGGTGACAGGGCCTTTGGTGAATTGATCCTCTCGCTCGTGGCCAACGACATCAGCCAGGAAGAGATCGACGCGGCCGCAGCCGCTCATCGACGGTCATCATGATCCCCACCCTTGACGATATCCGCGCCGCCGCCGGCCAGATCGCCGGCGTGGTGATGCGTACGCCCTTCCTGCCCGCTCCGCGCCTGTCGAGGCTCACCGGCGCCGACATCTGGGTGAAATACGAGAACCTGCAGGCGACGGCCTCGTTCAAGGAGCGCGGTGCGCTGATCAAGATGCTGGCGCTCGGCCCGCAAGAGCACGCCCGCGGCGTCATCGCCATGTCGGCCGGCAATCATGCCCAGGCGGTCGCCTGGCACGCCCAGCGCCTCGGCATCCACGCCACGATCGTCATGCCCGCCCCAACGCCTTTCGTGAAGATCGCCGCCACGCGCTCCTTCGGTGCCGAGGTGGTGATCGACGGCGAGACGCTGGCCGACTGCCAGGCAATCGTCGACGACACCGTCGCGCGCTCGGGCGCGGTTCTGGTCCATCCCTATGACGACCGCCATGTCATCGCCGGCCAGGGCACCATCGGCCTGGAGATCATCGAGGACCGGCCGGACCTCGACGCCGTCATCGTGCCGGTCGGCGGCGGCGGCCTGATCTCGGGCATCGCCATCGCGGTGAAGGCGCTCAGGCCCGAAACGCAGGTCATCGGGGTGGAGACGGCGCTCTATCCCTCCATGTGGGCGGCGCTGCGCGGCGAGGAGCCGAAGATCGGCGGCGAGACGCTGGCCGAGGGCATCGCGGTCAAGAATGTCGGCAAGCTCACCCTCGAGGCCGTGCGCCGCCATGTCGACGACATGGTGCTGGTCGGCGAGGCGGCTATCGAACAGGCGGTCGCCGCCTATCTGATGTTGCAGAAGACCATGGCCGAGGGCGCCGGCGCCGCCGGCCTTGCCGCGGTGCTGTCCGACCCGGAGCGCTTCCGCGGCCGCCGCGTCGGCCTGATCCTGGCCGGCGGCAACATCGATCCGCGGCTTGCCGCCTCGATCATGGTGCGCGAACTCGCCCGCGAGCAGCAGGTGGTCGCCGTGCGGGTGATCATCCGCGACCGCCCCGGCGTGCTCGCCGAAATCGCCGCCACGATCGCCAAGGCGGGCGGCAACATCCTCGACGTCTATCACCACCGCACCATGCTGTCGGTACCGCCCAAGAGCGCCTGTGTCGATGTCACCATGGAAACCCACGGGCCGGACCACGCCGCCGAGATCATCGCGGCGCTGACGGCGCAGGGCTTCGGCGTCGAGCGTCTCGACACGCCGTAGCGCGGCCTGCGTTGCGCGGCCATCGGCCACCGCGACAATTCCGGCAGAACCGCTATAGTGGCGGAGCATTCGACTCCGACACGGAGCGTATCGATGAGCGACACCGGAAACGCGCCTGCGAACCGCAGCTTCGTCTACGATCCCGAAACACAGCCGGAGCTGTTCGACGGCATCCTGTCGAAGCGCATCGTTGCCTTCATCATCGACGCCATCCTCATCGTCCTGTTGATGGTCCCGGCGGCGCTGATGATCTTCATCCTCGGCATCATCACCATCGGCATCGCCTGGCTGCTCTACCCGGCGCTCTTCGCCATCGTGGCGCTCGGCTATGTCGCCCTCACCCTCGGCGGCCGTGCCTCGGCGACGCCCGGCATGGGGATGGTCGGCGTCGAGATGCGCACCTGGAACGGCCAGCGGATGTTTCCGCTGCTGGCCATCATGCATGCCCTGATCTTCTGGTTCTCGTGCGGAATCCTGACGCCGCTCATCCTGCTCGTCGGGCTGTTCACGCGCCGCCGCCAGCTTCTCCACGACCTGTTGCTCGGTGTCGTGGCGCTCAATGCCGAGCCGCTGGCGCGCCTTGACAAATAATTGCACGAATCCACGCGCACACGCACAATCGTTCGCTTGAGCGCCTTCCGCGCTCGGGCATGATGTGCACATGGCGGCGGCGACCGATATCCTGACCTGGCTGACCTACGCGGCGATCGTGGCGATGATCGTCGCCTATGCGCTTGAGCGCTGGCCGATCGAGCTGGTGTCGCTGGTGGCGCTGGTCGGCTGGCTGGTGCTGTTCTGGGCGGTGCCGATGTTCATGGGCACGGCGAGCCCGCTCGGCCCCGACGACCTGCTCGCCGGGCTCGCCAACCCGGCACTGATCACCGTGCTGGCCCTGCTGGTCGTCGGCCAGGGCCTGTTCCACACCGACGCGCTGGAGAAGCCGACCACGCTGCTTGCCCGTCTCGGCGGCCGCACCGGCATGGGGGCCATCGTGCTGGTGCTGGGCGCGGCCATGGTCGCCAGCGCCTTCGTCAACGACACGCCGGTGGTGGTCATGTTCCTGCCGATGATCACGGCGATTGCGGCCGGGCGCGGCGTGGCGGCTTCCAAGACGCTGATGCCGCTGTCCTTCGCCGCGCTGCTCGGCGGCATGACGACCCTCATCGGCACCTCCACCAATCTGCTCGCCGCCGGCGTTGCCGAGAAGGTCGGCGGGCTCACCATCGGCTTCTTCGATTTCACCATTCCCGCGGCGGCCATGTCGCTGGCCGGCTTCGCCTATGTTGCCTTCGTGCTGCCGCGTATCCTCAAGGCCCGCATCGGCATGGCCGAGCAGATCACCGGCGGCTCCGGCAAGCAGTTCATCGCCCAGATCGATATCGGCTACGGCCACCCGCTGGCCGGCACCCAGGCGGTCGCTGGCATGTTCGCGGCGCTCAAGGACATGACCGTGCGTCTCGTCCAGCGGCAGGAGCATCCCTTCCTGCCGCCTTTCGAAGACCTGACGCTGCGGCCCGGCGACACGCTGGTCGTCGCCGCCACGCGCACCGCGCTCACCCGCGCCATCTCCGACCAGGCGGTCAGCGGCCAGCCGGCGGACAACGACAAGGCGCCGGCCGTCTCCACCAAGGACCTGACGCTCGCCGAGGCCATGGTGGCGCCCGGCTCGCGCGTCATCGGCCGCACGGTGGAACAGGCGGCGATCCACCGCGACACCGATACCGTCGTCCTCGGCGTCGAGCGGCGCAGCCGCATGCCGCGCATGCAGCTTGCCGACATCCGCCTGGAGGCCGGCGACGTGCTCCTGGTCGGCGGCACGCGCGACGCCATCGAGGGCCTGAGGACCAATCGCGATCTGGTGCTGCTGGAATGGTCGGCGGCCGAGTTGCCCCAGCGCCGTTATGCGCGGCGGGCGCAGGTCATCTTCGCCCTGCTGGTGCTCTATGCCGCCAGCGGCATCGGCCCGATCGTCATCGGGGCGCTGACCGCGGCGATCGCGATGATTCTCGCCGGCTGCCTCAACATCCGCCAGGCGGTGCGCGCCTTCGACCGGCGCATCTATCTGATGATCGGCGCGGCGCTGGCGGCCGCGACCGCGCTGCAGGCGACCGGCGGGGCGGCGCGCATCGCCGAGGGCACGGTGGCGCTGGTCGCCGGCCAGCCGAATTGGGTCGTCCTGTCGGTGCTCTTCCTGGTGGTGAGCGTGCTCACCAACGTTCTGTCCAACAACGCCACTGCCGTTCTGTTCACGCCGATCGCGCTCGACATCGCCCACAAGGTCGGCGCCAAGCCGCTGCCCTTCGTGGTGGCGGTGATGCTGGCGGCGAGCTGCGCCTTCGCCTCGCCCGTCGGCTACCAGACCAACATGCTGGTCATGGGGCCCGGCCACTACCGTTTCTCCGACTATTTCGTCGGCGGCCTGCCGCTTGTCATATTGATGTGGCTCGTCTTTTCGATCGTCGGCCCTTGGTATTATGGTCTCTAGGGTGACATCCTGACGCAGCACCGCGCCATCCATGACCCAGCATACGACCGAAACTCCGCAGTTCTACCTGACCGCACCGGCGCCCTGCCCGTACCTGCCCGGGCGCGCCGAACGCAAGGTGTTCACCCATCTGGTCGGCGAGCGGGCCGCCGCGCTCAACGACATCCTCACCCAGGGCGGCTTCCGCCGCAGCCAGAACATCGCCTATCGCCCGGCCTGCGAGGGCTGTCGCGCCTGCGTTTCCATCCGCGTGGTGGTCGATGCCTTCGTGGCGAGCCGCAGCCTCAGGCGGGTCGTGCGGCAGAACCGCGACATCGTCGGCGCGCAGACGCCGGCCAGCCCCTCGGCCGACCAGTATTCGCTCTTCCGCGCCTATCTCGACGCGCGCCACGCCGAGGGCGGCATGGCCGACATGAGCGTGCTCGACTACGCCATGATGGTCGGCGATTCCCACGTCGAGACGCAGGTGGTCGAATACCGCTTCCGCGGGCCGGACACCGCCATCACCGGGCGCGGCGACGGGCCGCTGGTGGCCACCGCCCTCACCGACGTGCTCGCCGACGGCCTGTCGATGGTCTACTCGTTCTTCGACCCGGACTACCGCGAGCGGGGGCTGGGCACCTTCATGATCCTCGACCACATCGAGCGGGCGCGGAAGATGGGCCTGCCCTACGTCTATCTCGGCTACTGGGTCGAGGGCTCGCGCAAGATGGACTACAAGCGCCGCTTCCGCCCGCAGGAGCACCTGATGGCAAGGGGTTGGGTCCGGGTGGATTGAGGCGCCGCGCGCCGTTTCTCGCAATCGCCGTCGGTTCAGCGTCCGCCGCAACCCGACCGTGAATCCGCAAGGTGGAGATTGGGCTCCGGGCGCGCGGCAGACGCCCTCCCTCCCCGCTCCGGTAAAGCGATCGCATGTGCTCCGGTCCTACCGGACGCGGGCAGCGCCTGCCGTATTCGTCCCCTCTCCCCTTGCGGGAGAGGGACAGGGTGAGGGGTAATGGCAAGGCGGTGCCCGCACCCCTCACCCGCCCGGCTGCGCCGGGCGACCTCTCCCGCAAGGGGAGAGGTGTCGCGCCGTGCCATATGCAATTGCCCTGCCCGATCCGGGGAGGGTGGCCGGCGCAGCCGGCCGGGTGGGGTCACGCCCGCCCACGCTTGGTTTGACCGGGCTCGTCCCGGCCATTCCCGGCCTACAGGTCCAGTTTGTAAGCCGGAATCGCGAAGCGTATTCCGCCACCTTCCCTCGCGACGCCCGAGGCGTGTTCGCCTCTCCCGAGGGGAGAGGGCCACGCGCCTTGGAGCGCAAGCGACTTAGGCGCGTGGGGTGAGGGCGTACGGACCCTCGTGAGGCATGGTCCCCTCACCCGCTCGGCTCACGCTCGCGACCTCTCCAACCAAAGTCGGATGTTTCCGACTTTGGCAGTATTGACGCCAAACACGGGCAAGCCCGTGTTTGGTGGGAGAGGTGAGCTCGTGTCTGTCGCTCTGCCCGCAAAAATATATCTATCCCCGGTGGCCTGACCCCATGAGATGATGCCCGCATCCTCGCTCAAGAGGGGCGCCGACCGGTGGCGACCTTAGGTGGAGCTGGGTGCGGCGCCCCCGCGCTCCGGATTCGCAGTCCGGCCCTCGGGGCGTTCCCGGCGGGACCGTCGGCACTACGACCGGCCGCCGCAAGGCCTAAGCTCTTTTCTCCCGAGGAAAGGGTGCAGAGCTCGCCGGGAGACGCAAGAAAATCGCCGCGGCGGGCGCTCGGGTAGAGTGCCCCCAGTTTTCGCGGAGTAACCGCACGGCATTCGCCGAGCGCCCGCCACCCCCTTGTACCTCCGGGCTAAGGGGAATGTTCTTTGAAAGGTTCATACCTCGGTGCTTTGGCTCGCGAGAAGGGAAAGCCGTGCCTCCCTCCCCCCCGGTCATCCTCCGGCGAGGCGAAAGCCGAGACCGGAGGACCGTTCTCCCCAAACACAGAGCGCCTTGTTTGCTGAAGCCGATCCTCCGCTTTCGCGGAGGATGACGAGGAAGAGGACGGCGGGTGGCGTCCGGGGAACGTGCCCCCTACCCGACCGTGTTCTTCAGGATGTCGTAGTTGACGCAGACGGCCTTGGCGTAGGCGGGCCTAGCCGTCAGCCGCTCGTACCAGCCGTCGACACCGGTGAGCGGCGAACGCTCGATGTCCATGGTGTACCAGCGATAGAGCAGCGCGCCGGCGGCGATGTCGCCATAGGTCAGGCGCTCGCCGGCGAGCCAGGGCGTCCTGCGCAACTGTGCCTCGATAATGCGGAAGCAGGGCTCGACCCCCTTCAGCGCCGCGGCAACCGCTCGTCGGTCGCGGGACTCCGGCTTGGTGCGCGCCACCGCCGAGAACACCGCGCCCCAGGCCGGCTGGAAGCGCATGGCCGTCCAGTCGGTCCACTGGTCGGCCGCGGCCCGCGCCTTCGGCGATTCCGGCCACAGATTGCCGGCGCCGTAGGTGGCCGAGAGATAGCGGACGATGGCGTGGCTCTCCCACAGGACGAGTTCGCCGTCCTTCAGCGTCGGCACCAGGCCGTTCGGATTCATCGCCAGGTACTCCGGCGTGTCGACGCCGCCAAAGTTGAGGCCGACCTCGATCTGCGCATAGGGCACGCGGAGCTCTTCGAGCACCCAGACGGCCTTCTGCACATTCACCGATGTCTTGCGTCCGTAAAGCGTGATGTCCGGCATGGGGCCCCCTCTTCCGGCCAAAGATGGCGCACTCTATTCGCCGATCAGGTGGAGCACCACAGTCCTGCGATGCGGCTGCCGCCGGTGTTCGAACAGGTAGATGCCCTGCCAGGTGCCGAGCGCCATGCGGCCGCTGCTGACCGGGACCGAGAGGCTCACCTGGGTCAGCGCCGCGCGGATATGGGCGGGCATGTCGTCCGGGCCTTCCATCGTGTGGACATAGGGGCCGGATTCGGGCGCCAGCCGCTCGAAGAACGCCGCAAGGTCGGCGCGCACGTCCGGGTCGGCGTTTTCCTGCACGACGAGCGACGCCGAGGTGTGGCGGCAGAACAGCGTCAACAGACCGTTAGCGACCCCCTGCCCGGCCAGCCAGCGGGCAACCGGCTCGGTGATCTCGGTCAACCCCTTGCCATGCGTCTCGACGGTGAGGTGGTGCTGTACCTGCTGCATGGGCCGGTCACACTCGTGCCGCAATTTCACACCCGTACAGAGGTGGAATCACGGCTAAACAGGTAGGGTTTTTGCGGTATTCGGCGGTTTTTGCTGCATCGCAACATGTGTGACAGAAGTGTGTTGCATTGCATGAAGTGCAAGGCCGGTATGCGATTTCTCGTCTGCACATTGCGCGGGCAGGAGCCTATCTTCCTCATCGAAAGGACGGCAGTGAGTTCCTAGTTAGCCGCCCGCCGAGATTTCGAATTGAGAGGCACGACGATGAACAACCGGATTGTCACCACCTATCGCGCATGGCGCAAGTACCGCCAGACGTACAACGAACTCATGCGGCTTTCCAACCGCGACCTGGCCGACCTGGGCATCTCTTCCGCGGACATCCCCGCGATCGCCCGCCGCGCGGCCACCATGTAACTGGCTTCGTTCTCGGGGAATCCTCCTCCCTCCCCCGAGGCGATACGGGAACCGGTGCGGCGTCCTCCCACGCGACCGGTCCCATAGAGAAACGCCCGCCGATTTCCTCCCCGGCGGGCGTTTTTCACATTCTGGCGCACCGTTGAACCCGCAAGGGCCTCAGACTAGGGTCGCGCCCCATGATCGCTCCCGTTCATATCATCGGCGGCGGCCTCGCCGGATCGGAAGCCGCCTGGCAGCTTACGCGCCGCGGCGTGCCGGTGGTGCTGCACGAAATGCGCCCCGTGCGGCAGACCGAGGCCCACAAGACCGACCGGCTGGCCGAGCTGGTCTGCTCCAATTCCTTCCGCTCCGACGACCATCGCAACAATGCGGTCGGGCTGCTCCACGAGGAGCTGCGCCGTGCCGGCTCTCTGGTCATGCGCGCCGCGGACACCAACCAGGTGCCGGCCGGCGGGGCGCTCGCCGTCGACCGCGAGGGTTTCGCGCAGGCCGTCACCGCCGCACTTGCCGCCGAGCCGCTGGTCACCATCGAACGCGGCGAGATCGCCGGCCTGCCACCGGCCGAATGGGACAAGGTGATCGTCGCCACCGGCCCGCTCACCGCGCCCGGGCTGGCCGAGGCGATCCGGCAGCTCACCGGCGAGGATGCGCTGGCCTTCTTCGATGCCATCGCCCCCATCGTCCATTTCGATTCCATCGACATGGACGTCGCCTGGTTCCAGTCGCGCTACGACAAGGCGGGCCCTGGCGGCAGCGGCGCCGACTACATCAACTGCCCGATGGACAAGGCCCAGTACGACGCCTTCGTCGACGCGCTCACCGCCGGTGAGCCGCACAAGCACCACGACTGGGAGAAGATCCCCTATTTCGACGGCTGCCTGCCCATCGAGGTGATGGCCGAGCGCGGCCGCGAGACGCTGCGCCATGGGCCGATGAAGCCCGTCGGACTGACCAATCCGCGCGATCCGACGGTCAAGCCCCATGCCATCGTCCAGCTCCGCCAGGACAATACACTGGGCACGCTCTACAACATGGTCGGCTTCCAGACACGCCTGCGCTACGCCATCCAGGCCGACATCTTCCGCATGATTCCCGGTCTGGCCGATGCGCAATTCGCCCGGCTCGGCGGGCTCCATCGCAACACTTTTCTCAATTCACCCAAGGTTCTTGACGGATTTCTTCGCCTCAAGGCGGCCCCCCGGCTGCGCTTCGCCGGCCAGATCACCGGCTGCGAGGGCTATGTCGAATTGACGGCGATCGGGTTGATTGCCGGCCGCATGGCGGCGGCGGAGCGTCTTGGCGAGGCGATCGTGCCGCCGCCGGCGACCACCGCCTTCGGTGCCATCCTCGGCCATATCACCGGCGGGCACCTCGCCTCCGACGACGAGCCGGGCAAGCGCTCGTTCCAGCCGATGAACGTCAATTTCGGCCTGTTTCCCGACATCGCCGTGACGCCGGAGCCCGGCGTGAAGCTGAAAGGTCCGCAGAAGACCGTCGCCAAGCGCCAGGCGATCGCCGCCCGGGCGCTCGCCGACTTCGACCACTGGCTTGCCGGCCCCGCCGCCGACGCAGCCGAATAGCGGCTATTTCCAGCGACGCGCGGCACGCCAGAGAATCCACTGCCTCCTCAGCGGCGTGAGGTCGATGCGGCCGGAGAACGGGTCGTAGCCGGGCCTGTCCATGCGGTTGAGCGCCGGGCCGACAAGGGCGACCGGCAGGAAGGCCGGCTTCAGCGCCGCCGGTAGCACCGCGATATCGGGCATGGCGCGGGACAGGTGATCGCGGGCGATGGCGCGCAGCTCGGCAAGCGTCATCAGCAGTTCGGGCGTGGCCTTCGCCTGCGCCAGCGTCGCGCGGTCGAAACCGTGGGCGGCGCTGATATCGGCGGGCAGATAGCACTGGCCGCGCGCGGCGTGGATGGGCAGCGCCCTGAGGAGGCCGGTCATGGCATAGGCGACGCCGGCATGCCCCGCGGCGGATGCCACGCGCGGATCGTGGCCGCCGGCCAGAACGATGGCGCCAAGCTGGATCAGCGCCGACGTAGTTTCGCCGGCATAGCCCTCGAGATCGGTGCGGGTTGGCATCTGGTCGTCATAGAGGTCGAACACGCGTGCATCGATGAGCCCCTCGAAGCCGGCCAGCGGCAGGGCGAAGGTGCGGATGGTCTCGATCAGGGCGCTCGCCACCGGGTGCCCGCCGCCGCCGGAGAGAAGCGCGTCGCGCCACCATTGCAGGCGGATCTCGCCGAGCGTCGGATCGCTGACCGTGTCGCGGATGCGCGCCACCTCGGCGCTGAAGGCGTGGAGCGCGAAGAGATGCCGGCGCGCGGTCTCCGGAACGAAAAGGTCGGCTATGTAGCGGTCGCGATCCAGTTCGCGCACGAGTCCGGCGCAGTGGTCGTAGACGTCCATGGCGGAAGATATGGCCCGCGACCCGGCCTCAGTCCACGGCAATCAGCGCCGCCGCGACCGCCCGCTCCTCGGCAAGCAGCACATTGAAGGTGCGCACCGCGGCGCCGGTCGACATGGGCTCGGCGACGATCCCCGCCGCGCGGCAGCACTCGCGCAGCGCCGGCGTGAGCGGCACGATGTCGGCGCCGGTGCCGACCAGCAGGATGTGGATGGTGTCGGCCTCGGCGAAGACCTTCTCGAGGCTGGCCGCGTCGATGGCGTCAGCCGCCACCGCCTGCCAGCCATAGATGCCGCTCGGCAGACAGATGAGCGAGCCGCGGTGCGACATGGCGGCGAAGCGGAAGCCGCCATTGCCGTAGGCCTCGATCGGCGCGCGGCCGGGATAGTGGGCAGCGCGGATGACGACGCCCTTCGCCATGGGCTCTACGCCTTGGCGGATGCCTCGGCGGCCTCCGGCTCTCCGCCGGCGCTGCCGCCCGGCCTGAGCTTGAAGAAGATGAGCACCGGCGCGGCGATGTAGATCGACGAGTAGGTGCCGACGACGACGCCGAACAGCATGGCGGCGACGAAGGAGCGGATGACCTCGCCGCCGAAGATGAACAGGGCGAGCAGCGCCAGGAAGGTCGTCATCGACGTAAGCGTCGTGCGGGCCAGCATCTCGTTGACCGAGCGGTCGAGCAGCTCGGGGATCGGCATCTTCTTGTATTTGCGCAGATTCTCGCGAATGCGGTCATAGACGACGACGGTGTCGTTGAGCGAATAGCCGACGATGGTGAGGATGGCGGCGACGCTCGACAGGCTGAAATCCACCTGCGACACGACGAAGAATCCGAGTGTCATGAACACATCGTGGCTGGTCGCGATGATTGCGCCGATGGCGAACTGCCACTCGAAGCGGAACCAGATATAGGCGAGAATCGCCACCATGGTGACGAGCAGCGCCACGGTGGCGGCGGTCGCGAGTTCGCTCGACACGCTCGGTCCGACGCTTTCGATCCGGCGGAACTCCACCGTGTTGCCGAAGGCTTCGCGCACCTTGGTGACGGCCGCCTGTTGCGCGGCTTCGCCGCCTTTTTGCTGCTCGATCCTGATCAGAACCGATTTCTCGGCGCTGACATCGCTCACCTCGGTGACCTGCACGTCACCGAGATTGAGGGAGCCGACCGTTTGGCGGATGCTGGCGAGATTGTATGTCGCGGCCACCGGCTTGACTTCGATCAGCGTGCCACCGCGGAAGTCGATGCCGTAGTTCGGCCCAATGGTGAAGAACAGCGTCACCGATAGAACCGACAGCACCAAGGTGGCCGGGAAGTTGATCCGCCACAGCCGCATGAACGGAATCTTCGTGTTGTCGGGAATGAACCGAAACTTGCGCATGCGATTGGCTCCCTGCTCGCCCCGGACCTAGAGGTCGATCCTGTTCGGCCGGCGCCAGGCGACCCACATCGAGATGATCATCCGCGTGAAGGTGAAGGCGGTGAAGACCGTGGCCACAATGCCGATGGCGTTGGTGACGGCGAAGCCCCGGATCGGGCCCGTGCCAAGCTGCATGAGCACGAGGGCGGAGATCATGGTGGTGATGTTGGCGTCGAGAATCGTGCCCAGCGCCCGCCGGAAGCCGACGTCGATCGAGGCGATCGCCGTGCGTCCGTTGCGGAACTCCTCGCGGATGCGCTCGTAGATCAGCACGTTCGAGTTGACGGCCATGCCGATGGTCAACACGATGCCGGCGATGCCGGGCAATGTCAGCGTCGCACCGAGTAAGGTCAGCACGGCGAAGATAATCGCCACGTTGATCATCACGGCGACGTTGGCGATGAGGCCGAAGAAGCCGTAGGTCGCGAACATGAAGCTGACCACGAAGATCGTTCCGATCACCGCCGCGATCTTGCCGGCGCGGATCGAGTCGGCGCCGAGGCCGGGGCCGACCGTGCGCTCTTCGACGATGTCGAGCTTGGCCGGCAACGAACCGGCGCGCAGCAGGATGGCGAGATCGTTAGCGGTCTGCACCGTGAAATGGCCGCTGATCTGACCGGAGCCGCCCAGAATCGGGGTCTGGATCACCGGCGCCGAGATCACCTTGTCGTCGAGGACGATGGCGAACGGCCGGCCGACATTCTTGGCGGTGACTTCGCCGAAGATGCGGCCGCCGGAGGCCGACAGCCGGAAATTGACCACCGGCTCGTTGGTGCGGCTGTCGAAGCCGGCCTGGGCGTCGACGAGGTCCTCGCCGGTCATCAGCGCGGTGTCCTCGACCACATAGACGAGGTCCGGGTTCTCCTCGGAGGGGAATTCGAGCGAGCCCGCCGGCACCGGCTGGGTCGCCGCCTGTTCCTTGGTCAGTGTCGACTTGACCAGGTGGAAGGTGAGCTGCGCGGTCTGGCCGACAAGCGATTTCAGGCGCGCGGGATCGCCAAGACCTGGCGCTTCCACCAGGATGCGGTTGTCGCCCTGACGCGCGATCGACGGCTCGGTGGTGCCAAGCTGATTGATGCGGCGGTTGATGACTTCGATCGACTGCTGGACGATGCCGCGCACACGCTGGGTCAGGCCGTTCGGATCATAGGAGAAACGGACCAGGCCGTTGTCCTCGACGGCAAGGTCAAATTCGGTAACGCTGGAGCCGCCGATGAGGCTGGTGTTCAACGGATTGCGCAGTGACTCCAGGCGCTTGCGCACCTCGGCGAGCTGGCTCAGGTCGCGCACACGGAACTGGACCGCCTGGCCCTGAATGCCGAGGCCGGTGTAGCCGATGCGCGGGTTCTCCAGCATCGCCTTGCGGATGTCGCCGACCAGCGCGCGCAGGCGCTTCTGGACGTAGTCGGTGGTGTCGACCTGATAGAGCAGATAGGCGCCGCCCTGCAGGTCGAGGCCGAGGACGACCTGATTGTGCGGCAACCAGCCCGGCCATTTCGCCACGGTCGCGGCGGAGAAAAAGTTCGGGATGTCGACGATGATCGCCAACAGGACGACCAGGGCGATCAGGCCAGCTTTCCAACGTGAGACTTGCAGCATGCAATCAGGTCCGGGCGCGTGTCAGGCCAAAGGCCATTTCAGCCGTTTTCCTTTACTTCCTTCACCGGCTCGCCCTTGGCGCGGACTTCGGAGATCATGCTGCGCACGATCCGCACCCGCGTTTCTTCGGCGATCTCGATCTGGATCTCGTTCTCGTCCACCTTGGCGACCTTGCCGATGAGACCGCCCGAGGTGACGATGGTGTCGCCGCGGCGGACATTGGCGATCATCTCGCGATGCTGGCGCTGCCGCTGTTGCTGGGGGCGCAGGATGAGGAAATACATGATCACGAATATCAGGACGATCGGCAGCAGACCGGTGATGGTCCCGCCGAACAGGCCGCCGTCCGGGGCGGCCGTCGCCGCATAGGCCTGAGTCACAAACGACATAGAGCTACTCCTGTCTTCGGCGGCGCAACGACCGACGCGAAACGGCGCGGACTATAGCGGGGCGGCCATCCATTGCAAACGATATAGGCGCTGGCGCGACCGAATGCACCGCTTGGCGGCCGGGGCCGCCGCGTGCTAACCCTGCCGGCCGCCTGCGGCCCCCGCTTGAGGGAGGATTCTCTTTGTCCGACAAGGACCTGAATGCCATTGCCGAACGTCTCGACCGGCTCCTGCGGCTGGTCGAACGGGCGGTTCCGCCGGTGCCCGAGAGGCCGGATTTCGCCGCCGCGGACGCCTTCGTCTGGCACGCGGCGAGCCGCAGCCTGCAGCCGGTGGACAGGGTGAACCGGGTGGAAATCGACCTGCTCAAGGGGATCGACCGGCTGCGCGACATCCTCCTGGAGAACACCGAGCGCTTCCAGCGCGGGCTGCCGGCCAATAATGCGCTGCTGTGGGGCGCCCGCGGCATGGGCAAGAGTTCGCTGGTCAAGGCGGTCCATGCCGGGCTCAACGCGGCCGACCCGGCCCGCCCGCTCAAGCTCATCGAGATCCACCGCGAGGACATCGAGACCCTGCCCGACCTGATGACGCTGGTGCGCCCGGCGGCGCAGCGCTTCATCCTGTTCTGCGACGACCTCTCCTTCGACGGCGACGACACCTCGTACAAGTCGCTGAAGGCGGCGCTGGAAGGCGGCATCGAGGGGCGGCCGGCGAACGTGGTCTTCTACGCCACCTCCAACCGCCGCCACCTGTTGCCGCGCGACATGATGGAGAACGAACGTTCGACCGCCATCAACCCGCACGAGGCGGTCGAGGAGAAGGTGTCGCTGTCCGACCGCTTCGGCCTGTGGCTCGGCTTCCACAGATGCAGCCAGGACGAATATCTGGCGATGGTGCGCGGCTATGTGGGGCGGTACGGGCTGACCATCGACGCGGAGCAACTGGCCGCGGAAGCGCTGGAGTGGTCGACGACGCGCGGCGCCCGCTCCGGCCGGGTCGCCTGGCAGTTCATTCAGGATCTGGCGGGGCGACTTGGGGTTGCCCTGTCGGACAAGCCGCCCCGCCAGCCTGATTGATCAGCGTCCAGATGTGGAGGTCAGACGGTGATCAAATTGAGTGATACCTGTCGGCCTTAGCTGGCGAGGTAATCCAGCGGATTGACGGGCTTGGCACCCTTGCGCAGCTCGAAGTGGACCTGCGGCGAGGACACGGCTCCGGACATGCCGGCATGGGCGATGACCTCACCGCGGCGCACCTTGTCGCCGCGCTTGACGGCCAGATCCTTGTTGTTGGCGTAGGCCGACACCCAGCCGTCGGCGTGACGGACGAGGATCAGGTTGCCGTAGCCTTCCAGTTCGTTGCCGGCATAGATCACGGTTCCGGCCTCGGCCGCCTTGACGGCGGTGCCTTCAGGAACGGCGAGGTTGATGCCGTCGTTCTTCTCGCCGTTCGGCTTGGTGCCGAAGCCGGCGATGATGCGGCCGCGCACCGGCCAGCGGAACTCTGTGCCCGTCTTCGAGCCGGCGTCGGCGGCCCGGTCGATGGCCGCGTTGGCCGCGGCAGCGTCGTCGTTGCCGCCCTTGATGACCGGAACGGTGGGCACGGCCGGAACCGCGGGGGCGCCAGAGGTGTCGGCCAGCGGCGGCTCCGCCGCCTTGGGAGCGGCCGGGGCCTGGACCGGAATCCTGGCCTTGGCATCGAGCGAGGCGACACGGGTCGGCTGGGCGCCCGGGATGGTTGGCTTGGCGGCCTGCGTGGCAGCGGTGACGGTCGCCGGGCGTCCGTCGGAGCGCAACTTCAGCGTCTGGCCGAGATGGATCGCTTCAGCCGAGGGCAGGCCGTTGATGGCGACCAGCTCGCGGACCGTGACCCCGTAGCGCCGGGCGATGCCATAGAGCGTATCGCCGGCAACGACGGTATGGGTGGCGGTACTGACGCCCGGCTTCGCCGGCGTCGGCATGACGCTGGCGGCGGCCGGCGTGTAGCTTACCGGCGTCGGCCTGACGGTGGCATTGGGCGCCAGAGCGACGCGGTGCGGAACGACGATGACGCGGCCGGCGCGAACATCGGCGGCGCTTCTCATCTGATTGGCGGAAAGAAGCTGCTCCTCGGGCACCCCGTATTGGCTGGCCAGCGAATTGAGCGTGTCGCCGGAGCGGACGGTGATCACCTGCCCGCCGACGGCGGACCAGCCATATTCGCCGCTGGTGTTGGCGGCGATTGCGGTGCTGGCCGGGGCGGAAGGTGGCGGCGGCAGCTCGGCGCGGGAAACAGCGGTCGATGGCTGCGGAATGGCAGCCGGCATCGGTTGGGCGTCGGCCTGGCCGATGATCTCGCGCTGGTTTTCGGTGGAGCCGGTGAAGAAGGGTTCCTGAAAGCGCGTGGCGTTGCTGCAGGAAGCGGCCAGTCCGGCAGCAACGACGACAAAGGCGGCATGGCCAAGGGCGCGGGACCGGAAGGCGGAGTTACGGTTACGCATTGCTCAACTCGCACGACTGAACTCGGAACTGATGCGAGTAAACGCTGGTAACGTTGATAAAGACTAAACAGTCGGAACGCTTGTGTTTCGCCAACACGTTATGGCCGCGATGCGGGCCGCGCGGGCAGAAGAAAAGCGCGAAGCCGCTCGAACCGGAGCGCTACAGCCGCTGGGCCTTGCCGGGGATCAGCGGCACGAAGCGCACCTCGGCGAGTTCACGCTGGGTGAAGCCCTCCTCGCCGCGCTCGAAACGCATCAGCTTCTGCACGCCGTCGGCCGGCCCGACCGGCATGATGAGCACGCCGCCGAGACGCACCTGCTTGAACAGGGCTTCGGGCACGGCGTCGGCGGAGGCGGTGACGATGATGCGGTCGAAGGGCGCCTGCTCCGGCCAGCCCTTGATGCCGTCGCCGACCAGCGTGGTGATGTTGGTGAGGCGGAGCGTGCGGAAGCGGGATTCGGCGGCGGCGGTGAGCGTGCGGAAGCGTTCGATGGTGTAAACCCGCCGCGCCAGGCGGGCGAGGATCGCGGTCTGGTAGCCGGTGCCGGTGCCGATCTCGAGCACGCGGTCGTCGGCACCGACATCGAGCGCGGCAGTCATCGCGCCGACGATCACGGGCTGGCTGATGGTCTGGCCGCAATCGATGGGCAGCGCCCGGTCGGCATAGGCGTCGGCGCGCAGCTCCGCCGGCACGAAGAGGTCGCGCGGCGCCGCCTCGATGGCAGCGACCACGCGCCGGTCGGTGATGCCGGCACGGCGCAGGCGCAGGATCATCCCGGCGATGTGTTCACGGCGCTCCGCGTCGGTGCCGGGCGTGGTCATCAGCCCGACGTGCCAGCCCCGTCGAAGTGACGGCTGAGGGAATCGTGCAGCTCATCGGCGGTCATGTCGATGCGCAGCGGCGTGACCGAGATCATGCCGCTCTCCACCGCCTCGACATCGCTGCCCGGCCCGGCGGCGGTCTCGGCGCGGCGGTACATCAGCCAGTAATAAGGCAGGTTGCGCCCATCGCGGCGTTCGTCGATGTGGAGCGCATGGGCGAGCTTGCCCTGATGGGTGACGGCAATGCCAGTGACCTTGCCAGGGGCGCAGTTGGGGAAATTGAGATTGTAGAAGACGCCGTTGGGGAAGCCGAAGTCGAGCACCTTGCGGATGATGTCGGGGGCGAGTGTCTCGGCCGTCTCCCAGGGCACCATGCGCTCGTCGTGATGATAGGTGTAGGCTTGGCTGACGGCGATCGACCTGACGCCGAGCAGCGTGCCCTCGATGGCGCCGGCGACCGTGCCGGAATAGGTCAGGTCCTCGGCCATGTTGGCGCCGGAATTGACGCCGGAGAGCACGAGGTCGGGCTTGTGGTCGGCGAGCAGGCGGCGGATCGCCATGATGACGCAGTCGCTCGGCGTGCCGCGCACGGCATAGTGCTTGTCGGCGAGCTGGCGCAGGCGCAGCGGGTCGTTGAGCGACAGCGAATGGGCGAGGCCCGACTGGTCGGACTCGGGCGCGACCACCCAGATATCGTCGGCGAAATGGCGCGCGATGCTTTCCAGCGTCGCGAGGCCGGGCGAATTGATGCCGTCGTCATTGGTGATGAGAATGCGCATTGGATCCGGCGAATAGTGAACAGCGATCAGTGAGTGGTAGGGAACCGCGAAAGGGAGTGCACGTTCTAGCCGCTGCTCCCTATTCGTTCCATTCCTCCCATATAGGGCTTCAACACTTCGGGCACCGAAATCGAGCCGTCGGAATTCTGGTAGTTCTCCATGACGGCGATCAGGCAGCGGCCGACGGCGACGCCGGAGCCGTTGAGGGTATGCACGAAGCGGTTTCCCTTGCCTTCCTTCGGCCGGTAGCGCGCCGCCATGCGCCGCGCCTGGAAATCGCCGCAGAGCGAGATGGACGAGATTTCGCGATAGCTCCCCTGCCCCGGCAGCCACACCTCGATGTCGTACGTCTTCTGGGCGCCGAAGCCCATGTCGCCGGTCGACAGCGTCATCACGCGGTAATGCAGGTCGAGGCGCTTGAGCACCTCCTCGGCGCAGACGAGCATGCGCTCGTGCTCGTCGCGTGAGGCTTCCGGCGTGGTGACCGAGACCAGCTCGACCTTGTTGAACTGGTGCTGGCGCAGCATGCCGCGGGTGTCCTTGCCCGCCGCCCCGGCCTCGGAGCGGAAGCAGGGCGTGAGCGCGGTGACGCGGATCGGCAGTTCGGCCTCGTCGCGGATCGACTCACGCACGAGATTGGTGAGCGGCACCTCCGCCGTGGGGATGAGCCACAGAGACTGACTGGCGTAAAGGCTGGCCTGTTCCTGATCTCGATCGCGCCGCATGCCGACCTGCCTCGCGATACGTCGAGCGTCTTCAAATTCCTGCTGACGGCGTGGATCGTTGAAGCGAGGATTGAAGAGGCCCACCGCCCCATCAGCAAAAGAGAACTCGCCCCATTCGGCCTGGAATATGTCGGTGTTTGTGGCGAACAGATCCTCGGCAAACTTCGGCAACTGCCCGGTCCCGAAAGCCGCATCGTCGCGCACCAGCAGCGGTGGCTGGACTTCCGTATAGCCGTGCTCGGTGGTGTGCAGGTCGAGCATGAACTGGCCAAGCGCGCGTTCCATGCGCGCCAACTGTCCCTTGAGCACGACGAAGCGCGATCCGGAGAGCTTGGCGGCGGCCTCGAAGTCCATGCCGCCCATCGCCTCGCCCAGCTCGAAATGCTCCTTGGCATCGGTGATGGCGGGCTTCTCGCCCCACAGGCGGTATTGCACGTTGGCGTGCTCGTCCGGCCCCACCGGCACGTCGTCGAGCGGCAGGTTGGGGATGACGGCGAGCGCCGCGTCGAGCGCCTTGTCCAGTTCGCGCCCCCGGCTCTCGGCATCCGACAGGAAGGTCTTCAGCTCGGCGACCTCGGCCATCAGCTTCGCGGCGGTGGCCTCGTCCTTCTGGGCCTTGGCCTTGCCGATCTCCTTGGAGGCGGCATTGCGGCGCGCCTGCGCCTCTTCCAGCTTGAGGATGTGCGCCCGCCGCGTCTCGTCGCGCTCGATGGCGTCAGCGACGGTGGCGCGGGCGTTGGCCGGCGAAGTTCCGCGCTTCTCCAGCGCTTCGGCCAGGAGATCGGGATTGTCGCGGATCCATTTGATGTCGAGCATGGGGAGCAGTCCGGTGGGTTTCTCCGCGCCTTTTAGTCACTCGCGCGGGCGGAAACAAACACCTCTCGCCGATCCAGCCGGTTATTTCGGGTAGGCCGGCGAGAAGCGCGCGTCTGTTGGCTGGCGGGGCCTAAGCCACCCTTCAGGTGACGCCGCCCTCGGCCGCCGCGCGCGCCGCCTCGGCGCGGGCGCGGCGACGCTCGACCATCCTCACCGACAGAATCGAGCCCTCGTAGAGGAGCAGGGTCGGCAAAGCGAGGCCGAACTGCGAGATGAGGTCCGGCGGGGTGAGCACCGCGGCGGCGATGAAGGCGAGCACGATGGCATAGCGCCGGCCGCCCCTCAGCATATCGGAGGAGACAATGCCGATACGGGCGAGCAGCGTCAGGATGACCGGAAGCTGGAAGACAAGGCCGAAGGCGAGGATCAGCGTCATGACCAGGCCGAGATACTCGTCGACCTTGGGCAAGAGATCGATCGCCGCTACGCCGTTGCCGCCCGGCTGCTCGAGCGACAGGAAGAAGCGCATGGCCAGCGGCATCATGATGGAAAAGACCACCAGCGCGCCGAGGATGAACAGCACCGGCGTGGCGATCAGATAGGGCAGGAAGGACTGGCGCTCGTTCTTGTAGAGGCCCGGCGCCACGAACTTGTAGATCTGGATGGCGATCACCGGGAAGGCGATGAACAGCGCGCCGAACAGCGCCACCTTCATCTGGGTGATGAAATATTCCTGCGGTGCCGTGTAGATCAGGCGCGGCACGTCGCCATGCATGCTCGCCGCCCAGACATAGGGAATGAGCAGAATGTTGTAGATCTGCTTGGCGAAGATGAAACAGACGACGAAGGCGACCATCACCGCGGCGATGGCGCGGATCAGGCGCTGGCGCAGCTCGATCAGATGGGAGAGGAGCGGCGCGCGGCTCGCCTCGATCTCGTCCAGTTCTTCGGGCGGGGATGCCGCGGTGTCCTTGTCGGTCACGGCTTGACCTCTCCCGCTGCGGCGGCGGCCGGTTCCGCCGGCGGCACGGCCGCCGTCGCGACCGGCGCGGCCACCGTCTCGACCGGCGCGGCCACCGACGCCTGTGCCTCAGCCGGCGGCGGTGCGGGCGCCGGCTCGGGCGGTGTTTCGGCGGCTGGCGGCGCGCTCACCTGTATGCCCTTGTTGATGTCCGCGCCGGCCTTGGCGACGTCGTCGCGCACGTTCTTGCCGATGTCGATCACGTCCTTGCCGAGCGCCTCGACGTCCTTGCGCACGTCCTCGAGTTCCGCCTCGCGCAGAGCCTCGTTGAACTGGCTCTGGAACTGGCGGCTCATGCGCTTCAGCTTGCCGGTCCACTGGCCGACCATGCGCATGACCCGTGGCAGGTCCTTCGGCCCGATGACGACGATCGCCACCACGGCAATCACCAGGAGTTCGGTCCAGCCTATGTCGAACATGCAGGAACGCTCGCAATCGCCCGCTCAACGGGCGGCAAGACGGTCAGTCCGCGCGAAACGCGCGGATCAGGCCTTGGCTTTGGTTTTCTCTTCCGGAACCGCCTGCTTGCTCTCGATCGGCTTGGCCGTCGTCGGCTCTTCGTCGTCGTCGGCGAGCCCCTTCTTGAAGCTCTTCACGCCCTTGGCCACGTCGCCCATCAGGTCGGAAATCTTGCCCCGTCCGAAGAGGAGCATGACGACCACGATAACGACTAGCCAGTGCCAAATGCTGAGACCACCCATGGGTCATTCTCCCGGTTCTACTCTCTGGCTGCCGCGCAAGCCCGCCCGCTCGCGGCAGATGCCTGTGCCATCATGTAGGGGCAATCCAGCGACCTTGGCAAATACAAGGGTTTCGGCGCGGCCGGGACTTTCACCGGCCGGCAGCCGCTACGCCCGTCCAGGGGCCGACGCGATGCGGCTATTCGTCGCCGGCCTCGTCGACGGGCGCGCCGCTGTCGCCCTCCTCCAGCGGGTCCTCATCCTCCGCCAAAGCCTCGCCGGCCTGCGGCTCGGGGATCGAGAAATTGGCGGGAATCCGCGAGTTCGAGCAGGCCAGCGGCCTTCAGCTCCTCGACGCCGGGCAGGTCGGCCACGCTGTCGAGGCCGAAATGGGCGAGGAAGCCCTCGGTGACGCCATAGGTCACCGGCCGGCCGGGCGCACGGCGGCGGCCGCGCATCCTGATCCAGCCGGTCTCCATGAGCACGTCGAGCGTACCCTTGCTGGTCGCCACGCCGCGGATCTCCTCGATATCGGCGCGGGTCACCGGCTGGTGGTAGGCGATGATCGCCAGCGTCTCCAGCGCCGCGCGCGACAGCTTCTTCTGCTCCACCGCCTCGCGGCTGAGCAGGAAGGACAGGTCGCCGGCGGTGCGGAACATCCACTTGCCCGCCACCTGCACCAGATTGACGCCGCGCTCGGCATACATCGCCTGCACGTCGCGCAGCAGGCCGGCAACGTCGACGCCTTCCGGCAGCCGGCCGGCGATCTCGGCCGCCGACAGCGGCTCGGCGGAGGCAAACAGCAAGGCCTCCACCATGCGCAGGTTCTGCCGCCTTTCCTCGGGGCTCTGGCTCATCGCGGTCGCATCGTTGTCGACGGCGATTACCACGGCGGCGCTGGAATTAGCCATTTCCGTTCTCCGGGGTGACGAGAGCGACCGGCGGCGGCCGGTCGCGGACGTATAGCGGCTGGAAGTGCTCGGTCTGGCGCAGTTCGATCCTGCCCTCGCGCACCATTTCGAGGCTGGCGCCGAAGGCGCTCGCCGTGACGCTGCGGCGCAGGCCCGGCGCCTGCAGGTAGGGCGAGAACAGCACCTCCATCGGCGTCCACTCGGCGATGCGCCCGATCATGCGGGTGAGCGCGCTCGCGCGCCTCCTCGCAGCGACCAGACATCGCGGATGCGGACACGATGCGCGTCGACCGACGCATAGTTCTGGCGCATGGCGGCATAGGCGGTGAGGAGATCGTAGAGCGTGGCGGTGAAGGCGCCGCGCTTGACGATCTCGACCGGCTCCGGGTCGGCGCGGGCGAAGACGTCGCGGCCGAGCCGGTCGCGGTTGGCCAGCCGGGCGGCCGCCTCGCGCATGGCCTCCAGCCGGCGCAGGCGGAAAGCGAGTTCGGCGGCCAGTTCCTCGCCGGTCGGCTCCTCGCCGTCGCTCGCCTGCGGCAGCAGCAGGCGCGACTTGAGGTAGGCCAGCCACGCCGCCATCACCAGATAGTCGGCGGCGAGCTCCAGCCGCAGGCTGCGCGCCTGCTCGACATAGGCGAGATACTGCTCGGCCAGCGCCAGGATGGAGATGCGCGTCAGGTCGACCTTCTGGGTGCGGGCCAGCGCCAGCAGCAGGTCGAGCGGCCCCTCGAAGCCGTCGACGTCGATCGACCAGCGCCTCGCCGCCGTCGTCGGGCTCGGCCGTCTCGTAGGCGGCCCACAGGTCGTCCTCTGATCGCGGTCTTCGGCTGTTCATGGCCGTTCATGAGCTCACACACCGCGCCCCGCCGAACGGCGCGAGCAGCGCGCGATATTCATCGCGCGCTGCCGCGCGATCGAACGGCGCCGGCTTCCGCTTCGCCCGCAAGGCGCGGGCGGCGCGCTCGCCTGAAATGCCGGCCAGTTCCGGCGCCACGTCGGCGACCGCAAGCATCTCCTCGGCCCGACCGTTGCAGTGAAGCACGATATCGCAGCCGGCGGCATAGATGGCCGCCGCCCGCTCGCCGTAATCCCCAGAAAGTGCATTCATCGAGACGTCATCGCTGAGCAGCAGCCCGTCGAAACCGATTCGCCCCCTGATGATATCGCGGATCACCACCGGCGAGGCGGTGGCCGGCCGGCCGGGATCGATGGCGCTGAAGACGATATGGGCGGTCATCGCCATGGGCAGGTGGGCGAGCGCCGCGAAGGGCGCGAAATCGCTGGCCGCCAGCACCTCGACGTCGCTCGCGACCACCGGCAGGCCGAGATGGCTGTCGGCGGTCGCCCGGCCGTGGCCGGGAATGATGCTTCATCACCGGCAGCACGCCGCCGTCCATCAGCCCCTCGGCGAGCGCCCCGCCGAGGGCGGCGACGCGCGCCGGGTCGCCGCCGAAGGAGCGGTCGCCGATGGCCTCGCTGGTGCCGGGGCACGGAGACGTCGAGCACCGGCAGGCAATCGACGTCGATGCCGAGATCGGCGAGATCGGCGGCGATCAGCCGGCCGTGCAGCCAGGCGGCGCGCAAGCCCGCCGCCGGATCGGCGGCATGCAGCGCGCCAATGCGCGGCCGCCGCCGGATAGGCCGGCCAGTGCGGCGGCTTCAGCCGGCGCACGCGGCCGCCTTCCTGGTCGATCAGCACCGGCGCATCGGCGCGGCCGACCGCATCGCGGAAGGTCGGCGACCAGATCGCGCATCTGCTCCGGCGCGCGGCAATTGCGCTGGAACAGGATGAGGCCGAACGGCCGCTCGCCGCGGAAGAAGGCGATCTCGTCGCGGCTCAGCACCGGTCCGGCGCAGCCGCTGATGAAGGCTTTGGTGTCGGCCACGCCGCTCTCCGCTCGGGACGGCGTCAGCGCGCGCCAGGATGCAATCGCCGCCGGCGTTCTTCAGCGCCCGGCACAGGTTCTGGGCATCGGCCGAGGCGAACGGCCCGACGCGCACGCGGAAATAGATGCCGCGGTCGCCGAGGTCGGCGCGCTGGATGTCGGCGTTGTAGCTGCCGAGGATCGCCGGATAGCGCGTCTGCAGGTCGCGGAAGGTCGCCTGCGCGGCGTCCTGGAAGCGCTGCGAGGAGACCTGCACCATCATGCCGCCGGTCGCCAGCGGCAGGGCGCCCTGCCCGCCCGGCGTGCGCGAGGCGACCTCGGTGGTCGATTTGCCGGTGCCCGGCGTCAGGTCGATCGGCCCGTCGTCGCCGCTGGTGGCCACCTTCGGCTGGGCTTCGGCTTCGGCGGGGCCGGCGTCTCGGCCGTCACCTTGGCGGGGCGCCGGTGTCTCGGCCGCCGTGCCGCCGGCCGCGCCGGGATTGGCGGTGATCGCCAGTTCCTGCCCGCCCGTGCCGCCGGCAATCGCCGCGGTGTCGTCGTTGGTGGCAACCGGCGGCACCTCCGGCGTCTGCGGCACCTCGGCGGTGGCGGGCCGCGGTGCGTCGGTGGAAGCCGGCGCGTCGCCCGCGACGGGCACCGCATCGCTCGACACGATCGTGCCGTCCGGCCGCACCACCACGGTGCGCACCTTGCGCGGTCCGATCGACTGGGCTGTCGCCGCCGTTCATCGCGACATCGGCGCCGTTGTCACCGGCATTGTCGGCGGCGCCGGCAGCGGCCGTGCCGGGCGTCTCGGGCGCCGGACCGCCGGGCAGGATGACCCGCGCGATCGGATTGTTGCTGTCGTCGGCGGAAGGAACCGACGCGATCGGCTCGCTGCCCGGCGTGACCAGGTTGCTGTCGGCCGGTCCGGCGGAGGCGCCTGAATCGACGCGGTCGTAGATCAGCTTGTTCTGCTCGTCGCCGTTGCCGGTCGCCGGCGTCTCGGGCGGCGCGATCTTGGTGGGACCGGCATCGGCGGTGACGATCGGCGGCGCACCGCTGCCGCCGGCGCCGGGCCGCAGCATGACGAAGCCGAGCACGCCGATGAGGACGAGCGCCACAATGCCGGCGACCGCGACCAGCGCACGCGGCACGCCGCGTCGGCGCAGCGGCTCCAATTCGTCGTCTTCCGGATAGGGCGGCACCTCGGCATCGTCGCCGTAGCCCGGCACCATGTTGAAGTCGTCGAGCGGAAACTCGCCGTCCAGGTTCCCGCCGTCATGCGGCGAAGGGCACCCCCTCGCCGAACGGCAGGTCCTCTTCGTCGACAGGCGGCGGCGCAGCCGGCTGGCCGGGCGCGGGATGCGATTGATTGGCGGCCCGCGGCGGCGCGAAGCGGCTGGCGGCGCCGGCCTGCGGCTTCGGCGGTTCGGCGGGCTTCTCCCAGCGCGACGACCTGGCGGCGCCAGACGCCGGCTTTTCGGGCGGCGTCGGCAACGGCGAATCCGTCGGCGGCGCCGGGCTCACGCGCGACATGCGGCGCCACGGTCGGGCGCAGGTTCAGGCTGCCGACATCGAGCTTCTTCGAAGCGGCCGGCGCCGCCGGCGCGTCGGGCGCGGCCGGTGGCGGCGCAGGAGTCGCTCATGCGCGCGCGGCGGCGAGCAGCCGTGGCGGTCGGCTGGCGCGGCGGCGTCTGCTGAAGCGGCGGGCGCGCGGCGGCCGACAGGCGCGATGGCGCCGACGGCTGCGGCGGCGCGTACGGCCGGGACGACGGGTGGTCGGCCGCGGCCGGCGGCTTCACCGGCGGCGCTTCCGGATGCGGGGCGCGCACCGGCTCGGGCGCCGGCGTCGGCGGTGCGGCGGCAGCCGGCTGCGGCGGCGGTTCCACCGGCGCGGCCGGCGGCTCCGAGCGCACCGGCTCGATCGCATCCCGCACGGCAGAGAAGGACGCCTGCAGGTCGCTCAGCAGCTCCGCTTCGAGGTCGGCGAGCACGTCGGGCTCGGCGGCGGGTGCCGGCCTTGTCGGCGCAGGCGGCGGCGCGGGCCGTCCGCGCACCGACGACGTCGCGGCGGCAGGCGTGCCGCCACCGGCGCCGCGACCGGATACGATCCGGGCCAGTTCGAACAGCGGATCGTCACTCGTAGCGGGGCCCTGGTGTGCGTCAGAGTCCTTGCGGTCTGTCGCTGGCCGCACGGTGACTTTTGGGTCGTACCGGTCCGCCATTCCGTTTGCTTACCCCAGATCTACTCGGTCCCGCACGGCGGAGCCCCAGGCCGCTAGCGCATTTCGTCGGGCGCGCTGACACCAAGAATAGCCAATCCCGACGACAACACCAGTTTTGTGGCGTGAATGAGGGCAAGCCGCGCCAGCGTCATATCGCGTTCGGCGGGATTGATAAACCGCAATTGCGGCAACTCCTTGCCGCGATTCCAGTGGGCGTGGAAGGCCGAGGCAAGGTCGTACAGGTAGAAGGCGACGCGGTGCGGCTCGTGCGCTGCCGCGGCGGCTTCGACCACGCGCGGATACTCCGCCAAATGGCGGATCAGCGCCATTTCCCCGCTGTCTGTGAGGCGCTCCAAAGGTGCCGTGGCGAGCGCGGCCGGGTCGCCGGCGACGGGCCCCAGCTCGATCTCTGCCTGGCGGAACACCGAACACGTGCGGGCATGGGCGTATTGCACATAGAAGACCGGATTGTCCTTCGACTGTTCGGTGACCTTTTCGAAGTCGAAATCGAGCGGCGCATCGTTCTTGCGGAAGATCATCATGAAACGAATCGGGTCGCGGCCGACTTCCTCGACCACATCGCGCAGCGTGACGAATTCCCCCGACCGTTTCGACATCTTGACCGGCTCGCCGGCTCTCAGCAGCCGCACGAGCTGGCAGATCTTGATGTCGATCGAGCCCTCGCCACCGGTGATCGCCTTCACCGCCGCCTGCATGCGCTTCACATAGCCGCCGTGGTCGGCGCCCCACACGTCGATCATGTCGCCGAAGCCGCGCAGGAACTTGTCGTAGTGGTAGGCGATGTCGGAGGCGAAATAGGTGTAGCCGCCGTCGGACTTCTTCAGCGGACGGTCGACGTCGTCGCCGAACTCGGTGGCACGGAACAGCGTCTGCTCGCGGTCCTCCCAGTCCTCCGGCAGTTGCCCCTTGGGCGGCGGCAGGCGGCCCTCGTAGATCAGCCCCTTGCCCGCCAGCCAGTCGATCGCCGCGGCCACCCGGTCGCGGGTGCCGTCGTTGAGCGAACGCTCCGAGAAGAAGACGTCGTGGCGGATGCCGACCTCGGCGAGGTCGGCGCGGATGAGGTCCATCATCGCCGTCACGGTGGCGTCGCGCACCAGCGGAAGCCTCACGTCCTCGGCCTGGGTGAGCAGTGCATCGCCGAAGCGGCGCATCAGCATTTCGCCGACCGGTATCAGGTAGTCGCCGGGATAGAGGCCCTCGGGGATCGTCCCGATGTCCTGGCCGAGCGCTTCGCGGTAGCGCAAGAAGGCCGAGCGGGCGAGCACGTCGACCTGGGCGCCGGCATCGTTGATGTAATATTCGCGGGTCACCGAGAAGCCGGCGAAGGCAAGCAGCGAGGCCAGCGCATCGCCGAAGACGGCGCCGCGGGTGTGGCCGACATGCATCGGGCCGGTGGGATTGGCCGAGACGAACTCAACATTGACCTTGCGCGCGCCGCCGATGGTGCTGCGGCCATAGTCGGCGCCGGCCGCGATCATCGCGCCAAGCGCGCCGTGCCAGTAGCCCGGCCGCAACCTGAGATTAATGAAACCGGGTCCGGCAACTTCCGCCGCGTCGACGTCGGGGTCGCCAGCCAGTTTCACGGCGATCTGCGTCGCCAGATCGCGCGGCTTCAGGCCGAGCGGCTTGGCCAGCAGCATGGCAACGTTGGTGGAGAGATCCCCGTGGCTGGCGTCGCGCGGCGGTTCGACCTGAACCCGGTCGAGCCCTGAATCGGCGGAATTATTCTGCTGGCTGACAACAGCTTCTGCCGCGTTCTTCACGCGATTAGTGAAATCATGAAAGATGTTCATTGAGCAGCCGGGGACATGGGGCAAACGGCAGCGCGGCCTATCCCAATTCAGGTGCGCCGTCAAACCAACTGGTCGCCGCCGACGCCGCGGAATCCCACGATTTCGGTCGCCAACGCGGAGGCTGGAATATGCACAATTCTCCTGCGATCGCATAATCGAATCTTCATGACGCCGCGGCCGGAAGCCGAACGCCCGTTCCGGATTGCAGGCCGCTGCTTCCGGGCTACAGCGACGCCAGGTCCTCGCCGAACAGTCGCCGGTATTCGCCGAGCGCATAGCGGTCGGTCATGCCGGCAACGAAATCGGCGACCCGCCGCGCCTTCGATCCGGCATCGTCTGCGGGCGGCGGCCGCCACGCTTCCGGCATCGCGGCGGGCTCGGCGACGTAGCGGGCAAAAAGACGGGCAAGCACCCCCTCCGCCTTGTCCATTACGTCCATCACCTTGCGGTGGCGATAGACGTTGACCTTCAGCATCGCCTTGATCGCCCGGTCGGCATCGGCCATGCCGGCGGAGAAGGCGACGGTCGGACGGCCGGCGGCGCGGATGGCGTCGGCCGAGGCCGGCGCGAGCGCGGCGAGCCGCGCCCGGCTCTCCGCCACCACGTCGGCGATCATGGTCGAGATCAGGGCGCGGATCAGGCCGGCGATGACGCGCTCCCGCGCCAGGCCCGGATAGTCGGCAGCGATCCGGGCGAGGATGTCGCCGAGCAGCACCGTGGCGGAGAGGCCCTCCGGCGTCAGCAGGCCGGCGCGCAGGCCGTCGTCGATGTCGTGGGCGTCATAGGCGATGTCGTCGGCGATTGCCGCCGCCTGCGCCTCCGGCCCGGCATAGCTGGAAAGCTGGAGGTCCTGGCAGGCGGCGTGGTCGCGGATGGCAAAGGGAAGCCCGCTTTCGGCATAGCGGCCGACCGGCCGACCGTCAGCGTCGGTGAGCGGGCCGTTGTGCTTGACCAGGCCCTCCAGCGTCTCCCAGGTGAGGTTCAGCCCGTCGAATTCCGGGTAGCGCCGCTCCAGCTTCGTCACCACCCGCAGGCTCTGGGCGTTGTGGTCGAAGCCGCCATAATCGGCCATGGCCGCGTCGAGGGCGCGTTCGCCGGCGTGGCCGAAGGGCGGATGGCCGAGATCGTGGGCCAGCGCCAGCGCCTCGGCCAGGTCCTCGTCGAGCTGCAGCGTGCGGGCAAGCGCCCGGGCGATCTGCGCGACCTCCAGCGTATGGGTCAGGCGCGTACGGTAATGATCGCCCTCATCATACAGAAAAACCTGGGTTTTCTCCTTCAGTCGGCGGAAGGCGGCAGAGTGGATGACGCGGTCGCGGTCGCGCTCGAAGGCGGTACGGGTCGGACTCGGCGGCTCGGCGAACAGGCGCCCGCGGCTTGTCGCCGGATGCGAGGCATAGGGCGCCCGCCGGGTCATGCCCGCCTCGGTTGAATCGTCCATCGACTGAACCCGTGCGTTGCCGGCGGCTCATTTTCCGTCGCCGGCATAGTATTCGCGGAATGACCTGCCCGAAAGACGCGGGATTCCGCCTGTTGCTGCGCTGCACACAGGTCGCGCCGAGGGCGAATTTGCCTTGTCGGCCATAGCCTTGGGCGCCAGCCGGGAGCCCGGCGCCATTGACTTCCCTCCCCGCCCGCCAATAACTATTGTGCCAGTAAGTGCCATGTAAAATCTCGGTTTTTGGCAGCTATCGATATGCTCGACACAGTCGCCAGCGTGACCCTGTCACAGAGTGCCGCCAAACGCATTGTGCGGATTCTGGCCGCCGAGCCAGAGGGAACCGCCTTGCGCATCAGCGTGTCGGGCGGCGGCTGTTCGGGTTTCCAGTACGGCTTCGATCTCGACCGCAACCGCACCGACGACGACATCGTCATCGAGCGCGATGGCGCGGTGGTGCTGATCGATTCCGTTTCGCTGCCCTTCATGGGCGGCTCCGAGATCGACTTCGTCGACAATCTCCTCGGCCAGTCGTTCCAGATCCACAATCCCAACGCCACAGCATCCTGTGGCTGCGGCACGAGCTTCTCGATCTGAGGCGGGCCATGGCAGCGAGCCGATCGACAGCACGCACATCGACAGGCCGCACCAAGAAGGCGTCTTCGGCCAAGACGCCTTCGAAATCGGCACGCGCCGACAAGGCCGCCAAGCCGGCCTCGCGCGCCCGCCCGCAGACCAGCCGCGCCAAGACGGCACCGGCGAAGCGCACTGCCCGCACTCCGGCAAACAAGCCGGCAGCGAAGGCTCCAGCGACCAGAGCGCCGGCGGCGAAGACGGCCGCACGCAGCAACAGCGCGCTCGACAAGCTGCAGCAGGTGGCGCTGACCGCGACCAATCTCGACGCCTCGGTCGATTTCTACCGCGACGTTCTCGGCCTCAAGTTCATCACCCGCTTCGACCCGCCGGGGCTGGCCTTCTTCAGCCTGGGCGGCGGCGTCCGCCTGCTGCTCTCGGCCACCGCGTCGCAGGCCTCGCTCTATTTCCAGGTCGACAATGTCGACGACGCGGTCAAGACGCTGCGCCATCGCGGGGTCCGCTTCCTGCAGCAGCAGCCGCTGATGATCCAGCGCGACGAAGCCGGCGATTTCGGCAAGAAGGGCATCGAAGAGTGGATGGCCTTCTTCAACGACCCGGCCGGCAACCTGCTCGCCCTGGTCGAGCGGCGCTGAACTTCAGCGAATAGTGAGTGGAGAATAGCGAATAGATCGGCGCTATTGCCAGTTCCCTATTCGCTATTCGCCCTACTGGAATGCCGTCTCGGTGAAGCTGCGCAATTTGCGCGAATGGAGCCGCTCGTGCGCCATGGCGCCGAGTTTCTCCATGGCGCGGATGCCGATCTCCAGGTGCTGGCTGACCTGGCGGCGATAGAAGGCCGAGGCCATGCCGGGCAGCTTCAGTTCGCCGTGCAGCGGCTTGTCGGAAACGCACAGAAGCGTGCCGTAGGGCACGCGGAAGCGGAAGCCGTTGGCCGCGATGGTCGCCGATTCCATGTCGAGCGCGACGGCGCGCGACTGCGAGAAGCGCTGCACCGGCTCGCGATGGTCGCGCAGTTCCCAGTTGCGGTTGTCGATGGTGGCGACCGTGCCGGTCCGCATGATGCTCTTCAGCTCGAAGCCGGAAAGGCCGGTGACTTCGGCGACGGCCTCCTCCAGCGCCACCTGGACTTCGGCGAGCGGCGGGATCGGCACCCAGGTCGGCAGGTCGGCGTCGAGAACGTGGTCCTCGCGCACGTAGCCGTGGGCGAGCACATAGTCGCCGAGCGCTTGGCTGTTCCTGAGGCCGGCGCAGTGGCCGAGCATCAGCCAGGCATGCGGCCTGAGCACCGCGATATGGTCGGTGATCGTCTTGGCGTTGGATGGTCCGACGCCGATGTTGATCATGGTCAGGCCGTTATGGCCGGGGCGCTTCAGGTGATAGGCCGGCATCTGTGGCAGCCGCGGCAGCGCCACGCCTGATTCCGGTTCCGTCTTTCCTGCCAGCGTCACCACGTCGCCGGGCTCGACGAAGCTCTCGTAGCCGCCGCCACCATCCGCCATCATCTTGCGGGCGCGCTGGACGAACTCGTCGACGTAGAACTGGTAGTTGGTGAAGATGATGAAGTTCTGGAAATGGGTCGGGTGGGTCGCGGTGTAGTGCGGCAGCCGGTGCAGCGAAAAGTCGATGCGCGTGGCATTGAATGGCGCCAACGGCTCGGCCTTGCCGGGCGGCGCGACATAGGTGCCGTTGACGATGGCGTCGTCGACGACCGCGAGGTCGGGCACGTCGAACATGTCGCGCAGCGGCCGGTCGATCTGCTCGGTCAGCTCGCCCTCGACATAGATGCCTTCCGGGAAGGCGAAGTGCAGCGGGATCGGCTCGGCCGACGGGCCGATCTCGACCGGAACGTTGTGGTTGCGGATGAGCAAGCTGATCTGGTCGATGAGATAGCTGCGGAACAGCCGCGGCTGG
Organism: uncultured Alphaproteobacteria bacterium; assembly: GCA_963732845.1. GTDB lineage: Bacteria > Pseudomonadota > Alphaproteobacteria > Rhizobiales > Kaistiaceae > CAVSRC01. The sequence goes on along the minus strand of CAVTBE010000003.1, from coordinate 64,828 downwards.
GTGACGCTGGCCGCGTAGATGCCGGGCCCGGCAACGTGGCCATAGGACAGGCGCGAGTTGATCTGGGCGAAGGACGAGGTCTGGATGCGGATCTGCGGATAGGTGGCGCGCACGCGGCCATCGAGGTGTCTTTTCTCCAGCAGCCTGGCAAAACGCTCGCGGATGAAGGCCGTGTGCCGGTTGTAGATCCATTCGAGCTTGTCCACCGCCGCCTCGGCGTCGCTGAACTGCTCCGGGGCGATCGGCCGCGGCTGATCGAGCTTGTTGGCTGTCATGGGGGGTGCACCGTTCTTCAAGGTGCGCGGCAATGTCTGCCAGCAGCCCGTCCGGGTCAAGTCGTCGCTGCGTCGCCGGCACCGCCCGCCCTGGCGCGCCGGTCGAGCACCCGGGAGAGCAGCGCCACGAGGAGGGCCAGCCCGACGAAGGCGGTGCTGATCGCCGGCAGGCGGGCGTACTGCCAGCCGGCATTGAGGGCGACCCCGCCGAGCCAGGCGCCACCGGCAATGCCGACATTGTAGGCGGTCGAGATGAGGGTCGAGACGAAGTTGGGCGCGTCGTGGGCGGCGGCGAGGATGCGGGCCTGCACCGGGGCGGAGAACGAGAAGCCGACCATCGACCACAGGAAGAAGACCGTGCCCATGGCGAAGACGTCGTACACCGCCACCAGCGACACGCCATAGAGCATGACCTCGATGACGAGGATGGCGATCATCGCCGGCATCGGCTTCCAGTCGCCGAGGCGTCCGCCGATGAAATTGCCGAGGATGCCGCCGGCGCCAGACACGAACAGCAGCACCGGCACCATGCCGGTCGACAGGCCGGTCACCCCGGTGAGGATCGGAACGATGAAGGTGAAGGGCACGAAGAAGGCGACCATGCCGAGGGCGATCATGGCGAAGGAGGTGAGAACCGGCTGGCGGAACGCGGCGCGGATCTCGGCCGCCGTGCCCGGCGACCGGTGCCCGCCGCCCCCGGGCGCGATGGGGATCAGCACGGCCAGCGCGACCGTGGCGACGACGCCGATGGCGGCGATCGCCCAGAAGGCCATGCGCCAGCCGAAGGCGTTGCCGATGGCGGTGCCGAGCGGCGCGCCGAGGACATTGGCGACGGTGATGCCGGCAACCACGAAGGAGACCGCGCTCGCCTGACGTCCCTTCGACACCAGCCGGGTGGCGATGACCAGCGCGACGCCGAAGAAGACACCGTGGCTCGCCGAGATCACCAGCCGGGCACCCATCAGCAGCCAGTAGCTCGTCGCCAGCGCGCACAGGGCGTTGCCGGCGACGAACACCAGCATCATCGCCATGAGCAGGCCGCGGCGGGGGACGCGGCCGGTGGCGAGGACGAGGACCGGGCCGCCGACGGCCACGCCCAGCGCGTAGCCGGTGATCAGCAGGCCGGCGGTCGGGACATCGACCGCGAGGTCGGTCGCCAGCGCCGGCAGCAGGCCGGCAACCACCAGCTCCGTCGTGCCGACCGCAAAGGCGGCGACGAACAGGGCGAACAGGGGCAGTGGCATGGCGATCCGCCGGGGGCGGCCTTCTGTCGGGATGACGGCGCAAGGCCGGGCCGAAGGTCGCTCCCCGGCGGCGCGGACCATGGGTCAGCCGCGCGCCACGGTCAACAAATCCGTTGCCGGTGCCTCAGCTTTCGAGTGTCGCGTCGAGCGTGATCTTGACGGCGCCCAGAGCCCGCGAGACCGGGCAGCCCATCTTGGTGCCCGCGGCGATCTCCTGGAACCTGGCGTTGTCGATGCCGGGCACCTTGGCGCCGACCGTCAGCTCGATCAGCGTGATCGTCGGCACGCCGTCGACCATGTCGAGATGGATTTCGGCGTTGGTGCGGACGAGTTCAGGCTTGAAACCGGCGACCTCGAGATCGCCCGAAAGCGCCATGGAGTAGCAGCCGGCATGGGCGGCGGCGATCAGCTCCTCCGGGTTGGTGCCGCCGCCATCGGAAAAGCGCGACGCCCAGGTGTATTCGCCGTCATAGGCGCCGCCGCCGAAGCGCATGTGCCCGCGACCCCCGCGGAGATTACCGTGCCATTCGGCGTCGCTCGTTCTTGTCGGCATCGTCTTGTCCTTCATGTGAGGGAATTATCGGGAGGGACCCGGGCCGGGACCCGGGCAGGTATGAAATATGGGTATGGCCGCGTCGCCGTCCAGTCCGGGCGACTAGCCGCGAGCCCCAAATCCATGCGATCACAGCCCCATGAAGATCGCCACCTGGAACATCAACGGCGTGCGCGCGCGGCTCGATACCGCGCTTGCCTGGGTCAAGGAGGCCGCGCCCGACATTCTCTGCCTGCAGGAGATCAAGTGCGAGGACGCCGCCTTCCCCTCGGAGATGTTCGAGGAACTCGGCTACAACGTCGCCACCCACGGCCAGAAGGGTTTCAACGGCGTCGCGCTCCTCGCCAAGCACCCGCTGGAAGACGTCGACAGCGGGCTTGCCGGCGACGCCGACGACGGCCAGGCGCGCTTCATCGAGGCGGTGGTTTCGGTGCCCGGTTCGGCGCTGCGCGTCGTGTCGCTCTATCTGCCCAACGGCAACCCCATCGACAGCGACAAGTTTCCCTACAAGCTGGCCTGGATGGAGCGGCTGGAAGGCTATGCCCGCGCCCGGCTGGCCGACGAGGAGGCCTTCCTGCTCGCCGGCGATTTCAACGTGATCGCCGAGCCGCTCGACGCGCGCTACCCCGAGAACTGGACGCGCGACGCGCTCTTCCAGCCGGAGACCCGCGCCGCCTGGCGGCGGCTCGTCAATCTCGGCCTGACCGACGCCTTGCGCGCCTGCGCGCCCGAGGGGGGCCACTATTCCTTCTGGGACTATCAAGCAGGCGCCTGGCAGAAGAACAACGGCATCCTGATCGACCACATCCTGCTGTCGCCGCAGGCGGCCGACCACCTCGCGGCGGCATGGATCGAGAAGCACACGCGCGGCTGGGACAAGCCGTCGGACCATGTGCCGGTGGTGGTCGAGCTCGATCTCGAGCCGAGGTAGGCCCCGGGGTGGCCATCCACCCCGGGCGTGTTACCCTTCCCGATGCTTACGCGGCTTCTCATCGGAACTGCCGCAGTGGTGGCTTTTGTTCTGCCGGCGCTCGCCGGCGAGAACGGCATCGACTGCCGCTGCCGCTACAAGGGCCAATATTTCGAGCAGGGCGAGACGGTCTGCATCCGCGTCGACGGCCGCTCGCGGCTGGCGCGCTGCGCCATGGCGCTGAACAACAGCTCGTGGACCTTTCTTTCCGACAAGGATGGCTGCCCGACGGCGCTGATGAGCCCGCTGCCACCGCGCCCTGCGGTCGCTGCGCCGGCCCGGCCGACGACTAGCCGGCGCGCGGCGCTCTCGCTCTTGTGATCGGGGCGTGATCGCGCGGCGGATTTTCGCGGGCGGCGCGGCGCGCTAGGCTTTCCCATGGCACAGCGGTGGATGCTCGCAGCCGGTATCATTGTGGTCCTGTCGGCGACCCCGGCGGTATCTCAGGACGCGCCCACCACCCCAGCCCTGCCCGCACCTGCGTCTTCTGCGGTCTGCACCAGCGCAGGCAATACCTACAATGTCGGCGATTATGCCTGCATCCCCGCTTGCCATGGGCAACGCCGGCTGGCCCGCTGCGACGCGGCGGGTCAGTCGGCTTCATGGACTTACGTGTCGAATGCCTGTCCGAGCGCCATGATCAATGCGCCGTGGCCGAGCGACTGGAGCCAGATTCCGGCGGCCACCGACATGACACCGCTTCCGGTCACGGTGCGCATGAGCGCCATCGACGCGAAGGTGGCGCCGCTGATCGGCTCGCATTTCAGGGAATTGGTGCTGACCCGCTAAGCGGGGCGGCAGCCTTCCGGCTACTTGCCGCTGGCGAGCTTGGCCTGGTTCTTGGCCAGCCACTCGTCAGCGAGCTGCTTGGCCTGCTGCCAGTCCGCCTGGCTGGCCGCCGAGAGGGCTTCCTCGTGGAGGCCCACGATCCAGTCCTGGCCCGGGCCGGAGCGGTCGAGGGCGATGGTCAGATACATCAGCCCCTGCACCGGCTCGCGGCGGTCGCCGTCGCCGATGAACAGGATGTGGCCGTAGAGCGCCTGGCCAGCGACGCTGCCGTAGTCGGCGGCGAGCTTGGCCCACTGCGCCGCCTGACGCAGGTTGCCGGGCTGGTCGGCATGGTCGAGATGGTCGTGGGTGAGCTCCAGCGCGATCTCGATGAGCAGGTTCTTGGCCGCCGGGTTGCCCTTGTCGGCCGCCAGGTTCGCCCATTTCGCCGCCTGGATGAGATCGCGGTCGCCGCCCTCGCCGTTGTAGAACATGGCGGCGAGGTTCAACTGGGCATCGGCATCGCCGAAATAGGCGGCACGCCAGAAATATTCCCGCGCCCGGCTCGGGTCCGGCTTGACGTCGGAATTGGGGATGCCTTTGCGGAAGAAGCTGCCGAGCTTGGCCCAGGCACTGGTGACAAAGGGCGTCGGCTGGTCGCGGCGGCTGGAATTGTCCTCGGCAGCGTGCGCCGCCACGTCGGAGAACAGCTTGAAGGCGGTGTAGTCGTTGCGCTCGACGCCGTCGCCCTGGGCATACATGTTGCCGAGCTTCCACTGGGCGCCGGCACTGCCGTTCTTGGCGGCGAAGCTCAAAGCCTCGACGGCGGTGGTCTTGTCGCCGCTGCGATAGGAGCTGATGCCGAAGCGCAGCGCCTCGGCCGGCGGAGTGTCGGCATTGAGGCTCTTGATGTCGAAGGCAACGGCATGAGCGGTCATGCCGAAGACGATCACCAACGCAGCATTGAACGCATTACAGATCCGCATAGCTCACAGCTTCCACCGCGCCCCCCGGATGGGTCACGGCGCCCTTGCGGGCCGGGCCCACGCCTTGCGCGTATTTCCACAATGCCCCGGTGGTGTAGGTGCCGGCACGCGGCTTCCACGCCTTGCGCCGCTCGGCCAGAGTGGCCTCGTCGAGGCGGACCGAAATGGTGCCCGCCACCGCGTCGATATCGATGATGTCGCCGTCCTTGAGGAGGCCGATCGGGCCGCCTTCCGCCGCTTCCGGGCCGACATGGCCGATGCAGAAGCCGCGCGTGCCGCCGGAGAAGCGGCCGTCGGTGATCAGCGCCACCTTGTCGCCCGCGCCCTGGCCGTAGAGCGCCGCCGTGGTCGACAGCATTTCCGGCATGCCGGGGCCGCCCTTGGGGCCGACATAGCGGATGACCAGAACCTCGCCGTCCTTGTAGGTGCGGTTGCTCACCGCCTCGAAGCATTCCTGCTCGGTATCGAAGCAGCGCGCCGGGCCGGAGAACTTCAGGTTCTTCATGCCGGCGACCTTCACGATCGCCCCGTCGGGCGCGAGGTTGCCCGTGAGGCCGACGACGCCACCGGTCGGCGACAGCGGCTTGTCGGCCGGCGACGACCACGTCCTGATCCGGGTTCCACTTCACGTTCGCCAGGTTCTCGGCGATGGTCCGCCCGGTCACGGTCATGCAGTCGCCGTGCAGATAGCCGTGGTCGAGCAGCGTCTTCATCAGCATCGGAATGCCGCCGGCCTCGAACAGGTCCTTGGCGACGTATTTGCCGCCGGGCTTCAGCGTGGCGATGTAGGGCGTCTTCTTGAAAATCTCGGCGACGTCGAAGAGGTCGAACTCGATGCCGCACTCGTGGGCGATCGCCGGCAGGTGGAGAGCGGCATTGGTCGAGCCGCCGGAGGCGGCGACCACGGTGGCGGCGTTCTCCAGCGCCTTGCGGGTGACGATGTCGCGCGGGCGGATGTTGCGGGCGACCAGTTCCATCACCTTCTCGCCGGCGGCCATGCAGAAGCGGTCGCGAATCTCGTAAGGCGCCGGGGCGCCGGCCGAATAAGGCAGCGCCAGGCCGATCGCCTCGGAGATCATGGCCATGGTGTTGGCGGTGAACTGGCCGCCGCAGGCGCCGGCCGAGGGACAGGCGACCTGCTCCAGCTCGAGCAGGTCCTCGTCGCTCATCTTGCCGACCGAGTGCAGGCCGACCGCCTCGAAGACGTCGACCACGGTCACGTCGTGGCCCTTGAAGGTGCCGGGCAGGATCGAGCCGCCATAGATGAAGACCGACGGCACGTTGAGGCGGCACATGGCCATCATCATGCCGGGCAGCGACTTGTCGCAGCCGGCCATGCCGACCAGCGCATCGTAGCCGTGGCCGCGCATGGTCAGCTCGACGGAGTCGGCGATGACCTCGCGCGAGGGCAGCGAGGACTTCATGCCCTCGTGGCCCATGGCGATGCCGTCGGTGACGGTGATGGTGCAGAACTCGCGCGGCGTGCCCTTGGCGGCGGCGACGCCATGCTTCACCGCCTGTGCCTGGCGCATCAGCGAAATGTTGCAGGGCGCGGCCTCGTTCCAGCAGGTGGCGACGCCGACGAAGGGCTGGTGGATCTGCTCGGGCGACAGACCCATGGCATAATAATAGGAGCGGTGCGGCGCGTGCTCCGGTCCTTCCGTCACATGACGGCTGGGCAGTTTCTTCTTGTCGAACACACGCGCTTCCATGCTTCCCTCACCTAGGTCGTCCCGCCCAATGCCGGGCGTGGAGTTGATCATCCAAGCCGCGGCGACGACCCGACTTCCCAGCGCGCCCCGGCGCCGGGCCTTGATCGTGTGGCAGGTTGCATGCCCCCCTGGCAGGCCAACCTAACGGCCGCAGATTTCGGTTCAGTTTATGGCTGAAAGGCGGCGGATCGCCTCCTGATACGGTGAGGAGACTAACTTCCCGCCACACTGTGGCGGGAAGGCAACAAAAGCGTCCGCCGGGCGCCTCTGCTGCCGACGTCTTGCCGCGAAAATTGCCCTACCCAGGCAGATGTCTCAGCGCTGGCCGTAGAGCACCTTGCGCTGTTCTTCCTCGCTCACCGGCTTGTCCTCCGGCGGGGCCTTGAGCGCGACACCCTTCTGCACCGCCGGGCGGGCGGCCATGCGGTCGTGCCACGCCTTCACATCGGGGAACTCGGCAATGTCGATGTCGCGGGCCTCCCAGCGGCGTATCCAGCCGAAGGCCGATATGTCGGCGATCGAATAATCGTCGCCGGCCACCCAGTCGCGGCCTTCCAGGCGGCCGTTGAAGACCCGGTAGAGCCGGAAGGTCTCGTCGCCGAAGCGCTTCAACGCATAAGCGTTGTCCGGATCCATGCGCTTGAAGTGGTTGTAGTTGCCGAAGATCGGCCCGACATTGGCGTTCTGCCAGAACAGCCATTCGTTGATCGCCACGCGATCGCGCGCACTGGCGCCGTAGAAGCGGCCGAACTTGTCGGCGAGATAGATGAGGATGGCGCCGGACTCGAAAACCGAGATGGGCGCGCCGTCGGGTCCTTGCGGATCGACGATCGCCGGCATGCGGTTGTTGGGCGAGATCTTCAGGAAGTCGGGCTTGAACTGGTCCCCCTTGCCGATGTTGACGAAGCGGGTCGTGTAGGGAACGCCCAGCTCCTCCAGCATGATGGAGATCTTGAACCCGTTGGGCGTGTTCCAGAAATAAAGGTCGATCGGCTTCGACTGGCTCGCGGGCATGGCAGCACTCGTGGGTTTCGGGAGGAATACGGAAGAGACAAGCAATAGTTGGTCCGTCCGCGCCACGCCGCAAGGGAACAAATTGCCGTAAGTCGGCGGGCGGGGGCAAAGCCGGTCCGCTTGCCGCCCCCACTCCGCAATAAACCCTCAAGTCGGCGTCGCCGTCAGCTTCTCCAGCAGCTCGAGCTTCTTGGCCCGCTCGCGCTCGGCCAGCGGCACGGCCAGGAAGCGGCGCAGCGCCGCCTCGGCATGCTGCGCTGCAAAGTGGTCGCGGAACAGCTCCAGCATGGTCACCCGCTCGCCGTCATAGGGCGTGTGGGTCACCCTGTCGCCGAGGCGTACCGCGCCCTCGGCGATCACCCGGCAATAGAGGCCGGGCCGCTCGGCATCGCGGAATTGCTTGAGGAATTGCGGGGTGCCCATGCGCCGGGCGAGCGTATTGCACGGCGCGCGCGGCGCCGTCACCTCGATGACCACGGCATCGCCGATGGCGAGCCGGTCGCCGACGGCAAAATCGGCGCTGGACAGTTCGTCGATGGTCAGATTCTCGCCGAAGGTGCCGGGCTCCAGCGGTTTGCCGAGCCCCATCGCCCACCAGTCATAGTCGTCGCTGCCATAGACATAGACCGCCTGGTCGGGGCCGCCGTGGAAGCGGCCGTCGATCATCGTATCGCCGTCGAGGCCGAGCCGCCCGACATGCACCGGTCTCACGACCGGACGCTTGAAAATGCCGGTCGTGGTCGCCGGATCGCCGGCGACCAGTTCCCTGGCCCGTCCAATATTCACGCTCGCCAGACGCATGCGACGTCACTCCTCCGTCCCGGCGCCTGTCATTTCCACTTGATCGAGCAGCCGACCGAAGGGATCTGCTCGGCCGGCCCCTTGCCGGTCGCGGCGATCGCGCGCATGGCCTCGACCAGCTCGCGCCTGGCGTCGGGCGGCGGCGGGTCGTTGCGGCCCGCATCGAGCCGGCCGCGATATTCGATGGTGCCGGCGCGGCTGATGCCAAAGAACTCCGGCGTGCAGGCGGCGTCATAGGCGCGGGCGATGTCCTGGCTCTCGTCGAAGAGGTAGGGAAACGGAAAGCCGTGCGTCTCGGCGAAGGCCTTCATGTTGGCCGGCGAATCCTCCGGGTGGCTGACCGGGTCGTTGGCCGAGATGGCGATGAAGCCGATGCCCTCGCGGGCGAGCGTTTCCGCGTCGGCGACGATGCGGGCCACCACCGCCTTCACATAGGGGCAGTGGTTGCAGATGAAGGCCACCACCGTTCCGTTCTCGCCGGCCACGTCATCAAGGCCGTAGGTCTTGCCGTCGGTGCCCGGCAGTGCGAAGCGCGGGGCTCTGAGGCCGAGGTGCGGCGCGGTTCCGACTGTCGCCATGATGCTATCCTTCCTTTACGCCGGTATTGATCAGCCCCTTCGCCGTCAGCCACTTGACCGATTCAAGGACCGCCTCGAAGGAGGTGTAGCGCGGCTCGTAGCCGAGCAGCCGGCGCGCCTTGTCGATCGAGCAGCTTGGGCTGTGGGCGATGTGGTCCCAGGTGGCGCGCGCCTCATCCTCGCTGTGGGTCGCCTTCCATTCATCCCAGGGCAGGTATTTCAGGTTGGGATCGACGCCGAACCAGCCGGCGACCGTCTCGGCATAGCCGCGCAGCGTCACCGCCGCCGGCGAGACGACGTGGAAAGCCTCACCCACCGAGACGCGCCAGTTGGCGATCGCCTTCATGAAGGCCTGGGCGACGTCGTCGGCATGGACATGATGCACGGTCTCCATGCCGAGATTGGGCAGCGCCAGCTCCTCGCCGCGCGCCAGCATGGAAAAGACGTTGGGATCGAAATGGCCGGCGGGGTTCAGCGGGGCCCAGCCCTCCCCGACGATATGGCCGGGATGGAGGACGGTCGCCGGGAAGCGGTTCCGCCGCGCCTCGTCGATGAGATAGGCCTCGATCGCCGCCTTGCGGATGCCGTAGTCGCCGAAGGGCCGCCGCGGCTGCATCTCGGTGGTCGGCACCGCGACGCTCGGCCCGTGCACCCAGATGGTGCCGCAATGGAGAACGTGGCCGACATGGCCATTGAGCGCCTCGACCATCTGCCGGGCGCTATCCGGCAGATAGCAGATCATGTCGACAACGATATCGGCCTTGAGGTTGCGGATGGCGCGGCCGAAGGTGCCGGCCTTCTCCTCCGCCTCGCGGTCGATGACCACGTTCTGGACGTGCTTCCAGGCGCCGTGCGCCAGATAGGGCTGGCGCTGGCCGCGTGTCACGTTGCAGACCTCGAAACCGGCTTCGACAAGGCGGGGGACGAGATAGGTGCCGACGTGTCCGCTGCCGCCGATAATCACTACGCGGGACATGCTTTTTCCCCGATTTTGTGCGATGCAACCAATCGATCTTCGGCCATATGGCGCTGCGGGGCAAGCGGCGGCGGGCTCCCGCCGGGGGCGACCCCGTGCCACACTGCCGCCACCTGATTCGATCCTGAGACCTGCCTGAAATGCCCACCCCAAAGAAACGCCAGTCCGACAAATCCGCCGACCTTTTCGCCCAGCTCGACCAGGAGGTCGGTCGCTTGAAATCCGTTGCCAATGCCGCGCGCCGCGGGAAGTCGGTGCCGCTCAAGAAGGCGGTCGGCGCCGAGGACAGCTATTCGGCCGCCGACATCGAGGTGCTGGAGGGGTTGGAGCCGGTCCGCCGGCGGCCCGGCATGTATATCGGCGGCACCGACGAGAAGGGCCTGCACCACCTGTTCTCGGAGGTCATCGACAACTGCATGGACGAGGCGGTGGCGGGCCATGCGAGCTGGATCGAGGTCGAGGTCGAGGCGGACGGCTTCGTTACCGTCACCGACAACGGTCGCGGCATCCCGGTCGACCCGCATCCGAAGTTCAAGAACAAGTCGGCGCTGGAGGTGATCATGACCACCCTCCACTCCGGGGGCAAATTCCGACTCCAAGGTCTACGACACATCAGGCGGCCTGCACGGGGTCGGCGTGTCGGTGGTCAACGCGCTGTCGGAATCCCTCGAGGTCGAGGTGGCGCGCGGCCGCCGGCTCTACGGCCAGTCCTATTCGCGCGGCGCCCCCAAGGGGCCGTTGAAGGAACTGGGCGAGGTCCACAACCGGCGCGGCACGCGCATCCGCTTCCGACCCGACCCGCAGATCTTCGGCAAGGGTGCGACGCTTCGCCCCGAGCGGCTCTTGGCCATGTCGCGGTCGAAGGCTTACCTCTTCGGCGGCGTCGAGATCCGCTGGTCGTGTGCGGCGGAACTCACCGCCGGTACGGACATCCCCGAGAAGGCTTCGTTCCACTTCCCCGGCGGCCTGTCGGAATTCCTCGCCGCCGAGCTCGGCGCCGAGAAGACGGTGGTGCCGATCTTCTCCGGCCGCACCGACAAGACCAGCGGCCACGGCGCGGCGGAATGGGCAGTCGGCTGGTTCCCCGGCGAGGGCTTCATCCGTTCCTACTGCAACACCATCCCGACCGGCGACGGCGGCACCCACGAGGCGGGCTTCCGCGCCGCTCTCACCCGCGGCCTCAAGGCCTATGCCGAGCTCTCCGGCAACAAGCGCGCCGGCATCATCGCCCCCGACGACGTGATGACCTCTGCTGCCGGCCTGCTCTCGGTCTTCATCCGCGAGCCGGAATTCGTCGGCCAGACCAAGGACCGCCTGTCTTCGGCCGAGGCGACGCGCATCGTCGAGAACGCGGTGCGCGACCCGTTCGACCACTGGCTCGCCGCCTCGCCGGCCGATGCCACGCGCCTGCTCGACTGGGTGGTGGAGCGCGCCGAAGAGCGCCTGCGCCGCCGCCATGAGAAGGAAATCGGCCGGCAAAGCGCGACACGCAAGCTGCGCCTGCCGGGCAAGCTCGCCGACTGCACCCAGGCCGGCAAGTCGGACACGGAGCTGTTCATCGTCGAGGGCGATTCGGCCGGCGGCTCGGCCAAGCAGGCGCGCAACCGCGCCACCCAGGCGATCCTGCCGCTCAGGGGCAAGATCCTCAACGTCGCCAGCGCCGGCCGCGAGAAGCTGTCCCAGAACCAGCAGATCGGCGACCTCATCCAGGCGCTCGGCGTCAGCCCGCGCACCGGCTACAAGGCGGCGGACCTGCGCTACGACCGCATCATCGTGATGACCGACGCCGACGTCGACGGCGCCCACATCGCCTCGCTGCTCATCACCTTCTTCTACCGCGAGATGCCCGAGCTCATCCGCGACGGCCATCTCTTCCTCGCCGTGCCGCCGCTCTACAAGCTCAGCCAGGGCGCCAAGGTGATGTATGCGCGCGACGACGCCCACCGCGCGGAGCTGACCAAGAAGGAATTCAACGGGCGCAGCAAGATCGAGGTCAGCCGCTTTAAGGGCCTCGGCGAGATGCTGCCCGGTCAGCTCAAGGAGACGACCATGGACCCGGCCAAGCGCACGCTGCTCAGGGTCGAGATCGTCGAGGACGCGGAGACCGGCGCTGCCGTCGAGAGCCTCATGGGCAACAAGCCCGAGGAGCGCTTCCGCTTCATCCAGGAGCGCGCCGAATTCGCCAAGGATCTCGATATCTGAAGGGAGAACCCGGCGCCCCGCGGCGCCGGATTCCGGTGACTACGGGAACCGCTTCGTCAGGACGGCCCGGACGACGCTGAAGTGCACGTCGCGGCTGTAGTTCGAGAAGCCGCCGGTCGCCGCCGGAACGAGGCCGAGCCCAGGTCGACGTAAAGGTATTCGCCGCGCAGGCTCCAGCCCGACTGAAGCGCCATTTCCGCTCCCGCGCCGATCGTCCAGCCGACCTTCGTGCTGTTTTGGCTGACCGAGCCTGGCGTGTAGGGACCCGTGTCGCCCCGGTGGACATTGCCATAGGCCAGGCCGCCGGCCGCGTACCACAGCAGATTGTTGGTGGGCACGCCGATCCGCAGCCGCGTGGTGCCGAACCAGTTGACCTTGTTGACTTCGCTGTAGGCTGGATTGGGGCTGAGCGCGCTGCCGTTCAGGTTCGCCCAGGCGATATCGGTTTCCGCGCCCCAGATCCAGTTGCCGACGGCCATGTTGTAGCCGACGACACCGCCGAGCAGGCCGCCCGAGAAGTCGCCGTCGGTCGTCGTGCCCCCACCGAAATCGTCGTGGAAGCTGCCCCAGCCGCCGCCCGCCTGAGCGCCAAGATAGAACCCGGTCCAATTGACCAGCGGCGTGGGCGACGCAAGGTCATGCCACGGGTGGGTCGGCGGCGGCTCGTATGCCGTCGGCATGTCGGCTGCATAAGCAGCGGTAGACAGCGCCAGACCGAACGCAATTCCCAGAATTCGTTTCATGTCCGATGTCCCCCGAGGCCAGATGCCATGCCCTCGCCACACGGTCAGGGCGGCGGATTCCGCAATCCGCGACAAACCAGCAGCGCGATTGCGAGGCGTAGACCAACCCTAGCGCGAGTGGGTGGCGCCGTCGAGTCGCTCGTGACGTCTGGGGCGCGCCCGCCTCCGCATTCCTGCGGAGGGCTGACCAGCGGGCCGTTTTGCGTTAGGTTCGGCTGGACATCTCGTCCCTGAGGGAGACGCGCATGGTCCGCTCGATTGTCCTAGCCGCAGCGCTGGTCGCCGGCCTCGCCGCCGGCCTGCCGGCCCGCGCCGACGCGCTCCTCGACGGGCTCGCGGCGATGCCCGGCCCGGTCGAGGACGTGCGCATCGCCGGCACCTGGGACCAGGGCGACAAGACCGGCGCCTACCGCGTCATCGTCGCCCGCACGGTCGGCGAAGCGGTGACCGCGCGCCTCTTCGTGCAGTGGATCGCCTATCACGACGACGGCAGCGCCACGGTGGATAACACCATCGAAATCAAGGAGTTGGCCGATCTCAAGGTAGATGTCGTCGACTACACCTCGGAATCCGACGCCGACGGCCTGTCGGTCTTCATCCAGACGCTCAATCCGAACGGCAGCACCGACCAGAATTACGAGCTTTTCGTCCTGTCGCCGACCGAATACCGCTTCGGCGCGGCCAGTAATTAGCGGTTTCTATTTACTCATTTCGGCCGGAATCATTGACATGGCGCAGCCACCCCCTATGTTCCGCCCCGTCAATCCGTTAGCGCTAAATCTTGAGTCGGCGCTGTCACACCACGGCTATGAGCCGGGTTTATCGTTTCAAGTATGAGCTTCCAATCTCTCGGACTGAGCCCGAAAGTCCTGGCCGCGGTTGAGGCCAGTGGCTACACGGAGCCGACGCCCATCCAGGCGCAGGCCATCCCCCACGCGCTGGCGCGCCGCGACGTCGTCGGCGTCGCCCAGACCGGCACCGGCAAGACGGCAGGTTTCGTCCTGCCCATGCTGACCCTGCTCGAGCAGGGCCGGGCGCGGGCGCGCATGCCGCGCACGCTGATCCTCGAGCCGACGCGCGAACTGGCGGCGCAGGTGGAGGAGAGCTTCAACCGCTACGGCCGCAATCACAAGCTGACGGTGGCGCTGATCATCGGCGGCGTCTCCTTCGACGACCAGCTCAAGAAGCTGGACCGCGGCGCCGACATCCTCATTGCCACGCCCGGCCGCCTGCTCGACCTGTACGAGCGCGGCAAGATCCTGATGAACGGCGTCGAGATCCTGGTCATCGACGAGGCCGACCGCATGCTCGACATGGGCTTCATTCCGGACATCGAGCGCATCTGCAAGCTGCTGCCCGCCAACCGCCAGACGCTGTTCTTCTCGGCGACCATGCCGCCGGAGATCAAGCGGCTCGCCGACCAGTTCCTGCGCGATCCGGTGCGGGTGGAGGCCTCCAAGCCAGCGACCGCGGCCACCACCATCAGCCAGTACATCGTCCAGTCGGGCCGCGAGCCGGTCGACAAGCGTGCCGTGCTGAGGGCGCTGATCCGGGGCGCCGAAGATTTCAAGAACGCCATCATCTTCTGCAACCGCAAGCGCGACGTGGCGACGCTGCAGCGTTCGCTCTCCAAGCATGGCTTCAACGTCGGTGCGCTGCATGGCGACATGGACCAGCGCGCCCGCACGGCCACGCTCGATGACTTCCGCCAGGACCGTATCAAGCTGCTGGTCGCCAGCGACGTGGCGGCGCGCGGCCTCGACATTCCGGCGGTGAGCCACATCTTCAATTTCGACGTGCCCACCCATGCCGAGGACTATATCCACCGCATCGGCCGAACCGGACGCGCCGGGCTGACCGGCACCTCGATTACCATTGCCACCTCGCTTGACCGCAAATACGTGGCGGCGATCGAGAGGCTGACCGGCGTGCAGATCCCGCCGCTGGAAGTGGAAGCCGATGCGGAGCGTGCCGCTGCCTTCCACAGAAGCCGTGCCAGGCGCGAACAGGCGGACGAGGGTCAGGCTCACGGGGCCGGGGCTCACGAGGCCGAAGCGCGCGAAGCGGATGCTCCCGCCGCCGAAGCGGAGAACCGGCCGTCGCGCTCGCGTCGGCGCAGGGACGAATCGCACCGCCGCAAGGACGCGCCGCAGCAGCACACGGCCGAGCCGCGGCAACATACGGCCGAGCCACGCCAGCACACCGCCGAGCCGCGCCAGCACACCGCCGAGCCACGCCAGCACACCGCCGAGCCGCGCCAGCACACCGCCGAGCCGCGCCAGCACACCGCCGAGCCGCGCCAGCACACCGCCGAGCCGCGCCAGCGCACCGCCGAGCCGCGCCAGCACACCGCCGAGCCGCAGCAGCGCGGCGAACGGCGCGACCACCAGGAGGAGCGCAAGCCGCGCCGTGACGATCGCCGCGGCGATCACCGCCGGCGCCTGCGCGAGGACGAGCGCGACGACGCGCCGGTTATCGGGCTCGGCGACCACGTGCCCGCCTTCCTGCTGCGCCCGGTCAAGGTGCCGGGCGGCTAAACGCCGGGCCCGAACCGGCCTCAGCTAGAGCCCTTTTCGACCAGATAGAGCCAATTCCGTTTCTCGACCGGCGCGGCGATCCGGCTTCGAGACCGGCGAAGGGCGATGTGGGGCATCGGTCGAGCCGGGATCGGCGTCGGGCGCCCGCCAGTCGGAAACCCAAAGGGACGGGCGCTTTTGCGCCACTATCATCGCCGTCGGTCTCGCCCGTATCCCCGATACGACCTTCGCCCGCCGGCTTGATCCTGTCGCAAAATCGCTCCGTCGGAATGGCTCTATCTGGTCGAAAAGGGCTCTAGCCAAATCGTTCAGCCAGACGGCGCGCCTGATGCAGGGCGCGCTGCCGCGCGTCTGTCGAATTGTACGTGCGCGTGTAGATGCGCATGAGCTGATAGATCAGGTGCGCGCGATAGCCGAAATCGACCTCATCGGGGTCCATCTGCAGGGATCTGCGCGTGCATCCCTGCCAGAGGTTCGAGCGGATCCCGTGAATGCAGCTGGCCAATTTCACATTGTTGTGCGGCACGATTAACTGCGTCCGGCCATAGACCAGTTCCTCTATTCGCCACATCTGCTCCGCGACTGACCGATCGACCTCGAATTGCAGCGCGGCTTCAAACTTCGCGAAATCGATGTATTGGCATCGGGCGTGTCCCGCCCTGGCGAAATCGACCAGGACCGGCGCGTCATCCCTGGTCAGCAGGATGTTCGTTGCGTGAAGATCGCCATGGATAATTCCGTGCGGAGCGCGATACGACTCCACCCTCTTGCGGATCTTGTCATAGATCTTCAGCAGTTCTCCCCATTCTGCGTCCTTCCCTAAGTTATCCGATCTTATTTCCGGAAGTTTTATCTGCTCCAACGTATACTTGCCATCGAGCCAATGGCATTTTTTCAAGATCACATCGAATATATCGTCGATGATCCTCAGGATTTCGTGCGTCCTCAGACGCGCGATCGCCGTGTCCAGGCGCCGGGCAAGTTCCCTGACCCGCCCTCCGGTTATGTAGCGATAGGCGATCCCGCCGCGATCGCCTTCGAAATAGACGCCCTCGAACGGGGGAATGCTGAGCGGTGGCACGCGGTCCCGGATCAGGCGGTCCCCCCGATATTCCGCTTCGATCGCCGGCGCGGCATCGATCTTGAGAATGAGCGGGAACAGCGCCTCGGGCTTCAGGATCACTTTCGTCGCGGAAGAAAGCCCGCGCGCCAGAGGCAGATACCTGACGATCCCCGGCTGGAACCGGGCTGCTGCCTTGAGCAGCACGTTCCGATCAACTTCCGACAAGGGTAATGCGTCGAACGCGACGAATTCACCGCTACTGTCGTCGACCGCGTCCATGCACGCTGTTCCCGAAGCCGGCGTCACCTTGGCCGCCCACAACACTATTCAAGCGACATGGCTGGCGCCAGCAGGCGGATTTACGCGGCCGGCATGCGGCGTCGTCGCCGCGTCAGCGGGATGTCCCGGATCTTCCTCTGGCCGTCGCCTTCGCGGCGGCCTTTGCTTTTTTCGGGGATGCCTTGGCCGCCTCCATGCGGCGCGCGGCGGCGTAGGCCGCCCGCGCCCAGTCGGCGAATTCGTCGGGCTCGTCGAGCAGGTGCTCGGGCGCCCGCCAATAGGGCATGGCCATCGCCCGCCCCTTCATCTCCGGCGTCCACTGTTCGCAGCCTTCCGCCGCGAAGGCCGGCGCCGTCTCCGCGTCGGCCTTGAAATAGAAGACGTCGCGCGAGGAGAGCAGCGCGAACATCAGCCCGTCCTTGAAGATGCCGCGCCCGCCGAACATGCGGCGGATGGAGACGCCGCCGAGCGGCGCCATGAGCTCGGTGAGAAGGTCCTCAAGCCCGGCCATTGACCGGCCCCCCTGCGACGGCGTTGAGGCCCATCTGCCAGAAGTCGGCTTCGAGCCGCGTCGCCCGCTCGAACAGGGCCAGCAGGCGTGGATAGCGCGGCTCGGTCAGGGCCTCGGCGGCGAGCCGGTCGAGCTCAGCCTCGGCATCGCTTGTCAGCTGCTGATAGGCCTCGCCCGCATATTCCGCGATCCATTCGCGATAGGGATTGTTGGCCGCCCGTCCGCTGTCCGTCGCCGCCAGCGCGCGGCCGATTTCGCCGTAGCCGATGATGCAGGGTGCCAGGCCGGTCATCAGGTCGAGGAGATCGCCACGCATGCCGGCGTCGAGCACGAAGCGCGAATAGGCGATCGTCTCCATGGCCTCCGGCGTCTGCTCAAGGTCCTGCCCGGTCATGCCCCAGCGCTCGACCAGGCGCACATGCAGCGCCAGTTCGATGTCGAGAATGCCGTTCAGCCCGCCCGCCGCCTGGCGCATCCCGGCAAGCGTCGGCGCCTTGAAGGCGGCCAGCGCATAGGCGCGGGCGAACTGGATCATAAACAGGTAGTCCTGCGCCAGATAGGCGCGAAAGGCTTCCACCGGCAGCGTGCCCGCGCCGAGGGCGCGCACGAAGTCATGGGTTGTGTAAGCCCGCCAGGCTTCGGCGGCGTCGGCTTTCAGGCGGGCAAAGAGACCGGCAGACAAGCAACGGCTCTGGTCAGGCGTCTTCCGGCGCCAGCGTGGCGGGCTTCAGCTCCACCGACTCGCCGCAGCCGCAAGACGAGACCTCATTGGGATTATTGAAGACGAAGCCCGAGCGCAGCTTGGTCACCTCGAAATCCATGGTGGTGCCGAGCAGGAAGAGCACCGCCTTGGGGTCGACATAGACGGTGACGCCATGCTGGCTGACCACGTCGTCGGCGGGGTTCGGCGCCTCGACCGGGTCGAGCGTGTAGGCCATGCCGGCGCAGCCGGCGTTCTTGACGCCGACGCGGACGCCCTTGAGCGGCGCATCGCCGGCTTCGACCAGCTCGCGCACGCGCGCGGCGGCCGCCTCGGTCAGCGAGATCACGGTGGGACGCGGGCGGGGCATGGGCTGGTCTCTCGTTGGTTGGCCCGGCGCCGGGTCAGGGCCGGCGCGGCACCTGCCTAAAATGGGCTGCATCTGCCTATACGGCAAGCCCCCGCAAATGCTTGATTCCGGTCAATTTCCGGCATTTCTTGCCCCGCCCACGCGGGTTCAGAAATCCCGGTTCTTGAGGAGATGCATCGGAATCGCCAGGCCGGCCCCGATCGCGCCGAGCGTGAAGATCACGCGCAGCAGGTATTCCATTGCCATGACGATGATGGCGACCTCGTTGGCGGGATTGGGCGCGGTCACCGCCAGGAGGCCAAGGATCGCCTGGCTCATGAAGGCGCCGGGGATCATAGGGATGCACCCGGCCAGCGCCACCGCATTGCTCGCCGTGCCGAGCCGGCGGCGGAACAGCCAGGCGGCACAGGAGGCGGCGATCGCGGCGATGAAGGAGGCGGCCTCCAGGCTCCAGCCGGCATCTTGGCCGAGGGTGCGCACCAGCAGCGCCAGCGCGCCCGCCGCCATGCACCACAGAAGCGTCCGCGGGCCCACATTGAACAGAACGGCGAAGCCGGCCGCGGCGATGGCGCCGAAGACGACCTGATGGGCCAGATGCAGGAGGGCGGCGTCCATTGTCAGCCGACCCCCAGCATGACTTCGGCGATCCACACGCCGACCGTGGCGAAGATCATCACCATCAGCACGGTGACCGCCCGCGCGCTGCCCATGGAGGGATAGCCATCCATGATGTCGGTCTGGGCATTGGTGGCGGGCACGCCCGGCACCAGCATCAGGGTTGCGGCGATCATGGCGAGCGGCACGCTGCCGCTATGGGCGAATGTGGCGCCGAGCCCGCTCAGCGCAGCGGCGAAGAAGGCGATGGCCGCGGCGACGACGTAGGCGTTCATGCCGCGCCGTATCAGCAGATGGCGCGCGTACTGCCCCGCGGTCCCGGCGGCGAGGATCGGCAGGAAGGCCGCCCAGTCGACGCCGAGCAGACGGCCGAAGGCGGCACAGGCGATGCCGACGGCCAGCGCCACGGCGGCGGCGGGATAGCGCGGCGTCTTGGCCACCAGTCCGTCGATCGCCGCCTCGACCTCTTCGACGCTCATGCCGCCGCGAGAGATCTTCACGCAGAGTTCGCGCAGCGCCTGGTCCAGCCGGTGGTTCACGCCATGCGGACCGACCGAGGTCATGCGGGTGATCGTACTGGCGCCGTGGGAGACAGTGATCTCGTGCGAAGCGTAGCCTGAGCGCTGGCCGATATAATCGGCGCCGAGGCCGCGGACGATCAGCGCCGTGCCCTCATGGACCACCTTCACCCGCGCACCGCTCTCGAGCAGGATGCGCGCGCCCTTGAGCGCCACCAGCGCGATGCGCTCCAGCTCGCGATGCCTCATCGTGACGGGATCGGT
Organism: uncultured Alphaproteobacteria bacterium; assembly: GCA_963732845.1. Lineage (GTDB taxonomy): Bacteria > Pseudomonadota > Alphaproteobacteria > Rhizobiales > Kaistiaceae > CAVSRC01. The sequence continues at coordinate 45,149 of CAVTBE010000003.1, read as the reverse complement.
TTCCGGGCTCATGGTGACACCCGGCTACACGACAAATCCTGGCAGCGGCTTGATCCGGCGCAAAGGCAGCCTCTCCTCTTGGTGGCCCACCGCAGGACGGTGTGTGCAGTCGACTTCGGACATCGCTACGCGTAGAATTAGAATAATTACGAAGAAAAGCGCGGTTCTGTCGTCCAATTGAAGAGGAAGGCGCGGCCAGTATTGGCGGCCGGCCGGTGACCGCGGATCGTCAGGAAGACAATCGAAATCGCAGTCCTCTCTGCCCTGCGGGGCGGAAAAGCGAAGCGCATCAGGTTGCGTTCTCAACAAAGCAACCGGGTTGGAAACCGCAAAGGAGTGACAGCATGGCGAAATATCTGGTGCAGGCGGCCCTGACCGCAGAAGGCATGAAGGGCGTCGAAAAGGATACGGGCACGGGCCGCAAGGCGGCGGTGACCAAGGCGATCGAGGGCCTCGGCGGCAAGGTCGAGGCATTCTACTTCGCGCTCGGCGAATACGACGTCGTGGTCGTCGCGGACTTGCCCGACATCGTCGCCGCCACCGCGATGGCGATGCACGTCAACGACAGCGGGCTGGTGCGCACGAAAACGACCTCCCTGCTGACCGTGGACGAGGTGGACATGGCGATCAAGAAGAAGGTCGCCTACCGCGCTCCGGGCAAGTAACGGTCGCGCTTACCTGGGCGATTCATAGGCGGGCCGTCGCACGCTCCGCACTGTGCGATGGCTCGCTTTGTTGCCAATTTGCGGCGCCTTGGCTCAGTACCAGTCGAGCGCGACGCGCGCCAAATCCGACATGCGGTCGGGCGTCCATGGCGGGTCGAACACCATGTTGACCGTCACATCGGCGACGCCCTGCACCATGCTCACCGCGTTCTCCACCCAGCCCGGCATCTCGCCGGCAACCGGACAGCCGGGCGCGGTCAGCGTCATGTCGATGTCGATGTTCCTGTGGTCGTCGATATCGATCCGGTAGATCAGCCCCAATTCGTAGATGTCGGCGGGGATCTCCGGGTCGTAGACGGTCTTGAGCGCCTCGACGATGTCGGCGGTCAGCCGCTCGATCTCTTCGGGCGGGAGAGCCGAACCGGTGGCGTGCGGCATCACCGGCGCGCCGTGGGTCGTCTCGGGCTCGGGCGTCGCGGGGCGGGGCGGCGTGTTGAAGGGGCGCTCGTCCATCGTTCTCACGCAAAGAATTCCTGGGCCTTGTGGAGCGCCTCGGCAAGGCGGTCGACTTCCTCCACACTGTTATAGAGCGCGAAGGAGGCGCGACAGGTGGCGGTGGTGCCGAAGCGGGTGAGCAGCGGCTGGGCACAGTGGGTCCCCGCCCTGACCGCGACACCGGCGCGGTCGATGATCGTCGAGATATCGTGCGGGTGGGCGCCGGCCATGTTGAAGGAGACGATGGCGCCCTTGCCCGCCGCCGAACCGTAGATGGTCAGGCTGTTGATGCGCGACAGGCGCTCCTGGGCGTAGGTCGCCAGCATCGCCTCGTGGGCGCGAATGCGGGCGAGGCCAAGCCCTTCCATGTAGGTCAGCGCCGCGCCGAGGCCGATCGCCTGAACGATGGGCGGCGTGCCGGCCTCGAAGCGGTGCGGCGGCTCGGCATAGGTGACGCGCTCCTGGCTGACATCGGCGATCATCTCGCCGCCGCCCATATAGGGCGGCATGGAAGCAAGCCGCTCGCGCTTGCCGTAGAGCACGCCGATGCCGGTCGGCCCGTAGAGCTTGTGGCCGGTCAGCGCGTAGAAATCGCAGTCGATGTCCTGCACGTCGACGGGCAGATGGACGGCGCCCTGGCTGCCATCGACGAGGACGGGAATGCCGCGCTCATGGGCAATGCGGCAGACCTCCTTCACCGGCACGACGGTGCCCAGCACATTCGACATGTGGGTGATCGCCACCATCTTGGTGCGCGGCGAAAGCAGCTTCTCGAATTCCTCGACGAGGAAGCTGCCGTCGTCGGCGACCGGCGCCCATTTGATCACCGCGCCGCGCTTCTCGCGCAGGAAGTTCCACGGCACGATGTTGGAATGGTGCTCCATGATGGAGAGCACGATCTCGTCGCCCTCGCCGACGACCGAGCCGCCGAAGGAGGCGGCAGCGAGGTTGATCGCCTCGGTGGCGTTGCGGGTGAAGACGATCTCGTCCGTGTGCGCCGCGTTGATGAAGCGGCGAACGATCTCGCGCGCCTCCTCGTATTTCTCGGTGGCCAGATTGGAGAGGAAATGCAGGCCGCGATGGACGTTGGCGTATTCGGCGCCATAGGCCTCGGTGACGGCGTCGATGACGGCTCTCGGCTTCTGGGCCGAGGCGGCGTTGTCGAGATAGACCAGGGGCTTGTCGTAGACGGTGCGTGCCAGAATGGGGAAATCCCGGCGCACCGCTGCGACGTCAAAGGGCTCGCTGATCGTCGCCGCCGGCGCGTTCATGAAGCTTGCCCTCCCCGCTTCTGCAGCCAGGCGCTGACCACGCCCTTGAGCGCACCGGCCACCGCCTCGTCCTTCAACAGGTCGATGGCGTCGTCGAGGAAGGCCTCGATGAGCAGCTGCTCGGCCTCGGCGCGCGGAACGCCGCGCGCCATCAGATAGAAGAGCTGGGTGTCGTCGATGCGGCCCGAGGTCGAGCCGTGGCCGCAGACGACGTCGTCGGCGAAGATCTCCAGCTCGGGCTTGGAGGCGAACTGCGCGGTGTCCGACAGAAGCAGCGCCTGCGCCATCATCTTGCCGTCGGTCTTCTGGGCGTCCTGATCGACGACGATGCGGCCCTGGAAAACGCCCTCGGCGGTGCCGTCGACGACGTTCTTGAAGAGCTCGCGGCTGGTCGACCAGCCCTCGGCATGGCGCACGATCAGCGTCTGGTCGCCGTGCTCGCTGCCCGTCAGCATGGTGGCGCCATTGAAGGCGAGCGTCACGCCACGCCCGGAGACGGTGGCGAAGCCCTGCCAGCGCCACAACGCGGCGCCGGCATTGACGACGAGATGGTTGAGGGCGGTGTCGGCGGCGAGGTCGACCTCGATGGTGCCGATATGCTGGGCGGCGCTGCCTTCCGCCTGCAGCCGCGCCCATTCCACGCTCGCGCCGGCGGCAAGAGACAGCTCGGTGACGGCATTGACCTGATAGGCAAGGCCATCGGGCCCGCGGTGGCTGTCGATGACGGCGAGGCTGGCATTGGCGCCGACCGTGACGATGTCGCGCACGAACACCGCCACCGGTTCGCCCGCCGCCGTCAGGTGGACGATCTCCAGCGGGCGGGCCGGCCTGGCGTTCCTGGCGACATCGACGACGACGCCGCCGCACATGAAGGCTGAGTTGAGCGCCAGCGCCGTGTCGTCGGAATCGGCGAAGAGCTTGCCGACGCGCTCGGGCGCCTTGGTCAGCACCTCGGCGAGCGCCGTCACCGTCACGCCGTCGAGCCCGGCAAGGTCGGAGAGGTCGAGGCGCAAGGCGCCGTTGACGACGACCAGGCGGGCGCGGTCGAGCCCGGCCAGCGGGTCCTTGCCGGCCAGTTCGCTCAGCGTGGCGTCGTCGGCGCCATCGGCGAGCGGCGCCGCCTCCTTCATCAGCGCGCGGAGGTCGGTGTATTTCCACTCCTCGACGCGGCGATGCGGCAGGCCGCTCTTCTCAAACAGGGCGATCGCCGCCGCGCGCCGGAGCGTGGCGGCCGTGCCGCCCGGCAGGCTCGCGGCGCCGGCGCGATACTGGGCGACGAGCGCCTCTTCCGCCTTGGTGCGGATGGTTTTTGGTGCAGCCGTCATGCTTGTCACTCAGGCCGCCGCGCCGGTGAATTCGGCGTAGCCCTTCTCTTCCAGCTCCAGCGCCAGTTCCTTGCCGCCCGTGCGCACGATGCGGCCGGCCGACAGCACGTGCACGACGTCGGGCACGATGTAGTTCAGCAGGCGCTGATAGTGGGTGATGACGATGGAGCTGCGCTCCGGCGACTTCATCGCGTTGACGCCCTCGGCGACGACGCGCAGCGCATCGATGTCGAGGCCGGAATTGGTCTCGTCCATGAGGCAGAGCTGCGGATCGAGCAGTGCCATCTGCATGATCTCGTTGCGCTTCTTCTCGCCGCCCGAGAAGCCGACATTGAGCGGCCGGCGCAGCATCTCCTGGGTGACGTTGAGCCGGTCGGCGACCTCGCGCACCCTGCGCACGAAATCGGGGGTGGAGAGTTCCGCCTCGCCGCGCGCCTTGCGCTGGGCGTTGAGCGCCGATTTGAGGAAGGTCATGGTGGCGACGCCGGGAATTTCGATCGGATACTGGAAGGCGAGGAAGACACCGGCGGCGGCGCGCGCGTCCGGCTCCATCTCGAGCAGGTTCTCGCCGTTGAAGGTCACCGAACCATCGGTCACCACGTAGCCCGGGTGGCCGGCGAGAACATAGGCGAACGTCGACTTGCCGCCGCCGTTGGGGCCCATGATGGCGTGGGTCTCGCCCTTGCCGATGGAGAGGTCGATACCGCGCAGGATCTCGCGCTCGGCCACGGTGGCATGCAGGTTCTTGATCTCAAGCATACTCGTCGTTCTCTTTCGTCAATGTGTTCCGCGGTGGCGATCGCCCCAGCGCCAGTGCCAGCCGCCTTCAGTGGTGCGGTAACTGATCCAGATGGTCGCCGCCGTCGAGCCGATCACCAGCGCCAGCCACGCGCCCCAGTCGATGGTCGGCAGCGGCAGGTCGGTCGGCAGGATCATCCAGGTCGCGCCCACAACAATGGCGAGGTTGACCGCGACCAGCAGCCAGCCCTGCCAGGAGCCCGGCGTGGCCCCGAACCCATAGCGTTTCGGCTTGAACCAGGCGGCCATCACTCGCCGTCCCAGTAGTCGAGCGAATTCTCGGCGCGGCCGACATAGCGCACGCCGCCCTTGCCGGTCGCCCAGTCGAAGCGCGAGGAGACGGCAAACTTCTTCGAGTCCGGATATTCGACCACATCGGCGCCCATGGCATTCGCCGAGATGCCGAGATATTTCAGCGTCGTCTTGCCGGTATTGACGATCTGGTGGGCCGTCTCCGGACCGCCGGTCGGCGCGGCGCAGACATCGCCGGCCTTCACCGGATAGCTCTCGGCGCCGAAGCGATAGGTCCCCTCGCCTTCGAGGATGACGAAAAGCTCCTGCGTCATGTGGTGGGCGTGGAAGGGAAACGCCTTCTTGCCCGGCTCGACCACATGCAGCATGACGCCCATGCCGGTGGAACCGATCTTGCCGCCGAAGGAGCCGATCTTGGCCGCGAACGCCTCACCGTGCGCGTTGTCGCTAAGCGGCACGTCGGCGACGTTCATGACGGGCTTTGCGGTCTCGGTCACGAGAATCCCTCTTCAGAGCATGCGTTCGAAACTGGGTTGTCTACCAACGGCAATTTGCGCCCTCGACTACGCTTGACGCCAATCCTTCTCATCAAGGTTCACGACTTCATCGCGTCTCGAGAAAATGCCCCAATCGGGATGACGATCCTTGTCCGAAGCGTTTAGCCAGATTTCAAAGAGCTTTTGTACCTGCTCTAGCGTGTAGTATTGTAGAGGTCCGTGTATTCCATCACTATCACGCCCGATTACGATTCGAAAATTCCCTCTCGTCTCGTCCGTTAGTCGGAAAATGAACCCGCTATTGTGGCGGACATCGACTCGATCTGGAAAACGCTCGACGCGATAGGCTGAGCCGAGAGACGTCTGGGCAAACGTAGCCAAGGGCGAGCTGTCATCGGTCATTTTACCCGACGCTTCCCTCAAGGCTGATGCCGATCAGCTTCTGCGCCTCGACGGCGAACTCCATCGGCAGGTGCTGGATGACGTCCTTGACGAAGCCGTTGACCACCAGCGCCACCGCCTCCTCTTCGGAAAGGCCGCGGCTGCGGCAGTAGAACAGCATGTCGTCGGAGATCTTCGAGGTGGTCGCCTCGTGCTCGAAGTTCACCGACGAATTCTTCGCCTCGATATAGGGAACGGTGTGGGCACCACATTTGTCGCCGACGAGCAGCGAGTCGCAGTTGGTGTAGTTGCGGGCGCCGGTTGCCTTGCGGTGACTGGTAACGAGGCCGCGATAGGTGTTCTGCGAGTGGCCGGCGGCGATGCCCTTGGAGATGATCCGGCTCTTCGTGTTCTTGCCGAGATGGGTCATCTTGGTGCCGCTGTCGATCTGCTGGTAGCCGTTCGACACGGCGATCGAATAGAACTCGCCCGATGAATCGTCGCCGCGCAGGATGCAGCTCGGATATTTCCAGGTGATGGCCGAGCCGGTCTCGACCTGCGTCCACGAGATCTTGGAGCGGTCGCCGCGGCAATCGCCGCGCTTGGTGACGAAGTTGTAGATGCCGCCCTTGCCCTCGGCGTCGCCGGGATACCAGTTCTGGACGGTCGAATACTTGATCTCGGCGTCTTCCTGCGCAACCAGCTCGACAACCGCGGCATGGAGCTGGTTTTCGTCGCGCATGGGCGCCGTGCAGCCTTCCAGATAGGAGACGTAGGCGCCCTTCTCGGCGATGATCAGGGTGCGCTCGAACTGGCCGGTCTGGCGCTCGTTGATGCGGAAATAGGTGCTGAGCTCCATCGGGCAGCGCACGCCCTCGGGCACGTAGACGAAGGAGCCGTCGGAGAAGACTGCTGAGTTCAGCGTCGCATAGAAGTTGTCGGAGGTCGGCACGACCGAGCCCAGATACTTCTTCACGATCTCGGGGTATTCGCGGATCGCCTCCGAGATCGAGCAGAAGATGACGCCGGCCTTGGCCAGCTCCTTGCGGAAGGTGGTCACCACCGAGACGGAATCGAACACCGCGTCGACCGCGACGCGGGCGCCCTCGACGCCGGCGAGCACGGCGCGCTCGTTGAGCGGGATGCCGAGCTTCTCATAGGTCGCCAGCAGCTGCGGATCGACCTCGTCGAGGCTCTTCGGCCCGGCCGTCTGCTTGGGCGCGGAGTAGTAGTAGAGATCCTGGAAGTCGATCTTGGGATACTTCACCCGCGCCCAGGTGGGCTCGATCATGGTCAGCCAGCGCCGGAAGGCCCCCAGCCGCCATTCGAGCATCCATTCGGGCTCGCCCTTCTTGGCCGAGATGAAACGCACCGTATCCTCCGAGAGGCCCTTTGGCGCCTTCTCGGACTCGATGTCGGTAACGAACCCGTACTTGTATTGGTCGACGTCGATCCGGCGTACCTGATCGACCGTCTCGCGAACGGCTGGCATGCAGCTACTCCATCCACAGCGGCTTCAAGGGCCGCGGGTGAGGCTTTCTAAGGCCGCAATGCCGGGCGGAAAAGTGCGCACTCTTCCTGGCATTGCTCCCGGACGACATTCAGGCCGCCTGAATCTCTCCTGGCGCGACGTGCTTTAGCACGGCTTTCCAGGCGGTTGCGAATGAATCTAAGTCGTTTTCGGCCGAATCCCACCCCAGACTGAGACGAATGGCGCATTTTGCCAGATCCCGGTCGACGCCCATGGCCGAAAGCACGTGGCTGGGTGCCACTTTTCCGGAGGAGCAGGCCGACCCCGACGACACCGCAATCCCAGCCAGATCGAGAGCAATCACAAGGGTTTCCGCGGACAAGCCAGGCACGGCGAGGCACAGCGTCTGGGGCAGACGGGCGACGCCGGCGCTGAACACGGTGGCCTCGGCGCCGACGATTTCGGCGAGTCGGTCGCGCCAGGCAGACCAGCCTTGCGCCCTGTCGAGGTCTTCGAGCGCGGCTGCGGCCGCCGCGCCGAAGCCGGCGATGGCCGCGACGTTCTCGGTTCCGGCCCGGTTCCGCCGCTCCTGCCCGCCGCCGGTCATGAGCGGCACGAAGGTCGCCTTCTCGCTTGCCCGCACAATCGCGCCGGCGCCCTGCGGCCCGCCGATCTTGTGCGCCGAAAGCGTGAGAACATCGGCGCCCAGTACCTTGATATCCAACGGGATTCGCCCGGCGGCCTGAACCGCGTCACAATGCACCAGGGCGCCCGCCTCGTGGGCGATGGCGGCCACTTCGGCGACCGGCTGGATGGCGCCGGTCTCGTTGTTGGCGAGCATCACCGAGACCAGCGCGCGGCCGCCGGCCTTGGCGAGCAGCGCGGGAAGCGCCGCGCAATCGACGATGCCGTCGCCATCGACCGGAAGGATCAGCGTTTCGTCGACGGCAAAACCGCCGCCGGCGAGCACCGAGGGGTGCTCGGTGGCGCCGATGATGAGCGCGCCGAGGTCGACGATCTCGCTGCCGATGCGCCAGTCCGGCGTCAGAACCGTGTTGTTGGCTTCGGTGCCGCCGCTGACGAAGGTCACGAGCTTGGCCTCGCCGCCGGCGAGCCGCGCCACCGCGCTGCGTGCCGCCTCGATGCGGGCGCGTGCCGCCCGCCCCTCGGCATGGACCGAGGAGGCGTTGCCGACCTCGGCGAGCGCGGCGACCATGGCATCCAGGGCCTCGGGACGCAGCGGCGCCGTGGCGTTGTAGTCGAGATAGGTGCGCGTCATCTCCCGTCGCCTTTCGCCTGCGCGGCTTCCACCAGCCCGGCCATGGCCGTGGCCGTCGCGCTTCCCTCTGCGCTGAGGCCCGCAACAACGCCATTGCGGTCCGCTTCCGGCCGGTTCTGGCTCACCTTCCACTTGCCTTCGATGCGGGCAATCTCGATCTCGATGCCGACGATGCCACGCAGCATGGCGGCAACGAAGGGCGCCGGCGCATCGGAAACCTGCCAGGGCGCCGGCCGCTTCTCCTCTTGCGCCTGCGTCAGAGCGCCGATCTGGGCACGCAGCCAGTCCACGTCCTCGATGACCCGAAGCGCCCCGTATGCCTGCACCATCGCGTAGTTCCAGGTTGGCACCACTTTCCCGGTCTCAGCCTTGGTCGCGTACCACGACGGGGTGATGTAGGCCTCGGCGCCTTGGAAGACGACCAGCGCCTCGGTCGACGGATCGAAATCGCGCCACTGGCGATTGGCGCGGGCGAGATGACCTCGGAGCACGCCTTTCGGCGCGGCCGAAGGGTCGAGAACGAAGGGGATCGGGTTCGCCTCCAGCCCGTCGGCACCGGCGGTGACCAGCAGGCCGAGCGGATGGGCACGGATCAGCGCATGCTGAACGCCGAGATCGTCCTCGCGATGGTGCTGCGGCTGGTACATGGGCGCGCGCCATAGCACGCCCGGACGCACGCTGGAACAGGGCCCGGCCGTCAGGCCCGTGCGGCGACCATCACGAAAATGGCGCAGAAGTGGATGGCGGCACCGGCGATGACGAAGCCGTGCCAGATGGCCCGCTGATAACGCAGGCCCTGCACGGTGAAGACGACCGTGCCGAGTGTGTAGACGATGCCGCCGACCACCAACAGCCACAGGACCAGCGGGCTCAGCGCGGCGATGAACGGCTGCGCCGCAATCACCCCGATCCAGCCGAAGGCGATGTAGAGCAGCGTGGTGAGGCCGCGCATCCCGTGGGGGGCGAGCACCGTCTTGAGGAGCACACCCAGGGCGGCGACCGCCCACACCGCCGCCGTCAGGCCGATCGCCCAGCCGCCGGTAAGGACGCCGGCGGTGAAGGGCGTATAGGTGCCGGCGATCATGATCCAGATGGCCGCGTGGTCGAGCCGGCGCAGGGCTTCCCGAAAACGCAGGCGCCGGCCGAGGCTGTAGCCGGCGGAGGCGGTGAGCATGGCGATCAGGCCGAAGATATAGACCGCGATCGCGGCGAGCGCGGCGCCACAGGCGGCGGCGGCGGCAATCAGCGCGCCGGCCCCGGCGACGGCGGCCGTGAGCCCGACGGCATGAACGATGCCATCGGCGACGATCTCGCTTCGGCTGTAGGCGCGCTGCTCGACTTTTGTGGCCATGGGCACTCCTGTCAGGCGCCCCTCCCGGCGGTCGTTGCGGCGCTCTCCCGCCAAGAGATGGGGCCGCACCGCGGGATCGCCAACATTCCGCGACACTGTGCGGCCTTGCCACGCGCCGACCGCACGGCGCCCGGCGCGGCCCGCCCTGTCGGTTATCCTTGAAATCGCCCCCGGCGATTGTGATATGAAGGCGCCCACTTGCCCGCCCATCGGCGGGATTTGGACAATTTCGCCGCCCGTCCTCTTACGCACCGGCTCTCCCGCCGAAGGCGGCCTATCACACCCGAGGTCCGTAAAAGCGCAATGCCCGAAGTCATCTTCACCGGCCCCGCCGGGCGCCTCGAAGGCCGTTTCCAGCCGGCCAAGCGCAAGAACGGCCCGATCGCGATCATCCTGCACCCGCATCCGCAGTTCGGCGGCACGATGAACAACCAGATCACCTATCAGCTGTTCTACATGTTCGCGAAGCGCGGCTTCGCGGTGCTGCGCTTCAATTTCCGGGGGGTCGGCCGCAGCCAGGGCGAGTTCGACCACGGCGCCGGCGAATTGTCGGATGCAGCCGCGGCGCTCGACTGGGTGCAGTCGGTGCATCCCGATGCGCGCTCGTGCTGGGTGGCCGGCTTCTCCTTCGGCGCCTGGATCGGCATGCAGCTCCTCATGCGCCGGCCGGAAGTCGAGGGTTTCATCTCGGTGGCGCCGCAGCCCAACCTCTACGACTTCACCTTCCTCGCCCCCTGCCCGTCCTCCGGCCTCATCATCCACGGCGACCAGGACAAGGTCGCCCCGCCCAAGGACGTGCAGACGCTGGTCGACAAGCTGAAGACCCAGAAGGGCATCAAGATCGAGCAGACGATCGTCAAGGGTGCCAACCACTTCTTCGAGAACAATCTCGACGAGCTGATGGGCCTCTGCTCGGACTATGTCGACCGCCGCCTGGCGCCCGGGTCGACGGCGGGCTAGGCAGTCGTCTCCGCCACGCTCTCCGGGACGGACGCGCCGGACACCGGGCTCGATCGCCGGCTGGCAACCCGTTTCAGCAAAGCAGCGCGCCGCCGTTCACGGCGATCGTCTGGCCGGTGACGTAGCCGTTGCCAACAAGCAGCATGACCGCCTGCGCGATCTCGTCTCCGGTTCCGGCGCGCCCGGCCGGGATGCGAGCCGTGCCGGCCGCAATCAGCGGCTGGCCCATGTCCGTGTCGGTCAGGCCCGGCGCGACGGCGTTGACCGTCACGCCCTCTGCCGCGAGCCGCGGAGCGTAATGGCGCGTCAGGCCTTCCATGCCGGCCTTGGAGGCGTTGTAGGCGACGCTGACGGCGCCGGCTCCGCGTGCGGCGATGGAGGAGATGTTGACGATCCGGCCCCAGCCCCGCGCGCGCATGCCCGGCAGGACCGCCTGCGTACACAGGAAGGCGGACTTCAGATTGACGGCGAGGGTCTCGTCGAAATCCGCCTCGGTGATCTCGTCGATGCCGCGCCGCACGGCGATGCCGGCATTGTTGACCAGGATGTCGATGGGGCCGAGCTGCGCCTCCACATTCCGCACCATGCCCCGCACGGCGGCCTGCATCGAGACATCGGCAGCGAAGACGTCGGCGCGGCCACCGGTGTTGCGGATGGCTTCGGCCACCGCCTCGGCCTCCTCGCCGCGCGCGCGATAGTTCACCGCGACCGCCGCTCCCGCTTCGGCCAGCGCCAGCGCAATCGCCTTGCCGATGCCGCGCGAGCCGCCGGTAACCAGGGCGACGCGGTTGTTCAGTTCACTCATGCTGAAATCCTCTTGTGCTCCGCGCCATGCGGGTTACGCCGTTGGGGCGTCCGGCGGCGGCTTGTCCGCATCAGGCGCCTGCGCCCCTTCAGCCATCTCCTTGTCGTCGCCGGCTGCTGCTTTCTTGCGACCGCTGAGGCGGCTGAACCACCCCTTGATCGCCGCCCAGATCTCATGCGGCCGCTGGAACAGCGGGATGCGCGGGCGGGCTTCCTCGACATGTTCCATGGCGAGGCCGACTTCCTCGATCGCGTTGGCCTCGCTCACCCGCCGCACCACCACATCGACGGTGCCGAGCGCCACCCGGTCGCCGGGCTCGATGTCGCCGGCAAGCTCGCGGCGCAGGAGTTCGCCGATCGTCAGCGCCTGGTCGCCCTCGGCAAGTGTCAGCGGATAGGTGCGGGCGAGCTCGGCAAGCCGCGTATCGGGGGCGAGGCTGAACTCGCCATAGAGGGCGGGATCGGCGGCGCCCGGTTCCGGCCCGGCGAAGAGCTTGTCGAGCAGGTCGATATAGTCTGGCGTGGTGATGACATAGATGCGGTCGCCGGCCTGCGGCTTGCCGAAGCGGTCGCGGCGCAGCGTCCGCCCGTCGCGCACGACCAGCGACGGCTCTGCCCAGCGCGGGATGCGCTGGCCTTTGGCGACGGCGCTCTCGGGATGAACCGAATAGGCGACGATCTCGTGCCGGGCGGAGCCGGGCAGCTCCAGCTCGATGCGGTCGACCGGCCCGCGCCGTGGCGGCACCACGATCCCCAGGAAGCGCGCCATGGGCGCAATCGACCAGCCCTGCACGATGAGCGAGGCCAGAACCACGACGAAGGCGATGTTGAACATCATGCGCCCGCCGGGGACGCCGGCCATGACCGGCAGGATGGCAAGCAGGATGGACACCGCCCCACGCAGGCCGACCCAGGAGACGAAGGCGGTCTCGTGGCGCGAGAAGCGGAAGGGCATCAGGCAGAGCCACACCGCCACCGGCCGCGCCACCAGGATGAGGAAGGCCGCCAGGACCACCGCCGACAGCGCCACGGCCGGGAATTCGTGCGGCGTCGCCAGCAGCCCCAACGTCAGGAACATGGCGATCTGGCTGAGCCAGGTGGTGCCCTCCTGGAAGCGGCGGAGCGCCATGGCGTGGCGGATGCGCGCATTGCCGGAGACGAGCCCGGCGACATAGACGGCGAGGAAGCCCGAGCCCCAGGCAAGGCCGGCCACCGCATAGGTGGCCAGCGCCAGCGCCGTTACCACGATCGGATAGAGCGCCGACTCGAAATCCGTGCGGTTGACCACCTGGACGATCACCACGCCGCCGATGAAGCCGACACCGGCGCCGACGACGAGCTGGATGGCCAGCGGCAGCAGTACGTCGGTGCCGAGCGCGGCGGCGTCCGTTGCCGAGGCGCCGAGCAGGCCGACCAGGGCAACGGTGAGGAAGATGGCGATCGGGTCGTTCGATCCCGATTCCACCTCCAGCGTCGAGCGCACCAGATCGCGCAGCGTGATGCCGCCGACGCGCAGCAGAAAGAAGACCGCCGCCGCATCGGTCGGCGCCACGATGACGCCGAGCAGCAGCCCCTGCAGCCAGGTGAAGCCGAGGACCAGTTGCGCGGCGAGCCCGACCAGGAGCGCGGTGATGAGCACGCCAAGCGTGGCCAGCAGCAGCGCTGGCAGGGCCGCCACGCGCAGCGTGGCCAGCCGCGTGGCGAAGCCCGAATCGAACAGGATGATGGTGAGCGCCACCGACCCGACGAAATAGGCGGCACCGAGATTATTGAACTCGATGCCGAGGCCGTCCTCGCCGGCGCCGAGCCCGACCAGAAGGAAGATGAGCAGCAGCGGGGCGCCGAAGCGGAAGGACAGAATCGAGGTGAACGCCGCCGCGGCGACCAGCGCCGAGCCGATCAGAATCGCGACGTTCATCGCCTCGAACATGGCTCGGGCGGTCCTCCAGAGAAGCCGAAATGTCGATGCAGGCTACCGCAACGCAATCACAGTGCCATGAATCCGTGGCGGATCAATGGCTTGCGTGCGCGCGCGGTTAGGAGGGCCTTAAGCCAGGCGTCTTGCCGCCAGCACGGCGTTGAGCCCGCCGAAGGCGAAGGAGTTCGACATGGCCACGTCGATCTTCATCTCCCGCGCCGCATTGGGCACGTAGTCGAGGTCGCAGGCCGGGTCGGGCTCGAGGTAGTTCATGGTCGGCGGCGCGATGTTGTCGCGGATGGCCAGCAGCGTGGCGACGAACTCCAGCGCCCCCGCCGCACCCAGGGCATGACCGACCATCGACTTGGTCGACGAGACGGGGATCGCCTTCGCCCGCTCGCCGAAGGCCGTCTTCAGCGCCTCGGTCTCGGTGGCGTCGTTGGCAAGCGTCCCGGTGCCGTGGGCGTTGATGTAGTCGACGTCCGCTTTCGCGAGGCCGGCATCGGCAAGGCAGGCTTCGATCGCCCGTGCCATGCCGCCGACATCCGGGTTGGTCAGGTCGCGGGCGTCGGCGCTCATGCCGAAGCCGACGATCTCGGCGATGATCTCGGCGCCCCGCGCCCGGGCGCTGTCCAGCGTCTCCAGCACCAGCATGGCGGCGCCCTCGCCGATGACCAGCCCCTTGCGGCCCTTGGAGAACGGCCGGCAGGTGTCGGTCGCCATGACACGCAGGCCTTCCCAGCTCTTCAGCGCGCCGAGATTGATGCAGGCTTCGGTGCCGCCGGCCACGGCAGCGTCGGCAATCCCGGTGCGCACCATCTGATAGGCGAGCCCGATGGCGTGGGTGGCCGAGGAGCAGGCGCTGACGGTGCCGAAGGACGGGCCGCGCAGTCCGAGGAACATGGACACCTGGCTCGCCGGCGCATTGGGCATCAGCTTGGGCACGGTGAGTGGATAGACGCGCATCGCCTTGTCGCCGTAGAGCCGCTTGTAGGACTCGTCCATCGTGGTCGACCCGCCGATGCCGGTGCCGACGATGGCCGCCGTGCGTTCCGACAGCGCCTCGCCGATTGCGAGCCCTGAGCGGGTCAGCGCCTCGCGCGCGGCGACGACCGCGAACTGCGACACGCGGTCGAGCGGCGCCAGCTGGCGCTCGTCGAAATGATCGGTGGGGACGTAGTCCTTGACCTCGGCAACCACCTCACGGAGCAGGAGCTCAGGCGGCACCATCGTCGGCTCACCGATGCCGCTTTTGCCCTCGGTCAGGGCGCCCCAATAGGTGGTGATGTCGCTGCCGACCGGCGAGACGACACCGCAGCCCGTGACGACGACGCGATGCGGCCAGTTCACGATTGCTGCTTCTGATCGACCAGGCCCTGAATCGCCTTGACCACGTCGTTGACGGTGGCGAAGTCGGTCGCGGCGCTGTTGGCGTTATAGGGGATCTGGATGCCGAACTTCTCTTCCAGATCGAACACCATTTCCAGGGCGTCGATCGATTCCAGGCCGAGTTCCTGCAGGTTGTCGTTCAAATTGACAGGCTTATCGCCAGGAATCTTCTTGGCAATAATCGCAATCACGTCTTCAGCCACATCGGCCATTGTTTCAGCGCCTCCAACCCCAAAAGGCCCACCTCGGTACTCTTGCTAACGGCCCTTGGCCTCATTTTCCAGTGCTTCGACCCGTTTTTTCAATTCGTCCACCCTCGGGTAAAGCTGCCGCAATCGGCCGGTATCCGCCAGTCTCATGACGAATTTCCCGTGCGGCATCGCCGGTGTCCCGGTGAATACCGCCCCCGCCGGCACGTGGCTGCCGAGACCGGCCCCAGCGGTGACCGTAGCACCGTCGCCGATCGTCAGGTGCGGGGCGATGCCGACACCGGAGGCGATCACCACCCGGTCGCCGATGACGACGCTGCCGGCAATGCCGGTCATGCCGCAGATCACGCAGTTCTCGCCGATCACGACATTGTGGGCGATCTGCACCTGATTATCGATCTTGGTGCCCCGCCCGATGCGGGTCTCGCGCAGGGTGGCGCGGTCGATGGTGGTACCGGTGCCGATCTCGACGTCGTCGCCGATCACCACGGTGCCCAGCGAATGGGTGCGCATCGGCGCCGGGATGCCGTTGCTGCTGCCGTCCGGATTGGACACCGGGATGAAGGAAAAGCCGTCCGAGCCGATCACCGTGTTGGAATGGACGATCACCCGGTCGCCGAGGCACACGCGGTCCTCCAGCCGGACGCCGGGGTGAAGCACGCAGTCGCGGCCGACGGTGACGCCGGCGCCGACGGTGACGTGCGGCAGGACGATGGTGTTGGCACCGATGGTGCTCCCCGGCCCCACCACCGCTGCGGGGCCGATGCTGGCGCCCTCACCGATGACGGCATTGGGCGCGATCACCGCCGTCGGATGGACACCGGCCCCATGCGCCGGGCCGGGATCGAACAGGGCGGTGAGGATGGCGATCGCGACGCGATCGTTGCCGCCATAGAGGATCGCGGCGCGGCCGTCGGGCGGCGTCATCGTGGCCGGGATCAGCACCGCGGCGGCGCTCGTGCCGGCGAGATGGGCCTGCGCCTCCTTGCTCAGGGCCACGGCGAGGTCGCCGCTGCCGGCGGCGTCGGTGGGATGGACGATGCGGCCGATAGTGAGGCCGCCGTCACCGGAAACCGTCGCCGAAAGGGCGTTGGCGATGTCGCTGAGCTGCATGGAGTGTGGTTCGGGTCGACTGTTCTCTGGTTGCCCGCGGTTCCTAGCGCACATTCCAGCGACCTGCCAGACAGCCGATCATGGTTCGGCGAGGCGACCGCCGGTCATCGGCGCCGCGACGCCGGTGGTGCCGGGAAAGGTCAGCGGCAGGCCGCGGAGGCTGCGGGCGGCGAGATAGGCGAAGGCCTCGGCCTCGATAAAATCCGGCGACCAGCCGAGCTTGTCGGCGGCTTCGACGGGCACGCCGGCGGTCGCGGCGAGCCGGTCCATGAGCACCGGATTGTGCGCCCCGCCGCCGCAGACGACGATGCGATCGGCGCCGCCGGCCATCACGACGCCTTTCAGCACCGTGCCAGAAGTGAAGGCGGTGAGCGTCGCCGCGCCGTCGGCAGCGGAGAGCTTTTCCACCGGCGCGGCCGAGAAGGCATTGCGGTCGGCGGACTTCGGAAAGGGCCGGTCGAACCAGCGATCGGCCATCAGGCGCTTGAGCGCCGCACCGTTCACCCGACCGCGCGCGGCCAGTGCCCCGCCTTCATCCATGGCAGCGCCGGTGCGGGCATGGACGAAGTCGTCGAGGAGTGCATTGCCCGGGCCGGTGTCGCCGGCCATCAGCGTACCGTCGGCGCCGATGCGGGTGATGTTGGCGACACCGCCGACGTTGACCACGACCACGGTGCCGGTGAGCCCGGCGCTGTCGACCAGCGCCCGGTGATAGGCGGGCACCAGCGGCGCGCCCTGCCCGCCCGCCGCCACGTCGGCGGCACGCATGTCGAAGACGACGCGCAGGCCCAGTCGCCGGGCGAGCGCCGCACCGTCGCCGATCTGCACGGTCAGGCGGCGCTCGGGGGCGTGGAACACGGTCTGGCCGTGAAAACCGACGAGGTCTAGAACGAGGCCGGGATTGTCGCGGCGGAGCTTCTCGACCGCCTCGGCATGAGCCTCGGTGACCATGCGCTCGGCCTCGGCCAGCGCACCCGGCCGCGCCGCGCGGTCGGTGAGCCGGCGGGCTTCGGCCAAGGCGCGGCGCAACAGCGCCCGCTCGTCCTCGTCATAGGGCCGTGCCAGCCGCGGTCCGTAGCCCGCGATCGCCTCGCCATCGGTCTCCAGCACCGCGGCGTCAACGCCATCCATGGAGGTGCCGCTCATCAGGCCCAGAACGTTCATTGTTCGCCCTCCCGGTCGCTCCACTCCTCGCCTCTTGGGCGCCTCCCGGTCGCGACTCCCGGGGTGAAATCCGCGCATCATCCTGCTAAACAGCCCCGCGCGCTGCCGCAAGGCGTGCTTCTCACGGATTGCCGAGAATGACTGAGTTCAAGTCCGACTTCCTGCGCGTGATGACCGAGCGCGGTTTCCTCCACCAGTGCTCCGACCCCGAAGGGCTCGATGCCGCGCTCGCCAAGGGCATGGTCACCGCCTATGTCGGCTACGACTGCACGGCCGCCAGCTATCATGTCGGCAACCTGCTCTCGATCATGATGCTGCGCTGGTTCCAGAAGACTGGGCACCGGCCGATCACGCTGATGGGGGGCGGCACCACGCGCGTCGGCGATCCCTCGGGCAAGGACGAATCGCGCAAGCTCCTCACCTATGACGAGATCGAGGCCAACAAGCAGAGCCTCAGGGCGACCTTCGCCAAGTTCATCGATTTCGACAATGGCGCCAACGCCGCGATCATGATCGACAACGCCGAATGGCTGGCGCCGCTCAACTACATCGACTTCCTGCGCGATGTCGGCCGCTTCTTCTCGGTCAACCGCATGCTGGCGATGGACTCGGTCAAGCTCCGGCTCGACCGCGAGCACGAACTCTCCTTCCTCGAATTCAACTACATGGTGCTCCAGGCCTACGACTTCACCGAGCTCAACCGGCGCCACGACTGCACGCTCCAGATCGGCGGCTCCGACCAGTGGGGCAACATCGTCAACGGCATCGATCTCGGCCGTCGCATGGGCCTGCCGCAGCTCTATGCGCTCACCTGCCCGCTGCTCACCACGTCCTCGGGCGCCAAGATGGGCAAGACCGCGCAGGGCGCCGTGTGGCTCAATGCCGACCT
Organism: uncultured Alphaproteobacteria bacterium; assembly: GCA_963732845.1. Lineage (GTDB taxonomy): Bacteria > Pseudomonadota > Alphaproteobacteria > Rhizobiales > Kaistiaceae > CAVSRC01. Next base: position 26,918 of record CAVTBE010000003.1, on the reverse strand, counting down.
GCTGTCGCCCTACGAATACTGGCAGTTCTGGCGCAACGCCGAGGACGCCGACGTCGGCCGCTTCCTCAGGCTCTACACCGAACTGCCGCTCACCGAGATCGGCCGGCTGGAAGTGCTTGAAGGCGGCGAGATCAACGAGGCCAAGAAGGCACTGGCGACCGAGGCGACCGCACTCCTCCACGGCCGCGCCGCCGCCGAGGAAGCCGCCGAAGCCGCCCGGCGCACCTTCGAGGAAGGCGGGCTCGCCGAGGCGCTGCCGACCATCGCCGTGCCGGCCCACGAAATCAGCGCCGGCATCGGCGTGCTGGCGCTGTTCGTGCGCTCCGGGCTGGTCGCGTCGAACGGCGAGGCGCGCCGCCAGATCCGCGGCGGCGGGCTGCGTCTCAACGACGTGGCGATCGGCAACGAGGCGGCGACGGTGGGCGACGGCGACGTCATCGGTGGCGTCATCAAGCTGTCGCTCGGCCGCAAGAAGCACGTCCTGGTGCGGCCCGAATAGGAGCGCGCGCGGCCGGCTTCGTCGTCGGCAGCCCCCCCTGTCCCGGGCGCGGCGCGGCATGAAATGACGCGCCGCAGACCCGGGATCTACGCACTTGGCAGGCCCCGGATCTGCGCTGCACCGTTCACACGCTGCAGCGCGTCCAGGGAACGCCTGCCTCAGAGCCTAAGGCTGGAACTCGAAGATCTTGCGGAAGATGCCCGGCGCCACCGCCGACAGCGGGTTGAAGAAGACGCGCGGATTGGCGATCGGCCCCTCGATCTTGAAGGTGACGCCGATCAGGCCCTCGGTCAGGCCGCCGCCGGCAATGACCCCGACGATGGGGATGCGGCTGAACAGGTTGTTGAAGGAATAGGCCGGCAGATAGGTGCCGCTCATGCCGATCGTCGCGCTCGGCAGGTCGTAGCGGCCGGTGAAGGTGGCGCCGATGGCGGCGCCGCGCAGCAGCGCGTCCTCGATCACGATGGCCCGCGCGGTCTTGCTGAAGCGGGCGATCATGCGGTCGAAATGGACCTGCTTCGGATCGAATCCGTCCGGGTTGTTGCCGGGTGTGTTGCGGCCGATGCCGACCCGCGCCATCGCCGGTTCGTTGAGCACGGAGAAATCGGCGATCTGCATGGTGCCGACCATCGGCCCGTTCGGCCCACCCTGACCGGTGAGCGTCAGCGTGCCGCCGCCGACGTGGGTGTAGAGGTCGATGAAACTCAGCGCGGAACCGGCATCGCCGGCGGTGGCGTTGAGCCGTGTGCCGCTGCTGTCGACGGCGTAGTCGATCGACATCGTCGAGCCGCCGATCTTGCCGGTGAAGGTCAGCTTCTGTGTCTCGCCGCCGACCGAGACCAGGGTCATGGACGCGTCGGTGACGACCTGCTGGTTGAATCCGATCAGCTTGTCGACATGGGCATCGACGGCAATGTCCGGGAAGCCGCCGGCCTTGTCGTTGTTGTCGCGGATCTGGGCGAGGAGCCCGCGCATGTCGAAGGCGGCGCCGCGCGCGGAGATGGCATAGCCGGCGGCGCTGCGCGTCAGCTTGAGCGAGATCGAATCGTCGGCGTGCAGCGACAGGGTGTCGATGTCGGCGGAGATCAGGTTGAGCGAGGCATCGAGCTTGGCCGAACCGGCCAGACCGAACCCTTCGCCCGTGAGGGTGAGATTGTCGACCGACTGGCCGTCCTGGGTCTTGACCAGATCGAAGGACAACGTCGCCGGCACGCCGAGCCCCTTCGACCAGCCGATGCCCTGCAGCACGACCCGGGCCTTGCGCAGGTCGAGCTCGTAGTGCTGTGCGCCCGAATCCCCCTCGGTGACCAGCGCGGTCACCGTGCCCGACAGCACGTCCTCCAGCCCGACGCCCAGCTTTCTGCGCGCCGCGTCGTCGAGCACGAGGCGCACCTGGCGTTCGCCCGGCTGCGGCTTGGCGGTGCTGTCGGTGGAGGGCAGCGACATGCTGACGTCGGCGGCAACGCCGTCGATCTTCGCCTTGCCGTAAACGGTGACGTCATCGGGCGTGATGGTCAGGGTGACGTCCGCATCGCTCAGCTGGCGTCCGTCGATCGGCGCCTTGCTGGCGGCCTTCTTGGTCTTGGCCACGACCTTCCAGTCGACATCGCCGTTGTCGATGCGGTCGCTCAGCGGAAAGCGGACGGACAGCGAGGCGTCGGCGGTGCCGCTGAGGTCGTCCGGCGACATGCCGCGCTGCGACAGCGCGCTGATCGGATCGGCATCGGCGATCTGGGCGATGGCAGCGATCGGGCCGGCAAGCTGGAACTCGACGATGCCGTCGCTCGGCCGTTTGGCGACATTGGGGATGGCGAAGGCGCCGGCCTCGACCTTGACCGTGCCGGCCGGCACATCGACCTCGCCGCTGGTCACGTCGACGCCGAAGGTCGAGCCCGACAGCACCACGTTGCCGGTCGCCTTGGTGATGGCAGGCACCTTGCCGAACGTCGTGAAGGTCACGTTCTTGAGCTTCATGTCGAGGCGCATGGCCTTGTCGGGCAACTGCACCGGCATGCCCCACAGCACGCCGGCGGGCACCGATGCCTCGTAGCTGCCCTCGGTGAGCTCGCCCGAGATCATGTGCTGCATCACCCAGCGCCGCGCCCCCGGGGCGATGAAGGGCGCCCAGATCGTCTTCAGCGTACTGACGGGCATCGGCGAGAACGAGGCGGCGAGCGCCAGCGACGGCGTCTTGCCCGGTTCGAAGGCGAAGCGGCCGGCGGCCGCCACCGAACCGTTGGAGGTGACGATGACGGCATTGCTGATGGTCAGCGCCAGCTCGCGGAGGTCGGCGGTGCCGGAGACGGAAATGCGCTGCGCCACCATCGGCGGCTCGCCCGAATTGGGCGGTGCCATGACGGTGCCCGGCGATTCGAGATCGAAATTGTAGCGGCCGGTCGACGGATCGCCGTCGGTCTTGATGGTGCCCGTCACCAGGCCGCGGGTATTGCCGAAGGCGAAGGTCGACGGGTCGATGACGATCGCCTTGTTGGGGATGTCCCAGTGCAGGCGCACGGTGGCGCCATCGAGCAGCACGCTCTCCTGCTTGGCCAGGAGATCCTCGCGGAAGCGCAGCGTGCCGGCGCCGACGTCGATGTTGGCGGAGGCATTCTCGATGTCGCCGGCGGCGCTGATGTTCATCGTGGCGCGCCCATAGAGCGGCATGTCGGCCACGAACAGGCCCTTGTCGTCGCCGAAGGCCGGGATGACGTCGGGGAGCGTCAGTTGCGAGAACTCCATCGATACGGCGTGCCCGCCCGAATTGGCGTCGAGATCGCGCTCGATCGTCGCCGACCAGCGCCCGCTATAGCCGGAGGTGGCGAAGTTCACCGTCAGCGATGAACTCTGCGGGTCGAGGTTGACGCTGAGATCGGTGCTGGAGAAACGCCGTTGCCGGCCCTCGCTGGCGTCCCACACCGAAATGGTGCCGTTGACCACGGACAGGCGTTCGAAGCCGGCGGCGGTCGCGGCATCGATCGGCGGCGCCATGCCACGGTCGAGAATCTTCAGCGCGTTGACCAGATCCGGGAAGACCGGCGCGACCGCGTCGGCGACCGCTCGTGCGGCTGCCGGCGCTGCGGCACCGGCATCGCCCGACGGTGTTGCCGCGGCGGGAGCATTGCCCCCGGCACCGGCGACCGCCTGCCCGGCATCGCCCGCCGGCGCGGCCGGCTCTGCCGCGGTATCGGCCGGCGGTGCTCCGCTGTCGGTGACGCCGAGCCGCACGCTGCCGTTGCTGGCGCGCAGGAAGGATATCTGCGGCCCGTTGAGTTCGACGGTGCGGATGTCGACACGCAGTCTCAGCAGCGACGAGGGATCGACGACCAGGCGCGTCTCCGGGATTTCGGCGACCACGGCGTTGCTGGCGTCGCGCACGACGGTATCGTCGACGCGGACGACGAGGCCGAGCACCGGATCGGTGTCGATCACCGCCCGCTTAATGTCCACCGTATAACCAGGGCCGAGATTGGAACGCAGCGTCGCGGCAATCTGATCGCGGACGAAGCCGAAATCGGTCCGGACGACGAATGTCAGCACGATGGCGCCGACGAGGACGACCACCAGGACGACCACCAGGATCGACACGGCGCGCACGCCAAGCCGGAACCACGCCGCGGGCGTGCCTCGTTGCCGCAGCGGTCGTGCGGCCCTGCGCAGGGAGAATACCTTCAGGCGCATTGCTCGGAGCGTCGTTCCCTCCCGACCCGGCCCCAGTGCCGGCTCGCGATTCCACACAGTATCGTCCGCCCCTTGTACCAAGAAGCCCGACGCAAGTGAGACCCTCTCACCCAGCCGTAGCTTGTCGACGCCGCCCTGGCAGCAATAAAGTGATCGCCTGCGACGCGGCCGGCTCGTCAGCCCCGTGGTGCGTTCTTGAAGCCAGCTAAGTGCGACGAAAGGAAGGCGAATGGCTGATTTGGCCGCGGGAAACAAGGCCCCGGATTTTGCGCTTGAGGCCGATGACGGCAGCACGTTCCGGCTGGCCGACCATGCCGGCAGCAAGGTTGTGGTGTATTTCTACCCCAAGGACGATACCCAGGGCTGCACCATTGAGGCGATCGACTTCACCAAGGCGGCGCCGGCCTTCGAAAAGGCGGGCACCAAGGTGGTGGGCATCTCGCCGGATTCGGTCGCCTCGCACTGCACGTTCCGCGACAAGCACGGCCTCGGGATCACGCTCGCCGCCGATCCGGAGCGCAAGGCCATCGAGGCCTATGGCGTGTGGATCGAGAAATCGATGTATGGCCGCAAATACATGGGCGTCGAACGATCCACCTTCCTGGTCGCGGCGGACGGTCGCATCGCGCGGGTGTGGCGGCCGGTCAAGGTGCCGGGGCACGTCGAGGAAGTGCTGGCGGCCAGCGAAGCCCTGTAGCGCCGTTCCGGGCCGGCCGGAACGGTCGGATTCGCCGAAAAGTCTCTAGCGTTCGCCGCCTCTTTGCCTCATTCTCCCGTCACCTATGATCCCAGGTGATGGGCAGGTCGATGGGGCGACATGTCCACCTTTTTTGTGGATGGAGCCGGGAGTGTCTATGTCGTTGAAACGAAGCGGGGCGATTTCGTCCTTCGGAATCGCACTGGGAATCCTTGTCACCTGCGCTGGAGGCGTGCCGCTTGCGACGCAGGCGCTGGCCGAGACGGCACCTGCCGTCGCCGCCCCGAAGACGCAAGACGTCCCCGCCCCCGCTCCCACCGAATGGGTCAAGGTGTGCGATCCGAATAACGCCAAGGTATGCCAGGTCACCGAGGACTATGCGCTAGCCGGGTCGCCAGCGCCGATCAGCAGCATTTCGGTCCAGACCAGCCCCGACCCCAACAAGTTCGCGGTCGGCATCCAGGTCCCCCTCGGCTTCCTGCTCCAGGAAGGCATCCCGATCAGCGTGGACGGAACCAAGAAGGCCACTGCGCAGTTCATCACCTGCCTGCCTTCGCCCCAGAGCCAGACCTATTTCTGCCTGGCCCAGGCGCTGGTGGATGGCCCCTTCGTCGATGCCCTGAAGAAGGGAAAGGCGCTGCAGCTGCAGCTCTCCGCCCCCGACAAGACCTCGACGCGGATCTCCTTCCCGCTGGCGACCTTCGCCACCTCGTATGACGGTCCGGACCAGGCCGCGCTCGCCCGGCAACGGGAGGACGCCGCCAATGTCCTGGCGCAGAAGGCCAAGGAGCGGGCGAAGCAGCTCGAGGGCCAGCAGCCCAAATAGGCCATCGGCGCAAGCGCAGCGGGTTCACACGACAAGCCGCCGGCGAGCTGCCGGCGGCTTCGTTTTTGGGGCCGCGGCGCACCGTCCGGCGGGCGCTGTACCCAACCTCTGCGCGGGTTTTTGCAGCTGTCAGCCAAGGTTTTGTTAACCTTAATCCTTTCTAATCGAACTTGACGATTACCTTGCGCGTTCCCGCAACAATCGGTGAGTTCGTATGCCGTCTGCCGCTCCCCGAAGCCTGAATTCCTTCGCCAAACGCAAACCTCCGCACCGCATCATCATCGCCCGCGGCGGCGAGGTCAGGACCTTCACGGTGCAACCGTGGCTGGCCGCCAGCGTTGCCGTCGGTGCCCTCCTCTTCGCCACCCTCTACCTGGCTGCCACCGGCTATCTCTTCTTCCGCGACGACATCCTCGCGGCTTCGTACGCGCAGCAGACGCAGATGAAGCAGGCCTATGAGGACCGGATCGCGACGCTGCGCTCCGACCTCGACCGCCTGACCAGCCGCCAGCTCCTCAGCCAGCAGCAGATCGAAGCCGACGTTCAGCGGCTTTCCGGCCGGCAGGCGGCGCTCGATGCGCGCCAGGACGTCATCGCGGCCCTGAGCCAGGCCGCCCGCCGCGTCGGCATCGTGCCGGCCGCCCCCGATGGCGCCGCCGCCGTCGACAGCGCCGATGCGACCGCCACGCCGGCCAAGGCCGACGGCAAGTCGCCACTTGGCGATGCCGCTATCCGGCCGGATGACCCGGACGGCCCGGCGCGGCACATCAGCGCCGTCGAAAGCTCGCTCAACGCGCTGGCGCACGAGCAGGTCGCCTATGTCGACGGCGTCGCGGTGCGGGTGAAGCAGCGCACGCAGAAGATCGCCGCCGTTCTCCGCCGCCTCGGTCAGGATGTGCCGCCCACCCATATCGCCGAAGGCGGCGACGCGGTCGGCGGCCCGCTCGTAGCGCTGGGGCCCGATTCCGACCCGACCACGTTCCGCACCAGCGTTTCGCTGATCACCGGCGAGGTCGAGCGCTTCGGCACGCTGCGCCGCATCGCCCTCAGGCTGCCGCTGACCCGACCGATCCCCGGCGCGCCGATCACCAGCCGCTTCGGCGTGCGCATCGACCCGTTCCTCGGCACGCCGGCCATGCACACCGGCGTCGATTTCCGTGCACCGACCGGCTACCCGGCCCGCGCCACTGCCGACGGAACCGTGACCATGGCCGGCTACAACGGCGGCTACGGCAACATGGTCGAGGTCGACCACGGCAACGGCATCACCACGCGCTACGGCCACCTCAGCAAGATCGACGTGAAGGTCGGTCAGGTGGTGTCCAAGGGGACGATCCTCGGGCGCACCGGCAGCACCGGCCGCTCGACCGGGCCCCACCTCCACTACGAGGTGCGGGTTGACGGCGACGCCATCGACCCGCTGCGCTACATCAAGGCCGGCAGCGAGATTGCCTCGCTGCTCTAGCAAGCTGTTGAAGAAGTCACCAACGGCGGGCTTTGAAGGTGGAATTCGTCGCCGAGGTGGAAGGCGATTTCGCCGGTGATGGTTCCGTCGTCGTTGAGCTCGGCGGAGCCACTGCCGGAGGCCTCGTCCATCTCGTCGTGGCCGGCCCAAGTGAAGAAGATAGTGGTCGGTGCATATTTGCAGTCGAGGCCGCCAGTGACAGCTCCGAAGACGAACTCGCCCGAGCCGTGAGCGTCGAATGCGATGTAAGCGGGCTCGACCAGATCGACAAAGTCGCTGTCCCACAACTCCATCTCGACGATCCGCCACTTGCCGATCAGAGGATGGGTCGCGAGGTCGCTCATCCGGATGCCTCCGCCAGCAGCTTGGGCAGGCGGACGAGGTTGTAGGCCGCGGCGGCGAAGGTGAAGGCCCATCCGACGCGGCCGACGCCTCTGAAGCGGGTCTTCTCCTGTCCCGCCACCGTCTTGATCCAGCCGAAGGCTTCCTCAATGCGCTTGCGGATGCGCTGGCTGACCGCATAGCCACCATGCCGCGTCGTCCGTCCGTCGATCGCTGATCGTCGGCCGCTGGTGTTCTGGGTAACGTGCGGCGTCACCGCCATCGCGCGCAACGCGTTGACGAAGTCCCGCGTATCGTATCCCTTGTCGGCGCCCAGCGTGATCGCTTTCGGCCGGTCAGCACGGGGCTCGATCATGTGCAGCCCTGCCACCCGCTCGGCATGACCGTCGGCTGGCGTCAGGCAGGCGTCGACCAGAAGCGCCGAGCGGTTCTCCATCAGGCCGTGGCCGAGGAAGCAGAGCTTGGCTTCCTTGCCCGCTCCCTTTTTGTACAGCCGGGCGTCCGCATCGGTGGTTGAGGCGTGGGTCTCATTCGACCGCTTCTGGCCGTGGAAGTCAGCCTGCGGGTTGCGTCCCCCGCCGCCCACCGGCGGCTCGTCGGAGCCATCCCTCGGCTTGAAGCTCTTCATCGACGCCCAGGCCTCGATCAGCGTGCCGTCGACCGAGAAGTGATCGCTGGAAAGCAGCTTCTTCACCCGTGGCTGCGCCAGGATCGCGGCTAGGAACTTCGCCGCGATGTCGCCCTCCAGCAGCCGGTCGCGATTCTTCGAGAAGACCGAATGATCCCACGCCGGATCGTCGATGCCGATCCCGACAAACCATCGGAACAGGAGATCGTACTCCAGCCGCTCCATCAGCTGTCGTTCCGAGCGGATCGAATAGAACGCCTGCAGCAGCATCGCCCGCAGCAGCTTCTCCGGCGCGATCGATGGCCGCCCTATCCGCGAATAGAGCGGCGCGAACTCCCGCTCCATTACCGCCAGCGCCTCGTTGACGATCGCTCGGATCTCTCGCAGTGGATGATCACGCCGAACCCGCGCCTCAAGGTCCACGTAGCTGAACAGCTCCCCGCTCCGATCGTCTCGACCGCGCACGATTCATCCTCCAAACTTCTATGTTCGGAGTGAATTGTCAGCCAAGCCGCGCCGCAAGCGCCTTCTTCAACAGCCTGCTAGAGCCTTTCACGGTCAGATGGGATCAATTCCGTTTCTCGACCGGCGCAGCGATCCAGCGTCGAGACCGGCGAAGGGCGATGTGGGGCATCGGGCAAGCCGGGATCGGCGCTGAGCGCCCGCCGGTCGGAAACCCAAAGGGACGGGCGCTTTTGCGCCATGATCGTCGCCGTCGGTCTCGGCCGTATCCCCGATACGACCTTCGCCCGCCGGCTTGATCCTGCCGCAAAATCGCTCCGTCGGAATGGTTCCATCTGACCGTGAAACGCTCTAGCCGACGGTGCAATGAGCCGCCTGGGGCGCATACCGCTCCGCCGCCTCAGTGCGAGACCTTGCTTGCCGGCGGTGTCCCCATGTCGGCACCCGCTCCCGGCCCTCCCCAGCGCTGCAGCAGGAGGGAGAGGCCTGCCACGATCAACAGCAGCGCCACCACCAGGCCGGCGTCGAACCAGCCGCGATTGAAGATGAACAGTTCGAACATCGCGCCGAGCACGATGAACACGACACCGCCCCACTGCATCAGCCCGAGTCCGCTGGCCCTGGCCGATGGGTCGTCCGCGCGCACGCCGAGTGCCCATATGGCGACACCGGCGCAGGCGGGCAACAGGGCCCAGGCATAGGCCCACGACTGGTAGTATCCGGTCGCGTTCTGGATGGCGAGCATGAGGCCGATGCCGGTCACCACCGCGCCGGCGGCGGCGAGATACCTGGACTGCCAGTCAAAGGCCACGGCGAGTGCGATCAGCACGACGCCGGGCGCGATCACGAACAGCGGCCACAGCGCACCGACGACCCATCCGAAATAGCGCAGGATCAGGAGGATCAGTCCCAGACCGATCAGCGCCACCGCGAGCAGCACACGGCTGTTTGCGGGGAAGGACATGGATGCCTCCGAAGACAAGAAAGGCGATCACGGTGGTGATCGCCTCTCCCGTTCACGGTCTGTTGACCTGGGTCAAGCCGCTGCGCTTTGACGCAGCATCCGCATGCTCAGGCGGCGGCGGCTTCCTTCTCGGCGCGCACGCCCTGCATCGCCCGGCTCCAGGCGACGAGTTGATCGAGCATGACGCCCAGCTGCTGCTCGTGTCTGGGATCCGGCTTCAGGACGCTCCAGTTCTCGAAATCCGTGTACATCGACATGGACACGTGGGCGCGTACGTCGGCGACCTGCACTTCCGCCATGATGCCGCGCAGGTGCTCCACGGCACGCGCGCCGCCGGTCGAGCCGTAGCTGACGAAGCCTGCTGCCTTGTTGTTCCACTCGCCATAGACGAAATCGATGGCGTTCTTCAGCGCACCGGAGATGCTGTGGTTGTATTCCGGCGTGACGAAGACGAAACCGTCAAAGGAGGCAACCTTTTTGGCCCAGCGCTTGGTGTGGTCGTGGGTGTATTGGCCCATCGACGGCGGCATCGGCTCGTCGAACACGGGCAGGCCGAAATCGGCGATGTCGACGATCTCGTAGGTTGCGTCGCCGCGCTTCTTGGCCAAATCAAGCACCCATTTGGCCACCTGCGGGGAGGTGCGGTTGGGCCGGGTGCTGCCGACGATGATTGCGATCCTGAGCATGCGATTGAGTCCCCTGGCTACTGGTATAGAATGGTGACTGACGCTAGATAAGTGACCGCGTGGTGCCCAAAGACAAGGAGGCACTTTTTTGAAACAGAGTACCCTTCACCAGACCGAGCCCTGCCGGCGGATCAGCGACATCCTTTCGCGCATCGGCGACAAATGGAGCCTGCTGGTCATCCGCCAGCTCGGCGAAGGCCCGCTGCGCTTCAGCCAGATCAAGCGCAGTCTCGGCAGCATCTCGCAGAAGATGCTGACGGCGACGCTGCGCGGGCTCGAGCGCGACGGCTTCGTCAGCCGCACCGTATTCCCGACGGTGCCGCCGCGCGTCGACTACGAGCTGACGCCGCTCGGCCACGATCTGCTCGAGCCGGTCAAGGAACTGGCTGACTGGGCGCTGAAGAACGCCGAGCGCATCGAGCGCGCCCGCAAGCGCTACGACGAGACGGCGACGCAGCGGGATTCGGCGGCCGCCTGAGGCGGCAGCGGCCCTGGCTCCGACCAGCGTGCTGCCGCGGCGGTTCAGTAGATGAACGGGGAGGATCAAGATGAGCCGTGCATCGCAGCCGAGGACTTTGGAAGCGCATGGGCGCCTGTGGGGCGCACAGGCCAGGGACTGGGCCGATTTTATGGAAGGAACCTGCCGCCCGGTTTTCCAAGCCGCGCTCGATCGCACTGGGGTCGGACCGGGAACCCGGTATCTGGACGTCGGCTGCGGCACCGGCATGGCGGCGGGTATGGCCGTCGCCCGCGGGGCGGAGGTGTCCGGGATAGACGCCGCGGAGGGCATGCTGTCGATCGCCCGAGAGCGCGTGGCGAACGGCGACTTCCGCCGGGGCGATCTGGAGGACTTGCCGTTCGCAGACGGCACCTTCGACGTCGTCACCGGAATCAACGCGTTTCAATATGCCGGCAACCCGGTCGCGGCGCTCAGTGAGGCCGGTCGCGTCACCAGGCGCGACGGCCGTGTCGTCGTCGCCGCCTTTGGCAATCCCGACGGCATGGGCGTGGCCACCCTGATCGGTGCGCTGGCGCCGCTGTTGCCGCCCCGGCCACCGGGAACGCCGGGGCCGTTCGCGCTCTCCGACGAAAACGCCCTGCGCAGCTTCGCGGTCGACGCCGGGCTTGAGCCGATCGAGGTGTTCGATGTCGACAGTCCGTGGATATACGCCGACGAAACGGCGGCCGTGCGTGGCCTATGCTCAACCGGCAATGCCGTCAGGGCAATGGAACACACCAGTGCGGAGGCCGTTGCCGAAGTCTACGCCGTGGCACTTGCTCCGTTTCGTCAGGCCGACGGCAGCTATCACGCCAGCGCCTGGTTCCGCTGCCTGCTGGCGCGGCCACGCTGAAGCGGTGCGGTCTTGGCACGGATCGGACGCTGAAGAATGCCGAGCGCATCGAGCGGCCGCAGGCGCTTCGACGAGGCTGTGGCGGAGTTCCGAGGCCGTATGCGCGCCACGGTCGCCGGTCAGCCCTCTTTCCGGCTGAGAAACAGCGCGCTTTCCTTGGCCGCGTCCAGCGCGCCATTACCGGCCACGAAGGCGCAGTCGATGGCCGCCCTGAAGGCGGCAAGCTCCGCCTCGCCGGCGCCGTCGCCGGGCGGATAGGAGGTCAGCGCGAGGAACACGTCCTGCGGATCGGTGATCTTCATACGTGCCGGATGCTCGGCGAAGGTGACGTTGCCGAATGCCGTCCGCATCAGCCGCTCGGCGGTGTCGTAGCCGAAGGCGATGCCGGCCGGGTCCTGCGGCGGGCTGCCGAAGACCGTCGTCAGCGCGTACATGGCCTGCATGTTGCCGGCACCGTTGGTGGTCACGGCGAGCCAGCCGCCGGGTTTCAGCACGCGGTACATCCCTGCGATGGCAGCCGCCTGGTCGGCGAGGTGATACATCATGTGCATGGCAACGACGCCGTCGAAGCTGGCGTCATCGAAGGGGAGCCGCGCGGCGTCGGCCTCGCGCCCGTCCACTGACCACGCGCGCAGCTTGCCGCAACGCGCCATCGCCTCGCCGACCATGCCGGCGGATTGATCGGAAAGGGTCAGCGCAAAGCTTTCGGGAAGGCGGTCCGCCACGGACGCCCAGAACCAGCCGGGCCCGCAGCCGATGTCGAGCACGCGGTCACCGGAACGGATGGGCAGCCGCTCGGCCACCCAGGGGAACCAACCGATCTCGGCGATGGTGTAGGCGTGCAGCCGCGCCCGGGCAGCGATCTTCCGGCTGTCGCGATACTGCCCCGCCGTCCCCTCGGTGATCTGCGCCACGGCCCCTTCTCCACCTTGCTTCCAGCCGGCTTTTGCGGCGAGGCGCTGCTAGTTCGCCTCCGCCTTGTTGTCCGCGCCGACACGGTGGGCGAGCGCGGCCTCCATGAAGGGCAAGAGGTCGCCGTTCAGAATATCTCGCCCGCGGCGTTTCAGCTATGGGATTGCCTGTTCCCGTAAAACGTGCATCCTTAGACTCCTCGGGCGCGGCTTTTTGGGGAGGGAAAGCAATGCATCGTCGGAAACATTCCTTTGCTTCGATTTTCACCTCGGGCTGCGCGTTACTATGTTTGACGTCGTTCGCTGCGGCCGAAGATATTTGCGGTCCGGTACTGAATGCGAACTTACTCAACATCTACGGCACTCGGACAGTTGCGAATTATCAGGCAAAAGAACTGGATGCAGCCTGCCAAACGCATTGGCGGACCTCGAGCGAGTTTGAGCAAGCGACCAAGAACCTCGGCTCGGGCGGAAATTACGGCCTGATTTCGGGGTTCCTGAATCTTGGCAGCAGCGATGAGAAGACCGCACTTGAGACGATCTATGACAAGCTCTGTGTGTTGAAGGACGCCAACCTTCGATCGTGGTTCATGACCGAGACGCACGATCAGAGTGCGGACGCGCTGACAAATGCCTGGACGGCATGCGTTCTGGCCACGAAAGGGACCGGAGTATATTCTAGGCTCTCCCTCACCCCAGGCTCAAAGCAGTTCACCATAAAGGCTTGGTACCGCTTTTTCCCGGTTGGGCCGAAATTGCAGATCACTGGATATACGCGAGATCGCGGATATACCTGCACGATCGACAACAAGGACATATCCAACGGAATTGAGGTACAGCCGGGTCAGGAGGGTGATTTCCTTATTGACTGTACGAGAACTGCTGACGCGTCTGTGGGGGTAAATATCAACTCGGTGGCCGGCGCGATCGGGCCCTTTGATGTGCCGAGCGACCAATATGTCGCTCTGAATCAAACGCTCAGCCAGCTTTCGCAGGAACTGGCCCGCGTCCGGTCCAGTGCCCGAGACCTCGATGCCCGCCAGACTGCGACGAGGGATGGATTGCTGCTGTGGAACGCCAGCAATCCGGAGACGGGTCGGAATATCGCGGCACCCGGCGCTGCACCGATTGAGAGCACCTGCCCGAGCGGAGAATACGCCGTTGGTGTGCGGGTGACCGGAAACACGACGGGTCAGTGTACCGGCTGCCTCAACAGAATTGCAGTCGTCTGTCGCAAGCTGAACGCGAAGTGACGCCAGCCTAATCCGCGTCCTTGTTGTCTGCGCCGACGCGGTGGGCGAGCGCGGCCTCCATGAAGGGCAAGAGCGCACCGTTCAGCACATCCTGCGGGCTGGTGCTCTCGACGCCCGTGCGCAGGTCCTTCACGAGCTGATAGGGCTGCAGAACGTAGGAGCGGATCTGGTGGCCCCAGCCGATGTCGGTCTTGGAGGCCGCTTCGGCCGCCGCCGCCTGCTCGCGCTTCTCCAGTTCCGCCTCGTACATGCGGGCGCGCAGCATCTTCCAGGCGGTGGCGCGGTTCTTGTGCTGCGAGCGCTCGTTCTGACACTGGACGACGATGCCGGTCGGCACATGGGTCAGGCGCACCGCCGAGTTGGTGGTGTTGATGTGCTGGCCACCGGAACCGGAGGCGCGGTAGGTATCGGTGCGCACATCCTTCTCGTCGATGTCGATCGCGATCGTGTCGTCGACGACCGGATAGACCCAGACGCTGGCGAACGAGGTGTGGCGGCGGGCGGCGCTGTCGAAGGGCGAGATGCGCACCAGCCGGTGGACGCCGGATTCGGTCTTCAGCCAGCCATAGGCGCTGGGGCCGCTCACCTGCAGCGTCGCCGACTTGATGCCGGCCTCCTCGCCGTCGTGGATTTCCAGCATCTCGGCCTTGTAGCCGCTCTGCTCGGCCCAGCGCGAATACATGCGCAAGAGCATCTGCGCCCAGTCCTGGCTCTCGGTGCCGCCGGCGCCGGCATGGATTTCGACGAAGGCGTCGAGGTGATCGGCCTCGCCGGAGAGCATCGATTCGACCTGTCGGTGCTGCACCTCGGCATTGAGCGCGCGCAGCGCCGCCTCGGCGTCGGCGACCACCGCCTTGTCGTCCTCCGCCTCGCCGAGCTCGATCAGCTCGCTCTGGTCGGCGAGCTCACGCTCCATGTGCTCCACCGCGCCGATCTGGCTTTCCAGATGCTGGCGCTCGCGCATCATCTTCTGCGCGCGTTCGGAGTTGTTCCAGAGATTGGGGTCTTCGGCCGCCGCGTTCAGTTCCGACAGGCGGGCCTTGGCGCGATCCCAGTCAAAGATGCCTCCTCAGCAGGTCGATCGCCTGCTTGATCTCATCGACAATGGATTCGATTTCGGGACGCATTCTCTCACCGGCGGCTGGATTTCCGTTGCCGCCTAGTTAGTGGCCGGGGGGGCGGCTGTAAACCCGGGAGGGGTATTCTCGCCGCTCACGGCAGATGCGCTTTACGCATCGCCTCCGCGGGGGCGGCCTGACCGGCCGGGGCGCAGTCGCGCCCTGGGCTTCGCCATCCGTCGCTCACGGCAGATGCGCTTTGCGCATCGCCTCCGCTGGGGCGGCCTGACCGGCCGGGGCGCAGTCGCGCCCTGGGCTTCGCCATCCTGTCGCTCACGGCAGATGCGCTCACGCGCGTCGCCTCCGCTGGGCGCGCTGACCGCGTGGGCGCCGCTGGGCACCTTGGCGGAGGTGCTCTCCGCCGCTTATCGGCTCACGGCACGTGCGCACCGCGGCTCAGCGGTTCTTGGCGCCGCCCGGCTTGATCGGGCTGCCTTCGGGAAGCTCCGGCATGGGCATGGGCATGGCCTTGCGCATGCGCTCAGGCGTCCAGTAATCCGCCCCGCCATCGCCGCCGGGATTCGATTGCGCGCCGATCGGCGCGTCCTCGGCGGCCAGCACGACGGGCGCAGTGCCGCCCTCGGGGCCGCCTTCATTGCCGGAGCGGACGTGCCCGGACGCGGCGGCGACCGCCGCCGGGTCGACGACGGGCGTCGGCTTCGCCTGGGCCAGGGCCTGACGCTCGCCCGTCCAGTAGCGCCCTGCCCTTTGGCCGGCGGGGGCCGACTGCACGCCGATCGGCGCGTCCTCGGCGGCCAGCACGACGGGCGCGGTGCCGCCCTCGGGGCCGCCGTCATTGCCGGAACGGAAATGCGCGGAGGCATCGGCGACCGCCGCCGGGTCGACGTCGGGCGTTGGCTTCGGCTCGGCCTTGGCCTGGCGCTCGGGCGTCCACGGCTGGGCGGCACGCTCGCCGGTCTGGCTCTGAGCGGAGACGGGGGCGGCAAGCGGATCGTTCTTCGTCTTGTCCATGGTCTCTGCGCCGGCTGTCCCGCACAGCATGACAAGAACCGTCGCTGCGACGGCAAGGCGGGGTGGGTTCATCTTGACCTCTGTTCGCGTCATTGTCAGGTACAGGTCTGCAGCAAGCAGGTACAGCCAAGTCTTAGTGGCTAAACATGGCGCCAATCAGGTGGCGGCGCGGCGTTTTCGCGGGTTTTCTGATGGCCTCAGCCAAGAAAAAGGCCACGGGCAGATGCCCGTGGCCTTGCAGCAAAGCGTCTTGCCGTCGAGCGGCTACTGACAGCCGTTCTGGGCGTAGTCGAACAGCGACTTGACCTTGTCGTCGAAATACGGGCCGTAGGTGACTCCCGGCTCGTCCTTGTAGGTGAACGACTCCAGGCTGAAGGCGTGCTGCAGCTTGCGTTCGTCGTCCTTGGTGGCGGTCATCCAGGCGGCACCACCAAGCGGGTTATCGCCGCCACCGCGGCGCTTCATCTGGGCGATGCCGTTTTTCGCGGAGATCGACCCGGAGGCCGCCATGACGTGACCGGAATCGTCCACGTAGCCAAGCGGACCGATGGACTTCCAGTTCCACAGCATGCCCATCCAGCCCTCCGGCGATTCCCGCTGCAGGAGAACCATGCCGATGTCATAGGCCCATCTCTTTTCGCCGGGTTGCGTCCATCCCTTGAAGGTCGCCGCGCAGTCGGTATCGAAGACGGTCTCCTTGCCGTTGGGACCCTCCTGAACGAACTGCAGGTTCTCGTAATAGTCGCCGGACTGGTCGTCCTGCAGGCACTGGGCCGCGGTCAGGACGACGTCCTTGGAGACGAACTGGGCCGCACAGACGAAATCGCCGTCGGGCGTGGAGAAGTAGAGCTTTCCACCCCACATCGGCAGGCCGTCGGCAATACCGCCACCGCTACCGCCACCACCGCCGCCGCCACCGACGATGTCTCCACCGCCGCCACCACCGCCGCCGCTACCACCGTCGCCGCCGCCGCCGCCACCGCCGACGATGTCTCCACCGCCACCGCCGCCGCCACCGCCGCTACCACCGTCGCCGCCGCCGACGACATTGCCACCGCCGATGACGCCGGTGCCGCCACCAGTGCCGCCGCCAGTGCCACCACCACCGCCGCCGGAACCGCCGTCGCCGGATCCGCCGCCACCGCCGGAACCGCCGCCGCTGCCGCCGATGCTGCCCATGGAGCCGTTGGTGACCCTTTCGGGCATTTCGGCACGCTGCTGCGGGCCGACCGCGCCGCGCACGGCGGCCGGGTCGACCTCGGGCAATATGCGCATTTTCGCCGCCGACATGGCTTCAGGCGACCAGTGGGGGGCGGCACGTTGGCCGACCGCCGGATGCATGGCGCTCAATGCAGTCGGGTCGTCGGCGGCATTGGCCTGCCCGATGCCCAGGCAGAAAACGGAGGCCGCGGCTGTCGCGGCAAAACGCAGTGCGTTCATTGTCGTCCCCTTTTTTGTCCGGTCAATCGTCACGATGTTGCTCCGGGCCCGGGGGCCCGGGAAGTCCATTCATTCAGCGCCCGGAGCCGTCGGCAGCCAGGATGAGCGGCCGACGACCGAAGCCGGGAGGAGGAAGGGCAGCCGGTTCATCCCGGTGCGTGTGGCGCGGATGGCCACGACGCCTGCCCTTCCGCATTGGCGAAAGTCGCGCGCGCCCCGCGGGGCGGCACGCGACTACTGGCACCCGTTGCTCACGTAGTCGTAGAGCTTCTTGACGCGGTCGTCGAAATACGGGCCGTAATCGACGCCGGGCTGGTCGGCGAAGTTGAACGACTCGACGCTGATGATGTGGTTGTGCTCAGGATCGCCCTTGGTGTCGTAATCGCCGATCCAGGCGCCGCCGCTCGAACCCTGCTGCTTGTTGGGGTCGCCGTGCTTCATCTGGACGAGGCCCTCGCCGACAGTGATCGGTCCACCGACGACCTGCATCACTTCACCCTGGTCGACGCCGCTGGGATAGCCGATCTTGTTGGCGTTCTTGTAAGTGCCCTGCCAGTCCCACTGCGTGCCGAACCAGCCGGTCTTCGATTCGCCGTCGACCAGGTACATGGCGAAGTCGGACAGGTACTTCTCGGGACCTTCCTGCACCCAGCCGTTGAAGGTGGCGACGCACTTCTGGGTGTACTTGGCGCTGGCGTGGCCCTTGTCGTACTGCAGGAAGAAGGTGATGTTCTTCCAGAAGTCGCCCGACTTGTCGTCGCGCACGCAATGGGCGGCGGTCAGCACCACGTTCTTCGAGATGAACTGCGCCGAGCAGGTGAAATCGCCGTCCGGCTTGGAGAAGAACATCTTGCCGGCAAAGACGAAGGGCACCGTATTGACGTCGCCGGCGGCACGCTCGTGCTGCATCTTGGACGTCGCCTCGCTCACCTCGGAGGGCAAGGCACCGGGGTTCACGGCCGAGCGGCCGGAGCCCGGCGGCACTTTGATCGTCGACGGATCGACGCTGGGCTTCGGCGCCTGGACGGCCGCCGACATGGCCTCAGGCGTCCAGTGATCGGCGGCGCGTTCGCCGGCAGCGGCTTTGGCCGACCCGATCGAGTCGTCGGCCTGGGCGGCAGTCATTCCACAGATCATGAGGGATGCCGCGGCAGCGGCGGCGAGACGGGTCAGTTGCACAAAAACCTCCATTTTCGAGACGCCCGATGGCGGGTCGAGTGGTTCTCCGGAAACAGTGCACAGGCTCGTTCCAAAGATTGGCCTGTTTTTGCCGATCACACAATAATCGGGGGAAGAATTCGCCTCGGGCGCGACTGGCTCGGCCGGCGGCTTCCCGTCGATTGCTGAGGTGCGATCTGCCGGTCTGGCGACGTCAGGACGGCGCGGCCTGGAACCCGCTGCCGGGAAGCACCAGCACGGACAGGTCCGCGGCGGTGGCCAGGCGAGAGGGTGTCCAGTAATCGGCCACGCGGCCGGCATCATCCGGGTCGGCGATGACGGACCCGATATCCTGATGCGACGTGCCGGGGTTGCTCGCCGTGGCCAGCCCCGGGAGGGTGACCATGGCGACGGCCAGGCTTGAGAGAACGAGCAGTCGGTGCATTACCTCTTCCTTCATGCCCCTGCCGCGGCGCACGAAACGTCACGGCCCTGCGAATTCCCTCTCCACGGTTCATATTGCCAGCGATCGTGGCGAATTGAAGGTATTCCGCCAATACAAAGGGCAATCCGCCAAGACAAAAAAACCGTCCGCCAGGTCGGCGGACGGTTCTCGTCTGGAATGCGGGCGCTGCTGGCGGCCGGCTAGTAGAGCCCGCCGGTGCCCGAGATCACCGCCCGGTCGGATTCCGGCGCCACGGTCAGTGGCCGGCCCTCGGTGTCGGTGTAGCCGATGATCGAATAGGTGTCGGGCGGCCCGGTGCCGGGCTTGAAGGCTTCCAGGATGGTGCCGGGATCGCCGGGATTGGCGCGCAGGCCGGTCTGCTGGTTGATCGGGATGAAGGTGATCCCCGGCGGCACGCGGAACGGGATCGGCGGCTTGTCGGCGAGCGCCACTTTCATGAACTCGGTGAAGATGGGCGCGGCGAGCGCGCCGCCCGTCTCGCCGCGGCCGAGCGAGCGCGGCTTGTCGAAGCCGACATAGACAACGGCGACCAGATCCGGCGAGAAGCCGGCGAACCAGGCGTCGTGATAGTCGCTGGTGGTGCCGGTCTTGCCGGCGATCGGCTTGCCCACCGCCTTGGCGGCGGTGCCGGTGCCGCGCCGGACGACGTCTTCCATCATCGAGGTGATCTGGTAGGCCGTCATCGGGTCGAGCACCTGCTCGGCATTGTCGATGACCTTCGGTTCCGGCTGGTTGTGCCAGCTGTCGGCGTCGCAGCCCTCGCAGGTGCGGTTCTCGTGGCGGAAGATCGTCTGGCCGAAACGGTTCTGGATGCGGTCGATCAGGGTCGGCCGCACTTCCTTGCCGCCGTTGTCGAACACCGAGTAGCCCGAGGCCATGCGCAAGACCGTCGTCTCGCCGGCGCCGAGCGCCATGGAGAGCACCGGCATCATGTTGTCGTAGATGCCGAACCGGCGGGCGTATTCGGCGATGAGCGGCATGCCCATGTCCTGGGCCAGACGCACGGTCATGACGTTGCGCGAATGCACGATGCCGGTCCTCAGCGTCGAGGGGCCGAGGAAGTCGCCCTCATAGTTCTCCGGCTCCCACACGCCCTGGCCACCGCCGAGATCGATGGACAGCGGCGCGTCCATGACCACCGAGGACGGCGTGTAGCCGTTGTCGAGCGCGGCGGAATAGACGAACGGCTTGAAGGAGGAGCCGGGCTGGCGCTCGGCCTGGGTGGCGCGGTTGAACTCGCTGGCGTCGTAGGAGAAGCCACCGACCATGGCTTGTACACGGCCGGTGTGCGGGTCCATCACGACGATGGCGCCCTCGACCTCCGGCACCTGGCGCAGGGTGTATTCGTCGGGGCCGCCGTCGGCCTTTTCGACATAGACGACATCGCCGACGGAGAGCACGTCACTGGCGCTCTTGATCGCCTTGCCCTTCTTCGCACCCGTCTGCCACTTGGCCCATTTGAGCTGGTCGAACGGAATGACGCCGGTCTCGCGATCGGGGGCGACCTTGCCGGTGCCCTGCTCGAGGCTCGGCTGCAGGCCGATCTTGGCACCCTTGTCATCGACGGAGAGGACAACGGCGAGGCGCCACTCGATGACGTCGGCGAGCGCGTTCACCTTGGCGACCTTCGGCCCCCAGTCGCCCGACATATCGTCGATGTGGCTTACCGGACCGCGCCAGCCGTGTGCCTCGTCGTACCCGACGAGGCCGTCGACCAGCGACTGGCGGGCCAACACCTGAAGCTGCGGGTTGAGCGAGGTGCGCACCGACAGGCCGCCTTCGTACAGCGTCTTCTCGCCGTACATGTCGATCAGCTCGCGGCGGACCTCCTCGACGAAGTAGTCGGCGCCAAACATCGCCGGCGTGGTGTCATGCACGACGACGCCGATCGGCTCCTTCTTCGCCGCCTCGCCCTCCTCCTTGGTGGCGTAGCCGTTCTCGACCATGCGGTCGATCACCCAGTTGCGCCGCTCGACCGCCCGGTCGGGATGGCGGAACGGATTGTAGTTGTTGGGGCCCTTGGGCAGCGCCGCCAGATAGGCGGTCTCGGCCAGCGTCAGCTCGTGCACCGACTTGTCGAAATAGGTGAGCGCGGCGGAGGCGACGCCATAGGCGCCGAGGCCGAAATAGATCTCGTTGAGGTAGAGCTCGAGGATCTTGTCCTTGGAATAGGCCTGCTCGATCCTCAGCGACAGCATCGCCTCCTTGATCTTGCGGTCGATGGTCTGATCGCTCGACAGGAGGAAGTTCTTGGCCACCTGCTGGGTGATGGTCGAGGCGCCGACGAGCGGACCGCCGTTGCCGTCGATGCGGTTGCGCAGGTTGGTGAACACGGCGCGCATGATGCCGTAATAGTCGAGGCCGGAATGCTCGTAGAAGCTCTTGTCCTCGGCCGAGATGAAGGCCGCCTTGACCCGGTCGGGGATCGCCTGGATGGGCAGATAGAGGCGCCGCTCCTTGGCATATTCGGCGACCAGCTGGCCGTCCGCGGCATGCACGCGGGTCATCACCGGCGGCTCGTACTTGGCCAGCACGTCGTAATTGGGAAGATCGGCCGTCAGCCCGGAGATGTACCAGGCGGCGACCGCTGCAACGGCAAGAAAGAGCACGGCGCCAATCCCGAATAGGTAGCCGAGGAATCGCAGTATCATAGTCTGTCCATCACCCGGCCGCTCATACGCGACGCGCCGGCCGTCGGTCCGGCAGAAGCCTCATTTCAGCAGTCGCGGTCAAGGCTTCCCTGCCCGACGGATTTTTCATGGCCATGACGCTCCATCGCACCCCTGCCCGTCTTCTCGACACTTTGTGGAGATTATGGGGCGCGCGGCCGGTCCGCGACGTCCCCATGCACCATCCATGGCACTTCGGCAACAGCCTCAATTGCCGCCGCGTCCGGCCACGCGCGTGCGGAAATAGTCATTGATCGCCTTGACGATCGATTCGGCGGTCTTGTCCTGCCACGCCTGGGTGACCATCAGCTTGGCGTCGTTGGGATTGCTCAGGTAGCCGAGTTCGACCAGGGCCGAGGGCACGTCCGGCGCCTCCAGGACCTTGAAGCTCGCCTCCTGGTGGGGAACCTTGAACAGGCGGGTGGTCCTGCCCAGTTCCTTGACCAGGTTCTGGGCGAAGACGACGCCGAAATTGCGCGTCTCGCGGCGGGTCAGGTCGATGAGGATGTTCTTCACATCGTCCGAATCGGCCGAATCGACGTCGATGCCGGCGAGGACGTCCGACTGGTTCTCGGTGTCGGCAAGCGCCGCCGCCATCTTGTCGGAGGCCTTGTCGGAGGCCGTGTAGACGATGGCGCCGCGCACCGAGCCGCCCGGAAAGGAGTTGGCGTGGATGGAGACGAGCAGGTCGGCGTTATTGCGCCGCGCGATCGCCACCCGCTCGCCGAGTGCGATGTAGGAGTTGTCGTCACGGGTATAGATCACCGTGTAGCGCCCGCTGGCTTCGAGCAGCTTGCCGAGCGTCTTGCCGAAGGCGAGCGTCACGTCCTTCTCAAGCACGCCGCCGCCGCCATGGGCGCCGTTGTCGATGCCGCCGTGGCCCGGGTCGACGACGATCACCGGCTTGTCGCCATGGTCACCGGCACTGTCGACCGCGGGACCGGCGGCGTCCGCGGCGGTGGCGAGCTGCTGGCGCTTGTATTCGCGGGTCGCGGCCAGGAACTGGGCGCGGTCGGTCGGTATGGCGTCGATCACCAGCCGTGCCGGCTGGCCGTCGGCGGGATCGACGACGAAGGTCTTGTCGATCAGCGTCGGCCCGGTGAGATCCATGACAATCCGCGACTTGCCGGGCGAGATCAGGCCATAGCGGAAGGTCGCGATCAGCCCGCGGCCGGTGGTGCCGGCAAGCTGCGGCAGCGCGAAGCGCACCTCGGGCAGATCGACCACGATGCGGTCGGGGTCGGCAAGCGTGAAGACGGTCGCGGTCACCTTCTTCGACAGGTCGGCGACGAAACGCACGCGACTGTCGTCGCCGACGATGCGCGCGCCCAGCATGACCGGGCCGTCGGCGGCCGCCGCCATCTGAACGGTGTCCTCGGCATGCGCCATCGCCGCCGACAGGGCCACCACAACGGCCACTATCGGAGTCGTCAGCCTGGCGATGAAACCGCGCCGGGCGGCGGTTGCGAATCTCATCAGCCTTGCCTCCGGGCGCCAGCCCTCCGCGCCGGGCATCCATGGTTCCCTATCCGTCTTAAAGCATGGAAGGCCAATGGTTAACCGCAACTTGCAAAAACCGGCCCGTCTGCCCAATTCATTGCGGTTCTTGCCAAGACTCGTTTGCATGCATACAACACAAGATACGGAATTCATTCTCCGTCCGCGCTGCAGTGACAGGCGGTCGCGGGCCGAAACGGCGGATTTCCTTGACATCCGTGCCAGTTGGTTCCGTCGAGCCCGATGCGGGCGTGGCGGAGAATGTACCGGACGAGGGCCGGACTGATGCGCTCCTCAAGAGCAAAGCGCGTTCACTTGCCCGATATCCGTGATCCGGACGGCCCGGCGCCCGCGGCTCGTTGGCCACGGAAAGCATTGGGTGTCCTTTGTACCGATTCCGCACATAGAATTGTAACAAGGTAACGGCGCCTTTCATGAACCCGGCAAAATCGCTTCATCAGCCGCCCCCCCGATCCGGCCTTGGCCGTCGGGGTTCCGGCGCGAGCGGCCGTGGGGATGCGCGCCCCGATCACTTCAAGACAAGCCGGTCCCTCTCCGGCCGCTACGGCAGGGGCGCAAAGCGCCCGCCGACGGACCGGGGACGCGACCGCGGAGATCCCAATCCATGGCAAACAAGATGCTCATCGACGCCGCCCATCCGGAAGAGACCCGGGTGGTGGTGGTGCGCGGCAACCGGGTCGAAGAGTTTGACTTCGAATTGGCCAGCCGCCGGCAGTTACGCGGGAATATCTATCTAGCGAAGGTCACGCGGGTCGAACCGTCGCTTCAGGCGGCCTTCGTCGATTACGGCGGCAACCGCCACGGCTTCCTCGCCTTCTCGGAAATCCATCCCGACTACTACCAGATCCCGGTCGCCGACCGGCAGGCGCTGATCGAGGCCGAGCAGCGCGAGATCGACGAGGAGCCGGTCGAAGAGGCGCAACGCGACAACGAGGCGGCCGAGGTTGAATCCGAGGTTCCCGAGGAGCCGGTCCACGGCGAAGGGGAAGCGGAAGATGCCGGCGACGACGGCGCGCCCGCGATGGCCGCCGAAGCGGCGGCAGCGCCGACGATCAGCGAGCCGGCCGCAGACGAACCATCGGCAGGCGGCGAACTGCCGGGGAGCGAGGACGCGGACGAAGCCGACGGCGACGAACCGGCGGCCGCGGAAGACGACGGCGAGGCGGCGGCGATGGCGGCGGCCGATGAGGCCGAGGCCGGCGAAGCTGAGGCCGGCGAAGCCGAGGGCGACGAGGTCGTCAGCGACGACCGGGTCGAATCGGTCGGCGCCGAGGACGCGATGGAAGAGGTGCCGGTGCGGCGCAAGTCGCGCGCGCGCCAATACAAGATCCAGGAAGTCATCAAGCGCCGCCAGGTGCTGCTCGTCCAGGTCGTCAAGGAGGAGCGCGGCAACAAGGGTGCGGCGCTGACCACCTATCTGTCGCTGGCCGGCCGCTATTCGGTGCTGATGCCCAATACCGCCCGCGGCGGCGGCATCAGCCGCAAGATCACCTCGGTTTCCGACCGCAAGCGCCTCAAGCAGGTGGTTTCCGACCTGGAGGTGCCGGAAGGCATGGGCGTGATCCTGAGGACCGCCGGGGCCAGCCGCACACGCGCCGAGGTCAAGCGCGATTTCGAATACCTGCTGAGGCTGTGGGAAAACGTGCGCGAGCTGACGCTGCGCTCCACGGCACCGGCGCTGGTCTACGAGGAAGGCTCGCTGATCAAGCGCTCCATCCGCGACCTCTACAACAAGGACATCGACGAGGTGGTCGTCGCCGGCGACGACGCCTATCGCGAGGCCAAGGACTTCATGCGCATGCTCATGCCGAGCCATGCCAAGAACGTCCAGCCCTACAAGGAAGGCCAGCCGCTCTTCGCCCGCTACGGCATCGAGGCGCAGCTCGACGCGATGTTTAGCCCCCAGGTGACGCTCAGGTCGGGCGGCTACATGGTCATCAACCCGACCGAAGCGCTGGTTTCCATCGACGTCAACTCGGGCCGTTCGACGCGCGAGCACAATATCGAGGACACGGCGCTGCAGACGAACCTCGAGGCGGCGGAGGAAGTTGCCCGCCAGCTGCGCCTGCGCGACCTCGCCGGCCTCATCGTCATCGACTTCATCGACATGGAGGAGAAGCGCAACAACCGGGCGGTCGAGCGCCGGCTCAACGATGCGCTGAAGAACGACCGGGCGCGCATCCAGGTCGGCCGCATCTCGCATTTCGGCCTGCTCGAGATGTCGCGCCAGCGCATCCGCACCGGCGTGCTCGAAATCGACCACCACCGTGTGCCCGACCTGCCAGGGCAGCGGACATGTACGGGCGCCCGCCTCGGTCGCGCTGCACGTGCTGCGCTCGCTCGAGGACCAGTTGCTCAAGGGCGTCACGCATCATCTGACGATCCGCACGCGGACGCCGGTGGCGCTCTACATCCTCAACCAGAAGCGCTCGCACCTTTCCGAGATCGAGCAGCGCTTCGGCCTGCACATCACGGTGGCGGCCGACGAGCTGATCAACAACGGCGCCCATTTCGTCGTCGAGCGCGGCGAGCCGGTGGACCGGCGCGAGATCCAGCCGCGGTCGATCCAGCCGGACACGGTGCAGCCGGATTCGGTGCAACTGGATTCGGTGCAGCCGGAGGTGGACTCCGAGGCGGAAAGCCCGGCCGAGCTGGCGGATGCGGCCCAGGACCAGGCGTTCGGCAGCCCGGAAGAGCCCGCCGGCGAGGATGTCACGCGCCGCAAGCGCCGTCGGCGGCGGCGCCGCGGCGGCAGCGAGCGCGGCGGTGAGACGGCAGCCGAGGGCGAAAGCGAGGAGCCGGAAGCGGAGGCCGCGGCGGCGGAAGACGATCAGGCCGAGGCAACGGCATCCGACGGCGATTCCGAGGGCGACGGTACGCCGCGCAAGCGGCGGCGCGGACGGCGCGGTGGACGGCGCGGGCGGCGCGGACGCGGCGGCGAGGAGCGGCAGGCCGGCGAGACCGCTGAGGCGGGCGGCGGCGGCGACGATGCCGGCGAGGCCGAGCCGGTGGCAGCCGAACCAATGGCGGCCGAGGCTGCTGCACCTGCCGCGGTCAACGGTGCCGACGACGCAGAGCCCGTGGCGGCGCCCGAGGCGCCTGACGCGTGGTCTCAGCCCGAGCCGGTGCCTGACGCGTGGTCTCAGCCCGAGCCGGCGCCGGAGGAGGAAGCCCCTGCCCCCGCCCTCAGCACGCCGATGCCGCAGCCTGACGCGGCGCCGACCGATGGTCCGCCGAAGCCGGCTGCCGACGAACGGCCGGCCGCGACGAACGGCCGGCCGAGCCGGAGCGGCCGGACGAGGCCGCGCCGAAGCGCAGCGGCTGGTGGCAGCGGCGCACGTCATTCTTCTGATCGGGCCTTGCGGGCAGAGCCGGATGCGGTCAAAGGTGCGGACATGAAAGACTTCCTGCTGCAGTTCTTCACCTGGTGGAACGGCGAGACGCTCGGCACCCGGTTCCAGATTTGGCGCAAGGGCGAGTTGGTCGGCACCGACGAGTCCGGCAACCGCTACTACCGCATGCGTGGCAATGGCCGCCGTTGGGTCGCCTATAAGGGGCTCGCCGAGCCGTCGCGGATCCCGCCCGGCTGGCATGCCTGGATGCACCAGCGCACGGACGAGGTGCCGGGTGCCTACCAGCCGCGTGATTGGCAGAAGCCACATCAGCCCAACCTCACCGGCACGCCGCAGGCCTATCGGCCGCCGGGGTCGATTCTCGGCCCCGAGCCGCGCACGCCCGGCGACCCCGACTATGAGGCGTGGCGGCCCTGATGCCGGCGGCCTGAGTGAAAGAATAAGGGCGGCCAGCGGCCGCC
>CAVTBE010000002.1:0-37959 GCA_963732845.1 uncultured Alphaproteobacteria bacterium | reverse complement strand
AGGAGGTCTGGTTATGCGCATGACGAAACTGGCCGTTGCCCTCGGCGCGGCGATCCTCTGCACGACCGCTTTCGTCCCGGTTCACGCCGAGACGGTGAAACTGACAATTCTCGGCGTCGGCGACATCTACGATTTCGGCGTGACCAAGGAGCGCGGCGGCTTTGCCCGCATGAACGCGGTCGCCAAGGCGGAGAAGGCGGCGAACCCCAACACGCTCTACGTCTTCGATGGCGACATGTTCTCGCCCTCGCTGCTCTCCGGCTTCGACAAGGGGGCCCATACGGTCGAACTGACCAATATGGTGCCCTTCGACATTGCCGTGCCCGGCAACCACGAGTTCGATTTCGGCGTCGACGGCTTCGAGACCAATGTGAAGGCGTCGAAATACCCGTGGGCGGCGCTCAACATCACCCATGCCGACGGTTCGCCCATCGCCGGTCTCGGCGGCACGATGATGAAGGAGATCGCCGGTCTCAAGGTGGCGCTGGTGCCGGTGGCGCTCGATTCGACCAACGAGCTCTCCAGCCCGGGTGACTGGAAGTTCGGCGGCACGGTCAAGACGGCGGTCGATGGTGCCAAGGCGGCGCGCGCGGCCGGTGCCGATCTGGTCGTCGGCGTGGTGCACGCGAGCCACGCTCAGGACCGTGAGCTGATGGACAGCCATGCCTTCGACGTCATCATGTCGGGCCATGACCACGACTTCTGGACCGCCTATGACGGCATCACCGCCTATGTCGAGACCTCGACCGATGCCAACTACCTCGATCCGCTCGATCTCGCGGTGACGGTCGGGGAGAAGAACGGCAAGCGCATCGTCACCTGGGAGCCGACCTTCCGCTTCATCGACACCAAGACGGTGGAGCCGGACCCGGAGACCAAGACCGTGGTCGACGGACTGAAGGACAAGCTCGACAAGAGCCTCAATGTCGTGATCGGCACGACCGAGACCCCGCTCGACTCGCGTGAGAATATCGTGCGCAGCCAGGAGGCGGCGATCGGCGACTTGATCGCCGACGCCATGCGCCAGTCGGTCGGCGCCGACATCGCCATCACCAACGGCGGCGGCATCCGCGGCGACAAACAGTATACCGCCGGGACGGAGCTGACCCGGCGCGATATCCTCACCGAGCTGCCGTTCGGCAACGTCACGGTGATGACCGAGATCACCGGCCAGCAGATCAAGGAGGCGCTGGAGAACGGCGTCAGCCAGGTCGAGGACGGCGCCGGCCGCTTCCCGCAGGTTTCGGGCTTGAAGATGGTCGTCGACCTGAAGCAGCCAAAGGGCAGCCGTGTCCTGTCGGTGACGGTTGGAGACAAGCCGCTCGATCCGGCGGCCACCTACACAGTCGCCACCAACGACTACATGCTGCGTGGCGGCGACGGCTATACCGCGCTTACCGGCGGCAAGGTGATGATCGACGCGGAGGCTGGCAAGCTGATGGCAAACGACGTCATCGACTACGTCGCCGCCGTAGGCAAGGTCGATGCCAAGGTGGAAGGCCGCATCGTCGAGCAGTGACCGGTGGTGCCGGGATGCAATTCCCGGCACAATCTCCGGGTCTGATCCAGGGGGCGGCTCCGGCCGCCCCCTTCGCTTTGGGCGCGGGTGGTGGACATGCCAGCGCCGCGCACTATGAATGGGCGGCAATGAGCGACGAACAACCCCAGAAAGCTGCCGAGACCGGCCCCATGCCGCCGGGCCATCCGCCCGTGCGTTTCGGCCGGGTGGGGGTGCTCATCGTCAATCTCGGCTCGCCGGCGGCCACCGACACCGCCTCGGTGCGCCGTTATCTCAGGGAATTCCTCTCCGATCGGCGGGTGATCGAGGTGGCACGCCCGATCTGGTGGCTGATCCTCAACCTGTTCGTGCTGACCACCCGGCCGCCGAAGACCGGCCACGCCTATTCGATCGTCTGGAACAAGGAGAAGAACGAGGCGCCGCTGATCACCATCACGCGGAACCAGGCCGAGAAACTCGCCGCCGCGCTGGCGGGGGACGGCGTCGTGGTCGACTGGGCGATGCGCTACGGCGAACCGACGATCGCCGCGCGGCTCAGCGCGCTGAAGGAGCAGGGCTGCGACCGCATCCTCGTCGCGCCGCTCTATCCGCAATATGCCGCGGCGACGACGGCGACGGTGAACGACAAGGCCTTCGAAGCGCTTGCCGGCATGCGCTGGCAGCCGGCGGTGCGCACGCTGCCGCCCTGGCACGACGACCCGGTCTATATCGATGCGCTGGCCGAATTGATCGGTGCGTCGCTCGCCGGCCTGTCCTTCGAGCCGGAAGTGGTGCTCGCCTCCTTCCACGGGCTGCCGCGCGCCTATCTCGACAAGGGCGACCCCTATCACTGCCAGTGCCAGAAGACGGCACGACTCCTGCGCGAGCGGCTCGGCTGGCCGAAGGAGAAGCTGCGCATCGTCTTCCAGTCGCGCTTCGGCCGGGCCGAGTGGCTGCAGCCCTATACCGATGTCACCATCGCCGAACTGGCGAAGAGCGGCACCAAGCGGCTGGCGGTCGTCATGCCCGGCTTTACCGCCGATTGCCTGGAGACGCTGGAGGAGTTGGGCATCCGCGGCGCCGAGACCTTCCGCGAGAACGGCGGCGCGGAATATGCCGCGCTCCCCTGCCTCAACGACAGTGTGCCGGGCATGCGGGTGCTTGAAGCCGTGGTCCGCCGCGAGCTGAGCGGGTGGATGTGAGTCACGTTGACGAGCGCACGACGGCTTGTCACTTTCTCGCATGACCTTGGAGATCCTGGGCGAGATTTCAGCGGTCGAAACGTTCGCAACGGGAACTGCCATCCGTGAGATCGGCCGTTTGCGAAGGGTTTACGGGCGGGGACGTTGGCGCAAACGAAAGGGTATTGCCCAGGTTCGCTTGCCCGATGGCTCAATCCGTCAAGCGGAGATACACTGGTATGAAGCCAGTGGAATTGGCCGCAAGGAATTCAAGGTGAAGCGACTTATCTGACAGCGCATCATGGCATCGTTTCGATCGAAGCAATTAGTCGTCTGCATTAACAATGACGGGTTCCAGGCCTCCCTGGAGCGGCGGAAGATCTATGTTGCCGTTCCGGACCCGTCGGCCGAGAAGCACAACCTGATCCGGATCGTCGACGAGTTGGGGGAGGACTATCTTTTTCCGCAGGCTTTGTTCCGCGCGATCTCGGTGCCGGAGTTGCTGAAGAAGGTCCTGCTCTCGGCGGCTTGATCCTGCCGCGGGTGGATGTGAGCAGGATCGGTGCGTAGCCCGGACGGAGCACGGCGCAATCCGGGCTAGGCGTCGGACGCCCCGCATTCCGCGGCGCTCGCGGCGGGCCACGCCGGCGATTTGGCTGGTAGAGCCGTCCGGCCCATCCTACATGTGCAGCGGCTGCAATCGGTGCGGGAACACGCCGATTTGCGGGCCAGCGGAGGGGAAACCCAGCCGTGCGGCGCCAATGCCGACGGCGAAGACGGAGGAAAGACCGATGGGATTCGACTGGGTCGTCATCGCACTCGTCATTCTGGTCATTCTCGTCCTGCTGGCCGGCGTCAAGACGGTGCCGCAGGGCTTCAACTATACGGTCGAGCGCTTTGGCCGCTTCACGCGCACGCTCAACCCCGGCCTCAGCATCATCGTTCCGTTCATCGACCGCATCGGTCGCAAGTTGAACATGATGGAGCAGGTGCTCGACGTGCCGACGCAGGAGGTGATCACCAAGGACAACGCCACGGTCTCGGCCGACGGCATCGCCTTCTATCAGGTGCTCGATGCGGCACGCGCGGCTTACGAAGTGCGTGGGCTGGAGAACGCCATCCTGCAGCTCACCATGACCAACCTCAGGACGGTCATGGGCGGCATGGACCTCGACGAGCTCTTGTCCAAGCGCGACGACATCAACGACCGGCTTCTGCATGTGGTCGATTCGGCGGCTTCCGCCTGGGGCATCAAGGTGACGCGCATCGAGATCAAGGCGATCGATCCGCCGCGCGACATCGTCGAGTTGATGGGCCGGCAGATGAAGGCAGAGCGCGAGAAGCGCGCCGTCATCCTTGATGCCGAGGGCCTGCGCCAGTCGGAGATCCTCAAGGCCGAGGGCGAGAAGCAGGCGCTGATCCTGCAGGCCGAGGGCCGCCGCGAGGCCGCCTTCCGCGACGCCGAGGCGCGCGAGCGCTCGGCCGAGGCCGAGGCCAAGGCGACCGAGATGGTGTCGAAGGCGATCGCCAATGGTGACGTCCAGGCGATCAACTATTTCGTCGCCCAGCGCTACACCCAGGCGATCGAGAAGCTTGCCTCGGCACCCAACCAGAAGGTGCTGATGCTGCCGATCGAGGCGGCGGCGCTGATCGGCTCGCTCGGCGGCATCGCCGAGATCGCCAAGGACACCTTCTCAGCCGAGGCGCAGAGCCGCCGCAGCAGTAGCCGGGTGCCGACGGCGGGAGGCGGCACGACATGATCCTGCAGATCATCCAGCAACTCGGGCCGTGGAGCTGGTGGGTCTTCGGGCTGGTCCTGCTCGGGCTCGAGATTGTCGTGCCGGGCAATGTCTTCGTCTGGTTCGGCGTGGCGGCGCTCATCACCGGCGTGATGGCGCTCATCACCGATTTCGGCTGGCAGGTGGAGCTGATCGTCTTCGTGGTGCTGGCGGTGGGGCTGGTCATCGCCGGGCGGCGCATTTTCGCGCGGGCTTCGCAGCCGGGCGAGCAGCCCTTCCTCAACGACCGCGCCCATCGTCTGGTCGGCAGCACCTACATGCTGTCGGCGCCGATCGTCGACGGCCACGGGCAGGTCCGGGTCGACGACACCAACTGGCGGGTCACCGGCCCCGACCTGCCGTCGGGCACACGGGTGAAGGTGGTCGACGCCGACGGCGCCGTGCTCAAGGTGGAGAAGGCGGCGTAGCTCCGGCCTCAGGCCACGCCCAGCCTCAGGAAATCGTGCATGTGCACGATGCCGAGCGGCTTGCCGTCGGCGATGACGAAGAGGACGGTGAAGGGGCGGGTGGCCTGGTTCATCATGGCCAGCGCCTCGCCGACCAGGCAGTCGGGCGGTACGGTCTTTGGCGTCCGCGTCATGACGGTGGCGACGGTCCGCTCCATCAGATCCGGCCCGATATGGCGGCGGATGTCGCCGTCGGTGATCACGCCGACCAGCATGCCGGCATCATCGACGACGCCGACGCAGCCGAAGCCCTTGTCGGTGATGATGGCAAGCGCCTGGGGCATCGGCGTGTGCGGCGTCGTCAACGGCACGGCGTCGCCGCTGTGCATGATGTCGCGGACGAAGTGCAGGCTGGCGCCGAGCTTGCCACCAGGGTGGAAGAGGTGGAACTCCTCCGCCGTGAAGCCGCGGCTTTCGAGCAGTGCGATGGCCAGCGCGTCGCCGAGGGCAAGCTGCATCAACGTCGAGGTGGTCGGCGCCAGGCCGTGCGGGCAGGCCTCGCCGGCGACGGGAAGCGCCAGCACCGGATCGGATTCGCGGCCGAGCGTGCTGTCGACAAAGGCGGTCATGGCGATCAGCGGGATGTCCCAGCGGCGGGTGTATTCGACCAGGCTCCGCAACTCGCTGGTCTCGCCCGACCAGGACAACGCCAGCACGACGTCGTCGCGGGTGATCATGCCGAGGTCGCCGTGGCTGGCTTCGGCCGGATGAACGAAGAAAGCCGGCGTCCCGGTCGAGGCGAGGGTGGCGGCGATCTTGCGGCCGACATGGCCGCTCTTGCCCATGCCGGTCACGATGACCCGGCCGGTGGCGGTGCGGATGGCCTCGACGGCGCGGGCGAATGGCTCGGAAAGCCCGTCGTTGAGGGCGGCCAGCAGGGCGTCGAGCCCGGCGCGCTCGGTGACGATGGTGCGCAGCGCCGAGGCGGCGGCCTGACCGGCCGCGTCGGGCGCCGGATTCGGTGGGTTCTTGAGCGTCACCGCCATGGATGGACCCAGTGTTTCCCGTGCGGCGCCGGTCTAGCAGGTTTCCGCCGGGGTCGGAACAGCACTCTCCGGCCGCGTTTGCAACCTTGCGTTAACCAACAATCTTTACCTTCTGGCAACGCTATCTTTCCGCGAGTCCAGACGGCATCGGCCAGACAATGGGTTCCCGCCTCCCTTCGCTCCTGTTGGCCGCGGTCGCCGCCACGGCCTCGGCACACGGGGCGTGGGCGCAAGTGGCGGCGAATCCCGCACTGAACTCCGGCAATCTCGGCGCCGACCAGTCGCCGCTGGTCCTGACGCCGGCCACGTCCGATTCGGCGGCGCCGACCGCGGCGTCCGATTCGGCCGTGCCCGCGGCCGCGGCGGGTGGAACGGCACAAGACAGCGCCGAGCAGACCGGGCGCGTCCAGCGCCAGAAGCCGCAGGCAATAGGGCCGGACCCGGACCCGCTCGACCCGACGGCGACCGGAACCATTCGCCACACCAGGCCGGCGGACGAAGACCCCTTCGCGGCCGTCGGCATCCGCGCCGGCAGTTTCGTCCTCTATCCGTCGCTGACCACGAGCTTCGAGCACGAAACCAACGCTTCGGGCGGCGGGCGCTCGGATACGCTCACGGTGACGCCCGAGCTCAATGTGCAGTCCGACTGGGCCGAGCACGCGGCGACGCTGACGCTGCGCGGCTCCTACGCCAAGGATTTTACCGGCAACACGCCCGATTCGCCGTCGGGCTCGGCCGCAGGCACCGGACGCATCGATCTCAAGCCCGGCTGGGACATCGGGCTCGCCGGCAGCTACGCCTATTCGCAGCAGGACATTTCCGACCCGAACTTCCCCGCCGGCGTCGACCATCCGCCCGGCGTGCACAATCTTTCCGGCTCGGCGGCGCTCAACGGTGCGTTCGGCCGCAAGATCTTCACGCTGGAGGGCACGCTTGACCGCGCGCTCTATGACAACGGTACCTCCGGCGGTGCCGTGGTCGATCAGGGCTATCGCAACAATACCGATTTCGGCGGCCGGCTGCGGCTCGGCTACGAATCGCCGCTGGGCGTCACGCCCTTCGTCGAGGGCGAGGTATCGCGCCGCCAGTACGACCACACCGTCGACGATAACGGGCTCAGACGGTCGAGCGTGGCGACCATCGGCCGGGCCGGTCTCGCTTTCGATCGCGGGCCGGTGCTGACCGGAGAATTGGCGCTCGGCTACGGCGTCGAGTTGTTCGACGATCCGGCACTGGCGACGCTGAGGGCGCTCACCGTCGACGGCTCGCTGGTGTGGTCACCGACCCGGCTCTACACCGTGACCTTCACCGGCTCCACCGCCTTCAATCCGGGCACCGATGCCGCCTCGTCCGGCTCCGTCATGCATGATGGTGCGGTCGACGTGGCCTATGCCTGGAAGTCCGACCTGACGATCGACTGGACCGGAAGCGTCAGCGATGAGCGGTTCCAGGGCACCGGTCGGGTCGATACGACCGTCAAGACCGGCGTCGGCGCGACCTGGAAGCTCAGCCGCCGCACCTGGCTCACCGGCGGCTACAGCCACAAATGGGCGGTGAGCACTGCCGCCGGCAACACCTACCAGTCCGACGTGCTCAGCGTCGAACTGCGGCTGCAGAAATAGGGGCCGACGGGTCGCGCCCGTCAGCCGTCGAGCAGCGCGCGGATTTCCCTGCGCAGGTCGTCGGCGAGCTCGGCCCGTTCCAGCGCGAAGGCGACATTGGCGACAAGGAAACCGAGCTTGGCGCCGCAATCGTGGGTGCGACCGCGGAAACGACAGCCGTAGAAGGGCTGCGTCTCGGCCAGCGTCATCATGGCGTCGGTCAGCTGGATCTCGTTGCCGGCGCCCTTCTGCTGGCGGGCGAGCAGGTCGAAAATCTCAGGCTGCAGGATATAGCGGCCGCTGATATAGAGGTTGGAAGGCGCGTCCTGCGGCGCCGGCTTCTCAACCATGCCGGTCAGACGGAAGGCGTTCCCGCCGGAACCGGCCGGCTCGCCCACCTCGACGATGCCGTAACTGGCGGTGTTGGCGGGATCGCACTCGCTGACTGCGATGACATTGCCGCCGGTCTCGTTGTAGACCGCAATCATCTGCGACAGGCAACCGGGTTCGCCTTGCATGATCATGTCGGGAAGCACCACAGCGAAGGGCTCGTCGCCGACGATATGGCGGGCACACCACACCGCATGGCCGAGGCCGAGCGGCGTCTGCTGGCGGACGGAGCTGACCCTGCCGGCCTTTGGCATGAAACTGGCCAGTTCCTCCAGGGCTTCGGTCTTGCCGCGTGCCTTCAGTGTCGCCTCCAGCTCGTACTGGGTGTCGAAATGATCCTCGAGGACGCTCTTGTTGCTGCCGGTGACGAAGACGAACTGCTCGATGCCGGCGGCGCGGGCCTCGTCCACCACGTACTGGATGAGCGGCCGGTCGACCAGAGTGAGCATCTCTTTCGGCATTGCCTTGGTGGCGGGCAGGAACCGGGTACCGAGGCCGGCGACGGGAAACACGGCTTTGCGGAGGGGGGCGGTCATTCGTCCTTCTTCTATTGGAACCCGCGGAAAGCCCGCCTGTCTGTCGGGCCGGTGAAACATGACGTCAATACACTTTCCCCATGATAACGGGGAACGGATCAAGAAGGCAAAGCGACACCCATGAGCATCCTGGTTACCGGCGGAGCCGGCTATATCGGCAGCCACATGGTCTGGCATCTGGTTGATGCCGGCGAGAAGGTGGTCGTCCTCGACAATCTGTCGACCGGCTTTGACTGGGCGATCGCGCCGGAGGCCGCGCTGGTCAAGGGCGACAGCGGCGACGAGGCCCTGGTCGGCCGTCTCATCAAGGAACGCGGGATCGAGGCGATCGTCCACTTCGCGGCGTCGATCGTGGTGCCGGAATCGGTCGTCGATCCGCTCGGCTACTATCTCAACAACACGGTGAAGACGCGGGCGCTGATCGCCGCCGCGGTCGCCGGCGGGGTGAAGCGCTTCATCTTCTCCTCGACGGCTGCCGTCTACGGCACGCCGGTGGTGACGCCGGTCGGCGAGGATGCGCTGCTGCATCCGGAATCGCCCTATGGCCGCTCCAAGATGATGAGCGAGATGATGCTTGCCGACGCGGCCGCGGCCCACGACCTGCGCTTCGTGGCGCTGCGCTATTTCAATGTTGCCGGCGCCGATCCGGCCGGGCGCACCGGCCAGTCGACCAAGGCCGCCACCCATCTCATCAAGGTCGCCTGCGAGACGGCGCTCGGCAAACGCGGCGAGATCACCGTTTACGGCACCGATTACCCGACGCCGGACGGCACCTGCATCCGCGACTATATCCACGTCAGCGACCTGGTCGCCGCCCATGGCGCGGCGCTGGCGCACCTGCGCGGCGGCGGCGACAACCTCATCGCCAATTGCGGCTATGGCCGCGGCTATTCGGTGCTGGAGGTGATCGATACGGTCAAGGCCGTGTCCGAACGCGATTTTCCCGTCGTCCTCGGACCCCGGCGCCCGGGCGATCCGGCGACCATCGTGGCCTCGCCGGCGCGCATCATGGAGAAGTTCGGCTGGGAGCCTCAGCACGACAATCTTGCCGAAATCGTGCGCCATGCTCTGGCCTGGGAGATGGCGCTGGACCGGCGCAACCAGCGCGACTGACCGCCGCCGCGCGGCGCGTCTTGCGGCCGCCCCCGGCGGCAATGTTAAGGTCTGGTACGAATTGGGGGTGTGGACGACGGCGGGGAGAGGCAAGGGAACGAAACGGAATGCGCTTCCTCACCGGCATGGCAGGAAAAGCCGCGGTCTCCGCGGCTTTTGTCGTCGCCGCGGTGGCGACGTTGGTCCTTCTCGGGGCGGCGCCGGCTGACGCCAGCCAGACGCCCGAGGGCTGGGTCAAGAGTTTCTGGTCGACGGCGAAGTCCGCCGGCATCTCGCGGCACACCTACGAAATGGCGCTCGGCGATTTCACGCCAGATCCGGACGTGCTGAAGCGGGCCGGCTCGCAGGCCGAGTTCACCATGAAGATCTGGAACTATCTCGACCAGATGGTTTCGGACGAGCGGCTCTCCGAGGGCAAGGCGGCGGTTGCCGCGAATGATGCGCTGCTCAAGCGCATCGAGCGGCGCTACGGGGTCGATCGCTACATCGTCGCGGCGATCTGGGGCATCGAAAGCCACTACGGCGCGGTGCTGAGCAATCCGAAACTGGTCAAGAACACCATCCGTTCGCTGGCAACGCTTGCCTGGTCGGGCGGGCGGCTGGCGAAATTCGGCCGCAAGCAGCTGGTCGCCGCCCTCAAGATCGTCCAGCGCGGCGACATCAGCGCAACGGCGATGAACGGTTCGTGGGCGGGCGCCATGGGCCAGACCCAGTTCATCCCCACCACTTTCGAGGCCTACGCCGTCGACTATGACGGCGACGGCCACCGCAACATCTGGACCTCGGTGCCGGATGCGCTGGCCTCTGCCGCCAACTACCTGGAGAAAGCCGGCTGGGAGGCGGGCAGGACCTGGGGCTACGAGGTCAAGCTGCCGTCGGGCTTCAACACCCGGAAAACGAGCGAGCGGTCGCTGGCCGCGTGGGCCAAGCTCGGCGTGCGCCGGGTCAACGGGGGCGCCTTTCCGCGCCCCGGCGACCGGGCGAGCCTGTGGCTGCCCAACGGGACCAGCGGGCCGGTGTTCCTGCTGCTCAAGAACTTCCGCGTGCTCAAACGCTACAATTCGTCGAATTTCTATGCGCTGGCCGTCGGCCATCTGGCCGACCGGCTGCGCGGCGACGGGCCGTTCGTGGCCGACTGGCCGGCGCATGAAAAGCCGTTCTCGCTGGAGGAGGGCAAGAAGCTGCAGCTGCTGCTCACCATGCATGGCTATTATGACGGCGACATCGACGGCGACATCGGCAGCGGCAGCCGGGCGGCGATCCGCGACTATCAGCGCTCGCTCGGCCTGACGCCGGACGGTGTGGAGACCCGCGACCTGTTGCAGCGCCTGGAAGCCTCCCGCTAGGATAGACTGGCGTGCCGCCGCGCAATTGTCGTAATGGCTGGCGAAATTCGAGCGTCACCACCGGGATCGGACCCTGAGGACACGTGCGCCGTCTGCTGACGTCCCTGGCTGCCTGCTTTGTGGCGCTGCTCCTGGCGGCGCCGTTCGATGCCGCATTGGCACAGCAGCCGCCGGGTCTGGTCGGCGGGCAGACCGCCCAACGTTCGGGGCCGGGCGGCTTTTTTGATTTCCTGTTCGGCCCGCGCCCGGTGCGTCCACCGGCGCAGCAGCAGCAGCAGCGGAACAAGCCGGCGCGGCCGCGCGTCAGCCAGCCGAGCGAGCCGCCGGTGGCGGTTGCCGAGGTGACGCCGAAGGACGAGAAGGCGCGCAAGATCATGGTGGTGGGCGATTTCGTCGCCGGCGGGCTCGCCTGGGGCCTCGACCAGACTTTCGCCGACGAGCCGAAGATCGCCGTCCTCGACCAATCGAACAACGCCTCCGGCCTCGTCCGCGACGACTACTACGACTGGAACAAGAAGCTCCCGGCCATTCTCAATGAGCAGAAGCCGGATGTCGTGATCGTCGTCATCGGCGCCAACGACCGGCAACAGCTGCGCTCCGGCAAGGACCGCCTGGCTGTCCATTCGGACGGCTGGGAGAAGGCCTATGTCAACCGTATCACCGGCTTGGCCGACACGCTCAAGGTGTTCGGCCGGCCGTTCTTCTGGGTGAGCGCCCCGCCGATGGGCGCGTCCTCGGCGTCGCGCGACATGGATTATTTCAACGGGTTGTACAAGGCGGCGGTGACGGCGGCCGGCGGCCACTATGTCGACATCTGGAACGGATTCACCGACGACAACGGCAATTACACCTCGTCGGGCCCGGATGTGGACGGTCAACTGAGGGCCCTGAGAAACAGCGACGGCATCAATTTCACCCGCGCCGGCCGCCTGAAGCTCGCCTTTTATGTGGAGCGCGAGATCCGCAAGCAGACCGGCATCGGCGCCGGCGCGGTCGATCTCTTCGCCTCGGCCAGCCAGACCACCCAGATCGAGATCGGCCCCGACGGGGTCAAGCGCCTGGTCGGGCCGGTGATTTCGCTGTCCGATCCGCTGCCCGGCGCCAGCCGTACCCTGGTCGGCGGCGCCGACAGCCCGGATGCGACGATGGCGGCCGACACGCCGCAATACAAGCTGATCGTCGAGGGCGCCGTACAGCCCCCCTTGCCCGGTCGGGCCGACGATTTCACCTGGCCGCCGAGCCGGCGGGCGTCGCTGACGACGGTGCCGACGCCGGCCAGCGTCACCGCCCGGACCGGGCCGACGCCGGTGCCGGCGGTGCGGCCGGCGACGTCGGCGAATTGAACCGGGGCTCGGGCGTTCGTTTCACGACAGGTTGAATCGCGCGTGCGATCGACGCCGTGCGACAACCGCAACCGGCGAACCCGACAGGAGACCACCCCCATGCTTCATGCTGCCGCAGGAACGCTTGC
This sequence comes from uncultured Alphaproteobacteria bacterium, assembly GCA_963732845.1. Taxonomy (GTDB): domain Bacteria; phylum Pseudomonadota; class Alphaproteobacteria; order Rhizobiales; family Kaistiaceae; genus CAVSRC01. The sequence continues at coordinate 25,592 of CAVTBE010000002.1, read as the reverse complement.
CGCGATCGCGCTGGCCGCGATGACGGCGCCGGCCTTTGCCGACGACACGATCGCCACCGACAAGGGCGATCTCGTCATCCATCCGTTCCACCACGCCTCGATGCTGCTGACCTGGAACGGCATCCACATCCTGGTCGACCCGGCGCCGCCGGTGAGCGGGCCGAAACCGGCCGACGTCACCGCCGAATACAAGGCGGTGGCGCCGCCGGACCTGATCCTGGTCACCCATGAGCACCCGGATCACTTCAGCGTCCCGATCCTGGAGGCGGTGACCGGCGCCGACACCACGCTGGTGACCTGCCAGGACGTTGCCGACAAGTTGCCGGACGAGCTCAAGGCCAAGACGACGGTGATGGCCAATGGCGACAGCGGCACGGTCAAGGGCGTGACGATCGCTGCCGTGCCGGCCCACAATACGACGGCCGAGCGAACCAAGTTCCACCCGCCGGGTCGCGACAACGGCTACGTGCTCACCCTCGGCGACAAACGCATCTACATCGCCGGCGATACCGAAGAGACGCCGGAGATGAAGGCGCTGACCGGCATCGACGTTGCCTTCCTGCCGATGAACCTGCCCTACACGATGAGCATCGAGCAGGCGGCGCAGGCGGTGAAGGATTTTCGGCCGAAGATCGTCTACCCGTACCACTATGCCGGCAGCGACGTGAACGCCTTCAAGACGCTGGTCGGCGATGCAGCCGATGTGCGCCTGCTGAAGTGGTACTGAGGCGAGCGGGAAGATCAGCCCAACTGGCGCCTGAGGCCGTCGATGTCGCCGAGGACCCATAGTTCGGCGATGCGGTCGTCCACGATGGTGAAGAATGCGGCGCCGGACCACGCGACCATGCGCCCGGTTGCCGCGACGCCCAGCAGTGCGCCGCGATGGAGACCGGTGAAGGTCATGCGGGCGGCAGCGCGGTTGTCGCCTTCGATCAGGTCGTCGATGATGCAGCGGTAGTCGGCGAGCGCGGCCCGCACCGAGCGCACATAGGCGAGGAAGCCGCCGACGTCGTCGGAGGTGACGCCGAGCGACCCGCGAAAGCGGAAGCGTGGATCAAGGATCGCGCGCGCAGTTGCCTCGTCGCCGTGGCTCCAGATCTCGTCGTAGAAGCGCTCGACGAGTGTCTTGGGCGTAGTGGCGGGCTCGGCGCTAGACATTCGGCCGATCTGCTTCTTCGTCGGTTCGATAGACGGAAAGCGTCACGGAGGCGCCAATTGCGGCGGCTGCTTCGACCAAGCGATGATCGAGGCTGTACGACGCGGTCAAGAAGTCGTCGGCGACCGTGACGCCAATATCCAGATCGATGGCGTCAACGTCTTGCCGGCTCTTCAGTGCGGAAAGCTCGGGATGGTCCGCAAGCCAGTCCGACGCCCGCTCCATCATCTTGGAGAAGGAATCGCCATTCAGGCTGGCGACCAACCAGTGAAGGCAGTTGACGGCGTGACGGTTTTCGCCTGCGTGGTCGATTCGATATGGCGTGGCCGAAATCGGTGCAGCCGCTTCAGCCAACCGCAGGTTTTTCCCCGATACCCGCAGAATGACGTCCACGTTTGCTCCCCGACCGGTTGTTCCTACCTTGGCAGCGTCGTCTCGCCCATCAGGTGCTTGTCGACGGCGTGGGCGCACTGGCGACCCTCGCGGATGGCCCAGACAACCAGAGACTGGCCACGGCGCATGTCGCCGCAGGAGAACACCTTGCCGTTGCTCGACCGATAATCGTTGACGTTGGCGGCGACGTTGCCGCGCTTGTCGAGGTCGAGCCCGAGATCCTTGATCATGCCGTCCTGCACCGGACCGACGAAGCCCATGGCGAGCAGGACGAGGTCGGCCGGAATCGCGAACTCGGTGCCCTCGATCGGCTTCATCCTGTCGTCGACGCGGATGCAGTGAAGCGCGGTGACCTTGCCGTCCTTGCCCTCGAAACGCTGGGTCATGACGGCAAAATCGCGCTCGACGCCCTCCTCGTGCGAGGACGACGTCCTGAGCTTAAGCGGCCAGTCCGGCCAGGTCAGCTCCTTGTTCTCCTGGTCCGGCGGACGCTGGAGAATCTCGATCTGGGTGACCGAAGCGGCGCCCTGGCGGTTGGAGGTGCCGATGCAGTCGGAGCCGGTGTCGCCGCCGCCGATGACGACGACGTGCTTGTCGCCGGCGAGGATGGGCAGAACGTTGCCGAGCGGCTCGTCGCTGACGCGGCGGTTCTGCTGCGGCAGGAAATCCATGGCAAAGTGGACGCCGTCCAGCTCGCGGCCGGGGATGGGCAGGTCGCGCGGCTTCTCGGCGCCGCCGGCGAGCACCACCGCATCGTGGCCGGCGACCAGCTCGGCCACGTCCAGCTCGATGCCGACATGGACGTTGCAGTGGAAGGTGACGCCTTCCGCCTCCATCTGGGCGACGCGCTTGTCGATGTGACCCTTCTCCATCTTGAAGTCGGGGATGCCGTAGCGCAGCAGCCCGCCGGGCTTGGCGAGCTTCTCATAGACGTGGACGTCGTGGCCGGCGCGGGCAAGCTGCTGGGCTGAGGCCAGCCCCGCCGGGCCGGAGCCGACGACGGCCACGCTCTTGCCGGTCTTCACCGCCGGCGGCAGCGGCTTGATCCAGCCTTCCTGCCAGCCGCGGTCGACGATGGCGCATTCGATCGTCTTGATGGTGACCGGCATCTCCTGGATGTTGAGCGTACAGGAGGCCTCGCACGGCGCCGGGCAGACGCGGCCGGTGAATTCCGGGAAGTTGTTGGTCGAGTGCAGGTTGGTGAGCGCCCGCTGCCACTCGCCGCGATAGACCAGATCGTTCCAGTCGGGGATCTGGTTGTTCACCGGACAGCCGGTGTGACAGTAGGGGATGCCGCAATCCATGCAGCGCGCCGCCTGGTCGCGGGTCGCTTCCTGCGACAGCGGAATGATGAACTCGCGATAGTGGCGAACCCGGTCGCCGGCCGGCGCATAGCGCCGGTCGCGACGATCGATCTCGAGGAAACCCGTAATCTTGCCCATGTTCGTTACTCGCCGGCCAGACGCAGCGGTTCGGCCCGATCGCGTGCCTCGAGCTCGGCGAGAGCCCGGCGATACTCAACCGGCATGACCTTGCGGAATTTCGGCAGGAAGCTCTCCCAGTTCGCCAGGATCTCGGCGGCGCGCTTCGACCCGGTGAACCGGCGGTGACGGACGATGAGAATGCGCAGGCGCTCGCCGTCGCCGCGGGTCATGTCGCCGAAGATCTCGACCAGCCCGCCGGTCTCCATGTCGCCGGCCTGGTGCAGCTCGCGCTCGGAGAGGTCTTCTTCCTCGGGAATCGGCTCGAGGTCGACCATGGCCATGTTGCAGCGGGTCTCGAAGGTGCCGTCCTCGTCGAGGACATAGGCGATGCCGCCCGACATGCCGGCGGCGAAGTTGCGCCCGGTCGAGCCGAGCACGACGACGACGCCACCGGTCATGTATTCGCAGCAATGGTCGCCGGTGCCTTCGACGACGGCCACCGCGCCGGAGTTGCGCACGGCGAAACGCTCGCCGGCGATGCCGCGGAAATAGCATTCGCCGGAGATGGCGCCGTAGAGCACCGTGTTGCCGACGATGATCGACTCTTCCGGCACGATGCCGGAGTCTTCAGGCGGGCGCACCACCAGCCGGCCGCCGGACAGGCCCTTGCCGACATAGTCGTTGGCCTGGCCGATCAGGTCCATGGAGACGCCGGCCGCCACCCAGGCGCCGAAGCTCTGGCCGCCGGTGCCGGTAAGCCGGATGGCGATGGTGTCCTCGGGCAGGCCGGCAAGGCCGTAGCGCTTGGCGACTTCGCCGGAGAGCATGGCGCCGACCGAGCGGTCGGTGTTGCGGATCTCCGTCGCGATCGTCACCGGCGTGCGGTTGTCCAGCGCCGGCCGGGCCTCGGCGATCAGCTTGCGGTCGAGGATGTCGTGGATCGGATGGTCCTGGGACTCCGAATTGAAGATGGCGACCTCGGGCGGCACCTCGGGCTTGTGGAACAGGCGCGAGAAGTCGAGGCCCTTGGCCTTCCAGTGGTCGACGACGGCCGACTTGTCGAGCATCTGCATCTGGCCGATCATCTCGGAGAACTTACGGTAGCCAAGCGTCGCCATCGTCTCGCGCACTTCCTCGGCGAGGAAGAAGAGATAGTTGATGACGTGCTCGGGCTTGCCGGTGAAGCGCTTCCTGAGCACCGGGTCCTGGGTGGCGACGCCGACCGGGCAGGTGTTCAGGTGGCACTTGCGCATCATGATGCAGCCGGCGGCGATCAGCGGCGCCGTCGACAGGCCGAACTCGTCGGCGCCGAGCAGCGCGCCGACCACCACGTCGCGGCCGGTGCGGATGCCGCCGTCAACCTGCACGATGATGCGCCCGCGCAGCTGGTTGACGACCAGCGTCTGGTGGGTCTCGGAAAGGCCGATCTCCCACGGGCTGCCGGCGTGCTTGATCGAGGTCAGTGGCGAGGCGCCGGTGCCGCCGTCATAGCCGGAGATGGTGACGTGGTCGGCGCGTGCCTTGGAGACGCCGGCGGCGACCGTGCCGACGCCGACCTCGGAGACGAGCTTGACCGAGACCAGCCCGTCGGGATTGACGTTCTTCAGGTCGAAGATGAGCTGCGCCAGGTCCTCGATCGAATAGATGTCGTGATGCGGCGGCGGCGAGATGAGGCCGACGCCGGGGGTGGAATGGCGCACGCGAGCGATGGTCGCGTCGACCTTGTGGCCGGGCAACTGGCCGCCCTCGCCGGGCTTGGCGCCCTGCGCCATCTTGATCTGCATCATGTCGGAGTTGACCAGATACTCCGTGGTCACGCCGAAGCGGCCCGAGGCGACCTGCTTGATCGCCGAGCGCATGGAATCGCCGTTGGCCATCGGCTTGAAGCGGTCGGATTCCTCGCCGCCCTCGCCGGTGTTGGAGCGGCCGCCGATGCGGTTCATGGCGATGGCCAGCGTCGTGTGCGCCTCGCGGCTGATCGAACCGAAGCTCATGGCGCCGGTGGCGAAGCGCTTGACGATCTCCTTGGCCGGCTCGACCTCGTCCAGCGGTATCGCCTGGCGTCCGTCCTCCGCCGCCGACCTGATGCGGAAGAGGGAACGGATGGTGAGGTGGCGGTCCTCGTCTTCATTCACCAGCCTGGCGAAGGCGCGATACTTGTCCTGCGCATTGCCGCGCGCGGCATGCTGCAGCGCCGCGACGGTCTCGGAGCGCCAGACGTGGGATTCGCCGCGGAAGCGGAAGGCGTAGTCGCCGCCGACCTCGAGCGAGTCGGCGAGCACCGGCGAATCGCCGAAGGCGTCGCGATGACGGCGCACGGTCTCTGCGGCGATCTCGGCGCAGCCGGCGCCCTCGATGGTGGTGGCGGTGCCGGTGAAATAGCGGGCGACGAAATCGCTCTTCAGGCCGATCGCGTCGAAGATCTGGGCTCCGCAATAGGACTGGTAGGTCGAGATGCCCATCTTGGCCATGACCTTGAGCAGGCCCTTGTCGATCGCCTTGATGTAGCGGTGGATGGCCTCGTCGGCATCGACGTCCTGGGGCAGGTCGCGCGCCATGGCGGCGAGCGTGTCGAAGGCCAGATAGGGGTTGATCGCCTCGGCGCCGTAGCCGGCCAGCACGCAGAAGTGATGCACCTCGCGCGCATCGCCGGTCTCGACCACCAGACCGACCGAGGTCCTCAGGCCATGGCGGATCAGGTGATGATGCACGCCGGCGGTCGCCAGCAGTGCCGGAATCGCGATGCGGTCGGGGCCGACCATGCGATCCGACAGGATGATGATGTTGATGCCGGTCCGCACGGCCTCGTCGGCCTCGGCGTACAGCGCATCGAGCGCGGCGGCCATGCCGTCGGCGTCGTCGGATACCGGATAGGTGATGTCGAGCGTCTCGGACTTGAACGGGTTGCCGTCCAGGTCGCCGATGGCGCGGATCTTCTCCAGATCCTCGTTGGTGAGGATCGGCTGGCGCACCTCAAGCCGCTTGCGCCGGCCCTGGCCCTCGGTGTCGAACAGGTTGGGGCGCGGGCCGATGAAAGACACCAGGCTCATCACCAGCTCCTCGCGGATCGAATCGATCGGCGGGTTGGTGACCTGGGCGAAGTTCTGCTTGAAATAGGTGTAGAGCACCTTCGGCTTGTCGGACATCGCCGAGATCGGCACGTCGTTGCCCATCGAGCCGATCGCCTCCTGGCCGGTGACCGCCATCGGCGTCATCAGCAGCTTGAGGTCTTCCTGGGTGTAGCCGAAGGCCTGCTGGCGATCGAGCAGAGTCACGTCGGAGCGCGCCGCGGTGACCGGCACCGCGGGCAGGTCCTCGAGCACGATCTGGGTGCGCGCCAGCCACTGCTTGTAGGGCTTGGCGTTGGCGAGCTGGGCCTTGATCTCGGCGTCGTCGATGATGCGTTCCTGCTCGAGGTCGATGAGCAGCATCTTGCCCGGCTGCAGGCGCCACTTCTGGACGATGCGGCTCTCGGCGACCGGCAGCACGCCGGCTTCCGAGGCCATGATCACCTCGTCGTCGGCGGTCACCATGTAGCGGGCGGGACGCAGGCCGTTGCGGTCGAGCGTGGCGCCGATCTGCTTGCCGTCGGTGAAGGCGACGGCGGCGGGGCCGTCCCACGGCTCCATCAGCGCGGCGTGATACTCGTAGAAGGCGCGGCGGTCCTCATCCATGAGCGGGTTGCCGGCCCAGGCCTCGGGAATCAGCGTCATCGCCGCGTGGGCGAGCGAATAACCGCCGCGGACGAGGAACTCGAGCGCGTTGTCGAAGCAGGCGGTGTCCGACTGGCCCTCGTAGGAGATCGGCCACAGCTTGGAGATGTCGTTGCCGAAGAGCGGCGAGGAGGCGGTCGCCTGACGCGCCGCCATCCAGTTGACGTTGCCGCGTACCGTGTTGATCTCGCCGTTGTGGCAGACGAAGCGATAGGGATGCGCCAGCCGCCAGGACGGGAAGGTGTTGGTCGAGAAACGCTGGTGGACGAGCGCCAGCGCCGACTCGAAATCCGGGTCGTGCAGGTCGCGGTAATAGGCGCCGAGCTGGTAGGAGAGGAACATGCCCTTGTAGACCAGCGTCCGGCACGACATGGAGACGACGTAGAAGTCGTTCTTGAGGCCGGTATAGCGCTCGTAGATGCGCGCCGAGATGACCTTGCGCACCATGTAGAGCTTGCGCTCGAAATCTTCGTCGTCGGTGATGTTGACGCCGCGGCCGATGAACACCTGGCGGTGGTGAGGCTCGGTGATGGCAATCTCGGGGGCGTGCGACAGTTCGGTATTGTCGACCGGCACGTCGCGCCAGCCGAGCAGCACCTGGCCCTCGTCGGCAATGCCTTCGGCGACGATCCTCTCCATGTCGGCGCGCTGCCCGGCGTCCTTCGGCATGAAGATGTGGCCGATCGCATACTGGCCGGGGGCGGGCAGGGCAAAGCCCAGCCGCTCCGCCTCGCGGGCAAAAAACTTGTGCGGAATCTGGACCAGCATGCCGGCCCCGTCGCCCATCTTGGGGTCGGCGCCGACGGCGCCGCGATGGGTGAGGTTCTCGACGATCTTCAGCCCGTCCTGGATGATGCGGTGGCTCTTCCGGTTGTGCAGGTTGACGATGAAGCCAACGCCACAGGCATCGCGCTCGTGCAACGGATCGTAGAGGCCCTGCGGGGTCGCAGCGGCGGGAAGCGCAGTCGTTTTGGCCGTCGGGCGCAGGCTCGCACCGCCGGTCACAACCACTCCGTTGCCTTCCACCAACCTGGACATACCCGCCCTCTCATCTTTCCCGCCGAGCGTCGCTCCTCCCGGTCGATCGCTTGAAGGATCGACATCCGGGGCCCGGCCCGTCGCAACTGAACATTGACAGCCGCTCCCGCGGCGTGAGCCTTTTCTACCCTACCCCCGACAGACCGCGGCACCGGCTGAAGCCGCCTCTATACGACCCCGCCGGCAGGCCGTCCCGCTGCGGCCGTCAATTGGACAGTAGTCCTGTCCTATTCCGCACAACATGACAGATTTCGCCCCCATCGGCAAGATGCGGCACGGCGGCGGCGATTATGTTGTTTGGGGCCGCCAAGCGCAAACGCTGTTTGGTCCGCGGCGCTCTTTTTGGAGCCCTGTCGACGGGCGGCCACGCGCCTCCCCAGGTCACGTCGGAGTGACGCAACCGTGACGCGCCTGTGTGAACCGCGCACACCGTCTTGATTTTCCATTGAATGGCAAGATCGAAAGACTGCGCTCCGTCAGCAACGGCCGTTCCGGCCTCTGGAGGAGTGAATTCATGACAGCGATTGCCAAAACCGTTTCCACTGCCGTTCTCGCCAGCGCCTTCGCCGCGGCCCTCGGTTCGTTTGCCAGCGTGTCGGCCGTCAGCGCCGCCGAGATGATGCATACGCCCGACAACACCAAGGCCCAGATGGCGACGGGCAAGTTCGAGGAGTGCTACGGCGTGGCGCTGGCCGGCCAGAACGATTGCGCTGCCGGCGCGCATTCCTGCGCTGGTACCTCGACGGTCGACTACGACCCGGCGTCGTTCTCGCTGGTGCCGACGGGCACCTGCACCACGATGATGACCCCGAACGGCGGTCACGGCACCCTGCAGCCGATGTAAGCGGCACCAGCCGCGCGACGGGCGGGCGGCATGAGCGCCGCCCGCCCGCAATCAATCCAGAAAACACACCAAGCGGGGAGGCGTGCCTTGGCCTCACAGGATGAAAGCCGCTGGACCGAGCGGTCGCTGCCGCCGCGGGCCGGCGTCGGCCTCAAGCCGGAGCACTACGCAGCGATCCTCGCCGAGGAGCCGGATGTCGGCTGGTTCGAGATCCACGCCGAGAACTACATGGGTGCCGGCGGGCCGCCGCACCGCTATCTGTCGGCGATCCGCGACCGCTATCCGCTGTCGCTGCATGGCGTCGGCCTGTCCATCGGCGCCGACCGGCCGCTCGACCGCGAACACCTGATGCGCCTGAAGGCGCTCAATCGGCGCTATCGGCCGGGCATGTTCTCCGAGCACCTCGCCTGGTCAACCCACGAGACCGTCTTCTTCAACGACCTGCTGCCGCTGCCCTATACGCCGGCGGCGGTGCAGCGCGTCGCCGACCATATCGACGAAGTGCAGGAGGCCGTCGGCCGGCGGATGTTGCTGGAGAACCCGTCCGCCTATCTCGTCTTCGTCGAGAGCACGATGAGCGAGATCGATTTCCTGAGCGAAGTGGCGCGGCGCACCGGCTGCGGCCTGCTGCTCGATGTCAACAATGTGCAGGTCTCGGCGGTCAACCTGGGGACCGACGCCGTCGCCTATCTCGACGCCTTCCCGGTCGAGCATGTCGGCGAGATCCATCTTGCCGGTTACGCCCCGGAGGACGACGGCAAGGGCCGGCCGCTACTCATCGATGCGCATGACCGGCCGATTGACCCCACTGTCTGGGGCCTCTACGAGCACACCATCGCGCGGACCGGCCCGGTGCCGACCCTCATCGAATGGGACAACGACGTGCCGGAATGGCCGGTGCTTTTCGCTGAGGCCAGGCGTGCCGATGCGGTCCTGGCGGCGGCCGCGGCCAGCAAGGAGAAAACCCTTGCGTTCGCTGGCTGAGGTCCAGGCGGAGTTCGCCGCGGCGCTGCGCGACCCCATGACCGCGGCACCCGCTGGTCTGGTCGGTCCTGACCGCGAGCCGGCGCCGCGCCGCTTCGCCGTCTATCGCAACAACGTCATTGTCGGCTTCGTCAATGCGCTCGCCTCCGCCTTCCCGGTGGTCGAGCGCGTCGTCGGCGAGGACTTCTTCCAGGCGATGGCGCGTGCCTATGCGCTGGCCGAGCCGCCGAGCTCGCCGGTGCTGATGGATTACGGCGTCGGCTTCGCCGATTTCATTGCCGGCTTCCCGCCGGCGGCCTCGCTGCCATACCTGCCCGATGTCGCCCGAATCGAGCGGGCATGGCGCGAGGCCTATCACGCCGCCGATGCCGAGCCGCTGACGGCGGAAGATTTTGCCGTCATCGGTGCGGACGAGATCGCCGCCGTCAGGCTCGAGTTCCATCCGTCGCTGCGGCTCCTGCGCTCGCGTTTTCCGGCGCAGACCATCTGGACGATGAACGCCGCCGACGGTGCGCTGCGGCCCGTCGATCTCGACCAGGCCGAAGACACGCTGATCGTGCGGCCCGAGACGCAAGTCGAGGTGCGCCGGGTGCCGCCAGGCGGCGCCGCCTTCGTCGCGGCGATTCAGCAAAGCGCAACGCTTGGCGAGGCCGCCACCGTCGCGCTTGCCGACGACACGCGCTTCGACCTTGCCGGCAACATCGCCGGGCTCATCGCCGCCGGCGCCATCACCGCAATCGTCAGATCCGAATGAGGGGCGACACCATGACCATGAACATGAGCGACGCACCGCCGGCGATGGCGGGGCCGATGACCCATCCCGGCTGGCGCAGCGCCTTCCTGTGGTTTCAGTCGGTGGCCATGCTGGCGCTGCGCTTCGCGCTCGCCGTGCCGTTCTACCGCTCGGGCCTGACCAAGTGGGACGGCTTCCTGTCGCTCGCGCCGAAGACCGCCTACCTGTTCGAGAACCAGTTCCAGTTGCACATCTTCGGCAACGCCTATCCCTTCCCCTATCCGGACGTGATGGCGATGGTGTCGGGGATCGGCGAGATCCTGTTTCCGATCCTGCTCGTCTTCGGCCTGGCGACGCGCTTCGCGGGACTTGGCACGCTCGGCATGACGGCGATCATCTTCCTCACCTATCCCGAGCATTGGCCGAGCGAGGGCCTGCCCTGGGCGGCGATGTCGCTCACGATCATGGCCTTCGGTCCCGGCCGCATCGCGCTCGACGCTTTGGTCGCACGCCTCATCCGCCACTGACCGCTTGCGCGGACAAGTGCGCCCATTAAAAGAGGCGCATGATCTTCGCCAGTGACAATTGGGCGGGCGCCTCGCCGAGAATCGTCGATGCTCTTGCCAGAGCGGCCCGTAGCGGCCATCCCGCCTACGGTGCCGACGACCTCACCAAGGCCGTCGAGCGCCGTTTCTCCGAGCTCTTCGAGCGTGAGGTGTCGGTGCTGCTGGTCGGCAGCGGTACGGTCGCCAATGCTCTGGCGCTCAGTGCCTATGCGCGGCCGGGCGGCGTCGTCTTCTGCCACCACGACGCCCATATCGCGGTCGATGAGGCGGGCGCCGTGTCGTTCTTCGGCGGCGGCCTTACGCTGGCCGCGCTCGATGGACCCTCCGGCAAACTTGACCCGGCGGTGCTGTCGGCAGCGCTGGAGCGCATGAAGATCCACGTTCCTCATAGCGGTCAGGCGATTGCCGTGAGCCTGTCCCAACTCACCGAGTTGGGCGCGCTCTACACGCCGGCCGAGGTGCGTGGGCTTGCCGATGTCGCCCATGCCCATGGCTGCGCCGTCCACATGGACGGGGCGCGCTTCGCCAATGCGGTGGCGGCGCTGAAGTGTTCGCCCGCCGACATCACCTGGCGGGCGGGCGTCGATGTGCTCTCCTTCGGCGGCACCAAGAACGGATGTCTTGCGGCGGAAGCGCTGGTATTCTTCGACCAGGGGCCGGTGCGCGACGCGCTCTTCCAGCGGCAGCGGGCCGGCCAGGGCTACTCCAAGAACTGGTTCATCGCCGCCCAGCTTGACGCCTACCTGGGCGACGATCACTGGCTCACGCTTGCCGGCCACGCCAACGCCATGGCGGCGCGGTTGGCGGCAGCGATCGAGCAATCGGGAGAAGGGCGGCTGCCCACAAAGCCCGGAGGCAACGAGATCTTCGCCATCCTTTCGAAGGCAGCCGACGCTCGGCTCAACGCCGCGGGCGTCGTCCACTATCCCTGGTCGGTCGAGACTCTGCCCGAGGATGCGCGGCCCGGGCCGGACGAGATATTGGTGCGGCTGATTTGCAGCTGGCAGACGACGCCGGAGGAGATCGACGGCTTCGCGGCAGTGCTGGCGGGAGGATAGGCAAGCTTGCATCGTTCGACCCCGCGCGGGCGGGGAACCAGGGTGGCGTTGCCGGTGGCATGTCTCGCCTGGATACCCGGTCGGAGCCGGGCATGAACGGGATTTATCGTGTGACCGTGCAACCCCCCAGACGAAAAGAGCGCCCCGCGGGCGGGGCGCTCTCCTCATCGATCGGGGCCGCCAGAGGCTAGGCGGCGACCTGGTCGATCTGCGCCGGCTTGCTGCCGGCGTTGATGGCGATGGTGCGCGGCTTCATGGCCTCGGGAATGTTACGCACGAGGTCAATATGGAGCAGGCCGTTCTCCAGCAACGCACCCTTCACTTCGACGTGGTCGGCGAGCTGGAAGCGGCGCTCGAAAGCGCGTGAGGCGATACCGCGATAGAGGAACTCGTTTTCCTTCTCACCGTCGTCGGCCTTCTTCTCGCCCTTCACCGTGAGCACGTTCTCCTTCGATTCGATCGTAAGGTCGGCCTCGCCGAAGCCGGCGACCGCCATGGTCACACGGTAGGCGTTCTCGCCGGTGCGCTCGATGTTGTAGGGGGGATAGGTCGGGACGGTACCGTCACTGCCCGACAGCGAATTGAACAGATTGAACATCCGGTCGAAGCCGACGGTGGAGCGATAGAGCGGGCTGAGATCAAAAGTACGCATTTTCTGGTCCTCCAGATGAGCGACAAGAGTTGAGGAACCTTGGCGGCCCGCCATTCTGGCCGGGCATTTTGCCGTTCCCCGCGGACCCGTTTGGCGTCCGCAGGCATTAGGTGGGAATGACAAAATCCTGAATCAAGCCCCTGGAACGCGGGAAAACCGCGCGTGGCTCCTGCGGAAACTGAACGCCACATGAACGGCCGCTTCGGGTGACGTTCAGGCCCGATCGGCATACTGGCGTCAAGTTCGATCGGCGGGCGGGCTTCCCCAACCCACGCACCGCCCCCGATCGCGGCAACAGGCCGGCGTCGATCCCCGCCCCCCTCCGACGCCGGATCCTGTGAATGTCGGCGGCGTTCCCGAAAGGGACGCCGCCGACGCAATTTCGCCCCCCCTCGCTTGAGCGCCTCCGGTCTCTGCTCTAATCACAAGAGTGCCGGGGCGACGAGGCACAGGCGGCGCAGTACGGTCGGGTGGGCATGGAACTCTACGAAATCGACGGCAATCCTGTTCCGTCCGGCGCGACGGTCGGCAGCATCCTTGCCAGCGACGGCGTGCAGCTCCGCTTCGCGCGCTGGCGGGCGACGGCGCGCAAGACGCTGGGGACCGTCTGTCTGATGCTGGGCCGCGGCGAAACCATCGAGAAATATTTCGAGACGATCGGCGACCTGCGCCGCCGCGGCTTCGCGGTGGCCACTTTCGACTGGCGCGGGCAGGGCGGGTCCGAGCGGCGCCTGCGCAACCGCATGAAGGGCCATGTCGACAGCTTCGAGGAATACGACCGCGATCTCGAGACCTTCATGCAGCATGTGGCGCTGCCCGACTGTCCGGGGCCGCATTTCGCGCTGGCCCACTCGACCGGCGCGCTGGTGTGCCTGAGGGCGACGCGCGAGGGCAAGGTGCGTTTCTCGCGGCTGGTGCTGGTGTCGCCGCTGATCGGCCTCGGCCAGACGCGCCCCAGCCAGGCGAACGTCTATCGCATCTCCGCCTTCATGACCGCCATCGGATTCGGCGAGATGGTCGTCCCCGGCAACCAGGCGCTGACCATCGACAAGGTGCCGTTCGAGGGCAATTGGCTGACCGGCGACGCGGCGCGCTATCAGCGCACCGTCGACCTCTTCACCGGGCTGCCGCAGATCGCCGTCGGGGCGCCGACCTTCGGCTGGGTCTACGCCGCCTGCCGGGCGATGAACGAGGCGACCGAGCCGGATTTCGGCCCCGCCGTCAGGGTGCCGGCGCTGGTGGTGAGCGGAGCGCTCGACCGGCTGGTGTCGATGACCGCGGCGGAGGGAGTGGCGGCGGCGCTAAGGGCCGGCGGTCAGGTGGTCATCCCCGGCGCGCACCACGAGATCCTGATGGAGCGCGACGCGATCCGGGCGCAGTTCTGGGCGGCCTTCGAGGCCTTCGTGCCGGGATCGGGGTAGAGCCTGCTTTCGCCACGGAGGCTTCAGCCGCCGGCCAGCATCTCCAGCACGGCTGTATGCAACCGCACGTCGCCACTGGCGACGACGCGTCCGCCTTCGGCTGCTGAGCCGCCCTCCCAGCTGGTGACCTGGCCGCCGGCGCCCTCGACGATCGGGATCAGCGCGACGATGTCATAGGGCTTGAGCCCCGTCTCGATGACCAGGTCGGCATGGCCGGCGGCAACCATGCAATAGGCGTAGCAATCGGTGCCATAGCGGGCCAGCTGCACGGCGCCCTCGACGCGGTCGTAGGCAGTCAGGTCGGTCGATGAGAGGATGCGCGGCGAGGTGGTGAAGAGGGCCGCATCGGTGAGGCGCGGGCAGGCCCGGGTCTCGATCGGCACGGTGTCGCCGTCCGGCCCGCGATACCAGGCGTTCCTGCCGTCGCCCCAATAGCGCTCGCGGGTGAAGGCCTGTGCCATCATACCGAAGACCGGCTCGCCCTTGTGGAGGAGGCCGATCAGCGTGCCCCAGACCGGCAGGCCGGTGATGAAGGCGCGGGTGCCGTCGATCGGGTCGAGCACCCAGATAAAATCCGCGTCGGCGCGTTCGCTGCCGTGCTCCTCGCCGACGATGCCGTGGCCGGGATAGCGGGCATTGATCAGCCGGCGCATGGCGGACTCGGACTCGCGGTCGGCAACGGTCACCGGATCGAAGCCGGCGGTGCCCTTATCTTCCACCGAGGGAGCTGCTCGAAAATACGGCATGATCGAATCAGCGGCAGCGTCGGCCAGTTGGTCAACGAATTCCGGGAGGCCGGAAAGCTCTGCAATCATGGAATTTCACGTCGATCTGTTGCGGCCAAAAACGGCCAATTAAGCTCGGTTGTTTTCTATAACCTATTGATATGCAAGGCTTAATTCATGATGTGTGGCATTTTTCCAGCAGGTTGTAACCGATTACACTTTCTGCGCCCCGGGGCTTGATTTCTTGCACTGCGGAGCCAAAATGTTGCGGTGCGATAGCGATATCGCACTGCCCTCCTTGGGCGTTTCCTCCCTAGACTTGGGCCGCCTCGCGCAAGCGAGCGGCCCTTTTTCTTGTCTCCTGCATCCACAGGGCCCGAAGCCGCCGTGGTGCCCTATTCGGCTGCCTCCGGCCGCGACAGGAACCCCGCATCGAAGGCTTTGCCCAGTTCCCGCACGAGATGGGCGAGGTCGGCGGAAAGCCGTGCGAAGCCGCCATGGGTCTCCAGGGTGCGTTCGTCCATGTAGAGACTGCGGTTGACCTCGATCTGCATGGCGTGCATGGCGCGGGCGGGCTGGCCGTAGTGCTCGGTGATGAAGCCGCCGGCATAGGGCTTGTTGCGGGCGACACCATAGCCGCGCCGGGTGAGAATCTGGGCAGCGAGGTCGGTCAGCTCCGGGGCGCAGCTGGTGCCGTAGCGGTCGCCGAGCACGATATCGGGGCGCTGACGGCCATAGCCGCCGCGGGCGGTCGAGGGCATGGAGTGGCAGTCGATGAGCACCGCCAGGCCGAAGGCGGTGCGGGTGTCGGCGACCAGTTGCCGCAGGACGCGGTGATAGGGCTTGTAGACCAGGTCGATGCGGGCCAGCGCCATATCGACCGGCAGCGGGCGGTCGTAGATCTCCTCGCGCTCGGAAACGATGCGCGCGATGGTACCCAACCCCCCGGCAACCCGCACCGAACGGATATTGGCGTAGGTCGGCAGCGCGCCGGCGAACATCTTGGGATCGAGTTCGTAGGGCTCGCGGTTCACGTCCAGCCAGGCACGCGGGAAGTTGGCCTTGAGCAAGGGTGCGCCGAGCCCGGCGGCTTGCTGCATCAGTTCATCGACATGGGTGTCCTCGGAACGGCGGATCGCCTGGGCATCGAGGCGCGAGGCGGCGAGGAAGTCCTCAGGGTAGCAGCTGCCGCTGTGGGGCGAGTTGAGGACGACGGGAAGGTTGCGACGCGCCGGTGCGACAATGTCGAAGGCCGGCCGGCCGGAGAAATCGAGGGGCGTTTCCATATGGTTCAGGACACCCGGGGGAACGACGGCGACGCGGCCGGTGAGGGCCGATGTTGCCAAGATCGAGGGGGCCTGTCCACAGCCCTCGCGCCTTGTGTTTCCGCGGCTATTCACGCGATATTTACTCAGGTAAGGATAATCGGGCTGAGCGTTTCGGCCAGACGAATCGAGAGGATTCAAAAATTCTGACGATGTCCCGAATCCTGCTTGCCGAAGACGACAACGACATGCGCCGCTTCTTGGCCAAGGCGCTGCAAAATGCCGGACATGACGTGGTTTCGTTCGATAACGGCCGTTCGGCCTACGAACGCATCCGCGAGGAGCCGTTCACGCTGCTGTTGACGGACATCGTCATGCCGGAAATGGACGGCATCGAGCTGGCGCGGCGGGCGACCGAACTCGATCCCGACCTCAAGGTGATGTTCATCACCGGCTTCGCGGCCGTCGCCCTCAACCCGGATTCGAACGCTCCCAAGGACGCCAAGGTCCTGTCGAAGCCGTTCCACCTCAAGGATCTGGTCAACGAGGTGGAGAAGCTGCTGGCGGCGTGACACCCCGGCGCAAGGAAGCCGGTTGACAAGACTTGAAGCGGCCGGCGGCAGCCTGATATATGGCTCCCGTCACCGGCGAAGTCCCGTTCCCGGCGGGCACGGATGGGCGGTTAGCTCAGCGGGAGAGCACTACGTTGACATCGTAGGGGTCACTGGTTCGATCCCAGTACCGCCCACCACCGACTTTCTAAGGCCCTGTATTCATTGGTCTTTCTGCGCTGGCGCCCGCACCTTTCCATGAGGTGCGGGAATAGACGTTCCCGTTTCGTGCGGTAGCAGTTTGTCCATGGCTTCGCGGGCCAGCCGCTCCCGGTCGGCGGCCTCGGTGTAGAGCGAGGCCATCTTGGAGCCGGTCCATCCGAAGATCGCGTTGAGCTGGGCGACGGTCGCGCCATTGTTGGCGGCGCGGGTCGCGCCGATCTTCCGCAGGCCGTGCGCCGACTTATTGACGCCGGCCTTGCGGCAGGCGTCGCGGAACTCATTGCCGAATGACTCCTTGGTCATCGGCTTGCCCCTCTCGCCGCAGATGTAGGCGAGGTCGCCGGTCGGTCCGGTGTCCAGGACCTCGGCCAGCGGCGCCAGGATCGGAATCGCAACCGTCTGCCCCGTCTTCTCCGTCTTGATGACCGCCACGCCGTTGCGGACGTGCTGCCGCCCGAGCCGGACGGCGTCGCCGCGGCGCAGGCCGGTGTAGAGCAGTGCGGCGAGCCAGACCCGCTGGCGGGTCCCGAGCGGCCAGCGCGCCTCGTAGGCGGCAACGTCATCCTCGGTCCACACGGGGAAGCCGGGGCGCCCGGACTTGATGGTGGGGTACTTCACGTTCGCCGCGGGGTTCGTCTTGGCGTGGCCGGCCGCGACAGCCCACGCGAACAGGCCCCTCATCGCGTCGAGGAAGTGTCGCGCCTGGAACGGTGTCTCCTTCCGGCGCTCCCGGCCGGCGACGATCACGGCCTCGGTGATCTTGCTCACCGGCGTGGTGCCGGCCGTGGCGATCACCTGCCTGAAGATAGTCTCCCGCTGCCGCCGGGTTTGCAGCGAGTAGGCCCGCCAGTCGGAGGAGTCCCGGTATCGCTCGATCAGCCAGGTCAGCGTGCCGGCGGCGACTGATCCTTTGCGCGGGCGCGGGTTACCCGATATCGCCGCCTGGTACTCATCGTCGAACTCGGGACTGCCGAACTCAGCCCGGATGCGGACGCGCGGCCCGCGATCGACGCGGACGTACCACACCGTCCGGCCGTGCCGGTTCCTCTCGCGATGCAGGTGGGGCGGGCGAGGGCGGGGCACTACAGGATGATCTCCTTGTCCTGGCCGTCGTTGTCGTTGCCCGGGGGCCGTTCGTCAGTCTTGTCGGTCACCACGATGATCTTTCCGTTCCGGTCCACCTCGACGCGCACCACCTCACAGCCGGCCGCGCGCACCGCCCGCACAAGGGCGGCGGCGTCTCGCTGGCGGAAGGTGCAGGCACCTCGGCTCATTCAGCTTAGCTCCGTTCGCGGCTTCCCATCCACGGCTTCGGGCAGTGTCGGCGTAGGTCGCCGGTTCCTTCATCGTCTACAATATAGGTAACCTGGCTCGAACATGTTGGCGCGAGCCCGTGCAGCCGCAGTATTGTCAAGTTTTCGTCGCTTCTGAGACAAAATCGCGAAGACGAAGCGCAGCGGCTGACTTATCTTCGCGAAGATGTCGCGCAAGAGCCAGCAAAATCTCGAAGTAATCCCTATATGTTGGACTGCCGGCGCCCCGGGGCCACAGCGGGCGGCGCCAGTCTGAAACTACCCGACGATGTCGGGACGATCATGTAGGGAACTCACGGTTTTCTCTCTTCGTCGATGTGCCATCGCCCCGGCCACGACGTCAGGAGCGCCGCCGGTCCCCCTACAGCCGGCGGCGCTTCGATTCTGTGCCGCCCTCGCGAAGGGAGGGTTCGACGATGGAGATCAGGATTCCGAGGGTGGGCAACTGGCAGCACCGCGATGCCTCCGGCATCTACGAACTCGTGGATGACGACGGCCGGGAATACGTGTGCGGCTCGCTCCACGTGAAGCGGCACCTGACGAACCTCTGCTCGGCGCTTCGGCGCGAAGACCAGCAGCGTGCACCCGCGGAGATTCTCTCTGCCATCCGCGACGGCGCCCAGTTCGTCGCACGCATCCTCGAATTGTGCGACGTCGATGAGGACGCGGAGGAGATCGGGCTCGTCGAGCGCAAGGCCCACTGGATGCGCGTGCGGCAGCCGTACTGGAATCTCGCCGATGCTCGGGAGGGCGACGCCGCCCGGCACCCGCCCATGGTCCATCCACCGGGATGGACGCCGCGGGCGATCCAGCTCCCAAGGGAATACTACGATCCGCTGCCGCCGACTCCCCCGACGGCAGGGGATGTCGCCCTCCGCGAGGCCGGAGAGCGCCGGGAGAGGCTCTTCAGGAATCGGCCGATCAGACGTCGCACGGCGCCGAAGCAGGCGCGGCTGCTGCGCGTCGACGTGAATGAAATCTACACGCGGGTGAGGCGCGGCAGCCTGCCCGGGCCGGACACTACCATTGACGGCCGCTCGGCCTGGAGCGGATACGCCGCCGGCAGTGCTTTCGGCGTGATCCGCTCGGAGCGCTGGGCGGCGCGACACAACGTGCACCTGCGGTCGGTGGCTGACGTCATCGCCGGCAACTGAGGGAGACCGAGATGCCACTACCCGACGCACTCAAAGCGATTCCGCGCTTCATCAACTGGCACCTCGACGAGCACGGCAGCAAGGTGCCCTGCGGCACCCGGGGCCGCAACCTGAAGGGCTGGCAGCAGCCGAGGGCCTGGCTGCCCTTCGAGAAGGCGGCGCACCTCGCGACCCAGCACGGCTTCGGCTTGGGCTTCGTGCTGAACGGCGACGGCGTCGGGATGGCCGACTTGGACAGCTGCGTCCACGACGACGGCTCAATTTCGCCGTGGGCGCAGCGGTGGGTCGATGACTTCGACTTCGTACGTTGAACTGAGCCCGTCGGGTCACGGCCTGCGGATCATCGCCACAGGCGCCGAGGGCCTCGGCAAGCCGCCGGGATGGCGCATCGACGCGGAGCCGGCCGCCGAGGGCAAAGTGCCGCGCGCCGAGGGTGCCGGCACAAAGTTCTTCTTCACCCTGACCGGCCACCACGTCGAGGGCACGCCGACGACGATGGAGCACAGGCCGCAGGCGTGGGGGCGGTACAAGGCGTTCTGCGAGGGGAGGGAGGCACCGCTCGACCCGCACGTGGCCGAGATCAACCGCGATCACGCCGTCGTCCACACCGGCGGCGACGTGGTGATCGCCCGCGAGTACGTCGACGCGAGCAGCGGCCATCGGACGGTGAGCTTCCTCCGGCCGGAGAAGGCCAAGCTGTGGTACGCGAACTCGTTCATCACCGTGCAGACGGCCGAAGGTCCCAAGCGCAAGGCGCTCTGGCCCCACTGGCTGAGCCACTCCCAGCGGCGCCAGTATGATGGTGTGACGTTCGAGCCTGTGGCGCCGGGCGAGCAGCCGCACACGGGCCGCGCCTACAACCTCTTTACGGGCTGGGCCGTGGAGCCCGACCCGCGAGGCAAGGACGGCTGCCCGCTGTTCCTCAACCACCTCCTGGAGGTCGTCGGCGGCGACGAGACTCACTACAACTGGCTCATCGCCTGGCTCGCCGATGCCGTCCAGCACCCCGCGGTCCGCCCCGGGACGGGCGTCATCCTCCAGGCCGGCCAGGGTGCCGGTAAGTCGATCATCGGCCAGTACCTCGGCGCCATGTACGGCGGCGCATACGTGTACATCGGCAACCGCAATCAACTCGCCGGAAAGTTCAACAAGCTGTTCCAGGCAAAGCTACTCATCGTCGGCGACGAGGTCGTCTTCGCCAGAGACCACGCCGCGGCGAACTACCTCAAGTCGCTCGTCACCGAGGACGTGATGACCGTCGAACCCAAGGGTATCGAGCTCGTTCCAGGCGCCGAACTTCCTGCGGTTCATCCTCTGCACGAATGAGGAATCCATAATGCCAACCAGCCGCGACGACCGGCGCTGGTTCATCCCATCCATGTCGGACTCCCGCATTGGTGACAGGGCCTACTTCGACGCGCTCGGCGAGGAGATGGCGCATGACGGTCCGGCGGCGCTGCTGCACCATCTCGCGCACGTGGACATCAAGTCGATGGGCGTCGACCTCCGCACTGCGCCGACCACCCGCAAGAAGGGCGAGCAGAAGGAGCAGTCGCTGACCCCCGAGGAGGCATGGTGGCTCGACTGCCTGTCGTCGGGCGAGCTGGTCGAATCCAGAGACATGGTCGAGCCGGCCGACTGGGAGACCGGACCCGTGCGCGTCGGGCGCGGCGGCATGTACAGGAGCTACCAGGAGTGGGTGCGCTTGACCGGCGCACGGTGGCGGCTGACCGAGAAGGGCTTCTGGGCGAAGCTCGACCGGATGTGCGCCGACGCCAGCGGCAAGCCGCTGATTAAGCGCGCCCGCAATCGGGCGCAGCTCCTGGACTGGATGGACGAGCGCCGCCGCGCCGAGGGCAAGATGCGCGAGGGGCGCTTCATGATCGTGCCCGACCTCAAGGCGTGCCGCGCCGCCTTCGAGCGATGGGCACACCAGTTGATCGACTGGAACGACGCTGGCGATACCGACGGGGTGGTGCTGCACGAGCGCAGGCCCACCGACGCGGCGGCAGAGGACGCGACTTTGCCGTTCTAGTCTAGCCGACCGTCAAGACACGACGACACTTCGGGTGATGGGCGCCCGTCGACGTGGCCAGAGCAAGTCATTGATAACACGGGGGTTATCCACTTTAGATACTATAGACACGTAGTAGTAGTCATAGTAGTAGATAAAGGTAGGGATCGGTGCTGATATTCCCGTGGATGCATCCACCCCCCGTGATGTGTCGACGTGTCTTGCGCGTGGGCTTAACTCATTGATCTGCCTGTTCGAATCGGCAACGACACGTCCAAAAACGCATATATCCGATGTGACTAGCCGGTCGCCGGCCCGAGCCCCGAGACCCGGCTGACCGCCAGGGTCAGGGGGAAGGGGTGGGGGTCCCCCTAGTACCCCACTAGTATAGCCTAGTAGAGATGAACAAATTTGTAGAAATAAATAAATCACGCATAAATACAGAACAACGATGAAGAAGGCAGGTGCAGACAGAAGGATGGTCCTCAGCGTTAACCATGGAGTACCGGCCCCCCACGCCGCGGGTCCTTCCGACGGGGCCCACCCCTATAGGGGTGAGGCGACAGCCCTGTATAGATTTAGACGTAGAACTTTCTGATCCCTTTCAGATAGGTATCTGGATACCACATAGCGCCTAGCTTTGTGGCCGCCGAAGGTTGAAGTCCCCCCTGAAACCCACCCGACGCCGGGACGGCAGATTGAAAGCGGTGGCTTAGGCGCCTCGCCGTTCGCGATGGCTATTCGTCGGATCTGTACGCCGTGATTGCTGCAAAATCGCGAGCAATAGTGACCCCCTGAGGGGCGGTTTTCGCGTCCAATCCTGACCCTCTCTGACGCTGTGTGTCAGCGTCCCTTCCTTTGGCCGTGAGCGGCTGGGGAAGGGTGTTTGGGGATGATCAGCGTGGACATGATTGGCCAGATTCGGCGCGCCTATTTCGAGCAACACCGTCCGATCAAGGAGATCGTGCGCACGCTGCGGGTATCGCGCGCGACGGTGCGCAAGGTTATCCGCAGCCAGAAGACCGAGTTCAAGTACGAGCGCGGCGTGCAGCCGGCGCCGAAGCTAGGTCAGTGGCTCGAGGTTCTGAGCGAGATCCTGGAACAGGAAGCCAGGCTGCCGCGGCGGGAGCGCCGGTCGACCCAGCGTTTGTTTGAGGAGCTGCGCGGGCGCGGCTATGACGGCGCGCACGACAGCGTGCACCGGTTCGTCAAGGCGTGGCGGGACGAACGGGCTCGGGTTCCGGCACAGGCGTTTGTGCCGCTGAGCTTTGCCCCCGGTGAGGCGTACCAGTTTGACTGGAGCCACGAGACGATCACATTCCAGGGGCTGCCGCTGACGATCAAGGCGGCGCACATGAAGCTGTCGCACAGCCGCATGCCGTTTGTGCGCGCTTACTTCCGGGAGACCCAGGAGCTGGTCTTCGACGCCCACGACAAGGCGTTCCAGTTCTATGGCGGGGTCTGCCGGCGCGGCATCTACGACAACATGAAGACGGCGGTGGAGGCGATCTTCGTCGGCAAGGCGCGTCAGTACAATCGCCGCTTTCTGCAGATGTGCTCGCACCATCTGATCGAGCCAGTGGCGTGTACCCCGGCGTCAGGATGGGAGAAGGGTCAGGTCGAGAACCAGGTCGGCAATCTGCGCGACCAATTGTTCCGCCCCAAGCCGCGGGTGAACAGCCTGATTGAGCTGAACGGGTGGCTGGAAGATCAGTGCATCGCGGTGGCCAAGCGCACCAGGCATCCCGAGTTCAAGGATCGGACGATCTGGGAGGTGTTCCAGGAAGAACGTGCGAGCCTGATGGAGCTGCGGGGGCCGTTCGATGGCTTCGTCGAGAAGGCGGTCAGGGCCAGCACGACCTGCCTGATCATGGCCGATCACAACCGCTACAGCGTCGATGCGCGGGCGGCCGGCCGGATGGTGCTGGTGCGCTCCCATGCCGAGCGCATCGTCGTGCTGCTCGGCGACGAGGTCGTCGCTGACCATCCGCGCCACTTCCGGCGTGACCAGATTATCTACGATCCTTGGCATTACCTGCCGGTTCTGGTGAAGAAGCCCGGCGCGTTGCGCAATGGCGCCCCCTTCAAGGATTGGGACCTGCCGCCCGCCCTGGCCCAGGTCCGCGCCAAGCTGAAGAACCACGCCGACGTCGATCGTCAGTTCGTCAAAGTTCTGGGCGCGGTGCTCGATCATGGGCTGGCCGCGGTCGAGGCCGCCTGTGCCGAGGCCCTGGAGGCCGGCATCGCCAGCGGTGATGTGATTCTGACCGTGCTGGCCCGGCAGCGCCAGCCCGAGCCGCCGCCCAGCATCACCACGCCCGATGCGCTGCGCCTGAAGATCGAACCCATGGCTGATTGCGGCCGCTATGACAGCATAAGGAAGGTCGCCTGATGGAACGCCATGAGATCCTGGAGGCCATGGGCGAGCTCAAGCTCTACGGCATGCGCGCCAGCTTCGACGAGATCGCCGGCAAGGGCCTGGCCCGGCGCGATGAACTCTACCCACTCATCGCCAGCCTGCTCCGGGCCGAGCGCACTCACCGCCAGGCACGATCGATCAGCTATCGGATCGCTGCCACAAAGTTCCCGGTCTTGAAAGACCTCGACCAGTTCGTCTTCGCCGACACACCGGTCGATCAGGGGCAAGTCCGCGAGCTGGCCAGCGGCGCCTTCCTCGACGCCAAACGCAATGCCATCTTCATCGGCGGAACCGGCACGGGCAAAACCCATCTGTGCATCGGCGTCGCCTCGGCGGTCATCCGCATGCGGGCCCGCGGGCGGTTCTACAATCTGGTCGATCTGGTCAACCAGCTCGAGCAGGAGAAGGCCGCAGGCCGAAGCGGTCGATTGGCCGAGAAGTTGCTGCGCTACGATCTGATCGTCATCGACGAACTCGGCTATCTGCCGTTCAGTCAGCCCGGCGGCCAGCTGCTGTTCCACCTGATCAGCAAGCTCTACGAGAACACCTCGCTGCTGATCACCACCAATCTTGCCTTCGCCGATTGGCCGCAAGTGTTCGGCGACGCCAAGATGACCACCGCCATGCTCGATCGCCTGACCCACCACTGCGACATCATCGAGACCGGCAACACCAGTTGGCGATTCAAGAACCGCAACTGATCAACTACTCCCGCAGATCACCACCCCGTCGCATCGGGTCGCGCGGCATCAACCTCCGATCCCTCCTCCTATCCACTCCATTTGAAAGGCCCAACCTGGCCCCCTCAAGGGGTCGCGATTGGAAGCGAAAAGGGGGTCGCGATTGGAAGCGAATTGACAGCTATGTCCTTGAGGACGGCCGCCGGGTTTTTCACAAACGCGGAATGGCGCGCGCCCTCGGCATGAAGTCGGGCGGTGGCAACGTGTTTATGCGCGCGATGCAACGGAAGGGGCTTGGATCCGAACTCGGCCGTAAATTGGTCGAAATGATCGAAAATCCCGTCAATTTCAAGCCTTTGACACAGGATCTTGCCCACGGCTACGAGGCCGAAATTCTGGTGTCCGTGTGCAAGGCCATCATCAAAGCCGACGAAGCCGGAAAACTGACCAAATCGCAGGAAGGCTTGGCCGGGCAGGCCAAGATCCTGCTCAACGCGTTTGCCAAGGTCGGCGTCACCGCCCTCATCGACGAGGCCACCGGGTTTCAGCAGGTGCGCTCGCCGGATGCGCTGCGCCTTCTGGTTCAGCAGTACATCGAGGAGGAGAAGCGCGAATGGGAGAAGCAGTTCCCCGACGAGTACTATGATGAACTGAACCGCCTCTATGGAGCAAGCGGCTCACCATGACTGGATCCGGTGCGGTCATCCAGAACCGACCGCAGCATTCCGCCAAGTTCACGCGGAGCTACGTCTATCACCCGCTCGAGAACGGTGCGGTATTGGAGGAACTCGACCGGATCAACCCGAAGTTTGGCAAGCACGGCACGCGGAAGGCCCGCTTCCACCAGCATCTTTCGGAAGGCTATGGCATCGAAAAGCTGAAGCGTCAGGTTGCCGATGTTCTGACGCTCATCAAGGTGTCGGACACCGTTGGTCAGTTCAAGAGGCTGTTCGGCAAGCGGTTCCCGCAGAGCGGGGTGCAACGGACCCTCACCTCCTAGAGTAGGGCAAAACCCGTCGCGGTCGGCTGGCCGAGATCTGAGCACCTGCTTCCTCGAGCCGGGTTTCTCGGGGGGCGCTGCGCACCGAGGTGTCCGGCTGCCTTTGCCTTGGCAAGAACCGCTCCAGCCGCGTCCACATGCGCCTGATGAAGGCCGCTCAGTCCCGGGTCGCGCGACGGCGGAGGATTGACGCGCGTCACCACTTCTGCCGCCCCTTTGCGCAAGCCGTTGCGGTCAGCATATTCCTTGACCGCTTCGGAGACCCGG
>CAVTBE010000001.1:0-97492 GCA_963732845.1 uncultured Alphaproteobacteria bacterium | reverse complement strand
TCCCGCATCGTTCGTCGAAGCGCTTGGCAAAGAGAGATGTCAGGTCTGGCGTGAAACTCGATGCATGGATTGTGCTCGCGGCGCATTCACGCTGATCGCAGGGGCAGGCATTCGAACTAACAGATTATGTGAGCGCGATGGGGGGTGCCCGCGGTGTTTCGGATGAGATTCAGTTGGTGGCCCGCCGGTCGGCGTCACCAGCGACAACATGCGGGATATGGCTTCATCGCCAGTCAACGAAGGTCGCTTCCGTAACGGGGGCACCGATGGGAAACTATTGTCTTGACACATAATATAGTTCCGGTGCGACAAAATAAAAATGATGCTCAAATACATTTAGTGCTTCCATTCTCATGAAATTTGTGGTAGCATATAGTTGTCTTCAAAAAAGACGTTTTGAGAAGCGAGCTGAGAAATTATCAGAATTGTGGAGGAACAATTTTCAATCAGCATGCTCCAAGTGCTCTTATCATTTTATGCATGGCGCTTGGTGGCGAATCTGCTGTAACGCGGCTCGTTTTCGAGAAATCTAAAACATCGATGTGAGTTTGCGCGGAGATGAAAGTAAGGTATTTTTTTTGAAGATGTTTTTGAAACAACGTAATAGAGGAGTATATTAAATGGCTAGTACAGCCGAAAATTATATGATAGTTAAACACCCCAGGCGTGAGGAACTCGTCAGAGCACTCAATGCATGGAATTCCGGGAGCTTTCTTTCGATAATGGTCCCGCAACCGCAGTACGATGATCCTCTTGACGGGATCCTTTGGCGAACCGAAAATTGGACCACAAAGTGGGAGATTGGCCGTAAAGCGAATGTGCCATTGACAGAAATTGCCGATGATTTCATCGAGGCCTGGTTTGAGAGCGCCGACCTCGCTCCCATATGTGCTTTCGATACACTGAGAGAACAAGGCTATCAAATTGAGTGCTACTACGATACTGAGCACGATGCGTGCACATCTTTAAGATGGTACACGGCGCAGGGAGAATTATTGAAATTCGATAGGGAGTATGATCCGCAACCTATACCGCATGGCGCCGTGGAGGGATTCCGCAAGTTGCGTCAAGGCGATCCCAGGATCGAAAAGCGCCAATCAGACAGAGAAGTCGCTGCTTGAGGTCGCTAACACAACTGAGCCCGCGGAAGAACGGAAGGCGTAGCTGATACCGGACCAGGGACACACCGTCCCTGGCGAGGGAGACGCTGCGCCTTCTTCTGCTTCACGCCGCCACACGTGCCACGACCACGGTGATCCGGAAGTCGTCGGTATCGACCTCGTCGATCGCGTTCTCGACTGCCCGTAGCAGCTTCCGCTTCTCAGCCGTGCCGTTCCGGGAACCCTTTGGCATGTCAACGACGACGAAGGAATGAGGATCTGACCTGATGAAATTAAGAGCTGCCGTCAGCGCGTTGCGGTTGGAATTGAAAGCGCTCATTTCGTCTCAGTCCCGAATACATCATTGATGCGATCGAAAATGTCCGGTGGGTGCTTGACCTGCTTGAAATCATGAGCAAGGCGTTCGAAAGCGTCTAATGGAGCATTTACTGCGGCAAGAGCGTCTAGTTTCATCAAGAACGCGATATGCCTATGTAGAAAGTAGCATTCGCGGTCAAAGTAGGGGTTCTGCATAATCGTTACTTCTTTTTTCGTGGTCCAAAAGTGTTTTTGCAATCGATCGTCTTATGATCGCGGAGACTGACGTCATTTCGGCCTTGCTCAAATTCTTTAGGGAATTTCGCAGGTCGCGGGGCATGTAAATAGAGACAAGCTTCTGCTTTACTTGTGACAAAATCGTATTTCTCCTTTGAGATGTACTTTATTCCTATATATAGGTAATCCTAACTTTCAAAAGATCGGAGTATTTAAAATGACATTCGAAGAACTAAAGAACGACCACCGTGAGACATTTCAACGATTGCAGGGTTTAAATAGACAAAATGTTGGGGTGCATAAGAAGACAAAGTTGAAGGTCTTGGGGCAAAGATAAAGAAGCACGCTTTTGAGCGACTCCGTTTAGGGCCACGCACGCGGCGCGACTGCTGAAACAGTTTCTGGGTCGATGGGGCGGTTTAGAAAGAGACGAGGCACTTGAACGTCTGCGGCTTGTGACGGTGCTGGATAGCGTTGTGCCCTTGGACGTTGACCAGTGTCTGCAGGCGGTTACTGGAATGAGGGCACGGCTAAAGGACGCTTGTGAGCGGGTGAGGGGCATTGAGGTAATTGGCGCGGTCGAGATCGAGGTCGTAAATCTCAAGAAGATGCGTCAACTGAGATCAGAGGCTGACGAAGCTCGGAAGCTCAATGTCCTGGAATCGCTGGTTCCGTCGATCGGTAAACCAAATCTATTTGACAAGAGAGTGAATAGTTTCGCGTTAGTGCATTTCCACGGAATAGTAGATTTTGGTGTTGATTCCGATGAGAAAGAAGTAGTCCTTCGAGAAAAGATGAAACGATGGTGGTATAAGCCATATCAGATCGAGCTCAAATCATTTCATTCCGACAAGGCACTGAAGACGAACCTGGAGAATATAGCCAAGTACCTGGTCAAAGGGGGCAACGAGTCACTTATTTCAAGATCGGTTTTGGCTATGACGAGGCAGAGAAACTTGAGAGACAGATGTTGAAAGCAGGCAAAAATACACTAAGACCAGACTTTGAAGGCTTCATTAATGAGATGTCGCTAACGATATGAGGAGATATGTTTTCTAGGTGGCGTCATTGATAGAATAATGAACAGTAGCGGTGGAAAGAACTGGAGGAATGGATATATTTTTAAATATGGACAACAGCACAGATACTGAATTACAAAAATCAAATATCTTGGCTATGTGGATCTATCTTAGGATTCGGCTTAACATACTGATATTCAACAACTAATGTACGTATCTATAGGTCATGGATTAGGGGTGTAACTCAACACTACGTCCTCTCCATTGAGAGAGTGAATGGTGGTTGCTTCCTGGGTTCCTTGAGATAGGAGGACCGGTACCACTGAAACCACGGAGGTACCAAGAAATGTCCAATCTGAAGACCTTGAAGTTTGTGACGATGACGAAGCTGGAGAACGATCCATTGTGAACCGTCGTCTCAGGCTGATCAGTCGGCTGGAAGACCAGAAGGCACTGGCACAGGACCCGACTTTCGTTCGTACTGTTCAGAAGTGGACGAAGAAAGACGGAGAGCGAAGCCTGGTCGAGACGAAAAAGAAAGTCCGTCCGTGGTGGAAGATAGATGCCAACGGTTCGACCGTATTCGTGGTGGAGCAAGGCTGGAAGCCAATCAAGTTCGAGAATGGCAAAGCAGGTATCGCGGTGCCGTCTCAAGACAAGCTGATCTCAGTGATCGACACCGTGATTGAAGCTACCAGGCAGGGTGAACTGGACGAACTGCTCGCGAAGGTCACCACGGCGGCAAAACCTTCTGGAAAGCGCAGGGCTACTGCGTAAATCAGTGGAGACGAGGAAATGAATGGTCTGCCCAACAGGAGCAGACCATTCTTGAATTGATTGGGAATCGTAGAACATTCCTGCACGGGGGCGCAGGAGCATCCACAAGCCGTTCTTTCATTCTTTGCGGCGAGCGAGAATGATGGGATCGACGGCCTAGTGGGACGGGCATATGACCAGCTAATCGACGCAATGCGCCAAATAATATTTCAGGCTGACACTGTGCGACAAGCACGCCGACGCATAGCGGATCAGATCGCCCGGTGACGTACACCGGATGCCGAAAAATCTTCATGTCTCGGCCTATACTTGTGCTGGCGGTCAACGCCGATTTGGCAAGACGAGGGAATAAACCATGGCAAGGAACGTGACCATTACGGCGGACAAAATCGGTCTCGCGAGGGGAAGCAAACGCGCTGGTATCGCACTTACAAAATCTGCTAGCGGTACCACTGTCAATGCATTCTTCTCCGCTGATCAAGTCGCGCCTTTCGTTACTACAGCGTTCTTTTTGGGAAGAGCGGCAGATGATCCCACGCTGATACAACCTGGCACCACCGAGATAAACATCTCCAATACCGCGTCGATAGAGGGGCCTCTGTTGGCGGTTGCACCCCCAAATCTGCCAGATCATGAAAATCTCGCTGTACTTCACTTAACGTCGGTAAAGTGCCTCTTCAGGTCATTGCCCAAAAAGATGTTTGGCGACGCGAATTGAGCCGACTACCAATTCTCGGACAACCGCAATCGAAAGAATTTCAAATCACAATTGGCAAGGATGGCATTTGGCAAACGGGCAACTCCGACGAAGTTGCGGCCGCCGAAGCCATGAGCGATGCGCCAGAGCGTGCTGTCGCTCTGATTGGTGCGACGATGATCGAAAATCGTCTGAAAAAGGCAATCATCGCGCATACTTTGACCAACAGCGAAGTACAAAAGGATATGTTCGCGGTTGGCGCACCACTCGGCGGATTTTCGGCCAAGATCGACCTCGCCTATATGCTGCAAATCATCACCAAAGCAGCGCATTCTGACCTCAAGAAAATCGCTTGGGTTCGCAATCAATTTGCGCATCGGATTGATGTTAGCGACTTCGATTTTGACGAGAAAGTTCAAAAATACATCATGGGACTGCAGTTAATAGAAACGCATGTTGGAAATTCCACAGGCGCGAAGGGAGAGAGAGTTATCTCATTTAGTTCCGCGGATCTGCCTCGCATGAATGTGCATCACTACGAGATCAAAAAATCAACCCCGCGAACACGATTCATCATGACGGTGCAACTTTTCACAATCGCGGCCGCTATCTCCGACAAGAAGGGCTCAGGCGTCCCTTTTATTTAAATGGGCAAGGGCCATCGCATGACGCAAAACCGCGTTCTGAAACTGTCGATCGTTTCATACAGAATGTCATACAGTCACGGAAAAACGAATAATATCAATAAGGTAATATCAGATACGCGCATTCGCAATGCGGAGGTCAGGGGTTCGATCCCCCTCGGCTCCACCAAATTTCCCCCTGAAGATCAACGCGTTGGTGGTTCATTCTTTGTCGTGCGCCGCGACATGTGGACGCGCGATCACCACCCGGTCACCACGCAAGGCCGATTTCGACCTCGAACAGGCTATCAGGTGCGCGCTGCTGCAGCAGCGCCTCGGCATAACCTGCATCCACGTTACACATGATCAGGTCGAGGCGATGAGCATTTCCGACCAGCTGGTCATCATCGATGCCGGCGTGGTCGAGCAGGTCGGCTCGCCGCGCGAGGCCTACACCAAGCTCGCCAACCGCTTCGTCGCCGACTTCATCGGCAAGGCCAATTTCGTGCCGGCGACAGTGGTCGGCGCCGACGCGATCGAGGTCGCCGGCGTGCGGATCGAACTGGCGGACAAGACGAGCGTGCCCTCCGGCAGTCGGGTCACCGTCGTGATCCGGGCGGTTTCCCCGGCGCGGTGCGCCGAGCGATGTTCCTGGGTCGCAGAATATGTTGTCGATGTCGGCGAGGCGGGCGAGTGCTCGTGGGAATCCCCAATCGGGGTGAAGCTGGATTCTTCGACCCCGGTAGCGCGGTCTTCGTGACGCTTTTGCGTCCCTCAGTTCATTTGCTAGGCGAGCGCGCCTGACGCGGGCGCGCTTTATTGTTCATCTGCGAGGAGAAAAGGCGCGCAATCCCGTGGCCAGCAGGTGAATTTCGCACGGCCCCATCGACGGTTGTCGCCCGGAATTCGAACGTCGACCCTGCTTGTCGCCGAGAGCAGCGGTTCAATCTTGGCTTCGGTTGAGCGCCAACTGCGGAAGTTCATCTCTGCGCTGTCAGCACCGCCGGACCGACCTGCGCCAGATCATCCGAGCCGAGAGCACGTCCGCGTCGGTTGTCGCGACTTGCGGTTCCGATGCGGTGAGCCAGCAAACGGCCCTTTTAGCCATGGCGTCAACCGGCTGGCGGAAAGTGGTCAGCCCATAACCTTCCCATCCGGCCTGCTCGATATCGTCGAAACCGATCACCGACAGCGCTTCGGGTACGGCAATGCCAAATCGATAACGGGCGGCGTCCATCACTCCGCAAGCAAGCAGGTCCGTCGTGCAGAAGATGCCGTCCGGCCGGTCCCGCCGGCCCAAGAGCTGGGTGCCGAGGTCCACGCCGGTCTGATAGGCGGTCGTCCCGAAGGCTTCGACCAGAATCTCCACACCTTCCTCTCGGGCCGCGGCGCGGAAGCCGGCCTCGCGAGCAGCGAGGCTCGGCGTGCCGGCCTTGGACGTGGCAAGCGCGAGCCTCCGACAGCCGGCGGCCCGCAACGAGATGAAGGCCTGGCGCCCCGCCGCACCATCGTCCAGGCGGATCAGCAGGGAGCCCGGCCGTTCCTCGTCGCGGTTGATCAGGACGAGACGCATACCGTAACGCAGACAGGTCTCTGCCAGGGACAGCGGGGGCATGCCCGACAGCACCACCGCCGCATCGGTTCGGTAGGCCACCGCCTGTTCGAGCGCACGTTCGACATTGCCGTCGGCACGGCCAGTGTTGATGACCAGCGCCACCTTGCCGGCCTGTTGCAGACGATCGGTGAGGGCGGCCAGCAGATCCGACCGGTGGGGCGTGTTGATCTCAGCCACGATCAACGCGACGAGGCCGGTCTCGGACCGGATGAGCCCACGGGCGAGGAAGTTGACCTGATAGCCCAGAGAGTCTGCTGCGGCCATCACCTTGGCGCGGGTCTTCGGCGAGACACTGGCGCCCGGAGTGAAGGTGCGCGAGACGGCGGCGCGTGAAACGCCAGCAAGATCGGCCACATGGCGCGCACTCACTGGGCTCGGGGTGGCGGGAGAGGATGGTTTTCCGCTGGATGACATCGCGAGCTTCAAACGATTGAACAGCCTTGCATGAAGCCTTTCCCCAAACAACGCGTGCGTCCTACTGGTATTCCGAAGACGCATTGTTGACAACGTCTCGATTGAGTCAGAACCTGTTGTACAGCTTTGCAAGAAGCAGCGCAGGCAGAAGCGCATGGGAGGACATCACATGAAGAGACTGACACTTGCCCTTCTGGGCAGCACCATTCTGTTGACGGTCCCGGCCTTCGCGGGAGAACTGAATCTGATCTGTGCGGCCGATGTGGTGGTCTGCGAGACGCTCGTGGGCGCCTTCGGGAAGGACCATGCCGATATCCATGTGAACATGGTGCGGCTGAGCTCCGGCGAGACCTATGCCAAGCTGCGCGCCGAGTCGCGCAATCCGCAGACCGACCTGTGGTGGGGCGGCACTGGCGATCCGCATCTGCAGGCCGCGGATGCCGGGCTGACGGCGGAATACAAGTCGCCGATGCTGTCGGAGCTCCGGCCCTGGGCGGTGAAACAGGCCGAGGTCTCGGGCTACCGCACCGTTGGCGTCTATTCCGGCGCACTCGGCTGGGGCTACAACACCAACATCTTCAAAGAGAAGAACATCACCCCGCCGCAATGCTGGAAGGATCTGCTCGACCCGTCGCTGAAGGGCGAGATCGAAATCGCCGACCCGAATTCCTCGGGCACCGCCTATACGGCGCTGGCCACGCTGGTGCAGATCATGGGCGAGGATCAGGCCTTCGATTACCTCAAGAAGCTGAACAAGAACGTCGTGCAATACACCAAGTCGGGCTCCGCCCCGATCAAGGCGGCGGCGCGGGGCGAGACCGGGCTCGGTATCGTCTTCCAGCATGACGCGGTGGCCCAGGCAGTCGAGGGTTTCCCGGTCAAGGTCGTCTCCCCCTGCGAGGGCACCGGCTATGAGATCGGCTCCATGTCGATCGTCAAAGGGGCGCAAAACCTCAAGGAAGCGAAGATCTACTACGATTGGGTTCTGCAGCCTCAGGTCCAGGAGCTGATGCCGGAGGCCAAATCGTTCCAGATCCCGTCGAACGCGAACGCCAAGGTGCCGAAGGAGGCGCCGGACCTCTCCTCGATCAAGCTGATCGACTACGATTTCGCCAAATACGGCTCCACCGATGTCCGCAAGGCGCTTCTGCAGCGCTGGGACAACGAGATCGGCGGCCGCGCGGGCGAATGAGCGAACCAGCGGGGCACCTGGCGGTGCCCCGCCCACACCAGAACGACGTGACATGAGCAAGGACAACCGCCGGCTCGACCTCACCATCGCGGCCGGCGCGTTGGCGCTTGCGCTCCTGCCCTGGTACCGCGTCCACAGCGGCTTCTACTCCTTCGACTGGATCGGCGACGCGATCGGCGATCCCAAACTCTGGCCCGGCCTGTTCCTGGCGGCCGATGGTCGCTGGCAGCTCTGGCCGGTGTTGGGACTCCTCTTGCTCGCGGCCGCACTGCGGTTGACGCGGGCGCCCGGCACACGTGGCGGGGCATTGGTACTGATCGGCGTGGCTGGGCTCGGCTGGATGGTGGCCGAGGGGCTCTCGGTCGGCCTGCGCGGCTGGAACTGGGGCCAGCTCGAGGCGGTGTTCGGCCCGGTCATGGGCCAGCCCGCCTTCGGCGCCGGCGCCGTGGTGCTGGCGCTGGCCTTCACCTGCTTCATCGCCTTCGGGTTCGCCGAGCGGGGGGCGCTGAAGGGCGATGCTTTCGTGCTCGGCGCGATCGCCGTGCTGATCCTGCTGGTCGCGACCTTCGTTTTCTATCCGCTGATCTCGATGTTCAGCGGCGCGTTTCAAGAATTCGACGGCTCCTTCACCACCGAAGGCGTCGCCCGCAACATCGGCGATCCGAAGATCTGGAGTCTCGCGTGCCTCGCGGGCGGCTATTGCGGCATCGCCTGGCGGACCTTTTTCCTGGCCTGCTGCACGGCTACCGGGGTGACGGTGCTCGGTCTCGCTTTCGCGCTGGTCGCGACGCGGACCGTCTTCCCTTTCAAGAAATGGCTGCGCCTACTCACCGTGCTGCCGATCATCACGCCGCCCTTCGTGGTCGGGCTTGCGCTCACTCTTCTGCTTGGCCGCTCCGGCACTCTGACCCATGTGATCGAGGGGGCGACCGGCTGGGAACTCGGGCGCTGGCTCTACGGCCTCACCGGCATCTGGATCGCCCAGATGTTGAGCTTCACGCCGATCTCCTTTCTGGTGCTGATCGGCGTGGTGGAAGGCGTCAGCCCGTCGATGGAGGAGGCGAGCCAGACGCTGCGCGCCGATCGCTGGCGCACCTTCTGGCGCGTCTCGCTGCCGCTGATGGCTCCCGGGCTCGCCAATGCCTTCCTGATCGGCTTCATCGAGTTGATGGCCGATTTCGGCAATCCGCTGGTGCTCGGCGGCTCGGGCGGGGTGCTGTCGACCGAGATCTTCTTCGCTGTCGTCGGAGCGCAGAACGACCCGGCGCGCGCGGCGGTGCTCGCTACGGTGCTCCTGGCGTTTACGCTTTCGGCCTTCCTCGCCCAGCGGTTCTGGCTCTCGGGCCGCAACTTCGCCACCGTCAGCGGCAAGGGCGATGGCGGGCAGCATGCGCTCCTCCCGTCGCGGGTCGCCGTGCCGGTGACGACCGTGGTGGTGATCTGGAGCATCTTCACGCTGGCGATCTACGCCATGATCCTGTTCGGCGGCTTCGTGAAGATCTGGGGGCTCGACCACACACTGACGCTGCAACATTACATCGACGGCTTCGGTGTGAGCCTGCAGAACGGCTGGCAATGGACGGGTGTGGCCTGGAACAGCTTCTGGACAACGATGGAAATCGCACTGATTTCAGCGCCGCTCACCGCCGCGGTCGGGCTGCTGACGGCATGGCTCATCGTGCGCCAGAACTTTCCGGGGCGTAGCGCCTTTGAATTCGCGCTGATGATGAGCTTCGCCATCCCCGGCACGGTGATCGGCATCAGCTATATCATGGCCTTCAACCTGCCGCCGATGCAGATGACCGGCACCGCGCTGATCCTGGTCGCCTGCTTCGTCTTCCGCAACATGCCGGTCGGCGTGCGCAGCGGCGTGGCGGCCATGGCGCAGATCGACCAGAGCCTTGACGAGGCCTCGTTGTCGCTCGGCGCGGGCTCCGGCCGCACGCTCCGGCGGGTCATCCTTCCGCTCATGCGTCCGGCGGTCCTCGCTGCGTTGGTCTACAGCTTCGTGCGGGCGATCACGTCGATCTCGGCGGTGATCTTTCTGGTGTCGGCGAAATACAACATGGCCACCGCCTATATCGTGGGCCTGGTGGAGAATGGCGAGTATGGCATCGCGATCGCCTATTCTTCGGTGCTGATCGTCGTGATGATCACGATCATTGGCGGCTTCCAGCTGCTGGTGGGCGAGCGCCGCCTGCACCGACGTTCAGTACCGGTGAGTAGGAAGGAGGTTCCGGCATGAGCGAGATCCGCGGCGCGCTCGCCCTCGAGGGAGTGCGGAAGGAATTCGGCAGCTTCACCGCCATTGCGGACCTGTCGCTGATCATCGAGCCCGGCCAGCTCGTCACGCTCCTCGGCCCCTCGGGCTGTGGCAAGACGACGGTGCTGAGGATGCTGGCTGGGTTGGAAAGCCCGACGCGGGGGCGCATCGTGATCGGCGGGCAGGATGTGACGCGGCTGCCGGCGAACCGGCGCGATGTGTCGATGGTGTTCCAGTCCTATGCGCTCTTCCCGCATATGAACGTGGCCGATAACGTGGCCTATGGCCTCGAGTCGGGCGGCATGCGCCCGGCGGAGGCGAAAGAAACCGCAGCGCGCGGGCTTGATCTGGTCGGCCTCGCCAATCTCGGGGGGCGGCTCCCGGCGGAGCTTTCCGGCGGGCAACAGCAACGTGTGGCGGTGGCCCGCGCTCTGGTGCTGGAGCCGCAGGTGCTGCTGCTCGACGAGCCGCTGTCCAACCTCGACGCACGGCTGAGGCGGCGGGTGCGCACCGAGATTCGGGAGTTGCAGCAGCGCCTGGGGTTCACCGCCGTCTACGTCACGCATGATCAGGAGGAGGCGCTCGCCGTCTCCGACCGCATCGTGGTGATGCGAGCAGGACGGGTTGCGCAGGACGGCACCCCGCGCGAGCTATACGAGGCCCCGGCTTCCGAGTTCATCGCCGACTTCATCGGTGAAGCGAATGTCGTGGATTGCACGGTCGTTTCCGCTGCGGACGGGCAGGCTGAACTGCGTCTCGGCGAACTCAGACTGACCGTGCCGGCGCGGGCCGCACGACCGGGTCCGGGCAAGCTCGCCATACGTTCCAACGCGGTGATGCTTGCCCCGAAGGACCAGGCGGCGCTCGGCGGAAAGGTCGCTTCCTCGGCTTATCTTGGCGACCATGTCGAATACGAACTGGAATGTCCGCTCGGCCGTCTGTTCGTCGTCGATTCCGAAAGCGACCAGCCGCTTCCTTCCGGCACTGAGGTCTTCATCAGCTTCCGCAACCGGGGAATCGCGTTGATCCAATGACCACTGTGTCGCTCGACCTTACCTCCCGCCTCGCATGTGCCGAGGCAACGGCGCGCCGTGCGGGAGCACTGGCGCTGGAATATTTTCGCGCTCGCGATCGGCTGATCATTGAGACGAAGCGCCACCCAGGCGACTTCGTCACAGAAGCAGACCGAGCCGTAGAACGGCTGATCCGCGCGGAGATTGCCGATGCTTTCCCCGACGACGCGCTCCTTGGCGAAGAGCACGGCACGACGCCCGGCACCTCGGGGCTGACCTGGGCAATCGATCCGATCGACGGCACGGCTCCCTTTCTTGCCGGCCTGCCTGGCTGGTGCGTCTCGATTGGCGCCTTTGATGTGCATGGTCCGGCGATCGGTGTGATCTATGCGCCGATGATGGAGGAGACTCTTCACCGCAGCACGCGGCGCCGGGGCCGCGGTGAATGGCGCGCAGCTACGGATCGAGCCGGGGAACAAGCCGAATAGCGGCCTGCTCGGGGTCGGCGCCAACGATCGGGTGCCGGCGGCGAAGGTTGCAGACATGTTCGAGGCATTGATGACAGCCGACATCGACTGGGTGCGTTACGGCTCCGGCGCGCTGATGCTTGCCTATGTCGCGGCGGGTCGCCTTGTCGGCTATGTCGAACCGCGCATGTGTGCGTGGGACTGCATGGCGGGATATTGCCTGGTGGAAGCCGCAGGCGGGCGAACGCTGCCTTTCGACGGGGGAGCGGACATGCGGGGCGCGGCCGCCGTGCTGGGTGCTCGGGTCGAGGTCTTCGACAAACTTATGCACCTCTGCCGCCTCGATGATGCGGGGTTCTGGAGCGGCAAGGCAGCCAGCGCAATCGGGTGAGCGGCGAGCAAGGGCAATTTGGGCCAGGCGTTGGCAAGCTGGCCTGACGGCTCATGCAATCGCGCGACCTGATCGATAGCGACTGGCTTGGCGTTACATTCTTTGTGGTGCGCCGCGACATGTGGACGCGCGGTCACCACGCGGTTACCACGCAAGGCTGATTTCGCCCCCGATCGACGACGTTTCCCGCCTGGCCTTCTCGCAGATCCTGCCCGACGAGACGAAGGGCCGTGCCGTTCAGGCCTCAGCCTTCGCGATCCCCTCCATTTCAGGCGGAAAGCTTTACCGGCTGGCCGCTTTGCGTCGCTTGCGTGGCAGCGTCGGCGATGCGCTGGGCCCTGAGCCCGTCCTCGCCTGTCGGGCTCAGCGGCTTGCCGTCGAGGACGGCGACGACGAAGGCATCAAGCTCCCGGCGATAGGCCTCGGCGTAGCGCTCCAGGAAGAAGGGCAGCGCCGGGTCGGTGGCATAGCCCGCGCCATCGGCACGGGTGACCGTGGTGGCGTGGTGGTTTCCGGCGGTGAGCAGTCCCTTGCTGCCATGCACCTCGATGCGCTGGTCATAGCCATAGGTGGCGCGGCGCGAATTGGATATCTGGGCGATCTTGCCGGACGCGGTCTTGAGCAGCACGGCGGCGGTATCGACATCGCCGGCCTTGCCGATGGCCGGATCGACCAGGGCGGACCCGACGGCATGGACTTCGACCGGCTGCTCGCCGAGCAGGTAGCATGCCATGTCGAAATCGTGGATCATCATGTCGCGATAGAGACCGCCGGAGCGCTCGATGTAGCTCACCGGCGGCGGGGCGGGATCGCGCGACAGGACAGTGATCATCTCGACCGTGCCGACCTCGCCGGCATCGATGCGGCGCTTCACATCGGCGAAGCTCGGATCGAAGCGGCGGTTGAAGGCGATCATCAGCTTGCCCTTGGCTTCCGCGACGACCTTCAGGCAGGTCTCGATGCGCGAGGACTCGAGGCTGACCGGCTTCTCGGAGAAGACCGCCTTGCCGGCCTTGACGGCACGCTCGATGAGATCGGCATGGGTGTCGGTCGGCGTGCAGATGGCGACCGCGTCGATCGCCTTGTCGGCCATGATCGCGTCGATCGTCGCCACCTTTGCGCCGGTCGCTGCGGCGAGCGCCTCGGCCGCCTTGGCATCGGCATCGGCGATGACC
Organism: uncultured Alphaproteobacteria bacterium; assembly: GCA_963732845.1. GTDB lineage: Bacteria > Pseudomonadota > Alphaproteobacteria > Rhizobiales > Kaistiaceae > CAVSRC01. The sequence goes on along the minus strand of CAVTBE010000001.1, from coordinate 84,191 downwards.
GCGAGCGTCGCACGCGGGTTGTCGGCAATGTTGCGTCCGTGGATCTGGCCGATCCGACCGGCCCCGAGAAGCGCCATTGTCAGCATGTGGGTGAACTCCTGAGAGAAGCGCCGCCGCTTATGCGGTCGACTTGAGCATCCATTCGTGGGCCGGGTCGTTGTGGAACTTCCAGATACGGCGCGGACCGGCCATGACGTTGAGGTAATAGAGATCGTAGCCATGCGGCGCGCCGCACGGGTGATAGCCGCGCGGCACCATGGTCACGTCGCCGTCGGCGACCGCGATCGTCTCGTCGAGCGAGTGGTCGTCGGTATAGACGCGCTGGAAGGCGAAGCCCTGCGCCGGATTGAGACGATGGTAATAGGTCTCCTCCAGCGCCGACTCCTCGGGCAGTGCATCGCGGTCGTGCTTGTGCGGCGGGTAGCTCGACCAGTGGCCGCCGGGGGTGATGACCTCGACCACCAGCAGGCTCTCCGCCGTCGGATCGCTCTCCGGCAGGATATTGACGACATGACGGAGATTGGTGCCCGTGCCGCGATCGAGCACCGAAAGCTCGTCCGGCGTGATGACGCGCGGCGCCCTGCCGCCCTTGGCCGGCGCCGAGCAGACGGCAAGCTCGAGCGGACCATCGGCCGTCACTTTCCAGTCGGAGCCGGCCGGCACATAGACCGACCACGGCTTGCCTGCGAACGGCGAAGTGCGGCCGCCCACGGTGCCGAGCGGCGTGCCGCCGGCTTCCACCGCACCCTTGCCCGACAGGAAGACGAGGCAGACTTCACGGGCCTTGGTGGTGTCACGCACCGCCGCACCGGCGGCGAGCCGGTAGACGTCGAAGCCGACATAGGTCCAGCCGGCGCTCTCGGGCGTGATGTGGATGACGCGGCCGTCGGGGGCGTCGGCCATCGGCCTGACGAGAAGTTTCGATGCGGTCATTGATCCTGTCCGGCCCTCTTCTTCAGGTGGCGATGAGGCCGGCCTCTACCGCGAAACGGCGCAGATTGGCATAGCCCATCTTGGCGTAGCGCAGCGGATTGGCCTTGGCCGGGTCCTGCTCGGCCTCGACCACGAGCCAGCCGGAATAGCCGGGCAGTTCCTTCAAGACCGAAACGAAATCGATACTGCCGTCGCCGGGCACGGTGTAGACGCCCTCGACCACTGCCTTGAGGAACGGCCAGTCTTCCGCGTTGGCGCGGGCCATGACGTCCTTGCGCACGTCCTTGGCATGGAAGTGGCTAATCCGGTCGCGGTAGCGGCGCGCCAGCGCCGCGGGATCGGTGCCGCCCCAGGTGGCGTGGCCGGTGTCGAGCAGGAGGTGGAAGGCCGGGCCGGTCGCCGCCATCATGGCGTGGATCTCGGCTTCCGCCTGGACGACGGTCCCCATGTGGTGATGGAAGCAGAGGCGGACGCCCTCGGCCAGCGTCATCTCGGCCATCTCGGTCCAGCGCTTGCCGAGTTCGGCCCACTGGCCCTCCTTCAGCACCGGGCGCTGCGACAGCGGCTGGTGGTGGTCGGTGTCGGTGGTCTCGGCGAAGACGAGGACGTTGGCGCCGAGCGCCTTCAGGAGATCGAGATGGGGGCGCAGGCGGTCCATCTCTTGCTTCGGCGTGCGGCGCAGAAGTTCGGCCGAGTACCAGCCGGAGACGAGCGCGAGCCCGTGCGGATCGAGGGCGGCCTTGAGCGCCGCCGGCTCGCGCGGAAACTTGTTGCCAAGCTCCATCCCCTCGAAGCCGGCCTGCTTCGCCTCGGCGAGGCATTGCTCCAGCGGCGTGTCGCCGCCAAGCTCGGGCATGTCGTCATTGGACCAGCCGATGGGGTTGGTGCCGAAACGGATGGGCATTTTCCTCTCCTAGTCTCCCAGCCGCCGTGCGCCGACGGCTGCCTCATAGGCGGCACGCGCGGCCTTGACCTCAGGCCGCGCCGAAACCTCGGGCACGACGACGTCCCACCAATGGCCGCCGGCCTCGGTGGTGACGAAGGGATCGGTGTCGATGACGATCACGGTGGTACGGTCGTTGTCCCTGGCGCGGATGAGCGCGGCCTCCAGTTCGTCGATCGTGGTGACCTTCTCGGCAATGGCGCCCAGCGCCTCGGCATGGGCGCGGAAGTCGATCGCCGGCAGCGCCGCGTGGTTGGTGTCCTCGAACAGGTTGTTGAAGCGGGCGCCGCCGGTCGCCTCCTGCAGGCGCGTGATGCAGCCGAAGCCGTGATTGTCGAGGACGACGACGGTGAGCTTCTGGCCGAGCAGGACCGATGTCGCCAGTTCCGAATTCATCATCAGGTAGGAGCCGTCGCCGACCAGCACGACGACGTCGCGCTCGGGCAGCGCGAGCTTGACGCCGATGCCGCCGGCGATCTCGTAGCCCATGCAGGAATAGCCGTATTCCATGTGGTAGCTGCCCGGCCGCTCGGCCTGCCAGTGCTTGTGCAGTTCGCCCGGCAGACCGCCGGCGGCGTTGACGACCACCGTATCGGGGCTGGCGGTGCGCTCGACGGCGCCGATCACCTGGGCGTCGGACGGCGGCACGGTGTTGGTGGGGCCGGTGGCGCGGGCCGCCGTCTCGGCCCAGGCCGTGCGGCCGCTGGCGATGGCCTGTTGCCAGCCGGCATCGCTGCGCCAGCCGGCAAGCGCTGCGGAAAGCTCCTCCAGGCCGGCGCGGGCGTCGGCGACCAGTGCGGCGGCGCGATGCTTGTGGGCGTCGAAGGGCTGGACGTTGAGGCTGATGATGCGGCGCGCGGGATTGCGGAACAGATCCCACGAACCTGTGGTGAAATCCTGCAGGCGCGTGCCGACGGCGAGGATGACATCGGCCTCCGCGGCCAGTGCATTGGCGACCGAGGTACCGGTGACGCCGATGGAACCGACGGCAAGCGGATGGCTTGCCGGGATCGACGACTTGCCGGCCTGGGTTTCGGCAACGGGGAGCCCGTGGGCCTCGGCGAAGCCAGCCAGGGCGTCCATCGCATCGCTGTAGAGGACGCCGCCGCCGGCGATGACGATCGGCTTCTTCGCGGCGCGCAGGACCTCCACCGCGGCGGCAAGCTCGCGCGTATCAGGCCGCACACGGCGGGGCAGCCACAGGCGCTCGCCAAAAAAGCTCTCGGGATAGTCGAAGGCCTGCGCCTGGACGTCCTGGCAGAAGGCAAGCGTCACCGGCCCGCATTCGGCCGGATCGGTGAGCACCGCCATGGCGCGCTGGAGCGCGGGGATGACCTGCTCCGGCCGGGTGATGCGGTCGAAATAGCGCGACACCGGCCGGAAGCAGTCATTGGCCGAGGCGGTGCCGTCGCCGAAGGATTCGACCTGCTGCAGCACCGGATCGGGAATGCGGCTGGCGAAGACATCGCCGGGGACGAAGAGCACCGGCAGGCGATCGACATGGGCGACGGCGGCGGCGGTGACCATGTTGGTGGCGCCGGGGCCGATGGAGGAGGTGCACGCCATCATGCGGCGGCGGCGGCTCGCCTTGGCGTAAGCGATGGCCGCCAGCGCCATCGCCTGCTCGTTGTTGCCGCGCCAGGTCGGCAGGCGCTCGCGTTCGGCATAAAGCGCCTCGCCGAGTGCCGCGACGTTGCCGTGACCGAAGATCGCCCAGACGCCGGCGAAGATCGGCAGCCTCTCGCCGTCGACCTCGGTCATCTGGGCGGCGAGGAAGCGCACGAGTGCCTGCGCCGCCGTCAAGCGAACCGTCTGCATCATTTTCCTCCCAACGCTCTAGCCGGCGCCTGCCTCCCGGATCGCGCTCCGCCAGGCGGCGACCAGACGCGCGAAGCGGGTCGCCATGTCATCGATCGCCGCCGCATCGTCGATCCCGCCCGCCAGCCAGGCGGCCGCCGCCGCCCCGAAGATGGTACGCCCGACGGCGAAGCCTTTCACCCGCTCGGCCCGGGCGGCAAGGGCAAAGCCACGCACCAGGTCCGCTTCCGGCGCATCGAGGCCGAGCATGACGACGCCGCGGCATTTCGCATCATTGGCGGCGATGGTGCGGTCGATCGCGCCCCACGCCGCGGCGCTTGCCTGCGGCTCCAGCTTCCACCAGTCGGGCCGGATGCCGAGCGCGTAGAGCCGCTCAAGGACGCGGGCGACGGTGTCTTCGGCAATCGCGCCGTTCTTGCCGGCGATGATCTCGATCATCAATTCGCGACCGACCGTGCGCGCCGCATCGAAAACGCGCGAGAGCTCGCGCTCCTGCCGCGCCTTGAGATCGTCCGGGTCGTCCGGGTGATAGAAGCACAGGCACTTGACCGTCTGGATGACCGGCCATTCGATCAGGTGGGCGCCGAGATCGCCGCCGCCCTCGAATTCGAGCGGGCGCGAGCCCGGCTGTTCGACCGGCCGGCCGATCCAGAACGGATGGCCGGCGGCGGCGTGCAGCGCCCTGGTGCCGTAGGTGCCGTCGAGCAGCATGCCGAAGCCGGCCTGTCCCCCGGCGACGCGGGTGGTCGCTTCGACGGCGAGTTCCTTGAAGCGGCCGATGCGCTCGCGCGGGGCACCGGCTCGATCGGCCATCGCCTCCAACTGGCTGCGATGGTCGATGGCAAGCGCCATCAGCGTGTCCGGTTGCGGGCGCCGGGTCTCCACCCAGTGGACATCGTTCAAGGCGACGTCGCGGCGCACAACGCGCGGCGTCGGCTTGCGGGCGAGAAAGGCCTGCAGCTCGGGAAAAGTCGGGTATTCCGGCGAGCACAGCAGGCGCGATACGGCGATGGCGCCGCAGGCGTTGGCCCAGGCGCAGGCGGTTTCGATGGGCTCGCCCTTCAGCCAGCCGCGCAGGAAACCGGCCATAAAGGCGTCGCCGGCACCGAGCGTATTGTAAACGTCGACCGGGAAGCCGGGCCCGCGAATGCCGTCCTCCAGCCGCTCGGGGATGGCGCCGGGATAGACGACGCAGCCCATCGGCCCCTGCTTGAGCACGATGGTGGCCGGCGTCATGGCACGGATGCGCCTGACCGAATCGAGCATGGTGTCGCCGCCGCCGGCGATCATCAGCTCCTCTTCGGTGCCGACGATGAGATCGACCTGGCTGACCACCGCGTCGAGGCGCCTGGTCACCGCCTCGGAGCGGATGAAGCGGTTGTCGCCGGCGCCGTGACCGGCCAGTCCCCAGAGGTTCGGACGGTAATCGACGTCGAAGACGACCTTGCGGCCGGCGGCCCTGGCGGCGCGGATCGCCTTGTGACTGGCCGCCTCGACGGTGGGCGTCGAAAAATGCGTGCCGCTGACGAGGACTGCCGAAGCCGACTGGATATAGGCCTCATCGATGTCATCGTCCGAGAGCGCCATATCGGCGCAATCGGCGCGGAAGAAGATATGCGGCGAGGTGCGGTCGTCGCGGACGCCGAGAACGACCAGCGCGGTCAGCCGGTCGGGATCGGTGACGACCCCATCGACGGCGACGCCCTCGCGGACGAGCTGCTCGCGGATGAAGCGGCCCATGTGTTCGTCGCCGACACGGGTGATGAGCCCGGCCTTGAGCCCCAGGCGCGCAGCACCGATGGCGGTGTTTGTGGGGCTGCCGCCGACCGACTTGGCGAAGGAGGCCATGTCCTCCAGCCGTCCGCCGATCTGCTGTCCGTAGAGGTCCACGGAGGAGCGGCCGATTGTGATGAGGTCGAGGCGTGACGGGTTGGCCATTGCGGGCCTGCTTTGGCGTTTCACCGCCCTCTGGCGGGGCGTGGTATTGGTTATCTATATAGAACAGTCATTCCACAATATCGTCAATATGGAATATCCATTCCATATATTCTACATCTCGTTCCGCCGGGCCGCCGTCGCGACGGCGAGCGCCATGGCCACGCAGAAGGTCGCAGCGAGCGAGCGGAAGCCGGCATAATCGGCCTCGGGAATCTCGAAGGCGACGGTCGCCGGCGGCGACAGCGGCGAGAACGGGCTGTCGGTCAGCGCGATCACCGGAACGCCGCGTTCGGCCAGCCGGTTGGTGAGCTCGACGGTGATCGGCGTGTAGGGCGTGAAGCTGATGGCGATCAGCGCATCGCGCTTGCCGGCTTCGGTGAGCTGCTCCGGCGCGAGGCCGGCAACGTGGTCGGCGAGTACGGCGCGGATGCCGAGCTTGCCCAGCGCATAGGCGAGATAGAGGGCAACCGGAAAGGCCCGCCGCATGCCGAGCAGATAGATCACCTGAGCGCGGGCGAGGGTCTCGGCGGCGCGGCCGATATATTCTTCCGAAGCCTGCGCCATAAGCCTTTCCAGAGAAACCATGGCACTTTCGGCGAAACCGGAAAGCAGTGGGTGCGGTCCGCCGGCCTCGCGGGCACGGGCGACGCGGACAAGTCGCTCGCGGTAATCCGGCCAGTTGGAGCGCAGTGCCTGGCGGAAGACGCGCTGCAGGTCGGAGAAGCCGGAATAGCCGAGCCGCTTGGCGAAACGGATGAGGGTCGAGGGCTGCACCGAGGCCTGGGCGGAGATGCTCGCCGTCGTGCCGAGCGCCATCTCGTCGGGATTCTCCAGCGCGAAGGCCGCCACCTGGACGAGGCGCGGCGGCAGGCGGTGGCGGCCGTCGACCAGCACCGCCTTCAGCGTCTCGAGATCGCGCGGCGGCGCGCTCGCAGCCCCTGTCTGGTTGGCCATGATCGGTCGCCTTCCTGCTGTCAGTCGCCGGCGTCTCACGGGATGGAACAAAAATTCCACTGTACGATATGAGGACGCAAACGTTTCGTCCAGCCTGTCTCGGATGAAGCGGCGAGGCGATGACGTTCAGTGGCAGCCCGCAGGGAATACGACCGGTGCCGCAGGTGCGCTGTGCGCTCGCGCGACCTCACGACGAAGCGCGGCGGCGCGCGGGTCGAGGGCGGGACCGGCACGATCCCCGGTCTACGCGCCGCGCCTCTGGTTGCAGGTCGCCGAAAAAAAAGCGGGAGCAGGTCATCGCCTGCCCCCGCCGGGAGGTGCGCCCCGCAATTTCCTAGATCTTCTGCCGGCGCAATCCGTCGAAATAGACGATGACGATGATCAGCAGGCCGGTGACGACACGCTGCCAGAACGAATTGACGTTCAACAGGTTCGCGCCGTTGTTGATCGTCGCCAGGATGAAGGCACCGATCAGGGGCCCATGAACCGAGCCGATGGCCCCGAAAAGCGACGTGCCGCCGATGACGCTCGACGCGATCGCCTGCAACTCCCAGGCGTCCGCCTGCATCGCATTGCCGATGCCGATGCGCATGGCCAGCAGCACGCCGACGAAAGCCGCCAGCACCGCAGACAGCGAATAGGCCATGTAGAGCGTGAGATTGATGCGCACGCCGGAGAGGCGCGCCGATTCCGGATTGGAGCCGACCGCGAAGATGTAACGGCCCCAACGCGTGTGCGACAGGAAGATATACGCAGGGACACCGACCAGGATCACCATCCAGAATAGGGTCGGAATCCCCAGGAAATCCTGCGTCGAGAAGCTGGTGAAGGCCTTGTTGGTGATGTTGACCGGCGCTCCCGTCGTCATCAGAAGACCGATGCCGCGCAGCGAGGTCAGCGTAGCCAGCGTCATGATGAATGGCGGCACCCGCATTCTGGTGACGCCGAAGGCGTGAAACATTCCGATTGCGAGGCCGGAGAGAAGCGTCACCAAGACCGACAGCCATATCGGCAGGCCAGCTTCGAGTGACATCGCAACCACGACAGTGCCGAAACCGGCGATGGCACCGACGCTGAGGTCGATGCCCGCGGTGATGATCACGAAGGTCTCGCCGAGCGCGAGAATGGCGATCATCGATCCCTGGCGCAGCAGGTTGGTGATGTTGAGCGGCGTCATGAAGGTGTGCGTGGCGAAGCTCAGCATCACCCACAACACCAGCAGAATGCCGAGCAGCGATAGCGCAAACAAGAAACTGTAGTCGCGGCGTTTCGCCGTGGCGTCAGAGGCCGCTTCGACGTCCGTAGTCATCATCTTCTCCTTATACGCCGATGGCCTCTGCCAAAACTTCCTCGTGACTTGCACCCCGGAACGAATTGCTTCCGACCAGATGCGAGCCTCTGAACACGTGCAGCGTGTCGGCCAGCTCGTAGACTTCCGGCAAATAGGACGAAATCATCAGAATCCCGGCTCCGTTCTTCAGAAGCTCGGCCATCAGGCGATAAATCTCGGCCTTGGTTCCGACATCGACGCCGACCGTCGGTTCGTCGAAGAGGAACAACTCGGCACCGCAGTTGAGCCACTTGCCGATGACGACCTTCTGCTGGTTGCCGCCCGACATCGAAGAGGCGAGGCTGCGCCGGCTCGGCGTCTTGATGGACAGGTCGTTGATCTGACGATCAGCCCGTTCGGCTTCCAGGCGCGGCGATATCGTCACGCCTCGGGTGATCCGGTCGTAGATCGGCAGGTTGATATTGAAGCCGATCGGCATATTGAGGCTCAGCCCCTGGTCCCGCCGGCTCTCAGGCAGCAGCGCGATGCCGAGATTGATCGCCTGACGCTCGTTGCGGATGTTGACGGGCTTGCCCTTCCACAGGATTTCGCCTGCGGTCTTGGGGTGCCGGCCGAACACACTCATGACGAACTCGCTGCGCCCGGCGCCGATGAGGCCGTAGAGACCGACGATCTCGCCGCGGCGCACGCTGACGGACACGTCGTTGAATCCGGGTCCGCTCAGGTTCCGCGTTTCAAGCAGGGTCTCGCCGAAGTGGAACTTCTCCTTGTGGTAGATCTGCTCGATCGAGCGGTTGATCATCAGCGTGACCAGCTCGGCCTCGTTCGTCTCCTTGATGTCGCGGGTACCGACCAGTGCACCGTCACGCAGCACCGAAACCCGATCTGCGATCTCAAACACTTCCTCGAGGCGGTGCGAGATGTAGATGACGGTGACGCCCGCTTCGCGCAGGCGGCGGATCATCGCAAACAGCTGTGCCGCCTCCTGACGCGTCAGATAGGCGGTCGGTTCATCGAAGATCAGAAACTTGGTGCCGCGCAAGGAGGCGCGCGCGGTGGCGACCAGTTGCTGCTGGCCGATGGTCAGGGTGCCGAGAACCGCACCCGCCGGCAGATGAAAGCCGATGTCTCCCATGATGCGCTGGGCCTCGCGCGTCATGTCTTTCTTGCGCATCAGCCCGTAGCGGGTCTTCTCCTCGCCGAGGAACATGTTGGCGGCGACCGTCAGGTGACGGCAAAGCAGCATTTCCTGGTGGACGGCGTCGATCCCGTGGTCGATAGCCTCCTGCGGATTTGCCAGCGCGACGTGCTTGCCTTCCCACAGAATCTCACCGCCGGATCGATGGATGACACCGGTCAGAAGCTTGATCAGGGTCGATTTGCCGGCGCCGTTCTCGCCGACGATCGCGTGAATCTCGCCGCGCTTGAAGGCGAGCGTCGCCGGCCTGAGGGCGTGAACCGCGCCGTAGTCCTTCTTGAGATCACGCAGCTCAAGGATCGGCCTGTCGTCAACCCGCCCGGTATTCGCCGTGTCAGTTGAAGCGATGGCAGTCATGGCTTCGGCAATTACCCCCCGTCCCTATTGGGGCCAACGCTAGTGACGTGGCCGCGCCCTGTCAAAGCGACAGGGCGCGGCCACGGATGGACCTTACTTGCAGTCCAGCTTGGGATGGATGAGTGCCGAAATCTTCGGATCGGTCGAGTTTGCCTTGGTCACAAGGTTGGCACCGGTGTCGACGAACTTCTCCACCTTCTCGCCCTTGGACACGGCAAGCGCCGTCTTGATGCCGTCATAGCCCATGCGATAGGGGTCCTGAACGACCAGCGCGTAGATGGTGCCGTCCTCGAGGTAGCCGAGCGTCTTGTCGTCGCTGTCGAAGCCGACCAGCGCAACCTTGTCGGCAACCTTGTTCTCGGCAATGGCCTGACCAGCGCCCTGGGCCATGATCAGGTTCGAAGCGAAGACGCCGACGAGGTCGGGATTGGCCGTGAGCAGGTCGGTCATGATGTTGAGACCGGTGGTCGCCATACCGTCGGCGGTCTTGTCAGCCACCAGCTTGAGGTCGGGATACTTTGCCGCCAGCTCTTCCTTGAAGCCCTTGGCGCGCTGGTCAAGCGAGCCGACGCCCGGCAGCGAAGTGATCAACGCCACGTTGCCGGCGATCTTGCCGGTCTTCTCCTTGATCGCCGCGGCCAGACCGTCCGCAGCAACCCTGCCGCCCTGCACGTTGTCGGTCGTCAGGAACGAGGAGAAAGCTTGGGAATCAGCCGCCGAGTCGATGCCGATGATCGGTACGGTCTTTGCAGCCTCGTCGATCGGCGCACCGAGCGCCTTGAACTCGGTCGGCGAGATGACGACGGCGGCCGGCTTGCCGGCAACCGCGTTCTCGAGGATTGAGATCTGGCCGTTGATATCGGATTCGGACTGAGCACCGAGCTGGGGAACGTTGACGCTGAGGTCCTTGCCTGCCTGGCAAGCGCCCGACAGAACGATCTGCCAGTAGAACGATGTCGTATCCTTCACGATGATAGGAATGGTCACGTCGGCCGCGAGCGTCGGCGCGGCGAAACCGATGGAAATCACTGCGGCCGCAGTCAGCAGGCCGAATTTCCGGCGGCTGAATTTCGATTTCAAGAACATAAGCTTCCTCCCTGTTGCAACACACTACCCTAGATCAAAGCAGTGCATGTCGCGAGTCGGCTGGCTTGCCTTTCGGCCACCGGCCCCGACCTCTGTTGAGCGCAGGCTCGCCATGAGCCGGCGCAAAAGCCGACGGACGTGCTCCCACGAACGTTCCACCGGCCCTCCCAATCTGGAAATAGAATGCGTAGGGGCGCCGTATTGTCAAAATGTTTTTTATCGACACATATCGGAATTTTGAGACCAAATAAAACATCTTGACGAGGGGGCGCGCGTGGATTGTGTTTTTTCGCGTTCTGACCAACGGCATCCGTCCGCGGCGTGAAACGATGTCGCGGGCAAGTCAAGGATGCGACCGCCGCCGGAACACACGCGACAACGCCAGGGCCTTCTGCGCTGACAGCGTGACGACCGGCACCGGGAGGAAAACACCATGGAAGCGCTCGTCTGCCTCAAACCCGGAGAACTCGCCGTCGAGGAGCGGCCCGAACCGCAGCGGACAGACGGCGATGTCCTTGTCAGGATCCGCCGTGTCGGCATCTGCGGAACCGACTATCACATCTACGAAGGCAGCCACCCCTATCTGCAATATCCGCGCATCATGGGACACGAACTGGCGGCGGAGGTCGTCGAGGCACCGGCTGGAAGCCGCTTCCGCCAGGACGATCTGGTCGTCGTCAATCCCTACCTCGCCTGCGGTACCTGCCACGCCTGCCGCAAGGGTCGGCCGAACTGCTGCATGAACATCGCCGTGCTCGGCGTGCATCGCGACGGCGGCATGACCGAGCTGATCAGCGTGCCGGAGACGAACCTCTACCCGGCGGAGGGGCTGACGGCGGACCAGGCGGCGGCCGTCGAGTTCCTCGCCATCGGTGCCCATGGCGTCAGCCGCGCCGGCGCCTCGGCGCGGTCCGGCCGCACGCTCATTGTCGGCGCCGGGCCGATCGGCATCGGCGCGGCGATCTTCGCCCGCATCGCTGGTTCGGTGGTGACCCTGATGGATGTCGACCAGGAGCGATTGACCGAATCGCAGCGGCTGGTCGGCGCCGAGGCGGCGATCGCGGTCGACGCCAAGGTGGCCGAAGCGGTCGCCGATCTCACCGGCGGCGACGGGTTCGATACCGTGATCGACGCGACCGGCAACCGCGCCTCGATGGAGACCGGCTTCGGCTATGTCGCGCATGCCGGCACCTATGTGCTGCTCAGCGTCGTACGCGAGTCCGTCACCTTCCCCGACCCGGTGTTCCACGCGCGCGAAACGACGCTGCTGGCCAGCCGCAACGCGCTCAAGTCCGACTTCGAAAATGTCATCGCCGCCATCGCGGACGGCAACGTGCCGATCGCCCGGCTGATCACCCATCGCACGACGCTTGCCGGCGCAACCGGCGACCTCGCCCGCTGGGCGACCGACAAGCGCGGCCTGATCAAGGCGCTGATCGACGTATCCTGAACGGCGTCGTCCTGCGCCATCGTTCGTCGTCACCGATACGCTGGTCGGTCGTATCGTATCCGCAACCATCGCGCCGGGCGGCGCACGGGCGCGTTCATCGCGCCGGCACTGGGTGCCGACGCTGCGCTGCCGATGCCGAGCCCTGAGGCCCGTGTGGCTCAGTCGATCGAGGCCAGCAGGGAGCTGCGCGCCGACGCCAGATGACGGCGGCAGGCATCCTCGACTTTGTCAGGATCGCGGCTGAAGAGCGCAGCGATATAGTCGACATGCTCGCGCGCCGCCACCGCATTGCGCTGCCGCTCGGTGCTCTTCTCCCACAGGTAATGGTAGTGAAAAATGAGGGAGATCAGATCGTGAAAGCCCTCCATGAAGCGGTTGCGCGAGGCGTTGTAGATCAGGCGGTGGAAGCGCTCGTCGAGCGTCCTGAATTCGGGATAGCGCATATTGATATGGCGGAGCAGGCGACGGTGCTCCGTCTCGATCGCCTTCAGCTGGCGCCATGCCGGGGCGTCGTCCGGCTGAGCGACGAAGGCCCTGGCGCAGAGGACCTCGAACAGCTCGCGCACCTCGAACAGCTCGAGCGCGAACTGGGCCGTGAAGCCACGGAAGATCCAGCCCGAGTTCGGTCGCTTCTCCACCAGGCCAAACTGCTCGAAGCGGCGTAGACAGTCGCGCACCGAGCTTGTCGACACCCCGAATTCGCGGGCAAGCATCAGCCCGTTGACATATTCGCCGGGATGACGCCCTTCGCGTGAAAACCACTCCATCAGTTTGCTTTCGATGCGATCGGATGCGCCGATCGTGTCGGCCATCGGGAAATGATCGCGTTCGTCGGGCTTGCGCGCCAGGACCAGCTTGGAGTCCTTGCGCTTGAGGATGCGCCGTTCGACGAGTTCCCGCAGGGCCTTGCGGATCGTCGTGCGCGACACGCCGACGCTGTCGGCCAACCTGGTTTCCGGATCGATCCGCACGCCAAGCGGTTGCCGAGACAACAGTTCGAGGAGCTCGTTGAAGGCCCTCTTGAAGACGGTGTCGCTCTTCAACGGTCCGTTCCCGTGTAGCCCGTGATCCAGGTCTGTCGGTTGGAGCTGATTGCAGGCGCTATTGCCAGCCTATGCGATATTGCCGCAACGCGGATCGGTAGGGAACAGGCATCCCGGGCAGCAGAGACCGGAGTCCCGTGACGCTGCCCGTCGCATGGCCGAAGAAACGGGGCCGTCGCTGCCAGCGGCCATGTCCGGCTCCGGGCCGTGCGTGATCATGGCGATGTGGCGGCACCAACGCCGCAAGGCACTTGTTAGTTTCCGGGCAGCGCATATCATCGCTGCCAACAAGAAAGATTTCGGGAGGAAGATTGCCATGGCGAGCGGCCTGCAGCTGTCGCGCGACGAACTTGCCACCGCCTATCGGCGCATGCGGACGATCCGGGAATTCGAGGACACGGTTCATGCCGAATTTGCGGCCGGCACGATTCCAGGTTTCGTGCACCTCTACGCAGGCGAGGAGGCGTCGGGCGTGGGCGTCTGCATGCACCTCGGTGCGCAGGACAAGATTGCCTCGACCCATCGCGGCCACGGCCATTGCATCGCCAAGGGTGTCGAAGTCGGTCCGATGATGCATGAGATCTTCGGCCGCAGGGACGGTCTGTGCGGTGGCAAGGGCGGTTCGATGCACATCGCCGACCTGTCGAAGGGAATGCTCGGCGCAAACGGAATCGTCGGTGCCGGCGCGCCACTCGTCTGCGGTGCCGCGTTGACGGCCAAGACCTTGAAGACCGGCGGCGTTGCCGTGTGCTTCTACGGGGATGGCGCATCCAATCAGGGCGCCGTGCTGGAAAGCTACAATCTGGCGAAGATCTGGAACCTTCCGATGATCTTCGTCGCCGAAGACAACGGCTATGCCGAATCGACCGCCTCCTCCTGGTCGGTCGGCGGCAGCCAGACCGGACGCGCCGCGGGCTTCGGCATCCCGTCCATGGAAGTCGACGGCGCCGATTTCTTCGCCGTCTACGATGCCGCTGGCGAGGCCATCGAACGGGCGCGGGCCGGCGGCGGCCCGACGCTTCTCCACGTCAGGCTCAACCGCTTCTACGGCCATTACGAGGGCGACGCCGGGACCTACCGGCTGCCCGAGGAACTGGAACGCGCCCGCCAGCGCGACCCGATCCAGTTGTTCAGGGAGCGCGTCGTCGAAACCGGGCTGATGTCGGTGGAAGAGCTCGATGCCAGCGACCGCGAGGTCGTTGCCGAGATCAAGGACAGCCTGGCGGCCGCGAAAGCGGCGCCAATGCCGACCGAGGCCGATCTTCTGACCGACGTCTACGTCACCTATTGAGAGAGCGCCCATGTCGAGGAAAAGCTATCGCCAAGCGATCAACGAGGCGCTGCGTCAGGAGATGGAGCGCGACCCGCGTGTCATCCTCATGGGTGAAGACGTGGCCGGTGGCACCGGCGCCGCCGGTGACCAGGATGCCTGGGGTGGCCCCATGGGAGTCACCAAGGGCCTGCGTCCGCAGTTCGGCCCCGACCGCGTTCTCGATACCCATCTGGCTGAAATGTCCTTTGTCGGGGCTGCCACCGGAGCTGCCTTGACCGGCCTGAGGCCCGTTGTCGACCTGATGTTCGTCGACTTCATGGGCATGTGCTTCGACCAGATCTTCAATCAGGCCGCCAAGTTCCGGTACATGTTCGGCGGCAAGGCCGTCACGCCGCTGGTCATCCGCACGATGTACGGCGCCGGCCTGCGCGCCGCGTCCCAGCACTCGCAGGCGCTCTATCCGATGTTCACGCACATTCCGGGTCTGAAGGTCGTGCTCCCGTCCAACGCTTATGAGGCAAAGGGCCTCTTCATCCAGGCTATCCGCGACGACGACCCGGTCATCTTCTTCGAGCACAAGGCGCTCTACGACGAAGAGGTGGAAGTGCCGGACGAGCCCTATGCCATCCCCTTTGGGGAAGCGAATGTCAGCCGCGAAGGCGATGACGTCACCATTGTCGCCTTCGGCCGCATGGTGAACTTCGCCAACGCAGCGGCAGACAACCTCGCCAAGCAGGGATTGTCATGCACGGTTGTCGACCCACGCACCATTTCGCCACTCGATACGGAGACCATCCTTGAGACGGTGGCGGAGACCGGCCGGCTGGTCATCGTTGACGAAGCCAATCCGCGTTGCGGCATGGCCGCCGATGTCGCCGGCCTGGTTGCGGAGCATGCCTTTGATTCGCTCAAGGCGCCGATCAAGCTGGTGACGGCACCGCACTCGCCGGTGCCGTTTTCTCCGACGCTCGAGGATGCCTACATCCCCAGCATCGCCAAGATCGAGGCGGCGGTGCGGGAGGTTGCGGCGCACAGCCGCAAGGTGGCCGCCGAGTAATTGAAGCCGAGCGGGAGCGGCCCTGCCGCCACCTGTGGAACGACGTCGATGACGGCGTCCGCGATTGCCATGGAAGGGAAGAGGCGAATGGACGCCATCCAGCCGATCACCATGCCGAAATGGGGCCTCGCCATGGAGGAGGGCACACTCGTCCGCTGGGCGGTCGACGTCGGCGCGACGATCTCCATCGGTCAGGAGATCATGGACATCGAGACGACGAAGATCGCCAACGTCTACGAAAGCGCCGTGACCGGGGTTCTGCGTCGCCATGTCGCCGACAATGGCGACACGGTGCCGGTTGGCGCCCTTCTCGGCGTGGTTTCCGCACCGGACGTCCCCGAAGCAGCGATCGATGATTTCGTCGCGCAGTTCCTCGCCAGGTCCGCAACCATTGCCAAGGACGGCGGAAGCGCCATCGTGCCGACGACGATCGAGGCCGGTGGACGCAGGTTTCGTCGGCTCAAGGCCGGCCCCGAAGCCGGTTTGCCCATCCTCTTCCTGCACGGCTTCGGTGCCGATCTCTCGACCTGGACGTTGAACCAGGCGGCGTCGGCTGAGCATCACCCGACCCATGCCATCGACCTGCCTGGCCATGGCGGCTCAAGCAAGGACGCGGCCGATGGATCGGTGGACGCGATTGCGACCGCGGTTCTCGACTATATGGACGCGGAAAACCTGGGCGCAGCCTACCTGGTCGGTCATTCGCTGGGCGGCGCAGTCGCCGCGACGATCGCGCTCAACGCGCCCGACCGCGTCGCCGGCCTGACCCTCATCGCCCCTGCCGGTATCGGCGCCCATATTGCGGGCGACTTCATCGAAGGCTTCATTTCAGAGAGCCGCGCCAGGAAGTTGCGCCCCTATCTCGAGATGCTCGTCGCCAACCCAAGACTGGTCACCGCCGACATGGTTGAGGACGTTCTCAAGTTCAAACGTCTCGACGGTGCGACGGCCGCCCTTCGCGCGATCGCGGCCGCCAACTTCTCCGGCGACATGCAGCGTGTCGATCTTCGCGGACGCCTTGCCGACATCAAGTCGCCCGTGCAGATCATCTGGGGCGAGGACGACCGCATACTCCCGGCGAGCCAGGCGCAAGGTCTGCCCGCCGGCATCGCCGTCGCAACCATAAGCGATGCCGGCCACATCGTTCACATGGAGAAAGCGCCTGAGGTGAACGAATGGATTGCCAGGCGCGTATCGGAAGCAGCCTCATAGCCCCTGTCGCGCGGTTGGATCTCGCACAACGGTCGGTCCACCAGGTCCGCCGCTGTCGCGCAGTGCGAAGCCGGCACAGCGGAATTCCTGCTCTACGAAGTCTAGGCCGACCGTGCGCCTTCGAACGCCACCTCGCCAGCGCCCATTTCAAGCGTTTCGATTCCGATGTCGCCGCAAGCATCGCGGATAAAGACGCAACGACGTGGATTCGCCAGTAGCGGCCCCCGGTTCGCTCTGTGCGCTTTCTCCGTTGTGCGGCCGCGATAAGCAGCCGTCGGCCGGGATTGGCGGAAAAGAGGAGCTTCGGGACCACCCGACAATCGGGCGGCGTCGCAAAATGGATTCTGGGGGACGCGTCCTCCGCAAGCGCGACGCGGTGAGGCTGAAGGGATTGCCAAGGCGGGACGCGGAGCGAGCGCGATTCCCAAACGCTGCGCCGCGACGAAGGCGGCGCTCACCACCCCCGGGCGACGAACTCTATATCAAAATCGCAATTTCGTATTTGTAACTGGGCGATTTCTTATATACTTTTTGGGTCCTCTCAATGGCAGCGTGGACCGTTGGAGGACGCGCCGCAAAACGAAAACACGTAGAGGCGGTGGTTCCGTCGTGAAATCGGCTGGCCACCCACGGGAGCGAAACATGCAGGAAAACGGCATCAAGAAAGGCTGGACTTCCCGCGTTCTGCGCGGTGGAGCCGCGATCGCCTTCAGTGTGGTCGCGCTGGCCGCGGTCAGTTCGCCATCGGCTGCTTACAATGAAGCGCCGGTCTTCGCGGAGCAGGTCAAGGCGGGCAAGCTGCCGCCGGTCGACCAGCGGTTGCCCGAGAAGCCGCTCGTCGTGCCAGTCGTCGAATTCGATCGGCAAGTACGGCGGCACATGGAATTCCGCGATGTTGGGCGGTGGCGACCTGCCCTGGATGATGCGGACCATGAGCTACGAGAACCTGATGCGCTGGTCTCCCGATTGGTCGAAGGTCATTCCCAATGTGGCCGCCTCGGTGGAGGCCAATGCCGACGCGACCGAATACGTCTTTCATCTGCGCAAGGGCATGAAGTGGTCGGACGGCGAGCCCTTCACCGCCGACGACATCATGTTCTGGTACGACGAGGTGCTCGCCAACGACGCCTTCAAGATGATCGATGACACGCAGCCGGTGCGTGGTCCTGCCTTTATGGTCAACGGCAAGCCGGTCAAGGTCAGCAAGATCGACGACTACACCGTGAAGTTCGCCTTCGACGAACCCAACGGCCTTTTCCTGCAGCTGCTTGCGACGGCGCGCCCCAGCGACATCCAGGCCGTGCGCTTTCCGGCTCATTACCTCAAGCAGTTCGACCCCAAATACAACAAGGACGTCGACGCGCTGGTGAAGCAGGCGAAGGTCGGCGACTGGATGGACCTGATGCGGCTGAAGATCGACATCTACCGCAATCCGGAGGTGCCGACGATCGATCCCTGGGTGACGGTGCAGGGCTACGGCGAAGGGACCGCTACGCGCGTCGTCGCGGAGCGCAATCCCTACTACTGGAAGGTCGACAAGGACGGCAATCAGCTCCCCTATATCGACCGCATGACCTACGACGTGCTGACCGATCCTCAGGTGCTGCTGCTCAAGGGCATGTCCGGTGACATCGACATGCAGGACCGTTCGATCGCGACGCCGGTCAACAAGCCTGTCCTTTTCGACAACAAGGCGACCGGCAAATACGACTTCTTCAGCACCACGCCGGCAAACCCGAACGTCATGCCGCTGATGCTGAACTTCAGCCAGAAGGATCCGGTCAAGCGTGCCGTCTACCAGAACAAGGACTTCCGGATCGGCCTTTCCTACGCGATCAACCGGCAGGAGATCATCGACACGGTCTGGATCGGTCAGGGAACGCCCGCACAGACCGCGCCGCGCCCGGAGTTGGTCTTCTACAATGAGCGCCTGGCCAAGCAGTACACCGAGTACGACGTGGCCAAGGCCAACGAATATCTGGACAAGGTGCTGCCCAAGAAAGGTTCCGACGGCTACCGGCTGATGCCCAACGGCGAGAAGCTGGTCATTTCGCTGACCTACAACGCGACCAACAAGCCCTTCGGCGACGCCCTTGAGCTGGTCCAGAAGTACTGGCGAGCGGTTGGCGTCGATTGCACCGTGGATGGTATCGACCGCACCCTGATCCAGGTGCGTCGTGCCGCGGGCGAACTGGATGCGGTCGCCTGGGAGCGTGGCGGCGGCAACGGTCAGGAGGTGATCCTCGATCCGCGCTGGTTCATCCCGACCCAACCGGACTCGCGCTTCTACGCGCCGGCGTGGACGAACTGGTACCTGAAGACCACCGACAGCGGCGAGGTGAAAGCCGAGGAGCCGCCGGCGGCTATCAAGAAGGCGCTCGATCTCTATGACCAGATCCTGAACACGGGCGATGGCGACAAGCAGATCGACCTCATGAAGCAGGTGCTGGACATCGCGGCCGACCAGTTCATGGTGATGGGTATCGCGTTCGAGGCGAACGGATACGGCATCGTCAAGGACGACATGCGCAATGTTCCGAAGAACATGCCTGCCTCGTGGATATACCCGACGCCGGGACCGACCAATCCCGAGCAATACTATTGGGCGAAGCCCCAGTAGCGAGTCTGCTCCGTCTGGGGGCCTTGCGGTCCCCAGACGGAGCGCTTTCCTGCACATCGGTGCGAAACAGTATCCTTCCGGCGGAGCGGGTGCCGACGGTATTTGTGGAGTTGGCAGACGATGAAAGTGGGCCGCATTCTGTGCACGCTCCAGCTCGGCGACGCCCACTGGCAGCGATTGCAGGAAGCCGCCGCCCCCGGCAGGCTGCTGCGCGTCGACCGGCGCGACGATGCCGGCATCCGCTCGGCGCTCGGCGAGGCAGACGTTGCCCTTCTGCACGGCGACCTCGACGCCCGCTTTCTTTCGGCGCCGCGCTTGCAGTGGGTGCATTGCGATCACGCCGGCCTTAACAAGTCGGCACGGCCCGAGGTATTTGCCGGCGGCCTGATCGTCACCGGCTCGGCCGGGCGCTCGGCCCCGGCGTTGGCCGAGCATGCGATCTTCTTCATGCTGGCGCTGACTTACCGCTTCGCCGATTTCTACGAGGCGCAGAAGCGTCACGCCTGGGGCATTCCGGAGCAGGACGCGCTACGCGGGCTGACCGGCAAGACCCTCGGCATCGTCGGCTTCGGGCACACCGGGCAGGCGCTTGCCGACAAGGCGCGCGCCATGGGCCTGCGGGTCATCGTCTATCGGCGGTCAGCCGGACAATTGCCCCCCGGCGTCGAGCAGGTCTTTTCCCGGTCGGCCGGCGATACGCTCGAACCGTTGCTGAAGCAGAGCGACTATGTGGTTCTCGCTCTGCCTCTGTCGGACCAGACCCATCACCTGATGGACGCGGCGGCATTTGCGGCGATGAAGCCCGGCGCATTTCTCGTCAATATGGCGCGCGGCGCCGTCGTCGACGAAGGCGCGCTGTTCGCTGCCTTGCGCGAACGGCGGATTGGCGGCGCCGGGCTCGATACCTTCGCGGTCGAACCGTTGCCGGCCGACAGCCCGATGTGGGATGCGCCCAACGTCCTGATTACGCCGCATTGCACGCCGCAAGTTCCGGACCGCACCGACCGATCGCTTGATATCATCTGCGAGAACCTGCGGCGTTTCAGGTCAGGCGAGCCGCTGCTCAACCGGCTGATGCCGGATGACGTCTACACCCGGGAACCCGCCCTCAGCAGCGGTGGTGCGACATGATCGGTTTCATCATCCGCCGTGCGATCGCCATGTTCGCCACCATCTTCGCCGTCTCGGTGGTGACCTTCGTGATCATCCAGTTGCCGCCCGGCGACTATCTGACGACGCTGGCCGCCACGATGTCCTCGCAAGGCGAGAGCGTCGACAGCGCCCAGCTTGATGTGCTGCGCGAGAAGTACGGCCTCGATCAGCCCTATGTCGTGCAATACGCCAAGTGGATGGGCAACATCCTGCTCCACGGCGATTTCGGCAATTCCTTCGAACTCAAGCGGCCGGTCGCCGACCTGATCTGGGAGCGGCTCGGCCTCACGTTCGTGTTCTCGTTCCTGACGCTCATATTCATATGGGTGGTGGCGCTGCCGATCGGCATCTATTCGGCCGTGAAGAAGTACTCGCTCGGCGACTATGTCGCGACGTTCATCGGCTTCATCGGCCTCGCCGTGCCCAATTTCCTGCTCGCCCTGATCCTCTCCTATGTCAGCTTCAAATACTTCCATCAGAGCGTCGGTGGCCTGTTCTCGTCGGAATACGTCGATGCGCCGTGGAGCTGGGGCAAGGTTGTCGACATGTTTGCGCATCTGTGGGTGCCGATCATCGTGCTCGGCACCGCCGGCACGGCGAGCCTCATCCGCATCATGCGGGCCAACCTGCTCGACGAGCTGTACAAGCCCTACGTCACGATGGCGCGTGCCAAGGGCATGTCCGAGATCCGCCTGTTGATGAAGTATCCGGTCCGCGTCGCTCTCAATCCGTTCATCAGCACCATCGGCTGGGTGCTGCCGGAGCTGGTTTCCGGCGCGACAATCACCGCCATCGTGCTCAGCCTGCCGATGACGGGGCCGCTGCTTCTGCGCGCTCTGATCGCCCAGGACATGTATCTGGCCGGCAGTTTCATTCTGATGCTGAGCGTGCTGACAATCGTCGGCACGCTGGTTTCGGACATCCTGCTGGCGTGGCTCGATCCGCGCATCAAGTTCGAATGACGGACGCGGCGAAACCGCAGGCCGACGCGGAGGTCGGGAAGGCG
This sequence comes from uncultured Alphaproteobacteria bacterium, assembly GCA_963732845.1. Taxonomy (GTDB): domain Bacteria; phylum Pseudomonadota; class Alphaproteobacteria; order Rhizobiales; family Kaistiaceae; genus CAVSRC01. The sequence goes on along the minus strand of CAVTBE010000001.1, from coordinate 62,860 downwards.
CCGATCGCGAAGCGGCGGGAAGTCGCCGTTGCCGGGCAATGGACGCTTGCCTGGTGGAAGTTCAAACACCACAAGCTTGCCCTGGCGAGCGGCGTGATCGTGATCTTCATCTATCTGGTCGCGCTCTTCGCGCCATTCCTGGCGCCCTTCGGCACCGACCGTTTCGCCGCGCGCTACACCTACGCGCCACCGCAGACCTTGCACCTGTGGCGCCACACCGATTCCGGCCTCGTCTTCGGGCTGTACGTCACCGGCTACAAGGTCGTCATCGACAGCGAGAGCCTGCGCCGCGTCTTCACGATCGACGAAACCAAGGTCTATCCTGTCCGCTTCTTTGCCCGCGGCGACCACTACGATCTGTGGGGCATCTTCCCGTCCGACCTGCATCTCATCGGCCCGGTCAACCCGGACGACCCGATGTATCTTTTCGGTGCCGACCGCCTCGGCCGCGATCTCCTGTCGCGGGTCATCTACGGAACGCGCATCTCCATGTCGATCGGCCTTGTCGGGGTCGGCCTCAGCCTCGTGTTGGGCATCTTCTTCGGCGGCGTCTCCGGCTACTACGGCGGATGGATCGACAACGTCGTGCAGCGGACGATCGAGTTCCTGCGCTCGATTCCGACGATCCCGCTATGGATGGGCCTTGCCGCCGCCATCCCCCAGACCTGGTCGCCGGTGCTCGTCTATTTCATGATCACGGCGATCCTGTCGCTGGTTGGCTGGACGGGACTGGCGCGTGTCGTGCGCGGTCGCTTCATCTCGCTCAAGACCGAGGATTTCGTCACCGCCGCGCGGCTCGACGGGGTCAGCGAGATGGGCATCATCTTCAAGCAGATGGTGCCGTCGTTCATGAGCCACATCATTGCGTCGATCACGCTCGCCATTCCGGTGATGATCCTGTCGGAAACGGCACTTTCGTTTCTCGGCATCGGCCTGAGACCGCCCATCGTCAGCTGGGGGGTGCTTCTGCAGGAAGCCCAGAACATCCGCTCCGTCGCGACCGCGCCCTGGCTGTTTCTCCCGGGCCTTGCCGTGATCATCACCGTGCTTGCCTTCAACTTCCTCGGGGACGGACTGCGCGATGCCGCTGACCCATATGAGTGAGGCACCGGCCGTCGCGGCGAGGCCGGCGGCGAGCGGCGGTCCGATCGTCGAGGTCCGCAACCTGGCGACCCACTTCACCACGCGGGAAGGCGTGATCAAGGCGGTCGACGGCGTCAGCTTCGACATCCGCCGCGGCAAGACGCTGTGCGTCGTCGGCGAGTCCGGCTCGGGCAAGTCGCAGCTTGCGCGCTCGCTCATGCAGCTGGTCAGTCCGCCGGGCGCGATCGTCGCCGGCAGCATCCTGCTGCGGCGAGCCGACGGCACGACGGCGGATATCGCCGGCGCGGTGCCGAACGGCCGGCAGATGCGGGAGATCCGGGGCAAGGAGATCGGACTGATCTTCCAGGAGCCGATGACCTCCCTGAGCCCGGTGCATCCGATCGGCGGACAGGTCGCGGAGACGGTGCTTCTTCATTTTCCGGTGACCCAGAAAGAGGCGCGCGAGCGTGCGATCGCGATGCTCGACAGGGTCGGCATCCCGAAGCCTGCCGACCGCTACAAGAGCTACCCCTTCGAGCTCTCCGGCGGCATGCGCCAGCGGGTGTGCATCGCCATGGCGCTGGTCTGCCATCCCTCGCTGCTGATTGCCGACGAGCCGACCACTGCGCTTGATGTGACCACCCAGGCCAACATCCTCGATCTGATTCACGACCTGCAGACCGATTTCGGCATGAGCGTCATGTTCATCACCCATGACCTCGGCGTCGTGGCGGAGATCGCCGATGAGGTGATGGTGATGTATCTCGGCAAGATCGCCGAAACCGGCGCGGTCGACGACATCTTCGACGATCCGAAGCATCCCTACACGCAAGCCCTTCTGCGCTCGATCCCGCGCCTGGAGCTCGGCAAGCGGGTGCGTCTGGAACAGATCGCCGGCACTGTTCCGCACCCTTTCGATCGTCCCGTCGGCTGCGAGTTCAGCAACCGGTGCGATCAGATGATCGCCGGCCTCTGCGATGCGCAAGAGCCGCCGGACGTGCGTCTCGATGAGGTTCGCGCGGTTCGCTGCTTCCTTCAGCGCGACAACGCGGGTAAGCGCGCATGAACGACCAACAGCCGCCCGGACCGGTCCTGACCGTCAATCATCTCGCCATGCGCTTCCCGATCCAGAAGGGCTGGTTGCGCAAAACGGTCGGCCATGTCGAAGCCGTCGGCGATGTGAGCTTTTCAATCGAGGAGGGCGAGACCGTCAGCCTTGTCGGCGAGTCCGGGTGCGGCAAGACCACCCTCGGCCGGGCCATCATCCGCATCTACAAGCCGAGCGAGGGGGAGGTTCTCTATCGCGGCGGCGATGGCAAGGTGGTCGACCTCGCCAGGCTGGAGCGGAAAGCCCTCAAGCCCTATCACCGCGAGATACGGCTGATCTTCCAGGACCCGCATTCCTCGCTCAATCCGCGGATGTCGGTGCTCGATATCGTGGCCCAGCCGATCAGAGCAAACGGCATCGCGAAAGGCAGCGAGGTCGAGGATCGTGTCGCCGAGCTGCTGCGCAAGGTTCAGCTCCGCCCGGAATATATCCGGCGCTACCCGCACGCCTTTTCGGGCGGAGAGCGCCAGCGCATCGGCATTGCCCGCGCCCTGGCCCTGAATCCGAGGCTGGTGATCGCCGACGAGGCGGTCTCGGCCCTCGACGTTTCGGTGCAGGCGCAGACGCTCAACCTGCTGCAGGACCTGCAGGACGAGTTCGGTCTGACCTACCTCTTCATTTCGCATGATCTCAGCGTCGTCGGCCATATCAGCAACCGCGTCGCCGTCATGTATGTCGGCAATATCGTCGAACTGGCCCGCACCGAGGATCTGTTTCTCGACCCCAAGCACCCCTACACCGAAGCGCTGCTGTCGGCGGTGCCCATCCCGAACCCGAAGCAGAGCCGCAAGAGCCGCCGCATCCGTCTGGAGGGCGAGGTCGCCGATCCCGCCAACCTGCCGTCAGGCTGTCATTTTCATCCGCGCTGCCGTCACGCGCGCGATGTCTGCCGGACGGAACGCCCAGCCCTCAGGCAAGTCGCGCCCGGCCATGTCGCCGCCTGCCATTTCGTGGAAGAGCTGAAGCTGACCGGTGTGTCCCGCTAGCGGCATTTAGTCTTCGAGCACGATCGCGTCGAAGGCGCCGACCGGCGGCAAGGCGATCCAGCAGATGCCGTCGGCATCGGGCTTGGCGATGCCAAGATCGGTCTCGCTGACCAGCGAGCGGGCGCTCTTCGGCGGCGGCCCGGCAAGCCCCAGGCGCAGGTCATGGATCGCCGGCGGGTCCATGTAGGCGCCGTTGTTCTGTCCGGCGAAATTCACCACGTGGACGAGGCGGCGATTGGTGCCGGCCTGGCGCTGTACCGTTAGCTCGACGCGCCCGGCGCCAGCCAGTCGAACGGGCTGGTCGTGGTGGCGGCGGATGAGCTGCGCCAGGATCTCGCGATGCTCCGGCGCCCCGTCGCGGTAATAGAGCCGGTCGGGCTGCCATGGCAGGTAGATCGCATTTCCCTTGCCACGCGTGATCGAGACGACGCCGGGCAGGTCGGATTCGACCTCCGGATAGCACAGTTCCGGCGGCCCGAATTTCTGCGGCGGGATCAGGCGGAGGGCGCGATCGGCACCGTCCTCGACCGCCGCATGCCAGTAGCTGCCGTCGAGATAGGTCAGCCGGGTGTCGGGGAAGGCGAATTCGTCTTCGGCGATGCGCAGATACGAGCCGCGCATCTCGTCGCGGCGCATGATCGGCCGGTCGACGGGCAGGGACGCGAGGGCATAGCTTTCGCGCAGCGCGCCTTTGTCGTCGCGGAGGCCGCTCGGGCCGGTGGCGATCACCGTCCCGCCGTTGTCGACGAAACGATCGAAGGCAGCCGCCTCGTCATCACCGATGCACTCGATGCCGGGCAGCACGATGACCTCGTATTCGGCGAGATGCTCGCCGAAGTCCGCGAAGGCGGCGCGCGCGTCGCTGACGATGTCGAAGGGAACCCGGGCGTCGTTCAGCGCCAGATAGGCGCCGCGGAAACTCTCCACGGCGGGGCGGCCGCGCAGACCGTTGCTGCGCCGCGAATGGTAGAGGGCGACCCTGGTGCCCGATCGCAGGTCGCGATAGAGCGCCTCGTTCTTCTTGTGCCAGGCGAACAGGTCGGCGACCGACTTGGCCGCCTTGCGGTCGTCCTGGTCGAAGGTGCCGAGCACGTAATAGTCGAAGGAGGCACCGCCGGAGAGCTGCTGGGCGAAGCGCAACATGTTGCAGGCAGCCGACTCGGAGGAGAAGCGCCAGGCAAAGTCGACGAAATTGGTCGAAGCGCTGCAATGGCCCATGCCGCGGCCCATGGACCGCGCCAGCTTGGCGTGTTCGCCGGCCATCTGGGCCCATTCCGGCTGCGGCCGGTCGACGGCGCGCTGGGTCTCGAGACGCAGGAAATCGCAGCTCCACTTGCGGCCCATCACGCCGGTTTTCGGGCTGAGCTGCTTCACCGTCTCGTAGACGCTCTGATGGAGCTCGTCGGTGGTGACTTCCTGGAAGCGCAGATAGTCGGCCCAGGCCGGGTCGCTGGCATTCTCCACGACCGGCAGCTCCCGGCCGGCGAAGGTGCGGAAGCGCCGCCGGCAATTCTCACAGCAGCAGATACCGTGATAGCGGCCGCTGTAGTCGGTCGCCCGATAGCCGAACATGTTGAAATAGACGCCGTCGATGTCGTAACGGCCGAAAGCCTCGCGCAGGATGCGGCGGAAGTAGTCGGCGTACCAGCCGCCGTTCACACAGGCGAGGTAGGTGCCGTTGTATTCCAGCGGCTTGCCCGTCCGGGTGTGAACGAACCACTCCGGATGGCGTTCATAGGTCGGCCGCGTGCTCTTGGAGGGGTCGAAGCGCGCGCAAAAACGAATCCCGCGCGCATGCACCGCTTCGATCATTTCGGCCACGGGGTCGTTGTCGCCGAGCAGCGGATTGCGGGTATGCAGCTCCAGTTCGGTCGGATACCACGCATAGATCCCGCCGACATTGAACAGGACGGCACTGGCGCCGAATTCCTCGAGCTGCCGGGCAAGGCGCCGCGGGTCGAGGTTGATGTCCTTCATGCGGAGGTTGGTCTGCACCAGCCGGAAGGGCCGGTTCCACCACTGGTCGACCGTGGCGGCGTCCTTCGGCCCGATGCGTTCCCCCGAAATCGCGTCTTGCTTATGCAGATCCAAGATTGATCAACCCCGCAATTGCAGCCATCCGGCGCGTCCTGCCTCTCCGGACGAACCAAAACTGTATCGAAATCATGATGGATAATGCATATAAATCGGCAATTTGATATACGATTTTGCTTCGTCGGTGCGTTGATTGTCGCTTGAGCGAGCCGGTTGTGGCAGAAGCGGTGGCTGTTGCGAGCACGCGCGAGGCAGGGCGACATGGCTGATACCGTCGATCAGACGCAGGGCGACCAGGGGAATGGGCGGCTCCGCGATCTCATCCGCGCGGACATCATCGACGGCGTGTTTGCGCCCGGGGAGCGATTGAAGGCAGCCGGACTGGCCGCCCGCTACAAGACCAGTGCGATCCCCATCCGCGAGGCCCTCCACCAGCTCGAGGGCGAGGGCATCGTCGTGCTCCACCCGAACCGGAGCGCCACGGTGCGGGTCATCGACGATCCTCTGCTGCGCGACATCTTCGAACTGCGGTCGCTGCTGGAGGGGTATCTCATCCGCTGGCTGGTGCAGCACCACACGCCGGCGGACTTCGATGAAATCATTGCCATCCAGGAAGCGTACGATCGCGCGGTGGAAAAAGGCGAGCTCGTGGCGAGCCGCGGGCTGAACCGCAAGTTCCACGCGCGCTGCTTCGAGCACCATTTCAACACCGAGGCGCTCGCCACCTATTCCAAATATACCAATCTGCTCCATGCGCTGTTCAACCGGTTTCCGAATTCGCTGGCGCGTGCCCGGCGGGCCGGCAAGGAGCATTGGGTCATCATCGAGGCAATCCGAGCCCATGATGAAGATGCAGCCGTCGCGGCGACGGAGATGCATACGGCCAACACGACGCAATATCTGATTCAGTGCAGACAGTCGGAGGGCGTGGCGCGGCGCGCCCAGGCCGGCAACGTCCGGTAGGGGCCGGCGTGGTGTGCTTCGAGGCGCCATTCGCGGCGATGGCGCCGTTCGTGACCTTCACCCACGCGGATGACGCGATCCGGACGCTGGCGGCTTGCGGGGAAACGCGGCGCGGCTATCGTCGGCACCCATGCATTTCAGCGTCACCCACGAAACAGCCTATCGCTACGACGCGCCGGTCATGCTGGGTCCGCACGTGCTGCGGCTGTCGCCGCGCACCGGTGCGATCCGTCTGCAGGCGGAGCGGCTGGAGATCACGCCGGAGCCGGCCGAGCGCCGCGAGGAGGCCGATGCCTGGGGCAACCGCATCGCGCGGCTCGTCTTTTCCGGCGCGACGACGCTGTTCAGCGTGGTGAGCCGCTTCGATCTCGACACCGAGGTACCGGCTCCGCTGGCGCCGCAACGCGATCGGCTGCCCTGGGCGCCGGCTGCCGACGGCCGCGAGGCCTGTCGCGGCTTCTCCGCCGGCGCGGAGGTGCGCAGCTATGCCGAGGCGCTGGCGGTGGAGGCGGGCGGCGATGCCATCGTCTTCCTCGATCGGCTGGCGGAGGATATCTGCGAGCGCACCGATCTCGGCATCCGGCCGGAGGGCCATGCGCGCACGGCACAGGAGACGTTGACCCTGCGCGAAGGGGCCTGCCGCGACGTGACCGTGCTGTTCCTCGAGGCCAGCCGGGCGCTTGGCCTGGCTAGCCGTTTCGTCAGCGGTTATCAGGCGCGTCCGGCCGTGGAGGACGGCCGGCGGCATCTGCATGCCTGGGCCGAGGTTTTCCTGCCGGGCGCGGGCTGGCGCGGCTGGGACGTGACCCACGGCACGCGGGTGGCGGACGGCCACGTGGCGCTCTCAGCGGCGCCGACGCAGGCCGGCACCATGCCCATCGAAGGCGGCTTCTCCTTCACCGGTGCCGGCGTCAGGTCGACGCTCGACTATCATGTCGCGATCGCGACCGGCGGGGCGGCGGTGGCGCAGCCCCGGGGGGCGTGAGCGATGCGCCAATCGCCGCCGCGGTGTGACAAGGACGAAGATGGCGATGACCAGCGCGCTGCGTTAGCATTCGCGCGCAAAAAGCGCGTCAGCAAGACGTCCACCCGGCAGGAATAAGAGGAAGGCCGACGTGAAGAAGATACTGAACACCCCAGCCAGCTATGTTGACGAGACGCTTGAGGGTCTCGTCGCGGCCCACCCGGAGATCTATGCGCGCCCCGAGCCGCGCGTGATCACGCGCACGGGCGGGGCCGTCGCCGGCAAGGTCGGCATCGTCACCGCCGGCGGGTCCGGGCATCTGCCGGTGTTCACCGGCTATGTCGGCAAGGGGCTGCTCGACGCGGCGGCGATCGGCAATGTCTTTGCCTCGCCCTCGGCCGAGCAGATGGCCTCCGCCATGCGGCACGCCCATGGCGGCGCCGGTGTGCTGCGCCTCTACGGCAATTACGGCGGCGACGTCATGAATTTCGACATGGCCGGCGAAATGGTCGAGATGGAAGACGACATCCGCTCGACCACGGTGCTGCTCGCCGACGATATCGCCTCGGCGCCGCCGGCGGAGGCAGAGAAGCGCCGCGGCGTCGCCGGCATGGTCTACGCCTTCAAGATCGCTGGCGCTCTTGCCGAGGAGAAGGCTGACCTCGACGCGGTCACCGCGATTGCCCAGAAGGCCGCCGATTCCTGCCGCTCGATCGGCATGGCGCTGACCCCGTGCATCGTGCCCGAGGCGGGCAAGCCGACCTTCGAGATCGGCGAGGGCGAGATGGAAATGGGCATTGGCATCCACGGCGAGCCGGGCATCTGGCGCGACACGCTGAAGCCGGCCGACGAGATCACCAACGAGATGATGGACAGAATTTTCGCCGATCTTGATCCGCCTCAAGGCGACCATTGGTCGGTGCTGGTCAATTCGCTGGGCGCAACGCCGCTCGAGGAGCTCTACATCATGTATCGCACGGTGGCCCGGCGGATCGGCGAGCGTGGCGTGACCATCGTCATGCCGCTGGTCGGCCGTTACGCCACCTCGATGGAAATGTCGGGCGCCTCGATTACCGTCTGTCGCCTCGACGGCGAGCTTGAGCGCGCCTTGAAGGCGCCCGCTCATTGCGCCTTCTGGACGGTGAACTGACTAGGGCCGATCCATGGGTTTCACAGCAGCCAGCCTCAAAGCCGCCGCCGGCACCGTTGCCGAAGCGGCGGTTGCCGCACGCGACGAATTGAACGCCCAGGACGGCAAGCTCGGCGACGGCGATCTCGGCATCACCGTCGCCAACGGATTTTCAGCGGTCGCCGAGGATGCGGCCGGCTTTGGCGACGATCTCGGTCAGGCGTTTCTCGGTTGTTCCAAGGCCTTCCAGCGGGTCTCCTCGTCCTCGTTCGGGACACTGGTGGCAACCGCCTTCATGAGCGCCGCCAAGGCAACCAAGGGGCGCACCGAGGCCGACTGGTCGGAGATCTCGGCCATCGTCGCCGGGGCGCGCGACGCCATGCTCGCCCGTGGCCGCGGCGAGCTCGGCGCCAAAAGCGTCCTCGACAGCCTCGATGCGATCGCTAGGGCGACGGAGGGGCTGGCCGATCCGGCGGCGATCCTCGCCGCGGCCGATCGCGCCGCGACTGCCGCACTGGACGAATTCCGCGACAAGCCGAACCGGCTCGGCCGTGCCCGCATGTTCGGCGACAAGAGCGTTGGCATGGACGATCCGGGCATGCTGGCGGTGCGCCGGCTGCTCGACGGATTCAACCGCAGGACGTGAAAATCGACGGCACTGGGACGCATTGACATGTCGGACCTTTCCGTCGGAACGATGAGCGCCCGCCGTACCCCTCCCACCCGCACCAAATCGGCGGCATCAGGACCAGATAACAATGAATAAAAAGAGCCTCGACCAGAAACTCGGCCGCATCAAAGACGGCGGCTACACCCCTGCTGACTTCATCATTGCCGACGCCAAGGACGCCGATATCGGCTTCGGGACGGCCGCCCCGGGACCCGACCGGGCCAAACCCGGGCGTCTGGCCACGCGCGAGGTGTATCTGGAACGCATGCGGGCGATGACCCGCTCGGGGCTGGTCGACATCATGCTGATGTCGGCATCGACGGCCGAACGGCTGTCGGGGGAGGGCCTGTTCGCGGACAGCCCGGTGACCCCGGCCATCCGCCTCAACGACACCACCGACATCTGGTCGGCGCGCGGCGGGCGCTACAAGGAGGAGCCGTCGCGCCATCACCGCACGGCCCGTATCGATCAGGCGCGCAAGATCACCGATCTCGGCCTCTATTCGATCACCTTCTCCAACGAAGTCGATATCGACGCCGAGAACGCAGAGGCCTATTCGGCCTTCCGGGCGGAGGCAGCCGAGCACGGCATGCGGCACTTCCTGGAAGTGTTCAACCCGGCCTTCGACATCCACCTCACCGACGGCGGCGATATCGGCGCCTTCATCAACGACAACATCGTGCGCACGCTTGCCGGCGTGATGAGCGCCGACCAGCCGCAGTTCCTGAAGCTCCAGTACAACGGCGCGCGCGCCATGGAGGAGCTTGCCTCATACGATCCGGGGCACCTGGTTCCGGGCATTCTGGGCGGCGGCAGGGGTACGACGCGCGATACCTTCGAGCTCGTCGCGCAGGCCTCCAAGTATGGCGCGCGCGTCGCCCTGTTCGGCCGGAAGGTCAACCTCGCGGAGGATTCGATCGCGCTCGTCCGCCTGATGCGCGCCGTGGTCGAGGGGCAGGTCAAGCCGGACGATGCGGTCGGCGCCTATCACGACCATCTGACGAAGAACAAGCTTGCGCCCGACCGTCCGCTTGCCGAGGACATGATGATCACCGATCCGGTACTGAAGGGCTGATGACAGCCGGTCCGAGGCGCCCAGTAGACGGCCTAAACGCATGACCGATCGCTTCGAACCGCCTTTCCTGATTGGCATCGACGTCGGCACCCAGACGGTTCGCGCGCTGGCCTTTGACGGGCACGGGAATCAGGCGGCGGAGGCGCGTCGGCCGACGCCGGTAACGCGTATTCCGCCGGATGGGTGCGAGTACGACCCGGATGCCATCTTTGCCGCCGTCGTCGAGTGTCTCGGCGAAGTTGCCGGCGCGCTTGCCGGCCGCCCGGTCGTCGGAATCGCGGTTGCCAGCATTGGCGAGAGCTGCGTCCTGGTCGACGAGGCCGGGCGGTCGCTGGCGCCGTCGATTGCCTGGTTCGATGGGCGCACGGAAGGCGTTGCCGAGAGGCTGCGCGAGACCGTCGGGGCCGAACGGATCTTCGAGATCACCGGTCTGCAGCTCGACAAGATCTTCACGCTCTGCAAGCTGATATGGATGCGGACGCATTGGCCGGACGCCATGCGGCAGACGCGCAAGGTCCTGCTGATGGCGGACTGGATCGCCTTCCGTCTGTCGGGCGAAGTGGCGACCGACTTCTCGATCGCCTCGCGCACGCTCTATCTCGATCTGCGCCAGCGCCGGTGGTCGGACGAGCTCATCGGCCTCACCGGTTTCGATGCGTCGGTCCTGCCGCCGCTCAGGGCGAGCGGCACACCGCTTGGGCCGGTGCGTCCCGACATCCTCGCGGCAACCGGCATCGCCGGCACGCCGGTGGTCGGGGTCGGCGCCCACGATCATGTCAGCGGGGGAATGGCTGTCGGCATGGCCCAGCAGGGAACCATGGTCGACAGCATCGGAACCGCTGAAGCCATGCTGCTGGCCATGGCGCAGTCGTCGACCGACCCCATGGTGCCGAAGCTGAACCTGTTCCAGGGCGCCTTCGAGGCCCAGCATTCGCTGTTCTACCTCGGCGCCAGCGTCGCTTTCGCCGGCGGCACGATGGAGTGGTTCCGCGGGCTGGTCGGCCATCCGCCGCACGAGCCGCTGATCGCCGAGGGCGAGAGCGTTGCGCCGGGGAGCGGGGGCATCGTGTTCCTGCCGCATATGGTCGGCACCAACTCGTCCGACCCCGAGCACCCGGTGCGCGGCGCCTTCATCGGGCTGTCGAACAATGCCACGCGCGGAATGCTGTATCGCGCGGTCCTCGAGGGGCTGGCGATGCGGGCGGCTTTCGTCGTCGACGCGTTTGCCGGCCTTGCCGGGGTTCCCGCGCCCGACCGGATTCTTCTGATCGCCGGCGGCTCGCGCAACCGGCTGCTGGCCAAGATCAAGGCCAGCGCCTTCGGGCGGCCGGTGACCGTGGTCGACGTGCCGGAAGCGACGGCGCTGGGCGTCGCCCTGCTCGGCGGCGTTGCCGGTGGATCATGGCCTGATCTCGAGGCGGCGCTTGCTGCGCTCGATCGTCGCGAGCATTCGGTCGAGCCAGATGAAAATCTGGTCGGACTTTATCAAAACATGCGGCGATCCGTGTTCGACCAGCTGCAGCCGATTTTGTGGCCGGTCGACTCGAAATTGTCGGGGATTGCCGGTGAGGCAACTCGGACCGCGTCGGAATGACGTCGGCAGCCCACCGCTGACAGCATCTCGTTGCCGCTGCTCTCGGCCACCGCCGCGCGATGAACTTCACTAGTCTAGGCGGAGTCGCGGAAGATCAGGGTTCCGTCGAGAAGAATATCTTCCTGTGGAAGTTCGCCGCCATTCTCCAGGTTTATCAGAGTCTTGGCCACCAATTCCCCAATTCCGCGGATGTTCTGCCCCGAGGTAGTGAGCGAGGGCGAGGCAAAAGCGCCGAAGCGCTGACCATCGTGCGAACCGACGCGCAGCTGGTTGCCTGGCCCGGCTCCGACACTGATTCCTAACCGATTTGCCGCTGCCAACAGTCCGAACGCAACCCGATCGTTCGAACACATGATGGTATCGACGCCAGCCAGCCTATCGGAAGGCAAGCTGAGGAACCGCTCGAAGCCGTAGCGTTCGTAATCGTCGCCAACCGGTCCGTCCTCGGGATTGAGGATGCGCGGCTCGTGACCGAGTTCGCGCATGCGATCGCAGTAGGCCGCCGACCGTTCCACTATGTTGGCGTTCACCGCCGGCATGGTGAACAGCGCCGGCGGCGAACCGGAGCGGCACAGATAATCCACCATGAGCGCCATGCTCGTTCGATTGTTGGTGCCGACATAGGGCACCCCGGCACGCAAGCGCGAGTCCATGAAGAGGATCGGCACCTGCTGCATCGCGTGCTCAACCGCGGCGATATCGGAGCGGAATCCGAGGGGGGCCATCGCGATTCCTGCAACGTCCATCGCCATCAACCGGGAAAGCGCCCGCCGTTCCAGAGCAGTGTCGTTGTGGGAACACTGCAGCACGGTGAGATAGCCGCGATCCTCGGCATAGAGTTCAATCGTGCTCACCAGGTCGCCGAAGAACGGATCGATGATCGACGGGACGATGATGCCGATGGCGCGGGGCGAGCGGCGCGTGAGATTGGAGGCGAAGAAGTTCGGGCTGTAGCCGTAGCGGCGGATGCCCTCTTCGATCAGCTTGCGCGTGCGCGGGCGCACCGAGTCGGGATCGGCGAAAAAGCGCGACACGGTCGGACGCGACAGTCCGATCAGTCGCGCGAAATCCTGCATAGTGTGAACGGCGTCAGTGCCCATCGGGGGATGTGCTGATTGGTGCGACGGCCTGCTACCGCCGCGCCATAGTAGGCGGAGTTTACACGAGAGCGCAACTTTGTCGCTTGACACGTGTCTCGCGTGAAAAGTACTGTTACGCGCGTAAAATAACGAGCTGCCAACGAGCAGTTCGGGGGAGGAAAAATCTGAATGCGCTCGCTAGCCCGCGTGATCTTCGGGCCAGGGCGGTCGGCGTGGACGATGTTTGACAGCATCGAAAACGGCGAAGCGCTTTCTGCGCTCAATTGCCGCGAACATCAGCTCGGGCCGGTCGAAGAACTGTCGGATTTTGCCAAAATGCGCGACGGTCCGCCGTCGGCCATTTGCGATTGATCTTGTGGTCGGTCGATGCCGATGAGGATTGTCGAGCAGACAAACGGGCCTACAAATGGATGACGTCGGCAGCCCACCGCTGACGGCATCTCGGACGGAACAACGGTAGGCGACAAAGGAGGAAGATAATGGAACGCAGAAGCTTTCTGACTCTCTTGGGTGCAACCGCAGGAGCAGCGACGCTGGGGGTCCGCCCGACGTTCGCCGCGGACAAGAAATTCAACATCACGCTGGTTCCCGGCCTGACCACCGATGCCTTCTACATCACCATGCATCGCGGTGCGCAGGCTGCCGCCGACGCGCTTGGCGTCAATCTCGGCTTCCAGGGCGCCTCGGAATGGAACGTGACCCTGCAGGTGCCGGTGCTCGATGCGGTCATCGCACGCAAGCCCGATGCGATCCTCATCGCGCCGACCGACAAGGTGCAGCTCGTACAGCCGCTGAAGAAGGCCTTTGACGCCGGTATTCCGGTGATCACCGTCGATACCTTCATCGGCACGGGCGTCTATCAGACCGGTGCCGGCGATGCCGACTTCCCGCTCTCCTACATCGCCTCGGACAACATCCTCGGTGGCCGCATGGCCGCCCGCGCGCTGGCCAGGGCAATCGGCGAAAAGGGCAAGGTCTACGTCTCCAACGTGAAGCCGGGCGTGTCGACCACCGATCAGCGCGAAGAGGGCTTCAAGGAAGAGATGAAGGCCACCTTCCCGAACGTCGAGGTCATGGAAACGCAGTTCAATGACGACGACGCCAACAAGGCGGCCTCGCAGGTTCAGGCGGTGCTGGCGCGCAATCCCGATCTCGCCGGCATCTTCGGCGCCAACCTGTTCTCCGCCAGCGGCTCGGCCAACGGCGTGAAGCAGGCGGGCAAGGTCGGCGCGATCAAGATCGCCGCCTTCGACGCGCCGACCTCGGTGGTCGACGAACTGAAGAACGACACCTTCACCGTCGTCATCGCCCAGCATCCTGCCGAGATCGGCTATTTCGGCGTGGTGTGTGCCTACGCGCACCTCACCGAGCAGTCGGTCCCGACCCAGATCGGCACGGGCTTTACCGTGATGACCAAGGAAAATATCGACGACCCGAACGTGAAGAAGTTCCTCTACACCTCGTAATCGGTCGCGATCATAAGTCCGATCCAATCGGACAGCGCATCATCGGGCCGCCGATCGCCGTGGTTGGCGGCCCAAAACTGGTGATGTGGAAAATATAAGATCATGACATCGGTATCCGCACCCATTCCCCAAGCGTCGCGTACCATCCTTTCGCGCGTCGCCGATTTACGCGCGTGGCTGTTCCTGGCCCTGCTGCTCATCGTCTTCGAAATCTGGGCGCAGACCGCCTATGGCGTGACTTTCGTCGCCAATCCCTACAACCTCCAATCGATCGCCATCTTCACAACGGCGCCGCTGCTTCTCGCGCTCGGTGAGACCTTCGTGATCATCTCGGCGGGAATCGATCTTTCGGTCGGTTTCGCGATGGGCCTGGCGGCGGTGGTTGCCGCCCATGCGGCCAATATCGCCGGTGGTACGCTGGGCCTGCCGCCGGCGCTTGCAATGCTGATTGCCATGGTCCTCGGCGTTGCCGTCTCCTTCATACCGGGCTGGGTGAATGGCTGGCTGGTTGCGCGCCTTGGCGTTCCGCCGTTCATCGGCACGCTCGGCATGTATGGTGTCGCCCGGGGCGCCGCTTACCTGATCGCGGGCGGCACCACCGTTCCGGTGCATAACGATGTCTACGCCTGGGTCGGCAATGGCCGGATCTTCGGCGTGCCGGTGGTGGTGATCATCACCGCGATCGTCGTCCTGGGCATGCACTATCTGCTGTCGCAGACGCGCTTCGGCCAGCACACCTATGCCGTCGGCGCCAACCGCGATGCGGTGGTTCGCTCGGGCATCGATGTCGGGCGGTTGACGACCTGGATCTACATCCTCTCGGGCCTGTGCGCCGGCCTCGGCGGGGTGCTCTATACGGGGCGGTTTCTTGCCGGCGCGGCACAGGCGGGCGAACCGCTTCTGCTCGATTCGATCGCCGCGGTGGTGATCGGTGGCGCCAGCCTGTTCGGCGGGTCGGGGACCATCGCCGGAACCGTCGCCGGGGCGCTGGTGATCGCGGTCATCCAGTACGGCCTGGTCTTCATCGACGTCGAGCCGTTCTGGCAGTTCGTTGCCGTCGGCGTCGTCATCATCATTTCGGTGCTGGTCGATCAAAGTCAGCGCCGGCTGCTCGGAGGCCGCGGCGATGAGTGATAACGACCATCTGCTTTCGGTCCGCTCGATCACCAAGAACTTCGGCGCGGTCGAGGCCCTGAAGGGCGTCTCCTTCGACCTCGACCTCGGCGAGGTGGTGGCGCTCGCCGGCGACAACGGCGCCGGCAAGTCGGTGCTCATCAAGAGCATCTCCGGCGTCCACCATCCGGACTCCGGCGAGATCCTGTTCGACGGAAAGCGCGTGTCCTTCACCAGCCCGCACGAGGCGCGGGCGCTCGGCATCGAGACGATCTACCAGGACCTGGCGCTGGCCGACAATCTGTCGATCGGCGCCAACATCTTCCTCGGCCGCGAGCCCAAGACCAAGGCTTTCGGCTTCCTGCCGGTTCTCGACCGCAGGGCGATGGCGCAGGCGGCGCAGGAGACCATGGCCCTGCTCGATTTTCACACCGCGCGGCTGGACGCGCCGGTTGCCGCCTTCTCCGGCGGCCAGCGTCAGGCGGTGGCCATCGGCCGGGCGATCTACTGGAACGCCAAGCTGCTGATCATGGACGAGCCCACCGCCGCGCTCGGCGTGCCGGAGCAGCGCAAGGTGCTCAGCCTCGTGCGCTCGCTCAAGGAACAGGGCAAGGCGGTCATCTTCATCTCGCACAATCTCCAGGACATCTTCGCGGTTGCCGACCGCATTGTCGTCATGCGCCACGGCATCAAGGCCGGCGAGCGCCGGCCGCAGGAGACCACCAGCGACGAGATCGTCGGCCTGATGGTCGGCGCTTGACGGATTGAGGCAATGTCTTCGCGGTTTTCAGTGAACGGACAGAAGTGGGTAACGCTGACCGGCCATCGGGCCTGGCTGCTTTCCCGGGCGAACGATCTCCTCGATTTCTACGAAGGGCCGAGCATCGATCCCGCCGGCGGCTTCCGCGACCTCGACGATGACGGCCGGCCGTTCAACAGCGGTGCCGACGTGCCCTATTCGCGCCAGGTGCAGGCAACCAGCCGCATGGTTCACTGCTTCGCCATGGCCCATCTGATGGGGCGGCCGGGCGCGGCGGCGATGATCGACCACGGCATGGACTTCCTGTGGAATGGTCACCGCGACCAGAAGAACGGCGGCTACTTCTGGGCGGTGGGCGATGACGGTCCCATCGACGACAGCAAGCAGGCCTATGGCCATGCCTTCGTGCTGCTGGCGGCATCGAGCGCCAAGGCCGCCGGCCACCCGCAAGCCGACCGGCTGCTCGCCGACGTGACCGCTGTCCTCAATGAGCGCTTCTGGGAGGAGAACCACGGCGCGGTAGCGGAGGAGTTCACCCGCGACTGGCAGCCGAAGAGCACCTATCGCGGCCAGAACTGCAACATGCATCTCACCGAGGCCCTCATGGAGGCCTTCGAGGTGACCGGCGAGCGGTCGTATCTCGACAAGGCGGAGCGTATCGCCGATCTCCTCATCCGCCGGGCGGCATCCGCCAACGGCTGGCATCTGCCGGAGCATTTCACGCGAGACTGGGTGGTGGACCTCGACTATATCGGCGATCCCATGTTCCGCCCCCCCGGCACCACGCCGGGCCATTCGCTGGAATGGGCGCGCCTGATCCTGCAGTTGTGGGCACTCGGCGGACGCCGGCTCGACTGGGTGCTGGGCGCCGCCGTTTCACTGTTCGACAAGGCGGTGGCCGACGGCTGGAACCACGAGACCGGCGGCTTCTACTACACGCTCGACAACGACGCGCGGCCGCTGGTGCGCGACCGCTACTGGTGGCCGTGCACAGAAGGCATCGGCGCGGCGGCCTTCCTCAACGCCATCGATGGCACGCCGGTCTATGAGGAATGGTATCGCCGCATCTGGGACTGGTGCGCCACCCACCTGATCGACCGGGAGAACGGTTCCTGGCGGCCGCAACTCGACGACAATCTGGTTCCCAATACGGGGCCGTTCTTCGGCCGCCCGGACATCTATCACGCGCTGCAGGCCTGCCTGATCCCGCTTCTGCCGAGCGACGGCAGCATCGTGCGGGGTCTCATGAAACACGGCCTGTCGCTCTGAACCAAGCCAAAATGGGGTTTCCCGATCAGGCGATCTGAACACGATCGCGCTGTTTCGGGATGCCATCGATTGACATGGCGGTGCGGCTCGGCTTCAATCCAAAACGTTTTGGAAACCGGCTTCCTGGGGAGGAGAGCGCCGGAATGGCCGTCAGACGCCAAACCCGTCTCAGAGAGCTTGCCAGCGATCTTGGCGTGTCGATCACGACCGTCTCGCGCGCGCTTGCCGGCTATCCCGACGTCAGCGATGCAACCCGGGCACGCGTGACCGCCGCGGCCGAGGCGCATGGCTATGTGCCGAGCCGCGTCGGCCGGATGCTGGTTTCCGGGCGGACCGACTTTATCGGCATGGTGCTGCCGGTGCGCGACGGCCACCTGATGGACGGCTTTCTCGGCGAATTCGTCGCCGGCCTGAGCGAGGGCCTGACCGCCCGCGGCCGTGACCTGTTCATCGCCACCGCGCCGCGCCTGCATGGCGAGGCCGACGTCGTGCGTCACATCATCAACGGCGACCGCGCCGACGCCATCGTCCTCAACCGTACCGAGATCGACGACCAGCGGGTGCGTGTGCTCCTCAACCGCCAGTTTCCTTTCGTCGCCCACGGACGCCTGCTGACCGGCGCCAACGATTTCGCCTGGTTCGATACCGACGGCGAGGCGGCCTTCGCCCGCGCCGCGCGCATGCTGGTCGGGCTCGGCCACCGGCGTTTCGGCCTGGTCACCATCGACGAACCCTTCACCTTCGCGCATCTGAGACGCCGCGGGCTGGAGGCGGCACTGGCCGAGGCGGGGCTTCAGCTGCCGCGCGCCGCCGTCCGTTCGGTGGCCATGGTGGACGCCGCGGCGGCCGAGGCGGCCGCCAGCCAGCTTCTGGCGTCCGACGACCGGCCGACCGCCGTCTTCGGCGTCACCGACACCCAGGCGATCGCCGTGCTCAAGGCCGCCGCCGCCCGGTCAATTCGTGTGCCGGACGAACTCTCGGTGATCGGCTTCGACGATCTGCCGATCGCCGCCTACGCCCAGCCGGCGCTGACCACATTCGATCAGCACGCCCGCGAGAGTGCCGCCACCATCGCCGGCATGGTGACCGACATGCTGGACAAGGGGCCGGAGAGCGTGACCTCGCGCCTCATCCAGCCGGAATTTGCGGCCCGTGCCAGCCACGGCCCGGCGCCGCGGTGATCCGAAGAGGGAGATTTCGGGACCACCGTACTTGAGAACCAAGGGAGGAAGACATGATCAGCAAACGACTATTCGGATTGGCCACAGCCGCGCTGTTCGCGGCCACGGCAACCACCGCCTTCGCCGCCCCCGTCCTGTTCTGGTCGGACCAGGGCACGCCGGTCGAGGAGCAGCAGGCGATCCGCGACACCGTGCTCAAGGGCTTCAGCGGTGAGGTCGACTTCCAGCCGCAGGACCCCGGCCCCTTCGTCACTCGCATCCAGGCGGAAGCCCAGGCCGGCAAGGGCACGATCGGCGTGATCGGCGGCCTGCATGGCGATTTCGCCGGCTTCCCCGATGCAGTTACCGACCTCTCCGACCTCGCCGCCTCGCTGTCGGGCGTCGGAGTCAACCAGACCTATCTCGGCCTCGGCAAGCTTTCGACGGGCGAGCAGAAATACATTCCGTGGATGCAGGCGACCTACATCATGGCCGCCAGCAAGAAGGCGCTGGAGTATCTGCCGGCGGGTGCCGACATCAACGCGCTCACCTATGACCAGCTGATCGAATGGGCCAAGACCATGGCCGAGAAGACCGGCTCGCCGAAGTTCGGCCTGCCGGCCGGCCCCAAGGGTCTGATCCACCGCTTCGTGCAGGGCTATCTCTATCCCTCCTTCACCTCGTCCGAGGTGACCAAGTTCCGTTCGCCGGAAGCGGTCGCCATGTGGGAGAAGATGAAGGAGCTGTGGAAGTACACCAGCCCGGCCTCGACCAATTACGGCTTCATGCAGGAGCAGCTGCTCTCCGGCGAAGTGTGGGTGGCGTGGGACCACACCGCGCGTCTGGCCGACATCTTCAACCAGAAGCCGGATGACTTCGTCGCCTTCCCGGCGCCTGCCGGTCCCGCCGGCCGCGGCTTCATGCCGGTGGTCGCCGGTCTCGGCATTCCCAAGACCGCGCCCGACATGGACGGGGCCAAGGCGCTCATCACCTACATGATGCAGCCCGACACCCAGATCGCCATGCTGAAGGCGATCGGCTTCTTCCCGGTGGTGAAGGCAACGCTGCCCGCCGACATGCCCGAATCGGTGAAGGCGGAAGGCGCGGCGGTCGCCGCCCAGTCCGCCTCGAAGGACGCCAATCCCGGCCTGCTTCCGGTCGGCCTCGGCTCCGCCGGCGGCAAGTTCAACAAGGTCTACACGGATACCTTCCAGCAGATCCTCTTGAACAACGCCGACATCAAGGGCGTGCTCGACCAACAGGCCGGCATTCTCGCCGGCATCATGAAGGAGGCGAATGCGCCGTGCTGGGCGCCTGATGCGCCGTCGACCGGCGCCTGCCCGGTCGACTAGGGTTCCTCCCGGCCGCCGGCGGCGTCTCCCCGTGGACGTCGCCGGCGGAAATTCGGGTCCGGCCATGCAATCGCGCACTCTGCCCTATCTGCTTCTGCTGCCCGCGGCGCTCTTCCTCGCGGCGTTCTTCGTCTGGCCGTTCATCCAGGTCGCCATCGAGGCCTTCTCCAGCAACGGCACGCTGACGCTCGCCCATTTCCAGACCATGGCCAGCGACTGGAAGTTCTATCCGGCGCTGAGGAACACGCTGCTCCTTGCGCTCATCATCGTGCCGCTGCAGATCACGCTGGCGCTGTCCATGGCGTCGCTGGTCACCCGCATGGGGGCGGGACGCGACGTCGTCCTCTATATCTGGACGATCCCGCTCGGCATTTCCGATCTCGCCGCCGGTCTCGTCTGGCTCGCCATTCTCGAGAAGAACGGCTTCCTCAACAGCGCGCTGCAGAGCCTCGGCTTCATCGCCGAGCCGATCACCTGGCTCGGCTATCAGGACAAGGTGATGCTGTTCGTCGCCGTCATCCTGGCTGAGCTGTGGCGCTCCACCGCCATCGTCATGGTCATCCTGGTCGCCGGCATGGGGCTGATCCCGCGCGAATACTACGAGGCGGCGGAGGTTTTCGGCGCCGGCCCGTGGAAGCGTTTCGTCAAGGTCACGCTGCCGCTGTTGAAGCCCAGCCTGCAGACGGCGCTGATCCTCAGGACCATCCTCGCCTTCGAGGTCTTTGCCGTTGTGGCGGCGCTTGCCGGCACCAATCTGCCCATCCTCATGGGCCAGACCTATGAATGGCAGTTCGCGCTGCAGGACCGCAACGTCGCCGCGGCGCTGGCCTTCGTCACCCTGGTGATCTCGGTCGGCTTCACGCTCTTCTATCTGATCACGCTGCGCACACCCGACGAGGCCCGCCCATGACCGCGGTCGCGACAACAGCGCCGCCGGTGGAGCGCGCGGTCAATATCGGCCGCTGGCTGATGATCGCGGCCATTGGCTTCCTGTGCCTGTGGGTGCTGGTGCCGATTTACCTGATCCTGGTGAACGCGCTGTCGTCACCGACGGAGGTGAACGGCTGGCCGAAGCAGTTCTATCCGACCTTCGATCTCGGCAGCCTCAGCTTCTTCATCCATTTCCAGGGCGTTGCCTGGGCGCTGTTCAACTCGGTGGTCGTGGCGCTGCTGACCACGGTGCTGGCCATCGGCCTCGGCGCGCCGGCCGGCTATGCGCTCGCCCGCTTCCGCTTCCGCGGCAAGGAATTGTTCCGCCTGCTGGTGCTGATGACGCGTGCCTTCCCGCTGCCGCTGCTTGCTTTGCCGCTGGCGGTGCTGTTCATCCGCACCGGCCTCGACGACACCCAGATCGGGCTGGCGCTGGTCCACACGACGCTGGCGCTGCCCTTCGCCATCCTCATCACCTTCTCGCTCTTCATGAGCATTCCCTTCGAGCTGGAGGAGGCCGCCTTCACGCTCGGCTGCTCGCGCTTCCAGGCCTTCCGCAAGGTGGTCATGCCGCTGGCGCTGCCGGGCATCGCCGCCTCCGGCGTCTTCGCCTTCGTCACCTCGTGGAACGAGGTCTTCGCCGCCGCGGTGCTGACCATCCGCAACCGCACGCTGACCGCCTTCCTGCTCACCAGCCTCGACTATTCGCCTCTGCCGCTGAAATTCGCCGGCGGCGCGGCGCTGGTCCTGCCGGCGCTGATCTTCCTCTTCCTAGTGCGCAAATATCTCTTTGCCCTGTGGGGCATCGCCAATCGCTAGAGAGACTTCCATGGCCGCAATCGAGATCAGGGATGTCGCCAAGCGCTTCGGCGCCGTCACCGCACTGGTCGATATCGACCTCGACGTCGCCGACCGCGAATTCCTCGTGCTGCTCGGTGCCTCGGGCTGCGGCAAGACCACGCTGCTGCGCCTGATCGCCGGGCTCGACCGGCCGAGCGCCGGCGAGATCCGCATCGGGGGGAAACGCGTCAACAACCTGCCGCCGCGCGCCCGCGGCATCGCCATGGTGTTCCAGAACTATGCCGTCTTCCCGCACCTGAGCGTGTTCGAGAACATCGCCTTCGGCCTGCGCATGAAGAAGCTGCCGGAGGCCGAGATCGAGGAGAAGGTGAAGCGCTCGGCCTCGCTCATGCACATCGAGCAATTGCTGAAGCGCTATTCCGGCCAGCTCTCCGGCGGCCAGCGCCAGCGCGTGGCGGTGGCCCGGGCGCTCGCCATGGAGCCGGAAGTGTTGCTCATGGACGAGCCGCTGTCCAATCTCGATGCGCTCTTGCGCCTGGAGATGCGCGCCGAACTCAAGGGCGTGCTGCAGGAAAGCCGCACGACGACGATCTACGTCACCCACGATCAGGTGGAGGCGATGAGCCTCGGCGACCGCATCGCCGTCATGCATGGCGGGCACATCGTCCAGGCCGCGACGCCGATCGACGTCTATCGCGATCCGGCCGACGCCTTCGTCGGCGGGTTCATCGGCAGCCCGCCCATGAACTTCCTGCCGGCGAAGCGCAGCGACGGCCGCTGGCGCGTTGCCGATACCGAGATCGACGGACCGGAGGCCGGCGAGCGCCTGCGCTTCGGCATCAGGCCGGAGGACGTCGCCATCGCCGACAAGGGGCTTCGCGGCACCGTGCGCGTCGTCGAGCCGCTCGGCGCCCACCAGCTCGTCACCATGACAGTGGCCGATACGCTCTTCCGCGCCGTGCTCGACAGCGATTTGGCCGTCAAGCCGGGCGAGACGCTGACCCTTGAACCCCGCGCCGACCGGGCGCGCTGGTTCGACGCGGAAACCGGCACGGCCATCGACTTCAAATCCACCAGCAGACCCAGCCAGCCATGAGCATAGAACCCCGCGACAAGGCCCTCTTCGACAGCGCCGCCGGCATCCTGCGCGACAACGATCGCGGCGCCTACACGGTCCCCACCAAGGGCCTCTACCCCTTCCAGTGGAACTGGGATTCGTGTCTGACCGCGCTCGGCCAGCGCCATTTCGACGAGCGCCGCGCGTGGACCGAGATCGCCACGCTGCTCGCCCATCAATGGCCGGACGGCATGGTGCCGCACATCGTCTTCCACGAGATGGACGAGGGCTATTTCCCCGGTCCCGACGTGTGGGGCACGGACCGGCCGACACCGACCTCGGGCATCACCCAGCCGCCGGTGCTGGGCTTCGTTCTCGAGCGCCTGCAGCGGGAAGCGCGCGACACGGATCTCGCCCGTCGCATGGCGCTGGAGCTGGCCCCCAAGGCCGACGCCTGGCACCGCTGGTTCTATGCCAACCGCGACCCCGGGGGCTCGGGCCTGGTCGCCATCCTTCATCCGTGGGAGGCCGGGCGCGACAACTCCATCGATTGGGACGAGCCCTTCGCCCGCGTGCCGACCGAAGGGGTCCAGCCCTATCGCCGGCGCGATACCCAGCACGTCAACGCCGCCGAGCGCCCGACGCAGGCGCAATACGACCGCTACATGTGGCTGGTCACCCGCTTCCGCGACCTCGGCTGGGACAACAGCAAGCTCCACGATGCCTCGCCGTTCCAGGTGGTCGATCCCGGCTTCAACGCCATCCTGATCCGCTCCGACGAGGCGCTGGCGCGGCTGGCCGAGGCCATCGGCCGCGCCGATATCGCCGCGGCCGCCCGCGCCCGCATCGCAATCGCGCGTCAGGCCTTCGCGTCCTTGTGGAGCGATGAAGCCGGCCAGTTCCTCTGTTTCGACCGGGTCGCCGGCAAGCTCATCGACAGCCGCTCGGTCGGCGGCCTGCTGCCGGTCTTCGCCGGCCTCGGCGATACCGACCGGCTGATCGCCACCATCCGGCGCTGGCGGACGCACACCGCCTTCGGCGTCGCCTCGCACGATCCTGCCGATCCACGCTTCGAGCCGCGGCGCTACTGGCGCGGACCGGCCTGGCTGATCGTCAACTACCTGCTTGCCGACGGGCTCCGCCAGAGCGGCCGCGAGGACGCCGCCGGCGAAATCGCTGCCGACAGCCTCGGCCTCATCCACAGAAGTGGCTTTGCCGAATATTATGATCCCACCGACGGCACCGCCTGTGGCGGCAAGCACTTCACCTGGACGGCGGCGATGGTCATCGAGCTCATCTCGCACGCAACTGCCGACTGAGGCGCGGTATGCGCATCCTCGGCTGCGGCGCCCATCCCGACGATATCGACATCTTCTTCTTCGGCACGCTGGCCGCGGCGCGGGCCATGGGTGCCGAGATCGGTTGCCTGATCGCCACCGATGGCGCGGCAGGCAGCAGCGCGCCCGGTGCGGACCTTGCCCGTCGGCGCCACGCAGAGGCGAGCGAAGCGGCGTCCGGCCTCGGCGTCACGCCGGTCTTCCTCGACCGGCCCGACGGCGGGCTTGCGGGAGACACGCAGGCGACGGCGCTGCTCGATGCGGCGATCCGCGACTTTGCGCCCGACCTCGTTATCACCCATCCGCCCGAGGACTATCATCCAGACCATCGGGCGCTGTCGCGGCTGGTGCTCGACGCGGCGCGCTTCCGGGCGCCGGTGCTCTATGCCGACACGCTGATGGGCAACGGCTTCCAGCCGACGCTCTATGTCGACATCACGGCGCAAATCGAAGCCAAGCGCGCGGCGATCCGGGCGCATCAATCGCAGCGGCCGGAGCGTTTCGTCAGCGCCTGCGAGACGTGGAACCGCTTCCGCGCGCTCCAGTGCAATGCGCCGGAGCGCTACGCCGAGGCCTTCCGCTTCGAGCCGCGCTACCCGTTTGCCGATGTGCGGGCTTTGTTGCCGCCGCCGCCGCCGGTGTCGCCGCTCGGCGTGGCCGGCATGCCATCCAGCTGACATCTTCGCGGCATAGGATGCCTGTGCTGGAATTCGAAGCTTGTCGTCAGGCCGGACCGCCCTAAATATTTAAGGAGCATGCCGGCGATTTGGGTAGGCTTAGCAGGGGAGGCTAAGGCGATGCCACGATTTCGCGTAGCATTCCGAAAAGTAGTCTATGGCAATACAGGTCACGCCCAGACGATCTGCCAGAGGATCGTCGACGTGGACGCGTGCGACAAGGATTCGGCCCAGGCAGCCGCAATCGAGTCCTTCTGCGACCTGGAAAACGTCACCGACTGGCTCAACCACGCCGACTGGATGGAGATCGCACGGGCTGATCGGATGCTGCGCCATCGGTCCGCCCGGCACGGCCGCGAGCGGCAAGCGGCCTGACGATGTCCTTGCGGGCGACGGCGTGAGGCCCCGCCGTGGCCACGACGGGGCTCAACGCTGTTCGAGCAGGATGGCACCCGTGCCCTTTGTTTGTTTCAACTCCGGGGGAAGGGATAGGTCGCTGCTGCCTCTTCTGTAGCGCAAAAAGGTCAAGCCGGCGTAAGCCGCCGTGGTTAGCGATTCCTGTGTCCTTGCGCGTTTGAATGCCGACGCTCCGTGCGCGGGCGAAGGCGCCGGTTGACCGCGGCCGCCTTCTGGCGCTTTGCTGGCCGAAACTGCCCCGGACGGGCAGGGCCAGGCGGGGAGGGGGCAGTGCGGCTGCGCGTGATCGACTTCGGCAATGTGTCGTCGCTGAGGAGCCAAGCGGTCTATCACGGCCTTGCGGCAGCCATGGCGGCGGACGGCGATCCCGTCCTGTCGCTGGTCAATCCGATCGACCCGTATGTCTGCGTCGGCGTCCATCAGGAAATCGCCCGCGAGGTCGATGAGGACTATTGCGCCGCAGCGAAGCTGCCGGTCATCCGCCGTCAGGTCGGCGGTGGCGCGGTCTATCTCGACCGCGACCAGATGTTCTTCCATTTCATCTATCCGCGCAGCAAGGCGCCGCAATACGCGGCCAATCTCTATCCGATGTTCTGCGAGCCGGCGGTGAGGACCTATCGCGAGCTCGGAGTTGCCGCCGAGTACCGGCCGATCAACGACATCCAGGTGGCGGGGCGCAAGATCGGCGGCACCGGCGCCGCCTCGATCGGCGAGGCGACCGTAATGGTCGGCTCCTTCATGTTCGATTTCGACACCGCGACCATGGCGCGCTGCCTGAAGGTGCCATCCGAGAAATTCCGCGACAAGCTGAAGACGACGCTCGATGAATACATGACGACGATGGCGCGCGAGCTTTCCGCCGTGCCGTCGCGCGAGGACGTCAAGGCACGCTTCCTCAAGCATTGCGAGGCGGTGCTTGGCGTCACCGCCGTGGCGGCCAAGCCGACCGCAGCCGAAGAGGAGGCCATCGCCGAACAGGAGGCACTGCTCTCCGACCCGGAGTGGACGCAGCGGCAGGGGCGGAAATTCGTTGCCCTCGGCGTCAAGATTTCCGCCGGAACCCATCTCACCGAAAGCGCTCACAAGGCGCGCGGCGGCCTCGTCCGCGCCCATCTGCTGGCGCGCGACGGCGTCGTTGCCGACCTGATGCTGTCGGGCGACTTCACCTGCCTGCCGGTGGATGGCGCCGACCGCCTCGCCGCGACGCTGATCGGCAGCCGGCTCGACACGGGCGCGCTGACGGCTGCCGCCGAGGCGTCAATGGCCGCCCTCGACCTCGACATGCCGGGCGTCGAGCCGGCCGATATCGCCGCCGTCGTGATGGCGGCGGTGGCGCCGGCGGATTGACACGGCCGGCCGCCCGGCAGAGGCGGGCGAGCCTCAGAGGCCGATCAGTTCGGCGTGAACGCCTTCGCCGCGGACCACGCCGAGCAGAGCCTGGGCGGTGACGGCTGACGGATCGTATTTGACGATCATCAGGTGCGGCTTCTCATCGTGGTGGGTGACATCGGTGACGCCGACATGCGCCCTGACCTTGCCGGCGATCGCCTGACGCCGATCGTGATCGACGGTCTCGTCCACGTGAATGATGACGTCTGCTATCTGCACCGGCTGTCCTCCCCATCCGATGACCTTCCCGATTCCCTCATATCTGAAAAAGCTGATATGTCCATATGGTGGTGCTGCGCTTCCGGGGAGGCCGCGTGAAGACCGTCTGCGTTCTGCAACACGTCGAGGCAGAATATCTCGGGCTGATCGAGGACCATCTCGAGGCGCGCGCCGTGGGCTTTCGCTATTGCCGGCCGTTCGTGCCGGGCGGCCGGGTTCCCGCCAATGCAGAGGGCTATGACGGGCTGGTCGTGCTGGGCGCCGGTCCCTTCGGTGCGGTCAGCGGTTCGCTGCTGCCGAGCCTGGCGGCGGAGCTGCGGCTGACCGGGGATTTCCTCGCGCGCGGGCTGCCGGTGATCGGCATCGGCCTCGGCTCCGTCATCCTGGCGACGGCGGCCGGCGGCGGTGCGGTCGAGGCGCCGCTCGACTTTGCGGTCGAAGACGTACGCTGCGTTGTGGCCGGTGCGCTCGGCGGGCACCTGCCGGCGAACTTCCCGATGGCGCTCTACATGCGCGACCGGCCGGCGCTGCCGGCGGCAGCGATGGTGCTGGCGGAGGGGGCCGGGGGCGCGCCGATGGTCTTCCAGATTGGCGCGAACGCGATCGGCTTCCTCGGCCATCCCGGCATCAAGTCGGCCATGATCGAGGATCTGGTCATGGAGTTCGACGAGACGCCGGAGGGATTGGCCGCGGGCCTTGCGCGGTTGCGTGAGCGGCAGGGCACAATCGCCGAGGCGCTGAGCGAGATCATGGTCGGACTGATCGACCAGACCGGCTGGATGGCGCCGTAAGCCGTTAGAATCCTTCGGTTTTGCAGGCTTTTCGGCGAGCTATGCGATTCCCCTCTGGAATTTATTCGATAAATGCAATATTAGAATATGTTTAGGGAGGACTGTCCCCACGGCTGCATGGCTTCGCCGGGCCGAGGGGATCGAGGGAGGAGCAGCCGCCGCATGGCGCAGAAGCTGATCATCATCATGGTCAATACGGACCCCCGTAACGGTGAGGAACTGGGGGCGCCGTTCTTTCAGGCGACGGTCGCCGCGGCCATGGACTACGAGGTCGAGGTCATCTGCACGGCCACGTCCGGCCAGTTGATGAAGAAAGGCGTGGCGGAAAAGCTGGTGGTCAAGCCCGGCTCGCCCAAGACCGTCTACGACTTCATCAAGGACGCGCACGAGGCGGGCGCCAAGTTCTACTGCTGCTCCCCCAATCTCGATCTCTTCGACATGAGCGAAGACGACCTCATCCCCGAATGCGAGGGCATCGTCGGTGGCGCCAAGGTGATCGAGGCGGTGATGGAGGACGACGACGCCAAGGTGCTGACCTACTGAGCGTTGCCGGGAGGACCGAATGACGGGAGAACATGCCGCCATCAGTGATCCGCTCTCGCCGGCACCGGTGGTGCCGCAGGCGACGCTGGAGGAAGTCTTCGACGACATCCGCTCGCACATGCTCTACGACCACGAGCTGCACGGCTGTCTCAATTGCGGCATCTGCACCGCAACCTGCCCCTCCGCCCACTATTACGACTACTCGCCGCGCGAGATCGTCCAGTTGCTGTGGACGGAGAATCTCGAGGGCATCTACGACGCCATGCAGGAAAAGATCTGGGCCTGCGCCCAGTGCTACACCTGCGCGGCGCGCTGCCCGTTCGAGAATTCGCCCGGCGGCCTCGTGATGATCATGCGCGAGGTGGCGATCAAGCACGGCATGCAGTCGGCCAAGGACGTGCTGAGACCGTTCTCGCGCGTGCTGCTCAAGGTGGTGTCGACCGGCAACCAGCTCGCCCCCAACATGATCACGCGCGAGGCGTTTCCCGACTGGGGGCCGAACGTCTCCAAGGTCGAGGCGCCGCTCAACATCCTGAGAAAGGCGATTCCCGTGCCGACCATGCACACCATGGACACGGCCTGGGAGGTCAACCTCAAGACCTCGGTCGAGCTCTACACGATCTGGGAGGCGACCGGCGTGCTCGATCAGCTCGAGACCGTCGACGAAAACCTTTTCGACCTCGTCACCGACGTGATGGACGAGAAGCGCGAGGAATACAGCGAGTGGCTGGAGGAGCAGGAGGAGGACGCCGACGATTGACGCGGCGCCCTTGAGGGAGGACATGCCGGATGGAGAAGCCTGAAAACAGCAAGCAGCCCGCCTTCAGCGGCTTCGGGGACGAATGGCGGCCGTCGAACCTGACGCCGGCGGAGGCGCGCAAGGCGACGGCGTGGGTCGAGCAGCGCATCGACAAGCGCTCCATGCTGACCAGGAAGGACCGCGTCGAGGACATCCGCGACGCCATGTGGCAGCTCGAGAAGGACGGCGAGATCGTCGTCCACCGCATCGACGAGCGCCACCAGCCGGTGGTGGCGCGCACGCTCTACGGCTGGGAGAAGCGCATCCCGACCACCAATCTCTGGCACCACAAGTCCTGCGGCCAGTGCGGCAATATCCCCGGCTACCCGTCGAGTGTGATGTGGCTGATGAACCAGCTCGACATCAGATACCTCGATGAAACCGACCAGACCTCGTGCACGGCGTGGAACTACCACGGCTCGGGCATCGGCAATGTGGTCAGCCTCGCGGCGGTCTTCCTGCGCAACTTCCATCAGGCCTATGTCTCGGCAAAGGCGCAGGGCCTGCCGGAAGGCACCTATTACCCGCTGGTCCACTGCGGCACCTCCTTCGGCAACTACAAGGAGATGCGCATCTTCCTGATGCATTCGGCGGAGCTGAGGGCCGAGGTCAAGGCGATCCTCGGCAAGCTCGGCCGCCTGGTCGACGGCAAGCTCTTGATCCCGGAAGAGGTCGTCCACTATTCCGAATGGCTACATGTAATGCGCGAGCGCATCCGCGAGCGCCAGACGATCGACGTTTCCGGCATCCGCGCCACCGTCCATCCCGCCTGCCACGTCTACAAGATGGTGCCGGAGGACGTGATCTACGACGAGACGGTGATGAACGGCGACCGCGTCGCCGTCTCCACCGGCCTGCTGCAGACGCTCGGCGCCGAGGTGGTCGACTATTCCACCTGGTACGACTGCTGCGGCTTCGGCTTCCGCCATATCATCGGCGAGCGCGAGTTCACCCGTTCCTTCGCCATCGATCGCAAGATCAGGGTGGCGGTGGAGGAAGCCAAGGCCGACGTGATGATCGGCCACGACACCGGCTGCATCACAACCCTCGACAAGAACCAGTGGATCGGCAAGGCGGTCGGCAAGGTCTATGCGCTGCCGATCATGGCCGACTGCCAGTTCGCCGCGCTGGCGCTCGGCGCCCATCCCTACAAGCTGGCACAGCTCCACTGGCACGCTTCGCCCTTCGAGCAGCTGCTCGAGAAGCTCGGCATCGACTGGGAGAAGGCCAAGGCCGAGTTCGAGACCTATCTCGGTGAGGTCAAGGCCGGGCGCATCGAAACGCTCTACGATCCCAAGCGGGCGATCACCTCGGGTCCCGGCTATGTCAAGCCGGCAGCGGTGGCGGCAATCGGGGGGCCGGCGGAATGACGCGTCCGGTCCTCATTGTTGGCGGCGGGCCGGCGGGCCTATCGGCGGCGCACGCGCTGGCCACGGCCGGCGAGGCGGTGGTGCTGGTCGACAAGGCCGACTGCCTTGGCGGCGCGCCGATCCTGTCCGGCTATGCCCGGCTGGTGCCCTCGGGCGAATGGGCCAAGGACGCCATCGGGGGCATGGTCTCGCGCGTCACTGGCGACAGGCTGATCGACGTCCGTCTCAACACGTCGGTCAAGACGTTCACCGGGGGGCCCGGCGACTTCCACGTCACGCTCGCCGACGGCAGCAGCTTTCAGGTGGCGAGCGCCATTCTCGCCACCGGCTTCACCCATTTCGATTCGGTCAACAAGCCGGAATGGGGCTTCGGCACCTATCCCGACGTGGTGACGACCACCCAGGTCGAGCAGATGTTCTCGTCGGGCCAGGGCGTGCGCTGCCCCTCGGACGGGCGCAAGCCGGAGCGCGTCGCCATCTTGCTCTGCGTCGGCTCGCGCGATCGCCAGATCGGCCGCGAGTGGTGCTCGAAGATCTGCTGCACGGTGTCGTCGAACCTCGCCATGGAGATCCGCGAGGAGCTGCCGAGCTGCAACGTCTACATCTACTACATGGATATCCGCACCTTCGGCCTCTACGAGGACAAGTTCTACTGGGAGAGCCAGGAGCAGCATAAGGTCAAGTACATCAAGGCGCGTATCGCCGAGGTGACGTCGGACGGCAAGCGGCTGATCGTCAAGGGCGAGGACACCCTGGTCAAACGGCCGATCACCATCCCCTTCGACATGGTGGTGCACGCGGTCGGCATGGACCCCAATGTCGACAACATGACGCTGTCGGCGGTGTTCGACGTGAAGCTCGAACGCCACGGCTATATCGACAAGGCGCCGAGCTATTCGTCGATGTCGGGCACTTCGCGGCCCGGCGTCTTCGTCGCCGGTGCGGCGACCGGGCCGGAGACCATCGACGATTCGATCGCCCAGGGGCAGTCGGCGGCGATGGCCGCTCTGGCCTTTGCCCGCGGCGCGGTCGCCGAGGCGGCCGAGTGATGGCGACGGTCGTCGCCTTCCGTCCGCGAACGCCGGCGGCGCCGGTGCTCGACCTGTCGGGACCGCGGCTGCGGCGGGCCTTCGAGGACCTGGCGGAATCGGCGGAGCCCACCGGCGGCGTCGAGCGCTATGTCGGCGCGCTGGCGCTGAAGGCCTCGCTGTTCGAGGAACTGCTCGGCAAGGGCCGCGTGAGCGAGCTGACGGAGATCGAGTTCTGCGATCTTGCCGCCTTCGTCACGCCCGTACGCCGGCGGATCGGCATCTGGCTCAAGAACAACAGCTTCGTCCTCATGCACCGGCGGCTCGTTGCGCTCCTCGCCGGCTGGTCGGACGTGACCACGGCCGACCAGCGCATGGCCGCCTTCGCCGATGGCTTCCCGGCCGACCGGGTGCATCGCTGGGTGCGCGACTTGGCGGCGGAAGTGCTGCATTTTACCGCGCCGGAACGCTATCCGCTGATGACCCGCTGGATGTGGGACGCGCGCGTCGGCTCGGGCGTGCTGCGCGAGATCTGGTTCGCCGACGATGTCGATCGGGCGACGATCACCGCCGCGGACGATTTCGTCACCCACCGGACGCTACGCGACGAACTGCAAGGCTTCCTCACCGACAACGGCGTCTTCCGCGATCTGCCCTTCTATGTCGATCTTCTCGCTGCCCACATCTACTCCGGCTACATCAACGACCGTGGCGGCCAGTATCTCGGCAACGATGTCATCTGCGGTCCGGCGCCCGACCGTATGGCGCATACGCGCCGGCTGCTCGGCCTCGATGCGGTCGATTCGGAATCCGGCCGCACCCGCCTGAAGCTGATCGACGGCGAGGCCCACGTGCTGGGCCAGCCGCGCAGCCTGAGCCAGTGAGGGCGCGCCGATGCCGATCCACGAAAAAACGCTGATCCGGCCGGAAAACCTGGTCACCCACCAGCACCTCGAGCTGGAAGGCATCGATGTCTCGGGCCACTGGTCGACCTTCATCGAGAGCCGCGCCGTCACCGACTACAACGAGGCGCTGCAGGAGGAGATCGCGGCGCTGCCCGGCGGCGAATACATCCACCGCTGTTGGCAATGCGGCTCGTGCACCAATGCCTGCACGGTCAACGCCATCAATCCGGACTTCAATCCGCGCTACTGGATCTACCTGATCCGCCTGGGGATGGAAGAGGAGCTGCTGCGCGACAAGGACATCATCTGGCAGTGCGTCTCTTGCAACAAATGCACCTATGCCTGCCCGCGCGATGTCGTCCCGGAAGGGGTGATGCGGGCGACGGCGCTATGGCTGGAAATGAAGGGGCACACCGAGGAGAAGCCGGCAGAAGTCTTTGACGACGTCTTCTCGAGCCAAGTCATCGCCACCGGCAAGATCGAGGACGGGCGCGTGCTCAGGTTCTTCTTCCAGCGCACCGGGCAATCGCTGTTCCAGGGCTGGCTGGTCGCCCTCATCCGCGGCCTGGTGCTGCGTCTGCCGCTGCGCATGCTGACGAAGCTCGGGCTTGCCACGCTCATCCGCCCGCGCACGCGCGGATGGGGCAAGGCGCGGGTGGCGATCGAAGAATTCGTCAAGGAGCGCGAGGCGGCCAAGCGCGCAGCGCTGGGCCTCGAAGCGAAAGGAACCGAGCATTGAGCGGCAAGTACAGACGAGTCGCCTATTACCACGGCTGCGCGCTGGAAGGCACCGGCCACGCCTACAACCGCTCGACGCGGGCGGTGGGCAAAGCGCTCGGGCTCGACCTCGTCGACCTGAAGAACTGGAACTGCTGCGGGGCGATGGAGGTCAAGAACGTCGACCCGCACCTGCAGACCTATCTGTCGGCGCGCAATCTCTCGATCGCCGAGGACATGGGTTTCGACACGGTGATGGCGCCGTGCAACGGCTGCTACCACAATCTCAAGAAGGCCGAATACGATCTCGCCAACGACGCGGAATCGCGTGAGATCAATTCCCGCCTGTCGAACAAGGCCGGCCACACGACCTACGAGGCGGGCAAGGTCGAGACCATCCACGCGCTCGACTGGATCAAGGAGGCCATCGGCGAGGAGGGGCTCAAGGCGCGGGTGAAGAACTCGCTCAAGGGCATCAAGATCGCCAACTACTACGGCTGCATGTATTCGCGCCCGCGCCACATCTTCCCGGAAAAGGACAAGGGGCCGGGCAGCGAATCGACCGCCAAGCCGCACTTCATGGACGACCTGCTTGCCGCCGCCGGCGCCGAGAACGTCGAATATCCGCTGAAGACCGCCTGCTGCGGCGGCGCCCATACGCTGTCGGATTCCGACACCTCGACCCGGCTGGTGCTCAACCTTCTGACCACGGCGGAAGCCTGCGGCGCCGACGTCATCGCCACCGAATGCCCGACCTGCCACACCGGTCTCGAGATGCACCAGAAGCGCGCCGAGACCGTGTTCGGCAAGAAGACGACGGTGAAGATCCTCTACTTCACCCAGCTCATCGGCATGGCGCTCGGCCTCTCGGCGCGCAAGGTCGGTGTCCACGAAAACCTGTCGGATCCGGGCGACTTCCTGTTCGAGAAGGGGCTGCTATGATGGCCTCGGCAGCCCGGCTTGAGACGCCGATGGATCGGCTCGACACGATCGTCGCCTTGTCGGACGCGGCGCTTGCCGCGTCGGCGGAGGATCTTGCCGCCGAGCTGCTGGCGACAGGCGAAACGGCACTGACAAGCTGGCTGACGGCCAAGGGCCGGACGCCGACCGACGGAAAAGTTGAAGGCTTCCGCCTGCTCGCCCTGCATCGTCAGGGTGCCTGCGGCGATCCCAGCTTCAACGCCTGCCGCGAGACCTGTCGCGAACTCGCCTATGCCTACAACTGCGTGGCCGCCGCGCCATCCGGTCCCGACACGCCGAGGCGGCTTCGCCTCGGCGCCATGGTGGCCCGGCACCTCGTGCTCTTCATCGACGGCAAACTGGAAACCGCCGGCCTCGGCGAATTCTGCTGTTCGGCGCGCCCTCTGCGGGCGCAGGACGCAATGCCCGCCGCCGGCTTTCCCTGAACAACGGAGCTATCCGCCATGACAACCGTGCGCGGCTGCAATCTTCCCGACGACCTTCTCTACGACGTCGACAACAACATCTGGTACCGCGAGAACGACGACGGCACAGTCACCCTCGGCATGACCACGGTAGCGGCCGCCCTGGCCGGGCCGCTGGTCGCCTTCACACCCAAGAAGGTCGGCCGCTCGGTCGCCGCAGGCAAGTCCTGCGCCACGATCGAATCGGGCAAGTGGGTCGGTCCTGCCAAGATCGCCTTCGACGCCGAAGTGGTCGAGATCAACGACACGCTGGTCGCCGATCCGAAGTCTGGTTCGGACGACTCCTACGGCGCCGGTTGGCTGGCCAAGGTCAAGCCTGCCGACTGGGCCGCGGCCAAAGCGACGCTGATCCCGGGCACCGAGGTCGCCGGGCCCTATGAGGCCAAGATGGAAGCCGACAATTTCGCTGGCTGCGCGGCGTTGGCGGCGTAGGGGGACCCGTGAGCGACGTCGCTGCGATTCAGCCACCCCACGGCCGGGCGCTCGCCGCCCTGCAGAAATACGCCCCGGGCGTGCTGGTCAGCCTGATCATCGCCATCGCGGCGACGTTCCTGTCGGACCACTATGGCGGTCCGGTCATGCTGTTCGCCCTGTTGCTCGGCATGGCCTTCTATTTCCTGTCGCAGGAGGGCCGCTGCGTCGCCGGCATCGAGATGGCCTCGAAGCGCATCCTCAGGATCGCCGTCGGGCTGCTCGGCGCCCAGATCACCATCGGCCAGATCATGCAGCTCGGCGTCACGCCGGTGGTGATGGTGTTCGCAGCGGTGATCCTGACCCTCGGCTTCGGCGTCGTGATGGCGCGGGCCTTCGGTCTCAGCCGCCCCTTCGGGCTGCTCACCTCGGGTGCCGTGGCGATCTGCGGCGCGTCCGCGGCGCTGGCCATCTCCTCGGTGCTGCCCAAGGGCGACACCCACGAGCGCGACACGGTCTTCACCGTCATCGGCGTCACGACGCTGTCGACCATGGCGATGATTATCTATCCGTTGATCATCAGCCTCTTCCATCTCGACCATGCGGCCATCGGCATCTTCCTCGGCGGCACGATTCACGACGTCGCCCAGGTGGTCGGCGCCGGCTTCAGCGTGTCGGAGGAGACCGGCACGGTGGCGACCTTCACCAAGCTCCTGCGCGTCGCCATGCTGGTGCCGGTGGTGATGTCGCTGACCTTCATCTTCCGCGCCCACAATGTCAGCGCTGCGGGTCGCCGGCTGCCCGGCTTCCTGATCGTCTTCGTCCTTCTGGTGCTGGTCAACAGCACTGGCGCCATTCCGCCGGTGATCCTCGACGCGCTGAAGAGCGTCTCGCGCTGGTGCCTGGTCACGGCGATCGCGGCGCTCGGCATGAAGACGTCGCTGAAGGCGATGGCGGCGGTCGGCTGGCGGTCGATCGCGCTGATCGTGGCGGAAACCGTGTTCCTCGCCGTTCTCGTGCTGGCAGTGGTGGTGTGGAGGTTCTGACGCGGAGAGCGTGCCAGCCCGCGCCGAGCCTCTGAAATCGTGGAGGAAATGCCATGGCCGATGGTGCCGGAAGCAATACCAAGAAGCTGTCGATGATCGTTACCAAGGGGTCGCTCGACTGGGCCTATCCGCCGTTCATCCTGGCGACGACGGCGGCGGCGATGGGCCTCGAAGTGTCGATGTTCTTCACCTTCTACGGCCTGACCCTGCTCAAGAAGAAACTCGACCTGCAGGTGACGACGCTGGGCAACCCGGCGATGCAGATGCCGATGATGGGTATGCATATCGGCATGCCCAACATCGTCTCGGCGATCCCCGGGGTCGATGCGGCGGCGAGCGCGATGATGAAGAACCTGATCAAGAAGAAGGGCGTCGCCTCGATCGAGGAGCTGCGCGAGATGGCGATCGAGGCCGACGTCGAGATGATCGCCTGCCAGATGACCATGGACCTGTTCGAATACACCCTCGACGACATGATCGAAGGTCCGAAGCTCGGCGGCGCGGCGACCTATATCGAGAACGCAACCAACAGCGACATCAACCTGTTCATCTGAACGAAGACGATCATAGGCGAGGAAACGACATGGCCGACCAGCTTCTCGACGTGAAAGGGCTGAACTGCCCGTTGCCGATCCTGCGCGCCAAGAAGGCGCTGAAGGAGCTGGCGATGGGCGGCACCCTCGAAGTGCTGGCCACCGATCCGGGCGCGGTCAAGGACTTCGAAGCATTCTGCCGGACGACCGGCAACGCGCTGCTGGAATCGACGGTGGACGGCAAGGTCTACAGCTTCGTCATCAAGCGGATGTCCTGACGCGCGGCGCTGGCGGTCAGCGTCGGCATCTCGGTCAACGAGGACTTGATCGACCGCCCCGCCGGGCGCGCGACGAGATGAACCCCTTCCGCAGCGGCTGGGAACAGCGTCTCACCTGCCGCCAAGCCGGTGGCCGGATGGCGGCGGGCCGGCCGGTGCCGGCGATCCGCACTTGAACTGGCGGGTTTCCGCGGCTATCAGTGCGCCAGCCGAAAAGGCTTAGGTTGCCGCATTAGCTCAGTTGGTAGAGCAACGCATTCGTAAATAGCCGGTCGGCAGCGGATTCGCTAGCGAGACCAACGTGATACGAAGTGGGATGTTGAATTAGTAGGGCCCTAGTAGGGCCGGATGCCGCAATAGCTCAGTTGGTAGAGCATCGCATTCGTAATGCGGGGGTCGGGGGTTCGAGTCCCTCTTGCGGCACCAAAAAGCTCAATAAAAACAATATCATAACTGTCCGTTGCGGAACGAGCTTGTATGTAGCTACGAGCTTTCATACAATTCATACGTGACCAGTCGCTCGACCCCCTACGATTTGCAGTCTGTGCCTGGGTATCCAGACGCTCTGCAGATTTATCGAATCCCTGCCTCTCGCAAATGGCAGGTGCGCATGTTCGTCGATCGAAAGTATGTGCGGAAGAGCACGGGCACCGACGACAGAGCTCAGGCGATCGAGTTCGCGAAGAAGCTCTACGACAGCATTCGCATCAACCAACGCCTCGACGTGAGCGTCCACACCGACACGTTCCATGCCTGTGCGCAGCACCTGATGCGTCACCAGGAGAGCCTGGTCGCGTCAGGACAGCGAGACGCGCGCTTCGCGACGGATGACCGTCTAAAGCTCGAGCACGACGTCGTACCGTTCTTTGGGACGACGGGGGTCGCGTCCGTCACGTCGGCGATGCTCGACGACTACGTCGAGCAGCTCGGTGACCGGAAGCTCTCCCCGGCGACAATTTCGAGGTACCTCGTTGTCATCAGGAAGGTGCTTAAAGAAGCGCTCAAACGAGGGTTTATCAGATCGCTGCCCCTCTTTCCGACGATCAAGCGCAAGGACAATCCACGACCGTATTTCACGCTCGATGAGCACCAGAAGCTGCTTGACACCGCTGCGGATCTCGCGACCCAGAACCTGAAAGTCCGTGGTGTTCCTCTGACGCGAGAAATCTGGAGCTTTCTCGCGTTCCACGTGAACGTGTTCGTCCGACCAAGCGACCTCAAGGAACTCAAGCACTCAGACATCGCCTTTCAGCACGTGAAGGGGTCAAGAACCGACGAGTACCTGTCGATCGCGGTTCGACGTTCGAAGACACGCAATCGCGAGAGCTTCACGCTGCCTCAAGCTGCCGCGGTGTACCGCCAGCAGAAAGCGCTCTACGAGGAACGGGGCCTCGCTCAGCCCGACGACTTCGTGTTTTTTCCCCAATATCGGAATCGCACCTACGCGCTGCAGACTGCAAAATCGCGAGCAATAGTGACCCCCTGAGGGGCGGTTTTCGCGTCCAATCCTGACCCTCTCTGACGCTGTGTGTCAGCGTCCCTTCCTTTGGCCGTGAGCGGCTGGGGAAGGGTGTTTGGGGATGATCAGCGTGGACATGATTGGCCAGATTCGGCGCGCCTATTTCGAGCAACACCGTCCGATCAAGGAGATCGTGCGCACGCTGCGGGTATCGCGCGCGACGGTGCGCAAGGTTATCCGCAGCCAGAAGACCGAGTTCAAGTACGAGCGCGGCGTGCAGCCGGCGCCGAAGCTAGGTCAGTGGCTCGAGGTTCTGAGCGAGATCCTGGAACAGGAAGCCAGGCTGCCGCGGCGGGAGCGCCGGTCGACCCAGCGTTTGTTTGAGGAGCTGCGCGGGCGCGGCTATGACGGCGCGCACGACAGCGTGCACCGGTTCGTCAAGGCGTGGCGGGACGAACGGGCTCGGGTTCCGGCACAGGCGTTTGTGCCGCTGAGCTTTGCCCCCGGTGAGGCGTACCAGTTTGACTGGAGCCACGAGACGATCACATTCCAGGGGCTGCCGCTGACGATCAAGGCGGCGCACATGAAGCTGTCGCACAGCCGCATGCCGTTTGTGCGCGCTTACTTCCGGGAGACCCAGGAGCTGGTCTTCGACGCCCACGACAAGGCGTTCCAGTTCTATGGCGGGGTCTGCCGGCGCGGCATCTACGACAACATGAAGACGGCGGTGGAGGCGATCTTCGTCGGCAAGGCGCGTCAGTACAATCGCCGCTTTCTGCAGATGTGCTCGCACCATCTGATCGAGCCAGTGGCGTGTACCCCGGCGTCAGGATGGGAGAAGGGTCAGGTCGAGAACCAGGTCGGCAATCTGCGCGACCAATTGTTCCGCCCCAAGCCGCGGGTGAACAGCCTGATTGAGCTGAACGGGTGGCTGGAAGATCAGTGCATCGCGGTGGCCAAGCGCACCAGGCATCCCGAGTTCAAGGATCGGACGATCTGGGAGGTGTTCCAGGAAGAACGTGCGAGCCTGATGGAGCTGCGGGGGCCGTTCGATGGCTTCGTCGAGAAGGCGGTCAGGGCCAGCACGACCTGCCTGATCATGGCCGATCACAACCGCTACAGCGTCGATGCGCGGGCGGCCGGCCGGATGGTGCTGGTGCGCTCCCATGCCGAGCGCATCGTCGTGCTGCTCGGCGACGAGGTCGTCGCTGACCATCCGCGCCACTTCCGGCGTGACCAGATTATCTACGATCCTTGGCATTACCTGCCGGTTCTGGTGAAGAAGCCCGGCGCGTTGCGCAATGGCGCCCCCTTCAAGGATTGGGACCTGCCGCCCGCCCTGGCCCAGGTCCGCGCCAAGCTGAAGAACCACGCCGACGTCGATCGTCAGTTCGTCAAAGTTCTGGGCGCGGTGCTCGATCATGGGCTGGCCGCGGTCGAGGCCGCCTGTGCCGAGGCCCTGGAGGCCGGCATCGCCAGCGGTGATGTGATTCTGACCGTGCTGGCCCGGCAGCGCCAGCCCGAGCCGCCGCCCAGCATCACCACGCCCGATGCGCTGCGCCTGAAGATCGAACCCATGGCTGATTGCGGCCGCTATGACAGCATAAGGAAGGTCGCCTGATGGAACGCCATGAGATCCTGGAGGCCATGGGCGAGCTCAAGCTCTACGGCATGCGCGCCAGCTTCGACGAGATCGCCGGCAAGGGCCTGGCCCGGCGCGATGAACTCTACCCACTCATCGCCAGCCTGCTCCGGGCCGAGCGCACTCACCGCCAGGCACGATCGATCAGCTATCGGATCGCTGCCACAAAGTTCCCGGTCTTGAAAGACCTCGACCAGTTCGTCTTCGCCGACACACCGGTCGATCAGGGGCAAGTCCGCGAGCTGGCCAGCGGCGCCTTCCTCGACGCCAAACGCAATGCCATCTTCATCGGCGGAACCGGCACGGGCAAAACCCATCTGTGCATCGGCGTCGCCTCGGCGGTCATCCGCATGCGGGCCCGCGGGCGGTTCTACAATCTGGTCGATCTGGTCAACCAGCTCGAGCAGGAGAAGGCCGCAGGCCGAAGCGGTCGATTGGCCGAGAAGTTGCTGCGCTACGATCTGATCGTCATCGACGAACTCGGCTATCTGCCGTTCAGTCAGCCCGGCGGCCAGCTGCTGTTCCACCTGATCAGCAAGCTCTACGAGAACACCTCGCTGCTGATCACCACCAATCTTGCCTTCGCCGATTGGCCGCAAGTGTTCGGCGACGCCAAGATGACCACCGCCATGCTCGATCGCCTGACCCACCACTGCGACAT
This sequence comes from uncultured Alphaproteobacteria bacterium, assembly GCA_963732845.1. Classification (GTDB taxonomy): domain Bacteria; phylum Pseudomonadota; class Alphaproteobacteria; order Rhizobiales; family Kaistiaceae; genus CAVSRC01. Next base: position 22,579 of record CAVTBE010000001.1, on the reverse strand, counting down.
CATCGAGACCGGCAACACCAGTTGGCGATTCAAGAACCGCAACTGATCAACTACTCCCGCAGATCACCACCCCGTCGCATCGGGTCGCGCGGCATCAACCTCCGATCCCTCCTCCTATCCACTCCATTTGAAAGGCCCAACCTGGCCCCCTCAAGGGGTCGCGATTGGAAGCGAAAAGGGGGTCGCGATTGGAAGCGAATTGACAAGCCGGTATCGCGGTGCCGTCTCAAGACAAGCTGGTGGCGACAATCGAGACCGTGATCGAAGCCGTCAAGCAGGGTGAGCTCGACGAACTACTCTCAAAGGCCACCACGGCAAAGCCTGTCGGGAAGCGGAAGGCAGCAGCTTGAATTTGTGGAGATGAGGACGGAAGGGTCTGTCCGCAGTGGCCAGACCATTTGGTTGATCGGTTGATGGTTTGACGTCTTCGGATGATCCGACGCATCAGTGATGATTGCTGTGATAAGCGGGCATTGATGCGGTGATAGCAGGCGTCTTCAGTTGTATGTTGGAGAAGCAACAGACAGGCGGCTCGGCCGAAAAAGCTTGCCGAACTGGTTGGGTGAAGAAATGTATCTGACGCACTACACCAACAGTCTCGATGAACTTGTGGGATGCTCAGTGAGGGGATCTACTTCCTTCATCATGAGACGGAAATTATGCAGAAGCCGCCGGCAAAGAATTCCAGAATGTCGACGAGTTCAATCCAGGTGGAATGATCAGCTTTACCGAGCTGGTGTTGGAGGAGGCAGCTGGTGTCAGGGATCTGCACGGCCCCTACGGCGTTTGTGTGGATCGGGATTGGGCGATCAGCAAAGGAGCGCGACCAGTCAAATATGTGTCCCTGAGAAGCCCCGATTTTCAAATCCTGCGATCGGTGATTGAGCATATGCGCCCGAGGCCGAAGTCCGTAAGCGGAGAATTGGGCGGAATACCCGAGCAAGATATTCTTCAAATGGCTGCAGAATTGACTATCTCTGACCCTCGATTTGCGGCAGCGGCCGGAGCTCCAAACGCGTTCCTAAACCTGATGTGGGAAACAGGATGGTGGGAAACCACCGGTCACGAGGAGGAAAAAGAATGGAGGATGCGATGTAAGGAGATTGCCCAGGTTAAGGTCATCCATTCGACAGACGGTCCGGAGATCGCATCGAAAGAGAAGCAGATAGACATTCTTAAGTTATTCGGAAACATCACTGCCGGGGGTCTTGACCAGTACCGTCTGACCATAGAGCCTGCGGCCTGTATAGCGCTTGTCGCTCCGGCGAAACGTGTTTCCGCGTTGCGCGCCAGACTTCGATCGACGCCTTACGAAGACCACCCGATCTGGAGTGTATAGCCTGGGATGTCGACCGACCGTTTTCAATTCCCGCCGCGTGGTGCTGCCGGTGGGGAAGGGGATGCACTTGCCAACCGCGTTCTGAAACTGTCGATTATTTCATACAATATTTCATACAGTCACTGAAATACGAATAATATCAATAAGATAAGACCAAAAACGCGCATTCGTAATGCGGGGGTCGGGGGTTCGAGTCCCTCTTGCGGCACCAACCCATTCAATCATGGCATGCTTTTCGTCATTCGTTGCGGGCTGCCGGCGTGATCTTGCCGGCGGCGACGGCCTTGTCGAGCGCGCCGTCGATCTCCCGGTCGCTGTCCTTCTGCTTGAAGCGTGGCCACAAAGCGGAGGACGTCCTACTGGCGATACCTTGTGGACCGATTTGTGGCTTACTGCGCGACCCACTGCGCATGTACGTGCCGGAAGGCGGGGGCAGTTCCTCACAGCCAATGGTGGCGGGATACGGCTGAAACGGCGCGTCGATGTGTGAGTGTCCGGGATCAGCGCCTACGGGCCCAATTGAGCTGATTGCGTAGAGGAGGATTTGCGGCTCATCGTTTCCAGTCAGGAGGAAGACGATGAGACGGGACCCGATTGATGCCAAGAATGCCGCCGACCGGACGATCAGGGATATCCGGCGGCGCACGCGCAAGCAGCATTCTGCCGAGGAGAAGATCCGCATCGTGCTGGCGGGGCTTCGCGGCGAGGAGTCGATTGCCGCGCTGTGCCGCCGCGAGGGGATTGCCGAGAGCCTCTACTACAGCTGGTCGAAGGAGTTCCTGGAAGCCGGCAAGAAGCGGCTGGCAGGCGACACCGAACGCCAGGCCAACAGCGGTGAGGTGAAGGAGCTGCGCCGCGAGATGCGCGACATGAAGGAACTGGTCGCGGACCTCACGCTCGAGAACCGACTGCTTAAAAAAAGCACTCTTGCGGATGGGGGCGACGACGAATGAGATACCCCGCCTCCGAGAAGCTCGAGATCATCCGCCTGGTCGAGCAGTCGCACCTGCCGGCACGTCGCACCCTGGACAAGCTCGGCATCGCCAAGACCACGTTCTACAGGTGGTATGATCGCTATCACGCCTTCGGCATGGCCGGGCTCAAGGACCGCGGCAGCGGGCCAGGCAGGATCTGGAACCGCATTCCCGACGACGTGCGCCGGCAGATCGTCGACCTTGCGCTTGAGAAGCCGGACCTGTCTCCGCGGGAACTGGCTGTGACCTTCACCGATGAGCGCGGCTACTTCGTGTCGGAAGCCTCGGTCTACCGGCTGCTCAAGGCGCACGACCTGATCACCAGCCCGGCCTTCATCGTCATCAAGGCGGCCGACGAGTTCAAGGACAAGACGACGGCACCCAACCAGCTCTGGCAGACCGACTTCACCTATCTCAAGGTCATCGGATGGGGCTGGTTCTATCTGTCGACGATCCTCGACGACTACGCGCGCTACATCGTCGCCTGGAAGCTGTGCACAACCATGAAGGCCGAGGACGTCACCGACACGCTGACCCTAGCGCTCAAGGCATCAGGCTGCGATCAGGCCCGTGTCGTCCACAAGCCGCGGCTGCTCTCCGACAACGGCTCCTCCTACATCGCCGGCGATCTGGCCGACTGGCTCACGGACCGAGGCATGGAGCACGTCCGGGGTGCACCGCTTCATCCCCAGACCCAGGGCAAGATCGAGCGTTGGCACCAGACGCTCAAGAACCGCATCCTGCTCGAGAACTACTTCCTGCCGGGCGACCTGGAACGCCAGATCGGCGCCTTCGTCGAGCATTACAACCACCACCGCTACCACGAGGGCCTCGGCAATCTGACCCCGGCCGACGTCTACTTCGGCCGGGATCAGGCCGTCATCAAAAGGAGAAAGCGCATCAAGGAAATGACCATCCAGAACCGCCGTTTGCGCCATCACAGCCAGGCGGCCTAACCTTGAACCCCGATGAGCCCAATCCTCCAATCGCGGGAAAGCTCACCCGTCCCATTCGTTTTGATGACGGACAGTTTTTGCTGAGCGAGCGCCAGATGGCGCGGATTTCTGGGTTCTTTCCGCTGGCGCATGGCGTCCCGCGCGTCGATGACCGGCGGGTGGTCTCAGGCATTGTCTACGTGATCCGCAACGGCCTTCAGTGGAAGGATGCGCCAAAGGCTTATGGGCCTCACAAGACGCTCTACAATCGCTTCATGCGCTGGAGCCGGATGGGCGTGTTCGACCGCATCTTTGTGGCCTTGGCCGGCGCGGGTCCGAGACCCGAACGGATCATGATCGACGCGACCCATCTGAAGGCCCACCGCACCGCGGCGAGCCTTCTTAAAAAGGGGATGTTCCCCGTCGTATCGGGCGCACCAAAGGCGGGCTGAACTCAAAGCTCCACACCGTCTGCGACGGCCACGGGCGCCCGATCGTCATGATCCTGTCCGAAGGCCAGATGAGCGACCACAAGGGCGCGCGTATGGTTCTCGACGCCCTGCCGCCGGCCACCAGCTTGATTGCCGACCGGGGCTATGACAGCACCTGGTTCCGGCAAGAACTCGCCGCCAGGGGCATCCAACCCTGCATCCCGTCCTCACGCAGCCGCAAGCGGCCTTACCCCTATGACAAGGACCTCTATCGCCAGCGCCACAAGATCGAGAACCTCTTCGCCAAGCTCAAGGACTGGCGCCGCGTTGCCACCCGCTACGACCGATGCGCACACACCTTCTTCTCCGCCATCTGCATCGCAGCAACCGTCATCTTCTGGCTCTGATCAATGAGTCCTGACCCTAGCGATTCCAGATCCGTTGCGTCGAGGCTCTCGCCGTTGTCAACCGCAGCGAGCAGATCGTAGGCGTGCCGCCAGTTGCGAAGCTCGACCGCTTCGCGCGCATCAATCAGAGTTCTGGTCGGTGCGGGCGATCGAATGCCCCGTCGCCGCCGCCCGATTGGCAAAGCCGTCGGATGCAATGACTTCCCGTCGAGAGAACCAGATTGGCGAGCCGGACGCGCCGCTTGTCTTCACCGTCGAAGAGCTCGAACTTGTCGTAGAGGTTGACGAGATGCTGCTTGATCGCGGCGTCGCTGACGCCCAGTGTGTACGCCATGTCGCGGATGGATGCCGGCTCGACAAAGGTGTCCGCGCTGCCGGCTGCGGGCCTACAAAGCGCTGTCAGCACATCGCGCTCGCGCCGTGTCAGATGAAGCGTTCGGGTGGCCGCCATTTCCCCCTCTAAGAGGCTCGCAGGCAAGGCGTTGCACCCGCGACAAGAGTGGGGACCTTTCCTTACCTTTCGGTAAGGATCAACCTTACCATGTTGGCGATTGGCTCGGGTGTGTCATCCGGCCATTGTCGCGCGGACGACAGCGTTAAAACTGGCACCGGAGGCAACCATGAACATCCATGCGGGCGCGCCTGAGATCGTAGCCGACTACCTAGTTGTTGGCGCCGGTGCCTCAGGTATGGCTTTCGTCGACACCCTGCTGACCGAGACCGACGCCAACGTCGTCATGGTGGACCAGCGGCATCGTCCCGGCGGTCACTGGAACGACGCCTATTCTTTCGTTCGGCTGCACCAGACGGCAGCCTACTACGGCGTGGCCTCCAGGGAACTCACCACCTGGGCGATCGACCATACCGGGCTCAATGCCGGCATGTATGAGCTTTCGTCCGGCTCTACAATCTTATCCTACTTCGACGAGGTCATGCGCCAGCGCTTCCTGCCTTCGGGCAGGGTACGGTGGCTTCCGATGAGCGAGTACGGCCGGGCCGCGGACGGATCGCATCACATCCGCTCGCTGACCAGCGGCAAGGAACAACGAGTGACCGTTCGCAAGAAGGTAGTCTATGCCAATCTCGGCAGCCCCGAGATTCCGTCGACGCACCCTCCCAAGTACAGGATCGGCAGCGGCGTCACCCTGATCCCGGTAAACGACCTCCCAAAGGTTAGGCGGCCCTATGCGACCTACACCGTTGTTGGTTCGGGCAAGACCGGCATCGACGCGTGCCTCTGGTTGATGGAAAACGGTGTCCCGCCGTCGCGCATCCGCTGGATCATGCCGCGGGATGCATGGTTCCAGAATCGCGCCAATCACCAGCCGGGGGCCGAGAATTTCGACCGCAGTATCGGTCAGACCGTCTGGCAGTTCGACGCAATCATTGCAGCCGGGTCGCTCGAGGAGCTATTCGCGCTTCTTGAGAAGCGCAGGCTGCTCATGCGGATCGATCCGTCGATTACCCCGACGACGTATCGCTGCGCAATCGTCTCCGAACGTGAGCTCGCCGAACTCCGCCGCATCGAGGACGTCGTGCGTCTCGGCCGCGTTCAGTCGATAGAGCCGACAGAAATCGTCTTCGACAAAGGCCGTGTGTCCGCCGACCCGGATACGCTCTACATCAATTGCACCGCGCCGGGCCTCGTTTCCCCGAAGTCGACACCGATCTTCGAGCGGGACTGTATCAATCTTCAGATGGTCCGCTGGTGCCAGCCTGCCTTCAGTGCAGCGGTTGCCGCATTCGTCGAAAGCCTCGACATTCCCGAATCCGAGAAGGCCACTCTCTGCACTCCCGTCCCGGCGCCGGAAGTCCCCCGCGACTGGCTGGTGATCTGGCTGGAAACCATCAAGAACATGTCCCGCTGGGCCCACAACGAGCGACTGAGCGCCTGGCTCAAGCAATGCCGGCTCAACACGACGGCCGTCTACTTGAGGGGCGTCGACCTTGCCCAACCAGCCAACCTCGCCCTCGTTGAGCAGCTCCGAGACAAAGCAAAACTGGCTGCGGCGAAATTGCCCGACTTGCTGGCCCGCGGAGCCGACGTTGCCCGGCCCGCAACTGCCGAAGGCTAGCCACGAACCCCGCGTAGATGGCGACCCAACGCTATGGGCAAGAGGTGTGATTTCGCGCGACGGTCATCCAGCTCGCAAGGAACAAACTGAGCCAACTCGAAACCGTAGACACCGACCACGGCGGCACGCCCAATGCCTCGGGCGATGTGACCAATGGCTGGCGACGCGAGGTAGCCTTTCTTGGTGCAGCCGAAGCCGCGTCGATATGCATCGGTCGCGTTGGTGCGTAGGTAGCGTCATGTCCGCCCTAGGTTAATGACGTCGGTATCGACGCCTTGGGCCGACGTCCGGTTTGACACCAACAGCGGCAGGAAAACGGACATCGGCAAACCGACGCAAAGCGCCATATGCGGACGTGTGAAAGCCAGAAATTCGCCTTCATGTGGACTGGGGAACATTAAGGGCGCTCGCCAAATTCGTAGAACGACCCAGGTGCTCGGGACCAAGGGACCGACTGCGGGTATTGCCGTCTTGGGCAAGCTTGGCCGCTCCGGTCCGGGCGCGCATCTGGCGCGGCGCGGCGGGTCAGCCCAAATGCAGGAAGGCCGCGAGAAGATCCGTGCGCCTCAGGACGCCGACCAGTTCTCCGTCGCGAAGCACCGGGTAGGCGCGATAGGGCTTGTCGAGGAAAGCCTGAGCTGCGGTGACGAAATCGGTCGACGCTTCAAGCGTCTCGACCTCGGTCGTCATGTAGTCCTTCACCGATCCGCGCCACTGCCGGTAATAGCTGGCGTTGAGCGCCGAGCGGAAGCAGTCCTTCTGCGTGATGACGCCGATCAGCGTGCCGGTGTCATCGAGGACGGAGGCGAGCGGGGCCCGCTTGTTGACCAAGGCGGCGACGGCATCGCGCACCGCCATCTCGGGCGTCAGACGAATGACGTCCTTCTGCATGACAGAGTCGATGCGTTCTTCAGTCATGGTGTGCCTCTCCGCGCCGCGGACACACCTCGCACTTCCCGCCGCCGATGCAGTCGAGCCCGCCGCACGAGGTTTGCGGCGGCTTGCCCATGAGCATCAATCCGGTCGCGAGACCCGTGGCGGCGAGGGCAACGATGCCGATGGCGAGGAGCGTCTCCATGCCGTCACCTTAGGCCAGATGGTCGGAAAAGGAACCAGTCGTGATGCGCCTGAGCCCCTGGCCGTCGGTGAGCACGAACAGGGCGTCGACATCCTTGCGGCGCGCCATCTCCGGACCGTTGGCGGCGCCGGCCGCAAACAGCGCCGTGGCCCAGCCGTCGGCCGTCATTGCGTTCGCCGCGATCACAGAAACCGAGGCGAGATTGCTGTCGGCCGGCTCGAGCGTCGAGGGGTCGATAATGTGGCTGTAGCGCCGGTGGCCGATCTCGTAACTGTTGGCGCGGCTGCCCGAGGTCGCGACGGCCATGTCGTCGAGATCGATCACCTCGACGGCGCCTGCGATACCCGGGCGTGGGTCCTCGACGGCCACGTGCCACGACCGGCCGGAGGGATGGGTCCCGCAAGCGGCCAGTTCGCCGCCGAGGTCGATCAGGAAATCGCCGTGACCGTAGCCCCTGACGATGTCCGCCATCCTGTCGAGGGCAAAGCCCTTGGCGATGCCGCAAAGATCGAGCGTCAAACCGTCATGCACCTTGGAAACGGCATCCCCCTGCAAACCGATGCCGCGCCAGTCCGGAACACTGTCGCCCTTGATCGGACCAAAGCCCCAGCGAGCAACCAGCGGCCCGACGGTCGGGTCGAATTCGCCGCCGCTGGCGCTGGCAAGGGTTAGGGCGGCCGCGGTCACATGCATGAGTTCCGCCGGCATCTTCATGGTGCCGGCCGGGGAGCGGTTGAAGCGCGACACGTCGCTGTCCGCCCGCCAGGGCGACATCTGTACATCGATCCCGGCCAGCATTCGTTCGATCGGGGCGCGCAGCGGTTCGAGGTCGACATGAGCCGGAACAACAATGCTCCACTCCGTCGCAAAGGCCCGGCCCTGCACCGTGCGCACGGCAGGGGCGCCGAGCGCGACGCCCGGCATGGCGAGAGCCAGGACTGAGCCGCCGCCAAGGGCGAGAAAGGCGCGTCGGTCTATTTTGGGGGTCGCTGCGCTCATGGTTCAGATTCCAAAATCGTCGTTGAAGATCGAATCCCGCTCCACGCCAAGCCGCTCCAGCATGGCGAACACGGCCGAGATCATCACCGGCGGACCGCAGAGGTAATATTCGCAATCTTCCGGTGCGGGGTGGTTGCGCATCGCGTTGCGGACGATTTCGTGGATGAAGCCGGTCGCACCGGTCCAGCGGTCGCCAGGCGCGGGCTCTGACAGGGCCGGCGTCCAGGTGAAGTTGTCGTGGGCTTTCGCAATCGCGTCGAATTCCTCGCGGTAGAACAGGTCGGCCGCTGAGCGCGCGCCGTAGAAGTAGGACATCTTGCGCTTGGTCCCGAGGCCGATCTGCTCGTGCACCATGGCCCTCATCGGCGCCATGCCGACGCCACCGCCGATGAACACCATGTCGCGCTCGCTCGGCTGGACGTGGAACTCCCCGTACGGGCCGGACACATCGATGCTGTCGCCCGGCTTGAGGGAGAACAGGTGCGAGGACACAACGCCCGGCGCGATGTCGATTTCGTGTCCGGCGGGTGGCACCGCAAGGCGGATGTTGAAGACCAGCGTGCCCTTGTCCTCCGGACGACAGGCGATGGAATAGGCGCGGGTGACCGGCTTCGGCGATTCAGCGTGCATCTGGCGCCAGCCGGCGATGTTCCAGATTTCCTCGAACTTGTGGGGCAGGTCCAGCGTCGACAGATCGAGCGTGTAAGCCGGCGCGGTGAGCTGCATGAAGCCGCCGGCGCGGAAGTCGATCTCCCGCCCCTCGGGCACCTCGAGCACCAGCTCGCGGATCAGCGGCGCCAGCATGCGGTTGGAGGCGACCTTGCACGCGAAGCCCTCGGCCACGAGGATTTCGGTCGGAACCTCGACCGACACCGGACCGCGCAGCGAGCATTGGCAGGCAAGGCGGACATGCGCCCGGCGCTCGGCTGCTGACAGCATGCCCTTTTCGTTCGTCTGCGGCTCACCGGCGCCTTCGCCGAAGACCGTCACGCGGCAAAGCCCACAGGTGCCGCTGCCACCGCAGGCCGCCGGGATGCCGACACCGGCGCTGTGCAGCACGCCCAGCAGGCGGTCGCCGCGACCGGCTTCGATCGTCTTGCCCTCGTTCACCGTGACGAGGACCGCTTCCTGCGGAACCAGGCTGCGGCGCGCAATCAGCAGGCTGATCGCCATGCCGACAATCAGAACAACGATGACGCCACTGCCGATCGCGACTTCGATCATGCCACCACCATCTGCGCAAAGGCGGAAAAGCCCAGCGACATCATGCCGGCCAGCACGAAGGTTATCCCGAGGCCCCTGAGACCACCGGGCAGGTCGGCATAGGCGAGCCGCGTGCGGATCGCGGAGAGCATGATCACCGCGAGCGCAAAGCCGAGACCGCCACCGATACCGAAGACGAAGGACTGGACGATGTCATAGTGGCGCTCGACCGTGAAAAGACTGCCGGCGAGGATCGCACAGTGAACGGTGAGGAGCGGCAGGAAGACGCCGAAGGCCGAGTAGATCGCCGGGAAGAACCGATCGAGCACCATCTCGATGAGCTGCACCGAGGCGGCGATGACGCCGATGAAGGCGATCAGCTTCAGATAGGACAGATCGAGATCGGGCAGGCCGGCCCAGGCCCAGGCGCCGGGCGCCAGGATAAAGTGGTAGATCGCCTGATTGAGCGCCGCCGTGGCGCCAAGCACCGCGGTCACCGCGATGCCGAGCCCGACCGCGGTTCCCGTGCGTCGCGACAGGGCGAGAAACGTACACAGACCCAAGAACAGGGTCAGGGGCATGTTCTCGACGAATACCGCCCGAAGAAACAGAAAGGAGAGGTCGCTCATGCCCGGCTCTCCTTCTTTGCGGGAGCCCGATGTTCGAGCGGCTCGATCTGGTAGGCATTGAGCGTGCGGACGAGCCAGACGAGGCCGCCGAGGATGAAGAACGCGCTCGGCGCCAGCAGCATGAGGGCGAGCGGGGTATACCAGCCGCCCTGATCGATCGTCGGGATCACCGGAAAGCCCAACAGGCTCCCTTTTCCGAACAGCTCGCGTATCGCGCCGACGAAGATCAGCACCATCGAATAGCCAAGGCCGTTGCCGAGCGCATCGACCATGGAGCGCAGCGGTGGATTGCTGCGCGAGAACGATTCGGTGCGCCCCAGCACGATGCAGTTGGTGGTGATCAGGCCGACATAGACCGACAGGCGCCTGCTGATGTCGAAGAAATAGGCCTGGAGGAACTGGTCGATCACGATCACCAGCGAAGCGACGATGATGATCTGGACGATCAGCCGGATCGAGTCCGGGATGTGGCGCCGGATGAGGCTGACGAACATTGCGGACAGCACCAGCACCACGGTCAGCGACGCGGACATCGTTATGGCCGTGTCGAGCGATGTCGTGACCGCGAGCGCAGAGCAGATCCCGAGGATCTGCAGCATCACCGGGTTCTGCCGGATCAACGGCTCGGTTAGCGTGCCCCAGAAAAATCCCCTTGTCGCCATGGCCTAGAATTCTCCCCGCTGCACGGCGTCGAAGAACTTGCCGTAGCCGTCCGGCCCCACCCAGAAGCGGATGATCTTCGTCATCGCGTTGCTCGTGCGGGTCGCCCCGGTGATGCCGTCGACTTCGTATTCATTGTTGCCCGAGCCGCGCTGGATGGTGAACCGCAACTTGCCGCTTGGATCGCGGATCTTCCTGCCGGGGAACTGCGCCAGCCAGGCTGGCTCCTCGATGCGCCCGCCAAGTCCGGGTGTTTCCATCTGCTCGGTGATGGCGAGGCCGGCAATGGTGTTCATGTCACCATGTATCGCCAGCATTCCCTGGATCGGGCCTTGATAGCCGGCACCGGCAATCGGGAGGATGGCCAGCGACACATGCTCGCCGTCGCGCAGGATATAGATCTGCGCGTAGTTGGGTCGCTTGCCGAGGCCCGCAATGTCCTCCTCGGGCGTCAACGAACGCCAGTTCGAGGGGGTCCTGCAAGGTAGTCTCGAGGGTTTCCGGCGTCACGTCCTTGGCGGCCCAGCCGGTGTCGAGGTTGATGACCACTGCCGACAGCGCATCGCCGCCGGCTTTCTCGATCAGCTCGCTCATGCCCGGGATTGCCGAGATCAGTGCCTCGAGGCGCACCTGCTGCTCATGGGCGCGATTTGCCGCCTGGATGGGCCGCAGGATCACGGTGGCGCCGTTGACGAGCAACGCGCAGACCGCCGAGACGATGAACGCCATCGCAATCGTCTTCGTGCGGCTCTCGTTCGGCAGAGCCAGGAAGCGCTTCCACGCCGATAGGGGATTGAGGTCAACCAAGGTGTCGTCTCCTCAGGGCAAGCCAGGAGGTAATTGCGATCTCGTCGAGAATTGGCGCGGCGAGTGAGGCCAGAAGCGCCGCCGCCACGGAAAGCTGAATGGCGGCAGCCCCGTTCCAGTGGACGGTGAACAGAACCACCAGACCGGCGAAGAGCGCGCCGTAGAGCCAGCGTCCGAGCCGGGTCGAGGCACTGGCCACGGGGTCGCAGACGAGCAGCACCAGGACGACCGCGATCCCGGCGAAACCGTCCGAGAAGTCGACACCGCTCACGTAGGCGATGCCGAACACCACCAGCGCCCCGAGAATGACGCGGCCGGAAAACACGCCCGTCAGCCAGCCGATGAACGCCGTCGGGATCGCCGCCCAGCCGATCTGGAGGACGAGTTCGGGCCAGGGCGCGGCGGGAAATCCGAAGCCGAGGAAGGACAGCGTCACCGTCGCCGGATTGAGGACGTTGCGCCCCCATCCGCCGAACACCAGTTCGGCCATCACCACGCCGAAGCTCACGCCGAGCAGCAACTGCACGACGCCGAGGCCTTCCGGCGCCAGGATCGCAATGGCGAGCGCCGTCACCGCCCCGGCGAAGGACGGCGGCTGGGCGCGCGCCAGCATGAAGGCAACGTGCCAGATGCCGGCGAAGACGAGGAAGAACACTAGCCGGCCGGCAGCCGCTCCGCCCTCGACCTGCAGCCACATGACCGCCAGGGGAAGCATGGCCGCCAGGACCATCAGCGCCACGGTCTCGCGATCCCACAATCCGCGTATCAACCGACTTCCTCCTGCTCAATTCGTTCCAGCAATGCCGTCAGGACCTCTGAGAAGCGCGGTTCGGCGCCGGTCACGTAGTCGACCAGCGACATGTCCTCGGCCAGAAACGACAGCGCACCGAGCCGGACCGCGGTTTCGGTGTCGCCCGAGGACAGGGCGCGCAGAAGCGCCGCGGCGGGCAGCTCGCCTCCCATGGCCTGGTCCACCGCCGCGGTCGGAATGACCGGAAGCGGCCGCGACGCACCCTGCAGGGCCGACAGGAACCAGTGGTGCCTGCGACCGCCGGCATCGCCGCTGATGACCGTCGCCTGCCGATGGCGCGGACCCAGCCATCTGGCCTCGTGGCCATCGAGCGCCGAACCGGACAGGATCGTGTGGCGTCCGGGTTTCACCAGCCCGTGGCTCAGGCCGCGAAGGTCCGCGCCAGGCTGGCAGCGGACGAAACGCTGCTCGCGCAGCGCCGATCCGGTGACCGAAATCAGCCGCGTCTCGGGCACGAGGCCAGTTGCGAGAAAAGCGCCGAAGCCCGCGACATCTTCGGCGTGTAGATCCCAGACCGGCTTGCCCGTTTCCGCCGGGTGGATCCGGTGAATCTGAAAGCCCGGCAGGCCCCAGGGATGACGCTCGCCGCTCCTGATCGTGCGGACACGTTCTCCCATGCTCTTGGCGTCGAAGAGATCGCGATCGCGGGTCTGGCACACATAGACCGGCCCCTCGCCCATCTTCAGAAGGGCGTGCAGGCCGCGCTCGAAATCCGCCTCGCGGCCGGCAAGCGCCAGGCGCGGATCGGGCGCGGCGGGGCGGGTGTCGAGCGCCATGACGACGATTGCTGCCGGTGTTTCGTCGGGCCGCGGCTCTTGACCAAAGGGCCGTGAGCGAAAGCAACGCCATAACCCGGATTCCTGCAGCCCCTTTCGTATCGCAGCCGAATCGTTGAGCTCTTTGGCGGCACCCATATCGAATTCGTGGCGTCCGGCATCCGACTCGCTGAAGAAGACGATTCGAGAGAGGCGCCGGCCGGCATTGAGACCGATCATCGCGACCCGGGCGGCCATCGGCGCTGTCACGACGACTTCGGGATGCCGCCGCGACCGGAGGACCGGCGCGCCCTGGGCGACGCGATCACCCTCCGCGACGAGGAGTTCGACGCGAAAGTCGTCGTCCCACGCCGCCGCGATGCCCGCTTCCTCGGTGATGTGCACCGGCACGGGATCGGGTGGAGCGGGCAGGTCCGCCACATGAACGTTCAGTCCACCCCTCAGGGTCCATCGCACTTTCGGATTCTCCGTCTCGCCCCCGCAACGTGCCGCCCTTGGGCGAGTTGCGAAACGTCTAGTTGTCTAGTATTACTACAAGTATCAGTGGGGTACTGGCTCATCAAGCATACCTTCGGGGGCGAAGATGCTACGACGATTGATCGGTCACGCTGAGTTTTTCGCGGCAGCAGCTATCCTGTCGACTTGGGTGATTGCGACATCATTCGCACAATCCACGCCGAGCGCCGAGACTCCGGCCACCGAAGAGGCTGCGCCCGCCGCCGAAAAGCCGGTGTTCATCTTCCCCAAGAGCGGGCCGTTCAATCCCGAGAATATCGACATCCCAAACTACAAGATGATCGAAGCCTGGTCGCGGTCCGGTCATGCCAATCAGTCGGCAGAAGCGTTTTCGCACTGGAACAGCGAAGGTGAGATTCCGCCCGAGTGTTCGGTCTGCCATTCCGGCGCCGGTTTCCGTTCGCTGTATGGCCTCGACGGCAGCGCCAAGGGTCTGCCCGCGCATCCGATCCCGGTTGGCGGCGTCGTCGATTGCGAGACCTGCCACAATCCGAAACTTGCGACGATCACCGAGGTCACCTTCCCCTCGGGCGTCAAGCATCCGGTGGTCGGGGTCGAAGCGGCCTGCATGAGCTGCCATCAGGGCCGCGAGTCCGGGGTTTCCGTCGCCAAGGCGACGATGGGAAAGAGCGACGACACGCCCGATCCGAAGCTGCGCTTCATCAATCCGCACTACTTTATCGGTGGCGCTACCTGGCTCGGCGGCCCCGGGCAGGTCGGCTACCAGTATCCGGACAAGAGCTATTCCGGCCGCTTCCCACACGCCAAGCCGATTGCCAGCTGCGTTTCCTGCCACGATCCACATTCGCTTGAGATTGCCGAGGATACCTGCGTGACCTGTCACCGGACCGGCAACCCGGCCGACATCCGGGTCGCGCATGTCAGCTTCGATGGCAGCGGCAATCTGGAAAAGGGCATCAAGGCCGATATCGACGCCAATGCCGACAAGCTCAAGCAGGCTTTCCTCGCCTATGCCGCCACCGTCGCCGGCACGCCGATGGTCTATGACGGCGGACGCTACCCGTACTTCTTCGCCGACGCGAACAACGATGGGCTCATCGACCAGGACGCCGAGAAAAAGGCCGTGAGCTACGCCAGCTGGACGCCGCGTCTTCTCAAGGCCGTCTACAACTGGAAGGTCGTCGACGCCGATCCCGGAATCTACGCCCACAATCCCTACTACGCCTTCGAACTGCTCTACGATTCAGTCGAGGATCTCGCCAGTGCCGAAGGCATGAATGTGGACATGACCGGCATGGTGAGATGATCGGTACTGCGTGGGCGTCGTTCGCGCAGGGCAAATCTCTGATCGCGAAATGCCGAGCGGTTGGGCGACGGGTTCCCGTACTCGCGCGCCGGGCGAGGCGAACCGCGCTCCTGAAGTGCTGAATGCGCTAGCCATCACAGCCAACTCACTAAAGCTGCAGGCATTCGTGCATCTGGGCTGGGCGTACCGATCGTCTTCGCGCAGTCATCGTGCCGGGGCAGACAGCGCCAATGTGAGAGGAGTCAACAACGTTTGCGGATGCAGGCTAGCGACCGGCGCCGATTGTTCCTCGCCAGCGGAACACTTGCTCTAGCCGTTCGGCGCAAATTCATCCCCCTCTCCATGGCGCATCAGAAGCCAATATGCAGTGGCGGAATGGGCGCCGCGGACGGCATGGACTACCAGTACGAGACCGCGCAATAGAAAGGGATGTGCTGGCCAACGCATCGCGGCTCGCATCCAGCGACCGCTCGGGGTCATTCTCGTCCGAAGCCTCCGGCTTAACCGGTCAGCCCATTTCGACTTTGCCCCGAAAGCGACCGAAATAGCGCGTTGCAGCAGCATATTAGGACGCTTGCATAACTTCCTGGGCAAAGGCGGAGAAGCCGAGAGTCAAGCCTTTCGATGCTCGAAGCACTCGAGTTCGCAAGATTCCATTTCCGGCTTAGCCAGGAATCAGGCCGGCGCCGCGCCCTGGGTAGACACCTGCAGCACGTAGAGCGACTGGCTGGCGGCCATGAAGAGATGGTCGCGCTTGGGGCCGCCGAACGCCACGTTCGCGCAGACCTCCGGAAGCCTGATCTGCCCGATCAGCTTGCCCTACGGGTTCCACACTGTGACGCCGGCATAGCCAAGCGGCGCATTTGAGCCCGACCAGAGGTTGCCCTGCACATCGACCCGCATTCCGTCTGGCCCGCACTTCACGCCATCCACGATCATGTCGCTGAACAGGCGCTGGTTCGTCGCTTGCTGCCATCGACGTCGAAGGCGTAGATGACGCCCTTGCCGCCGATCGCGTCGCCCGGGCCCTTTCCAGTGCTCGCCAGATACATCGTCTTGTAGTCGGGAGAGAAGCACAGCCCGTTCGGGTCCGGTACCTGCTCCTCGCTGGCCACGACATTCAGCCGGCCGCTCGGATCCCACCGATAGGTGTTGGTCAGCAGTTCCCGCCGCTTGCCGCCGATCACACCTGCGTCCGGCTGACCGACCAGCGGGTTGAGTAGCCCGTCCGCATTGGCCGGCCCGCCCGACAAAATCGGCATGCCCCTCCAGCAATCGGGCGCCATAGGGCGGATCGGTGAACCAGATGCTCCCGTCCGGATGCGGCACGAGATCGTTGGGTGAATTGAGCGGCTTGCCCTCGAAGGCAGTCGGCAATCACCGTCATTGACCCGTCGTGCTCCCAGCGCACGACGCGGCGGTGATAGCCCTGCGTGCCGATCTGCCGGCCCTGGAAGTCGAACGTATTGCCGTTGCTATGGTAGGACGGCTTGCGGAATACCGAAACCTCGCCCGTATCCCAGAGATACCGGTACTGGGTGTCGGTGTGGACGTCGCTGAACACCAGGTATCGACCCTGGCCGGACCATGCCGGTCCCTCGGCCCATCGCGCCCCGGTCCACAGGCGGCGGATCGACGTCAGCCCGACCACCAGCTTCGCGAATGACGGATCGACGATGATCACGTCGGGATCGGGATAGATTGTCGGCGGGGCCGACGGCCCCCATTGCCGCGGCGGATTTGTCACAACACTTGCCGGCACAACAACCATTTGCACCTCCTGGGGATCTTATATTTCGCCGCCCCGCCGGGAGCGCTGTCTCGACCACGTGCTTCCGAGGCCAACGCGCGACAACCATCACCAACTCTGTTCCGCCATCGGTTTCCACCGATTCCCGCCGGATGGAAATCAGAAAAGCGGCGTGCCGGGCGTGTTTGTTCGGACGCGATAGAGCGACGAGGAAGCGGTGAGAAAGATCGTTCTCATCTCGTCCCCGCCCCAAGTGAAATTCGCGACTACCTCCGGCACGCGGATCACGCCGAGCGACCGCGCGTCCGGCGCAGAAGACGTGCAGTCCACCCGGCCCGCAGCAATAGAGGTTGCCGTCGCGGTCGATCTTCATACCGTCGGGAGCGCCCTGGCCCGAGCCCCTCACCTCGGCCCATACCGCACCACCCGACAGCAGGCCGTCGGCGCCGACATCGAACACGCGCACATGCCCGCGCTCGGTATCGTTGACGAACAGGCGCCGCTCGTCGCGCGAGAAGCACAGGCCGTTCGGCTGAACGAAGTCGTCGGCAAGCAATGTTAGCCCGGTTCCGTCCTCGGCCACCCGATAGACGCCGCGGAAGTCGAGCTCGGACGCGCGCTCGACGCCGTAGTATGGCATTCGCCCGTAGGTGGGATCGGTGAAATAGATCCAGCCGTCGCTCTTCACGACGATGTCGTTCGGGCTGTTGAGTTCCTTGCCCTGATAGTGTGTGGCGAGCACCTTGACGGTGCCGTCGGCATCGGTGCGCGTCACGCGGCTTGTCGCGTGCTCGCAGGTCAGCATCCGGCCCCGGCGGTCATAGGTGTTGCCGTTGGCCATGTTCGACGGCTTGCGGAAACTCACCACACCGCCAGCCGGTGTCCACCGGCGCATCTCGTTGCCCGGCATGTCGCTGAAGGTCAGGTGCCTCTCGCGCGGATGCCAGATCGGCCCCTCGGTGAAACTGAAACCACCCGCCACCAGCTCGACCGCGACCTCCCCGCCAACGACCGTTCGGAACAGCTCGTCGCGGATCTCCGCGCTCATTTCGGCTTCCTTCGCGTTTCGACATCGATGTCGCCGACATACCAATCGCGGGCGGCGACCTCCTCGAACACGACCCAGACATCGTCCTTGGTCAACCCGGTGGCCTTGGTGATTGCTTCGACGACGCCGTTGGCGATGACCTTCTTCTTGCCGGCGGGATCGCTGGCAATCACCTCCTTGACGAGGCGGATGTTGACGAACGGCATGGGCTCCCCTCCCTTCTCAGAGATGCCGGTGACCGGCATCTTCTTCGTTGTCGTTGCACTACTCCCGCTCAGCGCGGCACCTTCTGTCCCCCGGCTGCGATGATGACGCCGATGATGACAAGACCGGTGACCAGCAGGCGGATGCCGGCGCTGACACCGAAGGTATTCAGCATGGTGAGCAGCAGGACGAGAAAGAGCGCTGCCCCCCAGATGCCCGGTACATTTGCCTTGCCGCCGGCGACCGATGTGCCGCCGATCACCACAACGGCGATCGAAGCCAGCAGGTATTCGTTGCCGATGTCGACATTGGCGCCGCGGAAATAGCCGGCGAGCAAAGCGCCGTTCAAGCCGGCCAACGTGCCTGAAAGGGTATAGGTGAGAAACCGGATGCGGCCAACCGGCACGTTCGCCAGCGCCGCGGCTCGGATATTCTGGCCGATGGCGGTGACCGAGCGCCCGTAGATCGTGCGCTGAAGCACGATGCCGGCACCGACGGCGAAGAGAACGGTTAGGATCGCAAGCAGTGGAATGCCGAAGAACTGGATATTGGTGAAATCCGCGAAGCCAGGTGGCGGCTTGATCTGCAAGCCGCGGCCATAGCTGATGTCAACCGACTGGATGATGAAGCTCGCCGATAGCGTGGCAATGATGGGCGGGATGCGCAGCGCCCAGATGAGCAGGTAGTTGGCGATGCCGACGGCCGCGCCGCTTCCCAGCGCCGCGACGAGGCCGACCGCCACCATCGCATCGCTGCCGTCCATCACCTTCATTGCCACCGCGCTGGCCAGCCCGATATTGGCAGGAATGGACAGATCGACGTTGCCCGGACCGAGCGTGATGACGAACATCTGGCCGATGCCGACAATCACCGTGAAGACGGCGAGCGACAGACCCGCCGTGATCATGCCGCCGGCGCCATAGCCGCGCGTGAAGGCGATCGCTGCCAGCCAGACAACGAAGGCACCGGCGAACGACCAGATCCATGGCTTGGCGAGCAGTCTGCTGACCGGAGTCACGGCTCACCCCTCCTTACGGGTAATCAGAGCCCGCGCGGCGAGCACGATGATGAGGATGGCGCCGTTGGCGCCGACCTGCCAGTCCGGCGGGATGTGCATGAAGGTGAGGAGCGGCGAGGCGGCGAGCGCCAAGGTCAGTGCACCGATGACGGCGCCGATCGGCGAGACACGGCCGCCGACGAATTCGCCACCGCCGAGAATGACGCCAGCGATCGACAGAAGCGTATAGCCGTTGCCGATATTGGCATCGGCCGACGTGGTGATGCCGATGAGCGCCATGCCCGACAACACGCCGAAGACGCCGGCCATGGCGAAGCTGACGACCTTCGTCTTGAGCAGCGACCAGCCTGCGCGGGCGATCGCGTTTGGGTTGCCGCCGGCTCCGCGCAGGATCGTGCCGTAGGAAGTGCGCATCAAGCCGAAATGGGCGGCTGCCGCGATGACGATGGCCGCGATGATCGGAAAGGGCACGAACGGAGGCTTGAAGCCCATGAGATGCAGAAGCCAGTCCGGCGCCTTGCCGCCGGGCTTGGGCAGCAGCAGGATCGCCAGCCCCTGCCAGACGAAACTCATGCCGAGGGTGACGACGATGGAGGGCAGGTTGCGCAGATAGATGAGTGCGCCCAACACGGCATAGACGCCGATGCCGCCGAGCAGCACGACGATGCCGAGCAGCGGCGCATCGCGGAGCCATGTGGCGGTAACGCAGCCGACGAAACCGACGAAGGTGCCGATCGACAAGTCGAGCTCGTTGCCGGCGATGACGAACATCTGGGCGAGCGTCGCCAAGGCGATCGGGATCGCCAGGTTGAGCATCAGATTGAAGCCGAAATAGCTCATCGCCCGCGGATTGAGATAGGCGATGGCGATCAGGATCAGCGAGAGGGAAACGGCAGGCAGCGCCGCCCTCAGCGCGCGGCCCGACCACAGGTGGGCGAACGGCAAGGGTCGATTGGTGTCGCCGGCTGCGGCCATAGTCAAGCAATATCCTGGAACGAGGACTGGATGACCTTCTCCTCGGTGAGTTCGCCCCGGTGAAGATTGGCGACGATCTGACCGTTGCGGAACACATAGACGTGGTCGCAGTTGTCGAGCTCGTCGATCTCGGTCGTGTACCAGATGAAAGTTCGGCCCTTTGCCGCTTCCTCGCGGATGAGGTCATAGACCTCGAGCTTGGTTCCGACGTCTACGCCGCGCATCGGATCGTCCATCAACACGATCACCGCATCGGAGCCGAGCGCGCGGGCGAAGAGAACCTTCTGCTGGTTGCCGCCCGACAGCGACAGGATGTTGTTTTCCACATCGAGTGTGCGAATGCCGATCTTCTCCTTCCAGGATTCGGCTAGCCGGTCTTCAAGCGCCGGCGATATCAGCACCCCCTTGCGCAACGCGGCGATTGACCGGATGCCGATGTTCTTGGCAATCGACCACAGCGGAAAGATGCCGTCGGACACACGGTCACCAGCGACCAGCGCCACCGGTGCATTCACCTCGAGGCGCGTCATCCGCCGTCCCGCGGCTTTGAAGATGTCGAGCAGGAGGGCCGTCTGGCCATGACCGGCGAGCCCGGCGAGCCCGACGATTTCGCCTTCATGGGCAACAAGCTCGGTAACGTCGGCCTGTTTCTGCGGCCTTGCGCGGACACGCACCGGCATGTCGCCGCGACGATGCGTGGTTTGGTCGGCGGCTTCGGCAGCGGCCTTTCGCTCCCGGGCGCCGCCCATCGTCGTCACCAGCCGATCACGGTCGAAGGCGGCTGCGACATCGCTCGCGACCACCTTGCCGTCACGCATCACGACGATGCGGTCGGAATTGTCGATAATCTCGCCCAGCAGGTGCGAGATCAGAACGCAACTCGCTCCGCCGGCCACCGCCCGGCGAACAAAGGCAAGTAGCTGCCCAGCGGTGTGCATGTCGAGCGAAGAGGTCGGCTCGTCGAGGATAACCAGACGCAGCGGGTCGTCGGTGACCGTGAAGGCGCGCGCGACCTCGACCATTTGACGACGGCCGATCGACAGGTCAGCCACAACGTCGAAAGGACCAATGCCGTGGCCGGGAAAGATCTCGTCCAGCTTGGCGAGGATCAGGTCGCCCGCCCGCCGGCGCCAGCCGAAGCCGATCAGGCTCGGATGGTTGATGCGGGCGTTCTCAGCGACGCTGAGATTCGGGCAGAGCGAGAGTTCCTGGAAGACGCACCGGATACCGAGCTTATGGGCGACGCCGACCGAATAGGCGGCCTGACGCGCTCCCGAAATGAAGATTTCGCCATGGCTTGGCTCGAGGGTTCCAGCCAGCACATTCATCAACGTCGATTTGCCGGCGCCGTTGTGCCCGACAAGACCGACGCATTCTCCCTCGCCGACGGTGAAGTCGACTCCGTCGAGGGCATGGACGGCGCCGAAATGTTTCTCGACGCCGTCCAGATTGACAATTACGGCCTTCTCATCGGCCATTATCAGCCCGCCCACAGGTACGCCGGTATCGACGGACCAGGCCGTTCTTCTACTTCATGTTCGCTTTGATCGCCGCGAGCGCATCTTCCTGTGAGTACTCGTGGCTGGCAACGCCGCCTTGCGGGATGTTCGGCAGGGCTGCTTCGAAATCATCCTGTGTGAAGGCAAGGTAGGGCACGAGCAGGTCGTGCGGGATGTCTTTGCGGCCATCGAGCACCTGCTGGGCCACCCAGAAGGCCAGCGTCGACACGCCAGGCGCGATCGATGCCGACCACGTCGTGTAGCCGTCCTTCGCCTTCTGCTCCTTCCACCACTGCAACTCATCCTGGCGGTTGCCCATGATGATGGTGGGACGCGGACGGTTGGCCGCGGCAAAGGCCTGCGCCGCACCGTAGCCATCGCCGCCCTGATCGACGACGCCGACGACTTCAGGAAGCGACGGAAGCACGGTGGCCACGGCCTTCTGCGCAGTCGTCTGATCCCAGTCGCCCGTCACCGAGCCGACGATCTTGAACTCAGGGATTGGCGGCAACGCCTGCCAGGATCCCCTTGTGGATCGCCTCGTCGATCGAGGTGCCGGCCAGGCCGCGGATCTCCAGCAGGTTCCCGCCCTTTGGCTGGAACTTCGCCATCTGCTCCACTTCCTCCTTGCCCATGGCCTCGAAGTCAACGACCACGCGATAGGCGCATGGCTCGGTAACGATGCCGTCGAATGACACGACGACGATGCCGGCATCGCACGCCTGCTTGATCGCGCCGTTCAGTGCGTCCGGCGAAGCAGCGTTGATGACGATGCCGTCATAGCCTTGCAGGATCAGGTTCTGGATCTGTGCGGCCTGCGTCGGCACTTCCTTGTCGGCGGTCGTGAACACATCGGCCGCGCCGACGACCTTGTCGGCCACTGCCTTCTTGGTGACGATGT
Organism: uncultured Alphaproteobacteria bacterium; assembly: GCA_963732845.1. GTDB lineage: Bacteria > Pseudomonadota > Alphaproteobacteria > Rhizobiales > Kaistiaceae > CAVSRC01. The sequence goes on along the minus strand of CAVTBE010000001.1, from coordinate 277 downwards.
CGTAGCTCTTCAGCATCGCCTGGCGCCAGGAGTTGCCGGCGTAGTTGTTTGAAAAGGCGATCTTCTTGCCGCTGGTGTCGGCGACGGCGGTACCGACCATCAGGCCCGCCGCAAGCGCGGTGAGCACCAATGACTTGGCAATTGTGGACATCTGCAGATTCCCTCCCCTTACACTTTTGTGGAGCCCTCGGCGCTTGATGGTCGCACCGGGCTCGCCACCATCTTAGTGCGCCGAACATAGAGAAAACAAGATTAGGTCGCGGATCTTCAGTCTGCT